>CAVYVY010000001.1:0-11825 GCA_963772145.1 uncultured bacterium
CGCAACACTCCCTGGCGACAGAGCCCCTGCGCAATGCGCGCTTTCAGGTGCTTCGCGCCGGAGAAGCGGGCGATCCAGACCGCGGCCTGCGCGCGCCGGGTCGCCGCGACCACCTTCGCCAGGCACTCGTCGAGCAACGGCTCACCGGGCGGCAGCGGATCGGCCGGCTCCACGAACAGCTTCCTGCCGTCGGGCCGCAGCGTCGCCCGCCCGGCCGCGACCAGTTCCGCCAGCAACGCGGCCCCGACCGCCGTCGGCCAGGCGCCCCAGTGGGTCGTGCCCTCGCGTTCGCGCAGGGCGAGCAGCAGCAACTCCTCATGCAGCTTCAAGGTCATGGCGTCCCCTCCAGTTCCGCGGTCCTGCCCGGCAGATTCCGCACGACTTCCGCCAGACGCGGCAGCGGCCCCGGATCCCCTCCGCAGGCAACGACCTCCGTCAGCAGGCCTTCCAGTTGCCGAAGTCCGGACGGGATCCACTGCGCGTACCACGCCTTCCCTTTCACGCGCGACAGGAAGGCGAAGGCGCCCAGCGCCTGCATGATGCGCTGAAGCCCGGCCACGGCGGCCATCCGGCGCAGCAGGGGCGGCGCGAGATCGGGTCCGCCCCGCTCGGCCAGGCGGTCGCGATAGTAGTCGAGGAACAGCGTCCGCTCGGCGGCCGGCAGGTCGACGTAGGGATCGCGCAGCAGCGAAACGACATCGTAGAGCAGCGGTCCCCGGCGCATTCCCTGGAAGTCCACGAGCCGCACGCGGCCGTCGTGGAAGAGGATGTTCTGCGACTGGAAGTCGCGGTGCATCAGGACGACCGGCTGCGCGAGCGCCGCCCGCGCGAGACGCGCGAACTCGGCGTCGAGAGCCGTCGCCTCGCCTGCCGGCACACCGCACAACTCGACGAGGAAGCGCTGGCGGAAGTAGTCGGTCTCCCAGCGCAGGGTGTCGTAGTCGAAGAGACGATCGCCCGCCTCGGGACAGCGGGTCAGGACCGCGGTGCCGCGGGTCTGCAGCTCCACGAGCAGGTCGAGCACCGGTCGGTACAGCTCGTCCAGCGGATCGAGGGTCGTGGTGGCGAGCCGGTGCAGGGTGGCATCGCCGAGGTCCTCCATCAGCACGGCGCCCCGCGCCGCGTCGGCGGCCAGGAGGCGCGGCCCCCCAAGCTGTTCGGCGTGGAGAAACCGTCCCACGGCGAGATAACGCGGCAGATCGGGATCGTCTGCCGCCGTGCGCATCAGAACGGCCGTCGGAGCCGGTGCGCCCGCCGGCGCGCAGAGACGCCAGAACGAGCGGTCCGAACCCTGTTCGACCAGCGGCTCGACGCGCGTGTCCGGCCCGAAGCCGGCGCCACGCACGATCGCCAGGTGCGGGATTTCGTTCTCCTCCTGCGTGACCACCCAGCCCAGGCCGAGTACGGCGTCGCGCCAGGCCGCGCCGGCCGGCACGGTCACGCCGTCGAGCACGACGCAATCGGCCAGGCGGGCCTCCCCGGCCACGCGCGCGCCGCGGCCCAGGCTGAGAAAGCCCTCCACGTGTGCGTCCGGAGCGACCGCCGCCCCCTCCGCGAGGTACAGCGCCGCCCCCTCCCCCGCCGCGCGCGGCCAGGCGGTCCGTCCCTCCACCAGCAGATCCCGATGCGCCCCGAGCAGATTCGCAATGGTCCCGAGGTCGTTCCAGTAGAGCGGCGACGGCGCGAAGCCCCGCACCGCACCGGGCTGGTCGGCGAGGGCCGACAGCAGCGCCTCCACGAGCGTGGCGTAGCCGCTCCCGGGCAGCCAGCGGAAGAGCGCCGGCTCGATCACCGCCACGCCGGTGTAGGTGAGCAACCGCGCCTCGTCGTCCGGCGCCACCGCCTGCCGGCCGTTGATGTCGAGCACCGTCCCGTCCGGCGCGAACAGCACGCTGTTGGTGACGGGATCGTCGGCCAGCGCCAGCGTGACGAGCGCCCCGCCCGCGCGATGCGCGGCGACCAGCGCCCGCAGGTCCAGATCGGTCAGCACATCGCCGTTGTGCAGCAGGAAAGGCTCGCCCTGGTCGAGAAACGCGCGCGCGTTCACCAGAGCCCCGCCGGTGCCCAGGATGTCCGGCTCATGCAGCAGCCGGTACTCGCAGGCATGGTCGGACAACGCGAGCTGCTCCACGCAGCGCGCGATCTGCTCCGGCAGGTGGTGACTGTTGATCGCGATCCGCCGCGCGCCCGCCGCGCGCAGCCCCTCCACGACCCGCGCCAGCAACGGTCGTCCCAGCACCGGCACCAGCGGCTTGGGCAGCCGGTCGGTCAGCGGCCGCAGCCGCGTGCCGTAGCCCGCCGCGAGGACCATCGCCCGGGAAATGGTCGAAGTCGCGTCATGCATAGAGCAGGAACTCCCGCGCGCCGGCCGCGAACTCCGCCTCGTCCGGCGCCCACGTGGCGGCGATCTCCCACGGATCGCGCCCCGCGTCGATCGCCTCGCGCAGCGCGGGGCCGCCGGCCAGCACGTCGATCGGCGGTTTCACGACCTCGTACTCGTAGGGGGGCTCACGCCAGAAGGGCTGGTCGCCGACCGCCGCCCGCGCCGCGCACAACACCGCCACGGCGGTGAGGCAGGGGCGGAACGCGCGGCGGTCGGTCACGTGGATCTGCGCGCCGCCGCACAGACGCTGCGCGTGTTTCTGGAACGTCGGCAGGAAATGCAGCGGCCGGAACGCCGCGCCGGGCAGCCGCCAGGCGTCGAGCCGGTCGACGAGCGCGTCGGGATCGAGGCCGGGAGCGCCGCAGAGCTCGAAAGGACGCGTCGTGCCGCGCCCCTCCGAGAGCAGGGTCCCCTCGAGCAGGCACATGCCGGGATAGACCCACGCCGTATCGACGGTCGGCAGGTTGGGCGAGGGCATGACCCACGGCAGGCCGGTCGCCTCGAAGTCCATCTCCCGCCGCCAGCCGCGCATCGGGATGACCTCCAGCCGGCACGCCGGCACCTGCCGCGCACGGAACAGCCGCGCCAGTTCCCCCACCGTCAGCCCGTGCCGCATCGGGAGCGGGGCCAGACCGACGAACGACCGGTACGCCGGATCGAGCAGCGCGCCCTCGCGCGTCGCGCCCCCGAGCGGGTTGGGCCGGTCGAGCACGACCACCTCGATCCCCGCCTCCGCGCACGCCTCCATGCAGAGCAGCAGCGTCCAGATGAAGGTGTAGTAGCGCGCGCCGACATCCTGCAGGTCGACGATCAGCGTGTCGAGCCCCGCGAGCATCGCCGCCGTCGGCTTGCGCGTGGCGCCGTAGAGCGAGTGGACCGGCAGTCCGGTGGCCGGATCGCGGAACCCCTCCCACTCGATCATGTTGTCCTGCGTCTCGCCGCGGATCCCGTGCTGCGGCCCGAACAGCGCCCGCAGCTCCACTCCCGGCGCCTCGTGGAGGGACCGCGCCGCATGCCGCAGACCCCGATCGACGGAGGCGGGATGGCACAACAGCCCGAGGCGACGTCCGCGCAGTGGCGCGCAGCCTTCGGCCAGGAGCCTGTCGAGACCGGTCTGGACGATCGGGTCAGCCATGCCGGGATGATAGACGCCCGCCGCGCCGAAGTCGAGATCGTCGCGAGGCGGCGGTCACCGTCGCGCCGGAAAAGAAACCGGGGGGACGTGATCGTCCCCCCGGTGCTGATCTGCAGGGTTGCCGGCGGCAGCCGGTCAGAACGCCGCGATCAACCCCACCGTCAACCGCGCCTTCTTCTCCTGCAGATCCCGCCCGCCCTCGAGCATCAGGCGGACATTGCGCGCGACCAGGTGATTCAGCGTGAGCGACGCCGTTTCACGGTCGGCGCTGTCATCATCGGATTCGATCAGGTTGTAGAGGGCCGAGCAGGCCAGGCGGCCGTTCTCGCCCCGCGGGAACAGGTGCAGTTCGGCGAAGCCGCCCCGCGTGGCGTGCGTGTTCTCGTTGCCGGTGAACCACGGATCGTCATCCTCGCGGTAGAGGAACTGGGCGTTGAACTGCGCCTTCTCCCCCAGGTTCACCACCAGATCCGGGCCGATGTAGAAGGTCTCGTTGGTGGCACCGGGCACCTCCATTCCCCCGCCGTCGGGCACGTACGCGGTCGTACGCCCCCAGTAGCCGAACGCGCCGAGCCGCACCGGCCCGCCCCAGCGCGAGAGGCGCGCGGCGACGTTCTTGTTGCGATCGTCGTCGAAACGCACGAAGTCGGAGATATTCTCCTCGCCCACCTCGCCGATCCCGTTGCCGTTGACGATCTGCGCCGAGAAATCGAGGCCGCCCGGCAGGCCGCGCGACAGCACGATGCCCCGGTCGTAGGTGAGGTTCACCGGCGAGTCCCCGACCTGCGTCTTGAAGATGAGGTAGTCGTAGCGCTCGAGGCGCAGCTCCCGCTTGAACAGCGGATCGCAGACCTGGAACTGGCCGACCATCAGGGTGAAGCCGCTGCCCAAGACGTCGTTCACCTGGAGGTAGGCGTCCTCCAGGCCGGTCGACTGCGCCCTGCTCGGCCAGGACGTAGAAGTAGTACGAAACCTGTTTCGGCGATCGGGCCCGCCCGAGAGGACCTTCCACGACCCACGGCGACTCGAAGTCGGTGCGCGGCGCGGGCGTCCTCCTTCCAGGAGACGAAGCCGTCCAGGCGCACCGCCAGCGGCAGGTCGCGCGGCAGGGCCGAGCAGCGGGTCCCCGACGTCGTAGGTGGCGCGGGCCGGCTCCTGGGCGCGTCCTCCAGCCGGAAGCCGCGGGCGGCGAACTCCTCGCCGTACGGCTTGAGGCGCGGGAACGGCGCGTGGCAGGTCGAGCAGGAGATCTGGTACTTGCGGGCGAAGGCCGGGATGGCGCCGGCGTCGCTCCAGGCGACCGCCAGGGCGAGCGCGAGCACGCCGAGCAGTCAGCGCCGCGCGGAAGGCTCTCGGTTCATCGCGTGCGTCCCTCCCGTCACTCACAGGACGGTGAACGTGGTCGAGTGGGTGTTGATCAGGACCGGCTGCGACTCCTCGCGCGGCACCTTCAGGTACTCGGCCACCGAGGAGACCAGGCGCGAGTAGCAGACCTCGGCCGTGATCGTGACCGCCCCGGGCGGCGAGGTCGTCGGGCAGCTTCCAGGTGAAGGTCTCGTTCACCGCGGCGAGCGGCGCCAGCCGGTAGTCGGGGCCGAACGAGGCGGTGTCCCACTGCGCGATCGTCATGCGGCCCTGCGGATCGAGGTACGGCAGCCGGAAGATGCGGTCGCCCGCCGGCACCGTCGCCGTCGCGCTTGAGGCCGGGGAAGCCGGCGATGCCCTTGATGTCGCCGATGTCCTGGTAGGCCAGGGCGGTCGCCGAGGCGATGGTGCAGCTCCTCGCCGGCGAAGCCCTTCGCGGTCGACCGGCAGGTGGTAGGTCCTGCCCTTCGCGTCCTGGCCGTCGACGTGCAGCCAGAGCACCCGCTCCTCGGCCGAGCCCGACGGGATCTTGTGGCCCGCCTTGGCGTTGACCACCACGGCGGTGAGCTTGACCGGGTCGCCCGGCTCCGCCTCGCGCGTCTCGGGATGGATGCGCACCTCGACCACGCCGGCCAGCTTGCCGGGGTCGTGCGCGCCGTGGAACAGGTGCTGGCGCACGTCGGGCAGCTCCGCGCCCATGCGGCGCGCTGCGGCCGGCGGCCGGCGGCATGTGGCAGTCCTGGCAGACGATGCCGGCCTTGCCGTGCGGGCCCTCCTTCCACTCCAGATGCGTCGACTTCACGAACAGGCCCCACGGGTTCTTCTCGTTGTGGCAGGTGCCGCAGAACTCGGCCGTGCGCAGGAACGGGTTCTCCGCGATCTCGTGGTAGGGGCTCTCGACGCCCGGCGCGGGTGCCCTGCTTCACGCTTGCCCGGCTCGCTGATCCAGTTGAAGTTGAACGGCGTGTCGCCGACGAAGCCGGTGATCGTGTGGCAGAGGTCGCACGACACGCTCTCGTTGGCGCGGCTGTCTCGGCCTCCGGGCGCGGCGGCGGCACGTCGCCGGCCAGGAAGGCGAGCGGCGCGTGGCAGCCGTTGCACCCGGCCTTGACGCCCGGCCACCTTCGGCTCCTTCGCGGCGTGCGGCACCGCGAGCTCGAAGTACTCGATCTCGTCCCAGTGGTGCGTGTACGCCTGCGACATCATCGCCTGCTCGTGCTGCCGGGCGATGTCGACGTGGCAGGTCGCGCAGGCCTGCGGGCGTTCGTAGTCGTCGTACTTGCGACTGCCGAGGGCGTCATCCCCGGCCTTGGGTTGAGCCGATGCGGCCACGGTCGCCATCAGGAACGGGACAAACACCATCAACGCGATCCTTGCGGCGCGCATGAGGGACCTCCTCGGGAGTCGACACCATTTCGAGGCCGGGGATGCGGGGAGAATGAACCGTGACGCGCGTGTTGTCAATAGATGGACGAGGCGCCCCCGCCGCGTCGGTGCCCGGCCCATGTCCGCGGCGGGCCGGCTTGACAGGCTCGACGAACGACCGGAGATTGTGCGGCTGGATCCACGACCCCGCCACCCGGGCCACGAAGGATGCCGTGAACGCGGCCTCCGACACACCGACCGGAAGCGTCCGCATGCGCCGGCGCCGCCAGGCGGCGGTCCTGGCGACGTGCCACCTGCTGCTGTTCGTCGCCCTGCCCGCGGCGCATGCGGCGCTGCCGATCCACGACAGTTCCGCGGGCGCGCACGCCTGTCCCCTTTGCCAGAGCCTCCAGCGGGGGATCGACGCACTGCCGGCCGGGAACATCGGCGCGGCCCAGGCGGCCCCGGTGGCCGCGTCGCCGGTCGAACGACCCATCACCGCCCTTCTGCCCGACGACAGCCACGACCCCGCCGCGCCCCGCGCGCCACCCTTCGCCTGACCTCCGGCCGCGCCCCGTCGCGCAGGCCGGTCCCTGAGTCACCAGTCGCCGCCGCCAGGCGTTCCGGGCTCCGCGTCCGCGCGTCCGCGGCGGCTGTGCTCGTCACTTCGGACCTGGAGGACAGGCCCCATGCCTCGACGTATCATGCCGCCACTGTTCGGCGTGCTCGCGCTGCTGCTGGTCGGCGCACCGGCGCTGGCCGGCGTGGCCAATCCCGACCTGTCGGTGATCGGCCAGCCGTTCCTGCGGCTGACCACCGACCCCGCCGACCCCGACCGCGACCGCCCGCGGCTGGACCCCGGCGAGACCGAGCTGGTCTTCGACGCCTACCTGAACCCGTATGCCAGGGGCTATTTCACGCTCGCGCTCGCCGAGGAGGGGATGGAGCTGGAGGAGGGCTACTTCACGCTCCTGCGCGGACTGCCCGGTGGCCTGAACCTCAAGGGGGGCAAGTACCGCGCCGGCTTCGGCAAGCTCAACGCGGCGCACCCCCACACCTATCCCTTCTTCGAGCGATTTCGCGTGCTTTCGTCCTATCTGCCTGGAGAAGAAGCGTTTAACGAAACAGGAATCTCGCTGTCAGAGCGGCTGCCGAGCCCGGGCGACGTCGTCGCTCACGGCGTCGGTGGACTGGCTGCAGGGGGACTCCTTCCGGCGCCCGCGCGAGGCGACCGACAGCGGGAACGATCCGCTGACAACGGACGAGGACGGCGACCGCGCGGGCGAGTCGCGGCCCGCGGTCCTGGGCCGGCTGAGCGCCTTCACCATGATGGGCGAACGGTCCGGCCTCGAACTGGGGCTGTCGGCAGCGCACGGCACCAACAACGTCGCGGCCGCCGCGCGCACGACGGTCTGGGGCGCCGACGCCAAGGCGAAGCTCTGGACCTCCGAGCGCGCGTACCTGCTGCTGCAGGCCGAGGCGCTCCAGCTCCGTCGCGACGATGCCGGCTGGGACGCCGAAACCGGCACCTACCAACTCGAGCGGATCGACCCCTGGGGCTGGTACGCCTTCGCCGACTGGAACCTCAACCCACGCTGGAATGTCGGCGGGTCGTACGAGCGTTTCCAGCGCGACGACGCGGAGCGGAGGTGGGACCACGCGGTCGGCCTCTTCGCCGGCTACGCGTTGATGGAGGAGACCACCGCGTTCCGCCTCGGGTGGGAACGGTTCCAGGCCGCGGCCGCGGGTGAAGAGCCCGCGCCCGAGGCCGTCGACACCTTCACGCTGCGGGTCATCTTCTCGATGGGCCCGCACAAGGCGCACCAGTTCTGACCGGGAGGCACCAGCCGATGAATCCGAGAATCGTCCTGCGGACCGGCGCCGTCCTGGCGCTGGCGCTCATGCTGGCCGTTCCGCTGTCGGCGGCCGCGAAGGTGAAGGTCGTGGCCTCGATCACCGATCTCGGCTCGATCGCCGCGACCGTGGGCGGCGACCAGGTCGAGGTGACCGCCGTGGCGCGACCCGCCTCCGACGTGCACCGCGTCGAGGTGCTGCCCTCGTACATGGTGCGCGTGTCGCGCGCGCAGCTCTACCTGAAGGTCGGGCTCGGCCTCGACCAGTGGGCCGACCAGATCATCGACGGCTCGCGCAACGCGAAGCTCGAGGTGCTCGACTGCGCGCGCCACATCGAACCGCTGGAGAAGCCGACCGGCAAGGTCGACGCCTCCCTGGGCGACGTCCACCCCGACGGCAACCCGCACTACTGGCTCGACCCGCGCAACGGCGCGATCGTGGCGCGCGAGATCGCCGAGGCGCTCGCCCGGCTCGATCCCGCGCACGCCGACGATTTCCGGCGCGCGCCGAGGCGTTCGCCCAGGAATGCGCGGCGAGCCGGACCGCGGCCGCCGCCGCGGTGGCCGCGCTGCCCGTGAAGGCCGTCATCACCTACCACGCGTCCTGGGTCTACTTCGCCCACGCGTTCGGTCTCGAGATCGCCGGCACGGTCGAGCCGGTGCCGGGCATCCCGCCGACCGCCCAGCACCTGCAGGAACTGGTCGGCCTCATCCGCGAGCGGAAGGTGCCGGTCGTGCTGCAGGAGCCGTACTTCTCCGACGAGGCGCCCGCGTTCCTCGCGCGCGAGACCGGGGTGCGGGTGGCGAAGGTGTCGGCGTCGTGCGACGACGTCGACGCCGGGCAGCTACCTCGCCCACTTCGACCACGTGGTCGAACGGATCGCCGGGCGCTGAGCGCCCGCCCGCGCGGCGGGAACGGCACGACCGCCCCCGCCGCGCCCCTGCTTCCCGGGAGCGACCATGGAGGCCCTGCAGCTGCCCTTCTTCCGCACCGCCCTGCTGGCGAGCCTCGTCCTCGCCGGCATCCACGCCTACCTCGGCTTCCACGTCGTGCGCCGCGGCGTGATCTTCGTCGACCTCGCGCTGGCGCAGATGGCGGCGCTCGGCGTGGCGGTGGCGGTCGTCCTCAACCGTCACGAGAATCCCCTCCAGACCTACGCCCTGGCGCTGGCCATGACGTTGGTCGGCGCGGCCAGCTTCGCCTGGCTGCGGGGACAGGAGCGGCGGCACGTGCCGCTGGAGGCGTTCATCGGGATCGTCTTCGCCACCGCGCAGGCGCTGGTCTTCCTGGTCCTGGAGAAGAGCCCCGCCGGGCCGGAGCACCTGAAGGAGACGCTGGTCGGCGCGCTGTTCACGGTCGACCCGCGCCACGTCTGGAAGACGGCCATCCTCTACGCCGTGATCGGCCTCGCGCACTGGCTGCTGCGACGACCGTTCTTCGAGATCACGAACGACGCCGAGGGGGCCCGCGCGCGCGGACGGAACCTGTTCCTGTGGGACTTCCTCTTCTACGCGATCTTCGGCTTCGTCGTCACGTCGTCGGTCCAGATCGCCGGCGTGCTGCTCGTGTTCGGGCTGCTGGTGATCCCGGCGGTGGCCGGCCTGATGACGACCTCGCGCACCGGGCCGGCCCTGGCCGTCGGCTGGGGCTTCGGTTTCCTCGCCTGCCTGACGGGGCTGTGGGGCTCGGTGCGGCTCGACCTGCCGGCGGCGCCGAGCATCCTCGTGGCTCTGAGCGGCCTGCTGGTGCTGCTCGGCCTGGGCCTGGCGGTGCGTCGGCGGCGCGTGGAGGCGGCGGCACGACCGTGATCAGGCGTCGGCCAGCCCCGCCAGGCCGGCATTGAGACGGGACACGCCTGCCTGCTGCCGCCCTTCCATATAGTACCGGAGCACGGCGTCGGTGCCCGACGCGCGCAGCATGAACCACTGCCCGTCGAACTCGATCAGAGTGCCGTCGCCGGCCCAGAAGATCCGCCGCACGGGCGGCAGCGGCGTGCCGGCCGGCAGCCGCGCGCGAAGAGCCGCCTCCGCCGCGGCCGGCGTCATCGCCTCGAGGGAGCGGAAGAAGGCCACGGTCGCTTCCTTCTTCGCGTTGCCGACGGCGCGGGCCGCGTCGCGCGCGGCGCCGCGCAGCGACTCGTCGGCCAGGGTGACGTCACGACGCTCGTAGAAACGGTGCGTGATGTCGTAGCGATCGAGGCGATCCAGGTAGTAGCGGGCGAAGCTGCTCCCCTCGCGATGCAGCCGGGCGGCCAGCGCCAGCGACAGCACGCCGACCTGCATGCCGTCCTTCTCCTTCGGCGCGAGGGAACGCGCGCCGTCGTGACGGCTGGCGAGCCATTCCCCGGCGCCCATCGCCGCGCCGCCGCTCTCCTCGGCCATGATCAGGAGCCGCGGGCGGGGGCCGAACACCGTTTCGGTGTCGGTCGCATCCAGGGCACGCGCGGCGATCCCGCCGGCGTCATCGTCGGCGAGCTGGTCCTCGAGATCGCGCACGAGCGCGGCGAAGTACTTGAAGCCGACCGGCACGCGGAACGTCCTGAGCGCCGTGCCGTGCCGACGGTTGAACGCCTCGGCCAGCTCGCCGATGCTGCGGCTCGTCGGCCAGGTGGTGGCGACGATCCAGTCGCGCGCCGCCAGCTCCCCGGCCGCCTGCAGGCTCTCGAGCCGGAGCGCCGTCAGCATGAAGTAGATCTGGTTCGGCTTGAAGAACACCAGGCAGCGGCCCGCGTCGAGTGCGTCGACCTCGAGACCCGCGGCCACGGCCGGCGCCGCGAGGTCGGCCGGCGCGGTGGTGACCATGTTGAAGCGGTCGCCGTCGGGATCCCAGAGGAAGAAGACGTGCGCGCGCTCGTCGCGCAGCAGGCGCTGCGCGCCGACCTGCTTGTAGACCTGCGGCTTGCCCGGATCGACGCCATGGTTGACGCCGTCGAGCGTGCCGATGCCGTAGTAGTCGGACCGTTCGGCGAAATGGGTGAAGAAGACGGCGCCCGCCGGATCGCCCGCGGCCAGGCCTCCCGCAACGCCGGTCGGCGACGGGGCCACGCCGAGGCCGAGGCCGGCGAAGACGCGGCGCGCCGTCGCTCCCATCGAGCCCCCCTCGCAGCCGAAGGCGGCCCGGAAACCGGCGTCCGCGGCGGCGCGCACGTCGTCGAGCAGCGCCGGTCGGCACGATGCCGCGCAGCGCGGCGACATAGTCGTCCACCGGATCGAAGTCGCGCCGGATGAGCGGATCGTCGGCGGGCGCCAGGCGCACCTCCAGCCCCTCGGCCGCGGCGCGCGCGGCCAGGGCGCGCACCCGGTCGGCGATCGCGTCGGCCAGTTCGAGCAGCTGGCCGCCGCTGTCGTCCATCGGCTTCCAGCCCCCCTTGTAGTTCTGGCTGTGCGACGCGGTGAAATTCTCCCCCCCGGCCAGTTCCTCGCAGAAGACGCCGAACGAGGAGAGCCAGATCGGCGTCGTGGGCTGCGCCGGCGGACGCAGGCGGACCGCGATGCCGTGCGCGGCGTAGATCCGCGCCGCCAGGTCGATGAACGCCGGCGTGTGCGGCCGCACCTCGCCACCGACGTGCAGTTCGTCGAGCCCCTCCTCGAGCGCCAGCTGGGCGCGGGCTTCGAGCACGATCGCCAGCGTGAGACTGTTGAACGGCACGTCGAGGCTGTGCGGATCGTCGGGATCGAGCAGGTCCCGCCAGCCGGCGGTGCCGAGCTGGAATTCGGCCGCCCA
>CAVYVY010000002.1:0-26270 GCA_963772145.1 uncultured bacterium
GCTTTGGTGAAAATAGGGCGGGTGGGGGTCGAACCCACAAGACCTCTCGGCCATCGGTTTTTAAGCCGGACCGCGTATGCCATTCCGCCACCGCCCCAACGAGAAAGATGTTACCCGGGCTAGTTCGTTTTACTGTCAAATTGCCGGGAGGTGCGGGCCATTTCCGAGCCATCCGTATTGCTCGTCATCTTCTTGGCTGTGGACACTTTCTAGCGTAGATTGCATTCAGTGGCGCAGAAAACAGACATTCGGACCTGGCTCCCTCCCATTCGGTCAATGCTTTGACCGAGTTGTCGCAGATTCTCGAAATGTTTTGGCGCCTGTTGGAAAGTGAGTTGCAGCTTCAGCGCGTGTAGAGTCGGGCATCAACACGGCGCACATCATTCTCGACAAATGCTAAACCAGCCCGATGACTGAACCAGAATACAAAGCACGTGTGCGGGCAGTCCGAGGCCTAGTAGATCACTTTCCTGGGGCCGCAACACACCGAAAACCGAAGCTGTTGTACACATCCTCTGGGACGTGGTCGTTGCGGCCCGCCACGCGGAAGTTGCCGTCGTAGTAGTACCAAACGCCGCCGCGCATCCCCTGTAGAGCTCCCCGTCGCCGGCCCCTGCGGGTTGCTGGCCGGCGAGCTGCTGTAGTAGTCTGCATCATACCAGTCGTTGACCCATTCCCACACATTGCCCGCCATGTCCAGCGCACCATACGGGCTGGCCCCCGCCGGGTAGCTGCCCACGGCGCTGGTGTCGCCCACGCAGTAGCCGGACGTACGTAGAATTCGCCAGCGTGCAGGTCGGCGCCTCGTCGCCCCAGGGGTAGGCGCGCGCGTCGTCGCCCCGCGCGCCGCCTTCTCCCACTCCGCCTCGGTCGGCAGCCGCTTGCCCGCCCAGGCGCAGTAGGCGTCGGCCTGGTTCCAGCTCACATAGATCACCGGGTAGTTGTCGTAGCTCGGGTTGCCGTAGTAGGAGGAACGGGTGTAGGAGGAATTGAGGACGGCACCGTGCACCCCCGGCCGCCACGCACTTCGCGTACTGGGCGTTCGTCACCTCGGTCCGGTCAATGCGGTACGCGTCCAGGTAGACCGTGTGCGGCGGCAGCTCATCAGCCGGGCAAGCGTAGCCTGCCGTTGTGCGCCGGGTCGCAGCCCATCCCGGCAACACGCCGGCGGGGACGCTCCGCCCATTTTCGCCGATGTACGGGCGAGGCAGGGGTGTTGCGTTGGCGTGGGGGTGCGAATGCGCGTGGGGGTCGCGGTGGGCGTCCGGGTAGACGTCGGCGTGCGCGTTGCTGTGGACGTCGTAGGTCGCGTTGGTGTTCGGTGGCACCGTCACTCTCTGCGGCGCCGGCAAATATGCACGTTGCGGTGTTGGCGTGGGAGTGGCGGTAGACGGTGGGCGTATCGGTCGGGGTTCCCGTAGGAGTGAGTGTCGGGTGTGTTCGTCGTCGTAGGTGTTCGGCGTGGGTGAAGGCTCAACCCACACAGCATGTGCGCCATAGACATCGCACTTGCCGCCTCGGTGATCGCTCCACACCGCATAGGCACCTACTGGCAGAGAAGCCAGCCCGGGGCGGCTCTGCTCACTCCAGGCAGTATCATCGTTCACCCTGCCATTCCCCACGCTCCAGGTAATGCCCCGGTCAATTGAGCCAGAAGCAAAGATGTTAGCATCGCCATCGCGCTGGTCCTGCCACGCCACGACAACGGACCCATCCCACAAAGCGGCCACCGCGCAGACCAGATATGCTGGGTTGGCGTCATGTCGTCATTGACAAGGGTGTTCGCCTGCCAGCTACCGCCCTCACTGAGTGAGCGGCTCAGGTAAATGTCAGGATTACTGTTGATCCTGCGATAGTCCTGCCAGTTGCGTACAGTGTCCCATCGGGTCCCACTGCTAACGCGGGTCTGCGCGAACCGTTCGCGGCTCGGCTGGCCGACCGGTTGCTCTCCGCGTCGTCCGCTGAAGCCGCCGTCGGTGATCTTACCGACGCCCTGGTCGTGCTGCCGTCCGTGCGCGCGTGCTCTTCGCTGCGCCATGCGCTATTCGAGCGGAGCGGGCGCACGGCGCTGCTGCTTCCGGATATTCTCACGCCGGCGCAACTCGTCGCACAACTCGCGGGACGGCTCGGCCTGGGCGAAACAGCCACGACGGCACCGCCCGCCGCGCTGCGGTCGCTGCTGTTGGCGGGACGCCTGGCGGCGCTGCCGTGGGTGGCCCAGCGCGGGGAGAGCGCCACGGGACTGGCCGAAGAGCTGCTGCGCACGTTCGACGAAGCGCGGCTCGCGGACGCCGGGTGGCTGCTGGACGCGACCGCGGCGGCCGGAGCGGGTCTGGCGGGGCTCGCCGGCCGACACGCCGAAATCCACGTGCTTGATCTGCAGCGCCTGCGCGCGGCCTTCACCGCCTATCGCGGCGTCGTGCCGGTGGATCAGGTGGACGTGCTCGTCGAAGTGGCGGCAAGCCTCGACCGCGGCTGGCCCGGACCGGCCTACGCGCGGGTGCTCGTGGCCGGGTTCGCCGAGGTCGACGCGGTGACAGCGCGGATCCTGCGCGCGGCCCTCGCCACGAACGACGGGCAGATATGCCTCGATTCCGCCGACGACGACCTCTGCGGGGCGCTGCTGCGCACCTACGGTAGGACAGGGCTGGCGACTTATCCGCTCGCGCCCGCCCGCCGCCTGCGCGCCCTGCTCGCGCCGGGGGCGGCCGATCCGACGCCGGTGTCGGCAACGACGCCTCGATCCGGGCCGGAGCTCCTCTCCTGTGGCGATCCGGAAGAGGAGAGCCGCGTCGTCGCCGGGCTGGTGATCGAGGAACTGCGGAGAACGGACGGCAACGTCCGCATCGCCGTCGCCACCGCCGACCCGTCACTCGCCCGGCGCGTCGTGGCCCAGTTGCGCGATGCGGGCGTCGATGTCGATGATACCGGCGGCCTCCCGCTGGCGGCACTGCCCGCCGGCCGCCTCTGCCATTTCCTTCTGCAGTGCGCCGTGACCGACCTGCGGCACGCTCCGCTGCTCGAGGTGCTCTCCCACCCCTGGGTGGACCTGCTCGCCAACCGCCGCCTGCACAGTCGCCGGACGCTCCTGCTGGAGAAGCTCGTGCTGCGTGGAGAGTCCCCGCCCGCCGGCCTGACCGGATACCGCGAGCGGGCGGAGGAGAAGGACGAGGCCTACCGCGAAAGCCACGGTGGCGCGCCGGCCGGCCTCGCGGCGTTCGTCGACGCCATCGGCGCCGCGCTCGCTCCCCTGCTCGGCGCGCCCCCGGGGGCGGCGCCGTGGCGCGGACGCCTTGCCGATCTGCGCTCCGCCTGGGCGGGGATGGCGGCCGGCAGGTCGCTCCGGCCCGATCCCGCCCTGCGCGACGACGAGGGGCGCGACGGGCGCGATCCTGACCTCGTCGCCCTCGGCGATCTGATCGACCGCCTCGACCGCCTGGCGGCGGCGCCCGACGCCCTTCCCGATGTCACGCTGGAGGAGTTCGCAGCGACGCTGGATCGGCTGCTCGTGGCCGAGACGGTGCGCCCGCACCGCTCGGCCTTCCTGCCGGTCCAGGTGATGGGGCTGCTCGAGGCGCGTCTGGAGCGCTTCGACCTGCTGGTGATCGCCGGCGCGAACGAGGAGGTCTTCCCCGGCCGCCTGCGTCGCCCCCTCTTTCTCGGCGATGCGGCACGCACCGCGGCCGGCCTGCCCACCTGGCGCGAGCGTCTCGGCCTGCAGGGCGAGCTGTTCCTGCGGCTGCTGCATGCCGCCGACCGCGTCGTGGTCACCTGGGCCCGCGAGCGCGGCGGGCAACCGGCGCTGCCATCGCCCCTGGTGGAACGTCTCACGCTTGGCCTCGGCCAGACGGCGCGGACCGCGCAAATCGGGCCGCTGTACCGGCTCCGCGCACCCGACCTCGCGGGGATCCGGCGCGCGCAGGAGGACTTTGCCGGCGAGCCGGGCGACAATCCGCTGGCGACTCCGCGAGTCGAAGCCCGCAGCATCCCGCTGCGGCACACCAGCCACAGCGGTCTCGAGAAGTACCGCCAGTGCCCGTACCGTTTCCTGCTCGAGAAGGGCTACGGGCTCGCCGAACAGGAGGAAGTGCGCGCATCGTTCCGCCGGCTCGATCACGGGAACGCAGTCCACGAATGTCTGCGGCTGTTCCTCGAGCCCGGCAGCGCGGGACGCGGGCGCCTTCGCGGGCGACGGCGACGGGGCGCTGCATGAGTTGCGGCGTCTCGCGGCAGCGGAATCCACGCCGGGCGCCGGCGCGGCGCCGCAGCGCGGCCTGTGGGAGGAGACCTTCCTCGCCGCCGCGCCCGCGATCGTGACCCACGAGCTGGAACGGTGCGGCGCGTGGCGGCCGGCCGCGCTCGAGCAGGAGTTCCGGCTCACGCTCGGCGATCTGCGCGGCTGGCTGATCGGGGAGCTCGCGTCCCCGGTCGACGGTACCGGAACCGCGTCCGTGCCGCCGGTGCCGCTGACGCCCGCCCAGGCCAGGATCAACCTGACCGGCTGGATCGACCGGATCGACGTCGACCCCACCGGCAGCCGGGCGGCGGTCATCGACTACAAGACCGGGCGCGTGCCGAACCGCGGGGCGGTCAGGTCCGGCGACGAACCGCAACTCACACTCTACGCCGTGGCGGTGGAGACCGGCGCGGTGAACGGGGCTGGAACCGCCCGGCCTCGTCGTGACGGAGGCCGGATACTACGTGTTCGGACGCGACGAAGCGGGCCTGTCGCCGCGCCTCGACCTCAGCGATGGCAAGGAAGGGCGCGCGCCGCTCGTGGCCGGGGCACGCCGCATCCTGCAGGACACCCTCGGCGCCGCCGACCGCGGCCGGGCGTTCCCGCTGCTGCCGGAGTTCCGCGACGGCACGATGCATGGCAACCTGCCCTGTCCCTTCTGCCCCTTCCGCGGTGTCTGCCGCGTCGATGAGCGCGACCTGCCGGCGCCGTTGCGGGCGCGCCTGGCGCAACCCGGAGGGTCGCGATGAGCGCCGTCACGACCGTGCCTCCCGCCGAGGATCCGGTGGCGGAGGCGACCCGCATCCAGCGCGAAGTCGCGGACCCCCGGGTCTCGGCCGCGGTGCGCGCGGGCGCCGGTTCCGGCAAGACGCACGTGCTCGTCAACCGCATCGTCCGCCTCTGCCTCGCGGGGGCCGATCCGAAGGCGATCGTTGCCGTGACGTTCACGTAAAAGGCGGCCGTCGAGATCAAGGCCCGGCTTCTGAACGAACTGCGCGCCTTCGCGGTCATGGACGCGCCGGCCCGTCGTGAATCCTTGCGAGCCCTGCTGGCACGCGAGCCGGAGGCGGCCGAACTGGACCGGGCCGCGACGCTCTACGACCGCTTCCTCGAGGACCTGCCCGGCCTGCCGATCGGCACGATCCACGCCTGGTGCCAGCGCCTGCTCGGGCGCTTCGCCGCCGATCTCGGCCTCGACCCGGCGTTCGAGGTGACCGAGAAACCGGACCAGCTATGGGAGGAGGCCCTCGATCGGCTGGAGGCGACGGTGGCATCCGATCCCGCGCAGCGCGCCGAACTGGCGAACCTTGCCGCGTCCCCGCCGGAGGTGCGGCGGGCGCTGACCGGCCTCTTCGCGGACCGACTCGCGCTCGACCGCTGGCTCGGTCGGCTGGCCGACGCCCGGAACACCTCGGCGTTCGATGTCGAGCGCAGCGCGTTCCACGCCGCAATGGTGGGGGACCTGGAACGTACGCTCTTCCAGGGCACGCCGCTCGAGGGACGCACCGATCCACGGCCGGCGGATCTCGTGCCGGCGCTGATCGCCGCGGCGGAACGTTTCGCGCAAGCCGCCCGCGGTCCGCTCGTCACGCTCGCGCCGAAGGCGGTCACGCCTCCCGCGCGTGAGCAACTCGACGGTTTTGCGAACGCGCCGACACACGTCCACGCCTTCGCCGCGGCCGCTGACGATGGCGCGCGCGCGGCGGCGACAGCCGCCCTGCGTAGGCTGCTGCTGACGCAGGGCGGCAAACTGCGCGCCCTCAAGGGCGGCAAGGCCGGCAGGGAGGAGCGCGACGCCGCCTACCTGGCCGCCGCGCGCCCCCTCCTCGAAGCGCTGGCCCTCATCGACCTGCTCGCCCTCTGCCGGCGCAACGACCGGCTGTTCCGGTTCGGGCTCGGCGCGCTCGACATCTACGAGCGGTTGAAGAAACGCGATCGCGTCATCGACTTCCACGATCTCGAACGCCTGGCCCGGCACCTGGTCACGCGGAGCGCGCAGAAGGAGTGGATCCAGTACCGGCTCGACGCGGCGACGGAGCACCTGCTGGTGGACGAATTCCAGGACACCAACCAGAACCAGTGGGACGTGCTGCGCCCCATCGCGGAGGAATTCCTCGCCGGCCAGGGGGCCCACGACACAACTCCCACGGTGTTCGTGGTCGGCGACGTGAAACAGTCGATCTACCGCTTCCGCGGCGCGGAGCCGGGCCTGTTCGCCCTGGTCGCGCAGCGCATGGCAACGACCGGCGGGGAATCCGGCGTGCGGGTCGAGAGCCTGCCGACCAATTTCCGCAGCGTGCCGGCCGTCGTCGAGTCCGTGGGGCGCCTCTTCACCGCGCCGCCGCTCGTCAACCTGCTCCCGGACGACGAGGCGGCGCATGTGAGACAGTACCCAAGCCGCGCGACGGGCCCGTTGGACGAGGTGCTCGTCATTCCGCCGTATGAGGACGCCGGCGCCGACGACGGGGCCGACGCCGGCCCGGTCGATCGGGCGGCGCAGGCGGCGGTGCGCATCGTGCTGCGCCTGCGTGCCGGGGCCGTGGTGGCGGACAAGGAGACGGGGCAGCCCCGGCCGATGACCTGGGGCGATATCCTGGTGCTCTGCCGCTCCCGCACGCACATCGGCGCCTACGAGGAGGCGCTGCGCCCGGGCTGGCGTGCCGATCGTCCCCTCGGGTCGGGGCTCGCTGGCGCGCAGTCGCGAGGTGCAGGACCTGTTGCTGCTGCTGCGCTGGCTGGCGTTCCCCGACGACGACCCCGCTCTCGCGTCGGTCCTGCGCTCGCCGCTCTTCCGCATCTCCGAGACCCGGCTGCAGCGGGCGCTCGCGCTGCGCCACAACCGGAGCGGCGGGCGCCGCTACCACCGCTCGCTCTGGATCGTTCTGCGCACGCGCGCCGACCTGGTCGGACTGGAGACGGCTCGGGACACGCTCACCGGATGGCGCAAGCACGCGGCGTCGAGGGATGCCACGACCTGCTGCGGCGCATCTACCGCGACGCCGACGCGCCGGACCGCTTCGCCGCGGCGCTCGGCGAGCAGGCGCGCTGGAACCTGCTGCGCCTCCACGACCTCGCGCTGGCGCTCGACCTCGGTCCTCATCCGTCGCTGCGCCGCTTCGGCGATCTGGTCGCGCGCGCGGCCGAGACCTCCGGCGAGGAGGAGGCGACCGTCCCCGAACAGGGCGCCGGGCGCGTGCGCGTCATGACGGTCCACGCCGCGAAGGGGCTCGAGGCGCCGGCCGTGCTGTTCGTGGACTCGGCCCGGCCGCTCGGACGCGGCGAGGCGCGGATCGCGCTTGCTCCCGGCGACTCCGCAGGCCCGATCCTCTACGGCCTGACGAAGTCGCTGCGTGACGGTCCGGAACTTTCGACCGGCGCGCCGCCGATCCGCCCCGGCGCTCTCGACCAGGCGCTTACGGCGGCCGGCAAGGCGGCCCGGAACGAGGATGCCGACATCCTCTACGTGGCCATGACGCGCGCGCGCGACCGGCTCTACGTCCTCGGCTCGCGCGGCGTGCGCGACGGCGAACGTCCCAACCATCTCGCCTGGCTGCAGCAGGCGGCGGCGGCGGCCACCGCGGAGACCGGCCCGCTGCCGGCAGCGTTCGGACGCCCCGACTGGCTCGACGACGCGCCACCCGCCCCCGGCAACACCCCGGGCCCGGACGTGGCGGCGCCCGCAATCCAGGTCTGGACGCCGCCGCCACTCACCGCCCGCGTCGAACTGCTGAATCCCTCCGCGTTCACCGCGCCGGGCGCGGACACGGCGCCCGACGGGGGGCGGACCATACGGCCCGATACCCTCCTCGACGCGCTGCTTGACGCCCCCGGCGAGGACGGCGTCGCGCCCGATGTCGCCGCTGCCGCGGCCCGCGGCACCGCCATCCACCTCTGGTTGCGGATGGCGACCGAGCCGGGCGGCCTGCCGGCGAACGACCCCGCCGCCTCCCGGGCCGGTCCCCTTGTCGAGGCGCGGGCCGTCGCCGCGAACCCCGCCTTTGCCTGGATCTTCCGTCCGGAGGGGGCGGGGGGGCGTGGATGGAGCGAGGCGGGAGTGATCCACGAACGTCCGCCGACGGTGGCGGGGGCCGCCCGGCAACGCGTCCTGGGCGCGATCGACCGGCTCGTCCGACGCGGGAACCGGGTCGACATCATCGACTACAAGTCCAACCGTCTGGAGGGGGACGCGGCGCGGATCGCGGCGGAAATCGGACGCCTCGCCGCGCACTACGCGCCGCAACTGGCCGCCTATCGCGCCGCGGTCGCCGAACTCTTCCCGGGCCACGAGATCGCGACTTCGCTGCTGTTCACCCACGCGCGGGACGCGGCCGGCCACCAGGGGGTCCTGGCGCCCGTCACGCCCGCTTCGTCTGCCTGATGCGGCGCGCGCGACGCGCCGGCGGAGGTGATGACATGCGCCGGTTCCCGAGGACGGCCATGCGGCTGACACGAACGCTCGTTCCGGCTCTCGCGCTGGCGCTCGCGGCGCCGCCGGTCATGCGGCTCATCCCCCCGCTCGCCGCCCAGGTCACGGCCACGCCGTCCGCCGCGCCGGAGGCTCCCGTCATCGTCGGGCCGCTTTCCCCTCGCGTGCTCGACGCCTACCGCGGCGCCATGACGGCGCGCCAGCGTGGCGCCTTCGGCGCGTACCGCGCACGGGTCGCCGCCGCGCTCGACCTCGAACCGGGCCATCCCCTGCTGTTGCTGCACATGGCGCGCGCCTGCGCTCTCGACGGGGATACGCTGCAGGCGGGAGGCTGGCTGCTGCGCACCGTCGCCACCGGGGTGCGGATCGATCCGGCGGACGAGCCCGACCTGGCGGCGATCCATGGCACCGCGCCCTGGCTTGCGGCCACGGAACTGCTGGCCCTTCACGCCGCTCCCGCTGGCCTGGCCGAAACCGTCGCCCGCATCGGCGAACCCGATTTCATGCCGGAGGGCCTCGCCGCCGATCCGGTCAGCGGGGATCTCTTCGTCGGCAGCATCCACCTGCGCAAGATCGTGCGCGTGTCGGCGGACGGCACCGTGAACGATTTCGTCCCGTCCGGGCGCGACGGCCTCGCCAGCGTGGCCGGGCTCAAGGTGGATGCCGACCGGCGCCTGCTGTGGGCCTGCAGCGGCGCGGGCGTCCAGATGCGCGGCGGCACTCCGGCAGACAGTTCGCGCACCGGCCTGTACGCCTTCGACCTCGACAGCGGACGCACGGTGACGCGCGCCATGCTCCCCGACACGACGCGCGCCCATTTCCTGAACGACTGCTGCCTCAGCCGCGACGGCGATGTCTACACCACGGACACCATGCAGGGAGGGGTGTACCGCCTGCGCGCGGGGAGCGCGCGGCTGGAGACCGTCATCGGACCGGGCGTGCTCATCGGCTCGAACGGCATCGCACTGTCGGACGACGACCGCCGGCTGTACGTCTCCGAGTACGCGCTCGGCATCACGGTGATCGACCTGCCGACCGGCGGGATCGCCCGCCTGCTGCACCCCGAGGAAATCGCCATCTGCTACGTCGACGGACTGCTCTGGCACCAGGGCAGCCTCGTCGCGGTGCAGAACGGCCGCGGTCTCGACCGCGTGGCGCGCCTCTACCTCGATACGGCGGGATTGCGGGTCATCGGCATGAGCGTGCTCGCCGCGCGTCAGCCCGGCTTCGACGAGCCGACCACGGCCACGCTGGCCGAAGGCGCCTGCCTCTTCGTCGCCAACAGCGAGCTGAACCGCTTCCGGGCCGATGGCCGCCTGCGGCCCGCCGAGCCCCGGCGCGATTTTCTGATCATGCGGACGCCCCTGCAGTAGGGACCCCCGGCCGCCGCGCCGGGGTCCGGCGCCCGTCGGGCGGTCGCCTAGCGCGCCCAGAGCAGCGTCGCCACCGCCGTCAGCAGCGTGATGACGAGGCTGATCACGGTGGTCGTGCGCAGGACCTTGCCCTCCTCGCCGATGCGATCGATGATCGCGGCGGCGTTCTGCAGCTTCGCGGGGGAGATCACCGACGCCAGCCCGCCCCCCACCGCGCTCGCCGCCGCCAGCAGCAGCCCGAGCGACGCCGGCCGCCCGAGCGCCGCGGCCGTCGCCATGTGGAAGCGACTGAGCATGGCGATGGCGCTCGTCTCCGACCCGGAAATGAACCCGGCCAGCAGTCCGAGGTAGGGCGCCACCAGCCCGTAGAGCGGACCGAAACCCCTCGCCGCCGCGGCGGCCAGCACCCCCACCATGTTGCGCCCGGGGTCCGGCAGGGCCCACGTCGTGCCGGCGACGCCGGCCTGCGCCACCTTGCCCGAGTGGTCGATCACGTAGGCGATGGCGAAGAAAACCATCGCCGCCAGCACCGGTCGCGGCGCCCGCCGCCGCGTGCGGGTGAGGATGACGCGCCACTGCGCGCCGGTCGGCCGCAGCCAGATCGTCGACAGGAAGGTCGCCACCAGGACCCAGGTATACGCCTGCCAGAGCACGCGTGTCGGCGTGGGACGGCCCGGCACCAGCGGCACGGCCAGCGGCAGCTTGCGGAACAGCAGATCGAACAGCGGCAGCGTCTTCAGGTTGACGAGCACGGCGAACAGCAGCAGCAGCAGCCAGGGACTGACGGCCCGCGCGATCCCCATGCCGGACTTCACCTCGCGCTCGCGCGGCGTGAGGTCCCCCTCGTCATACACCGGCAACCGCCGCGCCCGCAGCGCCAGCGCCAGCACGAGGATGATCGCCGCCCCGCCGCCACGCCGGTCAGCGGCACGAGATCCGACCCGCGCCATCCCCCAGCAGCAGAGCCCCGCCGTGGCGCCGACCAGCAGCGCCCAGGGCAGGCCGCGCAGCACGAAGCGCCACCGTCCGACGATCCAGAACATGCCCAGGGCGATGCAGGTCGTCACCAGCGGGATGAAGCGCGCGAACAGCAGGCCCGCGTCGCGCAGGGTCAGCGTGAGGCCCGCCTCCCGCGCCAGCGGCGCCAGCACATCCGTGAACACCACCGCCGGGATCGCCAGCAGCGCGTAGGTGCAGAGACTGTCGTATCCGATCGCCGGCAGCGCGATCGCGACGAAGCTCGAATAGCCGAGCGCGATCATGATCGGCGGCAGGATCGACACCGGCGTCGCCCCCAGCGCCGTCACCAGCGTGCCGAACCCGACGTTGATCATGAGGATCTGCACGATGCGGTCGCGCGGCGAGACCGACTTCATCGCGATGACGATCCGCTTCACCGCCCCCATCTCGAGCATGTAGGTCATCTGGAAGATGCTCGCCCCGACCATCAGGCTGATCGGGAACGAGGCCACCACCCCCGCCAGCGACGCCCGCGCCACCACCGACGGTCCGGTGTGGAACTACAGCAGCGCCACGGCCGACGTCGCCACCCAGCCGAGGCCGCCCGCGACGTCGGCCGCCGTCCGCCGCAGGATCAGGAGCAGAAAGATGACCGCCACCGGACTGATCGCCAGCAACACGTTGAGGGCGTCCATGCGTTCCCCGCTCAGAAGGAGGTGACGATCTGGAAGCGCGCGTACCAGGCGCGATCCCGGAAACTGCCCAGGCCGCGTAGTAAGTCGCCGGGGTCGAACAACTCGCCGAGCGCCTGCAATGCGACCCCCGGCCACCGCGTCCAGTCGGCGCGCAGGGCCAGCAACGTGCCGCGGTCGTGACCACCGCCGGGACCGGTCGCCTGCGGCGCGCTCAGCAGCGTGCCCCGTGCGGTCACCGTCAGCTTCGGCGCCACGTCGGCCCGCCCTTCCAGCCAGACCGCCACCAGATTGTTCCACGCGCCGGCGTCGTCCGGTCCCGACGGTTCGCCCCCCACGCGCGTGACACAATCGAGGAACGTGTAGATGAGCAGCTCCGACCACTTCGGCCACTCGCCGTAGAAGTCGTCCCAGCCCTCGTAGCGCGCGGTGCCCGGGTCGTCACCCGACAGGTAGAGACCGCCCACCTCGAACCCCTGGCGATAGCAGCAGTCCGCGGCCCAGCCGACGCGCGCGTAGCCGCCGCAGGCGCGCCGCCCGTTGGCCTCGTCGCCCGGCGCCGCATCCGGCGCGTCCTCGAAGCGACCCGCTTGCAGGCCCCACTCCACCGCCGCGCGCCAGCCACCCTCCGGCAGATGCGCCCACCGCGCGCCGATCGCCGTGGTGCTGCTGCCGCGGCGACGGGATCTCCCACGGCTTGCCGGCCTGGAAGACGGTCGCCCCCCGCTTGAAGCGGTGCAGGACGTACGCGGAGACTTCACGCCGTTTCGCGTACAGGCCGTACAGATCCTCGTCGCGCGTCGGCGTGCCGAGCCCTCGTCGGTCAGCTTGGCGGTGAACAGATCGCAGGTGAGATCGCCCCGCGTCCAGGTGCCGCGGATGGCGTCGAAATAGGCGGAACTCGACCCGTCGGCCGGGTGCCGTCGGCAATGAGGAAGCCGTCGCCGAAGCTGAGGTCCAGCCGACCGAAACGCAGCGCCAGCCGGTGCGCCGCGTCGCTCCACTCGGCCCACCCGTTGTCGAGGCTGACCCGGCTCTCCGCATCGCGCACACCCGGCAGTCCCGAGTAGACGCCCAGCCGGTATTCATTGCCGAGACGGAAGTAGAGTCGCAGCCCCTCGCGCGGCGTGGCGTCGGCCCAGAGACGATAGCGCAGCCGCCAGAACTGCTAGGCATCGTCTCCCGCGTCCGACAGGTCGAGGATGTTGTCGAACGACTCGCCGCGCAATCGCAGTTCGCCCCCGAATTTCGGCAACGCCGGCGCACTGCCGTCACCGGCCGCCGTGGCCGTCCCGACGATCGCGGCACCGATCCCCGCGGCCACGGCCACGCCCAACAGGGCCGCTTCCAGCCGCGCCAGGCACCGACGATGCCCGCCCATCCGCATGCAGGACATGTTGCCTCCGTGATTATGGGATTGCGTCCTCAGGCGCGGGCAACGGTAGGGGGGCGGCGGGGGGGCGTCAAGAAGGGGGACCCTGCGGCATGGCGCAAGCGGTTACGCGATCGGGAGTCGGTGTTTCCGGGACTGCTCGTTCACTTCCCCGCCGCGGCTTGCGCCCCTTCGGGGCCCGCGCGTCCGCTGCGTGCTTCTTCTTCCCTGCCTTCGCGCTGTCCAGCCATTCGAGGGCCCCGGGGGTGGCGTCCCAGAACGGGTGGAAAACCGAGACGATCTTTTTGGCGTCGCCGTATTGGCCGGGGCGGAATTCGACCTCCGGCGCGGAGAGCCAGGCGCGGTCCTTCAGGAAGCGGGGGACGTAGCGGTTGTGGGAACGGGCGGTGGCGAGGCCGGCGTCGGCCTCGGGGCCGGGTCCGTGGACCCGGAAGGCGTGCAGGGCCCTGGCCCAGGCCCAGACACCGTGGTCCTGGGTCACGTTGTCCGGATAGCGGGCGAACAGATCGCTCAGTTCGGCGTCCCTTGCGGTCTCGAACAGCAGCAGCAGCAGCAGGGCGCGCACACCCTGATGATCGTCGCGATCATGATGGAGCAGCTCCTGGGCGGAGGCGATCGCTTCGTCGAGGCGGCCGAGCCGGCGCAGCACGGCGGCCCGGGCGTGCAGGGCGCGCAGCCAGCCGCGCGCAGCGGTCCCCGACAGCTCTCCGGAGAATTCCCGTCGCCGTTCACCGTCCAGAGCGCGGGCGCCGGCCGCCGCGCCGGCGGTCAGGTGGGCAAGCCGTTGCTCGAGATCGAAAACCGCCTCGGAGAGGATCATGTGCGCGTCGGCGCAGTCAGGGCAGACGGCCAGCGCTTCGCGGGCCAGGACGAGCCGGCGGCGACCCACGGCAGCGAAGGCGCGGTAGCAGATCTCCTGCGCACGCTCCCAGGCGTCGCGGGGAGCGAACGGGAGCTGGTCGATCGGCCTGCCGATGAAATGCTGGTTCTGGATCCGCTCCAGGGAGCGCGGGTCGGGGCGCATGGCCGCGCGCACGCAATTCCTCGCGGGATGGCGGCGCGAGCAGTTCGGGCAGCTCCAGCGCGTAGTCGCGGGCGCCGTCGTGCGTCGGCACGGTGACGGTCCAGCGGCCGGAATCGAGCTGTGCGTCGGCGCCACGGGCGAAGGCGCGCAGCAGTCCCTCGATGAATGTCAGATCGGCGGGGCCCGGGGCGAGGAACTCGCCCGGGTGGACGCACGCGGAACACCAGGGGATAGGCCGCTTCGCCCGCCACCGGCAGGTCGTGCTGCCGCCACGCCTCCGCGTCCTCGTACGGCAGGTCGGCGCTGGTGCCGAACTCCACCGACCAGCCTTCGTCGACGTTCATGAGGGCGCGCATCCTGTCGTCATCCTCCTCGCGGAGACAGGCAGCGAAGCGATCCAGCGACGCGAAGAAACGGAGCCCGAAGAACTCGCCATCAGCGCCGAATACGCACACCACCTCGCGGCCCGGGCCGGGTGCCGGCGCGAGGATGCGCACGGGATCATCGTCGCCCTCGATCCGCTCCCAGGGGCGGGCCAGGCAGAACTCGCGCGCGGCGTCGGCGAAGGCGCGCAGCCGCCCGATCGTCATGCCGGGCACCTCGACAATGGCCGCACCGGTGTCGCCGTCGGCGACTTCCTGGCGCATCGCGGCCAGGACCGGCACGATCGCCGGCAACCGCTCCGTCAGGCCCGGCGCCAGCTCCACCGCGATGTCCGCCCGGGCCAGCGACGGACGCAGCGCCTCGGCCAGCGCCTGGTTGCAAACCTGCACCCGGCCGGGACGGTAGCCGGCGAGCCGGCGGTTGATGGCGAAACGCACCAGCAGCGTGACGAGGCGCGCGGCGTCGATCTCCTCGACCCAGCAGACCTCGCCGCTCTCGTTGACCAGACCGGTTTCGAGGCTGGCCCAGATGCCGAGACGGCCGTCCAGGCCGTCCCGCCCCCCGATGTCGGCGTGGAAAGGGAGGCGGCACCAGCCACCCTGCCAGGTGTCACTCGCGCGTTGCGGCAGCCGCCGGAGCTGTTCGATTTCGAACTCGATCATGTCGGGTCCCTGAAAGAAGCGTGGTCGGGGTGAAGTGGCCCGCGCATTATGCCGTGGGGAGCATTGCCTGGCCAGCCTCGTCTGCCGAAATCCGCCTGGTCCGGCCGGAGGTGCGACCACGGGCTGGCGCGTCCCGCGGGACCAACATCGCAAGTCCCGCGCCAAGCTCCCCTCTGGATCATCCGCCCCGGATGCGCCATCATGCCTGCGCGTCCGCGGCGGCCCCTTCCCTGGCCGTCGCGGCGCGGAGGAGCCCGGCCCATGGACGGCACCGCCGTCATTCTCACCGCCGGCCTGTTCACCGCCGCGGCCGGCAGGACCGCGCACGGCCTCGTGCGCGGCACGGAGCGCTACCGCGTGACGGCAATCGTGGACGGACCCGCCACGGCCGGGCGCGACGCGGGCGAGCTGCTCGACGAGGCGGCACGCGGCATCCCGCTCTGCCTCTCACTCTTCGCTGCGATCGCGCAGACCGGACGGCCGGACTGGCTCATTGTCGGCGCGACCAGCCCCGGCGGCGCTCTGCCGCCGGAGCTGCGGCCGGATCTGGTGCGCGCGGCGAAGCTGGGGATCGGCATCGTGTCGGGGCTGCACGAGTTTCTCGGGGACGATCCGGAGATCGCCGCGGCGGCGCGACGCGGCGGCGGCGCGCTGATCGACCTGCGACGACCGCGGCCGCGGAGCGAGTTGCATTTTTTCACGGGGGAGATCCGGAATCTGCGTGTGCCTCGCCTCGCGGTGCTCGGCACCGACTGCACGCTCGGCAAACGGACCACGACGCGACGGCTGCTCGACGCGTGCCGGGCGCAGAAACTGCGCGCCGAACTGGTTTTCACGGACCGGCCCGGGTGGCTGCAGGGCCACCCCTACGGATTCATCCTCGACGCCACTCCCCACGATTTCGTCAGCGGCGAACTGGAGCACCAGATCCTGCGCTGTGCGCGCGAGGCACGACCCGACCTCATCCTGATCGCCGGCCGGTCGGGCCTGCGCAATCCGTCCGGCCCGTGCGGCACGGAGATCCTTCTCGCGGGCGGCGCGCGCGGCATGATCCTGCAGCATGCGGCGGGACGTCGTTTCTACAAGGATATCGGCGCCGTGGCCTGGCCCATCCCCCATCCCCGCGAAGACATCGAACTGGCGCGGCTCTGTGGCGCGCGCACGCTCGCCGTGACCCTTCATGCGGGAGCCCTGGACGACTCCGCGGCGCGCGCCGAGGCCGCCATGCTCGAGGACGAGCTCGCCTTGCCGGTCGTGCTGCCGCTCGCTGACGGCGTGGACGCACTGCTGCCGCTGGTGCGGAAGTTCGTGGCGGAGGAGCGGGGACGCATTCACTCCGAGGTGTCGCGGCGTGAGGAGCGTACGGGTTGACGGAGATTCGGCGGTCCCTCCGGACCGCGCCTGCTACGGCAGCAACGCGTTTGCGGGCGCCATCGGCGTCGCACGCCACGCCGCACTTTCCGCTCCCGTAGCAACCGCTGTCCGGAAGAGCGACGAGAGCCCTATCGGCCCTCGTCGCCCCTCGCCTTGCGCCTCGCCTGCGTCCGTCGCCGGCGTGTGGCGCCATGGCCGCCCGCCGGACATTCGCGGTCAGACGTCCGCGCGCGGACTGCGGCCCTGGCGCGCCTTCACGATCAGCCAGATCCCCAGGCCCATGACGCCAAGCGGCCACCAGTCCTCGAGCCACTCGAGCGAGAAGTCGAAGTTCCGGTTCAGGAACAGCAACAGTCCCAGCACGACCAGCACGACGCCGCCGGTGTACGATCCGCGCTCGCGCGGCAGCCGGAATCCCTCCGGCAGGTCCAGGCCGGAGCGCCCCTGCAGCGCCTGGTTGTACAGATTCGCCAGACGGTTGGCGTCGATGATGCCGAGGAACCAGGTGAAGCCGATCGCGATGCCGAGCAACGGCTCCAGCCCGTGCATCAGGCCGCTGGCCAGGGTCGTGATGATCGCGGCTTCCGTGAGGGTGAACGTCGCGCCACGCTGGTAATAGCCGACGTAGATCTGCCCGAGGCCGGGAAAGGCCCCCGACAGGAACCCGGCCAGGACCGGCGACTTCAGGTTCACGTCCACCGGCCGGGCCGCCGCGGTCCAGGCGGGAGGCGGGGGCGGCGGCGCGCCGGGGACGGAGCCGGGATCGTGACTGGTTCCCGTGCCGGAACCACCTTCGCCGGGCCGTTCCTCGCGACGCAGATGCTGCAGGATGTTCATGACTGCCTCCTTCTTTCTCTCGCCTTCGTCCACGCTTGCTGACATCGGATGGGCGTGGGGTCACGCCCGGGCCCGCGCATCGCCGGCGGCGGGGATCCGCCCGCCCGCGCGCCACGCGCGCCAGAGTGCCGTCAGGTCGGCGCGGGTCCGGTCCCAGTGACCGGCCGCCTGCACGAAATCGAAACGCACGAGCGCACGCCCGGTGTCGCCGAGATGCCGCGCCAGCTCGGCGCGCAGCGGGGCCGTGCGCCGGCCGCGCGCCGTCAACCGGTCGGCGGCAGCGTTCACGGCGCCGGTGATCCGGCCGCCGGTGCCATCCCAGGCGGCGCGTCCGACGCCGGCCACGCCCGCAGGCAGCGCCCGCCAGACCCAGGACGAGACGGCCGCCACGCCGGTCGGACTCGCCTCCACGACCGCGAGCGCCTTCTCCGGCGCCGAGCGCAGCGGCGACACCGGGGTCGCGCAGAGCGCGAGCAGGATCATCGTGGCCACGTAGGCGAACTCGAGCGCGAACCGGGGCCGCTCCAGCTGTCGCCGCCACCAGGCGCCGGCCAGCCCGGCCGCCGTCTCGATCCGGCCGGCGCAGCGGGCCCGCCGCCGTGCCTGCGCCGCCGCCGTCTCGCGCAGACGCGCGGTGGCGGCCAGCACGTCGGCGAGGAAGGCGGGGTCCGGCTCGACTTCGGCGATGGCGCGCAACTCCGGCGTCAGCCAGGCGAGCGTGGCGGCCAGGGCACGGCAATCGGCACAGCCGCCGAGATGCGCGTGCAGCAACTGCGCGTCGCCGAGATCGGGCGCACCGTCGGCGAAGGCGGCGAGCAGTCCGCCCGCCCGCCCGCAGGCCGACCCCGAAGTGCGCGCCAGCACCGCCGCCGTCAGGTCGGGCGCGTCGGCGGGGGAGGCGGCGTCGGAGCACCTCTCGAGGAGATCGTCCCAGCGCTTTTCCCGATCCCGACTGTCCATGACGATCCTCCTTCCCCGTTCAGGCGCCGGCGGCAGAGCCGCCCTCGAGCGCCATGACCGCCCGCGCCAGCTCGAGGCGGGCGCGGTTCGTGCGCGACTTGACCGTCCCGAGCGGGACGTTCAGCATCGACGCGATCTCTTCGAGCGCGAGCCCCTGCACATCCTTGAGCAGGATCATCTCGCGGTTGATCTCGCTCAGCGCCTGCAGCGCCCGGTAGACCAGCCGGCGACGCGACTCCGCGTCGTAGGCCTCGGCGGGGGTCGGCGCGGCGGAGGCGAGGTGCCGCAGCTCGTCCGCCGGGATGTCCTGCGCCGGCGGGCGGGCCTTGCGGCGTCGCAGGTGATCCACGCAGGCGTTGCGCGCCACGCGGATCAGCCAGGGCTGGAAGAGCGCCGGGTCGGGGCAGCTGTCGAGCCGCTTCCACACCCGCACGAACACCTCCTGCGCCACGTCCCTCGCCTCCTCCGCGTTGCCGGTGTACCCGAGGGCGATCCCGTAGACCCGCGCCTGGTGCTGACGGATCAGCTCCTCCCAGGCCAGCTCGTCGCCACGGCGACAGCGCGCGAGCAGTTCGGGCAGCTCCATCGGTCTCCTCGGTCGCCTCGCCCCGATCGGCCGGGGCCGGTCCGCTTGGCCATCCTGATCCCGGGACGCAGGGGGAGCAGGGAAAGTTCGGTCAGATTATCGGACTCCCGACCCCCGGTCAGCCTGGCGGGTGCGGAAAACAGGCGCGTTTGATGTTAAATGTGCAGCCGGCTGCACGCATAACATCAAATGTGGTTGGGCGAGAAGCGGCTGGCGGACCGTCCCGCTTCAGCGTACTCCTGTGCCCATGAAACTCCTGAAACGACCGACCCTTGCCCTGCTCGCGCTCAGCCTCGCCGGCGTCGCTCTTGCCGCGGCGGTCGTCCTGGCTGACACGCGCCGTTCCGGCGCCGCGAACGCCAACGCCGACGCAGCCGCCGACAACCGCGCCACAGCCCCTGCACACGGCGCCAGGGAGACCGCCATGACCGATGACTGGGTGCCGGGCCAGAAGATCGTCAGGACGGACGCCGAATGGCGCCGGCTGCTGACGCCGGAGCAGTACGCGGTCACCCGTCAGGCGGCCACCGAGCGACCGTTCACCGGGCAGCTTTGCGAGAAACACGACGCGGGGCTGTACCGCTGCGTCTGCTGCCGGCTGCTGCTGTTCGACGCCCGGACCAAGTTCGACTCCGGCACCGGCTGGCCGAGCTACTTCGCGCCGATCACGCCCGACCGGATCGTCCTCGTGAAGGACCGCAGCCTCGGCATGCTCCGCGTCGAGGTCCTGTGCGCCCGCTGCGACGCCCACCTCGGCCACGTCTTTGACGACGGCCCCGCGCCCACCGGCCAGCGCTTCTGCATCAATTCGGCAGCGCTGGCGTTCGAGCCGGTCGGCAAGTGACGGGGTCTCAGCGCGGCACATCCGCTTCGTTCATGATCCGCCCGACCGGGTAGACGCCGATCCGCTGGTCCCACCACGGCGTACGCCGGAAGAACCAGTTCAGCACCGCCTCCTGGTCCCCGGCGAACTCCGGGTCCGCCTCCTTCGCCGCCGCGAATTCCGCGCGCAGCGCCGGGTCGGCGGCCAGCATCTCGCGCGCCTTCGCCTCCATCACGTAGGCCTCGGCGTACTCCTTCTGCTCGAAGATCGCGTCGCAGAAGCCCCAGCGCACGAAGGCGTCGGGGCCGGCCGGCTCGAGCGCGTGGGCGATCACGCGGGCCACGCGCTGGCCGAGGTCGATCACCGCGCTGCCGGCCGGGAAGAGACGCATCTCGGCGAACTCTTCCACCGTGCAGGTCAGCGGATGCCGCCCCTCGTACGGCTGTTCGCTCCACTTCACCTCGCCCAGGCGCTGGGCGGCCACCGGCAGCGTGGTGTCGTGCGTCAGGCGGCGCATGGCCACGCCATGCAGCGCCAGGCGCTGCACGAGTTCGTCCCACTCCGGGGGGATGATGTAGGCGGCCGGCAGTTTCACGCTGACAGTCGGTCGCACCTCGCCGAAGAACGGCAGCCGCCAGACGCGCGGGCGGCGCCGGTCATAGCGGACCCAGGGACCGCCAGTGAGGTCGCTGGCGACGACGTCGAACGCCACGCCGCGGAAATCGATCAGCACGCTGTCTGGCGTGACGTCGAACTCGAGCGGCAGCGGCATCACGCGGAATGCCGGGTCGGCGGCGACGCTGTCGGCCGCCGCGGTGAGCCGCCGCAGGCGCCCGGCGTCGTGGACGACCACGCGGAGCACCTCCTCGAGCACGGCGCGGGTCGCCGCCACGCGCGTGCGGTAGTCCTTCAGCATGTGCGTCTCGAGCAGCAGCGCCGGCCGGTTCTGCAGCGCGGCGTAGCCGGTCATGAAGCGGGGAGAGGCCACACCGCCGGTGAGACCGCTGCGCGGGTCGTGCCACCGGCGGAACATCACGTAGGGGGCCATCTCCAGGTCGCGCGCCGCAAGCGCCTGCTGCAACGGGGCCAGGAAGGCGTCACGAGTCCAGGCGGTTAGACCGGCGTCGAGGTTGCCGGAGGTCTCCAGGCCGTACGTGAGGGCGTACTGGTAGTCGGCGCCGTCGGTGACGTGGCAGTCCACGAGCAGGTCGGGCAGCCAGGCGTTGAACAGCCGCAGCCACGCCCGCATCTCCTCCGTGTCGGCCTTGAGATGGTCGCGGTTGAGATTGAGGCCGGCGGCGGTGGTGCGCCACCCCATCTCGCGCGGGCCGTCCTGATTGATGCGGTTGAACGGGCCGAAGCGTTCGTGTCCGTCGACGTTGAAGATCGGAATGAACAGAAGGGTCACACCGTCGAGCAGGTGTTCGAACCGCCGGGTTACGGCCAGGTCGCGCAGCAGCAGGAAACCGGCGTCCTTGCCGTCCGGTTCGCCGGCGTGGATGCAGGCCTGCACCCAGACCACCGCGCGGCCGGCGGCGCGCGCCTGCTCCGGTGTGGCGATACCGTCGCGGTCGGCGATCAACAGCGGGAGCGGACGCCCCTGCGGACTCACGCCGAAGGTCGTGTACGTGAGCCGCGGCGAGGCGGCCGCGAGGCGGCGGGCGAAGCCAACGCTCTCCTCGTAGCGCGGCGTCTCCGTACCGTCGGAGCGTTCGAAACGCGTGATGAGGGAATCGGGCACGACGCCCGCGCTCCCCGCGCTGGCCGGCGTGAACAGACAGCCCAGCGCGAGCGCAAGCAGCCGGACGGCCGGCCGTCGGAGCAGCAGCGACAAGGACATAACACCTCCAGGGACGATACCCGGCAGGTCCGGGCGGCAGACCGGGACGCCGGCCGATCTTAGCCGCGCGGCGGCGCCCGCGCCACCGGCAGGGGCGGGGACGGCCGCCAACGCCCGGCCCGCCGCCGCCGTCGCGCCCAGATTGCCGTGGCGCCTGCCCACGCGCGCCCCTACTATTGATGCTCCTCACCCGCACGTCCCCCCTGGAGACGTGGGGCGCAGGGCCGAAATCGCCACGCCTGCCACCCGTTTCCGGAGGTCGCCGCCATGGCTGGGGCGCATCGTCGCTGGTTCCCGACGCAGTCCGTTCGCCTGATTCTGATGTCCCTGGCGGCCTTGTCGCTGACGGCCAGCCTGTCGTCGTGCGGCAAGACCGGCAAGGCTGGCGGCAGGAACAAGGGGCTCGTCGGCCGGTGGGAATCGGCGGACCGCTCCCAGGGGGCGATCGGCAACACGATCGAAATGACCGCCGACAACCGCGTATTCTACACGGTCGGCGCCATGGTGGACGGCAAGTACACCATCGCCGGCGCACAGTTGACGGTCGCGCTGGGGGACACCGTCGACGAGCGCCAGTCGCGCGTGACCGGCTTCCGCGTCAACGGCGACACGCTGACTGTCATTCCGACCGGCGCGCCGGCGGGGCAGGCCCTGATCCGCAGCGGCAAGCGGGCTTCGGGCTCGCCGGTGGCCGGCACCTGGACCTACAGCCATCCGGCCGGCGCCGCGGCCTATGAGGCGTACGCGCCGGGCGGCGCCTTCCATTTCCGTCTCCCGTTGCAGACGATCGAAGGGACCTACGCGGTGACCGCCGATTCGGTGGAATTGCGTCTGACCAACGCCCCCGTGCGCAAGGCCGCCTTCAAACTCGAGAACGGCATGCTGACGCTGACCGACGCCGAGGGGCACGCCGTACAGTACGCGGCGGCGGACGCCGTGCTCTCCCCCGAGTCGGCCCGCGCGCCGACGCCGCCGCCCGGAATGATGGCGCCCCCCCCCGGCCCTCCCCCCGCGCAGCAGCCGCCGACGGCCGAGCAACCCGGCGCCGGGCAGTAGCTTGCGGATCGAACCTCTGTCCACTCCCGAGCCGGCGACAATGCCGGCTCAATCTTATTCCCGCCCGGCCGATAGCCGGGAATCCATAGCCGGGCGTCGTACCCGGGGCCGGACAGGATCGCTGCGCGCGTGACGCGGCCCGCGGGAAACGGTACACACGGAGGATCGGATCATGAAGGATCATCGCGTTTCCAGGCTGACGGCGGCCGCCCTCACCGGTCTGACAGTCTTCCTGGGCCTGGCGGCGAACGTGGCGGCCCAACTGACGCCCGAGGTTTCGGCGGAAGCCGCGGTGCTGAACAGGTACCTGTGGCGAGGCGCCGTCATGACCGACGGCTGGGTGGTCCAGCCGAGCGTCACCCTCGGCCTGGGCGGGTTCGAGTTCGGCGTCTGGGGCAATCTGGACCTCGACGACGTCAACGATCACCGGCACGACCTAAGCGAGATCGACTACACCGCCACCTACACCATGAGCGTGGCGCTGGTGGATCTCTCGGCCGGCGCGCTGCACTACGCCTTCCCGCAGGACGACTGCGAGGCGACGACCGAGTTGTTCGTCGGCGGGAGCGTAAACGTCCTGGCCTCTCCTTCCCTCGGGCTCTATCGCGACATCGACGAGGGCGACGGCACCTACGTGCTCCTCGGCGCCGGCCACGCGCTGCCGATCGGCGCCGCGTCGCTCGATCTCGCCGCGTCGCTCGGCTGGGGCGACGAAAAGCACAACGTCTACAACTACGGCGCGGCGACGGCCGGTCTGGCTGACGCCAGCCTGACACTCTCCATGGACATCGCCGTCACGCCGTTGCTGACCGTGCGGCCGACGCTCGGCTACACGACCCTGCTGACCACCGAGCTGCGCGACGCGGCGGTGGAACCGGACAACTTCCTGTTCGGCGTGGTGCTGGCGGCCGGGTTCTAACCGGCCGTCGCCAGCTCAGGCATCGAGGGCTGCGCGCACGTCGGCGGGGGTCGCCGCCACCATCAGACGGACGCGCAGCTCCGAGGCGTCGGCAAAGCCCGCCGCGTAGATCCGGTAGAATTTCTTGAGGATGGGGAAGTGTTTGGTCTCGCCCCACGTCTCGGCGAACAGCCGGGTGTGGCGCCAGAGCAGATCCAGCCGTTCCGCGCGCGTCGCCTCCGGCGGCAGGTCGCGAAAGAACCACGGATCGCGGAAGATCCCCCGGCCCACCATCACCCCGGCCACACCAGAGGCGGCCGCCTTCGCCCGCGCGTCGGCCAGCGAGCCGACATCGCCGTTGCCGGCGATGACGGTGGTCGAACCGCGCGCGTCGCGCAGACGCACCGCCTTGGCGATCTCATCCCAGTCGGCGGGCAGCTTCGACTGCGCCTTCTGCGTGCGGCCGTGCAGGATGATGGCGGCCGGCGCGACGTCGAGCAGGTGGCTGATCCAGCTCTCGGTGACGTGTTCGTTCAGGCCCGTGCGCGTCTTCACGCTGACCGGAACGTCGGCCTCCTCCTTCGTGGCGAGCACGATCTCCTTCGCCCGCTCGGGATCGCCGATCAGCGCGGCGCAACTGCCCCGCTTGACGACCTCCTTCACCGGGCACCCCATGTTTACGTCGATGCCGTCGAAGTCCATCTCGTCGCGGATCAGGCGCACCGCCTGGCGGTACTTCTCCGGATTGTTCCCCCAGATCTGCGCCACGATCTTCGTGCCGCGCGCGCGCAGCAGGCGTCGCTCGCTCTCGTTCACCCGCAGGCGCAGCGCCACCCGCGCGCGGGCCTTCGGGTGACAAAGACCGTCGGTCGAGGTGAACTCCGTGAACAGGACGTGCAGGCAGCCGGGCGCCGCCTCCTGCAGCACGATCTCGCGGAAGACGGTGTCGGTCACGTCCTCCATCGGGGCGAGGCAGAAGAACGGGCGCGGCAGTTCGGGCCAGAAATCGGGCTTCACACGGACTCCGGTCAACGGTGTTCGCGACGGCCGTCGCACACGACGAAGGCGGCGCCCGGCGGCGCTCCCGCCAGGTCGACAGTACAATATGGACGGCCCCGGGCGGGGGGCAAGCTTCCCCCTCGCGGGGCGGCAGCCGGCGCGGCGACCACGCGCGCGGCAGGAGACAGCGATCCGATGTCCTTCTACTCCGACTTCGCCACGCATTACGAAGCGGTCTTCCCGTTCCGGGAACCGGTCTTCGCGTTCCTCGCGGCCCGGCTCGCGCCCGGGCCACGCCGCGTGCTCGACCTCGGCTGCGGCCCCGGCCATTACTGCGGCCGCTTTGCCGTCGCCGGCCACGCGGCGACCGGCCTCGACCTCGACCCCGCCATGATCGCCGCCGCCTCACGCGCCTACCCCGCGGCCCGCTTCCACGAACTCGACCTGCTTGATCTCGACCGCGTCGCCGACCCGTGCGATCTGGCGTACAGCATCGGCAACGTGCTCGCGCACGTGCCGCCCGCACGGCTGCCGGAGTTGCTGGCCAAGCTCCACGCCGCCCTTTTGCCCGGCGGCATCTGGGTGCAGCAGACCGTCAACTGGGACCACGTCCTGGGGCTCGGCCGTCCGGAGTTCCGCTTCCCCGAACGCCGCCTGCCGACCGGCGCCGTCTTCTCCCGCGCCTATCTCGACATCACCCCGCGGCGACTCCGTTTCGCCACCCGTCTCGCCTCGCCCGGGGGCGTGGCGTTCGCGGGGGAGGTCGCTCTCTTCCCGGTGCGCGCCGACGAGGTCCGGCGCCTGCACGCGGCGGCCGGCTTCGTCGAGGAGGGCCACTGGGGGGACTTCGCCGGCGCCCCGTTCCGGCCCGACGCGACAGGCGGCAGCGTGTTCGCCTTCCGGCGCCCCTGAGCGAGCCCCGCCGCGCGCCGCGCTCAGAAGACCAGATGGGACACCGCCGGCCCGTAGTAGTGGTGCAGAATGGCCGCCACCAGGAAGAAGTCCACGATCAGGTGGACGATCAATACCCACAGCAGCGAGCGCGAGCCCTCGTACATCGACCCCTGCGTCAGCGCGAAAAGGTACACGATGACCGGCCCGGCGCCGGTGAACGCCATGTCGTAGAGCACCGCGGTGTAGACGACCGCCTGCGCCGCGTTGGCCACGCGTTGCGGGAAGAGCGAACGCAGCACCGCGTAGACGGTGTTGACGAAGAACAACTCGTCCCAGATCCCCACACAGTTGATGCCGACGATCAGGCGCCAGATGCCATCGTGGTCCGGCCTCGCCGGCAACCACCAGTGGGTCGGCATGGCCGGCGTGAGCCGCTGGAAATAGATCCGGATGACCAGCCAGGCGAGCGGCACCGAGAGGGCGGTATAGAACAGGTCCTGCCAGCGCAGCCGCCGCAGCCACAGCCGGAACTCCAGCAGACCGGGATCGGTGCGACGCAGGATCAGCGCCGGTCCCGCCACGGCCGCGAGAAAGAACCCGCCCAGCACGGCGAAGTGCGTGTTGTCGAGCGCAGTGTGGATCGGCGCCACGGCCAGCAGCGCGACGACGCCAAGCAGGACCCCCAGCCTCCGACGGAACGCCGGCTCGGGGTCACGCAACGCCAGCCACAGCGCCGCCACCCAGACCACCGCCCCGGGCGCCCAGCGCTCCGCGGGGATCAGGAGGATCGTCGCCGCCACAAGGGCGGTCAGGGCCAGGTATCGGCGCGTCATGGGGCAGAATCATAGACTA
>CAVYVY010000003.1:0-54310 GCA_963772145.1 uncultured bacterium
GGCGTCGTAACCTTCCAGGTTGGTCCAGGCGTCGATGGTGGTCGCGTCGCCGCGCTGCCGGATCCGGTTGAGTCCCCCTCGAGCGCGACCCACAGGTCGCCGTTGTCGTCGAGTTCGAGGTCGGAGACGGTGCCGGTGAGGAGTCCGGCGAGATAGACGTCCGCCTTCGCGCCGTACGCCGCCAGCAGGACGGCGCCGCCGGCGTCGAGCGGGCGCAGGTGCGCCACGCCGCCGCTGCCGCCGGCCCACAGCGTGCCGTCGGCCGCCGCGGCGAGCGCCCGCGCCTGGGCGAAGTTGAAACTCGTGCCGGACACGGCGGCGATCGGTCCGGTCCAGACATCGTCGCGTGAGGTCGGACCAGGTCAGCGGGGCGTCCGGGCCGGCCGGCGCCGTTGATGTCCCAGCGCATCAGGCCGATGCCGTTGACGGTGAACCAGACCACGTCCCGGCGCGCCACGACCGCGTCGCGCACGACCCCGCCGCCCAGACCGTCCGCGTCGACCGGCAGGCGGACCCAGGCCGCCGGATCGCGGGGACGCGCCGGATCGACCAGCACGTCCACCCCGACCTGGTCCGTGCACATCATCAGCGGACCGTCGGGATGGCGCACGATCCGCACCGTGCGGTGGTGGCCGGGAGGCGAGTCCGTCGGCGGCAGCAGTACGCCCGGCGACGTCCGCCAGATCGGCCGCGGCGCCGGGACGCAGGCGCAGCAGCCCCCCCTGCCCCGGCACGTGGAAGTCGTACTGCGTGACCCAGACGTCGCCGTCGGGCGCGGCCGCCAGGGAGAGGATGTTGGCGCCGAAGTCGAACAGTCCGGTGGAGTCGTTGTCGGCCGTGGCGAGACCCGCCACCTGCCCCCACTCGCCGGCGGCGGTGCGCCGCGCCACGCCGACCCCCTCGCGCGAGCCGAGCCAGAGCGCGCCGTCCGGGTCCGAAGGAGACGCCGTCCACGCCGAGGAACAGCAGTTCGTTCGTGGCCCACGACGACCAGGTCGCGTCGTCGCGCCGGGCCAGGAAGGCCCGCGCGGCCCGCCCGTTCGGATCGCGGTCCGGATCGATGCGCAGCCCGGCGCACCAGAGCGCGCCGTCCCGCTGGGCGATCACGCGCGTGCGCGGCTCGGGCAGGCTGACCGCGGTCCAGGCGGCGCCGTCCCAGCGCCAGAGCCGGTTCTCGGTGCCGATCCCCTCGATCAGCGCCCACACCGCCCCGCCCTGCACGGCGGTCGCGAGCACCAGGCCGTCGAGCGCGCCGAGCCGCTCCCACCGGGCCGCGCCGCCATCCCAGCGGAAGACGCCGTCAGTGAAGGTGCCGGCGAGCAGCAGCGTGTCCCCCACGGCCTGCAGGGTGGTGATCCGGAGGTCGGTCAGACCGGCCACCTCGGTCGTGAACACGTTGGCGGCGAAGCGCGACACCCCCTCCTCCGTGCCGACCCACAGGTCGTTGCCGAGGAAGGCGAGCGCGCGTGACGCTGTTCGCCGACCAGCCCGTGCTCCTCCTGCGTGTAGATCGTGCCGGGCAGACCGCTGTTGATGACCCCCACGCCGACGCCGGCCAGACCGTAGTAGACCACCTCCGCGGTGCCGCGGGTCGTCGCGATCACGGTCGTGATGTCGAGCCCGCCGAGATTGGCGTACTGCCGGAACTCCGGCGCCGCGCCCGGCGTCACCCGCGTGAGCCCCGCGCCCGAGGTGGCGACCCAGATGTGGGTTCCGGACGAGGCCAGCGCGGTGACCCGCTGGCCGGAGAGCCCGTCGCTCACCGTCCAGCGGGTGTAGCCGGCGGGATCGGCGGCATCCCAGATCACCACGCCGCCGTCGCTCAGGCCGCCGTAGATCCGCTCGCCGTCCGGCAGCAGGACGCGGCATTCGCGCGCCGCCGTCAGCGGCGTGAAGGAGACCTCCTGCGCCACCGCCGGCAGCGCCGGCAGGCAGCAGAGCAGCGCCGCGACCGCGCGCCGGGCGCGCGGACCGGATCCCGCCGGGAAGGCGTAGCATCACTTCGGCAACCTCCGGCCGACACCACGCAGCCCGTTCAGGGGGCCCTGCGGAGCGGACGACTCTTTCCACTATATGGTATCTCCGCCCGCTTGCCCACGTCCGCCGCGCCGGGCGAACCCGCGGCGCAGGCCGGCCAGCGGGGAGACGGTCTGCGGATCCAGGACCACGCTGCCGCTGCCGCCGAACGGCTCCGGGCGGGCGCCGGCCTCCAGCAGCCACGCCTCCTCCACCCGCCAGCGCAGGCGGATGCGGCGGCGGCGCAGCGCGTCCAGGCGCTCGCGCGCCGCGCGCGTCGTCCCGCGGCCAGTCCCAGAACACCACCTGCGAGATGCGGTACCGCTCGACCAGCTCCGGCAGCGACTCCGGCGCGCCGAGCCACGGCACCGCCCCGCCGGCCAGCGGGCCGGGCGGAGCCTGCGCCGGCGCCGGGGCGAGATAGCCGACCGGATCGAGCCCGAGCGCGCGACCGTCGCCGTGGCCGTCGAGCCACGCCCCGACCGCGGCGGGCGGACCGACGAGCAGCGTCCGCTCCAGCGAGAGCCAGCCGCGCTCGAGGCGCCGTCGCGCGGCGGCGAACAGCCCTTCGCCGAGCCGCCAGCGCCGCCGCCGCCAGCGGCGCGAACAGCAGCAGGACGGCCCGGCTGTAGGTCTGCTGGTGGCTCAGGTAGGTGCTGGCCAGCAGCAGCAGGGCGACGGTGCCGGTCTCCCGCGCGCGCCTCGCCACGCCGCCCGCGCCGCGGCGGGCCGGCCGCGGTAGCGGCCGCGCAGCAGGAAGGTGACCGTGGCGAGCAGGGCGCAGAAGAGGAAGAGCGGGCCGTAGTCGCGCAGGGGGAACAGCGGCGCGGAAAACAGCGGATTCACGGCGGAGCGCAGCGCGTACGCGCCCAGCAGCGCCCCGCCGAGCGCCGTCATGTCGATCCCCCACTGCAGCGCCACCCCCACCGGGCCACGCCACCTCTTGAGCAGGTAGACCAGCAGGCCCCACTTCTCGTAGAAGGAGATCAGGCTGGACAGGTGGAGCCAGAAGCCGCGGCGCAGCGCCCCCCCCTGCGCGCTCTGCCGCCGGTGCCGGTGCGTGAAGCGCGCGCCGGGGAAGTAGAGCACCTCCCACCCCGCCTGCCACATCCGGAAGCACCAGTCGACGTCCTCGAAGTAGAGGAAGAAGCGCCGGTCGAGCGGTCCGACCCGCTCCAGCGCCGTCCGGCGCGCCAGCATGCAGCCGCCGAGCACCCAGTCCACCGCCCGCTCCCGGGCGTGGTCGAAGTCGCGCATCAGGTGAGCGTCCACGGCGCGGGCGCGCGGCCGGAGGCGGCCCAGGAAGGTCCGCCGCAGCAGCAGGACCCGGAAGGTGTAGAAGCGACGGCAGGAGTCCTGGACCGTGCCGTCCTCGTTGAGCAGTTGCGGCCCCACGATACCGGCGCGCGGTCGGGCCTCGGCGAAGGCGAGCAGTGCGTCCACCGCGCCCGGCGTGACGACGATGTCGGGGTTGAGCACGAGATGGTAGTCGGCCGGCGCGGCGGCGAAACCCTGATTCACGCCGCGCGCGTAGCCGACGTTCTCGCGGTTGAGCAGCCAGCGGACACCGGAGTGACGCGCGCGCAGCTCGGCCAGTCCCGGTGCGCGCGAGGCGTTGTCCACCACCACGATCTCGTGCGCGCACGCGGGCGGATGCGCGCCCAGCGAATCGAGGCAGCGCGCCAGATCGCCGGGCGTATCGTAGTGGACGATGATGATCGAAAGCTTCAACGTCCGCCCCCGGCGCGCCGCGCCCTAGAAGATCCGCTTCAGCCGCAGCGCCCAGACCATCCACATCGCTTCCCAGATGATCCGCTTCGACATCTTGGAGATGCCGACCCGCCGATCCGTGAAGGTGATGGGGATCTCCCGGATGCGGTAGCCCCGCCGCCAGCAAAGGTGGTTGACCTCGATCTGGAACCCGTAGCCGTCGCTCTTGATGCGCTCGAGCGGCAACGCCTCCAGCACCTCGCGGCGGAAGCACTTGAAGCCGCCGGTGCTGTCCTTGAGCGGCATCCCGGTGACGACCCGCGTGTAGATGTTGGCGCCGACGCTCAGCATCAGCCGGCGCAGCGGCCAGTTGACCACCGTCACGCCGTCCAGGTAGCGACTGCCGAGCACGACGTCGGCGTCGCGGATCTCGCGCAGGAACTGGTCCAGCGCGGCGGGATCGTGGCTGAAATCGGCGTCCATCTCGAAGATCACCGCGGCGTCGGTGTGGGCGAGCACCCACTGGAAGCCGGCGATGTACGCGGCGCCCAGCCCCGCCTTGACCGGTCGCGACAACAGGTGGACCCGCGTGCCGAATCCGGGCAGAGCGCGCACGATCGCCCCCGTGCCGTCAGGCGAAGTGTCGTCGACCACGAGCACCGACAACTCCGGGTCGCGCGCCAGGACGAGCGGCACCAGTCCGCCGATGTTCTCGGCCTCGTTGTAGGTCGGGATGACCACGAAGCTCTTCATCCCCGCCCCTTTTCGCCGGACGGATCGCTCCGCGCCGTCCCATCCCCCCGTGCGCGGCGCGCCGCGACCGCCGGCCACGGCGCGAGCAGGAGCAGGAGGATCACGCTGCCCGCGGCGCTGCAGACCAGCCCGCGGCGCAGCCAGGGATCGCGATAGATCCAGCGCACGAGATGGTCGCCGGCCGGAACCGCCACCGCCCGCAGCACCAGATCGCCCCGCAGCGCGGTGGCCGGACGCCCGTCGATCGACACCGACCAGCCGGGCGCCGCCATGTCGGCCAGCAGCAGCACGCTCGGAACCGGCGCCGCGGTGCGCAGGATCACCTCGCCGAGATCGTCCCGCTCGAAGACCGGCCATGGCAGCGGCGTGTCGGACGGCGTCGGCGCCGGGACCGGCGTCGCGTCGAGCGCGACCGGGCGGTCAGGCCCCCACGCGTCCGACTGCAGACGATCCAGGAATTCGCCCAGCTGCCCGCCGCCCGGCAGTGAACCGGCCGCGACCCAGCGGTCGTACAGCCGCGCGCGCGGCAGCGCCGAGCGGTTCGCGTACAGCGTCATGCCGTCGCCGCTGAGCAGGGGCGGGAAAACGAGGTCGGCGCCGAGCTCCCGCAGCCACGGCTGCGCCTGCGGCGGCAGTTCGCCCGGCACGGCCACCACCCGGCCCGCGAGCCAGTTCGCCAGTCGCGCCGCCGGCTCCTCGCGCCCGAACAGCCGCTCCCGGATCGGCTCGAAGGCCGCCAGCTTGGCCGGATGGTACCCGCCGAGCGAGCGCACCCCGGCCGCCATGAAATCCCCGCTGCTCACGAGCGCGCCGAGCGGCCAGACCCGCTCGTGTCCGACCTGCTGTGCGAGCGCGGTGAAGACCGGCCCCTGTCCCAGATCGCGACGAGGCGGCACGAAGTCGGCCAGCAGGGGTGTCGCCCGCACGAGCGCCGCCTGCCCCTGGGCATCCTGCCCCACCTCGATCAGCGTCCGCTCCGGATGCACGATCCGCGTCGCCACCGCGCCGAGATCCAGCGCCACGAGCGCAGCCAGCGTCCAGCCGAGCCAGGCGCGACGGAATCCGGGATGACGCGCCGCCCAGGCCAGCGCGCCGCCCGCGACGAGCAAAAGAGCGCCGATGCGCCAGAGATCGGCCCGCTGCAGATTCCACGCCGCCGCCAGCTGGCCCGCCACCGGACCAGGCCGCCCGGCGCCCGCGGCCAGCGCGCGCAACTGGTCCTGGTAGGGACCTCTCGCCAGACCGACGGCGCCCAGCAGGAGCACGACGCCGAGCAGGGCCAGACCGACCGGCAGCGCCGCCCGCAACCGATCCCCCCGGCCGCGGCCGGGACCGGTCCGGTCGCGCGCGAGCGCGTCCGCGCCGAGCGCCGCCAGCAGCGCCAGCGCGAACGTGGGCAGGATCAGGATCATTACCGGGATGCGAAACTTGTTGAAGTAGGGCAGATGCCGGTAGAACAGGTCGAACAGCGGCGAACCGTGGCGTCCGAAAGAGACCAGCAGGGCGAGCAGCGACAGCACGAGCAGCGCCCAGGCCAGCCGCGGCCGCGCCGCCCACACCGCGGCGGCCGCCAGCGCGAGCCAGAGGAAGCCGAAGTAGTTCGGATAGTCGGTGAACGGCATCGGCCCGCAGTAGCTGCCCTTGCCGAAGCCGGAGGCGGCCGGCAGCACGAGCGTCGGCAGCTCGGCCGGCGAGAAGCTCCAGTTCGTGGCGTAGTCGTACGAGGCGCCGCCCCCGCTCGCGGACAGGCCGCGGATCGAGGCGCCGGCGTAACCGCGCAGCGGCAGCAGCAGCACCGCCCCGAGGAGAAAGGCGAGCGCCAGCGCCCCGGCCAGCGCCGCCAGACGGCGGCCGCGCACCGCGGAGCGGCGGTGCCGACCGCGACGACGCCGCGCCGGCGGCACCCGCCGGCAGGAACGGCCGCCAGGTCTGCGCCACCGCCAGCAGCCCCACCGCCAGCAGGGTGTAGTAGGTGATCTGCACGTGTCCGCGCAGCAGCTGCAGCCCCAGCATGAGCGCCGTCAGCGCCACCGCACGCCGACCGCCCCCGCCGAGCACCTCGAGCGCGCCCGCCACGATCCACGGCAGGTACATCGCCGCGCCGAGCTTCGAGCCGTGACCGTACGACGCACCACGCGACCACGTTCGGCGCCAACACCCAGGCCAGACCGCCCAGCGCCGCGCCGGCGGGCGACACCCCCCAGCGGCGCAGCAGGCAGGCCATGCCCAGCGCGCCGAAGACGAGGTGCGCGAACAGCCAGGTCAGCGGCGGCAGGCCGAGGGGGTCGTGCAGGAAGTTGAGGACGACCGACGGCGGATAGACGAATTTCGTGTAGCTGAGCGAACCGAAGGTCGGCATGCCGCCGAACAGGTAGGGATTCCACTGCGGGTAGGTCGCCGCGCGCGAGGGCCGCGTCACCGACGAGCGTGAAGGCGTCCTGGTTGCGCGCGTCGCTGCTGACGAAGATCCGCCCCTGGAACAGCGGACCGGGGTAGAGCAGGGCCAGCGCCAGCAGCACCGCCAGCAGACGGCCAGGAGGCCCTCCGGCAGACGCCGGCGGGCTCGATTCGCCGTCGCGGGCGCGATCGGCGGCGGGGTCGCTCGCGGGCGTCGCGACGACAAGACCGTCTCCTTCCTTCTCCTGGCGGCACGGCGGACGGATCGGGAAGGATAGCATCGCCCTCGACCGCGTGTCCACCGCCGACGGCGTCAGTCAGCGGCCGGGCGGGGCGCCGCGCAACTCGTCGAGCACGCCCTGCAGCGCGGCAGAGGCCGTCTCGCGCCGACCGCCGAAGAGGTGCCACAGCGTCAGTCCGCCGTAGAAGACGACCTGGCTCGGCACGAGCAGCGGCCAGCTGCGCCGTGGCCAGTGCCGCCGCAGCAGCCGGACGTGGCTGCGGCTCTTCAGGTAGGCCTTGCGCGGGCTGAAGCTGCCGAGCGCATCGCTCACGTGGTGCAGCACGAGGGCGGTCGGCACGTGCAGGATGCGCCCCCCGGCCGCCGCGATGCGCAGGCAGTAGTCGGAGTCCTCGCCGTAGAACCAGAAGCTCTCGTCGAGTTCGCCGATCTCGCGCAGGGCGTCTTCGCCGAGCAGCAGGGCGCAGCCGGTGCCCCAGTCCACGAAACGGGGCTGGAACGAGAGGCGTCCGGCGAGCCGCCGGATGCCGTGGTGCCTGATCCAGCCGGAGCGCGGCCCCGCCTCGCCGCCGTCGTACCAGACCCGGGCGGGATCGTCGAAGTAGCAGATGCGCGGGGTGGCCGCCCAGGCCCGCGGCTCCCCGTGCAGCGCCAGCACCAGCCGCGTCAGGCTGCCCTCGGGCACGAAGGTGTCGTTGTTGAGCAGCAGGATGTGCCGGTCGCGGGCCGGCTCGCGCGCGCAGACGGCGCAGCGCCAGGTTGTTGCCGCCCGCCCAGCGCAGGTTCTCCGGCGAGACGATGATCGACACCGTGGGGAACGCCTTGCGCACGTACTCGACCGAATGATCGGTCGAGCCGTTGTCGACCAGGATCACCTCGAGCGGGGCGTAGCCGTTGTCGAGCACCGAGCCGAGACATTCGGCGAGCAGGTGGCGGCCGTTCCAGTTGACGACCACCACCGTCAGCGGAGGGAGGCGGCCCCGCCTCCCCTCCCGGCCGCGGCTCAGAACTCGCGCCGGACACGGTATTCCCGCTCGGGATGGCGACCGGCGACGATCAGCTCGGACATCAGACCGAGGCTGACGAACTGGATGGCCATGATGAACAGGACCACCCCGAGCAGCAGCAGCGGCCGCAGCCGCAGGCCGTGTCCCGTGGCCCACTCGAAGAGGAAGTAGCCGTTGATGCCGGAGCCGAGCACGAACATCAGCAGCCCGATCCGCCCGAAGAAGTGCAGCGGCGAGGTGGCGCGGGAGTTGAGGAACAGCAGCGTCAGCAGGTCGAGGAAGCCGTTCAGGAAGCGGTTCGGACCGTACTTCGTCTGGCCGTGACGGCGACGGTGGTGGCGCACCGGCAGCTCCGTCACGCGGAATCCCTCGAGGTGCGCCATGGCGGGGATGAAGCGGTGCATCTCGCCGTAGACCCGCACGGTGCGGACCACCTCGTCGCGGTACGCCTTCAGGCCGCAGTTGAAGTCGTGCAGCCGCAGCCCGATCATCAGCGCGGTGACCCCGTTGAAGACCCGCGACGACTGGTTCTTGATGAACCCGTCCTGCCGGTCCTGCTTCCAGCCGGAGACCAGGTCGCTGCCGGCCTCGATCGCCGCCGCCAGCCGCGGGATCTCGGCCGGGTCGTCCTGCAGGTCGGCGTCCATGGTGATGACGATCCGCCCCCGCGCCCGCGCGAAGCCGGCCGACAGGGCCGCGGCCTTGCCGAAGTTGCGGTGGAAGGCCACCGCGTGGACCTGGGGCAGGCGCCGCGCCACCGCTTCGACCGCCGCGAACGTGCCGTCGCGGCTGCCGTCATCGATCACCCACACCTCGTAGGTGCGCCCCATGCCCCGCACGACCTCGTCGATGCGCTCGAGCAGCTCGGGCAGCGACTCCGCCTCGTTGTAGGCCGGGATGACGACCGAGATGTCGCAGACCGGAGCCGCGCGTTCAGCCACGGGTCGCCCTCCTGTCGCGCGCCCAGGCGACCAGGCGCGCGAGCCCCTCGTCGAACGGCACGGTCGGGCGGTAGCCGATCGTCCGCTCGACGTGCGCGCGGTCGGCGAAGGTGTCGTGGACGTCGCCGCGCGCCGCCGGATGCCGCTCGATCCGCGGCGTCCGCCCGTCCGGCAGCGGCATCAGCAGGGCGGTCAGCCGCGTCGAGCGCCTCGGCCAGGGAGATGCGGGCGCCGCCGCCGACGTTGAACACTTCCCCCACCCCCGGCGCGGCGGTGGCGAGCAGGTTCGCGCGCACGGCGTCCGCCACGTAGGTGAAATCGCGCGTCTGGCGCCCGTCGCCGTACATGGCGAACGGCCGGTCGTCGAGCGCCGCGTCGACGAACTTGCGGAAGGCCATGTCGGGCCGCTGGCGGGGGCCGTAGACCGTGAAGTAGCGCAGGCTGCTCGTCGGCACGCCGGCGTTCGCGGAGTAGAGCAGGCAGAGGTGCTCGGCCGCCAGCTTGGTCACCCCGTACGGCGAGTGCGGCTGCGGCAGCGCCTGCTCGGTGACCGGCAGATCGGCGCGCTCGCCGTAGACCGAACTGGAGCTCGAGTAGACGAAGCGCGTCAGGCCGTTGCGCACCGCCGGATCGAGGCACGCCTCCAGCAGGTGCTGGGTCGCCAGGATGTTGCGGTCCAGATATTCCGTGAAGTGGCGCCCCCAGCTCGCGCGCACGCCGGCCTGGGCCGCCAGGTGGAAGCAGGCCGCTGGCGCCGGCCAGCAGTTCGACCGCGTCGAGCGCGAGCAGGTCCGCCTCCACGAAGCGGAAGGCGGGATGGGCCAGGGCGCCGGCCAGGTTCTCCCGCTTGAGCGCCGGATCGTAGTAGTCGGTCAGCGCATCGACGCCGACGACCTCGCACCCGAGGTGCAGCAGCGCCTCCGTGAGGTGGCTGCCGATGAAACCGGCGCAGCCGGTCACGACCACGCGCCGCCCCCGCCCCACCGCGGGCGGCACGCCGTCCGGCAGGGATGCGATCAGCTCCTGAAGTTCCGCGGCGGTCATCGCGCCTCCCCTGGTGTGTTCGGGGGCGCCGCCGGGGACCCGGCGGCGTCGAGCCGTTGCAGGACCCGCTCCATTTCGGCATCCCCCTGCCCGCTGGCGGCCCGCCAGCGCTCGAGGATCCGCCGCGCGGTCGGGATGTCGCCGCTTCACCCGCTGCACGTTGAACAGCGCGCGGTAGGCGATCGGATCGCGCGGCGCGGCCGCGATCCGCGCTCGAGGAAGGCGACGGCCGCCTCCGCCTCGTCCGCTGCCGGCCATCGCCATCAGCGTCTTGTTGAGCGACTCCTCGGCCTCCTCCGGCCGCACCCGGCGGCCCGGTCCGACCGCCGCCAGATACTCGTCGAGGAACGCCAGAGCCTCCCCGCTGCGCCCCTTCTCCACCAGCAGCAGCGGATAGAAATCGCCGACCGTGGGGAAGAACGGGTCGAAGCGCCGCGCCAGTTCGAAGGCGGACAGGGAGCGGTCGATGAGACGGTCGTACGGCACGGTGTCGGCGACCGATTCCACCTGCGCCTGCGAGCAGATAGTCGTACCCGGCGCGCACGGCCGCCGCCGGGTAGTTGCCCAGCAGATTCGTCGTGTTCTGGTCGCGCCACACGTCGCGCCGCTTGTCGCCGAGCAGGCCCACCAGCGGTTCGAGATCGACCCGCGCCTCCGCCACGCCCGCCAGCCGCACCGGCGCGCCCGCCTCGCGCGCGGCGGGCGCCGCGCCGACCATGGCTGCGAACTGCCGCCTGCGCGCCGCGGAGTCGCCCGTCAGCAGCGCCCGATAATCGTACACGCCGAGCAGGTTCTGCAGCGTGCGCTCGCCGTCCACGCCCGGCTCCCCTCCCGGCTGCTTGTCGGGCATCAGCCGGAACGCCAGCCCCTCCATCTTCAGGTAGGGGAAGTAGAGGTCCATGTTCTCCTGCGGAATCGTCACCGCGAAGAAGGCGGGCCGCGGCGCGGGGCGCTTCCGGTTCGCGGTCAGGACGTCGTGCACGATGTAGTCGCGGACATACACGATCTGCTGCTCGCCCGTGCTCGGATTCTCGTAGATGCGGGCCTCGAGCTGGTCGATCTGCTGGTCGGTGTAGGAGAGCGGCAGGTCGGGGTCGCGCTGCCGCATCTGCTTCACGTACCAGGGGAGATTCACGAGGCTGAGGTTCAGCACCGTGACGTCCCGGCGGTACTTCTCGACCTCCTGCAGGTACCAGATCGGGAAGGTGTCGTTGTCGCCGTTCGTGAAGAGGATCGCGTTGCGGTCGAGGCCGGCGAGCATGTTCCAGGCGTACTCCCGGGGGATCGAGTTGCGCGAACGGTCGTGCTGGACCCACTTCGGATGTCCCGGCACGAGCAGCGGCAGCGCGGCGATGACGATCAGCAGCCCGGCGGCGATCTTCGCCAGGAGACCGGCGCGCACCGCGGCCACGCGCTTTCCCGCCGACAGCTGCTGCGCCGACTTCCCCTCGGGTCCGGCGGCATAGCGCAGCAGCGCGGCCGCGCCCAGTCCGATCAGCATGGCCGCGAACATGAACCCGGTCGAATAGAAGTAGTCGCGCTCGCGGACCTCGTGGTTGCTGAAATTCAGGTAGAGCGTCAGGCCGTCGGCGTTGATGAGATAGCCGACGAGCAGCATCCAGATCCATGGCCGGGCGCGCCGCAGACCGTGGAAAATGCCGAGCAGCCCGAGGAAGATCGGACCGATGAAGATGCCGATCCGCGCGAGCGCGCCGCGACCATCTCCCAGAAACGAGAACTGCCGCAGCAGGAAGTCATAGTAGTAGGGGAACTGCCAGCTCCACAGCGGCGCCTGCCGCCGGAACGGGTCGATCGGCGGGTACTGCTCGCGGCGCAGCACCGACATCAGCGTGCTGAAATTGTCGGGCTGCGACTGGTTGATCGCCGGGTGCTGGCCGGCGCGGATCAGCATGTACAGATGCACCGACAGTCCGAGCACGAACAGTCCCGATCCGATCAGCGCGAAGCGGCGACCGGCCAGCGCGCGCGCGGCCACCAGGACGGTGTAGACGACGAGCAGCAGGAGCAGGGGGCCGCTGCTCTTGAGCATCGTCGAGAGCAGGAAGATCGCGAGTCCCGCGCTGGCGATCACCAGGTCGGGCAGGGACAGCCTGCGGTCGCGCGACGCCACCACCAGGATGAAGATCGCGGGATAGACCAGCAGCGACGCCGAGGTGGAAACCGACCCCCAGCCCCAGCAGGTAGAGGATCAGGTACAGGATGCCGTCGCCGTGCGCCTCGCGCCGCGCGTCGTACCAGCGCAGGCCGAGCCAGGCCAGCAGGGCCACCATGAAGGCCGCCAGCCCGTACACCTCGGCCTCGACGGCGTTGTTCCAGTAGGTGTCGCTGAACAGCAGGAACAGGGCGCCGATCACGCCGCCGGCCTGCGCCAGCCAGCCACTGTCGGGATCGGCGCGACGCGCCAGGTCGGCGATCACGAGATAGGTGAACATCACGCCGAGCGCGCTGAAGAACGCCGACATGAAATTCACGGCCCGCGCGGTCGAGAAGAAGAAGAGCAGGATGTCGAAGACGCGCCCCATCAGCACATAGAGCGGCGTGCCCGGCTGGTGCGGTATGCCCAGGATGTGGCAGCAGGTGATGTACTCGCCGCAGTCCCAGAAACTGAGGGTCGGCGCCATGGTCCGGACGTAGACCACCAGAGCCAGCACGAAAACACCCAGGGCGCTCCACGCCCCGGGCTGTCGCATCCAGTCCTTGCGCAAACCCGCTCCCTTCGCCCGGTTCGATCCGCGTTCCCGCGGTCCCGGCGACCCAGGCGCCGACTCGGCGGGCCGCGCCCGCCGCGGCCGCAATCTACCACATCAACAGGTGGCCAACAACCCCGGCACGCCGGCGGTTCCCGAACGGTCCCCCGCCCCGGGAGCGCTCAGAGGCCGTCGCCCGCGCCGCCCGCGCCCGGCGCCGCCCGCGCAGGAACAGGCCGCCGCCGACCAGGCTCCACGGCGACCTGGACGAGCGAAGGCGATCAGTTCCATCGCCACCGCGGGCGCGCGTCCGAGACCGGCGCTCGTGAACAGGAGCGCGGTAAACGATTCGCGCAGGCCGATCCCGTTGATGGAGACCGGCAGCGCCACCAGGATGCCGAGCAGCGGCACGAGCACGAACAGCTGCAGCGACTGCAGGCCGGTCAGCGCCAGCCCCAGGCCCAGCGGCGGCCATCAGGTGGGTGACCACGCGCAGCGCCTGCACGACCACGGAGAAGACGAGCACGCCCAGGAACCAGCGCAGCCGCGGCCGGTAGAGCGCGAACTCGCCCAGCGCCTCCTCCACGCGGGCAGCGGCGCCGGCCGACGCGCAGACGCCGCAGCAGACGCGGCAGGCGCGAGGAGACCCGCCGCGACAGCATCAGCGCCAGCAGGGCGAGCCAGGCCAGCAGCGCCACGAGCAGCGGGTAGACCGTCGGCAGTGCGGCGGTCCGCACGGCGATCAGCGCGACCGCCGACGAGGGCCAGCAGGGTCAGACCGGTCAGGCCGATGAGGCGGTCGAGCACGGTCGCGCAGAAGATCTTCAGCGGGCGGCCCTCCTGCCGGCCGAGGTCGAAGATCTTGACAGCGTCTCCGCCGACGTTGGCGGGAAGGAAATTGTTGAAGAAGAGTCCCACCTGGTAGAGCCGATGCAGCTCGCCGGCCGGCGCCGTCACCCCGGCCGCCCGCAGGATCCACAGCCACTGCAACGTGCCGCCCAGCGTCGAGAGGCCGTAAACGACGAGCGCGCCGAGCAGCCACGCCCAGCGGGGCGCGGCGAGCGCGCCCCGGATCTCCGTGACCGAGAGGTGGCTGGAGAGCAGCCACGCCAGCAGCAGGGCGCTGAGCGCCAGCTTGGCCGCCAGCCCCCACCATCGCCGCGCCGCGCTCATGCCCCGCCCCCGGCCGCAACCGACCGCCGCGCGCCGCGAGCTGCCGCTCCCGCGCCCGGGCGAACAGGTCGAGCGACTCCCGCGCGCAGCGCTCCCAGCTGAACGTTGCCGCCCAGGCGCGCGCCGCGACGCTCTGGCGCGCCCACAGCTCCGGCTCGCGCAGCAGACGCAGGGCCGCGGCGGCGAACGCCGTGGCGTCGCCGTACGGCACGAGCAGGCCGGTCTCGCCGTCGCGCACCGAGTCGCGCAGACCGGGCCGCGCGCTCGCCACGACCGGCAGCCCGCAGGCGTTGGCTTCCACGACCGTCAGACCCCACCCCTCCTTGGGGCTCGGATTCAGGAAGACGCGCGCACGATGCAGCGTCCGCACCAGATCCGGCTGCGCCAGGTGCCCGGGGAAGTCGACCCGGTCCGCCGAGACCGAGGCTGGCGGCGAGCCGCCGCAGCCGCGGCTCGTCCGGTCCGCGCCCGATGACGAGCAGGCGCGCGTCCGGCAGTTCCCGCGCCACCAGCGCGAAGGCCCGCAGCGCCACGTCCACGCTCTTGTAGCGCCGCAGACGACTCCAGGTGACGAGCAGCGGGCGCGGGGTCGCGCGGCGGCGGGTCGTCCAGCCGCAGGCGGCGCGTGGTCGAGCCCGCAGAAGATCGTCGTGACCCGCGCCGCGTCGAGCCCGCGCGCCACCAGGTCGTCGCGGGTGGAGGGGCTGATGACCTCGAAGTCGACGCCGCGGTAGACCGCGGGGATGGCCCGCTCGGCGGCCCAGACGTAGGCGGCCACGGCGGGATTCGCCTCGCGGAAGACCGTGCCGCCGAACAGGTGCGGCACGATCGCCACCACCGGCACCCCGCCGGCGTACAGCGGCGTGAAGAACGGGATCTTGTTGATGTCCTCGACCAGCAGGTCGTGGCGCCGCTCGCGCAGCAGCCGGCGCACCACGCCGGGCAGCATCCAGTTGGCGACCCGCCAGTCGCCGCGGCGGATCACGCGCACGCCGTCGACGGTCTCCTCGGCCGCCGCGCCGGGCCAGGCCGACACGACCAGGTCGACCGCGTGGCCCGCGGCCACCGCTCGCCGCAGGATCTCGTGCAGGTGGATCTCGGCGCCGCCGCCGAGAGGGTCGCCGATATCACGCCAGTTGACGGCCAGGATCCTCAGGGGAGGCACCTCCGGCGCTGGTCACGCCCGCGGCCGACGGGCCACGACGCCGATGGTCATCATCGTGTAGAGAGCCGCCCGGCGGTCCCGCCACCGCCGGCGCGCGGCGGCGGCGAAACGCGACAGAGGCGGCAGCGGATCGGGGTACATGGGAAGCCGCAGGCCCGAGGCGCGTCAAGAGGATCTTGCGCAGCGCGCGGTACCACAGCCCCGGCACCATCCAGTCGCCGTAGGTCCGCTCGACGCTCAGCCCCTGCCGCGCGACGACCCGCTCCAGCTCCCGCGGCGAGAACTGCGTCTCCCAGCCGGCGAACCAGCGGCCGGCCGCGATCAGGAGCTGCTTGCCCAGCGTGTAGTAGTGCCACTTCTGCGGCACGTCCACGACCAGCACGCCGCCCGGCCGCAGCACGCGCCGGTTCTCGGCCAGCAGCGGCCCCGGATCGCGGAAGTGCTCGAGCAGACCCTGGTGGAAGACGACGTCGAAGGTGCCGTCGGCGAACGGCAGCGCGAGGGCGTCGCCGCCCGACCGCCCCCACGCGCGCGCCGGCCCGGGCCGCCGCCGCCGCCGTCAGCGCGAGCGAACCGACGGCGTAGTCGATCGTGACCACGTCGGCGCCGGCCCGCGCCAGCGCCACCGCGTCGCGGCCGCTGCCGGCCCCCACCTCGAGCATGCGGCGGCCCGCCGCGTCGCCCGCCGCGAGGATCTCCCGCACGATCCGGCCGTCGTTGTCGTAGACGTCGTCGAGGGAGAGGGCGTCGGCCTGCTCCCAGAAGGTCTGCCAGTGCGCGCGGGTGGAGGATCTCACCGCGGCGCCTCCTCCGGCCCGGCGTCCGGCGCAACGACGTCCGGTGCGACGACGCGCGGCGGATACGTCCCGTCGACGATTTGCCGCGCCGCGCGGTCGAGAATGCCGTTGACGAAGGCCACCGCCTGCTCGTCGGCGAACAGCCGGGCCAGTTCGCACGCCTCGTTGATCGCCACCGCCTGCGGCACTTCGGGGCACCACCCCAGTTCGGTCAGCGAGAGCCGCAGGATGGCGCGCTCGACGTGGCCGACCCGCGCCGGATCCCAGTTCTCGAGCAGCGTGGCGAGCCAGGCGTCGACGACCGGCAGGCGAACCGTGACCAGGTCAGCCAGGGCACGGGCGAAGGTGCTCGTCTCGTCGGCCCCCTCCCGCCGCGCCAGCTGATCGTCAAGCGTGTGCGCCAGCGGGAATCCGCCCACGTCGGCGGCGTAGAGGGCCTGCACCAGGACCTCACGCCCTTTGCGGCGTCTGCCCATCCCCTAGCCCTCCGCGCCGTCGACCTGCGCCAGCAGATCGATCAGCTCGAGGGCCGAAAGCGCCGCGTCGAAGCCGCGGTTGCCGGCTTTCGTGCCGGACCGCTCGATCGCCTGCTCCAGGGTCTCCGCGGTGACGACGCCGAAGACGACCGGCACGCCGGTCTCGAGGCCGACCTGCGCGATCCCCTTCGTCACCTCGGCGGCGACGAGCTGGAAGTGCGGCGTGTCGCCCTGCACGAGGCAGCCGAGGCAGATCACGGCCCCGTACCGGCCGCCGCGCGCGAGGCGCTGCGCCACGAGCGGGAGCTCGAAGCTGCCCGGCACCCAGACGCTGTCGACATTCGCCTCCGGCACCCCGTGGCGTTCGAGACAGTCGCGCGCCCCCGCGAGAAGCTCGCGCGTGAAGAACTCGTTGAACCGGCTCGCCACGAGCGCGATCCGCCGACCGCGGGCGTCGAAACGCCCCTGGAACGTCTTGCCCATCCCTTCCTCCTTAATGCACCGCCGCCGCCCGCCGGGGCGGGGCCGACGCCGGTCACTCCAGATGCTCGAGCAGATGGCCGAGCCTGGCCTTCTTCGTCTGCAGATAGCGCAGGTTGCGCACGTTCGGCCGGATCTCGAGCGCCACGCGCCCCGTCACCTCGAGGCCGTAGCTGTCGAGGCCGACGATCTTGCGCGGGTTGTTGGTCATCAGTTCCATGCGGCGCACGCCGAGATCGGCCAGGATCTGCGCCCCGAGCCCGTACTCGCGCAGGTCGGCCGGGAAGCCGAGCCGGTGGTTCGCCTCGACCGTGTCGCTCCCCTCGTCCTGCAGCCGGTAGGCGCGCAGCTTGTTGAGCAGGCCGATCCCCCGCCCCTCCTGCCGCATGTACAGGAACACCCCCTGCCCGCGCTCCGCGATCGCCGCCAGCGCCGCCTCGAGCTGCTCGCCGCAGTCGCAGCGGAGCGAGTGGAACAGGTCGCCGGTGAGGCACTCGGAGTGCACCCGTACGAGGACAGGCGTTTCGGGAGCGAGCGTGCCGCGCACCAGGGCGAGGTGCAGCGATTCGTCCACGGAGGTGCTGTAGGCGACGAGGCGGAAATCGCCCCAGCGCGTCGGCAGTTCGACTTCGGTCTCGCGACGCACGAGGATTTCGTGACGGCGACGGTACGCGATCAGGTCCGCGATGCAGACGAGCCGCAGGCCGAACTGGTCCGCCAGTACGCGGAGACGCGGCAGGCGGGCCATGCTGCCGTCCTCGTCCATGATCTCGCAGAGCACGCCGGCCGGCGCCAGCCCCGCGATGCGGCAGAGGTCCACCACCGCCTCGGTGTGTCCGGCGCGCTGCAGCACGCCGCCCGGCTGCGCCTCCAGCGGGAAGACGTGCCCGGGCCGCACCAGGTCGGCGGGCCGCGTTGCCGGATCGACGAAGACCCGCACCGTGCGCGCGCGGTCCTGCGCGGAGATGCCGGTCGTGACGTCGCGCGCGGCGTCCACCGACACCGTGAACGACGTGCCGAGCGGGGCGGTGTTCCGCGCGACCATCGGCTGCAGTTCCAGGGCGGCGACCCGCTCGCGGGTGGCGGCGAGACAGAGCAGCCCGCGTCCGTGCTTGGTGATGAAATTGACCGCCTCGGCGGTCACATGCTCGGCCGCCACCACGAAGTCGCCCTCGTTCTCGCGGTCGCGGTCGTCGACGACGATCACGGTCTCGCCCCGACGCAGCGCCGCCACGCCGTCTTCGATCGTGTCGAATCCCGGTTCGTCCGTCATGACGCTCCTCCGCGGCCGAAGCCGCGCGACAGCAGATCCGCCAGCGTGAGCGCCGCGCGCGGCGGTTCCGGCGCCCCGCCCGCTCCCGCCGCGCCGGCGTGCGCGGCCGCCCGGGCCAGCGCGTCCAGCTCGATGTTCACCGCGTCGCCCGGACGCAGGACGCCCAGACAGGTGGCGGCCAGCGTGCGCGGCACGAGGCTCACCGTGAAACGGTCGCCCGGCGGCCGGTCGTCGAGCGTGAGGCTGACGCCGTCCACGGCGACCGCCCCCTTGGGCACGAGCCCGCGCGCCAGCGCGACCGGCAGCGCCACCGTCAGCCGCCAGGCGCCGGGACGCCGCTCGTGCGCCACGACCCGTCCGGTCCCGTCCACGTGCCCCTGCACGAAGTGCCCGTCGAGCCCCTCGCCGACCCGCAGGGCCGGCTCGAGATGGACCCGACGTCCGGCGCGCCACTCCCCAAGCGTGGTGACCCGACGCGTCTCCGCCACCGCCTCGAGAGTGACGAGCGGGCCGCGCCGCGCCGCCACGGTCAGACAGATCCCGTTGACCGCGAGGCTGTCGCCGGGGGCCAGCCGCGGCGCGCAGCCTGGCGCCGCCACGATCAGGCGCGTGACCGCGCCCCGGCGCGTCGCCGCGCGCAGCGTGCCGATCTCGCGCACCAGGCCGGTGAACACCCCCGCCCCTCCTACGCCTGCCCGCCAGCGACGCGGCGGCGCAGGCCGGCCACCGTATCGACCGTCAACTCCTGCAGCAGTTGTGCGAACGGCAGCCGGTCGTGGACCAGGCGCAGATCGTGTCTGACCGGTCGCGCGCTCGTGAAGTGGAGCCGCTCCGCGGCGCCCGTCGCCACCTCCGGCCACTGCACGCCGGCGCCGCTGAAGACCGGCGCGATGTACTGCACCCAGCGATCGACCAGGCCGCGCTTCAGGAACGCGGCGGCCAGGCGCGGTCCCCCCTCGATCAGCACGCAGCGCCCGCCGAACCGGAACGCCTCCGCCAGCAGCGACTCCGGTTCGATCCGTGCCGGCCCGTTCGGCGCACAACACCACGACTCCGCCCTGCGCCTCCACCTGCGCCCGCCGCGCCGGAGCGGCGTGCTCCCCGGCAAAGGCGAGGAAACGCTCCTGCGCCCAGTCGCCGGAGAAACTGAGATCGCTGTCGGCGTAGGCCGGCAGCGGTTCCGCCGCCGGACACTCGGCGTCGTCCGGCACGAGCCGTCCATTCAACTGCGGACGATCGACGGCCACGGTCTGCTCGCCGACCAGCACGATGTCGGCCCAGCGGCGCAGGATGTGCGCGTCGCGCCGCGCGGCGAGCCCGGTCAGGTAGGCCGGCCGCGGCTCGGCGCCGACGCGGCGCGGGACCGGGCGTGAAAGCGGCCGTCCAGCGACACCGCGGTCTTCAGCAGGACGTAGGGACGCTCGAAGGCGTTCGTGGTCACGAACGGCCAGATCAGGTCCAGCGCCCGCTCCCCGGCCACCCCCACCGTGACCGCGAGGCCGGCGTCCAGCGCCACCGCCAGGCCGCCCCCCGGCACCGTGGGGTTGGGATCGGCCACGGCGACCACCAGCGCGTCGCAGGCCGCTCGCCGCCACGCGCGGCGCGCAGGGCGGCGTGCGCCCGTGGTGGTTGCACGGCTCGAGGGTGAGGATAGAGCGTGGCGCCGCGCGCCGCCTCGCCCGCCTCGTCGAGCGCGAGCGCTCGGCGTGCGGCAGGCCCGCGCCCTGGTGCGCGCCGCGGCCGACCACCCGGCCGTCGCGCACGACCAGCGCCCCGACCGGCGGATTGGGCCACGGGCGGCGCGGCAGACGCGCGGCAAGCGCCAGCGCTTCGGCCATCCAGCGCGCGTCGTCGGGCTGTGGCGGCGTGAGCATCGGTCGCCCCCGTGGCGGGGCGGGAGAGGCGGGCACGGCGCGAGCCGTCCCCCTTGCCGGTGGACGGCGCGCGGCTTCCCCAACTTCTCCCATCCAGACTTTCACTGTCGGCCCCGGAGTTCCACCGGATCTGCCCTTGCGGGCTCGCGGGCTGTCACCGCCGGTGGGGACTTGCACCCCGCCCCGAAGTTGCGGATCGTCTCGCGGACACCTTGAGGCGCCGCGTGAAGTTGCAAACGTAAGTCATGCGCCGACAAACGTCAAGACACGCCGACGTCGCCCTCTGCCGGCCCCTGCCAGTCGGCGAAGAACGCCTCCAGGAAAGCGTCGACGTCGAACTCCGCCAGGTCGGCCGCGGTCTCGCCGGTGCCGACGTAGAGCACCGGCAGCCCGATCTCCTCCGCGATCGCGATGACGATGCCCCCCTTGGCCGTGCCGTCGAGCTTGGCCAGGATCAGCCCGTCCACCGGGATCGTCTCCGCGAACACCCGCGCCTGGGCGAGACCGTTCTGCCCGGTGTTGGCGTCGACGACCAGCAGAGTGCGGGGAGGACGGCCGGTCCGCCGTTCGATCACCCGCGCGATCTTGGCCATCTCGGCCATGAGGTTGGTCCTGGTGTGCAGGCGCCCGGCGGTGTCGACGATGACCAGGTCGTGCCCCCGCGCGGCCGCGGCCGACAGCGCATCGAAGACGACGGCCGCCGGGTCGGCCCCCTGCCCCTGACGCACACACGGCACGCCGACGCGGTCCGCCCAGACCGACAACTGCTCCACGGCCGCCGCCCGGAAAGTGTCGGCCGCGGCGAGCAGCACAGACCGGCCCTGCGCCTTGTGGAGCGCGGCCAGCTTGGCGATGCTGGTGGTCTTGCCGGTGCCGTTCACGCCGACGATCAGCAGCACCTCCGGACCGGTCGACGCGGCCGGGACTTCCGCCGCGTCCACGGGCGGCGTCGAGGCGTCCGCGCGCCCTTTCTTCCGCCTGGCTCCGCCGCCACCCGGCACCGATCGACCGGTTTCGGCCACCTCGACGGCAGCCCAGCCGGGGGGTCTGACGCGCGGACGCGCGGAGACCAGGATGTCGCGCGCGTCGGCGCGGATCACCTCGAGCACCCCCTGCAGCGTCGCTTCGCCGCCGGCCGCCTTGACCCTCTGCTCGAGGGTGCGCGTGATGCGCAGGCTGGCGGCCACGCCCATGTCGGCGCGCAGCAGCAGCTCTTCGATCTGGTCGAGCGTGTCGGCGTCGAGGCGGACGCGCCCGCCGAAGATGGCGCTCAGCTTGCCGAGGAAATCGACGCGGGTCTTGCGCAGGCCGCGCCGCAGGCGATCGAGCGCCCCGCGGATCACGCGGTGCCCTCCCCCGCCGCGGCCGCGTCCGTGACCGGCGCGTCGGCCGTCCGCGGCCGCTGCGTCGGCGGCGGTCGGACCGTCGTCGGCGACGTCGTCGACCGTGGCGGCATCATCGAGGGTGAAGCGGGCTCCCGGCGGCTCTTCCGCGTCGTCCCGCGCGAGCAGCGCGCGCGCGGCGACCTGACGGTCGAGCTCGCGCCGGCGCGTCGCGATGGCGCGCCCGAGTTCGTCGTCGGAACGGGTCTGGGCGACATCCTGGAACGAGACCGACACCAGCGAGCTCACGCCGGCTTCCATCATCGTCACGCCGAAGAGGTGGTTGGCGGTCTCCATGGTCAGCTTGTTGTGCGTCACCACCAGGAACTGCGTGGAACCGGAGAATTCCCGCAGCATGCGCACGAAGCGGTTCGTGTTGGAATCGTCGAGCGGGCCGTCCACCTCGTCGAGCAGGCAGAACGGCGACGGCTTCACCAGGTAGACGGCGAACAGCAGCGACAGCGCCGTCAGGCAGCGTTCGCCGCCCGACAGCAGGCTGACGTTGTCCACCAGCTTGCCGCGCGGCTGCGCGACGATCCGCACCTGGCCCTCGAGCGGGTCGTCCGTGCGGATGAGTTCCAGTTCCGCGCGCCCCCCCTCGAAGAGGGTCTGGAACACCGCGATGAAGTTGCGGCGCACCTCCTCGAAGGTGTCGCCGAACAGCTTGCGCGCGGTGCGGTTGATCTGCTGGATGACGTCGAGCAGATCGGTTTTGGCCTGTCTCGACATCCCTGAGCTGCGTCTCCAGGAAGCGCAGGCGCTCCCTCCTGGTCTCGTACTCCTCGATCGCCAGCTGGTTGACCGGGCCGAGCGCGTTCAGCTTCTCGCGCCGGTCGGCCAGCAGCGCGGCGGCCTGGTCGACCTGGAACACCTCTCCGTCGCGCTCCAGTTCGCCCGGCAGCGCCGCGGGATCGACCGACCGCACCAGCTCCCGGAAGCCCCCCTTGTACTGCTCCTCGATCCGGTCGACGAGGTTGCGCCGCCGCACGTCGAGCGTGGCGAGCTCGGTCTCGAAGCCGTGCAGGCGCTCGCGACAGACGGCGCGCTGGTCTTCGATCGCCTTGACGCGGTCGTGCCAGGCGTTCGTCTCGGCGTGCAGCGCGCGGATCGACTCCGCCGCCGCCTGTACCAGCTGCCGGCGCCGCTCCCGCTCCTGGAAACCCCCGGCCAGTTGCTCACGCCGTTCCGCGAGCTCCGCGGACATGGTGGCGGCCTGTTCGGCCAGGATCTGCGTCTCCTGCCCGAGACGCTCTTCGCGGGCCGACAGTTCGGCGCCATTCTCGCGCAGATGCGCGGTCGCGGTCTCGGTTTCGCGCCGCTCCCCTTCCGCCCGGGAACGCACCAGCCGCAGTTCGGCCACCGCGGCCCGCGTGGCGTCGCGCTCGCGCTCCAGCTCGGTCGCCTCCCCGCGCAGGTCGGCCGCGCGAGTGGCGCTGTCGGCCCGCTGCCGGTCGGATTCGTCGAGTCGCCCGCGCAGCCCCGCCTCCTCGACGGCCAGCGCCGCCTGCTCGGTCGTGACCGTTGCGCGCTCCCGGCCGATGACCGCGAGCCGTCCGACCGCCGCCGCTTCGCGGCTGCGCGCGTCGGCCCCCTCGACGTGCAGCCGGCGCAGGTCCTCCTCGAGGACCTCCAGTTCGCCCCGCCCGCGCAGGAGATACTCCTGCAGTTCGCGCTGGCGCGCGCCGTTCTCGTCCAGCCGGGCGGCCCAGGTCTCGACCTGCGCCACCGCGGCGACGATCTCCTCCTCGATCCGCTCCAGCTTTTCGCCGCGGCCGAGCAGGCTCGCCTCCTCCTCGTGCCGGCTGCCGCCGCGCACGACCCCGTCGCTGGTCACGAGCAGTCCGCTGCGCGCCAGGCAGACGAGGACCTGGTCGCCGCGGTGCGCCCCCGCGGCCGCCACGGCGGCCGCATCGTCCGCGAAGGTCCAGCAGGCGGCCAGCAGCCGCCGCAGGTGGGGGGCCGTCGCCGCCTCGCCCGACACCAGCTCATGCGCCGGACGGCCGGCCGCCGGGGCCGCACCGGCCGGCGCGGCCGGTGCGGCGCCGGCGCCGCTCAGGAAGCTGGCGCGCCCGGCCTCGCCGGCGCGCAGCTCGCCCACCAGCCCCACCGCCGTGCCGGCCTCGTCGACCACGACCGCGTCCACCAGCTCGGCGAACAGATTCTCGAACGCCTCACCCCAGCCGTCGGCCACGCGCAGATGGTCGGCCAGACTGCCGCGCACCCGGCCGTCGTCCGCGCGCGACTGCAACACATGACGCGCGCCCTGCCGGTAGCCGCGGTACTCGTCCTTGATGCGGCGCAGCAGATCGTGCCGCGAGCGCAGCGCCTCCCGCCGCGCCTCGCGCGACGACAGCTCCTGCCGCAGCGTCTCGGCTCCCGCCTGCCCCTCGGCGCGCTCACGCTCGAGACCGGCGAGCATCTCGAGCAGTTCGCGTCGCTTGTCGAGCAGGCGCTGGCGCGACTCCTCCAGTTCGGCGGCCCGCGCGCCGTCGCGGCCGGCGGTCTCGAGCAGGCCGGTCTCCTCCTCGGCCAGCCGCTGCAACCGTTCGTTCCGGTTCTCCTGCCGGACATGCAGTTCGCGCTGCAGAGTGCGGGCCGCGGCGTCGTGCTCGATGAACTCGAGGTTCAGCTGCGCCGCGTCCTGCACCGCCTGACGGGAGGCGGCGAACCGCGCCTCGAGCAACTTCAACCGCTCCTCGTGTTCGCGCAGCTCGGCCTCGTGGTGAGCAAGCTGCGCGACGACGTTTTCGAGCTGCCGGACCAGCAGCGCCGCCTCGCCGTGGATCTCCGCGCGCCGCACCTGGGCGGCGCCGATGGCCTCCCGGGTCTCGTGGCCACGCCGTTCGTTTTCCGTCATCCGCTGTTCCAGGACGAGCACGCGACGCTCCGCCTCCTGCAGCTCCTCCTCGAACGCGTGCAGCGACTCCTCCAGCCCGTGCCGCTCCGCCTCGCGCTCGTCCACGGCGGGACGCGTCGCCTCGATGCGGGCGCGCAGGTCGGCCAGTTCGCCGGCGTCCGCCTCGGCCAGCGTCTTCAACTCGCCGCTCTGCGCGGTCAGGTCCGTCTCGCGGCGTCCGAATTCGCGGTGCTGCTGGCCGGCCAGCAGCAGGTCGAGCCCGCGCACCTCCTGGAACAGCCGCTGGTGCCGGCGCGCCTTGCCGACCTGACGCGCGAGCGAGCGCACCTCGCGCCCGATTTCGTCGAGCAGGTCGCGCAGCCGCAGCAGGTCCGCCTCGGTCTGTTCCAGCTTGCGCTCCGCCTCGCGGCGGCGGGACTTGTACTTGACGATGCCCGAGCCCTCTTCGATGAGACCGCGCAGTTCCTGCGTGTGCTCGTTGAGGACCTGGTTGATCATCGGCAGCTCGATCACGGCGTAGGCGGAGTTGCTCACGCCGCTTTCCCAGAACAGGTCGCGCAAATCCTTGAGGCGGACCGGGGAGCCGTTGACGAGGTACTGGCTGACGCCGTCGCGCGTGACGCGGCGCTTGATCGTGACCTCGTCGTACTCGATCGGGATGCCGCGATCCTCGTTCGTGAAGGTCAGGCCCACCTCCGCCAGCGTGACCGGCTTCCGCCTGGTGGTGCCCTTGAAGATGATGTCTTCCATCCGGCCGCCGCGCAGCTGCTTGGCGGACTGTTCGCCCAGCACCCAGCGGATCGCGTCGACGATGTTCGTCTTGCCGCAGCCGTTCGGGCCGAGAATCGCCGTGATGCCCTCGTCGAAATCGAGGACCGTACGATCCGCGAACGACTTGAACCCCTGGATCTCCACGCGCTTGAGCTTCAACGCCAGACCTTCCGGTGCGGATTCCTTCGCTGCCGGGGCCGCCGGCGCGACGCGCGGTCAGTAGCGCGTTGCCTGGCCCCAGGTTTCACCCAGCCGGCGCAGCAGCGCGGGCAGGGCGGCCTCGGCGGCTGCCCGGCTCGGGAAGCTGCCCATGTTGATGCGGTACCAGCGCCCCTTGCCCGGCAGTTCGACCGACCGCCAGTCGGATGTGTAGCCGGCGCGCGCGAGCGAGGCGACCTGCCGCTGCGCCAGCAGGCTGTCGGGCTGCGAGTACACGTGCAGCGCCCAGCCGTCTCGCCCCACGGGGAGCCGGAACGGCGCCGGATCGAAGCTGTCCGCGGGCGGCGGCGCCTGCCGGCCAGCCGTGTCGGCGGGAGCCGCCGGCGCCGGGACCGGCGTGCCGGCGACCGCCAGCGCCGTGCTGTCGGCGACGACCGGCGCCCTCGCCAGACTCTCGACCGCGGCCGCCGCGCGCAGCGTGTCCGGCGCGCCACCCGCGGTCGGCAGGCGCGCTAATATCCTCCCCCGCCACCGGCGGCGCAAGCGAGGAGAGCGGCACGCGCGCGCGTGGCGCCCGGGTCGCCAGCCAGCCGGCCGTCGCCACGACCGCCAGCAGCCCGGCCACCGCCAGCCACCGTCCGCGCAGCGGCCGGACCGGCGGGCCGCCACCGCTCGCCGCCGCTTTCGGCGGAGACGCAACTGTCTTCGGCGACACGCTTGCCGCTCCGGCGGCGCGACCGACCGCAGCCGCGGCGCCATCGCCGGCAGGCGCGTCGTCGCCAGCCGCCGGGACCCCGGTCGCGATCGGCGCCGCCGCGTCATTCCCCACGGCCGCCGCCGCCACCGCGGCGGCGAAGCGCTCCAGGCTGTGCTGCGCCGCGATCGCTGCCGGCGACGGGGGAGGCAGCAGGGCGAGCCCCGGCGCGCCGAAGGCGATGACCGCGTCCGCCGGAACGCCAGCCGCGGCCAGTTCCGTCAGCATCTGCCGGGTCTGCGCCGGTTCGCGTCCGCCGCGGTCCCAACAGAGCAGGCGCAGCGACGCGACCTCCGTCCAGGCCGCGCCGATCGGCCCGAGCGGCGCGGTGACCAGCACGACATCCGCCTGCCCGCCCAGCAGCGACAGCAGCCACGACACCTCGGCGCCGGTCACCTCGACCGGCGTGAAGGAGCCGACCCCCAGCAGCCGGCCGGACGCCCCCTCCCACGGCAGCGGTACGGCGCAGGCCGCCAGCGAGGCGCCGTAGCGCACGAAATCGATCCACCCCTCGCGCTCGTGGCGACCACTCCAGCGCGTGAGATCGGGATGGCGATCGTCCGCGTCGACCACGATCACGTTGAGCCGGCGGGCGATGAGCGCGCGCGCGGCGGCGAGCGCCGCGGCGGCGCGCGTGGTCGTCTCCTCCGGCTCGTCGAGGAAGACCCAGACCCGCGGCACCCCGGGTCCGGCCAGCGCCGTCTGGACCAGGAACGCAAGCGGCGAAGGATCGGTGAAGGCGCGGACCTCCTCCCAGAAGAACCCGCCGCCGTGGAAATCCAGTTCGGCCGGGGAAATACCGGTCTCGTGCAGCGGGGGCCAGACCCCCGCGTCGTCGTGCCGCGCCCCTGTCACGCCCCATCCTCCCCGCCACCGCGCCAGCAAAGACGCAGGGCCGTCACGACCTCGGTCAGTTCCTCCGGCGCCACGGTGCGCAGGTCGATGGCCAGACCCTCCTGGTTGATGCGGGTGACGACGGCCGGGTCCTGCCGCCGCAGCGCCGCGTGGCAACGCTCCAGTTCCGCCTTCGGCCCGCGCCAGCGCAGCAGGCGGGTCGGTACGACCGCCTCGCTGAAACTCCCCCCGCCCACGCTCGACTCGCCGGCGATCACGTCGCCGCGCCAGCCGGCCGGCGCCGTCGACGACAGCGCGGCGAGCAGGTCGTGCCCGCGCGCCTCGAGGGTGGCCGCATCGAGCGCGAGCATCTCGAGCACCGGCACGCGCGGCAGGCCGTCGGCTTCGAGATAGAGTGTCAGCACCGCGTCGAGCGCCGCGAGCGTCAGCTTGTCGACGCGCAGCGCGCGCCGCAGCGGGTGACGCCGCAGGGCCTCCACCAGATCCGCGCGTCCGAGGACCAGCCCCGCCTGGCCGCCGCCAAGCAGCTTGTCGCCGCTGCAGGTGACGAGATCGGGGCCGGCCACCAGATCGTCGGCCAGCGTCGGCTCCTCCGGCAGCCCCAGCTCCGCGGCCGGAAAGAGCGAGCCGCTGCCCGAGTCGTAGATCAATACGTGGCCGCGCTCGCGGCAGAGCGCCGCCAGTTCCGCCAGCCCGACCTCCTCCACGAAACCGCTCTGCGCGAAATTGCTGCGGTGCACCTTGAGCACCACGGTTCCCGGCGTGAGCGCGCGCGCGTAGTCGCCCGGTACGGTGCGGTTGGTCGTGCCGACCTCCACCAGTTCGCACCCGGTCTCGCGCAGGATCTCGTCGAGGCGGAACGAGCCGCCGATCGCCACGATCTCGCCGCGCGAGAGCAGCACGCGGCCGCCGGCCGCCGTGGCCCGCACCGCGAGCCAGAGCGCCGCGGCGTTGTTGTTGACGACCAGCGCATCCTCCGCCCCCGTCAGCAGGGCGGCCTTCTCCTCCACCCCGCGCCCGCGGTGTCCGCGCGCGCCGGAGTCGAGCCGGTATTCGAGATCGCAGGGGGAACGCGCCGCCTCGACGACCCGCGCCACCGCGGCCGCGGGATAGGGCGCCCGGCCGAGATTCGTGTGGACGACGACGCCGGTGGCGTTGATCACCCGGCGCAGCGCCGGCCGCAGCAGCCGCGCCCGCTCCGCCAGCACCCGCGCCACGACCGCCTCGTGCAGCGCGGCGCGCGCCGCCGTTTCGCCGCCGTCGTCGGGCCCGCACCCGTCCAGCGCCGCGCGCTCGGCGGCGACGGCCCGCTGCACGAGCCGGGTCATCCAGGCCCGCCGACGCCCCGTGGCGAGCGCGCCGAGGCGCGGATCATCGAGCAGCGCGCCGACCGGAGGCAGCAGACGCAGGCAGGAGTCGGACATGGGCTGTCAGCCTCGCGGTGCGGGACCTGGGATCATCGCGATCCGCCCGCGCGCCGGGCGAACGCAGGCGGTGGGTTACGGTACCAGATGCGCGCCCGCCAGTCCAGCCGCCGGCGCCGACGCCCTCGCCATTCCCCCGCTTCACGCCACCGCGCGCGGCGCTGGACAGCCCGTCGCCACCCCCCGTAAGCTCCGCCCCAGGAGGTCGTCCCGCCGGAAGGAGCCGCCGCCATGTCCCGACGCCGCGTCCCCGTCACCCTCGCCGCGCTGCTCGGCGGGGCGCTCCTCGGCGCCGGCTGCGCCTGTCCCCCCTGCCCACCCCCCGCGTCGGCGCCGTCTGCCGCCGCGCTGGTGCGTCGGTACCGACCGGTCCCTATCTTCATGCCCCGCGCCGGGCCTGCCGGGTGTCGGACCGGCGCACACCCTCGAGGTGCACACCGCCGACGGCTGGTCGCTGGTGGCGCTGCACCGGACGCCGGCCGGCTGGGCAGGACATCTGTTGCGCACGGGGGGGCAACGACGGCCCGCGTCGAACCAGAAAAATCGACCGGAAAAAACAACGAAATGAATTGAAAATAAACAAATTACATAAATGCGAACCACGGAGGTCCTGGTCGGGTGCGGGCGCATTCCTGCGCCGACTGCTCACCACCTTCGAGGACGCCCCCGTGCCGTCCGACCCGTTGGCCGGCGCCAACGCCCGCTACCGGCATGGCGGACGGCGGCGCCTTGCGGTGGGAGCCGTGGCCGGGGTCGTTCTCCTCCTCCTGATCGCCCTCTTCGGCCCCGACCGCGAGGCGACGCGGCGCCACTTCGAGTTCATCCCCGGCGCCGCGGGTCCGCTGGAGTTGATGCCGGAACTCTCCATCGACCAGGGCCGCGATCCGCGCCATCAGGAGCCGGAGCAATTCCGCCACCTGTGGCGCCCGCCCCCCGAACAGGCGTTCGTGCCGGACGAGACGGCCGGCCGGCCGGTCGCGCCACCGCAGCCGATCCCCGTGCCGCAGCCGGACGCGGCAATCGTTGCCGATCCCGACCTGAGTCTGGCCGACGCCGTCGAAATGCGGCTGCCGCAGCAGACCAGCCGCTGTTTCGTGCTGGAGCGGATGGTGCGGCCGGAGTATCCCATCGGCGCCGACACACCGGCGCGCCGCCTGCCGGTCGTCACGGTCGAGGCGGCCTTCTACGTGGATGAACTGGGGAGAGTGACCGCGTCGTATGTGATCCAGTCGAACGGCGGGCCGCTGTTCGACGCGGTGGTGCTCAAGGCCGTCAACGCCTGGGTCTTCCGTCCGGTCGCCGACCCGACCTGCCCGCCGCTCGGCTTCTGGATCCGGATGCCGGTCCTGTTCCACAGTCCCTATGCCCGGCGCGTCGCGCCGTAAGGTCGGAGGGCCGACGGCTGCTCACTCCCGCCCTCCCGGATCCGGCACCGGTGCCGTGTAAGGAACGAAACGCCCCTCCCGCGGCGTCCGCGCGCCGCTCACCGCCTCCGCCGCCTCCACCGGCGCCTCGCGCAGACGGAGCCAGCGTGCGCTGAGCGTCGTGGCGAGGGTTTCGCGCGTCGGTGTCAGGCCGCAGTCGGCAAGCGCCTCCTCCACGAGCCGCACCGCAAGATAGGCTTGTCGACCGGCCCGCTCCGCGCCGGCACCCGCGTCGGCCGGCGCCGCCCTCGGCCAGGCGACCGCGAACGCCTCCACCCAGTCCCGCGGCCAGACCGCTTCCTCCGCCGCGCAGACAGCTGTCCGGCGGCAGCACGTCGGCCAGCCCGTCCGCCGCCGGCACGTCCCAGCCCGACGGTCCCAGCAACAGGCCGGCGAGCGAAACGGCCACGAGCCGCGGGACAAGCCGGACCGCGGCGGCGGGCGCCAGCGGCAGATAGAGCGCCTCCGGCCACATCCACGCGAGTCGCCGCAGCGTATCCTCAGCGATCGCGCCGTCGGACGCGCAGGCGACGGTCGCCTACCAGACGCCCGCCCGTCTCGCGCAGAGCCATCACGAACGCGGCGCAGGCGCGCGCCCCTTCCGGCGTGTCCGGATAGAGCACAGCCACGCGCGATCGCCGCTCCACGTCGACCGCCAGACGGGCCAGCAGACGGGCATCGTGCGCTTCGATCAGATCGGTCGGGACGACGGCGGGGCCGAAATCGCGCAGAGTGGGGCTGCCGCCGTCGGGGGTCACGAAAGGCACACCGCCAGGCGTCGGCCACGACCGCCACCGCCGCCGTCGGCCCCGCGCCGACGGCGCCCACCAGGGAGACAACCCCCTCGCCCAGCACCAGGCGTCGCGCGGCGAGCGCGGCGGTCGCCGGGTCGCCGCCGGTGTCGACCACCCGCAGACGCACCGGGCGCCAACCGTCGCGCCCGGCGTGCGCGGCGGCCAGCTCCGCCCCCGCGGCGAACGCCGCCCCGAGCGCGCGTTCCCCCCGGTCAGCGGACAGAGCACCCCGATCAGCCCGGGATCGACCGGCACCGCCGGCGCCGCACCCCGGCGGCAACGGCGCCGGCGCCGGCGCGAATTCGGACGGCAGCCCGGCGCCGCGCGGTCGCGCCAGCGCGCCGGCGTCCGCCGGGCCCGCGCGATCGGCACCGGCGCCGGCGCGAATTCGGAGCGGCAGCTCCGGCTTCGCGTCCAGCTTGTCCGCCAGCGACGCGGCTTCTCCGAGCAGGCGCGATTCGGGCCAGTCGTCGCGCAGTTTGCCCAGCAGCTGGCGCGCCAGCGACCGATCCCCGAGCCGCCAGGCGGAATGCGCGGCCAGAAGCAGGACCCGATCGTTGTCGGGAAAGCGGGCGTAGCGGTCCACCAGTTCGAACGCCAGTTCGAGCAGAGCGCGGTCGCGCCGATCCGCGCGCGCCTGTTCCAACTGTTGATAGAGCCGCTCGGCGATCGCGCGCGATTCGCGGTCCAGCCCCGGGCGGCGCGCCGAGACGGCGGGCGCTCCGTGCGGCAGGCACAGCAGAGCCAGGACCAGCAGCAACACCCCATGCGTCGGCCCGGCGCGCCCGCGAAACCGCTGAGGACGAACGTGCGACATGCGTCCTCCTCCGCTTCCCGTTCGCTGAAGATCTTCGCCGGAAAAGTTCTGCCGCGCCGGTCGGGGGAACCGGCTCGGGACGCGCCTCCCAGGCAGTCTAACCGAGAGCGGGGGGCTGTCAACGCCCCCCGCTCCGCCCGGCGATGGCCGCGCCGTCAGCCGCCGGACCGCTGCAGGTCCGCGGCGCTGCGGGGCTGGCCGAAGTTCGGTTTGCCCATGTTCTCGAGCAGATAGCGCGCCTGTTCGACGTACTCGCTGTCGGGGTGTTCGCGCACCAGATCGTCGAGGTAGTTGGCGGCGAACGGGATGTCGGACCAGGCATCAAGATAGACATTCGCCGCCAGGAACAACGCGTCATCGACGTACTCGCTCTCGGGGAACTCGTCGATGACCTGCTTGAGGATATCGAGCTTCTCCTCCGGCGTCGGCGCGAGCTGCGCCAGGCGGATCAGATCGCGGGGATTCACGCCACCGCCCGGGGCGTACTCGCCGAAGTATTCGATGTTCGCGGCTCGGCGCGCCTGGCGCAGGAAGTCGTCGATGTGCTGCTCCTTGGCGATCGGCATCAGCGCATTCATCACCTGGTCGCGCGCCTCTTCGAAGGTAAGGGTGCGCTCGGCAGTCGCGGCGTGTGAGCTCCACGACGTGCCAGTCGCCATTGATCTCGACCGGCTCGTGCAAGCCCATCGGCCAGTCCCAGACGATTTCCGAGAAGCGCGTCGACGTTGGGGATGGCCGGGATGAAACCGCCCTTGTTGAACCAGCCGAGTTCCCCCGCCTGCTTCGCCGACTCCGTGTTGACCGAATGCTTCGCCACCTGGCGCGGGAATTCGGCCGCCGGATTGACGCGCTGCCCGGATCGCCCGGTACGCCTCCCAGGCAGTCTGCCGGTCCCGGCACTGGATGTGCTGCGCCTGGAGTGCGCCCATGACCTTGAAGCTGTCGCGGGTGCGCTCGAAGTAGGTGCGGAGTTCCTGGTCGGTCGGTTTCGCCTCTTTCGCCAGCGAACGCTCGCGCAGCGCGTTGATCAGAATGTGGCGCTGAGTGGAGATCAGCATCCCTCCGATCTCGGGATCCCGGGCGAGGTTGCGCTTCTGCGCCTCCTGGTAGAGCAGCGCCTCGTCGGTCATGAAACGCAGGAATCGTTTCTCCCAGCCTTCGCCGGCGTACTGTTTCCTCGTCTTCTCCGGCAGCTCTGCGTAGGCGCCGGTCGAAGTCGTTCCGGCTGATCTCGAGGTCGCCCACCTTCGCGAGCACCGGCGAAGCATCCTTGAAACCGTTGCCGAAGATACGCTTGAAGTCGGGATCGGCGCCGCCGGCGCCGCTGCCCGGCCGCTGGCAGGAGGAGAGGGCGCAGGAAAGCGTCGCCAGCAGGACGGCGATACCCCAGGGGCGGAGTTGACGAAGATAGGGACATGGCGTTCGAACGCTCCTTTCGCGCCGCGCCGCGAGGCGCGACGGATCACAACAGGTCGTCGCGCCGCCCGGTCTCCAGCAGCGCGATCACTTCCTTCAGCCGCTGCGCGGCATCGGCACGGCAGACCAGCAGGGCGTCGGGGGTCTCCACCACGACCAGCCCCTCCACACCGACCAGCGCCACGGTCCGGCCGGGAGCGTGGACGATATTCCCGGTGGCGCCGACCGCATACACCTCGGCCTCGCCGCGGTTCCCGCCCGGCAGTTCCGGCGCCAGTTCGCCCCAGACGTTCCAGCTGCCCAGATCCGACCAGCGGAACGCGGCCCGAAAAACCGCAAAGGCCGGCAGCTTCTCCATGACGCCGACATCCACCGAAAGGCTCGGGCAGTCGGCGTAGGCCGCGGCCAGGGCGGCGTCGAAGCTGGCGGAACCGTACGCCGCCACGGCCGGCGCCAGCCGCGCCGTCAGACCAGGCAGGTGGATATCCAGCGCGCGGACGAAAGCGCCGCTTTCCCAGACGAAAATGCCGCTGTTCCAGAGGTGTCGACCGCCGGCCAGCCAAACCGCGGCCGTGGCGGCGTCGGGCTTCTCCACGAAGCGAAGACCGGGCAGGGGGCCGCCCCCCGTCCCCACTCCGATCTCGATGTAGCCGAACCCTGTTTCCGGGCGGGTCGGGGGAATGCCGAAGGTGATCGCGGCACCGCTCTGCGTGGCGTGCGTGAACGCCGCGGCCAGCTGGGCGCGCAGGATTTCGCCGTCGGGAATGAGGTGATCAGCCGGCAGGAGGGCCACCGGCCCCGGTCCGGCGATCCGCTCGGCGAGCAGGACACCGAGAGCGGCGCAGGCGGCGGTGTTGCGCCCGATCGGCTCCGCCACGATGTGGCCGCGCCGGCAATTCCGGCAGTTCGGCGGCAGATGCGGCCGCCTGGGCCGCGTTCGTCACCACGAGGATCCGCTCCGGGCCGACCAGCGGGAACAGGCGCGTGCAGGTTTCGCGCAGCAGGGTCCGACCGCCAGCCAGCGGCAGCAGCTGCTTCGGACGCGCGGCGCGGCTGAGCGGCCAGAAGCGCGTACCGCGCCCTCCCGCCATCACCACGCAGAAACCCTGCCCGGGTACTCCGGAGTCAGACTTCGTCATGCGCCGCTCTCCGCGCCGGACCGGCCGGAGCCGGTCACACCTTGACGACCCAGACCTTGACCGAAACGCGCACGTCCTGGTGCAGCCGTACCGGCACCGAGTAGACACCGAGCTGCTTGAGCGGCTCCTCCAGCTCGATGCTGTGCCGGTCGATCTCGCGCCCCTGTTTCGCCAGCTCGGCCGCGATGTCACGGTTCGTCACGGAACCGAACAGCTTGTCGTCCTCGCCCGCCTGCATGGCGATCGTGACCGAGACGTCCTGGAACGTCCCGGCGAGAACTTCCGCCGCGCGGCGGCGTTTGCGGTCGCGCAGGCCGGACAGACGGGTCTCCTCCGCCATCTTGCGGCGGTGGGTACCGTCGGCCGGCACCGCCATCCCCTGCGGGATGAGGTAATTGCGGGCGTAGCCGGCGGCCACGTTGACGACCTCGCCGTCACTGCCCACGTTCGGCACACTCCTGATCAGGATCACTTCCATCAGACTCATCCTCTCGAAGTCCGCCAGGCCCGTCGGGACGGGCCGTTCAGGGATGCGGAACGGGTCCATCGCCGGCCGCAGCCAGGCGACGGAAGTCCAGCCACTGGTCCATCAGCCCCAGCAGGGCCGCGGCCGGCACCAGCAGGGGGGCCATCAACAACAGAGCCACCAGACCCAGCACCGCCTGCAACCAGGGCGGCGCCGCGCGGTGCAGCAGCCCCGCCATCACCGCCAGCCCCTGCACAGCGCAGAGCGCCGCGGCCACGACGATCAGGTTCACACCGACGCGGGCGACCGGCTCGCCGCCGATCGCCACGAGAGCCAGACCGGCCACCAGGATCCAGACCACGTAGAACGGCAGTCGCCATTCCCGCGGCACGGTCCAGTTCGGCGCGGGGCCCCCTCTGCCTCCGCGGCAGGCAAGCCAACGTCCCGCCGACACCGCCACGATCCCCTGCCCAAGCAGGCTGAGGGCAACCAGGGCCGGCCACAACCGGCGCATGATCTTCAGCGCCGACTCCGCCCCGGCCCGCGCCTCCGCCAGGGCCTTTTCCTGTCCGCCCGGCGACCCGTCGGACGGGAGATAACGTTCGAACATCGCCGCCGTTCGCCGGCCCGATTCGTCCAGAACCTGCTCCGCGGCCGACCCTCCGGCGGCCAGGGTCAGCCACACCGCCGGCAACACAGCCAGCGCCAGCACCGCATCGAGGCGACGGCCCCGCCGCAAGCGCGCGGCCGGCCGCCAGACCGCCCGCCACCCAGGCCATGAGGGCCAGGGCGACGACCGGGGAGCCGAAAACCGCCGCCACGGCAAGCCCGAGCGCCGCCATCAGAAGCAGGCGCGCCGTGCCGGAGGCGATCAGGGAAACCCCTACCCAGACCGCCGTCACCGCTACCGGCAGCAGGCCGGACAGGGTCGGACCGGCCGCGACCGTCCCGAGGACGCCGACCACTCCGGCAAGGGCCGTGAAGACAGCGGCCGCCGCCTCAGGACCAGCGTCCCGCAATGTCATGACGCGCCCCCCGGGGCTCCCTAGCGAAAGTACTCCCGCACGTACGGCAGCATCGCCACCGCCCGCCCCCGCTTGACGGCCTCCGCCAGCAGGCGCTGGTGCAGGGCGCAGGTGCCGGTGTTGCGCCGCGGCGAGATCTTGCCCCGCTCGGTCATGAACCGCCGCAGCAGGTCCTCGTCCTTGTAGTCTACCGCCACCAGGTGCTCAGTGCAGAAGTAACAGAACTTCTTCTTGGGCACCTTTTTTTTCTTCTTCTTGCTGTCCTTGTCCTTGGTGCTCTTCCTGGCCATGCAGCCCTCGCTTTCCCTGAGGGCGCCGCCGGCCGGGCGACCGGCGGGCCCCGCCTATTCCGCGCCTTCCTTGTCTTCCTTGTCTTCCTTGTCTTCCTTCTTCCTTGTCACCGCCGGGGCGCGGAGCACGCGCCGCATTCGCGGCAAGCGTCGCCTGGACGCGGGCCTGGTTGGCGCGGTTGCGCTCATGCCACTCGCCGTCCACCACGACCATGTGCCGCAGGCACGCGTCGTCCTGACGCAGGAAACGATCCAGGTCGGCCACGACCGTCCCCTCGGCGCGGAACTTGAAGAACATGTAGTCGCCCTGGGCCTGGTGGTCGATCTCAAAGGCCAGCCGGCGCACGCCCCAATGACTGCGCTCAGTGATCTCGCCCTTGTGCTCGACGATGATGGAGGCCGCCTTCTCGGCGCGCGCCTGCAACTCGGCATCAGGCCGATCGGTCCGCAAAGCGTAAACAAGCTCATATTTCTGCACAGAGTTCACCCCCCCTCGGACGAAAGGCCCGGGATCCATTTTCCCGCAGCGGCTGGGCGCCGGCCACGGTCGTCCCGGGCAGGGATGCGAACGAGCAACGCAGGTTATCTCGCGATGTCGGTTCCCCCGGCGCCAGGCGGCGGGGGGACCGGGGAATATACGCCACGGGCGACCCCGTGGCAAGGCTGCGCGGCCGGCCTGCGCGGCCGGCCTGCGCGGCCGGCCGGCTCAGCCGGTTGCCCCGCCCGCGCCGCGATTGAACCGGGCCGCGGCGGCCGTCAACCCACCGGCCACGACCCCCTCCAGGGCGACGGCCGCGTCCACCATCAAAGCCTCGACGGCCGGCTCCTCCTCCGGAGCGAACGGCGCCAGCACATAGTCGGCCCAGCCGGCCGGTTCGGGCGGGCCGGCCGGTCCGGCGACCCCGAGACGCAGCCGGGGAAACGTCTCCCCCCCCAGGAGGGCGATGATCGACTCGAGCCCGCGGTGCCCGCCCGCCCCGCCCCGCCCACGCAGGCGCAGCGCCCCCAGCGGCAGGGCGAGGTCGTCGCAGACGACGAGCGGAACCACCGGCTGCGGCGACGCCACCGCCCGTTCGGTCGGCATAAGCAACGATGAGTCGTCCGCCGGAGCCCGACCGGCGTCGTCCGGCTCACCCGCCAACCCGAGCCGGACCCCGCGACGCCCGGCCCAGAGGGCCAGCGCCTCCGCGCTGCGGTTCATCCAGGTGAGCGGAACGAGCAGCGCGACCGGCCCTCCCGGCAGGTCCCCTTCCGCCAGACGATAGGCCGGATCCGCATCGCTCAGCGTCAGCCCGTGGCGACGCGCCAGCAGTTCGACGGTGCGCGCCCCGAGGTTGTGGCGGGTGGCCGAATAGCCCTCGCCCGGATTGCCGAGCCCCACGATCAACTGCATCGCCATGCCCCCAAAGCAGCGCGAGGCAGGGCCGAGGCCCCACCTCGCGTTAATCGTCCCCGCGGCGGCGGGCGCCGCGCAGCGGGTCGGATCAGTCCTTCTCGTCCTTCTTCGCGCCCGGCTCGGCCCCTTCGACGGCCTCTTCGCCCTCCACCGGCTCCGCGACCACGACCGGCGCCTCCGCGGCCGCGAACGAGGCGGTCGACTGCAGCAGCAGCAGGACCTCTTCCGGATCCTCGTCCAATTCGAACCCCTCGACCTTCAGGTCGGAGGCGTGAACCTTCTGGCCGGTCTTGTAGCCGGAGATGTCAACCGTGATCGATTCCGGCAGCTCCGACGGGAGGCAGCGCACCGAAACCACGTGGCGCACGCGCATCAGCGTGGCATCGCCGCGCTTGATGTCCACCGATTCTCCGGTGACTTCCAGAGGAACCTGGACGCTGATCGGCTGGTCAGCCGGGATCTTGAACAGGTCGACATGGTAGACGAAGTCACGCACCGGGTGCCGCTGCACCTCGCGCAGCAGCGCCATCACCGAGTTGCTCGAGCCGGACTCGGTGAGCGAAAACACATGACCCGCGCCCCTGCCCAGGCCGATCAGACGATTGAACTCCGCGAGGTCCAGTTCGACGTTCGTCGCCTTCTCCCGCGCCCCGTACACGACGGCCGGGATGCGCCCGCGCGAACGGGTGCGACGATTGGCGTTCTTGCCGGTGGTCTCGCGATTATAGATGGTCAGCTGGATCAGACCCATGCGTGTTTGCCTCCCGAACAGCACCCCGGCCCGCGGCGCGAACCGTGAGCGTAATTGCGCACAAAAGGACCGCTTAATAAAGCACGGCCAGGCCGCCCTGTCAAGACGCGGCTGCAGGGCCCGCAGGCGTCACACGAACAGAGAGCTGACCGTCTTTTCGAGATGGATGCGCTCGATCGCGTCGGCCAGCAGGGGCGACATGTCGAGCACCCGGATCTTCGCGCACTCCGCGTGCCGGTGGAACGGCACGGTATTGCTCACCACGACCTCCCGCAACGGCGCCGCGTTGATCCGCTCGAGAGCGCTTCCCGACAGCAGGGGATGCGTGCAACAGGCGGTGACCGACAGCGCCCCCTGCTGCTCCATGATCACCCGGGTGGCGTCGGCCACCGTGCCGGCGGTGTCGATCATGTCGTCGAAGATGATGACATCCTTCCCGCGCACGTCGCCGATGAAGTTCATCACCACCGCCTCGTTCGGAGCCGGCCGGCGCTTGTCCACGATCGCCAGGGTGGCCGACAGCCGTTTCGCGAAGGCCCGCGCGATCTTGATGCTGCCGACGTCGGGCGCCACCACCGCGAGATTGTCGCGCGGCCAGTCCGCGAAATGCTTGAGCAGGATCGGCGCGGAGTACAGGTGATCGAGCGGGATATCGAAGAAACCCTGGATCTGCGGCGCGTGCAGGTCGATGGTCAGCACGCGCTGCGCGCCGGCCGTGGTGATGAGGTTCGCCATCACGCGGGCGGCGATCGGCACCCGCGGCTGGTCCTTGCGATCCTGCCGCGCGTACCCGAAATACGGGATCACCGCGGTCACGCGGCGGCAGGAGGCGCGTCGCACGGCGTCGAGCAGCAGCAGCAGCTCGAGGATGTTCTCGCCGGGCGGCGGCGTCGGCTGGATGATGAAGACGTCGGTGCCTCGGATGTTCTCCTTGATCTTCACCCGGATCTCGCCGTCGGAGAAGCGGCCGACCTCGACGTCAAGCAGGTTCACGTGGAGGTTCTCGGCGATGCGGGCGCTCAACTCCCGGTGGGCGTTGCCGCTGATGATCACGAGCTCGTTGTACACGACGGCTCCACCTCCGGGCGCAGCAACACGATGTCCCCTCCCGCGTGAAGAGAATCGGCGCAGGATAGCGCATGGATCACCGGTGGATCAAGCCGCTTTCGACGGACGCCAGGGCGGGCCTGAAATGGCTGGGGCGGGAGGATTCGAACCTCCGAATGCGAGGACCAAAACCTCGTGTCTTACCACTTGACGACGCCCCAGCCTTACGCGGGCCGCGTCAATAGCTCTCTTCCAGGGCCGGGCTCTCGTCGTCGAAGTGCGCCCCGGGCACCGGCGGCGGGATTTCGCCCGACTCGACGCGCTGCATCTCCTGCTTGTAGGCCGTCACGACCTGGCTCTCCATCCACTGGCGGGTCGGCATGTTGATGGGGTGGGCAATGTCCTGATAGGTCCCATCCTTGCGCTTGCGGCTCGGCATCGCCACGAAAATGCCGTTGGCGCCCGCGATGACCTTCAGCCCCCGGATGACAAAGCAGTTGTCGAGCGTGATGCTGGCGAATCCCCGGAGCTTGTCGTCATCCCTCAGGGTGATGCGGATTTCCGTGATTTCCAAGTTTACACCTCTCCGAAGTGGGCCTTGGACCGAGGGAACGTCTCCAGGGCGACAGGAGGCTTACTCTTCCGTGATCTCCACTCCTGCCGGATGAGGTCCGACGACCCGGATGAACCAATCCGGGGCCTCGAATTCATCCCGGATCTGCGCCGTCCAGGTCTGTTCGTCAAACACCCCAAAAACCGCAGACCCGCTGCCGGTCAGCATCGCGATCGGGGCCAGTTCCCTGAGGCGGAACACCAGCCGCTGGAGCACGGGATGCGCCGGCAACACCACCTCTTCCAACCGGTTGAAACCGAACCAGGAACTGCTTGGAAAACGCGCGATCAAGGCCTTGACGTGCCGGAGGCTACATTTGGGCCCACGGACTGTCAATCCGATTTTCAACTGTCCGTAGATTCTTGCGGTTTCGATACTGAGCGGCGGTTTGACGATCAGGAACACCCCGGACCGGATCCCGGTGACCGGGGTCAGCCGGGTGCCTCGCCCTCTCCCGACCTGCGTCCCGCCGCGGATGAAGAACGGCACATCGGAGCCGAGCTTTTCGCCAAGCTGCTCCAGTTCCTTCACGTCGAGGCGGGTATCGTGCAGCCGGTTGAGAGCCACCAGCACCGCGGCGGCGTCGGCGCTGCCCCCGCCCAGGCCGGCGCCGGCCGGGATCTCCTTGTGCAGGTCGATCTCCAGCTCGCCGTGCCGTCCCGTGGCATTGCCGAACAGCCGCACCGCCTCCCAGCAGATGTTGTCCACGCCTTCCGGCGCCGCATCGACCGGATCCACCCGCAACCGCAGCCGCTGCGCCGCAGGGTCGTCGCCCGTGGCGCGCAGGGTCACCGTCACCGTATCGAACAGGGAGACCGCCTGGAAGACCGTTTCGATGTCGTGGTAACCGTCGGGCCGCTGCCGGAGCACCTCGAGGTGCAGATTCACCTTGGCCGGCACACGGACGACGATCCGGCGCGCCGGGCGCTGCGCATCGTTCCCGCTCACGATACACCTCCGCCGAGCGTGCCGGCCTCGGCATAGTGGCGGAACAGGCGCCCCCACGGCGTGCCGGCGTGCCGGCGGATGATCGACCGTCCAACTGTCGGGTACCAGAGCCAGTCGTGATAGACGTTCGAGGCGAACGGCGCCCACACCACGAGCGGCGAGTGCAGCAGGACCCGCTCCAGGAAACGCAGCGGTCCGCGCCGCAGCATCTGGTCGCCCCAGATGACCGGGCTGCGCCGGGATCGGAAACCGAAGTTCTGGTCGAACAACGCCGGCTCCCCCACCAGTTCGATGTGGCGGGGATCGGCCACGCCCAGCCCCCGCTCGTGCGCCATGCGCAGGTAAGGGATGCTCAGCGGGTCGAACCCCATCAGCCGCGCCGCGGTCGCGTCGAGCGCCACCGAGTCCGCGCCGGCGAGCAGGATGTTCCGGTTCACCGGACGCATGGTGCGCGGTCCGGCGCCGTCGCCGCAGACCGTGCCGTCCATCACCGCGAAGATATGCGGATGGATCTCCCGCTGCATGATGAGCAGATCCACCAGCACTTCGTGCATGTACTTGTGCGCGTAGTGGCGGACCTCCTTCAACAGGCCGCCGAAGGCGTTCTTCACCGCGCCGGTGGTGGTGGAGTGGCCGTGCGTCTTGACCGTCGGCAGGTGCAGGATGTCGCGTCCGAGGTAGAGCCGTGGAATCTCGATCCCCTCGGGAAAGATGTGGTTCAGCTTCAGCAGCGGCTCGCGGAAGCGGTGGACCACCCACTCCTCCTCCGGCAGCGCGCGGAAAGTAAGGCCGTAGGCCTTCAGCACCGGCTCCCAGAGGTTGTTGCGGCACCCCTGCCGGGGATTCGTCACCACGGTTTTGTTCTCGAGCGGGATCAGCCGGTCGGCGGGGAAGCCCCCCTCGCGCAGCGTCCGCACGACCCCCTCGACCTGCCACGGCTGCGAGCTGCAGGCCGGGAAGTACCGGGTCCACGAGAGGTTGAGCTTGAGGATGAGATCGCGGTCCGGGCTGAGGTGGGCGCGCCAGCCGCCCAGTTCCATGACCCGCCGGTAGTCGTCGAGCACGGTCTCGGGAGTGGCGCCGATGAGAGCGACCCGCGCATCCATCGCAGTGTCCTTTCCCGCGCGGCCTAGCGGCGCAGATCGATCAGCAGGAAAACGACCGCCACCCACCCGAAGACCGCGATCTGGATGGCCGGATCGTTGAGCAGGATCTCGTGCGGCCGTCCCCCCGCCCACCACGGTAGACGAGGAAGAGATAGCGTCCCATGCCGAAAAAGACGAACGGCAGCGTGAACACAAGACGGCTCGTGCCGAAGTGAGCCACCGTCCCCGGCCAGACCGTGTACAGCGAATACGCCATCAGGGTCAGGGTGAAAGTGATGCCGATGAGGGTATTGAGCAAGGTCTCGGTGTAGTCGGCCAGCACCGGCCGGGTATCGCCGGTCGCCGGCCGCACCTTCATCAGTTCACTCCTGCGCTTGGCGAAGCCGAGAAACAGGGAAAGGAAGAAAGTGCACAGGAGCAGCCAGTTCGACAGCTGGATGCCGGGCGAGAGCGGCCGCAGCACCTCCACGCTCGCCACGGCCCGAATCACGAAGCTGAACGCGATGCCGGTCACGTCGAGAATCGCGACCTTCTTGAGCAGGTGCGTGTAGAGGATGTTCAGCAGGAAGAAGGCCCCCGTGGCGAGAGCGAAGGTCGGTCCCAGCAGCCAGGCCGCCCCGAAACAGGCCGCCGTCAGCGCCAGGGCCAGCCGTACGGCGGCCGCGGCCGGCAGCCGGCCCGACGGGATGGGCCGGTTCTTCTTGTAGGGGTGCTGACGGTCGAGGGCGGCGTCCGCCAGATCGTTGAGGACGTAGATCGCGCCGGAGGCGAGGCAGAAGATCAGGCAGCCGGCCAGCGCGCGCAACAGCGCCTCGTGATGGCTGACCGTCTGCGAGAAGATCACGCCCGCGAACAGGATGAGGTTCTTGGTCCACTGCCGGGGACGCAGGTTCTCCAGGAAGGCCAGGAATGTCCGCATGGTCGGTTGTCCCCCCGCCGGGCCGTCGCCGCGCCGCCTCAGTACGCGTTCTCGCCCCGCAGAACGTGGTGAACCGTCATCAGCAGGATCCTGATATCGAGTCCGAGCGACCAGTTCTCCACATAATAAAGATCGTAGAGCGTGCGTTCCCCGATGCTGGTGTTGCCGCGCAGCCCGTTGACCTGCGCCCAGCCGGTCAGACCGGACCGCACCTGGTGGCGCTCGAAGTAGCGCGGCAGCTCACGGCTGAACTGCTCCACGAACACCTGCCGTTCCGGCCGGGGACCGACGAGGCTCATGTCCCCGCGCAGCACGTTCCAGAGCTGCGGCAGCTCGTCGAGGCTCAGCCGACGCAACCAGCGTCCCGCCGGCGTCACCCGCGGGTCGGCGGCGACGGTCCAGACCGGGCCGCTGCGCGCCTCCGCATCGACGCGCATGGTGCGGAACTTCAGCATGACGAATTCGCGTCCGTCGCGCCCCACGCGCGCCTGCCGGTAGAAGACCGGGCCGGGCGACGTGAGCCGCACCAGCGCCGTCAGCAGCAGCAGACACGGCAGCAGCAGGAGCAGGCCGAGGGTCGTGCAGACCAGGTCGAAGATGCGCTTGACGATGCGATCCGCGCCGCTGAGCGCCGTTTCGCGCACGCCGAAGAACGGAATGTCACCCGCCTCGGTCAGACGCATGCGGCTGGTGCGCAACGCGAGCAGGTCAGGCACCAGTTGCACGTCGACCGGCAGGCTGGCCAGCTCCTCCGTGGCGCGCGCCACCAGGCCGAGCCGCGGGAACGGCAGCGTCAGCACGACCAGGTCGATGCCCAGTTCGGCCACGACGCGCCGCAGATCGGCGAAACCGCCCAGCCGCGGCAGGCCGCCGGCTGTCGACGCCGCACCGCTGTCCGGCGGCGCGGGATCGGCGGCCGCCGGTGCGTCTTCGTCCACGGCGAGCCAGCCCACCGGCGCCAGCCCCAGTTCCGGACGCGCGCGCGCGGCGCGCACGACCCGCTCGCGCATCGGGCTGTCCCCCACCAGCAGGACGCGCCGCACCCCCACGCCCCGCCGACGCCAGCGTCGCAATACGCGCCGGGCGACCAGCCGTCCCGTCGCCAGGAAGACCAGGCACGAGAGGAAGAACAGCCCGAAGAACGAGCGGCTGTAGGTGGCGCGCCGGAAGAAGAACGTCAGCGCCAGCACCAGCAGACTGCCCTGCACGACGCCGTGCAGCAGCGAGGACAGCTCCTCCTCGAACGCCAGCGCCACACGGCCGTACAGTCCCCGCGCGTAGAAGAGGCCGAAGAAGACCAGCAGGATCACGGCGCTGGTCAGCAGATAGAGCGGCAAAGGCGGCACACCCAGAGGCGCCGGCCAGATCCCCGCGTGGAAGCGGAACCAGTAGGTGACGAGGAACGCCGCCTCGAGGGCGACAAGGTCGACCGTGATCAGAAGCGCCGGCTGCATCAGCCCGCCGGGACGACGGGCCGGCTCAGACATGCGTCTCTCCCTGCCGGTGCCGCGTCCACGCCTCGGTCAGTCGCGCGGCGACCTGCCGGCGGAAGCGGTCCCGGCCGAAGCGCGAGGCATGCTGCGCCATCGCGGCGGCATCCCAGCCGGCGTCGAGGCGGGGATCGGACAGGGCGACGGTGAGCGCCTCGACCGTCTGTTCGGTGAAGAAGACGCCGTTGAGCCCCTCGAGCACCGTGTCGAGCGCTCCGCCGGCGCGATAGGCCACCACGGGCCGGCCGCAGGCGGTCGCCTCGAGCGGGGCGATCCCGAAGTCCTCCAGGCCGGGAAAGACGAACGCCCGGCAGTGCGCGTAGAGCGCGGGCAGGGCGCTGGTCGGCACGGCACCGGCGAACACGATCTCCCCGCGCCCCGGCGTTTCCGCCGCCAGGCGACGCAGGCGCGCCTCGTCCGGGCCCCGGCCCACCAGGACGAGCCGGCGCCCCGCGCCCCGCGCGGCGACCACGGCCAGGTCGAGCCGCTTGTACGGCACGAACGCCGACACCGCCAGATCGTAGCCGCGCGAGACGAGACCGGACGGCGGCGCTCCCGCGGGATCGGGCCGGAACAGCCCGGTGTCCACCGGCGGGTGGATCACATCCACCGCGCGCGACGTCACGCCGTAGCAGTCGAGGATACGCCGCCGGACCGTCGTGGAGTTGGCGAGCCAGAGGCGGACACGCGAAGCGGTGCGGCGGTCCCAGCGGCGCAGGTGCTCCGCCTCGCGCGCGATCAGCCAGCGCAGCGGACCGGGCCGGCGGCCGAAGTACTCGTCGAAGGAGGACCAGATGTAGCGCATCGGCGTGTGGCAGTAGCAGATCGACAGGGCGCCCGGCGCCGGACGCGCCGACTTCGCCACGCAATGGCTGCTCGAAAGGACAAGGTCGTAGTCGGCCAGATCGAACGCCTCGATCGCGGCCGGGAACAGCGGCAGCGCCCAGCGATAATGGCGTTCGACTCCCGGCAGCAACTGCACGAACGAGGTGCGGATCCGGCGCCCGGCGATGGCCGGGCTGACGCTGCCACGCACGTGCAGCAGCGTGAACAGGTCGGCCTCGGGAAAAAGCTCGGCGAAAATCTCGAGCACCTTTTCGCCGCCGCGCATGCCGGTCAGCCAGTCGTGGACCAGCGCGACCCGCGCGCCGGGCAGCAGCGGCGCCCCGGTCATGCCGGCCCTCCCGGCGCCAGCGCCTCCTCGAGCAGACGGCAGAGCAGGTGCCCCATGTGGATGTGCAGTTCCTGCACGCGCGGCGTGACGAACGAGGGGGCCACGAAGGCCGCGTCGACCAGGCTCAGCAGGCGCCCGCCGTCACCGCCGAGGAAGCCGTGCACCGCCAGCCCCCCGGCGCGGGCGGCGGCCACGGCCGCCACGCAGTTCGCCGAGTTACCGGAGGTGCTGATGACCAGCAGCACGTCGCCCGAGCGGCCGAGCGCCTCCACCTGGCGGGCGAACACCGCCTCGTAGCCGTAATCGTTGGCGATCGCCGTCAGCGCCGACGTGTTCACCGTCAGCGCGATCGCCGCCCAGCCGGGCCGCTCGCGCAGATAGCGCCCCACCAGTTCCGCCGCGAGATGCTGCGCGTCGGCCGCGCTGCCGCCGTTGCCGCACAGCAGCAGCTTGCCGCCGCCACGCCAGGCGGCGAGCACCGCGTCGGCCAGCCGCCGCACGGCGCGCCGATGCTCCGGGCCAAGACGGTCGAGCGCGGCGCGCAACTCGGCCGCGGACTCGGCAAAGCGCCGGGTGTCGTCCGCTTCGGACGCGGGAGGGTTCGCCAGGCTCATGACTCCGCAACTCCCCCTGCGCGCTCCAGCAGCGCCAGGTAGCGTTTCAACGCGTCCGGCCAGGAGGGCCGGTCCGGACAGCCGAGCGCCTCGAGCCGCCCGCTGCGCAGGATCGAGCAGGCCGGCCGCCGCGCCGGCGTCCGCCAGTCCGCGGCGGCGCACGGCGCGACCAGCCGCGGGTCGTACCCGAGTTGCCGGGCGATCTCCCGCGCGAAGGCGAACCAGGTGCAGGCGCCGCGATTCGTGGCATGGTATAGCCCCGGCGTCCCGTTCTCCAGCAGGAACAGCAGGACCGTCGCCAGATCGGGGGCGTAGGTGGGGCAGCCGACCTGGTCCTTCACGACCTGCAGAACGGCCGAAGCCATCAGCCGCTCCCGGATCGCCAGCACGAAATTCTTCGGGCCGGGACCGAACAGCCAGCTCGTGCGCGCGATCTGCCACCGTTCCGGCATCGCCTCGACCGCCGCCTCGCCCGCTGCCTTGGTCAGGCCGTAGTGGTTGACCGGCGCCCGCGGCGACTCCTCGTCATAGCCGAGCGGATCGCGGCCGTTGAAGACATAGTCGGTGCTGATGTACTGCAGCCCGACGGCGGCCGCGGCGCAGGCGCGCGCCAGATGGGCGGTCGCGCCGCCGTTGACCGCGAGCGCGCGCTCGCGCGCGGTCTCCGCGCCGTCGACGTCGGTGAAGGCGGCACAGTGCGTGACCCAGTCGGGCCGGTGACGCGCCAGCAACTCCGGAGCGACTGCCGGATCGGTGAGATCGCCGTCGGCCTGGTCCACTCCGACGACCGTGTGCCGGGCGCCGGCGGCCACGACCACCGCCCGCCCCAGCATGCCGGCCGCTCCGGTCACGAGGATCCTCACGCGCCATCGTCCTCTCCCGGCGCGTCAGCCACGCCGTATCGCCGGTCGCCGCCGGCCGGCGCCGTCTCCCGCGCGGCCCGACCCGCGACCGCCGGCGGGAAACCGCGCGCGGCCAGGAACCGCGCCACGCGTGCCGTGGCCGCCGGGCCCCTCTGCGCCTTGCCCCGACGCCAGCGGGCCACCGCCGCCGTCCGCGCCAGTTCGCGCTCCGCCTCGGGAGGCAGGGCTTCACCCGCCGCGGCCGCCGCCGTGTCGGCCGGCACTCCCTGCGCGGCGAGGCGGGCGCGCAGCCAGCGGGTTCCGACCGGCTTGGCGCGCAGCGCGTCGCGGCAGAACGCCTCGGCGAAACGCCGATCGCTGACCAGCTCCTCGGCGATGAACCGGGCCATCACCGCGTCGATGACCGCCGGGCCGAAGCCCTCCCCGGTCAGTTTGCGACGCAGCCGCGCCACGGTCCAGGGACGGCGGTCGAGCAGGGCGAAAATACGGCGGGCCAGACGCTTGCGGGCCGCGGCTTCACGCAGTTTCTCAAGCAGCGCGGCGGGGACCGGGGTCCCCGCCGCGGGCAGGTCGGACGGCAGCGCGTCAGGCGCCAGCTCCAGGGTCTCGCCATCGTCGAGGATGAGCGTCACCACGCTCTCCTGCCGCCGGCATTCGACCAGGATCGGCTCGCCGGCCGCGCTCATGGCTCATTCGGCCGCGGCGCGGCCGCGGGCGCGGCCACCCGCGCGGGGAGTGGCTTCGTCGCCACCGCCCTCCGGTTTCGCCGCCGCCGCCGCCGCTTCCGCCGCGGCCGTGGCGCCCCGCACGCCGAAATGCGCGAAGACGAGCGGCTTGATCCGCGCGTACACGTCGGGGTTCTCCTTCAGGAAGACCCGGGCGTTCTCCTTGCCCTGGCCGAGGCGTTCGTCGCCGAAGCTGTACCAGGCGCCGGTCTTCTGCACCGCGCCCGCCTGAACCCCCAGTTCGAGCACGTCACCCTCCTTGGAGATCCCCTCGCCATAGAGGATGTCGAACTCCGCCTTCTTGAACGGCGGCGCCACCTTGTTCTTGACCACCTTCACGCGCACCGCGCTGCCGGTGACCTCCTCGCCCTGCGTGATGGCGCCGATGCGCCGCACGTCGAGGCGCACCGAGCTGTAGAACTTCAGCGCATTGCCGCCGCTGGTCGTTTCCGGGTTGCCGAACATGACCCCGATCTTCATGCGGATCTGGTTGGTGAAGAGCACCAGCGTGTGGGTCTTGGCGATGGCGCCGGTCAGCTTGCGCAGCGCCTGCGACATGAGCCGCGCCTGCAGGCCGACGTGCTGGTCCCCCATCTCCCCCTCGATCTCCGCGCGCGGCACCAGCGCCGCCACCGAGTCGATCACGATGCAGTCGATGGCCCCCGAGCGCACCAGCATCTCGGTGATCTCGAGCGCCTGCTCGCCGGTGTCGGGCTGCGAGACGAGCAGGTTGTCGATGTCCACGCCGAGCTTGCGCGCGTAGGCGGGATCGAGCGCGTGTTCCGCGTCGATGAATGCCGCCGTGCCGCCGCGCCGCTGCGAGTTGGCGATCACGGAGAGCGCGATCGTGGTCTTGCCGCTCCCCTCGGGGCCGTAGACCTCGGTGACCCGGCCGGTGGGCAGCCCCCCCACGCCGAGCGCGATGTCGAGCGCGAGACTGCCGGTCGAGATCGCATCGACGTCATCGAGGATATGGGTGTCCCCGAGCAGCATGATCGCTCCCTTGCCGAACTGCTTCTCGATCTGGGCCCGGGTCAGTTCGAGAGCCTTCGCCTTGTCTTCCTGCCGTTCGATCGCCATGACGTGGTCTCCTTCGGAAGGCGGGTTGCTCCGGGAGGCTGCGGGAAACAGTGCCGGGCGCACGACGTGCGGCCACCGACCGTGCGCCAGCCCGAAGGCGGGAGCACGGTAGCACGCGCCACGGCGCCGCGCAACTACCCGACGACCGGCCCGCCACCGGAGAGGGCGGCGACGAGCAGGCTGCTGTACGCCGGGCCGGCGCGGCCCGGCACGCTGCGCATGAGGCGGACCTCGCCGACGGTGAGCGGGTCCCACGCGCCAGGATCGATCACCGCGAGTTCGCGCGCCTGCGCCGGCGTCAACGGCTGCTTCACGCGGGCCAGGGTGAGGTGGGCGCGCAGCGGCTGGTCGTCGCCTGCGCCGGGCGGCAGCAGCGGGTCCACGGCCGCCCGCACCGATGCCGCGAGTCGCTCCAGCGCCCCCCCGGGCGAGGCCATCTGCAAGAAGAGAACCCGCGGCGCGCGCAGGTCCGGGAAGGCCCCCACGCCGCCAGGCCGCAGGACGACCGGCGCGTGCCCCGCCACGGCCCCGCGCAGCGCCATCTCCAGCGCCGGCAGCGCTGCCGGCGGCAGTTCCCCGAGAAATCTGAGCGTCACGTGCAGGTTCTCCGCGCGCACCCAGGCGACCGGCAGCCGCGCCCGCCAGGCGTCAAGCCGCGTGGACAGTTCGGTGCGGAACCGTTCACCGGGATCGACGGCGATGAAGAGTCGCACGGCGGCTTCGCTCCGGGGTGGCGGTGACGACCACGGGCGACCAGCATGACACACCGCTCCCGGCGTGAGAACCCCGGACCGTCGCGCCGGGCGCTTGCCCGGAAATTCGCGGACCCTTACTATCGGGCAGAATCTCTGCCGCTATCCGCACCGGCCCGGGGGACGCATGCGCCACGCGCTCACGTTGTCGATCCTGCTGGCGGTCGCCACGCGTCTCGCCTGGCCGCCGCCGCTCGGCGCCTCCTTGCCGCCCGCCGCCGCGACGGCGACGAACGACGAACCGCTGGCCGTGAAGGACTGGGCCGGGCTGGCCGAGGATCTCGCCGGAACGGCGATGCCCCGGTACAGCGCGCGCGTGGCGGAGCTGGCGAAAAAGTCCCCGTCGTACCGCGAACAGGTCCGCTACGCGACGCCGTGGTGGAACCGCTCGACCTCGCCCGCTTCCTGGCCCTGCCGGCCGGGGCGCAGCGGCAGCGGCCGGGAGCTGGCCGAACCTCACCGCGAAAAGGCGCAGCGGTTCGAGGTCGTGCTGCGGCAGGCCGCGGAGCCTGCGCCGCCAGGGGTTCGTTGCCGACGACCCGTCGGGCCTGGCGGAGGGGCTGATCCGTTTCATCGGCGCGCTCGTCAACGCGACAGGGCTCGACCCGTCCGACCCCGCGCTCTGGTACGACCTCGCCTTCGCCCAGGGGACCGTGGGCGATCTCGCCGCGCACGAGCGCTCCCTGACGCCGCGCTCGCGGCCATGGCGCCGACTGCCCGCGCGGCGGTACGCCGCGCTGCGGCGACGCGTGCTGCTGGACCAGGCCTGGCTCTGCCGGGAGCGTGGCCTTTATGCGGAGGGGCTCGAGCGGATCGCGTCGGCCCGCGCGACCGGGACAGCGGACGCGGTGGAACTGACTCTGGTCGAGGGGCTGCTGCTGGCCGAGTCGGGACGGTTCTCCGACGCCTGCCGCCTCGCCGTGGAATTGCGCGCCATCCGGGTGCACGTGCCGGGCTGGGGCTGGCTCGACTCGGACTTCGCCGAGCGCTGGATCAAGAGCACCGCCTACCGGGCGCGCGGCGATTTGCAGCTGGCTTCCTTCGTCATGGGCGGGTCTACGGCTACTACGAGTACCCGTACGCGCACCGCTACTTCGGCGATGTCGGTCTGTTGTGCGAGCTGAACGGCCAGCGGGAACTCGCCGGCGAGTACTACGGGCTGGCCACGGCGCTGCGGCCGCTGCTGGCCTACTTCCCGGTCGAGACGCGGCCCGGCCCGGCGCGGGTCTTCGGTTTCGACGACCTGGACTACCCCTACGCCGTGGCGTTCGGCGAACTGCCCGTGGCCGGCAGCCTGATGGCCCACGCGGCGCAGCTGGTCCTGGCGTGCGGCCGCGAAGCCGACCCCGCGCGGCGGCGCGAGCTCGGCGCGGCCGCGATCGCCGAGCTCACCGTCTGCCAGCGTCGGGGCATCCGGGCCGCGGAGGCTCTGGCTCTGCGCGGCCGCGCCTTCCTCCACCTGGGCGACACATCGCGCGCGGCCGATGACCTCGCGCTCGCGTGCGACCTGCTGACCGCGCAGGGACAGCCGTCGCCCGACGTCTGCTCGCTGGCCGGCGTCCTGGAGGTGTCGCGCGGCGACTACGACCGGGCGCTGCCGCGCCTCGCGCGCTCCCTCGCCGCGCGCCCCGTCGACGCGTCCGGCTGGAACGCCCTCGGCGTGGCCACGAGCCGGGCCGGACGGACGGAGGCGGCGCGCGAGGCGTTCGGCACCGTCGTCCGGATCGCGCCCGATGACGTGGCGGGCTGGTACAACCGGGGGCTGCTGAACTTCAACGCCCGGAACTGGGCGGCGGCCTGCGCCGACCTCGAGGTCGCCGTCCGGCTCGCGCCCGGCCACGCCGGGGCCGTATCCACCCTGGACCGCGCGCGTCGGGCCGCGGCAGGCGACACGGCGACCGCCGCCGTCGCCGCGGACGCCGTTCCGACGGAGGGGCCCCCGGCCTGGTCCGCGCTGATCCCGACGGGCGGCGCGTTCGACGACGAGGCGCGACCCGACCCGGTCGCCCGGATGTACTCGAACCGGGCGTTCGCAGGGGTCGTCCCGACCGGAGGATCGCGCGATCCGGGCGAGACCGCGATCCCGCCCGGCGACCTGCGCGACGTGGTCCGCGCCCTGGAACAGGCCTACGCGAACGACCCGACCCGCTCCAACTGCCGTGACCTGGCCCTCGCCTACGTGCGCTCCGGCGAGCCGGCCAAAGGCCGCGACCTGCTGCTGCCCCGCTGGACGACCGGCATCGACCCGGGCGAGATGTGCGTGGTGCTGGAAGCGGACCGGGCGTTGGGCGACACCGGGCGCGCGCGCGACATCGTGCGCCAGCTGCGCGAGGCACCGTCCGGGATCGCCGATCCGTACGTCTGGTCGCTGGTGGCTTTCATCTGCTTCGACGCCGGACTGAACGCGGAGGGATTGACGGCCCTCGACCAGGCCATCGGGCTCGACCCCGACAACCAGCCGCTCAAGATGCAGCGCCAGTTCTACGACGCCCGGCCGTAGCGCCCGGCCTGGCCCCTTCTTACCCCCGGGAGTCCCATGCACGAACCGCACCTTGCCACCATCGCCGGGGAACTGCAGGTCGCCCCGGCCCGGGTCCGGGCCGCCGCCGAACTGCTCGCGGCGGGCGGCACCGTCCCGTTCATCGCGCGCTACCGCAAGGAGGCGACCGGCAGCCTCGACGAGGTGCAGATCACCGCGGTGCGCGACCGTCTGGAGCAGCTCGGCGAACTCGACCAGCGCCGCGAGGCGATCCTCGCCTCGCTGACCGAGCGCGGCCTGCTCGACGACGAGCTGCAGGCCGCGGTGCTCGGCGCCGCGACCCTCGCCCGCGCTCGAGGACATCTACCTGCCCTACCGTCCGAAGCGGCGCACCCGCGCCACGCATCGCGCGCGAGCGGGGCCTCGAACCGCTGGCCGACCTGCTCTGGTCGCAGGACCCGGGCTGCGACCCGGCGCGCGCGGCGGCGGCCTTCGTCGATCCGGAACAGGGCGTGCCGACCGCCGACGACGCGCTGCACGGGGCGCGCGACATCCTCGCCGAACGGGTGAGCGAGGACGCCGACGCCCGCGCCGCCCTGCGCCGCGCTCTTCCGCGAGCAAGGGCGTGCTCAGCTCGCGCGTGGCGCGCGGCAAGGAGGAGGCGGGCGCGAAGTTCCGCGACTACTTCGCCTGGGAGGAGCCGGCCCTGCGCGCGCCGTCGCACCGCATCCTGGCGATCCGCCGCGGCGAGCAGGAGGGCTGCCTGGTCATGCACGTCGCTGCCGCCGGAGGAGGAGGCGCTGCGGATCCTGGAGCGGCTGTTCGTGCAGCGGCGCCTCGCCGGCCGCCCGCGAGGTCGCCGCCGCCGTCGCCGACGGCTACAAGCGCCTGCTCGCCTCTCGCATCGAGACCGAGCTGCGCCTCGAGCTGAAGACGCGCGCCGACGCGGAGGCCATCGCGCGTCTTCGCCGACAACCTGCGCGAGCTGCTGCTGGCGCCGCCGCTCGGCCAGCAAGCCGGTGCTCGCGCTCGATCCCGGCTTCCGCACCGGCTGCAAGCTCGTCTGCCTCGACCGCCAGGGCAAGCTGCTCCACCACGACGACGATCCATCCCCACACCGGCGCCGGCCAGGCCGCGGCGGCCGCGCGCCAGCGTGCGCGAACTGGTCGAAGCGCCACGCGATCGAGGCGATCGCCATCGGCAACGGCACCGCCGGCCGCGAGACCGAGGCCTTCGCTGCGCCGGCCTCGGCCTGCCGGCCGACGCTGCCGGTCGTGATGGTCAACGAGTCGGGCGCCTCGATCTACTCGGCCAGCGAGCGTCGCGCGCGAGGAGTTCCCCGACCACGACCTGACGGTGCGCGGCGCGGTCTCCATCGGCCGCCGCCTGCAGGACCCGCTGGCCGAGCTGGTGAAGATCGACCCCAAGTCGATCGGCGTCGGCCAGTACCAGCACGACGTCGACCAGCCGGCGCTGCAAGCGCGGCCTCGACGACGTGGTCGACGAGCTGCGTGAACGCCGTCGGCGTGGACGTGAACACGCGCCAGCGCCGCAGCTGCTGACCTACGTGTCGGGCCTCGGCCCGACCCTCGCCGCCAACATCGTGGCCCACCGCGACGCGCACGGCCCGTTCCCGAGCCGCCGCGCGCTGCGCGAGGTGCCGCGCCTCGGCCCCAAGGCCTTCGAGCAGGCCGCCGGCTTCCTGCGCGTCCCCGACGGCGACGACCCGCTCGACGCCAGCGCCGTGCACCCCGAGCGCTACGGCCTCGTGGAGCGCATGGCGCGCGACCTGCGGCTGTACGGTGGCCGACCTGCTGGGCGACCCGGCGCGCCGCGCCCGGATCGACCCGGCGGACTACGTGACCGACAGCGGTCGGCCTGCCCACGCTGCGCGACATCCTCGCCGAGCTGGCCAAGCCCGGCCGCGACCCGCGCGCGGAGTTCACCGCGTTCCGCTTCGCCGACGGCATCAACACACTCGAGGACCTCGCGGTCGGCATGAACCTGCCCGGCATCGTGACCAACGTGACCGACTTCGGCGCCTTCGTCGACATCGGCGTGCACCAGGACGGGCTCGTCCACGTCAGCCAGCTCGCCGACCGCTTCGTGCGCGATCCGAGCGAGGTCGTCAGGGTGCAGCAGCAGGTGAGGCGCGCGTGATCGAGGTGGACCTGGCGCGGCGGCGGATCTCGCTGTCGTTGAAGACGGACACCGCCGTGCCTCACGCCAGCGCTTCCAACTCCTCCCAGCGGGCGTAGGCGACCACGAGCTCGGCCTGCACGGTCGCCAGCCGCTCCCGGAGCTCCGCCACCAGCCCCGCGGCGGAGCGGTAGAGCTCCGGATCGGCGAGACGCTCGTGGACCGCGGCCTGCTCCGCCTCGAGGCGGGCGATGACCGCGGGCAGCTCGTCGAGCTCGCGCCGTTCCCTGAAGCTGAGCCGGCGCGGCCGGTCCGTGACCGGTCGTTCCGGAGTCGGCTTCCTCGCCGGCGCGGGCAGCGTGGCCGGCGGCCGCTGACGCAGCCAGTCCGCGTAGCCTCCCACCGTCTCCTGGACCGTGCCGTCGCCGCCCACCGCCAGGGTGCTGGTCACGACGCGATCGAGCAGCGTGCGGTCGTGGCTCACCAGCAACAGTGTGCCGGAGAAGTCCGCGAGCAGTTCCTCGAGCAGATCGAGCGTCTCGAGGTCGAGATCGTTCGTCGGTTCGTCGAGGATCAGCAGGTTCAC
>CAVYVY010000004.1:0-91333 GCA_963772145.1 uncultured bacterium
CTCGCGCAAGCTCGGCCTGATGTCGAACAACAATTCGTTCCTGCTGGCCCTGTTCTGCCTGGGCAGTGAGAACGTCTCCAAGGCCACGCGACGAGGGCGTCAAAAACGCCTTCCAGCCGGTCAACTTCGTGACGCCGCCGGGCTGCCTGGAACCGCTACATCGGCGGTTCCAACCAGAACTACATGAACGCCCTGGTCGCGCTGCAATCCTCGCTCGACGCCGTCGTGCGCGCCCGCAACCCCAACGACCCCTCGGTGAACGCCACGCTGCAATTGGCCTCGTCCGCCAAGATCAGCGTCCGCCAACTGGCGCAGAACTTCCGCATCGACAAGGAAAACCACATCGACCAGCAGTCGGAGAAGATCCTGATGGATCCCATCACCTACATCGAAGGACTGCTGGGCCGGCCTGGCCCCGGCGCAGATCAACGGCGAGGCCCGCCGCTTCTGCCAGGACTTCCAGGGCGTCGTCAACAAGATACCCCTTCAACACCAGCTCGCAGATCGACGCCACGCTGGATGAAATCAACCGCGTCTTCAAGCCCGGCAGCGGCACGCTGTGGGTCTTCTACGATCAGAACCTGAAGACGTACCTCATCAAGCAGGGCTCGCAGTACGCGCCCAACTCGGCTGACGTCCACCATCCGCATCACGCCGGCTTTCGTCAGCTTCTTCAACCGCGCCGCGGCCTTCAGCGACGCGCTCTACCGCACCAACCCGCAGGGCGATCCGCTGGTGAACTACAGCCTGCGCGCCGTGCCATCGGAAGGCATCCAAAGCCTGACGCTGACGCTGGACGGGCAGGTACTGAAGTCCACCGGCGCCGGCGGTCAACAGGCCAACTTCCAGTGGCCCGGCCAGCGCAACCACGATGCGCGGATTGGCCGGCAGCCTGGGCGGGCCGGAATTCGGCCTGCTCACCTACAACGGCCTGTGGGCGGTCTTCCGCTTCTTCGGCGACGCCGACCGCTGGCAGCCCGCCGGCTCCGGTTTCAACTTCGAATGGGTCCCGCGCCAGGGCCAGTCCGCCCAGCCGATGACCTTGTCCAGCGGCAAGCCGCTCACCGTCCGCTATTTCCTGGAGATGGGCACCCCGGAACCGATCTTCCGCAAGAATTACCTGGCTGGCTTCAATTGCGTCAGCCAGGCCGCCCAGTGAACCGATCCAGCGGCTCCGGGTCCTATCCGGCCGCAGCCGCGAAGGATTTTTAAAGCTGCTACTTTGACATGAGTCAGGCGCGGGTTGAATTCCCGCTACCTATCATGTAGGCCGTCAACGAGACGAACGAATCGGTGGCCCTTGACTCCTGGGATCGGTGGCTTTGAATGTTGTCTGAGTTCCGATTCTGGATTGAGGGTAGGGCCGATGGAGGATTCAGATGCGCAAAGAGAGTGTTCATAAGAAGTTGGAACGTGTACGGCCACCACGTGTGCACGTCACCTACGACGTAGAGATCGGCGATGCCATCGAATTGAAGGAAATCCCGTTCGTCATGGGCGTCATGGCCGACTTCAGCGTATGCCGGAAGAACCGCTGGCCAAGCTCAAGGATCGCCGCTTCGTCGAGGTCACACCAGACAACTTCGACTGCAGTACTCGCCAGCATGACCCCGCCAGCGCGGCGCGCGCGGTGGCGCGCAGGTAGGCGCCCATGCGCTCGTCGTAGGGGAAGAGGCTGGTCGTGGCGCCGTGCTCGGCCCCCATGTTGGTGATGGTGGCCTTGCCGGTGCAGGAGATCGCCCGCGTGCCGGGTCCGAAGTACTCCACGATGGCGTTGGTGCCGCCCTTGGTGGTCAGGATCTCGCAGACCTTCAGGATGACGTCCTTGGGCGACGTCCAGCCGTTCAGCTCGCCGGTCAGCTTCACGCCGATCAGCTTCGGGTGCTTGACCTCCCACGGCATGCCGACCATCACGTCCACCGCGTCGGCCCCGCCCACGCCGCAGGCCACCATGCCGAGCCCGCCGGCGTTGGGCGTGTGGCTGTCGGTGCCGATGATCAGCCCGCCGGGGAAGGCGTAGTTCTCGAGGACGACCTGGTGGATGATGCCGGAGCCGGGCTTCCAGAAGCCCATGCCGTACCGGCCCGCGGCCGTGCGCAGGAAGTCGTAGACTTCGCGGTTCTCGTCCTCGGCGACGCGCTGGTCGGCGGCCGCCCCCGCGTGGGCGCGGATGAGATGGTCGCAGTGGATCGTGGTCGGCACCGCGGTCCGGGGAATCCGCGCCGACATGAACTGCAGGATCGCCATCTGCGCGGTGGCGTCCTGCATGGCGACGCGGTCGGGCCGCAGCGCGAGCGTGGCCTCGCCCCGCGCCAGCGGCTGGCCCGCCGGATCGTCCAGATGTCCGAACAGCACCTTCTCCCCGAGCGTCAACGGCCGGCCGAGCCGCCCGCGCACGATCTCCAGCCGCTCGCGCATCCGCGCATAGACGCCCTGCACCATCTCGGGGGTGGTCTCGATCCGCATGGTCCGACTCCTTGCTGGCTGGTCGTCTCGTCCGGGGGCGGCGCCGCCCGCCTGTCGCGCTGGTTGCGCAGCACTCCCGGGACGGCCTGTGCCGGGGGCATCATAACCAGAGTAGGCACTGCCGCGCCAGCGAAGCGTGCGCCGCCCCGCGCGGCCACGCCACGAGTCGACACGCCCGGAGATCCGGATCGGCCTGGGGATGGAGACGGAAGGCCTGATGCTGTTCCAGGATATCGGGTCGGGAAGGGTTGACCGGAGCCGGGCAGTCTAACATTCTAGAGGAGGGGAACCAATGCGGAAGGCACGCACCCCGCCCGCCCCGCCGCGCCCGTCCGCAACCCGAGGAGCGTGTGCCCGTGTCGTCCGAGCCGAATGCCGCCGCCGAATCCGTGCTGGCCCGCGCCGCCGCCCGCTGCCGCGAGCGGGGGGTCGTCATCCCCACCCTGGCCGAGATGCGCGATCCGACGCGGATCCCCGAGCCGATCCGCCAGCGCCTCGGCAAGGTCGCACCTCTGGGACGTCGATCCGGTCAACCTCTTCCGCATCACCTGGAAGAACGACCCGAAGACCGGTCTGTTCAACGACGGCAACTGGCTCGAATTCCCGCCCGAGCTGACCGGCGTCGACGCCCGCATCGTCGGCCTGGTCGGCAAGTGGTTCCCCACCGGCGCGCACAAGGTCGGCGCCGGCTTCGGCTGCCTGGTGCCGCGGCTGGTGACGGGGCAGTTCGACCCCACGACGCAGGTGGCGGTCTGGCCGAGCACCGGCAACTTCTGCCGCGGCGGCGCCTTCGACTGCGCGCTGCTCGGCTGCCGCTCGCTCGCGATCCTGCCCGAGGAGATGAGCCGCGAGCGCTTCGAGTGGCTCCGCTCGATCGGCGCGGAGATCATCGCCACGCCCGGCTGCGAGTCGAACGTCAAGGAGATCTACGACAAGTGCTGGAACATCCGCAAGACGCGGCCCGAGTGCGTGATCTTCAACCAGTTCGAGGAGTTCGGCAACCCGATCTGGCACTACCACGTCACCGGCGCGATCGTCGACGAACTGTTCGCGGCGGCTCGCCGGCCCGCGCGACCGCCTGGCCGGCTTCGTCTCCGCCACCGGCTCCGCCGGCACCATCGCCGCCGGCCGACTATCCTGCGCACGCGCCACCCGTCGCTGAAGGTGGCGGCCGTGGAGGCGCTGCAGTGCCCGACGCTGCTGCAGAACGGCTTCGGCGCGCACCGCATCGAGGGGATCGGCGACAAGCACGTGCCGTGGATCCACAACGTGCGCAACACCGACTTCGTGGCCGCCATCGACGACGCGCAGTGCCTCGCCATCATGCGCCTGTTCAACGAGCCGGAGGGACAGACCGAACTGGAGCGCGCCGGCGTCCCGCTCGACGCTCGTGGAGCAGCTGCCGCTGCTCGGCATCTCCGGCATCTGCAACCTGGTCGCGGCGATCAAGATGGCGCGGTACTACGAAATGGGCCGGCAGGACGTGCATCTTCGTGCCGCTGACCGACTCGATGGAGCTGTACCAGTCGCGGCTGCAGGAGCGTCGCCAGGAGCGCGGCCTCTACGACCGCGAACAGGCGGTGGCCGCCCACCAGCGCTGGCTCCTGGGCGTCCTGCCCGACCACGTGCGGGAGCTCGGCTACCCGGACCGCAAGGCGCTGCACAACCTGAAGTACTTCACCTGGGTCGAGCAGCAGGGCCGCACGGTGGAGGACCTGCGCCGCCTCTGGGATCCCGACTTCTGGGGCGAGACCTACGCCGTGGCCGACGAGTGGGACCGCCAGATCGACGCCTTCAACGCGCAGGTGGCGGCGGGCTGACAACGCGTCCGTCGGCGGCTCTCCGTCGGCGTCATCCCACCCGTCTCAGCCACAGCCCCTTCAGGTATTCCCCTTCGCGGTGGCAGGCGTTGAATGGATGATCGGCGCCGGCGCCGAGTCGGCCGAGCACCTGCAGTTCCTGCCTGCGCCTCCTTCGCCGCCTCGAACACGATCTGCTGGAACAGGATCAGGTTGACCGCCTGGCTGCAGGAGAACGTCAGCAGGTGTCCGCCGGGGGCGAGCCGCTCGAGCGCCAGGCGGTTGATGTCGTGGTAGCCGCGGGCGGCGTCGGCCACCTCCCCCTCGCGGCGGGCGAACTTCGGCGGATCGAGCACGATCAGGCCGTAGCGGGACTGGTCGGCGCGCAGGTGGTGGAAGACGTCGGCGCGCACGCAGCGCGGCGGCGGCGTCGGCGAAGCCGTTGCGCTCGAGGTTCGCGCGCGCGAGTTCGACCGCGTCGCGGGAGAGGTCGACGGAGACGACCGGATCGCCGCCCCCCGCCGCCGCGTGCACCGAGAAGCCGCCGGTGTAGCAGAAGCAGTTCAGCACCGGCACCCCGCGCGACAGCCGACCCGCCAGACGGCGGTTGTCGCGCTGGTCGAGGTAGAAGCCGGTCTTGTGGCCGCGGGCGGGATCGGTCGGCGAACTCCAGCCCCCCTTCGCGGATCACCAGCGGCGACGGCAGCGCGCCGGACAGCCAGGCCGACCGCCGGCGCCAGCCCCTCCTCGCTCCGCAGCGGCGAGTCGCTGCGCTCGTAGATGAACGCGGGCGCCAGCCGTTCCTGCAGCAGCGCCAGCAGGTCGCTCCGCCAACGCTCCATGCCGGCGGTGAGGAACTGCACGCACAGCCCCGGCCCGTAGCGGTCGACGATCAGGCCCGGCAGGAAATCGCCCTCGCTGTTGACGAGCCGCCAGGCGTCGGTGCCCTCCGCCTCGAGAGGCGAGTCGTCGTCCGCAGCGCCAGCGCCGCGTCGAGACGCGCGGCCCACAGCCGCGTCCCGGAGACGACGTCGCGCGACACGACCCGGCAGACGATCTGGGAGTTGGCGTTGAGGTAGCCGAAGCCGAGCCGCTCGCCGCCGGCGGCGAGGATCTCGCAGGGATCGCCGGGGAGCCGATAGCCCTCCAGCCGCTCGATCGAGCCGGAGAAGATCCAGGGGTGACCGCCCAGCACCGGCTTTTCGCGGCCGGGACGCAGGATCGCCCGCGCGAGGCGCGCGCTCCGCGCCGGTGGTCACGACGCGCCGCCCTTGCGACCGCCCCTGCCGCCGCCCGGTCCGCCGCCGTGGGACGGCGTAGCCCGCCCGCCCCGCACCGCCGGGAGACGGTGCCCGCGGACTTCCGCCGCGGCGCCTCGCGACGCGGCTTCGGCCGGCCGCGACCGGACGCTCTCGATCTCCCCCACCGTCAGCGGCCGCACCTCGCCCGGCGCGAGCTCGCCAGGCTGACCGGGCCGATGCGGATCCGGTGCAGGACCAGGATCTCGTGGCGCAGGGTGCCGAACAGGCGCCGGATCTGGCGGTTCTTGCCCTCCATCATGACCAGCCGCAACAGCGTTTCCGCCTCGTCCGCCGCTTCGATCTTCGCCGTCAGCGGCCGCACGAAACCGAGCTTCGGGATCGTGATGCCGGTCGTCAGCAGATCGAACTCCAGTTCGGTGAAGGTGCCGACGATGCGGACGAGGTACTCCTTGTCGAGCCCGGCGCCCCCCGCCGCGTTGGCGTTCCAGAGTCGCGTCGTTGGACAGCAGCACGAGGCCGGTGGAATCGGCGTCGAGACGGTCGGCCGGCCGCAGCCCGCGGATGCCGGACGGGAACAGTTCGGCCGTGGCCCGCCGCTTGTCGCGCTCGCCGGGACCGATCGCCAGATGTTGCGGCTTGTGGAAGGCGAAATAGCGCCGCGGCACTTCGCTCAGACGCTGACCGTCGATCCGGATCTCGGCACCGGGCGCCACGCCGGTCTGCGGCTCGCGCACGATGACGCCGTCGACCCGCACACGTCCGGTGCGCACGATCGTTTCGGCCTGCGGACGGGTGCCGTAGCCGGCCTTGGCGATGATCCGGGCCAGACCGCGCGTCTTGGCATTCGGGGTCTCCGGCGCGGGGAGCGCCGCCGCCGCTGCGCAGGATCCGCGGCCGCAGTCTCCGCCGTCGCAGGGTCCGGATCCGGCGCCGGCAACGGGTCGGGAACCGGGGTTGCGACGTCGGGGATGTCGTCGTCCATGCACTCTCTCCTGCGGAAATCGGCACGGCGGGCGGGCCGCGCCGGCTCGCCGTAGGATCGCGCATCCGCACCGGCATTGCAACCCGCGCCGTCCCCGCCGCCGCAAGTCGGGCCGTCTCAGATCAGCGCCACCGCCCGCACGGGCGAGGCCTCGGTGCCGGCGAGCTTGAGCGGCAGCACAAGGAAATCGAACAGTCCGGCCGGCAGCGCCGCCAGGTTGGCCAGGTTCTCGACGTTGATCATGCCGGCCGCCGCGAACAGGTCGTGGCAGATGCGCGCGTCGAGCGGATCGATGCTCGGCGAGTCGAGGCCCACCCCCTTGAGCCCGGCGCCCGCCAGCGTCGCGCGCCAGCGCCGGGCGAGAGCCACGGCCAGTCGCGATAGTAGCGCGGCGTGCCCCAGTGCCGTTCCCAGCCGGTGCGCAGGATCAGGTAGTCGACCGGATCGAGATCGACCCCCGCCACGATCTCCGGCGGAATCTCCCCCGCGGCGCGTCGATCACGCAGCCCCGGCCGCGGAACTTCTCGAGCGGCATCGCCTCGAGCCCCGGCTGCCCGTCGAGGAAATGCAGCGGCGTGTCGAGGTGCGTGCCGAGGTGACAGGTGAAGTCGAGCGCCGACACGAGGTGGCCCCCCTCGGCGAACGTCATGCGGCGGACGACGCGCGGCGGCGGCGGCATCGCCCGGATACTGGGCCATGCCGTCGCTGATCGTGTGGCTGAGGTCGATGATCGGCATGCGCGTTCCTTTCCGCGCCGACGACGCCCGCCGTCACGCGGCGCGTCACCCGCCCGAATGCTCCGACCAGGTGGCCACGTCCCGGTGCAGCGCGGCCACTTCGAATGCCGACGCGTAGATCAGCCGCTCGGCGACGTCGAGCCGCGCCTCGAGTTGCGCCACGCTGCCCGACACGTCCGCGATCGCCAGGAACAGACGCTGCGTCAGATCGGCCGGCCCGACCTGGGCGACCGCGAGATCGAGGTTGCGCAGCTTCTGGACGAGCGGACGCAGCGCCCCGCGCCGCTCCTTGAGCGAGGCGGCGTGCGGCAGTACGAGGTCGGCCACCAGCGTGCCGGTGTGAACGCGCACGTCATCCATGGTGTAAGCGCGGCGGGACGGAAACCGCGTCCCCGCCCCGCCGCACGTCGGAGGCTGCCGAGCCGGACGCCTACTTTGTCAACATCATCTTGCAGGTGGCGATCTGCCCGCCGCTGGTCAGCCGCGCCAGATAGGCCCCCGACGGCACCGCCCGACCCGCGTCGTCAAGGCCGTCCCACGCGACCGTGGCCGGTCCGGCCGGCAGCTCGGCCCGCAGGGTCCGCACGCGACGTCCCAGCAGATCGAGGATCTCCACGGTCGCCAGACCGGGAACCGCCAGCGAGAAACTCACCTGCGTGGCCGGGTTGAAGGGATTCGGACGGTTGCCGGCCAGCCGGAACGCCGGCGGCGGGCCGCCTGAGGCGGGCGTGACGGTGAGGGTGTAGGCCTGCGGCACGCCGCCGGTCGCGCCGTTGCCGACCACGAACCCGAGCGCCGCGATTTCGGGCAGCGGCACGGGGAGGCAGAGATCGGCATCATTCGCGGCGTCCAGCGTGATCGGATCGAGCAGGGCCGTGCCGTCGGTCCGGGTGATGACCGCGGTCAGCTTCAGCAGCGAACCGTCGGCGCCGTTGAACTGCACGCGGACGCGGCCCGCCACCGTCGGCAGCCCCGTGCACCGCACGAAATCGGCCGCCAGGTAGGCGACCGACCCGCCGACCGTCGCCGGATAGGTCGGCCAGCGTGGCGGCCGGGCCCGGTGGGATAGGCCGCCGCCTCGCCATACCCGGCCCCGACCACGGCGCGCGTGCCGGTGAGGAAATTCCAGGCGGTGAAGATCGGCCAGCCCAGCGCGACCGACGACCGCGGTCAGCGAGCACCTGATTGTAGGAGACCATCACGGGCTCGCTCTGGTGCGTCTTCCGCCAGGTTCCAGAAGTCGACGATGATCTGGTTGCCCCAGGTCTCGGTCATCCAGTGCTGGAAGACGCAGTCCTCGTAGGAACCGCCGGCGCCCGCATTGTCCAGCGGGGTCGGCGGGCGCGCTGATCGGACTGCCGTACGGCAGGTAATTGTAGTAGTCGTTCACGAAGTCGTACGCGATGTCCTCCATCCAGGTGGCGTCCAGCTCCACCCAGCCCCCCTCCGACCAGAGCGAACCGGCCCGCTGCGAGGCGTGCTTGAACTCGTGCGCCACCGTCACCTTGGCCGCGCCCCACTGGTTCCCCTCGGGATCGGTGTTGGGCGGAAAGCCGAGAAACGTGTTGTGCAGGGTGATGCGCGTGGCGCCGGTCGGGGAAGCGAGCGGCGTGGTGTAGCCATAGTAGTCCATGGCCTCGAAATTGATCTGGTAGCGCCCGGTGCCGATCGGCGGCGGCGTGAAGCCGAGCGTCTCGATCTCGAAGTTCCAGGACTCGTCGCAGTACGCCGCGATCTTCTCGACGAAATCCGGGATGCCGTTGGCCGGCGTGGTGTCGGTCGTCGGGACGGCGTTCGTGCCGATCGTGTAGTAGGTCAGCGTGAAGTGGCCGCCCGGACTGTTGTAGATCGCCTTGTCGGCCCCCTCCGGCGCCGGCGCCAGCCAGGCATCGATCCGCTTGACCGCCGCCGGCGGCCAGCCGGTCGCGCATCCGCTCGATACTCGGCGATCAGCACCGTGCCGCACTTGAGCGGCACCCGCCCGTCCAGCCTGGAAGCGGACCGGCAGCGTCTCCGGCGCGAAGCCGTAGGCGAACTTGTAGACCAGCGCCTCCTCGGCCGAGATCTCCCCCGCGGCGACCGCGGCCTCCACGCCGGCCAGGAAACGCACGCCGGCGTCCGGGAGAACGGAAGAGGCGCGAGCGAAGGCGGGAGCGAACAAGAGCCCGCCACCCAGGGCCGGGAAGGCCAGCAGGACGAGCAAAAGGCGACGATTCATATCCTGCCTCCGAAAAAGGAAGCCGCATCGTTGCCGGCATAATCGGCAAATTCTGGCGAGGAAGCGCGGGCGGGCCGGAAGACGAGCCCCTGAAATCCGCCCAACCCAATAGTAACACATGAAGATAACCCTTGTGCCGTCGAAATTGTTTTTCCCGCCCAGGATGCTCTTATTGATCTTTTCGTCCGGCGCGAACCGGCCAATTCCGACTGGTTGTCAGCGGGAAATCCGGCCGGAAACAAATTCGACGGCACGCTATTTTGAATACAGGAAATCATTTACTGGCGGGGTGGGGTTGACATCCGACCCTATTCCGGTACCTTTCCCCCCATGTCCATCACACAGCCGCGCCAGACTCCGGCGACCCGAGGTCGACCGACGCGGCGGGTGACGCGATCCCTGCGGGTGCTCGCTCTGCTCGTCCTCTCCGGAGTCCTGGCCATCCCCAGACTGCTGCTCTTCCCGGCCCTGCCGGCCCTGCCCGGGTGGTTCGCCATCCCCGGTCTGGCCACCATGTCGGCTTTGGCGGGCGGCTGCACGACGGTCGGAGAGTTGCGGCATGACCTGGCGGCGGCGGGTCCGGCGGTGCCGCGGCCCCAGGTGACGCGTGACTTCGACCGGATCCGACTCGGCGGCACCCTGCGGATGGTCACCCGGGCGAGCGCCAACAGCTACTTCGTCCACAAGGGGGACGACGCCGGCTTCGAGTACGAGCTCCTGCGCGACTTCGCGCGGTCGTGGAATCTGAAACTCGAGGTGCTGGTCGTCGACCCGCGGGCCGATCTGATCTCGATTCTCAACAGCGGACAGGCGGACGTGGCGGCATCCGGCCTCGATGTCGATCCCGAGGCGGCCCGGTTCGCCGCCTTCACGCGCCCCTGCAGCCTGGTGCGGCAGGTGCTCGTGCTCAGGGGGATCGACCCCCGTCCCCGCAGCCTCGAGGCGCTCAACGAGCTGGCGATCCATGCTCCCGCCGGTTCGGCCGCCTGGCGCGCGGTGACCGAACTGCGCGATGCGCTCGGCTATCGCTGCACGCTGGTGCCCACCGCCCCGGAGCTGTCCGTCGAGGCGTTGATCGCGCGGGTCGCCAGGGGGGAAATCGCGGCCACGGTGGCGCCGGAGAATCTGGCGCGCGCCGTCCTGCCGCAACTGCCGGGCGCCAGCCTGGGACCGCCGCTCAGCCAGGAACAGCCGGTCGCCTGGCTGGTGCGCGACAACAGCCCCGACCTGCTTTCGGCCCTCGACCTCTTCCTGCAGGGACAGTTCCAGGTCACGGAGGAGGGGGCGCGGCACAGCCTGGCCTACGGATCGCTTTACGACCGCTATTTCGCCAATCCGGACCGGGGAGGGGTGCAGACCGCCACCGACCGGCCGGACCTGGGCGGCCGACTCTGCCGCTACGACGACCTCATCCGCGCCGTGGCGGACAGCGCCGGCGTCGACTGGCGGCTGGTGGCGGCGATCATCCACGCGGAGTCGCGCTTCGATCCCCGGGCGGTCAGCCCGGCCGGCGCGGTCGGCCTGATGCAGGTCCTGCCCCGGAGCGGGCGCCCGCCCGCGTGGCGGCTGCGTGACCCCGCCGTCAACGTTCGCGTCGGCGTCCGCCATCTGATGGCGGTCTATCAGAGCTTTGCCAATCTCGACTCGCTCGACCGCTGGCGTCTGACCCTGGCCACCTATCACGCCGGCATCGGCAACGTCCTGGAGGCGCGCGACCGGGCCCGGGCCGCGGGGCGCGATCCCCAGCGCTGGGATAACGGCGTGGCGTACGGCATGCTGCTGCTGACGAAGGAGAGCCAGGCGGGAACCGGGCCGGCGTTCCAGGGGGTCGGCACCATCGAGTATGTCAGGCGGGTGATCGAGCGGTATCGGCGCTACTGCGGCGTGACCCCGCGCGACGCCCCCTCCGGCTGGCGATCTCCGGCCCTGCCGGTGGACCGGGCCTCGACCGGTCCGTTCCGCCCCGCCGACGATCCGCGCGGCGGGACGCTGGCGCTCGCGACCCGGCTGGCGCCGTAGCCACGCGCGATCCACACCATTGCGCCACTCGCCCCTACGGCCCGGTCTCCGGCCCCGGCGCCGGGCCGTCGGCCGCGAGTTCCTCCAGCAGCGCGTGCGCCCGCCTCAGGTGCGGGATCACGATCGACCCGCCCACGATCAGCCCCACGTCGAAGACCTCCATCAGTTCCGCCTCCGTGACCCCCTCCTCGAGGCAGCGGATCACGTGGTAGCTGATGCAGTCGTCGCAGCGCAGGACCATCGAGGCGGCCAGGCCGAGCATCTCCTTGGTGCGGGCCGGCAGGGCGCCGTCCTCGTAGCAACGGCCGTCGAGATTGAAAAACCGCTTCGTGGTCAGGCTGCCGCGCTCGTGGATGCGGACGTTCATCCGCTCGCGGAAGGCGCGGAACTCCTCCAGACGTTTGCTCACGAAACACCTCCCGGTCGACGACGGATCCGGCGCCAGAGCGCCAGCGACGAGACCGACGCCGCCATGAACAGGCCGAAGGCGAGCCAGAAGACGGCCCGTAACCCGAACAGCTCGTAGACGGCGAAACCGGCGAGCGGCCCGAGCGTGCCGCGGATGCCGACCATCGCCACGTGGATCCCCTGATAGTATCCCCCCTGCCCCGGCGGCGCGAACGCCATCGAGCCGACGTTCCAGGCGATGTTCACGCCGGCCATCCCGACCGAGTAGAACGCGAACGCCAGGTAGACCAGCCGCACCGGCGCCGCCAAAGGCAGCGCGCCGGCGAGGTCGAGCACGACAGGATAGAGCGCCAGGATCGCGAAGGCGACGGCGCAGAGCCGCACGGGATGGTAGCGGTCCATCAGTCGCCCCACGGCCGGGCCGAGCAACGCCACGGCGATCTGCCCGATCAGAATCCGCGCCGTGGAGATCTCGTGGTAGCTCAGCCGCAGCTGCTCGGTCAGGAAGATCGGCACGATCGGGCTCAGACACATGAAGGCGGCGCCGTAGGTCATGAAGTTGACCTCGAACCAGTTGAAATCGCGGTCCTCGCGGTAGATTCGCATGGCGTCGGCGAACGGTCGCGCCAGTCCGCGCCAGATCCGCCCCGGCGTGAACGGGCCCACCGCCCGCGGCGGCAGCGGCAGCATGCCGAACAGACGCGCGCCGCGTGGCTCCGGCAGCGTCCCCGCCGGCTCCGGCGCCCGCGACAACAGATAGAGGAAGACGAAACCGCACCCCCCGAGCACCGCGTAGATGATCCGGAACAGGTCGGGGTCGCGGTCGAGCATCCGGCCGATCACCAGGCTCGCCACCACCGCCACGCCGTTCTGGATCGCCGTGCCGATGCCGAAGTAGCGCCCCTGCAACGTCGGCCGGAAGTTGCCCTGGAAGATGGCGTTCTGGGCCGGATAGACCATCGCCGAGAAGAAGTACACCACGGCCAGCAGGCACGACATCTGCACCGCGTCGTGCACGAACAGCGTCAGCACCATCACCAGCCGCCCGAGCACCCCGGCCCAGACCAGGTAGGCGCGTCGATGACCCCGCGTCGCCAGCAGATGTCCCCAGTACAGTGCCAGGAACATGCCCAGGTTGTCGAGAATCACCGAGAGCGTGATCAGACTGCCCGGCGCCCGCAGGCTCTTGGCCAGGACGTACGGGATCAGCAGATAGCCGGCCCACCACAGCCCCTGGAATGCCATACCGACCAGGAAACGGCGCAGCGTGGCGCGCTCGAGCGGGGTGGGGTCGACGCCTCCCATACCGCCGATGTCAAATCGGTGAAATGACACTTTTCCCGCGTCCCGCGCCGCTACGGCTTGGTCGGGATGCGCCGTAGGATCACTTCCCGCGAGACGATCTTCGCGGGCAGGTACGGCGTACTCTCTATCTGGCGCTGGCCGCGCGCGCCGGTGACATAGGTGATGAACATGCTCCCCCGCATGTCACCGTATGCCCGGCAGCTGGCGTAGAGGTAGCACCACAGGGGGTAGTTGCCCGTCGACAGGGAAACGTTGTCCGCCATCACGGACGGCGTTCCGGGTTCGGTCTGGATCGCCAGAGCCTGCACGCCCCACACCGAGAGGGCTTTGCGCAACGCGAACGAACTGACGATTCCGATGGAACCGACATCCGACAGCACGGCCGTCAGCACGGCGTCGTCATCCTTGAGAAAGACCACGCCCGGGGGCGTGCCTGAAGGTGAAGGTGCGTCCGGCAGGCCAAGCCGGGCCAGGAAGGCCCACCACAATCCTGAATTGGGATCGGGCACATAGAGGCGCCGGCCGGTCCCCGCCTTCCCGCTGCCAAGCCGCCTCAGCGTCTCCAGGGAAACGACGGTATCGGCCTGGTCGGGGGCGGAGACAACGAGAACCGCACCCAGCGCGATGGGAAACCAGATTGCGGTGTCGCCCCTGGCGCGGGTAAAGCCGGCCTGGTCACTTATACTGGGCGGCCGGGCGAGAAAGACCGCGTCGGCCCGGGTGTCGATCAGATCCTGCAGGGCCTGGGCTGTGGTGCCGCCGCGGATGTCGATCCGCAATCGCGGATAGTCCTGCCGATAGCGACGGACCATGGTGTCGACCAGGAGCGGCGCGACATCGGCACCGGCCAACACCAGAGTGGTGTCCGGGGCTCCGGAAGAAGTGGACCGATGGACGAATTGTTTCCAATCCACCCGCGCCCGGAACACGAAGAAGAGAATCGCCGCCAGGACATAGATGAACAGCCTGACGAGAATGCCCGCGCCTGGACGCCGCCGCCGGGGCGCCACGCGCACACCCCGCCGGTTCACGCCGGCGCATCCCCCGCCAGCACCTGCAGCTTCCTGATCTCGCCCTGCAGCGAAAGGATGCGACGTACGTTGTGCCAGATCCGCCAGCAGGACAGCACCAGCGCGACCGCGATCACGGCCAGGGTCATCCCGAACAGCCCGCCGTCATTGCCGCGCGCGATGCCCTGCATCAGGCTCAGCGTGCGCCGGCCGAGGAGGATCAACGCGACGTCAAGGATGATCAGGACTCCGGACTGCACCCCGGCTGTTGTCATTTTTTCGCGACAGTCCTGGAAGCGCCAGGCCACGAACTCGAACGACTCGCGGTAGAACCGGTTCCCCAGATCGCGCTCCGAGCGGATCCAGCGTGCAACCATGGGAATTTGCATCGTTCCTCCTCCTGACGAGCGGCGATCGCGGCCGCTCGCACAGTTCTCACGATCCGTGCAGCTTGAACCGCAACGGGATGGCCACCCAGACGCCGACCGGCCGGTTGTTGGTCGACGCCGGGCGGAATATGGCGGTCATGGCGGCGGCGACCGCCGCATCCCGCAATTGAACCGGTCCTTCGCGGACCTTTGTCCTCTGCACGCGACCATCCTTGCCCACATACACCTCGACGACAACCGTGCCCTCGATCCCCGCCATCCGTGCCATTTCCGGATATACGGGCGACTTCATGCTCAGTTTGATCGGCAGCACGTTCACCGGGGATTTGAACTCGTCCGCGTCGTTGGTCCGGGCCGCGACTCCCCCCGTCACGACAACAGATCCATCCATGTCCCCGAGATCGGTCTGGGTAATCGGGGCGAGCGCCTGGTCGATCTCCATCTGGGTCATGATGGTCTGGTCGACGGCCAGTTCGTCGGGCACGGGCTCCGGCACCGCGATCTGCGGCGGCGCGGCCACCGCCACCTGCTGGGCCATGGAGAGTTCCTTGGAACTCCCACGGTCGATGGATGGCGGCACGCCAAGCTCGGAGTAGCGGACGATCGTAACCTGGCGATCGGCTGAGATGTCCCCTTCGCGCGAGGTCCACCACTGCCAGCCGAGGAACAGGGAAAGCCCGAGAAACAGAGCCGTCCCAGCCGACCAGATCACGTAGCGCGGGGCCTCCCGCTCCAGGGGGTGGGCGTCGCCGGAGACGGGAAACTCCGTCACCCCGGCCAGTGAGTAGGCCCAACGGATATGCAGGGGATCCCTCTGTCTCATGGTGCGCCTCCTCCCGACGGCGTGGTTTCCGGCGTCATGGCCACCACGCTGAAGCGCTGCATGTGCGCGTCGTCGAGCACGTCCATCATGTCCACCATGAGCTCGTATCGGGCATCGGGGGCGATCCGCACCAGCACGATCAGCTTGTCGTTACCGGCCATCCCCTCGCGCAGGGTCGTTTCCAACTCGTTCCAGCCGACCGGAAGCAGCGGTCCCTTGCCGGTCCGGGCCAGGACCCGGTCGTCCTTGAAGACGTACAGGGTCATCACGTTGGATTCGGGGACCTGCACCTTCGCGCCAGGCTCCGGCATGTTGATCTCCATGGCCAGCGGGCGTCGAAAGACCGTCGTGACCATGAAGAAGATCAGCAACAGGAACGCCACATCCACCATCGGCGTCATGTCCATGCTGATACCGGTTCTTTTCGGCTTGCGCGGCTGCTCGTCTCCCTCTTCACGCGGAGGGCCGTGGCTTTTCTGCTTTACGACGATCTCACCCATGACCACCACCCGCCTTGGGAGCCTCGCCGGACAGCCCCTTGCGCTTGACATCGGTCATGAGGTTGAAGCGGATCGCCTTGGCCTCCGCCAGCTTGTTCATCAGGTCGTTCATATCGCCGAAGGGCACGTCACGGTCCCCCTTGACGATGATGACCGAACTCGGACTCCGGCTGCGCCAGGCGACGACGGCCTCGATGATCTGGTCCTTGGGCACTTCCTGGATGTCCCGCGCGCTTTCGCTGGAGATGAAGATGTGCCCGTCTCGATTGAGCGTGACCACGATGGTGTTCGTCTCGGGCACCCGCATCTCAGCGGTCGACGCGGGCAGCCTGACAGCCACGACCTCGGGCGGCTTGAACGACGTCGTGGACATGAAGAAAATCAGCAGGAGGAACGCCACGTCGACCATAGGCGTCATATCCCTGCGGATGGGAAGACGTCCCGACACGGCTCAGCCCTCCTTGCGCTGCCGCAGGAGCAGCATGACCGAATGGGCCGTCTGATCCATCATGTTGCCGAAACGGTCCACGCGGGTTGTGATGAAGTTGTACATGACCGTGGCGATGACCGCCGTGATGAGACCGAGGGCCGTGTTGACCAGCGCCTCGGAAATACCGAGCGCGAGCTGCGAGGCGTCGGGCGCGCCGGCGTTCGACATGGCCCGGAAGGAGCGAATCATGCCGATCGTGGTGCCCAGCAGGCCGAGCAGCGTTCCGATCGAAGCAATGGTGGACAGGGTGGGGAGATTGCGCTCGAGCAGCGGCAACTCCAGGGCGTTGGCCTCCTGCATGGCCCGCCGCGTCTCCTGCAGCAGCTCGCGGCGATTGGCCACGGCGCCCTGCATGGCCTGGTACTGCATCAACCCGGCGCCCACGACATTGGCCAGGCAGCCACCCTGCCGACGGCAGCTGTCCATGGCCTGTTCGAGGTCGCCGTGCGGGATCGTGGCCATGATGTTGCGGACAAAGAGATTGACGTCACTGCGGCCACCGGCGCGCCAGAGGACCAGGGTGCGCTCGATAGTGAAAGTAATAGCCAGGAAGAAGGCCACCAGTCCCACGACGAGCAGGGGGCCGCCCAGACGGATGTACTCCGGCGAGTTGACCCAGATGTAATAAGAAACAATGATCTCCAGGACTACGATGGGAAGCAGAAAATACTTCTTCATGGATCGCTTTCCTTTCTCTGACGGGCCGCGCACGGGGACGCGGCGCCGACCCTGCGGTGCCGATGCCTCACGCGCCCGGGCCAGCAGTTCGGAGCCTCTCGTGACGTCGCATTCTCGGGATCAACCGGACCACGCGCGGAGGCGCGGCGCCGGCCCTACGGTGCCGATGTTTCGTGCGCCCGGGCCAGCAGTTCCAAACCTTTCTTGACGTTCACATTCTCAGGATCAATCTGGCGCGCGCGGTCGAGGGCCTGCGCGGCCGCTGCGAGATCGCCCGCACAGATCGACGCGCTGCCCAGGCCTGCCCAACCCTCCGCATTGCGCGGATCGGCGTCCACGGCAGCACGGAACAGCCGAAGCGCTTCCTTGCAGTCGGCCCCGCGCACGCGCGACCAGCCCAGTCCGCACAACGCCGGGCCGTTGGTAGCTTCGTACGCAAGAATCGCCCGGTACTGGTCGTCGCCGGCCCGTACGGAATCGGCGGCGGCAAGCGCCCGGGCCAGAACCAGCCGGCCCTGGGTATTTTGGGAACTCATGGCCACGGCGCGGCGCATGGCCGCCAGACCCTCCCCCGAGCGGCCGGCCGCAACGAGGGCGATCCCCAGATTCAGGTGATATTTCGGCGCGTCCGGCTTGCGCTCGATCGACGCCTGCAGGTGCGCGATCGCCTCCGGCGCCTTCCCCGCACTGATCTCGATCATGCCGAGCTCGAATTCGATCTGGGGCGAGGCGGGATCGATGACGGCGGCCCGCGCGGTGCTTGCCCTGGCCGCTTCCCAATCGCCGCCTTCACGCTGATGCTCGGCCAGCGCCAGCCAGTCATCGACCGTCCAGGTGGTGTCGGACGCCATCATAAGAAAGGCTGCCGCGGCAGGCTTGCGTGTCACCGGGTTGGCGCTGCGCAGTCCCGCGCGCACGAAGGCACGCCGCACGTCGGGGCGGGTGGGCGCCACGAGCATGGCGTCGCGCGCGGTCTTGGCCGCCTGCTCGAACTGCCCGTTTTCAAGACAGGCATCGCAGAGATAGAGCATGGCGTCAACATCGCGGGGCACCAGGACGAGATAGCGCAGATAGATCTGCGCTGAGAGAACCGGCTTCTTCGCCATGCGCATCAGGTCGGCGAGATCGCGCAGCGCCGGCGCGTAGCTGGAATCCGCGGACGCGGCCGCCACGTAAGCGTCTCGCGCATCGTTGTTCCGGCGCACGGCCCGATAGAGGCGACCGAGCTCCGTCAACAGCGGGGCGGACGCCACGGTCCCGGAATCGTGTCGAGCCTGTTCAAAGGCGAGGATGGCGAGATTCGTCGTGCCGCGCTTCAGGCAAATCCGGTTGACGAGTTCCAGGCGCTCCGGATCCGTCGGGTCGAGAGACGCCGCGCGCATGGCCTCACCCTCGGCGGAGGCCAGGTCACCAATGCCTTCATGGTAGAGCGCCATGGCGAAGTTGTATTCGCCCTGGACCTGCGGCGTGTTCGCGCGTGAAGCGACCCGATCCAGAGTCTGCACCACCGCGTCCCACTCCCCCCTCGACATGAACAGCCGTACCCGGCCGTAGGCAGTGTCCCAACCGTCCGGATCGATATCGAGCGCGCGGCGGAACTCGACCCCCGCGTCTTCGATGCGGTTCAGCCGCAACAAGACCAGGCCAAGCCCGACCCGGTTGGCGGCAGATTCCATGGCCTCGTGTCTGACTTCCCAGGCGATGGCTTCGCGATAGAGACGTTCGGCTTCGGTCGGGCGATTCAGGCGCCAGGCCAGTTCGGCCAGGCCGCGCCTGGCTTTGGCCACCTGGCAGGAATCCGCCACGGCGCGCTTGAAGTGGGCGCCGGCGACCGGCAGCCGGCGCTGGGCGAGCGCCTCCTGCCCGAGCCGATACGGCTCACAGTCCGCCGCGCGCGGGGGCGCGGCGCCCGCGACACCACTGCCGGCGAAACCCAGGGCCGCGACGAGGAACAGGAGAAAACGCGGGAACCCGTGGTTGCGCGAGGCGGGCGCGGTTCGAACCGGCTTCTTCAGGGCGAACATAGACGATTCCTCGACCGCCGACCCTGGCAATCCGGGGTCGGGCAACACGTCGCCGCCAGTCGGTACATCCGCTTCCCGGTGTACGAGCGGCATCGTCGTGGCATAGGTGAACACACCGTGGTGGCCGAGAAGTTGGACGAACCCGCACGGCGCGAAATCCCGGGACTCACGAAAACGAACCTGCCATGTACACAAGAGAGGCGTTTCAACTGCTTCGCGCCGGTCATAACGCCCTTCCCCGGCTATCCGGGTTTTTTCTCTCCGTGTGAGGGCTGGGTATATGTTATGGATTCGCCTGACCATCGTCAAGAAGGACTTCGTGCCGGCGGCGCGGGCGCCGAATCGAGCGCCATCCCCAGGCGGATCCGGACGGCAACGGAAATGGTCGACCGCCCGATCATCCGCCTCCGGATCGGCCCCGTGGCTCGCCAGATCATCGGTCGCAGCCCCGTGAAGGGAACCTGGTGTCGCTGCCACCCAGCATTTTTCCCGGCCCGCTGCCGTACCTCGTGACCGCGCTCGTGCTCGCGTTCGCCCAGGCTGTCTACGTGCTGTTCGGCTTCGGGTCGGGACTGATCGCGCTCGGGTTGCTGGCGCTCGTGTTTCCGTCGGTGCAGGACATCGTCGTCGTGATCCTGCTGACGGCGCTGCCGGCCGAGATCTTCGTCGCGTGGACGTCGCGGCGGGAAATCGCGTGGCGGCAGGTGGCGCTGATCGGGGCGGGGGTCGTGGCCGGGGTGCCGATCGGGACCTGGATCCTGCGGGCGGGGCGGGCGAACTTCCTGATCGTGCTGCTCGGGGCGTTCCTGATCGTGACGGGCGCGGCATTCCTCGCGCTGCCGACGCACTGGCGGGTGCGCTGGCCGCGCTGGACAGCGCCGCCGGTCGGGCTGCTCGGCGGGGTGCTGTCGGGGATGTTCGGCACCGGCGGCCCCCCCGTCATCATCTGGTACCGCCTGGCCGGTGCCGACAAGGCCGCCTTCCGCGGCAACCTGATGGCGATCTGGATGCTGGTCAGCCTGACCCGCCTGCCGTCCTACGGCGTGGCCGGGCTGCTGACCGCGCCGCGCCTCTGGTCGGGGCTCGCGGTGCTGCCGGCGGTGCTGCTGGGCGGCTGGCTCGGGCACCGCATCCACCTCGAGATCGCCGAGCGGACGTTCCAGCGGGCGGTGGCGGTGGCGCTGGCGATCATCGGGGCGCTCCTGCTGGTGCGCCGCGCCTGAGACGTGGTAGTGTCCATCATCGTACGCACAGCCGCGGGGGAGCCAGGGCGCGCGGCGCGAGACAGGCGTCCCCACGCGACTTCCGGGAAAGGACAATCCATGAAACGTTCCGGCACCATTCTGCTCGCCTGCGTCGTTGCCGTGATCGCGCTGCCCGCCGTCGGCGCCGCCGCCTGGCCGCACGAGCGGCAGGGGGTCATGCTCGGGTTCAACGCCGGCGCGGGGAGCGCCGAGCTCCAGTTCGAGAACAGCGACGGCACCACCGTCAGCGGCGATCGCGAGGGGGGCGGCGCCTTCGGTCTGCGCGCCGGCTATGCGTTCAACGACCGCCTGGCGCTCGGGCTGGAAGGGACGGGCTGGAGCCGCACCTTCGAGAACGACTCCGGCCTCGACGCCACCTGGACCTTCACCGTCTCCACTATCGCCCTCACCTGGTACCCCGGCGGCGGCGGCTTCCTGCTGCGCGGCGGGCTCGGCTGGGGGCGCGCCGAGATGGAGTTGGACCTGGGCGACGGGACGATCAGCGGCGACGACACCGGCGCCGCCGCACTCATCGGCCTCGGCTACGAGTGGCGCCTCGGCCGTCGCTTCGCGCTCGGCCCCGCCGTCGACTTCGGCGGCATGGACCTGGGCGAGGGGTGGAAGGCGAACATCGCCAACCTGACCGTCGGCCTGACGTGGTACCTGTAGACGCGGCGCTGCTCCGGATATCCTTACTGCCGGGCCGCGCGGCCGGGGAAGAGGGAAGACTCATGATGATGCGGCGGCTGTTTCCGCTGGCGCTGGTCGCCCTGCTGTCGCTGGGGACCGCCGCGGCGGCTCAATCGCCTGCCGCCGCCCCCGCCGATCCGGCGGCCCTCGCCGCGCGGGTGGAGAAGCTGGACGGAGCGGCTGCAGGCGCTCAACCACCGGCTCGACGAGCTGCATGAAGAACGTCGACGACGCGCTCTGGTTCGACCGCGTCGGCGACGTGGCGATCGTCGAGAAGGCGCGCATCACCGGGCCGCCGCCGTGGAAGGAGAAGAACCCCACGGCGATCGGCGCCGGCAATCCGGTCAAGTTCTACACCTACGTCTTCCTCCCGCGGACCCTGCCGAAGGGCGGCAAGTGCCCGCTGATCGTCCTGCCGCACGGCGGCGTGCACGCCGACTTCACCACCTACCACACGCACATCGTGCGGGAGCTGGTGGCGCAGGGGTACGTGGTGGTGGCGCCGGAGTACCGCGGCAGCACCGGCTACGGCAAGGCGTTCTACGAGCGGATCGACTACGGCGGCCTCGAGATCGAGGACTGCCACGCCGCGCGGCAGTGGGCGATCGACACCTACCCGTGCGTGGACGGCTCGCGCACGGCGATGGTCGGCTGGAGCCACGGCGGCCTGATCGCCCTGATGACCGTCTTCGCCCACCCCGACGACTACCGCTGCGCGTTCGCCGGCGTGCCGGTGAGCGACCTCGTGCAGCGCCTCGGCTACTGGGGCGAGGAGTACGCCGCCGATTTCTCGGCGCCGTACCACATCGGCCAGACCGTCGCCGAGAACCTGCCGGAGTACAAGCGGCGCTCGCCGGTCTGGAACGTCGACAAGCTGAAGACGCCGCTGCTCATCCACACCAACACGAATGACGAGGACGTCAACGTGATCGAGGTGGAGCACCTCATCCAGGCGCTGAAGGCGGCCGGCAAGGAGTTCGAGTCCGAGATCTACCAGGACGTGCCGGGCGGGCACAGCTTCGACCGGCTCGACACGCCGCGGGCGCTGGAGATCCGCGTCAAGATCTACGGCTTCCTCGCGCGCCACCTCGACCCGCCGTCGCCGCTGCGCTCCGTGGCGGAGGTGCGCCGCGCGGCGTTCCGCCAGCCATGAGCGCCTGCCGCGAAACACCGCGCGCCGGACGGCGCCCGCCCTCCTGCTCCTGGCGCTGCTCGCCGGCTGCGGCGCCACGCCGCGCGGCGGACCGGGCCTGGCCGGAGGTCGACGCCCTGCCTGCCGGTGACCTGGTTCGGCGGCGAGGCGGCCGGCCCGCTCGCGGTCACGCACGGCGGCGTCGGCTCGCCGCCCGACTGGTCGGCCGACTGCCAGCGCGCCGCCGGGATGGCGCTCGTGGCCCTCGAGCAGGGCGGCTCCCCGCTCGACGCGGCGGTGCTCGGCACGCTGATCCTCGAGGACCATCCCCGCTTCAACGCCGGCACCGGCGCCAACATCCGGCTCGACGGCCGGTCGATCCAGATGGACGCCGCCGTCATGACCAGCGAGGGGCGCTTCGGCGCGGTCGCGGTGATCGAGCGGGTGCGCAACCCGGTGGCGGTCGCGCGGGCGCTGCTCGACACGCCGCACCTGCTGCTCGCCGGCGAGGGGGCCACCCGCTTCGCCCACGCGGCCGGTTTCGCCGACGAACTGCCGACCTGCCCCGAGGCCGAGGCGAAGTACCGGCAGCGCATCGCCGCGCTGCTCGCCGGACAGGCGGGCGAAGGGTACGCAACGTTCGACTGGCGCCGGTACTGGAACTACCCCGGGCCGATCCCGCCGGAACTGGCAACGCCGGCCGTCGGCGACAGCGTCTCCAGGGCCGATCCGGGGCCGCACGACACCGTCGGCACGGTCGCGCGCGACGCGAACGGCCGCTTCGCCGCCACCCTCTCCACCGGCGGCACCTCGCTGACGCTCTACGGCCGGGTCGGGGACGTGCCGATCTACGGCGCCGGCTGCTACGCCGGTCCCGCGGGCGCCGTGGCCTGCACCGGGTTCGGCGAGGAGATCATCCGCCACGCGATGGCCCGCACCGTCTACGACCTGCTGGCGCGCGGCGTGCCGGCGCGTGAGGCGGTGCGCCGCGGCTGCGCGCTCTTCCCGGCCGACGCCGCGCTCGGCCTGATCGCGGTCGACGCCCGGGGCTGGGGCGTCGCGGCCAACCGTTCGATGGCGTACGGGCAGGCGGGCGACGACGGCATCCTCCAAATCCGCGCGCTGAAGCCCCCGCGACGCGGCCCCGCCCGCGGGTGGGGTCGCGGCCCCCCTTGCCCGCGAGTCCACCCCGTTTTCTGGCCCTCGATTTTGTAGGGTTTACTCTTGCGGATAAACACGATATTATCGATCGCCATTCCGCCGCAAGAGGTCTTCGCGTGTCCAATAGACGCAACATATTGCTGGTAAATATCATAGCCCTGCTCGCCCTGGCCGGATGCGGCGCGGGCGACGATCCTGCGGCCCCCGCTCCCACGAACCAACTGCCGCAGGATGCAACGCTGTCGCCCCGGATGGCCATCGTCGACTTCCGAACCGGGAATCTCGACACCCCGGAGGCGGCCGAGCGCTTTGCGCGCGCGGATCTCGTCGTGCTGGAGAGCACCAACCTCTGGGCGCAGCCGCAAAACGCCGGCTTCGTGGCCAACGTCAAGGCTCTCAACCCCGACACCAGGGTGCTCGGCTATGTGCTGGGCAAGAGCTCCTGGACGACCTGGGGCGACGAGCCTGACAGCGATCCGCTCGCCAACCCCTACGGCTGGGACTGGTACCAGGCCACACGGCCCTTCTGGTGCTTCACCACGACCGGCGACACGCTGATGGACTGGCCGCTGCCAGGTGGTGCTCAACATCCTCGATCCTGCCTGCCGGCGGGCGATGATCGAAGTGCTCCTGAAATGGCGCCGCAAGGGGGAGAATCCGGTGGACGGCTTCTTCTGGGACTACTTCGCCACTTCACTCTGGATCGCCCCCGCCGTCGACGCGACCATGGACGGCGAACCTGACCTGGACGACGACGGAATCGGGCACTTCGAAGACGCCGATGAGCGGCAGGCCTTTCGCGACGCGCAGACGGCGCTGGTCCTGGAAACCCGCGCCGCGTTCGGCAACGATTTCATCCAGATCTTCAACGGCGGGCGCGCGGCCGTGGATTCGAGCTTCGCGGCGCTCGGCGACGGCATGTTCTACGAACTGTTCCCCACCGTCGGCTTCTGGGGCGGGCCGCGAGGATGGCGCTGGCGCTCGACCCCGCGCGCCCCAACAACCTCTACGCCGCGCGCGGCTGGCCGCGCACGCGCAACGGCGGACCGTGGCTGATCCTCTCCAACCCGACGACCGGTGAGCTGGTGGGATTCGGACGGGCAACTGGTGGTGTTCAACCTGGGCGATCTCAACCGCGTCGTGGCGCTGCTGACCGGACGCCACCGCCTGCTACCATGAGCCGCCGCTATGTCCGGTACGGCTGGCCCGCGTACGAGCCGGCCCTGGGCGCTCCGCTCGGCGGGGTCGTCGCCCACGGCGACACGCTCACCCGCGATTTCTCCGACGGCCGGGTGCAACTGATCTGGCGCGACGCGGACAGCATCCTGCCGTTCGACTTCGCCATCACCGAGCGCGACACCGTCACGCAGGCGCTGCGGTTCCCCGACTACCACTGCCGCTGATGCGTCAGTGCCCCTCCGCCCGGAAAAGCTTCTCCCCCGCCCGCACCGGCAGCGGCAGGCGGTTCTCCGCCGGCGGCAGGGTGCAGTTGTACCGCTCGGGGTTGTAGTCGCAGAGCGGATTGTAGGCGTAGTTGAAATCCACGACGAAGGTCCGGCCGTCCGCCTCCGGCTTCAGGTCGAGATAGCGTCCGCCGCCGTAGGTCTCCCTGCCGCTCGTCTCGTCGTAGAACGGCAGCCAGAACCCCTCCTCCGGGCCGGCGCCGGGCGAGGCGTACACCCCCAGGGTGACCTCCCGCCCGCCCACGCGCAGCGACACCTTCCCCGCCTTCACGTACGGCAGCTGGTTGCCCTTGCGTTTGACGAGCATGACCGTGTCGGGCTTCGCCTCCGGCTGGAACGGCACGCGGAAGCGGAGCGCCGGGTCGGGGTCGTAGTAATTCAACCCCTCGAAGCCGGCGCGATCCACCGGCCGCAGCGGCGTCTGCGTCGAGTCCATGAACGCTTCGTTCTTGTCGATGCGCATCTCGACGAGCGCGATCTGCCAGTTCTCCAGCTCGAGATCGTTCATCGTGACGGGGCCGGGCGCCTCGTTCGCCGTGCCGCAGCCCGCCGCCAGACAGAGAAGCAACACGGCCAGTCTCGTCTTCATCGCATTCCGGTCCTCGCTGTCGTTCCGGTTCCTGTTGACGACGCTTCCCGCGGCCCCCGCCGCCGCGCGGCGGTCGGCCGCGGCCGCGGCGGGATAATCTAGCACAGACCGCGGCCCGGCAGGGAACGGTTCCGCGGCCGGATGGGCGCCGTGCCGGCGCCGGATGGGCATTGCCCCCGCGGCGGCGAGCCGTCTATCATGCGACCCGGCCGCCCGCGCGGCCGGGAGGAGATCGCCATGTCCGCGTTTCTGAGCCGGGAAATCGGTCCCTGGACCGTGAGTCATTTCGCCGGCGCGCTGATCGTCATGCTCGGCGCCGTCGTCACCCGCTTCATCGTCATCCACCTGCTCGGACGGCGGCTGCGCGCCTGGGCCGCCCGCACCGAGACCCAGGCCGACGACCTGGCCATCCGCGCCCTGCTCGGGCCGCTCGGCTGGCTGATCGTCCTGATCGGCGCGCACTTCGCCTGGCGCCTGCTCGGCAGCCGCTACACCGGCATGCTCGATCCGGGGCTGAAGGCGTTCGCCGCTCCTGGCGACCCTGATCGTGTCCTGGTGCGCGTTCCGGCTGGTGGACGTCGGCTTCGTGATGATGGCGGAACGCGCCGCGCGCAACGATTCCCGCTTCGACGACCAGCTCGTCCCGCTGCTGCGCAAGACGAGCAAGATCTTCGTCGGCGCGATCGCCATGCTGGTGGCGGTGCAGAACCTCGGCTTCTCGGTGTCGGGACTGCTGGCCGGCCTCGGCATCGGCGGACTCGCCTTCGCGCTGGCGGCCAAGGACACGATCGCCAACGTGTTCGGGTCGGTCACGATCCTCGTCGACCGCCCGTTCCGCGTCGGCGACTGGGTCACCCTGCCGGACGCCGACGGCATGGTCGAGGAGGTCGGTCTGCGCACGACGCGCATCCGCACGTTCGACAAGACCGTCGTCACCATCCCCAACCAGACCCTCACGAACGCCACCGTGGAGAATCACAGCCTGATGCCGCGCCGCCGCGTGCGCATGACGCTCAACGTCACCTACGCCACGACTCCGGCGCAGATGCGCGACCTGCTGCGCCGCCTCGAGGAGCTGCTGCGCGGACACCCCGGCGTCGCCCCGGAGAATCTGCAGGTGCGGTTCCTGAGCTTCGGCGAGTCGAGTCTCGAGGTGCTCGTCAACTACTTCACCATCACGGTCGATTACGACGAGCACACCGCCATCCGCCAGGAGCTCAATCTCGCGATCATGGACCTGCTCGACGGCCTGGGCGTGAGGTTCGCCTTCCCGACCCGGACGGTCCGTCTGGCGGACGCGACGGGGCGCGAGGCCGGCCTCTGCGCCCGGACGGCGGCGTCGGCGGTGCCTGAGCCGCTCACCGCGGGGCCGCCCGAAGAGGACGGCGCCCGCGGCGATGCGGCGGCACTAGATGGGCCGCGTCGCGGCCTTCAGCCACGCGCGGTGCTCCGGGTCGAGATGCGGACGCAGTTCCCGGTACACGCGGGCGTGGTAGGCGTTCAGCCAGGCGCGCTCGCGCGGCATGAGCAGCTTGCGGTCGACCAGCCGCCGGTCGATCGGACAGAGCGTGACCACGTCCCAGCGGTACCAGTCCCCCTCAGGGCCGCTCAGCTTCTCGTCGCGCGCCACGAAGGCCAGGTTCTCGATGCGGATGCCCCAGCCGCCCGCCTTGTAGTAGCCCGGCTCGATCGACAGCAGGTGGCCGGGACGCAGCGGCACGTTCCGCACGTCCTTGGGCGTGAGGCCCATCGGCCCCTCGTGCACGCTCAGGTAGTGCCCGACGCCGTGGCCGGTGCCGTGCCCGTAGTTGAGCCCCGCCTCCCAGAGCGGCTGCCGCGCGAGCACCTCGAGGCGCTGGCCGGAGGTGCCGGCCGGGAACTTCGCCGCGGCGACCGCGATGTGCCCGCGCAGACACGCGGGTGAAGGCGTCCTTCTGGCGCGGGGTCGGGGCGCCCAGGGTCAGGGTGCGGGTGATGTCGGTGGTGCCGTCGAGGTAGAGCCCGCCGGAGTCGATCAGGTAGATCCCCCGCGAACGCAGCCGCGCGTTGCTCCGGCGGTCCGCGGCGTAGTGGACGATCGCGCCGTGCGCCCCGTAGGCGCTGATCGTGTTGAAGCTCAGCCCCTGGAAATAGACGCCCCTCGGCGCGGAACGCCTCGAGACGGTCGGCGGCCGACAGCTCGGTCACATCGCCGCCGCGCACGGCCGGTTCGAGCCACTTCAGGAACTTCACCATCGCCACGCCGTCGCGCACGTGGGCCGACGCGACGCCGCGGATCTGGACCGGGTTCTTGACCGCCTTGAGCGCGGTCACCGGTGAGGGACCGCGCACGATCTGCTCGGCGCGGAGCTGGTCCGCCACCCAGGCGTTGGTGGTGGCGGGGTCGAGCAGGACCGGCACCCGCGCGGCCCGCAGCTCGCGCAGCGTGGCGGGCAGCTTCGCGTACGGCAGGATCTTCACGTCCCGCCGCAGCGCCTTCGTGAGTTCCGGCGTGATCTTGCGGGGGTCGATGAAGAGACGGGCCTCACGTTCCATGACGACGGCGTACGCGATCACCACCGGATTGAAGTCGACGTCCGCGCCGCGCACGTTGAACAGCCAGGCGATCGTGTCCAGGGCCGCCAGCACGTGCGCGCGCGCGCCGGCCGCCCGCATCGCCTCGCGCACCAGACGCAGTTTGTCGCGCGCGGTCGCGCCGGCGTGGCGCGGACTGTGCAGCCGCACCGGATCGAGTCGCGCCGCCGGCCGGTCGGGCCAGATTTCGTCCACGAGGTTGGCCGTCGAGCGGCCGCACGACGAGGCCCGCCTCGGCCAGCTCCGCCACGAAGGTCTCCGCCTCCTGCACCGACAGCAGCTGCGGATCGACGCCCGAGGGTCTGACCCGGCTTCAACTGCCGGGCGATCCACCCGGTGATGGACGGCGTGCCGGGCATGGCGAGCTTCATCAGCGCGATGCCCGAGCCGCGCAACTGCAGTTCGGCCTGCAGGAAATAGCGCGAGTCGGTCCAGAGCGCGGCCTGGCGCGCGGTCACCACCACGTCGCCGGCGGAGCCGGTGAATCCGCTCAGCCACCCGCGACGCTGCCACAGGGCCGGCACATATTCGCTCTGATGCGGATCCGTGCCGGGGACGTAGAAGGCGTCGACCTTGTTGTTGCGCATCAATGCGCGCAGCGCCGCAAGCTTCTGCCGGGTATCCATGCCTCTCCTTTCGAGGGAATTCAATGCCAGCCGCCCTGCCCGGGCGCGCCGGGCGCACCGAGATCCGCGTCGGCGGGCGCCACGAGGTCGGCGGCGTCGCCCTCGAGCGTGCCGGTGGGGGTTTCGATGATGCGCCCGAGCTCCTCGCCGTCGACGCGGAAGATGAACGTCGGCACGAGCGTCACGCCCCAGACGGCACGGATGTCGCGCGGGGCGCCGACCGCCTCCGACTTCGCCAGCGCCGCCGCGTCGTCCTTGCGGCCGACGGCAAACATGCGCAGCCGCAGGTTCGGGTTGGCGGCACTCGCCGATGAGTTTCCAGAAACGGGGCACCTCGCGGCGCGAATCCCCGCACCAGGTGCCCAGCACGCAGACCACGTCCACGGGACGCGACACGGCGGCCAGCCGCGCCACCGCCCCCGGCTCCGGCACGTAGGCCGCGGCAGAGTCGTTCCAGGCGGGGAAGCCGGCGACGATATCCTCTCGGGTGACCTCGCCGACCAGGTACGGACCCTTCTCCCCCTCCACGACGCCGAAGGTCGGCGCGGCCGCGGCAGCCACGGAGGCCGGGACGGCCGGCGCGCCGGCCGGATCCGCGGCGTCGGCGCGGGTTGTCGCAAGCATGCCGACGCCGGCGATCCACACCGCCGCCGTCACTGCGCGCAAACCTGACAGGTTACGCTGGAACATCCCGATCTCCTCGTTTCCGTCGCCGGGCGACGGGTGGTGTTTGCCTCTCGACAGGCCTACTATTAATAGCAGACGTCGCGGCCCCGCGCATTGCAAAGGGGGACCGCCCGCGAGATTGCTGCCCCGGAAGGACGTCATGGCCCGATTCCTGCGCTCCCCCGTTCCACGGATGCCCGGGGCTGCGGCCCGGCTTCGGCCGGCCGCCATCCGCGTTTTCGGCGTCGTCTGCGCGGCCTGCATTGCCTGCCTCCTCGCCGCCACCCCGCTGTCGGCGGGACCCGCGCGCGACCGCCCCCTGCCCCCCGCCACCGCACTCGCCCTGCAGACCGCCGCCCCGACGGGACGCCTCGTGCTGAAGCTGCGCGCCGATTCCGGCCTGATCTCCGGCGACGAGGGACCGGTGGCGCGGATCCCCACCCCGGGCGCCGCCGCCCCGCTCAACGGGGCGCTCGACCGGCTCGGGTCGCTGGTGGCGCGGATCTGCCCCGGAGCACGCTGGCAGCGGCATTTCTCCCTGCCGCCCGCCGCCCTCGACGCGCTGCGCGCCCGCGCGGGCGGCGGGGCTCGCGCTGCCCGACCTGAACCTCTGGGCGCGGCTCGACCCGCCGCAGCCGACCCCCGACCGCGCGGCCCTGCTGGTGATGGTGAAAGCGCTGCTGGCCGACCCCGCCGTGGAAACGGCATTTCTCGAGCCGGCCGTGGTGCCGGCGGCGCTCGGCTTCGACGCCTTCACCGGCCGGTTCACGCCGCCCGCGCCCGCGCCCGGCGCCACCGAACCTGGCACAACGACGGCCGCGGGCGCGCCGGCCGACACGCCCGACTTCACCAACGGTCAGGGGTACCTGACCGACGCTCCGCTCGGCGTCGGCGCTCTCGCGGTGGGCGGACTGCCCGCCGCGCGCGGCGCCGGCGTGACCGTGATCGACATCGAGGGGGCGTGGCTCTGGACTCATGAGGATCTGACCGCGCCGCTGGCCATGTTCGGCACGCCGTTCGACGAGCTGTCGTGGCGCAACCACGGCACGGCGGTGCTCGGCGAGCTGCGCGGGTCGGACAACGGTTTCGGCGTGCGCGGCATCGCACCCGATTGCGCGATCGGCGCCGCCTCGGTGCGCGACCTCTCCGTGTCCGATGCCCTCGCGCAGGCGGCCGGACAGCTCGTCCCCGGCGATGTCATGCTCATCGAACTGCATGCCCCCGGCCCGTTCTCCAGCGGCGCCGGCCAGTACGGCTACCTCCCGCTCGAATTCTGGCAGGACATCTTCGAGACGATCCGGCTCGTGACCGCCGCCGGCATCATCGTCTGCGAGGCGGCCGGCAACGGCGAGCAGGATCTCGACGACCCGCGCTACGCCGGCCTGTTCGACCGCACGCTGCGCGATTCCGGCGCCATCATGTGCGGCGCCGGCGACGGCAGCACCGCCTGGCCTGCCTGGTTCTCGAACAGCGGGAGCCGCCTCGACCTGCGCGGCTGGGGCTCGACCGTGGTCTCCTGCGGCTACGGCGCCCTGCAGGGGGGACCGCTGCCGGAAACCGCCTGGTACACGAACGGCTTCAACGGCACTTCAAGCGCCACCCCGATGGTGGCCGGTGCGGTGGCAGCGCTGCAGGGCATGGTGCGGGCAGCCTGGGACTTTTCCCTCGACGCCTCGCTGGCGCGTCACCTCCTGAGCGCGACCGGCACCCCGCAACTGGAGGGGAAGCGGATCGGCGTCCTCCCGGATCTCGTCGCCGCCCGCGTCGCGGCGCTCGCCGGGCTGGGCCGCGTGGCGGGAACCGTCACCGACGCCGACTCCGGCGACCCGCTCGAAACGGTCGAGGTGCGGGTGCTGGAGACGGATGGGGTCGATCTCACCGACGCCACGGGCGGCTATGCCTTCCCGCTCGCCGTCGGCAGCTACACGCTCCGCTTCGCCTCCTTCTTTCACGCCACGACCACGCGCACGATCGCAATCACCACCGGTGACCCGCTCGCGGCGCACCTCGCGCTCCCGCGCCTGCCGGCCGTCACGCTCGTTGGACGGATCTACGGCGCCTCCGGCGAATCGCTCGGCGGCGCCCGGATCACGCCGCTCGCGGTGCCGCTCGCCTCCGTCACGGCCGGTGACGACGGCCGCTTCTCGCTGCCCGGCGTCCCCGTGGACCGGTCATACACGCTGCTGTTCGACGGCCATCCGGGGCACGGCGCCGCGGTGCGCGCGCTGGCCCTCCCCCCCGGCGCCGCCGGATCGGTGGCGATCTACGCGGAATTGCCGCCCGCCGACCTCACCTTCGACGCCGACGACGGCGGCTTCGTCCCGCTGACCCCGCTCTGGAGCTGGGGCGAGCCGGCCCGCGAGGTCGGTCCCCGGGGCGGCTTCGGCGGCGGGCACTGCTGGGGGATCGGCATGCTGGCCGACTACCCCGACGAGCAGTGGTCGACCCTGACCAGTCCGCCCCGTGATTTTTCCACCGCCCCCGCGCTGCGGCTGAGCCTGCACTACTGGAGCGAGACCGAGACCGGCTTCGACGGGGTGAAACTGCAGGCCACGCGCGACTCCCTCTGGTCCAACGTCACGCCGCTCAACTCCTACACCGACCAGACGCTGTCCGGCCTCGCCTCCCGCCCCGGCTGGTCGGGCCACAGCGACGGCTGGCGCGGCGCTGTCTTCGACCTGACCGCATTCCGCAGCCCGACCTTCCGCTTCCGGCTCGCCTTCGGCTCGGACGGCAACATCACGGGCAGTGGCTTCTGGATCGACGATGTCACGTTCGACCTCGGAACAGCCACCCCCGACCCGAACGCCGGCTGGCCGCCGCCGCGGCCGGGACCGCAGCTGCGCGCCTGGCCCAGCCCGTTCAACCCGGCGGCGACCATCGCCTGGCGGGGCGCCGCCCCCGGCCCGCTGCGCGTCACGGTCCACGATCTGCGGGGCCGCGCCGTCCGCGCGCTGTGGGACGGACCGGCCGCCGCGGCGGGGACGCTCACCTGGGACGGAACGGACGACGCCGCCCGCCAGGCGGCGAGCGGCGTCTATCTGGTCCGGCTGCGCGACGCGCGGGGCGACGGCGCCGTCGTGCGCCTCGTCCTGGCGCGCTAGGTCAATCCTCGCCCGAGGCCAGCGGCCGCAGCACGTACGACCGGATCTGGCCGTCGGGCGTGTGCAGCACCAGCGGGATCGGCAGCGACCCGCCCAGCGCCGCCCGGATCGGCCGCAGGTCGAACATCAGGTCTCGCGTGAACCAGGCCGCGCACATCTCCCCCCGTCCGTCGTGCTTCAGGATCAGGTGCGCGACCGGCAGCGGGGACATCTCCGGCCCCTCCTGCCAGTAGAGCTGGAACGGGTGGTCCGCCTGGCAGCCGCTGAAGCCGACCGCCAGACGCATGACGATGCCGGTCACCCCCGACTCCCCGAGCATGTAAGGGTCGCCGGGCAGCGAGTCGAACGGCACCGTCGTGTGCACGACCGGCGGGAGGCTGTCGTCTTCGGCCGCCACGAAGACGCCGAAATGCGCGTCGAGGAAGCTGTTCGGACGTCCGTCCGGCCCCGGCGTCAGCAACACCGTGAGCGGATTGGGCGTCGTGAAGATCGGCTCCGGCCGGTCCTCCGGATCGTCGGTCCCGTCGTCGCCATCATCACCGTCTTCATGATCCCCGATCACCGTATCCGCGGTGAGCCCGGCCGAACGGCCAGTACTGCAGCGTGTAGAGCCCGGCCTGCCCGACCGGCAGCGCGTAGCGCCCCTCCTGGTCCGGCCGGACCGCCAGCGCAAAGCCGTCCGGACCGGTCGCGCCGATGATCCCGTGGGGAATCGGCAACTCGCCGGGCTGGAGCAGGCCGTCCTGGTTCGCGTCCAGGAAACAGCGGCCGGCGATGACCGGCAGGTCCGGCACCAGACCGAACTCGGCGCGCGCGCCGAACGCGAAGCCGGTCAGACCCGGCACGTGGAAGCGCCAGGTCCGCGCATCCGACGTCTCGCCCGCCGCCAGCACCGGATCGCCCCCGAGGAGTTGCGTGTAGTCGAACCCGTACCGCTCGCGCGGCGGCGGCGGCAGGGTGACACTGGTATCGGGCAGGCCCGGCACGACATCGGCGTTGAGCACCGTCACGCCGTCCGGACGCAGGCCGTACAGCCAGATCATCGCCGGGGCGAAGAGCGGCTGCTCGCCGGCGTTGCGGACCGCCACGTCGAGGGAGACCACCTCGGCGGCCGCGTCCACCTGCAGGTTGCTGCCGATCAGTTCCACGCGGATCGGCGCCCGGCCGGGCAGCGTCTGGTCGAGTTCCTGGAGGACGAACGTGCCCTGTCCAGGGTCCAGATCGCCCGAGAGTAGCGCGACGCCCTGATCGTCGGCCGGGGTGCCCGGTCCCGCGTTGTCGGAGCAGCCGGCCGGCGCCAGGGCGAACAGCGCCAGCCCGAGCGCGAGCGCGAGCCCGCGCCGCGTGGGCAGAGGAAGCGACGACATGACAAGAACCTCCTGTGCAGGAGCCAGCCGGAGGGGGCCATTCTCAGGGGGTGGCGGACGACGTCCGGCCGTGGGGCGCCGTTGCGATCAAAAATACCACAAATCGGGTCCTGGCGGCGAAATATCCTCACCCCGCCACGCCACCGCGGCCACCCCGACCGACCGCTCGAACCTGCCCCCTCGCACCGTCGCGCGAGATGCCCTATCATTCCGCCCGATCCTAGGCTGCCCTTTCTCCCCCGTCCGGAGGTGTGCTCCTTGCGCCGCTTCGCACGGTTCCCGCTTGCGGCCGCGTTCGCGGTCGTCCTGTCCTGCCTGTCGCCGCCGCCGCCGCGCCCCGCGCCCACGCCCCCGACGCAGCCACCGGTCGAGCGGCACCCGTTCACGGTCCACGACATGCTGGCCATGGACCGCCTGTCCGAACCGCGCGTCTCGCCGGACGGCCAGTGGATCGTCTTCACGGTGCGCGAGACCGACCTCGCGGCCAACCGGGGTCGCACCGACCTCTGGCTCTGCCGCGCCGACGGCAGCGGCGTGCGGCGCCTCACCGCCAACCCCGCCGCCGACTTCAACCCGCGCTGGGACGACCGACGGCCGGATCTGGTTCCTCTCCACCCGCTCCGGCTCGGCGCAGGTGTGGGTCATCGATCCCGCCGGCGGCGAGGCGCGCCAGGCCACGAACCTGCCGCTCGACGTGAACCTGCTCGAGGTGGCGCCGCAGGCGCGGGCGATGATCCTGGCGCTCGAGGTCTACCCCGGCGCCACCCCCGCCGCGACCGCCGACCGCGACGCCGCCCCGGCCGCCGGCCAGGGCAGCGCCCGCGTCTACGACGAACTGCTGTTCCGCCACTGGGACACCTGGGAGGACGGCCGCCGTTCGCACCTGTTCGCGCGCCCGCTCGACGGCACCGACGCCCAGCTGCGCGACCTCATGCCGGACTGGGACGCCGACGCGCCGACGAAGCCGTTCGGCGGCGGCGAGGAACTCGCCGTCAGCGCCGACGGCGCGCGCGCTCGTCTTCACCGCCAAGGTGCTGCCCGGCAGCGAGGGGGCGTGGAAGACCGACACCAACCTCTGGACCGTGCCGCTCGACGGCTCCGCCGCGCCGCGCTGCCTGACCTCGGCCAACCCGGCCGTCGACACGCAGCCGGTCTTCTCGCCCGACGGCCGCACCATCGCCTATCTCGCCATGGCCCGCCCCGGCTACGAGGCCGACCGCCAGCGCATCGTCCTGATGGACTGGCCGGCCGGCACGACGCGCGTCCTCACCGAGGCGTGGGACCGTTCGCCCGGCGAGCTCGCCTGGGCGCCCGACGGCAAGACGATCTGGTGCGCCGCCGACAACCTCGGCCAGCACGCCATCTTCGCCGTGGACGTGAAGAGCGGCGCCGTGCGGGAGGTCGTGGCCGAGGCGACGAACAGCTCGCTGAATCCGGTCCGGCGCGGCGTCTTCTTCCTGCGCAACTCGCTGCGCGGCCCCGACGAGCTGTACTTCGCGAAGGCCGACGGCAAGGAGACCCGCAAGCTGACCGCCTTCAACGACGCGCAAGGTCGCCGCCGCGAAGTTCGGCGAGCCGGAGCAGTTCAGCTATCCCGGGCTGGAACGGCGACACCGTCTACGGCTACCTCGTCCGGCCGGTCGACTTCGACCCGGCGCGCCGCTACCCGGTGGCCTTCCTCATCCACGGCGGCCCGCAGGGGAGCTTCGGCAACGACTTCCACTACCGCTGGAATCCGCAGGCCTACGCCGGCGCCGGCTTCGCCGTGGTGATGGTCGACTTCCACGGCTCGACCGGCTACGGCCAGGCGTTCACCGACGCCATCAACGGCCACTGGGGCGACCGCGTGTTCGAGGATCTCATGAAGGGCCTCGACTTCGCGCTGGCGAAGTGGTCGTTCCTGGACGGCGACAAGCTGCGTGGCGGCGGGCGCCAGCTACGGCGGCTACGCGATCAACTGGATCGCAGGGTCACACGGACCGCTTCAAGGCGCTCGTCTCGCACGACGGCAATCTCGACGAGCGGATGGCCTACTTCGACACCGAGGAGCTGTGGTTCCCCGAGTGGGAGCACGGCGGCACGCCGTGGGACAATCCGGAGGCCTACGCCCGGGACAACCCGGTCGAGTTCGTGAAGAACTGGAAGACGCCGATGCTGGTCGTCCACGGCGAGCAGGACTTCCGCGTGGTCTACACGCAGGGGCTGTCCAGTTTCACGGCGCTGCGGCGCCAGGGCGATTCCGGCCCGGCTGATGATCCTGCCGGACGAGAACCACTGGGTGCTCAAGCCGCTCAACTCGATCCAGTGGCACGAGGAAGTGCTCGGGTGGATGAAGCGCTGGACGCAGTAGCGGCAACCCGGAGGGGGCGGCGTCCGTAGCCACCGCTCGCGCCTCGCGACGGCGGCCCACCCCGCCGGCCACCGCCCCTCCGGACGCCGCCCGCGTTCCGGTCCACGCCTCACCGCTCTGTCAGAAGGAGATGGTCCATGACGAACCCAACCAACCGCAGGCCGCGCCCCGCGCCGCGTTTCGCCGCCCTGGCGACGCCGGCGCTGCTGGCCGTTCTGCTCGCCGCCGCGTGGGCGCTGCCCGCCACCGCGGCGAAGGAGGCCCAGGCCCCCGTGGTCGACCTGAAATTCGAGAAGTACACCCTCCCCAACGGGCTCGACGTCATCCTGCGCCGGGACACGCGGCTGCCGCTGGTGGCCGTCAACATCTGGTACCACGTCGGCCCCGCCAACGAGGAGGCCGGCCGCACCGGCTTCGCGCACCTGTTCGAGCACATGATGTTCCAGGCCTCCGGCCACGTGCAGGAGGACAACTTCTTGTCCATCCTCGAAGGGGCCGGCTCCTCGTTCATCAACGGCTCGACCGACTTCGACCGCACGAACTACTTCGAGGACGTGCCGTCGAACCAGCTCGAAACCGCGCTCTGGCTCGAGAGCGACCGCATGGGCTTCCTGCTCGACCGCCTCGACGCGCAGATGCTGGCGCGCCAGCAGGAGGTCGTGCGCAACGAGCGGCGCCAGGCGGTGGAGAACCAGCCGTACGGCCTGGTCGAGGAGGCGCTGTTCCACCTCCTCTTCCCCGCGGGTCACCCGTACTACGCGAACGTGATCGGCTCGCACGACGACATCCAGGCGGCCACGCCCGGCGGACGTGCGCGACTTCTTCCGCCGCTACTACGCCCCGAACAACGCCAGCCTCGTCATCGTCGGCGACATCGACGTGGCGCAGACGAAGGCGCTCGTGGAGAAGTACTTCGCCACGATCGCGCGCGGCCCCGCGGTGCCGCCGATCACGGCGGTCACGCCGCCCATCACGAGCGAGCGCCGGCAGATCGTCACCGACAAGGTCGAGCTGCCGCGCGTCTACCTGGCCTGGCTGACGGCGCCCTACTACAAGCCGGGCGACGCCGAGGCCGACGTCGCCTCGCGCGTCCTGGCGGGCGGCAAGGCGAGCCGTCTCTACAAGAGCCTCGTCTACGAGCAGAAGATCGCGCAGAGCGTGAGCGCGCGGCAGCAGTCGCTGGCGCTCGGCTCCATCTTCCAGATCACCGCCACCGCCAAGCCGGGCCACACCGCCGAGGAGCTCGAGCGCGCCATCGACGCGGAGCTGGCGAAGCTGGCCGCCGAGGGACCGACCGCGGCGGAGATCACCGCGGCGCGCAACATGATCTGGACCGCCACCGTCACCTCGCTCGAGAACTTCGGCGCCTTCAGCGGCGTGGCCGACCGTCTCAACCAGTACAACCACTACCTCGGCGACCCGGGCAGGCTGAACTGGGACCTCGCCCGCTACGAGACCGTCACGCCGGACGCGATCCGGGCGTTCGCCGCCGACGAGCTGCGGCGCGACCGGCGCGTCGTCGTGTACGGCGTGCCGGGCGAGCAGATCGTGCCGCCCGGTCCGCCCGCCCCCGCCTCCCCGCCGCCGCCCACGGAGCCGGTCGTCTCGGCCGAGCCGTGGCGCGACACGCAGCCGGCGCCGGGACCGGCCTCGCTGGCCCCGCTGCCGGCGGCGAAGCGCTTCACGCTCGCCAACGGCCTGCCGGTCTACCTGGTCGAGGCCCACGACCTGCCGGTCGTGGCGGCGCACCTGGTCGTGCGCGCCGGCAGCGCCGCCGACCCGGCCGGACGCAGCGGTCTGGCCGGCTTCACCGCCTCCATGCTCGACGAGGGAGCCGGCGCGCGCGACGCGCTCGGCATCTCCCGCGAGCTCGAGGCCAACGGCGCCAGCCTCTCCACGAACGGCGCCGCCGACGGCAGCTACGTCTCGGGCGTCTCCCTGCAGCAGAACGCCGGCGCGCTGATGGACATCATGTCCGACGTCGTGCTGCGCCCCACCTTCCCGGCCGGCGAGGTCGACCGGGTGCGCAACGACCGCCTGACCGCCCTGCTGCAGCAGCGCGACAACCCGTTCCAGATCGCCATGCGGGTCCTGCCGCTGATCGGCCTACGGCGACGCGCATCCGTACGGCCACTCGACGCTGGGCGACGAGACTTCGCTCAAGGCGATCTCCCGCGACGACCTCGACGACGTTCTACCGCGGCACCTTCGCCCCGGCCAACGCCGCGCTCGTCTTCGCGGGCGACCTCACCGAGGCGCAGGCGCGCGCGCTGGCGGAGAAGGCGTTCGGCGCCTGGAGCGGCCGGGCCGCCGCCGTCGTGCGTGCCGGGAGCGCCGTCGCCGCTGCCGCAGCGGCTCGCGCTCGTCGACAAGCCGGGCGCCACGCAGACGGCCGTCCTCTTCGGCCAGGTCACGATCGCCGCGCGACGATCCCGACTTCGAATCGATCAACGTCATGAACATGGTCCTCGGCTCGCTCTTCTCGAGCCGTCTCAACATGAACCTGCGCGAGGACAAGGGGATCACCTACGGCGCGTTCTCGTCGCAGCAGGAGCGGCGCGGCGCGGCCCCCCTGTTCGGCGGCGCCATGGTGCAGGCCGACAAGACCGGCCTCGCCGTGAGCGAGTCGTTCAAGGAGCTGCGCGGCATGCTCGCCGCGGAGATGACCCCGCAGGAGCTGACCCTCGCGCGCGACGCCATCGTGCGCGCGCTGCCGGCCTCTTTCGAGACGACGGCCAGCACGGTCGGCACCATCGGCAACCTGTTCCTGTACGATCAGTCGCCCGACTATTACCAGACGCTGCCGGCGCGGCTGGCGAAGCTGACCGCCGCCGAGATCCTGGCGGCCACGCAACGCCACCTCGATCCGGCGAAGATGCGCGTGGTGCTGGTCGGCGACCGCAGTGTCATCGAGCCGCAGCTCGGCGACCTCGATCTCGGCGCGCCGGCGGTGTTCGACGCCGACGGCAGGCCGCTCGACGGCGGGCGCTGACGCCCGCGCCGACGGTCCGCGGGCGCCCGGTGGCTCGGCCTCCGGGCGCCCCTGTTTTCGTGCGCAGGGGAACTGTTCCCCGCGCGTTGGGTTAGAGTCAGCTTCCCCCCCACGAAAGGAGCCCCATGTTCAACCGCGCAACATCGCGGGTCGCGGACCCACGCGCCGTTTGTATCGTTTTCGTAGCAACCCTGCTGATCGGCGGCGCGGTCGGCGCGCAACCGCCACGCCCCGCGCCTCCACCCGTGGTTCGGGTGCTCCCCGCCCCCGGCGCCCGGCTCCACCGACGCCCTCGTCCAACCCGACTTCTCCGGAGTCTGGGTCCTGAACGCGAAGGAGAGTGACGACCCCCGGCCGATCTTCGAGACCATGATGCCGACCGAGAAGCCCGCGGGTGGCAAGCCCGGCAAGCCAGGCGTGCGAGGTGGCGGCATGGGCGGCGGCGGCATGGGCGGCGGCGGCATGGGCGGCGGCGGCATGGGCGGCGGCGGCATGGGCGGCGGCGACATGGGCGGCGGCGGCATGGGCGGCGGCGGCATGGGCGGCGGCGGCATGGGTGGCAGCGGCGACGATCTGAGCAACGGCAACGAGGAAAACACCGGCGACGGCCCGCGCGCCGAAGCCCGGTTCGGCGGCGAGGGCAAAGACCCGGCCGCCGCAAAGGCGCGCCAGGCTTTCGCCGCCCGGATGACCGCCGGCTGGCAGCGGCTCCTCATCGCGCAATCGGGCCCGGAGATCGAGATCATCGACGGGAGCGAGCAGCGGCTCATCCACGTCCTGGACGGCCAGCGCCGCGACCGCCGCGGCACCCGTGCCGGCCTGCTCGAAACCGCCCGCTGGGAAGGCGAAACGATGGTGATCACGCTGGAGCAGGAAGGCCGCCCCGGCATGACCCAGGTCTACCGGCTCGTGCCCGCGGAAAAGCGGCTCTACGTGACCCTGCGGCTGCCGGGGCGCGGCCCGGGCGGCGAGAAGGTGATCAGGCTGGTGTACGAATCGGCGTGAGGAGTCGCGCGGCCTCAGCTGGCCTGACGCAGCGGATCGAGCCGGGCAATCGCGGCCGCATCCCGACTCTGCATGGCCCGCCAGAGATCCCAGTCGAGCTGGAGCCCGAGCCAGAATTCGGCGCGCATGCCCAGGACACGCTCAAGCCGGAGAGCCGTGTCCGGAGTCACCCCCCGCTTGCCACGGACGATCTCGTTGAGCCGGGGGAAGGAGATGCCCAGGCGGATGGCGAAGGCAGACTGGCTGATCTCCAGCGGCCGGAGGAACTCCTCAAGCAGCATTTCTCCCGGATGCGTCGGCGGGCGGCGCGTGGGCAGCCGGCGCCCCGCACCCGTGCTCGCCCCGGTTGCGCGCGACCTGGTGGTAGTCGGCGATTTCGACTTCGTGGGCATCTCCTGCCTCCCAACGAAAACGGTCGCCCCGGATCCGTGTCATTTCTTCACGTGTCCGCGAGTCACCCGGAAAAATGCCAGAATGATGATGCCCATCGCCGCGAGCAGCGGCCAATGCCGCGCGAACACGAAGGTTTCCCGGCCCCAGTCGCCGGTCAGGCTCAGGATCAGCAACATCACGCCCACGAAAACGACCATCGTGACCCACCCCTCCCATGAGATGGGCAGCCACGAGTTGTAGCTCAGCCGCCGAAACCAGTACTTCTTCTCTTCTGCCACGACGCCTCCTCGTGCCTAGAATCGCAGGGTCGCGCCGAGCCGGCTCTCGCCGCCCGGGCCTCGGTCGAGTCCGAGCCGGATCCGGTCGGACGGGATCGGCTGCCACTTCGTCCCCGGCGCAACCAGCGCGCCGACGACCGCTCCCACCGGCACCATCGCCGCGGTCAGCAGGATGACCGCGACCCGGTCGGGGATGAACACCCATCCATCCTGGCCGCTGACGTCGTCATCGAACGCCAGCGAGACCAACAGTCCGGTCGCCAGCACCGCGCCACCGCCGATCAGCGCTCCGCGGTTGCGCCGCCCCTGCTGAAGCTTCAGATCCAGGCCGGAGATGTTCTGCAGCGGCAGCATCACGGGCGGCCGGTCGGGCGACGTCTCCAGCATGATGTCCGTCGCGGTGAGGTCAAGGAGCTTCCCGGTGATCGATTTCGAAATGGTCAGTCCGTTGAATTCCGGCTTGCTGAGCGTGGCGCGCACGCGCGCTCCCCGTTGCAGGAGCGGCAGCTCCCCCGCCAAAGCTCTCACGGCCCCGATCGTGAGCGCCAAAGTCGCCATGATAATCGTCAGGAACGCCCCGGCCTTCGACATGGCTTGTCCTCTCCCTGCCCCGGCGGCCACCTCAACTTCCCCCACCCGTGGCCGGGCGGCGGCACGACCGCCCAAGTGGTCACCCGTCCACGGAAGCGCGTGAGCCCAGACGACACGCCGCCGGCTCCCGGTATCACGCCAGTCGGGCGGAATACCTGGTGCGATTTCCTGTCCTTCCGGGCACGCGGGTTGTGATCTCACCCGAGGTAGACCGACCCCAAGCTTCCTACAAGTCTCGTCATCAAGATGCGTTCCCCCTCGCACCGATCCCATTTCGACGCAGTCTCGTAGATACGGAGTTCCAATACCTGATAGGATTGGGGTCTGGTTGCCCCACTTGACTGTGTCAGTCTGCTTCACCAGTACGCTCAAGCAGGACGGCGCATTCGCGTCGTAGCTCAGGGATGTCCGATTGGGCGAGCGCGAATACCGTCTCGTCATCGACGGCGGCGTAATCGTGGGTGAGCACATTGCGGAAACCGACGATCATGCGCGCGTGTGAAATCCCGTCGACGACAACGGGAGCAACTCGACCAAGGACGCTGATAGCCTCGCCAATCGTGATGAACTCGCGCTCGACCGCCGAACGGATGGCCCGGGTCTTCTGGTAAGTGGGCAGATCGACGCCCGACAAAACTTCTTGAATGGCATCGCACGCCTCGACGATATCCGAGAGGTACGCGACGGCCCTACGCGGCATAAAGCATCTGCTTGCTGCGCTCGATGTCGCGTGCGATGTAGCGATTCTTGACGGCGCCGGCCATCACCAGATCGACCTCGGTGCCGAGCAGTTCGCGCAACTCATCAAGCATGTCGAAGTACGCGTGAGCCTTGGCGTGCCCATCCATGGGTCCGAACTCCACAAGGAGGTCGACATCGCTCTCGCCGGGACGGTAATCCTCCCGCAACGCCGAGCCGAACACGTACAGCCGCGCCACCCCGTGCCTGCGGCACACAGCGGAGACGGCTTCACGCCTGTCTTCGAGAATCGCGATCATATTGAACCTCCGCCGTTTATCCTACCCGCTGGCCGGAACCGTTGCCACGCAACAAGCCGAGAAGCGGCCGCGGAAGTCAGACTAAACATGAAGCAGACAGAACGCGAGATCCGAATCGCCCCGCTGAAAATTTCGCTGGGCGACGACGTCGAGCCACGCAACTCATTGGGGTGTCAAGCAATGCAGTTTCGCCACCCCCGAGTGCGGAGAGGATCCACCGGGTCACGCCCCCGTATACCGGCCTCATTCGCGGGCCTGTCCCCCGCCTTGGGACGACCCCTTCCGGGAGCACCCGGCCGGGGCGCCTACGGGCAGCCGTCCACAACATGCAGCCGCGTCATCTGCTGCAGCTTCACCAGCGCCTCCTCCTTGGTGGCGCCCTTGCCCTCTTCGTAGACCTCGCCGCGCCTCGCCTGCGCGATCCAGGTCAGTCCCCACGTCACCGCCCACCCTTCGTCCCGCATCGCCTGCAGCGCCTGGTGGTAGCCGCAGCCGCACTCGCGGGTGAGGGTGACGATGGTCTGGAAGGTGGTGCGCAGGACCTCGAGGTCCTCCGGGTGAGGCCTGCATGCCGGCGGGCAGGCGGACCTGGATGGTGTCGTCGTCGGACATCGGGGGGCCTCCGCGCTGGCGTTGCGGCGGGGACCGGGCGGGGGCGGGCCGCCGCGCGATCGTGAGCGCGGCGGCCCGGAGAGACGGCCCGGGGCTTACATGCCGTACTTCTCGATGATCTCCTTCTTGCCCAGACCGAGGATGCCGTACTTCGCGCCGACCTTCTTGAAGGCGGCGAGGGCCTTGTCGAGGTGGCTCTGGTCGTGGGCGGCCGAGAGCTGGGTGCGGATGCGGGCCTGGCCCTTGGGCACGACCGGGAAGAAGAAGCCGACCACGTAGATGCCCTCCTGCGAACATGTCGCGGGCCACGTCCTGGGCGAGCTTGGCGTTGTAGAGCATCACCGGGACGATCGGGCTGTCGCCGTCCTTGATGTCGAGGCCGATCTCCTGTCAGGCCCTTGCGCCAGTAGCGCGGTGTTCCACTCCAGCTTGTCGCGGCGCTCGGTGCGTCTCGGAGATCAGCTCGAGCACCTTGAGCGCGCCCGACGACGATGACCGGGGCCACCGTGTTCGAGAACAGGTACGGACGCGCGCGCTGGCGGCACAGCTCGACCAGCTCCGTGCGGCCGCTGACGCAGCCGCCCGAGGCGCCGCCGAGCGCCTTGCCGAGCGTGGTGGTGATGATGTCGATCTTGCCGTACGACGCCGCAGTGCTCGTGCGTGCCGCGGCCGGTCTTGCCGATGAAGCCGGAGGCGTGCGAGTCGTCGACGAACACCATGGCGTCGTACTTCTCGGCCAGGGCGACGATCTCGTCGAGCTTGGCGATGTCGCCGTCCATCGAGAAGACGCCGTCGGTGATGATCAGGCGGAAGCGCTTGTCCTGGTGCTCCTGCAGCTTCTCTTCGAGGTGCGCCATGTCGGAGTGCTTGTAGGTGTCCTGCATCGCCTTGCAGAGGCGCATGCCGTCGACGATGGAGGCGTGCACGAGGCGGTCGGCGATCATGACGTCCTGCTTCGTCGAGCACGGCCTCGAACACGCCGGCGTTGGCGTCCATGCAGGAGGGGAACAGCATCGTGTCCTCGGTGCCGAGGAACTTCGGTCAGCTTCTTCTCGAGCTCGCGGTGGATGTCCTGCGTGCCGCAGATGAAGCGGACCGACGACATGCCGTAGCCGCGGTCGTCGAGGCCCTGCGTGCGCCGCCTCGACGACCTCGGGGTGGCTGGAGAGCCCGAGGTAGTTGTTGGCGCAGAGGTTGATGACCTTGCTTCGGCGGCGCGCCGGCCGGGAATTCGACCTCGATGTCCGCCGCCCTGCGGACTGCGGATGTAGCGCTCCTCCTTGAAGAGGCCCGCGTCGCGAATGCCGGCCAGTTCCTTGCTGGTACGCACGTCGCGTGCCGTGTGTCGGCGTATGCCATGACGCACCTCCCGTACTTCTTCGAAGCGCTCGACGAGCGCGACGATGCTGTTGACGGTGTCGAAGGCCTCGGGGGTGGCGTCGGCGTCGGGGATCTGGATGCTGTACTTCTTCTCGAGGAACCGCTTCAGCGACACCATCGAGAACGAATCGACGATGCCGCCCGAGATCAGCGGCGTGTCGTAGCCGATCTCGCGGTCGTCGCCGTCCTCGAGGTACTCGCGGATCACGTAGTCGAGGACCATCTTCTTCACATCATCCATCGTTCACTCCCGGGTTAGTCGTCCATCAGCGTGGAAATATCGCCGACCGGCTCGCCGAACTCCTGCGCGCGCAGGATGCGGCGCACGATCTTGCCGCTGCGCGTCTTGGGCAGCGACTGCACGAACTCGATCTCCTGCGGCATGGCCAGCGGCGACAGCCTCTTGCGGATGAAGTTCATGATCTCCAGTTCGAGGTCGTCGTTCGGCTCGTAGCCCGGCTTGAGGGTCACGAACGCCTTGACGACCTCCATGTTGACCGGATCGGGCTTGGCCACCGCGGCCGACTCGGCCACGGCCGGGTGCTCGATCAGCGCCGACTCGATCTCGAACGGGCCGACCAGATGCCCGCCGGTGTTGATCACGTCGTCGTCGCGCCCGACGAACCAGAAGTAGCCGTCCGGGTCGATGCTGGCGCGGTCGCCGCAGATGTACCAGCCGTTGCGGAACTTCGACTGGTAGCCCGCCTCGTTCTTCCAGTAGCCGCGGATCTGCGACGGCCAGCCCGGCTTGCAGCGCGATCAGCCCGACGCGCCCCGGCTCGGGATACGGCTCGTGCGTCGCGGGATCGAGCACCGTGGCGGTGATGCCGGGGAACGGCCGCCCCATCGAGCCCGGCTTGACCTTCATGCCCGGGAAATTGGTGATGACCATGCAGCCGGTCTCGGTCTGCCAGTAGGTGTCGTGGAACGGCTGGCCGAACGCCTCCTGGCCCCACACCACGGCCTCGGCGTTGAGCGGCTCGCCGACGCTGGCCAGATGCCGCAGCGAGGAGAGGTCGAACTTGCGCGGCGGCCGGCGTGCCCTCGCGCATGAGCAGACGAATGGCGGTCGGCGCGGAGTACCAGACCGTGATGCGGTGCTTCTGGATGAAGGCGTACCACTTGTCGGTGTTGAAGCCGGCATCGAGCACGACCTGCGTCACGCCGTTGGCCCACGGCCCGATGATGCCGTACGAGGTGCCGGTGACCCAGCCCGGGTCGGCGTTGCACCAGTAGATGTCGTCCGGGCGCAGGTCGAGCACCCACTTCGCCGTGAGGTACTGCGAGATCAGCGAGTAGTGGACGTGCTGCGCCCCCTTCGGCTGGCCGGTGGTGCCGGAGGTGTAGTGCAGCACCGACGGCGTTTCCGCCCGCGACGGGAAGACGTCGAACTTGTCCACGCGCGGCAGCTTCTCCAGCTCCAGCGCGGTCTCCCGGTCCTTCAGCGGCGCGTCGCCCTGGTCCACCACGATCACGTGGCGCAGGCCCGGCAGCCGGTCGAGGATCTTGCGCACCTTGGGCGCGTGCTTCCGCTGCGTGATGATGGCCGCGGTCCGGGCGTTGTCGAGACGCGTCAGCAGCGACTCGTCGCCGAAGGCGGAGAACAGCGGCTGCACGATGCCGCCCATTTTCAGGACGGCCAGGAACCCGAGGTACAGCTCCGGCACGCGGTCCATGAACAGGCAGACCCGCTCGCCCGGCTGGAGCCCGAGTCCCTGCAGGTGGGTCGCCAGGGTGTTCGTGAGCACCCGCAGGTCGTCGAAAGTGTAGGTGCGCGACTCGCCCCGGTGGTCCTCCCAGATCAGCGCCTTCTTCGCGCCGAGGCCGAGCTCGCAGATGCGGTCGGTGCAGTGCCAGCCGATGTTGATAGGCTCGCCCGCGCGATACCCCAGCTCTTTTTCCGCCTGTGACCAGTCGAAATCCCGCAGACGTTCCTCGTAGCTCGGGCTGTTGCTCATCCGATTCGACTCCCGGGTTCGGGTTGACGTTAGTCTTCGAGCACCACGCTGGCGGTGGCCAGTTCGTGCGTATGGGACAGGGTCACGTGCGCGCGCCGCACGCCGCGCGCCGTCGCCAGCTCACCGAGGCGACCGGCCAGGACGAGGCGCGGCACCCCCGCGTCGCTCGCCACCTCGACGTCGCGCCAGGCGGCGCCGAAGTCCGCGGCGACGGCCAGCGCCTTGAAGACCGCCTCCTTGGCCGCGAAGCGGGCGGCGTAGTGCTGGGCAGGGAAATGCTTGCGGTCGCAGTAGGCGATCTCGGCGGGGGTGAAGACCGTATCGCGGAACCCCGCGCCGTCGGCGGCGAGTTGCCGCGCGACCCGGGCGACCTCGATCAGATCGATGCCGATGCCGAGAATCATGCGCCCGTGGCGCCGCCTTGCCTGGAGCGGGAAAGCCGCGCGTCGCGGACTCCCGACCCGCGACACGGCGCAAACATGCGGCCCGGCCGGCGGGATGGCAAGGCCGCGCCGCCGATCCTGGCAGGCCTATCCGGACCTCGTCCGTCCGAATCGGGATCGCGGCGAGCCGGACCGGCTGCGCGGCGCGAATGTCAAGGACGGATCTGGCCGCGGGTCGCGGGTCCGGCTAGAATGGCGGCGCGCCGCGTGCGCGGCGGAGCCCACGGAAGGAGAGCGCGATGCTGAAGGGACAGACGGCCCTGGTGACCGGGGCCAGTTCGGGAATCGGCCGGGCCTGCGCCGAGGCGTTGGCCCGCGCGGGGTGCCGCCTCATCCTCGCCGCGCGGCGGCGGGATCGCCTGGAAAATATCGCGGCGGCCCTGCGCGCCGCGCACGGCGTGGCGACGCTCACGCTGGAACTGGACGTGCGCGACCGCGCCGCCGTGGACGCGGCGTTGCGCCACCTGCCGGCCGACTGGGCGGAGGTCGATCTGCTCGTCAACAACGCGGGGCTCTCGCGCGGGCTCGACAAGCTGCCCGCCGCCGATCCCGTGGATTACGAGGAGATGATCGACACCAACGTGAAGGGGCTGCTCTGGGTGAGCCAGGCGATCCTGCCCGGCATGGTGGCGCGCGACCGCGGGCACGTGGTGAACATCGGATCGATCGCGGGGCACCAGGTCTACGCGGGGGGCAGCGTCTACTGCGCCACCAAGCACGCGGTGGCGGCGATCACGCAGGGGCTCCGCCTCGATCTGCTCGGCACGCGGGTGCGGGTGTCGACGGTCGATCCGGGCATGGTCGAGACCGAATTCAGCCTCGTGCGCTTCCACGGCGACGCGCCGCGCGCGGACCAGGTCTATACCCAGTTCCCGCCGCTGAGCGCGGGGGACGTGGCCGAGGCGGTGTTGTGGTGCGTGACCCGCCCGTGGCACGTCAACGTGGCGGAGATCATCCTGATGCCGATCGACCAGGCCGCGGTCTACGGGAGCCATCCGCGCGGACGCTGAGCGCCGCGCGGCGCCGGTCACCAGGCCGACTCGACCGCCAGCACCGTGAAGCGCCGCCGCTCCGGAGGATCGCCGAACACGACGGTCTCGCCGGGGCGCCGCCCCATGAACGCCAGCGCCAGCGGCGCGTTGTAGTTGAGCACCTGGTTCTCGGGATCGGCGTCCCAGGGCCCCAGGAAGATGAACGTGGTGTCGTCCGGCTGCCCCTCCTCCCGCGCCCGCACGCGCGTGCCGATGTTCACGAACGGGCTGGTCGGCAGATCGGCGGGAATCAGGCGGGCGGTGGCCAGCTCCTTCTCGATGTGGGTCGCGCGGCTCGTGATCAGGTCGCGCTTCTCGAGCGCCGCCTTGTACTCCGCGTTCTCGCTCAGGTCGCCGTGCGCCGCGGCCTCGCCGATCTGCCTGGCCACCTCGGGCAGGTCCACCTTGATGAGGTCGTCGAATTCCTGGCGCCGGCGCTCCAGTCCGGCCGGGGTCGTGTAGATGGCGTCTTCGTCCCAGGGCCGTTCGGTTTCGGCAAACACCTCGGGGTGCGTCGCGCGGACGTAGCTCAGCAGCTCCTGGCGGCCGGGGGCGGTCAGCCCGCCGTTCTCCGCGATCAGGATCTTCATCCGGCGCGCGGCATCGGGATCGAGGCCGGTCATCAGTTCGCGCGCCGGCAGCCCGCTGGCGCCCGAGAGCGCCTCCTGCGCCTGCGCCAGCACCTTGTGGTGGCGCTGGTCATCCGAGACGCCGCACAGGCGTCCGGTGGCGTCGGCAAGCTGCAGCAGGGCCAGGAACACGTCCAACTCCGGCAACGACGCCATGGAGGACAGCACCGGCGCCAGCCGCGACGCCCGCCGCGCCCGCCACAGCCACACCAGCATGTCGGGGGCGGTGGTCGGACGGTCGACGACCTCGCGCAGCGCCGTCTCCAGCGCCGCGACATGGCCGCCGTCGGCCAGCTCGCGCACCATCATCTCGCCGAGCCGACGGCCGGCGCGCGGCAGGATCGTGGCCCACACCGGGGCCCAGCGGTCCGGCAGCGACGCGCGCAGGAAGTCGAGCGTCACGCGCAGCAGACGTTCGTCGAGCCGGCGCGCAAGCTGCGCCGGGTCCTCGATGCGTCCGAGCACCTGCGCCACGGCGTTGGGGCCGGGACGCGGCACGGCGGCGCCGCGCGCGGCGATCTCGGCGTGGACCGCCAGGCAGGCGAGCGCCAGCGGCGGATCGGCCGGCAGCAGCACCATCGCCTGACGCGCCACGGCCTGGCCGAACCAGGCCAGCAGGTCGGGGTCGGACGGATGCTCGGTCGTGGCCTCGTCGAGATAGCCGAGCGTCAGACGCAGGCGCTCCTCCGGCGTGGTCAGGGCGGTGAATTCGTCGCGCAGACGGTCCGCGCGCGTGCGGTCGGCCGCCAGGAGCCGGTAGACCGGCTGCGTGCCGCCCGAAGCCTCGATCCGCGCGTCGCGCTTGATGGCCGCCCGCGCCCCGGTCCACCACGCCGTCCAGCCCTTCTCGCCCAGCAGCGTGATCACCTGCGCCTTCAGATCGCGATGGGCGAGCGCGCCGTCCTTGCTCGCCTCGACAGCGCGGCGGACGAAGGCGGCCGGCTCGGCCAGCGCGATCTCGCGCAGGTATTCGGGGCGGTAGAGCAGCAGCGCGCGGAAGTGATCCGCCGGCAGCGCGATCACGCCCGGCACCTCGTCCCGCGTGAGCGCCTGCCGGTGCTTGCCGAAACGTACCGTGATCGCCCCTCCGGCTTCGAGCGCCTCCACCACGCCCGGCTCGTAGTGGCGCGACTCCTTGACGAACGCGCCCGGACGCAGCCGCGCGTAGGCATCGGCCAGGTTGACGGCGTCGGCCAGCGATGCCGTCGCCCTTGAACACCGAGCGCAGCAGGGCGGCGAGCGGCGCGTCGTCGCCGTGCGCCGCGGCGTAAAAGCGCGGCAGCTCGCGGCGCAGCAGCCGCGATTCCGGCAGCTCCGCCGCCGCCTGGCGCGCGGCGGCCAGCGCCGTGGCCTCGCCGGCGCGCTCCGTGAGCGCCGCCAGCAGCACCTCGAGCAGCGCGTCCGCCCGCGTCGCCTCGCCCAGCCTGCCCACCTGTCCGACGATCGGGACCAGGTCGGCGGCCCCGGTCTCCCCCTCGGCCAGCGTCTCCATCCAGGCCGTGTCCAGTTCTGCGAACTTCTGCGCGTTGGCAAGCCGGTGCAGTTTGGCCAGGCTGGGACCGTGGTGGTCTGTCGTCTCCGACATCGGCGACTCCTCGGGGGAATCCGGGCTCAGGGCACGGCTCAAGTCAGGGAAGTTAGCAGGGCAACGCCGTCAGGGAAAGACACGGACGGGCCGCCGGACGAAATCGTCCCGGCGGCCCGCCGATCGCGGCACGCGATGCGAACGTCACTTGAGCATGGTCATCTTCCAGGTCCTGACCGCTCCGCCGCAGCGGAAGCGGACCACATACTGGCCCGACCCGCGCACGGAGCCGGCGTCATCCGCCCCGTTCCACACCGCGCCATGCCAGCCCGGCGAGCTCTCCACCGGCAGCCGGCGCACCAGATGCCCGCGCAGGTCGTACACTTCGAGGCTGAGCGGCGCGCCGGGGTCTGCGTTTTCAGGCACGCCATAGGCGATCGTGGTCTGCGGATTGAAGGGGTTCGGGAAGTTCGGCATCAGCAGAGCCGCGGGGGGCAGGTCGTCGCCGGTCTGGGGAATTTCGGGCTCGAAGAAGACCTCGTCCGACGGCAGGCTGAGCGGCCCCTCGCGGCCGTCAAACGCCACCCCGCTCACCTGGATCCGATGATGCACCCCGCGAACCGCGGCGAATTCATACGTCGTATCCGCCGCAGTACCATCGAGGGCTGGCGACCCGCCGTCATTGATCTTGTAGACATTGTAGTGCGCGACGGCTGCCCCGGTGAGCGGGGCGCTCCAGCGGAACCGTACGGGCACGGTCTGCGCGCAGACCACGACCGGTGCCAGCAGCGTCAGCAGCAGAGCAAAGCCAACGATTCGTGTCGGTTTCAAGTCGACCATCTCCATGCCTCGTTCGATCCTTCGTGACGTTTGGCTCAGATGTCGGATGTGTCGACTGAAACTGCAACTCCGGTGCCACGGTTTCCGTACCCTCGGCCTGCGCTCTCGCAACCGGCGTTTTCTTAACGAGTTGAGCGCCCTCCGCAGCTCGCGATCCTCATGACCTGCCCACCGCGCATCCGGCCGCGCTCTCCTTATTTGCCACGGCCCGCGACTCCTCTTGTCAACAAACGGGATTACCCCGCCGCCTGTCAAGGAGGGATTTCCTCCGCGACGATCGTGCCGTCGCGTTCCCCGAACGATCCTGCCGCGCCGCCTTGTCCGTCCACGGCGCGCGTGCTAGCCTGTATCGACCGGCTGCCGGCGCCTGTTTACGGGAAGGTGCAGGATGCAATCGAATCGTCGCCGCGAAATCGCGCTGCTGGCCGGCGTATTGATATCTGATGATTGTGATCGGCGCGCCAATCTGCGCGCCTCCCGGCGCGACTCGGCCACGCTCGTCTGCCTTTCGAACATGCGCACGCTGCTGCGCGGCGCCGACGTCTACGCCGCCAGCCATGCCCTGGCCGGCCCCGCGCTGGACGTGGCGCGGCTCACGCAGACCGGGCTCGTTACCGGAAGGGTCGGTCGCTGCCCCCTCGGGACCGGCCCCGGCCCCGACTATCTGGTCACGCTGCGCGACGGCCGTCCGCTGCGGATCGTCTGTCTCGTCGACTCCACGCGGCACCGCTGGAACGCCGAACCGTGACCGCGCGTCCCCCCGACGACCTGCTCGGGGCCCACGTCTCCACGGCGGGCGGCGTGGCGACCGCGCCGGCGCGGGCGGCCGCGCTGCCGGCGCGCGCCTTCCAGATCTTCACCCGCAACCAGAACCAGTGGGTCGGCCGACCGCTCACCGACGAGACCGTGGCCGCCTGGCAGGCAGCAGCTCGCGGCGCACGGCCTCTCCTCGCGTCGGGTCTGCGTCCACGACTCGTACCTCATCAACCTGGCCGCCGTGGACGCCGAGGTCCGGCGCAGATCGCGGGTGGCGTTCGTGGACGAGATCGTCCGCTGCGCGCGGCTGGACATCCCCTTCCTCGTGTTCCACCCCGGCAGCCATCTCGGCGCCGGCGAGGCGGCCGGCCTCGCGGCGGTCGCGCGGGAGCTCGACATCTGCCTCGAGGAGGCGGGCGACCCCGGGGTCATCCTCTGCATCGAAACCACGGCGGGCCAGGGCACGAACCTCGGCTGGCGGGCGGAGCACCTGCGGGACATCATCGCGGCGAGCCGCCACCCGGACCGGCTGGGGGTCTGCCTCGACACCTGCCACGTCGTGGCGGCCGGCTACGGTCTGGGCACCGCGGCGGAGTGGGCGGAGACCGCCGCCGTGTTCGCGGACGCGGTCGGGCTGGACCGGATCCGCGTGCTGCACCTGAACGATTCGAAGAAGCCGCGCGGCAGCCGCGTGGACCGGCACGAGCGCATCGGCCGCGGCGAGCTGGGCGAGGCGTCGTTCCGCCTCGTCCTGCGCGAGCCGCGCCTCGCGCACGCGCTGGGCATTCTCGAGGTGCCGGGCGGGGACGAGGCCTTCGCGGAGGACCTCGCGCTGCTGCGCCGGCTGCGGGGCCGCCGGGCGACGCCGCCCGGCGCGGCGGCGGCGGATCGTGCCTGACGGCGCGCGCGCGGCGCTGGCCGGGACGCGGGCCCGGCTCTCCACCGCCACCCGCGTGGCGGCCCTCACGGGCGCCGGCATCTCGGCGGCCAGCGGCGTGCCGACCTTTCGCGGCGCGACCGGCAGCCTCTGGAACAACCACGACGCCGGCGCAGCTCGCCACGCCGGAGGCGTTCGCCCGCGACCCCGTGCTGGTCTGGCGCTGGTACGACTGGCGGCGCGGGCTGATCGCGAACGCCGCGCCCAATCCCGCCCATGAGGCGCTGGCGCGCCTGGAGGCGTGGGTGCGCTCCGTGACCGTCATCACCCAGAACGTGGACGGCCTGCACGCGCGCGCCGGCAGCTCGACCGTCATCGAGTACCACGGCTCGATCTGGCGCACGCGCTGCCTCGACTGCGGCGACGAGCGCGAGGACCGCCGCGCGCCGCTGCCGCAACTGCCGCCGCCCTGCCCCGCCTGCGGCGGACGCCTGCGGCCCGGTGTGGTCTGGTTCGGCGAGGCGATCCCGGCGGGCGCGGCCGCGGACGCGGAGGCGGCCGCGCGCGCCTGCGACCTGTTCCTGGTGGTGGGGACGTCGGGTGCGGTGTGGCCGGCGGCCGGCCTGGCGCGCCTGGCGCGGGAATCAGGCGCGCAGGTGATCGAGTTCAACCTCGAGCGGGGAGGCGTCAGCAACGAGGCCCATCTCTTCGTCGCGGGCGACGCCGCCGTGACCCTGCCCCATGCTCGTCCCCTGATCCGCTCCCGATATCCACGGCCGGCACGATCAGGTAGAAGAAGTTGCCCTCGCCCGCCACGCTCTCCACGTGGATGCGGCCGCCGTGGTTCTCCACGATGGCCTGCACGATCGGCAGGCTGAGGTCCGGAGCCCTTCTGGTGGTGCTCGATGCGGCCCACCAGCTCGAACTTCGTGAACAGCGCTTCGCGCTTGTCGAGCGGGATGTGGGGACCGGTGTTGAAAATCTCCACGGCACGCCAGGTCACGCCCTGATCGCACCACGACGCCAGCGCCGGCTGGTCGAGGAATCCCTGTCGCGTCCGTTCGTCCAGCGCCTCGGCGACCGGACCGAGTCCGGGAATCGTCGCCACCTCGCGGATGCGCACGCGTCCGCCGTCCACGTTGTGCTGCACCGCGTTGCGCAGCAGCTTCTCGACCGCCACGACGAGCATCTCGCGATCGCACAACGGCCCCCAGGACGACCGTGTCGGCCAGTTCGTTCTCCACCGTCAGCGACCTGGCCGCGATCCCCTCCTGCAGGCTGCTCAGCACCATGCCGCAGATGTCGGCGATGGCGACCGGCTCGAGGTGGACACGCATGTCGGCCGACTGGAGCGACGCCATCAGGATGGCGTCGTTCATGAACTCGCTGAGGCGCCGTCCGCTGCTCTCGACGATCTCGACGATCTCCGTCACGCCCAGCTTGGCGAGCGCCTGGCCCTGCTCCGTCTCCTCGCCCGGAAGCACGACGCGCAGGTAGTCGATGCCGCCGATGATCGAGGTCAGCGGCGTGCGCACCTCGTGCGAGATCAGGGCGAGGAAATCGTCCTTGGCCTTGTCCAGCCGCTGCATCTTGTCGAGGGCGACGCGCAGGTTCCGCGTCTTGTCGTTCACCAGACGGTGCGCGTCGGCGAGATCTCCGGTCATCTGGTTGAAGTAGCTGATGAGCCGCCCCACCTCGTCCTCCGTGCCGACCCCCATGCGCCGCGTGAAGTCGCCCTTGGCCACCTCCTCCATGTTGAGCGACATCGCCTGAAGCCGGTTCGAGAGGCGCTCACCGACCGAAGTGATGGCGAGGATCGAGCCGAGCAGGGCGATCATCACCATCAGGACGATGATGGCCGTGTAGAGAACGAAGCCGCCGTTGATGTTCGACATCTCGAGGGCCGAGAGCAGGCCGAACGGCAGCTCCGGCCGCCGCGCCAGCAGGAAAGTATGCGGATTGAGACGCGAGCCCAGGGTGGCCTGGACAATGCCGTCGGTGACCTCGCGGTGGAGCAGGACCGCGAGATCCTCGCCCCGGACACGATGGAAAGCACCCGGTCCGGGAGCCGTGAGATCGAGCCCGACGGCCAGCGTATCGACGCTCGACGCAGAGCAGGCGGCCACGCTCGTCGACCGCGGCCTGGAACTCGCCCGGCTGCAGCTCCCCGGAGGTCCCGTCGTCGAACCACTCGCCCAGCAGCGAGGGGATGTCCAGCATCAGCACGACGTGCATGCGGGCCCGTCCGGAATGCGAGGCTTCGCCCCAGTCGTCCGGCACGAGCGCCCCCTCGAACACGACGGTCGGCAGCACCATGTCGGCGCCGCCGGCGCCGCGGGCAAGCGGCAGCGGATCGAAGATCCAGAGGCTGTGCTCGCGGTCGATGTCCACCGTGCGCGGCCCGCGCGTCCAGCTCGTGCCGGCCTGCAGGTCGGTCCAGTCGGCCGACGCGAGGCCGGACCAGGCATTGCCGATCCAGGCTTTCAGCGAGTCCGCGTTGGCGGAGCCCGCCAGATCGGTGTCGAAGGCCGCGGCGACAAACGCCGCGCGGCCGTTGGCCCCCACGCTCACGATCGCCGCGCCCCGCACCGTCTCGCGGCGCAGCATCCCGCCGAGGAACCGTTCCGCCGTGGCGCGATGCGTGCCGGGCGCCGCTTCGCGCATCAGCGGCGTGAGACGATCGTCGCGCTGCACCTCGGCGAGCAGCGCCTGCACGCTGATCCGCTCCACCACCCGCCGGAGGGCATTGGTGTTCTCGAGGCTCTCCTGCTGCTGGTAGGTGCGCTCGGCACGACTGGTGAGCAGCCGACCGCTGAAGGCGCCCACCGCCAGCACAGACACCGCCACGACCGGCAATATCCTCAGATATAGCTGGTGTTTGATGCGGAAATTGAACCGGTCCCAGAAACTGGTCACGCCAGCCTTTCCCGGAAACCCCCAAGGCAGTCCAACACCTGCCGTCATGTACGGTTATGAGTATCGTCGGGCCGACCGGCTGTATTAATGGAATCTCGGATTATCGCTCGTCGGCCGGACGCCGGGGCGGTATGCTGATCCAGCCGTCAACCCGTTGCCGACAAAGGACATCCCATGCCGGGACCGGTCGTCCTGCTGGTAAACAAGTTTTTCCACGACGTCGGCCCGGCCGGCGGGGTCGGACGCTACGTGCTCCAGGAGGCGGCAGATCTCGCGGCCGCCGGCTGGGAGCCGGTCCCGTTCGCCATGGCCGACGCCGACGCGCGCCCCTCGCCCTGGTCGCCCTGGTTCGTGCGCGCGCGCGACTACCGCGCGCCCCGCTGGTCGCCCCGCGCACCCGCCGACGCGCTCGCCCTGCTCTGGAACCGCGAGGCGGCGCGCAACCTCGACCGGCTTCTGCGCGCTGGCGCATCCCCGGGTCGCGCATCTGCACAACATCTACCACCACCTCAGCCCCTCCATCCTGCCGGTGCTGGCGCGCCACGGCGTGCCGGCCGTGATGACGCTGCACGATCTGCGCCTGCTCTGCCCGGCGATCCACATGCTGCGGCGGGGCGAGGTGTGCGAGCGCTGCCGGGGCGGCCGCTTCCACGAGGCGGTGCGCGGGGCGTGCGTGAAGGACTCCCGCGCGGCGTCGCTGCTGGCGGCCGTGGAGACGGCGCACCAGACGGCGCGCCGGCTCTATCCGCGGCACGTGCGCCGCTTCCTCTGCCCGAGCCGTTTCTACCTGGAGAAGTACGCGGCGTGGGGCTACCCGCGCGAGCGCCTCGTGCACCTGCCGAATTTCGTCGACCTGGAAGTGCTGGCGGCCGTCGGCCGGGGCCGGCCGACGCCGCCTATCTCTATTTCGGGCGGATCAGCGCGGAGAAGGGGCTCGGCGCGCTGCTCGAGGCGCAGGCCCGCTGGGAGGCGGCGGACGACGGGACGGGCGCGCTCACGCTGCGCATCGCCGGCGAGGGGCCCGTGGGCCGACGATCTGCGCCGCCGCGCGGCCGACCTGCGTCTGCGGCGGCTGGAGATCCTCGGCCCGCTCGCCGGGGCGGCGCTGCGCGACGCCGTGGCGCGGGTCCGCTTCACCGTGCTGCCGTCGCAGTGGTACGAGAATTCCCCGTTCTCGATCTTCGAATCGATGGCGGCGGGGCGGCCGGTCGCGGGGGCGGACATCGGCGGGATTCCCGAGCTGATCGACAGCGGCCGCGACGGCGTGCTGTTCCCGCCCGCGCGATCCGGAGGCGATCCTCGCGGCGCTCAAACGCGCGGCCGCCCTCGGCCCGGCGGCCGGGGCGGCCGCGCGCGCGAAGGCGGAGCGGCTCTGGTCGCGGCCGGCGCACATGGCGCGGCTGCGGGAGATCCTGGGCGAAGTCGCCGCGGCGGACGGCCCGCCCGCCTGACGACCGCTACTCCAGCCGGATCGGCACCTCCAGCACCAGGCGTCCGTCGCGATCGCCCGGCACCCTGTCGCCGAGGTTGCGGTCGAGGAACTTCACGGCGCCGAAGGGACGCAGACCGACGGGCGGCTCGGGCCACGACGCCGGGGAACGTCACCGCCAGCGTGGTCGGCACGCCGCTGTAGAGCGCGAATTCGGCGGCGTCGCCCCGCTTCACCCCGCCCGTCACGGGGTCGGCCAGCAGGTACTCCTCCTCGATGCGGAAGCCCCACTTCTCCCGATCGCGGGCGAGCGCGAAGCCCCCCACCACCTCGAGCTTGTACGTCCCCTTCTCCACGCCGGCCGGCAGGCTCCACTCCGCCCGCGCCTCGAGACCGGCGAAGCCGTCCGTCAGCACGCGCTCCCCCTTGTCGTCGACGATGTTCACCGCGCAGTCGGTGAACAGGTTCGCGGTCGGCTCGTCCATCGTGAGGTGGAAGGCGGCGCGCGGCGTGTCGCGGGTGAGCGTGAAGTCGAGCGACCAGACGTCGTCCGCCTCGACGGAGATCTCCCGTTCGCGCCGGAACCCCCGCACGACCGCCTGGGCGGCGCCGCGGAACAGGCCGGGGAAGGCGCGGGTGACCCTGAGCTCGCCCTGCGCCGGCTGGCCGGCGGCGCCGCGCGGCAGCGCGGCGAGCACCGGCGGCTCGCAGACGTAGGCATCGAACGAGACGGTGAGCCGGTAGGCCGACGACTCGAGGGCCGCGATGGGCGCGGCGCAGAGCACCTCCCACACGCCGGGGCGCAGCTCGGGCGTCAGGATGGTCTGGTCGCGCACGGAGACCCCCTCCACGCTGGCCACGCCGGCGAAACCGCCGCGCGTCTGGCCCTCCGGATCGCAGATCTCGGTCGAGACGCGCGCCCCCTTCCCGGCGCCGGTGCGTTCGCTCACCTCGAGCCGCACGCGCAGGGCGGAGGCGCCGGCCGGCGCCTCCACGAAGCGGCGGTGCACCCCCGACGGCGGCAGGTCGCGCCCCTCCCAGGTGCGGCTCCAGCCGGTGGCCGGTCCGAACGGCTCGCCCGTCACGACGCTGTTCCAGAGCGTGAACTCCTGCGCGGCCGGACCGGACAGATCGCCGCCGTCCTGCCGGGCGAGCACGCGGGTGGCGTACAGCCCCGGCCGGGCGAGCTGCGCGCCGTCGTACTGCAGGTCGACGGTCATGCCCATGTCCCCGCGCAGGTAGGCGCGACCGGTCACGACGCGCACCCACCCCGCCTCCGACCGGAACGTGAACGCGCGGAAGAAGGCGTCCTTCTGGTCCGGCGTGAGGTCGGGATGGAAGATCGGGTGGACGGTGAAGGTGACCGTCTTCGGCGCCACCGGCGCGCCGCCCGGCACGCGCCAGTAGGCGGCCGGCGCGAGTCCGTCGGCCTGGAACGGGCATTCCGTTTCGAGACGGTAGTCGAGCACCTGGGCGGCGGTGCGGCTGCGGGCCAGCTGCGACAGGATCTCCCAGGACCCCGCCACATCGACCAGACCGCCACCCTGCGCCAGCAGTTCCAGGCCGGGCACCGGCCGGGCGCCCGCGATCAGGGCCCGCTTGACCATCCCCCAGTGCACGGTCAGCCCCTCCTGCCGCGCCGCGCCGAGCAGGCAGGCGACCGCGCCGGCGGTGGTGGGACAGGCCATCGAGGTGCCGCTCATGCGGGCCGAGCCGTCCACCCAGCCCGGCACCGTGGAGAGCGCCGCGCCGGGCGCCACGACGTCCGGCTTGGGCACTTCGCCGCCGCGGCTCGAGAACCCGAACAGCTGGGCCCGCGGCAGCCGCGCGCTGTACAGCGCCGCCCCCGCCGACGGCGACAGGTACGCGCCGGAGGCGATCACGCCGGGCGAGGCGGCGGGCAGCCCGACGCTCGACAGGCCGGGGCCCTCGTTGCCGGCGCTGGTGCAGTACACCACGCCGGGATGCTTCGGCATCTCCTCGTCGAGGAACTTCTCGTACGCGCCGTCGCCCTCCTCGACCGAGTTCACGCCGTAGCTCATGCTGATCACGAGGGGCAGGCCGTAGTCCCGCGCGAAATCGGTCGCGTGCGCGAACGCCCGCCGCATCGACTCCGTGCGCGAGGCGCCGCCCGCCAGCGTGTTGTCGCCGATCTTGCACGACATCACCCAGGCGCCGGGCGCCACGCCGTCCATCCCCTCCTGCCCGCCGACCCGGCTGCCGGCCGCGATGCCGGCGCAGTGCGAACCGTGCGCGCCGTCGTCGAAGTGCAGTTCGAGCCGGGGCGGGCGCGGCGCGCCGAGCCGGTCATCCTGCGTGACGACGTTCGCGCTCCACGCCATGAGCGTGCGCGCCTTCGGCGCGTCCGGCGCGGTCAGACGGAACGTGTCGTAGTTGACGTGGTAGTCGCGCAGCGCCGTCTCGTCGGCGAGGCTGCCGTCGCCGTCCGTGTCGACCGCCACCAGCCACACCCGGGCGCTGGCCCGCTCCCGCGCCACCGTCCGGCGGGCGGTGTCGTTCAGGGCGGCGAGCCGCTCCAGCCCGCGGCCCGTGCCGAGCGCCGCCTCGACCGCGGCGCGGTCGGCGGCCCAGACGAGCACGCCGAAACGGTCGTCCTTGTCGCCGTCGTCGTTGAGATCGCTCGTCCCGTTGCTGTTCAGGAAGCGCGACTCGGGAATGATCCCGATGTAGACCCGGTCGTCGCGGCCCGGCGCCGGCGCCGACTGCCGGCAGGCCGGCCAGCCGCAGCCCGTCGGGCTGCCGGTAGACGGGCGCGCCGGAGCGTGTCGCGCTCCGCCTCCACGAGATCCCAGTCGCCCTGGGTCGAGAAGTCCCGCGCCTCGATCACCTTCGTCTCGCCGGTGGAGGTCGTGGCGAGGCCGGGGGCGAAGGCGTCCACCCCGGTGTCGAAGACCGCCACCACGACCCCCCGGCCGTCCCAGGTCGGGTGCGCCTGCCTGAAGGCGTAGGCACCGATGTCGTCGTTCGGGAGGAACGGCCACGGGGCGCCGCCGTCGGCCGGCGCCGGCCGCCGCCAGGGCCGGCAGCCCGAGGCAGAGGGCGCCGAGGATGAGGGCTCGCATGGGAACCTCCAGCGCGGAAACGGGTTGGGAGCACGGTTGGCTTGTCGGGAGCGAGGGCCTATTATAGAGGGTGCGCCCGGCGCCAACAAGCCGATCCGCGCCCGTCGCGGCCCCCTCCGGAGAGAGAGGACATTCATGGCCGACGTCAGCAAAATGCGCCTCGACACGCAGATCATCCACGCCGGACAGCACACCGATCCCCAGACCGGCGCGGTCAGCACCCCCATCTACCAGACCTCCACCTTCGCCTTCCGCGACACCGAGGAGGGGGCCGCCCGCTTCAGCGGACGCGACCCGGGCTACAAGTACACGCGGCTGGGCAATCCCACGATCGCCGCCCTCGAGGAGGCCGTGGCGGTGCTGGAGGGCGGCTGCGGCGCGCTCGGCGCGGCCACCGGCATGGCGGCGGTCAACACCGTCTACCTGACCCTGCTGGGCCAGGGGGCGCACGTGGTGGCGACCGACTCGCTCTACGGACCGTCGCGCATGATCCTCGAGACCGAGTACGCGCGCTACGGCGTGAAGGCGACCTTCGTCGACTCCGCCGACCCGGCCAACGTCCGCGCGGCCATGCGACCGGAAACGAAGCTGGTCTACATCGAGACGCCGGCCAACCCGACGCTCAAGCTGACCGACATCGCCGCCTGCGCCGAGATCGCGCACGCCGGCGGCGCGCTGCTCGGCGTCGACAACACGTTCGCCACGCCGCTGCTGCAGCGGCCGTTCGATCTGGGCGCCGACGTCGTCCTGCACAGCATGACCAAGTTCCTCAACGGGCACAGCGACGTCGTGGCCGGCATCGTCCTCGCGCGCGACCCCGAGCTGTTCGCGCGGCTGCGCAAGGTGCACGTCAACCTCGGCGGCACCATGGATCCCGCACCAGGCGTGGCTCGTCTTCCGCGGCCTCAAGACGCTGGGCCTGCGGGTCGAGCGCGCCCAGGCCAACACGCTCGTGCTGGCCCGGCACCTCGAGCAGCACCCCAAGGTGGCGTGGGTCCGCTATCCCGGCCTGGAGAGCCACCCGCAGCACGACCTCATGCGGCGGCAGATGCGCGGCGGCGGCGCGGTCTTCTCCTTCGGCGTGAAGGGGGGCCTCGAGGCCGGCAAGACGTTCATCAACGGCGTGAAGATCGCCACGCTCGCGGTGAGCCTGGGCGGCATCGAGACGCTGATCGAGCACCCCGCCTCGATGACCCACGCCGGCGTGCCGCTGGCCGACCGCGCGGCGGCCGGCATCACCGACGACCTCGTCCGCCTGGCGGTCGGCTGCGAGGATGCGGCGGACCTGGTGGCCGACCTCGACCAGGCGCTTGCCCGGGTGTAGGCGTCATGCGCGAGCACTGGGTGGAGGCCGAACATCTGCGGGAGCCCCGGGGCGGCGAGGACTTCTGGGCGGTGGACACCACCGCCCACCCCCTGCTCGACCCGGCGTTTCCTGAGCGTCCGTCGCGCCTGCGCCGCTTCCTGCGCGGCTTCTACGAGCGCATCCGCCGCGACGACGAAGCCTACCGCCGGGCCGTCGCGGCGCAGATCCACCCGCCCGGCGCGCCGTCGGACTGGGCGTCCGACAGCCGGCGCCTGGCCGAGATCCTGCAGGAGGCGGACGCCTATGTCCGCGAGATCGTGAACCTGCTGCCGAGCGCGGCCGAAGCCCACGCACACCCCGCCGACTGCGTCACCGCGTGCGACGACCTGCGCGACCTGCTCACGCTCGTGGTCACCCATCCCGACCGGCGCGTCCGGTTCGAGGCCCGGCGCAAACTCTACCTCATGCGGCTGTTCCTGCAGATCGACCAGTCGCGCCACATCCAGGACGGCCCCCGGCACAAGGCGTTCTTCGAGGAGCTGCTGCAGCAGGGGCTGTGGCGCCACGCCCGGCAGGTGCACGAGGTCGAGATCGGCTACAACATCGACGCCACCGGCCAGGCGATCGAGTACAGCGTGCGCCCCTCCGAGGGCCAGCAGACCTGGACCTTCCACTCGATCTTCCTCGAGCGCGACGGCATCCCGATCGACATCCTCTACCACGCCTGCCGCTTCAAGCGCACGGTGGACCCGGTCACCTACGAGATCGTCGACGGCCGCCGCCGCGTCCTCGAGCGCAAGCGCTGGGGAGAGATGCGCCGGCAGAGCAGCGGCTCGATCGTCTCGAAGATGATCCGCAAGGGGATCAACAACCCCGACGAGATCACCGACATCATCGGCGCGATGTTCATCGTCCACGACGACGACGCCCTCGACGACCTGCTCCGCCTGCTCGACGGCATCCTCGGCACGACGATCACCTGGCGCAACGTGGTGGACACGCTCGGCGGCGCCGCCGACAGCGCGCGGCTGAACATCCACTCCGGCCGCGGCTACCGGGTCTTCAAGGGCGACGTGGACATCCTCTACCCGGACCCGGTCCCCTACCGGTTCCCGGTCGAGATCCAGATCTACACGCTGGAGGGCTTCCTGCGCACGGTGTGCGGGGCCCACGACGCGAACCACCTGGCGCTGAAGCTGCGCCAGTTCCTCTACGGACTGGTGCCGCGGCTCTTCCCGAAGGCGATCTACGGTGGGGACTGGCTGAAAGTCGACTGAAATAGGCGGGGTTATCGCGTCGGATCAGAATTCCAGCGAGGCGCCGGCTTGAACGACCCAGCCCTGCCAGGTCCAGTAGAGATCGTTGGACGACTGGTCGGTCCACTCGGCGCCGGCGCGCAGCAACATACCGGAGACACCCCCGGCGAGATTGATCCGCTTGTCCGCTCCGATCCGGAAGCGGTTGGAGGTGTCGCACCGGTCTCCCGTCCCCAGCGCGAGCGATTCGTCGCCCGCGACCAGGAAGAGGTTTGCGACCGTATCGTAGAGCAAGGGCGGCCGCCCCGGGTAGGTCAGAAGGAGCCGCTCCCCTCCCATCTCCGCCGTGCAGTTCCACGGCAGAATCACCTTCAGGGCCGCGCCGAAGCGATCGCCCGCCGCCGAGAATTCGTCCAGCAGAGGATTCTCGAAGGCGGCCAGCTCCTGCGCGGAATCGGTACTCTCGAACAGTTCCGAGTGCGACCACCAGGCGCGGAAAGCGAAACGGTCGGAGAGGGACTGCGCCCCCTGCAGGCCACCCTCCCAGAGCGCCGCGCGCGGCAGCGCCCCCGAGGCATCGCGCTCGCCCGAGGCATACCGCTTCCAGCCGACGCGCCCCGTGAGCGAGATGCTGGTACGCGACGGCAGTGAGCGGCTCAGCCGCGCGCTCACCCACCCCTTCAGAGCATCTTCGAGCGGCGCTTCCGGATAGAGCCGCTTCAGCAGATCGGTCCGCATCTCGAGGCTGAAAGCGGGAGTGAAATACCGTTTGGCCGAGGCGTAGCCGCCGCCCTCGCGGTAGTCGTAGAGCGAATAGAGATCGCCGTTGTGACGCAGGCCCCCGCTGGCCCCCGCGATGTATTGGTGCCGGCGGCCCGGACTGGATCCCTGCAGGATCAGTCCGCCGTTCAGATAACCGTGATCCAGCGTGGGGTTCTCGAAGAAGCGCACCAGCCGGCCGGTGGCCTCAAGACGCAGCGACGAAATCGGCGTACAGCCGACCCAGGCCCGCCCGTCGATGATTCCGTCGGCCGGAGAGGAATCCGTGCCGAACACGTTCGCCGTGTAGATCTGTTCCGCGCTCAGGCCGGTATTCCAGATGCCGTCACCCGCGAATGCCGTCGGCGCGACCGCGAGGAGGCCGCTCAGGACGAGCGAGGCAGGAAGTCGCTTCACTGCAGCCCCCAGCCTCCAGGGCCACCAGGACTGCCCAAACCACCGCCCGCGCTGCCGGGTACCCTGACCACCCTGGCCGGTCTGCGCCTGGTGGTGGCGGAAGCCGCCATCCTGGAACCAGCAGCCGTCGGCGAGACCGTCACCGTCGCGGTCGATGAAACGGTCTTCACGGCCCCCGCGCCCGGCGCCGGCGGGCCGATCAGGAAAGCCGTCGCCATCCTCGTCCACCCACACCGTGCCGCCCGAACCTTCCCGCACGTAGCCGAACTGCTCGCCGTGCAGCTCCGACGACGTGTACTTCAGGCCGGTCACGTCGTTGCGCTGGTCGCCATCTGCGTCGAGCACGTCGGCCGGACGGCTCTCGCCCTTGCGAGCCAGATCGTTCACGCCATCGCCATCGGCATCGCGGAACAGATCGTTGAGACTGTCCTTGTCGCGGTCGGCCCAGGCGAAATGATGGGCGTACGCCAGACCATTGACATCGTTGATGCCGTCGCCGTCGGCGTCGCGGAAGCGGTCGTGGCGACCGTCCGCGTCGACATCCACCCAGCCTGCCGTGGCGACCGGAGGACCGGCCGAATCGGCTGCCGCCGCGGCCTGCGCCGCCGCGCGGGCTTCGTCGCCGGACAGTGCGAACACGCCCGCCAGCAGCCCACAGACTAAGGCGCACGGCGCCTGCCGGTGCCCGAGAGAGCGGTTTATCATGTCGCTCCGTCCTTTCGGTCCCCCCGCAAGCCACCCCCTGGATACGGCGAACGGGGGGGCCTCGCCTCTCCCCCGTCCCCCTAGGTGGAGCGTCCAACGGCAGAAATGGTGTCATTCTCCGCCGTTTTTCACTCCTGGTCCCCGGCCAAGGGACCGCTGGAGGACATAGCAAAAGGCCGGCCAGTATTCGAAAGAATCAAGACTGACTCGCAAGCGCTTATTTTACAACAAATTAGAATCAAAGCCCGCACGAAAAATGTCACCCGCCGTCATCGTGATTCGACGAGACCGTCGAGCGTTTCGACGCAATGGGCGAGCCCGCAACCCCTACCACCCCCACTTGCGCAGCTTGTACCGCAGATTTCGCTCTGTCAGATCCGACCTCACGGGCCGCCTGGCTCTGATTGCCGCCGCTCGCGTCGAGCGCCTCGCGCACGATCCGCTGTTCGATCTCGTCCACGAAGCGCGGCAGATCACCCCGAAAGTCGTCCAGGCGCCCGGTCGGCGGAATGGCCTGGGTCTCGCCGCCCACCCCCCCGGGCAGGTCGGCCAGCGTCGCGACGGGTCCGCGCGCAAGCACGACGAGGCGCGCCATCAGATTCTCCAGTTCGCGCACATTGCCGGGGTAACCGTGCTTGACCAGACGATCGCTCGCCTCCCGGCTGATCCCGGTCAGGGTCTTGCCGTAGAGCACGTGTATATTTTTCGCGGAAGTGCTCCAGCAGCGCCGGGATGTCGGCGCGCCGCTCACGCAACGGGGGGAGCCGGATGCTGATCACGTCGAGTCTGTAGTAGAGATCCTGCCGGAACGTGCCGTCGGCGACCATCCGCTCTAGATCACGGTGGGTGGCGGCGACGATGCGCACGTCGACATTCAGGGGCTCATTGCCGCCGACCCGCTCGAACGATCGCTCCTGCAGCACGCGGAGCAGCTTGATCTGCAGCGGCTGGGGCAGATCGCCGATTTCGTCGAGGAACAGGGTGCCCCCCTCCGCCGCCTCGAAGCGGCCGGCCCGCAGCCGGTCCGCGCCGGTGAAAGCCCCCTTCTCGTGACCGAAAAGCTCGCTTTCGAGCAGCGTGGCGGCAAAGGCGGCGCAGTTCACGGCCACGAACGGTCCCGCCCGCCGGGCGCTCGCGCGGTGCACGGCACGCGCCACCAGCTCCTTGCCGGTGCCGCTCTCGCCGCGGATCAGCACCGTGGCGTCGGTTGCCGCCGCGCGCGCCGCCAGATCGAGGGCCGCTGTCATGGCGGGGCTCTCCGCCACGATTCCCGCGAAGGAGTGCGTCTCGGCGACCTGGCGCCGCAGCAGCCGCACCTCGGAAACGAGGGAGCGCTTCTCCACGGCCTTCTGCACGAGCAGTTCGATCTCGTCCAGATCGATCGGTTTGGCGAGATAGCCGGCGGCGCCGCGCCGCATCGCGTCCACGGCGTGGGCGATCGTGCCGAAAGCCGTCACCACGATCACCTCGACCAGCGGGTTCAGCGCCTTCGCGCGGACCAGCAGCTCCACGCCATCGATGTCCGGCATGCGGACATCGGTGATCATCACGTCGACGATGTCCTCCTTCAGGATGCGCAGCGCGGTTTCGCCGTCGGAAGCCAGCACCACGTCGTACCCCTGTTTGACGAGGAACCCCCCCAGCGATTCCCGCTGGTTCGCTTCGTCGTCGACGATCAGCAGCCGCGCGTCGCTCATGCCGCCCCTTTGCCCGCGCTCCCGGGCGGGAATTCCAGAATGAAGGTGGTGCCGCGCCCCAGTTCGCTCTCGACCTGCACCCGCCCGCCGTGCTGCGCCGCCACCTGGTCCACGATGGCCAGGCCGACGCCGGTGCCGGCCGGTTTCGTGGTGTGATAGAGGTTGAAGATGCGCGGCAACTCCGCGGGGTCGATGCCGGAGCCGGTGTCGGTCACGATCAGGCGGACGGTCGCCTCGGCTACCTGCAGCGCCACCGTCACCCGGGCGCCGTCGGCGCACGCGTCCAGCGCGTTGTCGAGCAGATTGTGCAGCGCCTGCCGCATCAGGTCGGCGTCGACCGGGACGACCAGACGCTCCGGCAGATCCGCCGCCAGGACGACGCCCTGCGCCTCGAACCGCCCGCGCACCAGCGTCACCACCTCGCGCACCACGGCCGCGAGGTCCACCTCGCGCACCTGCGGCGCGGCGGGCCGCGCGAAGGCCAGGAACTGCTGCACGATGCGGTTGAGACGGCCGACCTCGTCGCGCACGGTGTCGGTAAGCCGGCGATACTCTTCGCGGCCGGCCTCCGGCGTAAATTCCCGGCCGAGCCGCTGGGCGATCATATGGATGGCGTTGAGCGGGTTGCGGATCTCGTGCGCCACTCCCGACGCCATCTCTCCGAGCGCCACGCTCCGCTCGTGCCGGGACCGCTCCGCCTCGAGGGCGGTCACCTCCCGCCGCGCCTGCGCCCACGCCGTCTGGGCCACGACCAGTCGGCGGCTCGCGATCAGGAGGGCCGCGCCGGCGGCGAGGGTCGCCAGCAGCAGCAGGGAGTGGAGGCCGATGCTGCGGGCGATCTCGCGCTGTCGGCGGCGCACCTCGCTCAGATCGACGGCGGCCCGCAGCAGACTGACCGGCCGGCCGGCGACCTCGAGCCGCGTCACCTGTTCCAGCACCCGTCGCCCGCCGAAATCGATTTCCCGGCTCGCCGGCTCGCCCGTGGCGAGCACGCGTCGCAGCAGCGGATCGCCGGCCACCGACGAAAGACTGTCCACGTTCTCGGTGGCCGAGAGGATGCCGTTGGAGTCCTGCAGCGCGAGATAGACGCTGCCGGCCCGCTGCCCGAGCGCCCGCAGGAGCCGGCCGGGACCGATGCGCCGGCGCTCCGCGGCGAGGGCCTCCGCGTCGAGACCGGCGCAGACGATGCCGCCGTCGACCCGCCGCATCGCGCCGATCAGGCGGTAGCCGCCGCTGCCGTCCTCGGACGGCGCCCGCAGCACCCGCGATTCTCCCGGTCCCAGTTCGAACACGCCGGCCTCCTCCAGATCGCGCCAGCAGGCGACCTCGCCGTGCGTGCCGGGCGGATGCGTGGAGGCGGCGAGCACGTGCCGGTCGGACAGGCGCACCGTCAGGCAGGCGAGATCGTTGGCGTGGGCGATGCTGTCGAGCAGCGCCTGCGTGTGCGTGCCGTGACGCGCCAGCTGGTCCACAAGCGCCGCCAGGGCGAGCAGCCGCAGTCCCGCCTGGGTCTCCCACGCTTCGAAGGTGGAGAGGGCGTGGCTCTGGCTTTCGCTCACGACCTGCCGCACCTGCTCCGCGTGCCCGACGGTCAGCGCGGTGAGCGACGAGCGGGCGGAGTGGATCTCGCCGGCCGTGGCGACCACGAAGACCACCCCCGCGACGATCAGCATGGACACGACAAAAGGCGCGCGCAGATACCACGGACGGATGCTGCTGATTTCGGGCACTGGTGGTCGCTCCCCGCGTGACGTCTCGGACGAAAATCAGCCGCGGCCGCCGTAGACAGCGAAGACGCCGGCCAACGCCATGATGAACCATGAGGCGGCCGGACACAAGGGGCGCCGGGCCACCGGACGCCGGACCGCGGGGCGCGACGCGACCGGCCCCGTGCGCCGGGAAGGTCGAGATTTTCGACGGGATCGTCGAGTCGTCCGGCCATCGCGACCCACACCGCCGCCGCACGTTGATCCGTCAGCGTCCTGCCGGACAAGGGGTTGTCCCGATCGCGGTACCGGCGTGCGCCGTTGGTCCGCTTCATGCTTTTGGCCCGCCCACGCAGCCTCGTCAGGCTCAGGAACTGGCGGTACTTTCCGCCGATAGAGCACTAAGGAGCAGCATCATGAAGCAGACGTTCATCCCACTCACGCTCGTAACCCTGGCAATCGTCGCGCTGGTCGCCCTGAACGCTCCGGCCCCTGCAATGGCGCAGGACCTTGGCTTCACGGTCGGCGGCTTCGTTGACGAGAACGGTGACGGGTACAACGACCTCGCGCCCGACGCCGACGGCGACGGCATCCCGAACGGTCTCGATACCGACTACGTCCGCCCGCTGGACGGCACCGGTGAGCGCTTCGGCGCCATCGCCGACGGCGAGCTGCTGTCCGCCCAGACCGACGCCCTCAAGTTCCAGTACCTGAACAAATTCCTCAATATGTGGCAGCGGATGTTCGGTCAGAACACGAGCCGCCTGACCGGCTACGGCCCCGGCGACGGCACCGGCAACGACGGCGTCGGCCCCGGCGACGGCACCGGCTACGGTCGGCTGGGCGGCCTGCGTCAGCGCGGTCATATCTAGATTAGTTTCAGTATCCGGGTCGCCGCAGGGAATTTGGTCCCCCCAATCCCGCGGCTGACCCGTCAAGGCGGGGCGGAGCGCGCGCAGGCGCTCCGCCTCGCCTGCATTTGGGAAGGTGTCAGTCGAGGCGCTTCAGGATGTGATACCCGTTGTCACGCACGGCCGGCCGGAACCCGGCGCCGCGCGCCATCGCGTTCAGGTCGTCCGGTGTGAGGCAGTGGATCGTGCCGGCCGCCGAGACGACGCTCTCCTCCATCATCGTGCTGCCGAGGTCGTTGGCGCCGAAGTGGAGCGAGAGCTGCCCGATCGCCTTCCCCTGCGTCACCCACGACGCCTGCACGTTGCGGAAGTTGTCGAGCGCGATGCGCGCGATCGCCAGCGTGCGCAGGTAGTCGAGCGAGCCCTGGTAGCCACGCGACCGCACCTGGTCCATCAGGTCGGGATGCGCGTGCAGCGGCGTGTGGTCGGGCTGGAAGGTCCAGGAGATGAACGCGTTGTAGCCGCCGGTGCGGTCCTGGCTCTCCCGCGCGCGCAGCAGGTGCTCCACCCGCTCGGCCAGCGTCTCGAGGTGCTGGAACATCATGGTGACGGTGCTGCGCAGCCCCTCGGCGTGCGCCTCCTCCATGATGCCGATCCACTCGGCGGCAGTGGTCTTGCGCGGCGCCAGCAGGCCACGCACGCGGTCGCTCAGGATCTCGGCGCCGCCGCCCGGGATCGAGTCGAGGCCGGCCGCCTTCAGCCGTTGCAGCACCTCGCGCGTGGTCAGCTTCGACACCTTCGCGAAGTGTTTGATCTCCGACGGCGAGAAGCCGTGGATCCACAGCGCGGGGAAGCTCCCCTTGAGGTCGGCCAGCATCGCCTCGTAATCTTCGATCTTCAGGCGCGGGTGATGCCCCCCCTGCAGGAGGATCTGGTTGCCACCCGCCGCCACCATCGAAGCGACCTTGGCGTGGATCTCCTCGCGCGACAGCAGGGTGACGTCGGCGTCGCCGTCGTGCCGGTTGAAGGCGCAGAACAGGCAGTCGGTGTAGCAGAGGTTGGTGTAGGTGACGTTGCGGTCGATCACGTAGGTGACGATCTCGGGGTCGGCCCGCCGCAGCCGCAGCGCGTGCGCCACGCGGCCGAGGTCGTGCAGCGACGCCTCCTCGAACAGCAGCAGCAGTTCGCCGCCGGTCAGCCGGCGCTCGCCGGCCTCCGCCAGGATGGCCAGCACCTCGGGCGACGATACGGCGGCCACGGTGCCGGCGACCTCGGGCGGAAATCGGCGCGCGGGGCGCCGCCCGCGGGATCGGGCGGAATCATGGGCGGTGGCTCCTGGCAGGGATGACGGCCGCGCGCCGGCGGGCGACGCCGGGCCGGACAGCCGATGCGCGGGGAATCTAGTCGCTCCCGACCGCCGCCGCCAGCGTCGGCATCCGCCCCGGCGGGCAGATCGCGTGGCGGACGCACAGTTCGTGGAAGCGCTGCAGACCGGCCAGTTCCTTCTCGCCCAGCGTGAACAGCAGCGAATGCCGGAAGTAGCGCCGGATGGTGGCCGCGTTCGCCTCGCCCCCCGGCCCGAGCTGCCCCGCCGCGGCGGCCCGCTCCGCCAGGTCGTCGAGCCGCGCCAGCCCGGCGTCGCGCGAGTCGGTCAGCAGGCGCACCAGGCGCCGCCTTGTCCGCGGGGGAGGCCGCCGCGTCGAACCCGCGTCCCAGCACCCAGGTCGCGAACACGAACGGCAGGCCGGTCAGCTTCGCCCACGCCGCGCCCAGGTCGAAGATCTGCACGCGGTCGTCCGCCTCGGCCCGGAAACGCCGCTCGGCCTCGAAACAGCGGTCGCCGATGACCAGCGCCGCCTCCTCGTCGCGCAGCAGGTCGCCCGACCCGCACCTCGGCCGCGTGGAAATCGGGCCGCACCCCGTGCAACTCCGCCAGCAGGATGCGCAGCAGCGCCACCGACGTGCGCGACCCCTTGTCCACCAGCACCCGCCCGATCGCCGCCGGCGCCACCCGCGTGAACAGCTTCACGCTGTCGACCGGCCCCCGCGTGGCGATCGCCATCCCCGGCACGACGCCGCGCCGGTGCCGCGGAAGAACTCGATCACCGGCAGCAGCGCCACATCGGCCCGGTCCTCGTAGAGCAGGTCGGCCAGCCGGCTCGGCACGTCGTAGGTCAGGGAGAACTCGGCACGGCCGCCCGGCCGCCGCGTCGGCCGCGGCGCGCTCCCGCAGGCCGTCGACCAGGGGCTGCGAGTTGAGATAGGAGATGGCGGCGATGCGGAAAGGCATGGGGCAGGGGACTCCAGGGGTGCGGGATTGGTCGGGAATCAAGGGCAGAGTGTACGCCACCGCGGCAGGTGATGCAATGGCGAGGTCACGGATCGTCTATACGCCGAGCAGCGATTTCGCCGTAGAGACGCCCCAGCGCTTCCGCTACCCGTGCGAAATCGTATTCCCGCCGCACGATCTCCAACCCCGCCGCGCCGAACGCCGAACGCCGCGCCGGCTCCCGCAACAAGGTCGCGATCGCCTGCGCCAGAGCCCCGGCATCGCCCGGCTCCACCAGCAACCCGCTTACGCCGTCCTCGACACCTCGGCAATGCCCGCGGATGCGCGTGCCAACCACCGGCAGCCCGCACGCCATCGCCTCGAGCAGCACCAGCGGCAGCCCTTCCCACAGCGACGGCAGCACGAACAGGTCGGCACCCTGCATCAACTCTGTCAGGTCGCGCACGTTGCCGGGCAGCACGACCTGGTCGGCAAGGCCCAGTTCGTCGATGCGTCGCTCGAGAAAAGCCCGCAGCGGCCCGTCGCCGACGATCATCGCGCGACAACGGACTCCCGTCCGCCGCAACCTGAGTATCGCCTCCAGCAGCAGCGCATGGTTCTTCTGCTCGGTCATCCGGCCTGCCGCGAGCACCAGCGGGTCGCCGCCCGGAATGCCGTACTTCATCGCGGACCTGCCGCGCGAGCACCGGATCGAGCGATTCGGGAATCTGCACGCCGTTGGCGATCACCCGCACGCGCGCCAGCTTCGCCCGGCGACAGACCCAGATCCGCACCGAGCGAGGCGCGCACCTCCTCGGAAACGGCCACGACCGCCGGGCAGCGTCGCAGCATCTCGACGTAGGCGCGCCGACGCAGCTTCGCGCGCCAGACCTGGTCCTCGCGGCCGTAGCGGAACTCCTGGTTGTTGTGGATGGTCGGGATCACGGCGCAGGTTCCGCGCATCTGCAGCAGCAGGCCCCAGTAGTTCGCCCCCGGCAGATGGCTCTGCACGATCTCGATGCCGTCGCGCGCGATCTGGTCGCGACAGCAGTCGCCATCCGCGCGCAACAGAGGACGCGAAGGCAGGCGGATTGACGATGGAGGCGCGCTCGGTAGCCGGAGGTAGCGGATGCGCACGTCCGGCGCCACGCGCGCCGACAGCTCGCCCTCTCCGGTCATGACGTACAGGTACGACCGGTCGCCGGCCGCGGCGCGGGCATTGGCGATCTGCACGGCCAGCCACTCCGCACCGCCCATGCCCGAGCGACTCGATCAGCTGGGCAACACGGAGACGGCGGCGACCGGAACGGCCGGGCAATGCCTTACTGGTCGCCATTCCCGATCTTTACGACTTGAACGTACGTGCTGAGGCCCGCGGCGCTCACTCGCGCGGCGACCGCCTGCGCCTCGTCGCGCGAAGAGTACGGCCCGACGTAGACGCGCTGCCACGTCACGCCCTCGACCTGCGCGGGGCGAGAAAAACTGGGAAAGCCCGCGCTCGCGGAAACGCGCGATGTCGGTTTCCGGGCGGTCGGAGTCATGGAAGGAATGGACGTGCACGGCCCAGCCGCCCGGCGTTCCCACGGTCGTCGGCAGTGCGGGCAGGACGGGCAGCGAGTCCTTCGCCGGCGAGGGCAACCGGTGCCATCGCCCGGATCGGCCACGCTCGACGGCTCCTTCGCCATGACCGGCGAGCAGCACTCTGTCAGGATCCCGCCGCCGGGCTCCCGGCCCGCGCCCTCTCTGCCGCGGCGTCGCGTACCGCCGCTGGTTCCGACCACGACCCCGACGCGTTTCGCGCCGGCTTCAGTGAAGAACACGATGGCGGCAGCGATGGCCAGCAGCAGGAGCGCGACGCAGGAAGTACAGTCGCGACCGCTGATTGCGCCTCCGGTAAGCCACCATCGGTTCGAAAGGCCTCGCGGCCGCAGTCGTCCCGCCGGCAGGGGATGCGTCCGGCCTGGCGACGGGTGGCTCGGCTGCCGGCCGCATCGATGGCGGCGCGGGCGTCGCAGGCGGGGCGGTGTCGCGGGCGACGGTTCGGGCGCAGCGACCGGGCGGGCGCCGGCGCGCGGCCTGCACGCCGATTGACGCCGGGCGCGCTGCGACCGGGGCCGCGGCTCCCGCCAGCCCGGCCGACGGCGGCAGGTCATCGAGATCGACGTGCTTCGACGCTCGATCTCATGCCGCCCCGCCACGAAGGCCGACAGCAGGGCGCGGCTGGCCAGGATGTTCACCAGCCGCGGCACGCCCGCGACTGGCGCGGTGGATCAGGTCGATGCGCCCGCGGCCTGAAGAGTGGCCTCTCGACGCCGGCCACCTTGAGCCGGTGCGCGATGTACGCCTCGATCTCCCTGCGATCGAGCGTCTCGATCCGGTAGTGGACGCGGATGCGCTGCCGGAGCTGCGCCAGCTGCGGCAGCGCGATCTTGCGCTCGAGGTCGGGCTGCCCGACCAGCACGAGCTGCACCGCCTGCCCCTCGGGCTGGCCCAGGTTGGTCAGCAGCCGCAGCCCTTCGAGCGTTTCCGGAGCCAGATTCTGCGCTTCGTCGACGACGATCAGGATCTTGTGCCCCCGCGCCCGCGCCTGGCGCACCTGCTCCTTGAGCGCCCCGAGCAGATCGGCCGCGATCGACCGGCCCGGAGAGCGGCGCCCCGAGGTCGGCCAGCACCAGCTTGAGCAGTTCGCTGAAGTCGACCTGGGTCACGTTCACGAACGCCGTCCGGTAGCGCTTGCCCAGGTTCGGCAGCAGGCTCTGCACCGCGAGCGTCTTGCCCGTCCCGATCGGTCCCGTGATGAGGACGATGTCTTCTGTCGTTCTCGAGGCCGTAGGCGAGGTGGGCCATCGTCTCCTCGAACGGCGTCGACAGGAACACGAACTTCAGGCTCGGGTAGAGCGGGAAGGGATCCGTCCGCAGTCCGAAGTGGTCGAGGTACATCGGTGCTCTCTCCTGTCTCTCCGCCGGCGGGACCGGCAGGACGTCCGTCGCGGCACCGTCCCGATCGCGGTACCCACCGTCAGTTCCCTGCCACCAGCTCACCCCGGCGCGGGCGGCAAAGGCTAACGCAGACGAACGCGCCCTTTCAGGTTTCGACAAGCCCTTGAAGGGCTTGAGCGTCGCCCGGCGGACCGTCAGTCGTCCGCCAGGTAGCCGAGGGCGCGCAACCGTTCCCGCAGCTCCGCCTCCTGCTCCGGGCCGTACACCACGGCGTTCCGTCCGCCCTGAAACCGCCGCCAGTCGCGATCGACGACCGGCTCCCGGGGATCGGCGAGGATCTCGGACAGGACACGGCCGTCGCAGATCTGCCGGGACCGCACGCCCGTTGAGATGCAGCAGGGTCGGCAAAACGTCCTGGATGCGGAACCGGAGGTCCCCCGGCGCGACCGGCGTCCGCACCCCCCCGCCCCACGCCACGAAGACGCCGTCGATCCGGTGGTCGCCGGTGCGGTGGGGGGTCGGCACGAAGACCTCGCCACCGCACTCGCCATCGTACGCGGCCCAGTTGAGATCGTCGCGGAAGGTGAAGACGACGTCGGAGCGGCCTCGCCCGCCGCGTCGCCGGCGTAGAGATCGTCGCCCAGCGGTGACGGCGGCCAGCAGCGGCGCCCGTGCGCGTCGGTGAGCTCGCGCAACGCGCGCGACGATCCGGTCGCGCACCTCGGCGAAACGTTCCGGGCGTCACACGGCCGAGCGTCTCGCGTCCCTGCAGGTTGACGCGGATGCCGAACGGGTTGTCGAGGTAGGCCTCCGACCGGGCCCAGTCCACGTGCGCGGCGGCGAGTTGCAGACGGCTCGTGGCCTGCTCGCCGAGCACGCGTCCGAGACGCTGCCGCGTCACTCCGAGCCGGCCGAGCGCCCGCTTGAGCGGATAGAGCGGACTGCGCCGCGCCTCGCGTCGCGCGCAGCCAGTCCCTGCCGCCGCAGCCACTCGTTGGCCAGGAACTTCCCGTGGGTCCGCGTGAAGCCGTGGTCGGAGACGATCAGCAGCGTGTCGTCGGCGCGCAGCCGCCCGACCAGCTCGCCGATCCGCTCGTCGCGTAGCGGTACCACGCGACCAGCAGCGGGTCGGGGTCGGCGCCGTCGTCCGGCAGCAGGCGGTCCCAGTGCAGGTGCTGGATCCGGTCGAGCCGCCACGAGCACGCAGATGAACGCGTCCCACGGCTCCTCCGTCCATGAGCAGCCGCACGGCGTCCATGCGCGCGCGCGTCATGTCGAGCAGCAGGTCGACGAACCCGCGCCCCGACGCCTGCCAGTCGCGGAACAGCGTGTCGGCGTCGATGTCGGGCGGCACCTTGAACTTCGGATCGATCACATAGTCGATGCCGGCGCGGGCGAGACGATCGAGCAGGCCCGCCGGATGCTCGAAGTCGCGCGGATTGCGCAGCGGCGTCATCATGCAGGTGACCATGTGCGCCGTTGATCGGCGTGGCCGGCCAGGACATCGGCAGGTTGAGGCTGATCGAGCGGCCCCCCCTCGCCGAAGTAGTCGAAGATCGGTCGGCACGCGCGCGTCGCGCGCGGTTGACCGGCCCCGGCAGATAGGAGTTGCCGGGGGACGGCTTCATGAAGCCGAACACGCCGTGGCGGCCCGGGATTGCAGCCGGTCATCAGGGAGAGCCAGGCGACGGGAGTCATCGGCGGCACGGTCGACGTCAGCGTCGCCCGCGCCCCCTCGCGCGCCAGGCGCGCGAGGTTCGGCATCGCGCCCGAGCGCGAACAGGCGGTCGAGCACGTTCCAGGAGGCGCCGTCGAGGCCGAGGAGGAAGACGCGGCGCTTCATCGCGGTCGGGCGGGCGAACCCGGTCCGCGCAGGGCCCGGCGGATCGTCGCGCTGTGACTCGTCCCCTCCGGTCGGGTCACGTACGGTAGAGGACACCCGCGACGAAGAATGCCAGGGAGTTGATGGTTTCGAAGTACCGGTAGTCGAACGACACACCGCCGAACAGGTAGGCGATCAGCATGCTGACCAGCACCGGCAGCACGAACACCTCGTAGTGGCCGTTCTCGCGACCGCGTCGTCGCCGACGCAGCACCGCGTCGGCAAGGGTCGCGTAGATTCCGAGCTGCAGACCGAAGCCGACAATCCCCGTCTCGGCAAGCGCGCCCAGAAAGATGTCGTGGATGGACGCCACATCGCCCTCGCTCTGCTTGAGGACGCCGAAGATGGGCACGTTCACGGTGCCGCGGTAGTCCGGGATGTTCTTCAGGTAGTTGAGGTACCCGACCCCGAAGATCGGTCGGTCACGGAACATGCGATACGCGTTACTCAACGTGCTGATGCGGCCCCTGACGGTCCCCTCATTGCCCATCCGCTCGCGCAGGAAGCGGTCCCCGCCGAGGTTGAGAAACCCCAGGCCCAACAACAGCACGCCGACCAGCGCCAGCCACACCGTCTGTCGGGCGTAGGCGCGCGCGCCGAGAATCGTCAGCGCGAGAATGCCGGCCACCGCGCAGATCCAGTTGCCGCGGGTGTAGGTGTAGTACAGCCCGAGGACCGCCACGGCGAACCCCCCGTAGGTCACGATTCGGGCGATCGCCCCGCGCGCCAGGCGCATGTAGTAGTAGTTGATCATCAGAACCATGCCCATCACGGTGCCGAGTACGGCGGACTGCAGGAAGATCCCGCGCGAACGCCCCGGCACCTGCATGCCCTCCGAGCGATCGAGAATAGTTTTCGGCCAGACCAGGAAGTCCCAGTGCATATGCTCGGCGATCGAGGTGATTCCGTTGTAGATGTTCGTCAGGAAGAGGACCCCGAAGATCACCTTCAGCCACTTCAGGTCCGTGAACAGGTACTTCGCCAGGAAGTAGGCGGTGTAGGCCATCAGGCAACTGCGCGACCAGGTATTCATCGCGAGGGGATGCATCACCAGCAGGTTGCCGAGCAGGTAGAGCCCGTGCGCGGCGATGAGGATGTCGAGCAGGTACGGACCCGGCAGGCGCCGTCGCGTCACGATGGTCCGCAGGATGAACACGCCCCCCGACCACATCATCAGCAGGCGGTCGAGCGTGATATCGGGCAAGCCCGGGGTCGGCACGAAGACGAGCTCGCGAAACCCCATCAGACTGACCAACCAGAGCACTACCGGAAACTGGGGCCAGCGGAAAGAGACGAAGGCAAAGAGCGTGACGCCGACCACCGCGCCCACGACCGCGGCCAGATCCTTGTAGGACAGCAGGCGCGAGATGAACCAAAAGCCGGCGAAGATAGCGAGGGAAAGCAGAAACCAGGGAAGCAGCGCCAGCCACGAGCGCTTCCCGGCGGTGGTGGCCGCGGCGCGCGCAACCGCCGGCCCGCCCGACGAGCTCATGCGCCCTCGCCGGAGCGGACGCTGGTGATACTGCCCAGGACCGGGATGTCGAGCCGGTCCTCGATACTCCGCCTGGTGTAGATCCTGTGGTCCTGCTGATCGACCGCGAAGGCCACGATGATGCCGAGAAAGACGCCGAACATCGAAATCAGAGCGAAGTAAGCCAGTTTGCGCGATCCGGAGATGACCTTATCGATCTCCGGCTCGGTCAGCTTGACGATGCGGCTGATCCGACTGTCAGCCATGGCGCTGATCCGCACCTCGCCGGCCTTCACCTGCATGTCCTTCAACAGCAAGTGCCAGGCGTCAATATCGGTATCGATCATGCGGACCTTGCGATAAACCTCGGGCGCGAGCTGCTGAGTCACGTTCAACGCAGCGATCTGCTGCCGCAGCGCCTGTTCCTTCCCGGCCAGCGAAGATACCTCCGCCTCGAAACCGTCCAGGTAGCTCTGGATCGAGCCCCTGAGGACCGCCTCGGCCAGGCTCAGGAGCTTGCTCATGCGCTGAACCTCGACGCTCGTCTCCGGGAACTCAGCGCGGGCCTGGCCCAGCTTGTCGCGGTATTCATCCACCTTGTGCTTGGCGGCCATCACCGGCTGGTCTTCCATTTCCCGCGTTCCCAGCGGGACGTAATCGGCATTGGCGGCCAGGGCCTTGCGGTGGTAGGCTAGGCTTCCCTCGACCGTGCTCCTGGTGGCCAGCGTCTTGTTAAGTTCATCCCGGAGCTCGCTCATCAGCCCCGAGTTGTAGCGCAGATCGTCGTCGAAAGAGGAGTAGCCCCCGTCGGTCAGCACCCTGGACCGGATCGTCAGCAGCGAGTCGATACTGGAACGTATGGACTGCGCCTGCTCGTCGTAGTAGGCAACGGAGCCCACGTTGCGCCCGGCCGAGATACTGTAGTCCACGAAAGCATCGCGGCACGCGCGAGCCGCCAGGAGTGAGAGACGGCGGTCGGGGCTGGCGAAGCGCACGGCGAGGATATTCGACTCGCCAACCTGAACGACATCCTGATTGCGCGTGATGAAATCGATCAGCTCACCCTTGCGGGCAAGGCGCGCAAATTGGTGATTCGCGGCGATGAAGACGCGCACGGAATCGGCCATCAGATCCGCCGCCCTGACCGCCACCGGATAGCTCATGGCCAGATGCTTGTAGGTGCTGAGGGCCCGGTCGTAGTCCTGCGCCCCGAGGTTCGTGTTCCACTGTGGGGAGCTCGGGTTTTTGAGGTCCATCAGCACGCGTGACGAGGCAACGAAGGCGTTCGACTTCTTGAACAGTCCCAGCGACGCCACCAGCACGATCGGCAAGGCGATCGCCAGCGCCAGCCAGCGGCGCCGGAAAAGGATGTATGCGATTTCGCGCGGCGCGATGCCCTGCGCGCGGCGGGCCGGCAGAGCGCGGCTGATAACGACCGGTTCCGCCATGTCTACCTCACCAGATAGCTGGGATTCGACAACGCCTTCATGTCGAGAACAAATCGTGTGTAGGAGAGCAAAGAGGTGGCAATGTCCCGCGAAAACAGGGCGAAATCGCCGATTTTCGAGCGCGGGACATACACGACGTCGTAGGGGATCACGTCGAAGAAGGCCGCGTCGATGCTCCGGCCCGAGCCGAGGTCCGAAAGATCGATCTCCCGGCAGACGTAGCCCTCCGGCGTCACCCGCAACAACACAACCGAGCCCTTGGCCGCAGCGTCAGAGAAACCGCCCGCCATCGCGACCGCACCCAGAATGCCCATGCCATCCGTCGGCAGATTGAACAGGCCAGGTGTCTTGACTTCGCCAAGCACATAGACCTGCCGGCCCACCGATTTCATGATCACGACGCTCAGGTCGGGATCGAGGATGATCTGGCCGTAGCGCGCCGTCAACAGCGAGTCGAGATGGTCGACCGTCAACCCCGCCACCGGCACGCGGTCCAGGCCGACGAAGTTGGAACTGCCATCGGGCAGTACCAGCACTTCCGGCTGTTTGTAGGCTTCCGTGTGGAGGAAGCGGACCGACATGAGGTCGCCGCGCTGGATGCGGTAGGGCATCGCGGTCGTGGTCAACAGGGAATTGCGCTGCTCTTCGTTGAAGGGCAGGTTCACTTCGCGCTTGACGACCAGGCCGCGCGAGGAGGCGCAGCCGCCGAGAGCCGCCGCCAGGACGACCGCCGCGGCCAGCGCCAGCGCGCCGTGAAGCCCGCGCGCGCGACTAGAGCCGGTTGTACAGTAACCTGGGGAGCTCATATTCCCTCTTGTTCAGCACGGCGCCAAGAATCCGAACCCTTTTGGCAGCGAGATCGTCCAGACCGTGCTGAACGATTTCCCACTTGAGCCGCTTGCGCTCAATCACGACCACCAGACCGGCGGACGAAGCCGCCAGGCGCCCGGCCTCGATCGATTCCAGGATGGGGGGCGCGTCGATAATCACGAATTCAAAGGTGGCTTCCAATTCGGCCAGCACATGGCGATAGCCCTCCTCGGTCAGGCTCCCGAGGCCCCATTCGAGACGGGCGCCGCCGGGAATGACGACGAACCGGCCGGAAGCCCCGACTTCGCGCACACACCCGGGGGCGTCGAGCAGGTCCGCGAACGACATGGTCTTCGACTCGGCCAGTTGAAGCTGGGGGGAGCGGAAGTTGGCGTCCACCCACGCCACGTGTCGGTCGAACGTCTGCGCGAGCACGCGGGCCACGTTGTACGACACATAGCTCGCCCCCTCGCCGGAAACCGAAGAGGCGAAGCAGAATACGGCGCCGGACCGCTCCTGACGGAACTGCACCAGCAGGCTGACGAGCTGGGAGAAATCGGTCTTCTGCTGCTTCGGCGGCTGCGGAAAGAGGCGCTCCCGATCAGGATCAGGAGCAACGAAGCGAATCTCTTCGTCCCCGTCGCCGCGCTTGCGATAGGCTTCCAGAATTCGCGACATCGCCTTCTCACACAGGGTTTCGGAGCCGTGAGCCACCCGCGCGGGTCGTCGCAACGCGCCCAGCCGGGAGATCGCTGGAAATTTTTCGCTTCGTGGACAAACAACTTTAGCAAAAAGACCTGCGGCAACTCCTGTGTGGATGGCTGAAGAAGGAATTCAGTATACAGGAGTCTGTCCGGGCTGTCAATGCGACCGGGGGCGGCGCTTTCCGGACACATGCCCGGAGGCGCGACTCGCCGCGCCTTCGTTCGCCGGCGGGGACCGGGCGCCGCCTGCGACCGTCCGTCAGCGGCCGATCGACCGCGCGTGGTCGCCGACCAGCGTCCGCAGGTCGTCGTTCATCAGTTGCCGCAGAACGATCAGCTTGGACCGTTCCCGGATCAGGTCGTCGCCGCTCACCTTGTCGCCGAACAGGCTGTAGTCGACAAGCTGGTCGTTGGCGTCGACAAAGTCGCGGGCCGCCCGTTGAACGAGGGCGCCCGGCACCTGCCCGGGCACCATCCCCTTGATCCGCAGTCTCTGTATCCGCCCCCGGATCCGCCGCAACGCGTCGACCATGAAGACCGGCAGTTCATCCGCCTCCCGGAAACTGTGCTGCCGGTCGATCCGCGATTCGTAGAGCATCCGGTCGAACTGCTTTACGAGCACACACTCCGCCTTCAGGCACTGCACGCTGCCGGGATAGCCTCCTGTCGGCAGTGAATTGAATTTCGTGATGCCCTGGGTCTTCTGGATGGCCCGCAGGATTCGTCGCGAGTAGAACGGCAGGTAGAGACCGCGATACGCGTTCGCCAGGGTGTTGACCGCGCCGAAGACATGGCTCGGCAGGAACTCGTACATGAAGCGGGCATACTCGCGGCGGCCCTCCGGCGTGGCAACCGGCAGCAGCGTGGCCCCGTAGGTGTCGGCGATGTACTGTGCCATCCGGGTGCGGAATTCCTCCGGCAGGCAACCGAAACTGTGCCGGATCGCCTCGGCGATACTCATCCCCCCGGAGATCACCTTGACGATCGGCACCGCGGTCGTCGAGCCGGGCACGATTTCTGCCTTGATGAACTCACTGCCGGCGAACCCCTCGAACAGCGCGTCGCCCTGCATGGCGCGGTAGAACTTGCCATAGTGGACCATCCAGCAACTGATAACGCCGCTGGTGGACAGCGCCATCGACCTGAAGGTCTGATCCCACTGTTCGAGCAGGCCAGGAAAGCCCTGGACATCAACCTTGAAGCCACGCCTGGCCGCCAGGTCCCGCACGAATCTGGTCTCGACAAAATCGTCTCCGCCGAAAGTCACGGCCGAAACGTTCATCCCGGACGCCAGGGTGCCGGCCATGACGGTCCGGGAATCCGAACCCGCCGACAGGCTGACAAGCGCCTGCCGGCCCTGCAGCACCTTCGCCGCGGCGCGGAAAAAGCCGGTTGCGGCCGTGACGAGGTCCTCGCCCGACGATCCGGTGGTCATTTCCGCGTACAGGTCCACCTTCGCGGTTCGGGAAACCTTGCGGGTCGCCAGGTCCCAGGCGATCCCCTCGCCGGGCAGCAGGGTGTTCACGCCGGCGAAATAGGAGTGCTCGCGCGCGGGCTGCATGAAGAACAGGTATTCGAACATCATCGTGGCGTGATCAAGCGGGGCGTCGACGAGCCTGGCGACGATCAGCGCATTGTTGCTGCAGACGAAAGTGCGGCCGTCGTTGAAGTAATAGTGCCGCTGCACCCCATACAGATCAGTGCGGGCGACGAAGCGACCGTCACTCGCGTGCGCGAAGCTGACTAGGGAGTCGCTGTCGGGCGAGGCCGGCTGCCCCTGCGCCACGCGCCTGATTTCGTCCGGGATCGAGAAGTCCTGCAGGTCGTTGATCACCGACAGGTAGTGAGGGACCCCCTGCCTCCCGGATCCGTACAGGGAAGCGCCGGCGGTCGCATCGAAGAACAGGGCGCCAAGACCGGCCGCCTGCAATTCCCTGCCCTTCTCGATTACCTTTTCATCGCTCGTGGCGATGAAGACGTACAAATCACCAGACATCCGGCACACCCCTGCATTCGAGTGGACAACGCCCCCGGACCAATGCTTTCGCCAATCCGGGCCGCTTCACGCATGGACACCCCCGCATCGGCCCTGCCGACGATCGCCGCTCTTCCCGCTGGGACAAGGAACACGACAAACAAAACAGTAGACTGAAAATCATGTCCACAAAGGCCCTTTATTCGCTTTTGTCAAGGCTGCTAGTCGCAACTTATGAAGTTCTCCGGATCGGCGCGGCCACCGTCCCGGCCTCGAGCACCTCATGGAAAACGGCCAGGTGCTCCTGCGCCACCTCGCCCGGAGCGAAGTCCGTCACCTTGGCCCGGGCCTGTGTCCCCAACCGCCGCCCCAATTCCGGATCGCGGAGCAGCTTCAGCAATGTCGAGGCCAGGGAATGCGGATCCCGAACCGGCACGAACAGCCCGCTGCGGCCCTCGACCAGGTGGTCGGCCATGCCCCGGATGCGCGTCGTCACGATCGGCAGACCACAGTCCATCGCTTCGAGGATCGCCACCGGGAACCCCTCGGCCCAGGAGGGAAGTGCGAAAATATCGGCGCATCGGTAGGCGGCATAAAGGAGATCCTGACCGACGTACCCGGCCAGGGTGACCCGGTCGGCGACCCCCAGCTCCCGCGCGCGTCGCGCGAGCGCCTCCCCTTCCTCCCCCTGCCCGAGCATCAGCAGGTGGCAGGGCTGCTCCGCATTGACCACGCGCAGCGCGTCGATCAGCTCGAAAACTCCCTTGGCCGCGATAAGCCTCCCGACGAACAGCACGAGAGGGACATCCGCAGGCACGCCGAACTCCCGCCGCCCGGCCGTAGTCGGCGCAGCCGGAGGGGTGACGTAGGGGTCTTTCATCAACCGGATGCGACCGCGCGGCGCGAAGCGCGCCCACTGCTCCTGCTCCTGCCGCGACAGCACCAGCACCGCGTCGCTCCAGCGCGGCACGAGGGCGGAGACGGTCTTCAGCGCGCGGGAACCGGGAGCGACGAGACGGTCGGACCAGGTCCCGTGCAAGGCGACCACAATAGCCCGCGCGAGTCCGCGTACGGTCAGCAGCAACGGCAGATCGCGTGTGAGCGCGGGCCAGTCGTGAGCGCTCTTGACGAGCAGAATGTCGTAGGCGTCCCGGCGCAACTCCGCGCGAATGGCGTGCAGATCGGCGGCCCGTCCTTGCAACTTTTCGACGAACGACTCGTCGTCGTTGTGACGACCCCACTGACAGACGGTCACGCTGCTCCCGGCGGCGCGCAGACCGTCGACAAGAAGTGGGATGAGCTTCGGAATCGGTCCACGGGCCAGTGCCGCAGGTCCCGCCAGGAGAATTTTCAAGCTCCCTCTCCATTCCGCCGGAGTTCACCCGGGCCCTGACAGGCTGCTGAACAGCCAGCTCGCATTCTCGCATCCGACCGCGTCATGATGTAAGCTACGTCCACAGTCTGTGTGGCACGCCGTCTCCGCGCCGGCGAACGACCGGGCTCAAGAATCCGCGAGCTGGTAGACCCTGAGGCCGTCAATCACCCCACCGGTCATTTCCGGACAGCCCTGGAACCGCCCCTGTTCATCCGCCGAGCCGTCCCAGACGAAGTAGTAGCGAACGTCGAGCCGGGCGAGATCCGGCACGACCGCCGCGGCCGGCGTATCGCCCTGCTCGCCGAAGTAGCGCAGGCGGAGGTGATAGGCGATGAAGAGCGTCTTCTCCCATTCGCGGTTGGAGGCGATGTTGCCCTGCAGGGTCGTCTGCCGGGCGAGACGCGCGCTGAGCGCCTGAATGGCACGGCCGCGGCCACCCCGATACTGGCTGGCGACCTGTTTGGCCGGTTGAGCGGCGAATGAAAGTGCCAGAATCAGCCAGGCGACAGTACGCCGATGTCCGGACAGGAACCCGTCGTCTTCGAGACGCTGGGCCACGTACGCGCCCATCAGTGCCAGCAGGATCAGACAGACAAAGAGGTACCGCTCCTGTACCAGCACCAGGACGTAGCCCGCGGGATAGAGCATCAGAGTGAGCAGCGGATAGGCCTCGCCCCCGGGCCTGAGGGAGCGACGCACCGGTTGCACACAGAAAAGGAGGTAGGCCACCAGGAAGAGCGCGGCCAGAGGCGCAGAGGCGCTGAACATCCGCTCGATGACGCGCAGGTTCCCGACCAGCACCCGCACCTGGTGCTTCATCATGCTCGCCGAGGCCGTGGCGCTCCAATCATGCAGCGGAATGAACGATGGATCCTCCCAGACGCTGATTGCAGCCTCATCCCCCGGCGCCATGAACCCGCGGGTGTGCATCGGCTGGCCGCGGGACCCGGGCGCCGACAGGGCGTGGTTGTAGGGGCCGGTGGTGGCCACGGTCGGTCCACCATACTTGCCGGACAGCACCCCGATCCAGCCGCCGGCCAGCACCGCGAACACCGCCAGGCCCAGCGCATAGTTGCGCAACACCGCGCGCCACTGAACCCTGCTCTCGCCGCCGATCCAGAGCAGGATGGCCATGAGCGTAAAGTGCGCGAGGAAAAAGTAGAAACCGTAGGCCTTGGCAAAATAGGCGAGCGCGCCGAGCGCGCCGCAGACGACCGCGTGGCGGCCCGAATCCCGGTACCGGGGATCGAAGATCACACTGAAGTACCAGACCAGCACACAAATTACGAGGAGGTCAGGCGACAGGCCGTGGAACGTGAACTGCCACAGCGCCGGCAGCAACGCCGCCAGCACCACCGTGCGCAGGTGCTCGGAGAGGGCGAAGCGGGAGGCCAGGGCATTCAAACCGGGGATCGTGACCAGCCCGACCAGGATCGAGAGCAGTTTGCCGGCCAGCAGCGGGTCGATCCGCAGCGCCAGGAAAGGCACGAGAGCCCAGGAGAACAGCGGCCCCCAGTAGCCGTTCACGGCGCCGCGCAGGTCCCCGGCGAGATAACGACGGGCGATGGAGATGTAGGAGATACCGTCGGGATTGATCTCGTGCCGGAAGCCAGGCAACAGGGCCAGCGCCACCACCAGGTAGATCAGCGACAGGCCGACCACGCGCGCGCGAGGGGACTCGATCAGCTCACTTGTCCTTTTCCTCATGGTACTTCCCCTCGACGTTCACGTCCCAGACGCTGCTCCGCGAACGCACGCCGGCCAGGATGTTGTCCACGGCGATCATGGCGGTCAGCATGGAGTGGTCCTGGTTGTTGTAGCGGTGCATGCCGTTGCGGCCGATCAGGAAGAGGTTGTCGAAGCGGTCGAGGTAGTCGCGGATCTCGTCGAAGCGGTCGTAGGTGCCGAAGTAGGCCGGGTAGGTCTTCGGCATGCGGAGCACGCGTGGCGTCGAGCACGTCGGCCGCGTCGATGATGCCGATGCTGCGCCAGCTCCGCGACGGCCAAGCGGCCGACATCTCGTCGTCCGGCATGCGTCCACAGCTCGTCGCCCTCGTTGCAGAAGTACTCCAGGCCCGATCCAGACCGTTGCCGGGTCGGCCACCATGTAGGGGCTCCAGTTGTTGAAGATCTGCAGCCGGCCGAGCCTGCACGTCCGGCTCCTGGATGTAGATCCAGTTGTCGCGGCACGATGTCGTTGCCGGTCGGCGTGCCGTCTCGTTCGCGGATCTTCAGCTTGCTCGAGCAGCAGGCCGACGGTGATGAAATCGCGGTAGACCAGCCCGCCGGCGACCTCGCGCACCGTCGCCGGGCGGCGGCACGTCGCACGACCGGCGACCAGCTCCTGCACCGGCATGGTGGAGAAGAAGTAGTCGCCGTCGACAGCGTCTGCGTGCTCGCCGGTCGCCTCGTCGCGGACCTCGACCGCCGCGACGCGCTCGCCCGTCGCGTGACAGCCGCGCCACGCGCTGCCGCGATGCGGATCTCGCCGCCGCGCTCCGCGATCCGCCGCGGCCACCTCTTCCCACATCTGCCCCGGGCCGAACTTGGGATAGAGGAACTGCTCGATCAGGCAGGTCTCGGTGTCCTTCTGCGCGATGTCGGCCGCTCGCGCCGGAACGGCTTGCGCAGCGCGTGCAGCGAGCGCCTGCGCGATCGACAGCCCCTTGATCCGCTGGGCGCCCCACTCGGCGCTGATCTCGCGGCACGGCACGCCCCACACCTTCTCGGTGTAGTCGCTTGAAGAAGGTGCGGTAGAGCTCCCGGCCGAAGCGGTTGATGAAGAAGTCCTCGAGCGATCGCTCGCGCCGCGTCGGGCAACAGCCGCGGTCCGCAGGTAGCTCACGCCGATGCGGACCGTGCGCCAGAGCCCGAGGTTGCCGACGGTGTCTGCGGCTCGAGCGTGATCGGGTAGTCGAAGAAGCGGCGCAGGAAGTAGATCCGCGAGACGCGGTTGCGCACCAGCATGACCTCGTCGGTCCGCTCCGGATCGGGCGCCGGCACGGTCTCGGCGCGGCAGCCCGCAGCGGCTGCGGAGGCTGGACTGCGCCAGCGGGATCTCGCGGCCGAGCGCGGTCGTCGCGCGGACGGCGCGCCCTGCAGCGGCAGGATGTTCAGCCACCACTCCATCACCCGGTCGGACTTCGAGAAGAAGCGGTGGCCGCCGATGTCGATGCGGTTGCCCTTGTAGTTGACGGTGCGGGAGATGCCGCCCAGGTCGGCGCTCATCTCGAGCACGATCGGGCGGATGTCGGTGCGCTCGAGCAGCTCGTAGGCGGCGGTCAGGCCGGCCGGACCCGCGCCGATGATGATCGCGGTCTTGCCTGCCATCAGCTCTCCTTGCCGAACAGCGCGAACTTGCGCGCGAAGAAATTCCAGAAGATAGACACACACGGTCGAAGCAATCTTGCTCATCAGATAGTGAAGTCCGAGCTTCTCCGTCAGCAGCCAGATGGTTACCTCGTTGAGACCCGAGGCCGACCAGGCCGATCAGCCCGAACAACCCGAACTCGGCCCAGCGGCTGCGCAGGCGCCTCCGCTGAAAGACCCAGGCCACGCTCAGGCCGTAATTCGTCAGCAGTCCGAGGCCGAAAGAAAGCGCCGCGGAAACCAGATAGTGCAGGCCCGCGCCTTCGGTCAGGGCGTAAAGCGCCCCGAAGTCGACGAGAAACGCCAGACCTCCGACGAAGGTGTAGCGGAAAAGCTGGACGAGGGTGGAATCAGTCTGGTCCCTGAACAGGGCATCGAGACGGGCGCGCAGGGCCAATTTCAAACCGCTCCTTTGTCGAAAGACCGGAGGCGCCGAACCCGCGCTCCGCCACGATTTCGCACCGGGGAAGCTGCGAACTTGAATGCGGTTCTTGATGGATTATACCATATGCCACGGGATACGGGGTACGCGCATGTTCCTTACGAGGGAGCCAATACCTCGCCATAGACCTCGAGCGTGGACTCGATCATCCGCTCGAGTGCTGAAATGTTCGTGGATCCGGGCCCGCCCGGCGCTTCCCATCGCCGCAGCCTCGGCCGGGTGGGCGCGCAGCCAGCGCAGCCGCTCCGCGAGCGCTCCGGCGTCCGCCGATGGCACGACGAAGCCGGTGACGCCATCGACGACCAGCTCCCGGTTGCCGCCCCCTTCGGAGCAGACCGAGGGCAGGCCGCACACCATGTATTCCATGATGCTGTTGGAGAGCCCTTCACCGTGCGTCGACATGATGACGCCCGCCATGGCGTGCGGGTAATGCGCCATCACCTCCGGGACGCGGCCGGTATAAGCGACCGCCCCGGCGCGCTCGAGGTCGGCGTGCGCCGCGCGCAGCGCCGCCAAATCCGGGCCCTCGCCAAGGACGACGAAATGCCATGGCGGATCCGCCGGCTCTGCCGCCAGCCGCCGCGCGGCCGCGAGAAAAGAGCCGAAGTCTTTGCGATCGTCGACTGTGGCTGCCATCACCACGAGGCCTGAATCCGCCGCCCCGGGCGCGCGCGACGGCGCCGACCGCAGCCGCGCCGGATCGAAACCGTTGTAAACGACACGTCCCTTAGCGACCGGCACGCCGTGGGACAGCAGCCCAGCCTCGCTGTTGGCGATCACGCGATCGCCCAGGCGCGACGCCAGAACCGTCAGCCAGCGCCGCCGCGGCGACACCGTGCCGCGGCGAATGGTGCCGCCAACGTGGGGCAGTCGCCGCAATCGGCAGACGGTCTCCGCCGCCAGAGCGGACATCCAGCCGAAGGAATGGACCAGGTCAGGGCGCACTTCGTCGACCAGACGCAACAGGGATGCCGCCGGACCGGTGTCGAAGGCGAAACGTCGCGGTCTGATCTTTACGCGGATACGGGCGTCGCTCAATTCCCCCGCGAACGGCCCGTCGCCGAGGCTGAAGACGACCGGGCGCCAGGCGGCCGGCAGGTGACGCGCGAGGAGCGACAGCTGCCGCTCCGCACCGCCACCGCCAAGTTCATCGATCACATACATGACCTGCCGTTGCCGGCCGTCCGCAGACATCCGCCCTCCCGCCGGAACGGTTGCGCGCGACGGGCGCGGGCCCGCCCGCCGCGCATGGAAAGTGGCAGGGCCATGGTGGCCGGTCAAGGCCGCAGTGCCCGGCACGGCGCAGGATATCGACCCTGCGCTGGCGCACGCGCAGCGATTCGCCGCTTCCCTGGTGGCGGACACAGACGGGGATTCCGGCTCAGTAATCCTGATCCGAGTCTGATCGTGAGATCAACCAGGAATCCGGCTGCTGGATGCCTGCCGCCAGCAACCCTTCATGGCGAGAGAAAGACGATCATGTTGAGCTGATTCGACAACGAGCAGGGATAGCGCTTCAGGATCGACGGAGCCAGAACGCTCGGCAGATCCACAAGCACGGCCGACGCTTCCTGCGATCTGCAGTAGTCCAGCGTATGATCCAGCAGTGCATGGACCATGTCGGGCCGTCGCGGATCGGCGATAAAATCCGACACGATGCCAAGCCGATACTCTTCGGATGCGATCCGTACGACGGCGAATGCGCAGAGTGCCTTGTCCCGGCGCAGGTGCACAAAGCGATACTTATGATACGGATGAGTGGTATATCTCCAGCGCAGGTAGGACATGTTCCGGTCGACGCAGAAGCGGTAGTTGGCCGCCACCTCCTCCCATACACCAACCACCCCGGGGTCCGGCTCCGGTGAGTTGTCCGCTACGAACGAGCGGTCCGGCCTGCCGCCGCGATTCGCCCGCAGGAACACCTCGCCCAGCTGATAAAGGTGCTTTCGGCTGCCTGCACGTGCCAGTCCCCGCGCAAATCGAGCGCGAGAGGACGATCCTGACCGTCGTGGCCCCCCGCTGCTCCGTGAAACCCACGGACCTGGTGACCCCCAGGGCCACGGGCGAATAGCCGACAGCGGCCGACACCGCAAAGGGCCTGGTCCACTCGGCCACCAGTCGCTTGCCGATCCCGCCGCCTCTAATTTCCGGGTTGACGACAAGATCCATGCCCCACGCCCCGAACACGATGCCTTGCGGCGTGCGGAGGGGCACGGGGACCAGGCAGATCATGCCACCGAATGCACCGCCCACTTCCGCGACGTATATGGTCGGGCGGCTTTTTTCGAGGTTCGGATTTTCACAATATTGCCATCGCCATCTTCGGCGTCGCGGCTCGTACGCTGCCTCGCGCTTCTCCGGCGGCAGCTTGTTCACGAGCAGGCGGATAGCCAGGGCCTCATCCTGGGCCCGATATTCACGCAGCGTCACGACCGGATTCATTTATTACCCTTCAGGAATTCGATCATCCCGCTGATACGTGTCTCGAGCTCCCGGAAGGAGAGATGGCCGTTGACGGCATAACGGCGGACTTCATACAGGTCGTCGCCCGGGTTGCTGATGCCAGGGAGCCCGGACAGGGCCGCCACGTAGCCTGCATCCTTCAGCGCTCCCTTGACGCCAGCGTTGAAATCCGCCCGCCTGCCGTTCGGATAGGCAAAGTACCGGATGGGCTCGCCAATGATCGATTCCAGGCGGTCGCGGCTGAGGACGACTTCTCGTTTGACATCGTCCTCGCATTCACGCGACAAAATCGCATGATTAACCGTGTGACTTCCGATAGTCACACCGTGCTCGTGCATTTCCCTGATCTGCCGGACGCCGAGGAAACGCACCGCGTCCAGCTCGGGAGCCTCGGCGCTGACTTCCAGGGCGTTGCAGATCTCCCGAACCAGCCCCGGTACCTCCGCGGCGCGTCTGACCTTCAGGCGCTCCCTCAACAGGGTCATGGTCGCGACCTTCTGGCCGATGCCGGCCACTCCGATGGCCTCGTCTGCCAAGCTGCACCGCAGGAAAGACTCCCTGGTGGTGTTGAGCGCGTACTCCAACAGATCGGTCCACATCACATCCCGCGTATCGACAAAGCCCGTGGACACGAAGACCGAGAAGGGTATGCCCATGCCGGCCAGGAGAGGGTAGGCGTACTCGTAGTCGTTGGCATAGCCGTCATCGAATGTCAGGTGAAGGGAACCTCCCAGAAATCGACGGCCATGCATGTGATCCAGGTAATCGTCCAGCGAGATGAAGCGGTAGGACTTGCCGAGGCGCTCGAGGAACCGCCTCAGAAGCGCGGGCGAGATGAACTTGCCGCTCGCATTGAAGAATCTGGACGCTTCGTCCGGCAAGACGCCGTGCAGGAAGAGGACCGGAACATCGCTCCTGTGGAACCGCCGCCACAGGGCGGTCAGTCGAAATTGGGACGGAAACTCGATGACCTGGCTCTTGCCGAACATGCTGTCCCTTTCATGCGGCCGGCGGAGAGCGCGGGGCCCGCTGCGCGGAGCGGAGGTGAGAGGTCTCCTGACGGCGGAGGTTCCATCGGCGCCGGGCCGCGCCGAGAGATGCCCCGGCACGGCTCAGGATAGCCGACCGCCCAGGTCCTTGCCAGACCGGATTCGGCGGACTCGACAGAGGCGCGAGCCACAGCTTATATTGCGGGGGGCCACGACGCCGGCGGCTGAACCCCCGCGATGTACTGCCCCCGCGACTGCCAGACGGATGCCGATATCCGCATGCGGAATGCCTGATGGCCGGCAGGCCCGTCCGGTCGGCTTGCGAGGAGCTGGAGAACTCATGATCGAACGCGCCATCACTCGCGCCACGCTGGAGCTGACACGCCAGGAACGGATGCGACTGTTCCGCAAGCTGTGCGCAAGCCAGTGGTGGTCGCGGGAGAGGCTCGAGGAGTGGAAGGATGTTCGCCTGCGGGCACTGCTGCGTCATGCTCTTGAGTCCGTGCCGTATTATCGGGAGTTCGCCGCGCAGTCCGGGTTGGAGGCGCGGGCGGTGATGGCGGGCGATCTGGCCCGGATGCCGTTGATGGACAAGACAATAATGGCCGGGCGGATCGACGACTTTCGGTCCGGAGACGTTCCAGCCCGGCGCTTCCTGCCCAACGACACGGGGGGATCCACAGGCGC
>CAVYVY010000005.1:0-16332 GCA_963772145.1 uncultured bacterium
AAAGCGTCACGTCCTTGGAGCGATGGTTGCCTTTGACCGCAAAACCCATCGCTTCAAACATGCCGGCAAGCCGCGGCCGCGTATTCGTCTACTGCGAATTCCACGAACTCGAAGCCGTGATAGACGGGCGTGGGCGAACCCAGCATGCGCGAGGGCGTGCTGGTCTCGCCGCTGGCGGCAACCAGTTCTTCCTCCAGCAACAGCAGCGAGCGCATGCCGTCCACCGCCGTTGGCCGCGGCGGCGCGGCACGAAACTCGTCGATCGAAAATCTCAAGCGAAACCGGGCCGGAATATCCGGAATTGAGCACATGGCGCATGAAGCGCACGACCGGCATCGTTCCTTGTCCGGGAAACAGGCGAAAATGCCGGCTCCAGGACAGGAGATCGAGCCGCATGATCGGACCGTCGGCGATCTGGGTGAAGAAGATGCGATCGCCCGGAATTTTTGCGATCCCGCTGTCGTCGTTCTCGAGCGCCAGCGTGTGAAAGCTGTCGACGACCAGGGCCGAGCGCGGGATGCGCCGCTTTCTCCACGATCCGCCAGGCGTGACCAAACTTGCTGACATGCTTTCCCAGGCCACAGCGCCTCATAACCGATGCGCAGCCCCCGCCGATCTTCGCGCGCTGGCCGAGCGCGCGGCGCGGCGGGCTGCGCATCGGTTATGAGGCGCTGGCCTGGGGAGCATGTCAGCAAGTTTGGTCACGCCTGGCGGATCGTGGAGAAAGCGGCGCATCCCGCACCTCGGCCACATCGGGATGCGCCGCGAGGGCAGCCCTCTGCTTCCTGACCGCGTCGGCAACCGCAATCTTCTGTGTTCGGACGAGGGTGTGAAAATCGCCGTATATCTGTTTGGTGAGGTTCGTGACCCCCAGCGGATTGTTCAGCGCCCGGATGTCGGATAGTTTCAGGGCGACCGGTTGCGCCGCCGTGATGGCCGGCTTAATGTCCGTTTCAATGGCATATGCATTCCATACCGTTCCATAACTCAATAAGGCTACGAGCGTTGAGAAGAAAATGAGTTTCAGTCTTGGCAAGGTGCCCTCCGAGGCTACAACCAGAATAAATGCTTTCACCTATCAAATCTACGATTTTTTGGCATTGCTGCTGACGGGATCAGGCTGCTAGCTATCCGCAATGCTTTGATTATGTCAATGCAATTATCATCGCTGCAAGGCTGCTTGCTGGCCTGGGGGTGAGGCCATGGCTGGTAACTCGGTCATCAGGATCTGCTCGACGGCGAATCCTTCCCAGGAAGCGCCCAGCTTGACCTGGCGCTTGCCCAGGTTTGGTATGCCATGACGGCAACTGGCGGATTCGGGATACGCTCCTGAAGTCGGTGACGGCGGTTCACTCCTTGCGTTGGTTGAGTATCGGGGACCGCCGCTTGCTTGCAGCCGCGCTTGCTTGCGTTGTGACCTTCATGCTGACGAGCCCGTTCGTGCTCTTCACTCTGACAACCCTGAGGGCGGACTTCGCCTACCAACTCACGCACCTGAGCCAGGGACATTTTGGGCAGGAGGGTCGTAGCTGGGGCTCGCTCTTCTACCTGCGGGATGTTCTGGCTCCTGCCTTCGGCTGGCCGGGCTTCGCCCTGGCGATCGCGGGGTTGAGTTGGGCGGTTTGGCGTCGACGCAGCGTCTGGCTGGTGCCGGCTGTCTGTTGTGTCTGTCTCTACCTCGGCCTGGCCCTGCTGCGCACCCAGTTTGACAGGTACATGCTGCCGCTGGCGCTCGGTCTGGCCGCCGTTCCCGAGTGGCTGCGCGAGCATTTCAGCGCCAGTGCCCGCAGGGGACGGGAACGCCTGGGCGTCATCTTCGCCGTGCTCGCGCTCATCATCCTGATTCCGCCCGCCTGGGCCAGTGTGCAGCTGCTTCATCGCCAGAGTCAGCCGAGCACGCTCCAGCAGGCGAGGCGATATCTGATGCAGATCCAGGGTGGTGGCGACCTCGTCTACGCGATGGAGGCGTACACGCCTTCACTGCCGTTCGATCAACGCGCGCAGTTGGCAGGGCGGCCCATTTTCGCGCGCCTGTCACCGGTTCAACAGAGGCGCCTCAGGACGGAAACCACGTTTCGGGTCATCAACATCCCCATGTACATGAGCATGGCTGAGTTGAGCGACTTCTACTATGACTTGCGGCACTATCTCCCCGTAGACATCATCGTCACGTCCGGCTCCGTACGGGATCGCTACGAACGCAATCCGGAGCGCTGCCCGAGGCAGGTCGGTTACTACCGGGACCTGGATAAATACACCGAACTTCTGCGCGTGTTTTCGCCCGGCACCACGACGGATGGCCCCGAAATTCGCATCTATCGTTTCGCGGATGCGGGCCGGCAACGTCTGGTGCGGGATCGGGGTCTCCGGCTGGAGTTCGTGGGGAAGATGAAAGCGCCTCACCTGCGTGTGTTTCTCGAGCGTGTGGCCGCCGCAGCCCTCGAGAAGGGAATGAACAGCTTTGCCGAGTTGTACTTCGATGCGCTCCGCGAAACTGCGCCTGCAGGTGCTGACGGCTCACTCACCCCGCCATAACCCCAGCCGGACTCCAGGGGGCGTTCGCGGCCCGGTCCCGGCCGACGGCCCCCGCGACTGAGCCTGCCGGCTTGTGCCGCGGTCGTTGGTCGCGCATCATCGAGGTGGTCGCGACCGTCGCCGGAGATTCCGCCGGCGTGACCGCGCGGGGGAGGTCGGGACGACGTACGCTTGTCTGCTGAGTGACGACGCGGTCGCGGCGGCCGCCCTGCTGGCGCCGGTCGCGGTGTCCGCCGGCGCGCCGGATGTTGCCGCGGCGCGTGCCGTCTGGCAGGCGATCGGGGGGCCCGGGGAGCCGTCCGTCGGCGTCTTCGACGACGATTATCTGGCACTGCGCCTGTGTCGTGAAGGAGGCCGGAGCCTCGCAGTTCGACGCGCTGCGCGCGCTGCTTGCCGCCGGTTTCCGGCCGCCCGGCCCGCTGTTCACCCTCGCGGGCGCGGGGCGCGGTTTCCATGGCCAGCGCGGGCGGACCTGGGCGGCGGCGCCGGGGAACCTGCATCTCTGCGCCGCGCTCTGTCCCGTCGACCTGCCCGCGGAACATGCGCTCGCCCTGACGATGTTGCCGGCGGTCGCCGCCGTGGACGCGATCGCCGGGGTGGGCGGCGGCGTCGCGGGTGCCGGCATCAAGTGGGTCAACGACATCGTGCTGGCCGGAGGCAAGGTGGGGGGGGTGCTGACGGCCGCGCAGACGCTCGACGGCCGCGTCGGCTGGGCGGTGCTCGGCATCGGGCTGAACGTGGCGGTGGCGCCGGACGTGTCGCCGACCCCGTTCGTGCCGGCGGTCGGCTGTCTGGCGTCGTATCGATCCGGTCTCACGCTGTGCGAGGTGCTGTCGGCGCTGCTGCGGGCGCTCGCGCACCGCTGCCGCGAGCTTGAGCGGGTGGGACCCGCGCCGCTGCTCGCGGCCTACCGCGCCGCCTCGGTGATCATCGGACGTCAGGTCTCCGTCTGGCCGGAGGAGGCGGACGGCGCCGCGACCACCGGCCGGCCGCGGGCGCGCGGCGTCGTGCAGGCGATCAACGGGGATCTGTCGCTGACGCTGGCCGGCGAGCCGGAGCCGGTGCGCGTCGGGGCGCCTCGTCATCGAGGCGTGACGGCGGGAACCGGCAGCGCGCCGTCGTCGTTAAGAGGCGTGATGTCCCGTCAGGGTTCTTCCGGGTTGCTGCCCGCCGCGTTCGGGCTGGCGCTCGCCTGCATCGTCGCGATCTGCCTGCTGGTGCCGCGCGCCTGGGTGGCGTGGTGGCTCGTCCCCTATGCGGAGCGGCCGGCGGGGGACGGCGGCGGGCGACGCGGGCCGCTCGAGTTGCTGCCGCCGCCGGAGTTCCCGCCCGACGTTGTCTCCGCGGTCGCCGATTCGTCGCGCGGACCGGAGGTCGCCGGCGCCGGTCACGCTCGGTCCGGCGGAGCTCCTGTGGCGCGAGGCGTGGGCGGAGTACCGCGCGGCGGACGCGCGCCTGCAGCCGGCCGTTCTCGGCGAGGACAGCCTGCGCGCGCTCACGCGGCGGCTGCTCGCGGCGCGGCCCGCTGATCTGCTGCGGGCGCCCGCGGACACGTCGCGCGCCGCCCGGCTCGCTTTCCTGCGCGCCTTCTACGGGGAGGATCTGCTGCGGCGGCTGCCGCAACTCGAAGCGGCCATCCACAGCCGGCGGGCGGCGGCGGTCATCTCGCGGGAGATCGACATTTTCGGCGAGCAGACGCTGCGGCGCTGAGCCGGCTCAGTCGCGGTCCTTCCAGTACTCCTCCACGAACAGCTGCCCCGGCTCCTTGCGGCTGTGCTTGCGGAACTGGCGGGGCGTCAGCAGCTCCTCCATGCCGGCGATCATCAGCGGATTGCCGCACAGGAAGACCGCGGTGTCGGTCGGCGCGACCGGGTGGTTGAGCAGGCGCTCCACGGTGCCGTTGTTGAAGAACTCGTAGACCAGGCCGACCGGGCCGGTCCAGGCCGGCTCGCGCTGCGGATCGCTGATGATCGTGAGGTAGTGGAAGTCGGGCCAGCGGGCCGCCAGCGCCTCCAGTTCGTTCCGGTAGCCGAGGTCCCACGAATTGCGCGCGGCGTGGATGACCACGGTGCGTCGCGCGGTGAAATCGTAGCCCGAGCGCAGCATCGAGATGTACGGCGCCAGCCCGGTGCCGGTGGCGATGAGCACGATGTCGCTCTGCCGCGGCGCCTCCTCCAGCGTGAACATGCCGACGATCTTCGAGCCGAGGAAGAGGCGGTCGCCCGTGGTTGAGGGCGAACAGCCGCGGCGTCAGCGCGCCGGAGCGCACCAGCGCCACGAAGAACTCGAGGAACTCGCCCTGCCGGCTCGACGACGAGATCGAGTAGGCCCGCTTGATCAGCTTGTCGGGCGCCGGCGCCTCGCCGTTCTCCTCGGCCGGGAGATCGGCGTCGGCCAGCGCGCTGCGCGGGGCGGAGCGCGGCAGCCCGAGCACGCGCGTACTGCCCCGGCTTGAACGGCGCCGGCGGCACATCGGGCTGGACCCTGATGATGAGCAGGCCGTGGTGGAGGTCGCTGCGGGCGGTCAGCGTGGCGTTCAGTTCGGCGGTCATGCGGTTCCTCGCTCGGCGCGGTGTCGCCGGCGGCCCCCGTGGCGGCCGGTCCCGTCGGCCCAAAGCAACACGACCGGCGAACCGTTGTCCAGCGGCAACTTGGCGTACGGTTCTCGATTCGCCGGCGACCGTCGCGGGCGGCAGTCACATAAACAACAATGTCAACAGTGCATTAGCGGAAGCAACAAAATCTTCGGCCAGTAATCTTGACAAAAATAGTCAAGTTATTACCATGTGCTGCGGAAGTGACGGGGAACCGGCGCTGCGCCGGGCGGACCCGCAAACCGAAACGCGACCCCGGTTCCGGCCGGGTGCCGATACCAGAGGAGTGAGGAACGGATGGCTCACGAACTGCCCCCGCTGCCGTACGCGTACAACGCGCTCGAACCCGCCATCGACGAGCAGACCATGCGGCTGCATCACGACCTGCATCACAAGGCCTATGTGGACGGCCTGAACAAGGCCGAGGAGATGCTCGCGAAGGCGCGCGCGAGCGGCGATTTCTCGCTGGTGAAGCACTGGGAGCGCGAGGCGGCGTTCCACGGCTCGGGGCATCTGCTGCACGCGATCTTCTGGCCGAACCTCGCCCCGGCCGGGCACGGCGGCGGCGGCGAACCGGGCGGGGCGCTGGCGGCCCGGATCACGGCCGACTTCGGCGGTTTCGAGGCGTTCCGCAACCACTTCACCGCCGCGGCCACGCAGGTCGAGGCGAGCGGCTGGGCGATCCTGGCGCTGCGCCCGTCCGACGGCAAGCTCGTCGTCCTCACGGCCGAGAAGCACCAGAACCTCACGCAGTGGGGCGTCGTGCCGCTGCTGGTGCTCGACGTCTGGGAGCATGCCTACTACCTGCGCTACCAGAATCGCCGCGCGGAGTACGTGAAGAACTTCTGGACGATCGTCAACTGGAGCGACGTGGCGGAGCGGTTCGCCGCGGCGGGCCGGTAATGGCCGTGCCGCGTGGAAGCGAGAACCGATGTTGAGGATCACCAAGGCCGAAGAGCACGCCCTGCGGCTGATCATGCGCCTGGCGCGGCAGTCGGACCAGCGGACGCTCGCCGAACTGGCGCGGCAGGAGCTGCTGCCGGAGCCGACGGTGGCCAAGCTGCTCGGCCGCCTGCGCGAAGGCGGACTCGTCACCGCGGTGCGGGGCCGTCACGGCGGGTACGAACTGGCGCTGCCGCCGGCGCGGATCAGTGTCGCCGGGGTGTTGGGCGCCCTGAAGCGGCCGCTGCTGGCGGCCCACACCTGCCAGGACGGCCGGCGGGCGGTCGACCCCTGCCCGCGGCTGGCCGACTGCGGACTGCGTCCGGTCTGGGCGCAGGTGGAAGCGCAGATCACCGATCTGCTGAATGGAATCACCATCGCCGACCTGCTGCAGGCCGAGGGCCGCGTGCGCGACCGGATCGCCGCGCTCTGGCCGCGGTCGGAGACGCCGGGCGAACCCCTGCCGGTCCTGGCCGGACCAAGGAGCTGACCGATGAATCGCGACGCACATCCGATCTTCGCCTGCCGCGACGTGCACGTGTTCGTGGGGGACAAGGAGATCGTCCGGGGCGTGGACCTGGAGATCCCCGCCGGCGCGAAGCATGCGCTGATGGGGCCGAACGGGTCAGGCAAGTCGACCCTCGCGGCCGCCCTGATGGGACATCCGTCCTACCGTGTCACCGGCGAGATCCTGCTCGACGGGCAGCCGGTGCACGAACTCGCGGCCGACGCGCGCGCGCGCCTCGGCATGTTCCTCGGCTTCCAGTACCCGGTCGCCGTGCCGGGCGTCTCGGTGGCCAACTTCCTGCGCGCCGCGCTGACGGCGCGCCGCGGCGCCGAGGTGCCGATCAAGCAGTTCCGCCAGGAGCTGCAGGCGGCGTTCGAGGCGCTCGGGCGTGCCGCGCGAATTCATGGGGCGCTACCTGAACGACGGCTTCTCGGGCGGCGAGAAGAAGCGCCTGGAGATCCTGCAGATGTTCCTGCTCCGGCCCCGGTTCGCGCTGCTCGACGAGACCGACTCGGGGCTCGACATCGACGCCCTCAAGGTCGTCTCGGAGGGGATCAACCGGGCCGCCGGCGAGGCGGGAGTGCTGCTGGTGACGCACTACCAGCGGATCCTCAATTTCGTGCAGCCCGACCGCGTCCACGTCTTCATGGGCGGGCGGATCGTCCGCTCGGGAGGCCCGGAGCTGGCGCGCGAACTCGAGGCGCGCGGCTACGACTGGCTCGATCCGGCCGCGGCCGTGGAAGGGGTGACCCGATGAGCGCGGAGCACCAGATCGCCGACCTCAACCAGGACTACCTGTCGCGGTACGGGTTCCACGACCCCGAGGAGTACCTGCTCAAGGCGCCCAAGGGGCTGAGCCACGAAGTGATCGAGATGATCTCGCGCTACAAGAAGGAGCCGGAATGGATGCGCGTCGTTCCGGCACCAGGCGCTCGACCTGTTCTACGCCAAGCCGATGCCCCGCTGGGGCGAACCAGGAGCTGCTCGGCAGCATCGACTTCGAGAACATCCACTACTACCTCAAGCCGATGGAGGGGCAGGGGAAGACGTGGGACGAGGTGCCCGACAACATCAAGCGCACCTTCGACCGCCTGGGCATCCCCGAGGCGGAGCGCAAGTTCCTGGCCGGCGTGTCGGCGCAGTACGAGTCGGAGGTCGTCTACCACTCGATCCGCGAGGACCTGACGAAGCTCGGCGTGCTCTTCTGCGACATGGACACCGCCCTGCGCGAGCACCCCGAGATCGTGCGCAAGTGGTTCGCCACGTGATCCCGCCGCACGACAACAAGTTCGCGGCGCTCAACTCGGCGGTCTGGTCGGGCGGCTCGTTCATCTACGTGCCGCCGGACATGAAGGTCGACATCCCGCTGCAGGCCTACTTCCGCATCAACGCGGAGAACATGGGGCAGTTCGAGCGCACGCTGATCATCGCCGACGAGGGCGTCGTCGGTGCACTACATCGAGGGCTGCACGGCGCCGGTCTACTCGACCGACTCGCTGCACTCGGCGGTCGTGGAGCTGGTCGCGCTCAAGGGGGCGCACATCCGCTACACGACGATCCAGAACTGGTCCACCAACGTCTTCAACCTCGTCACCAAGCGCGCCGTCGCGCACGCCGACGCCGTGGTCGAGTGGGTCGACGGCAACCTCGGCTCCAAGCTGACCATGAAGTACCCGGCCATCTACCTGCGTGGGCGAGCGGGCGCACGGCGAGGTGCTGTCGGTCGCGTTCGCCGGCGACGGCCAGCACCAGGACGCCGGCGCCAAGATGGTCCACGCCGCGCCCCACACGACGTCGCGCATCATCTCGAAGTCGATCTCCAAGGGCGGCGGGCCGCTCGTCCTACCGCGGCCTGGTGAAGGTCGCGCGCGGCGCGCACGGCTGCAAGACCCACGTGGAGTGCGACGCGCTGCTGATCGGCGAGCGCGCCCGCTCCGACACCTACCCGACCATGGACATCGCCGAGCAGGACGTGCGGTCGAGCACGAGGCGCGCGTGTCGAAGGTGGGCGACGAGCAGCTGTTCTACCTGCAGCAGCCGCGGCCTCGACCGAGGACCAGGCGCGCCTGATGATCGTCAACGGCTTCATCGAGCCGTTCGTGCGGGAGCTGCCGATGGAGTACGCGGTGGAACTGAACCGGCTCATCGAGCTGGAGATGGAGGGGTCCGTTGGCTGACGTCGCGCTGCTGGGCGCGCCCGGCAAACCGCGTTCTGACGGCCGAGGCGCTGCGGGAGTTCGCGCGTCGCCGCGGCGAAGGGGCGCCTCTGGTGGCGGCGCGGCTGGCCGCGCTCGAGATCTACCTGGCCGCCGGGCTGCCGGACCGGGTGCGCCACCTCTGGCGGTACACCGATCCGGCCCGGCTGCTGCCGGCCTCGCCGCTGCGTCGTGGCGTCGGCGGCGGACCCGGCGCCGGCCCGCGGACCGCTGCGGGACGGCGAGGAGGCCGTGGTCTGGCTGGCGGGCGGGGCGCCGCGGCTGAGCGCCGCGGCCGCCGACGCCGGCATCCAGGTGGCGCCGCTGGCGGCCGCCGGCGTGGAACTGGACCGGCTCGGCACGGCGGTGCCGGCCGCGCACGGCCTGTTCGAGGCGCTCAACGCCGCCGCCTGGAGCGACGGCGCGCTGGTGCGTCTGCCGCGGCGCACGATCCTGGCGCAGCCGCTGCGCGTGGTCGTGCCGGCCGCGATCGGCACGACGCTGCCGCGGCTGCTGATCGTCGCCGAGGCGGGCGCCGAGGCGACGGTGGTCGAGGAGCACGTCGGCGGCGGCGACGACGCGCGCGTGGTGGGCGTGAGCGAGCTGTTCGTCGCGTCCGGCGCGCGGCTGCGCCACGTGCTGCTGCAGCGCTGGGCCGCCGGCACGGCGGGACATCTGACCACCCGCGCCCGTCTCGAGCGCGACGCCGACCTGCTCACGGTCGTGGCGGTGCTCGGCGGCGCGGTGGCCAAGCTCGATCTGGGCGCCATCCTGGCGGGGGAGGGCGCGCGCAGCCGGATGGTCGGCGTGGCGCTCGGGGAGGGACGTCAGCACCACGACCTGCACACCCTGCACCGGCACACGGCCGGGCACACCCGGTCGAACCTCGACATCAAGGCGGTGCTCACCGGGCGCGCCCGCTCGGCCTACACCGGGTTGATCCGGATCGAGGAGGGGGCGCCGCACAGCGAGGCCTACCAGGAGAATCGCAACCTGCTGCTGTCCGACCACTGCCGGGCCGACACCATTCCGGAGCTGGAGATCCTGACCGACGAGGTCTCCTGCACGCACGGCGCCACGGTCTCGCCCGTGGATCCGGAGCAGCTGTTCTACCTGCGCAGCCGCGGCCTCGATCCGGCCGGGGCGGTGCGTCTGATCGTGCGCGGCTTCCTCGAACCGACGCTGTGCCAGTTGCCGGAGCCGCTGCGCGGCGAGGTCGAGGCGCTCGTGACCGGTCGGCTGGCGAATCCGGGAGGAGCCTGATGGACTGGACCAGGATCTGCCGTCTCGCGGACATCGCCCCCGGCGCCACGCGATCGGTGGTCATCGACGGCGAGCGGGTGCTGGTGTGCCGCGTGGACGAATCGCGTGTATTCGCCATCGAGGATGCCTGCACGCACGACGACGCGCCGCTCGACCAGGCGGCGCTCGAGGGCTGCGCGATCGAGTGTCCGCGCCACGGCGCGCGCTTCGACGTCTCGACCGGCGCCGTGCTGCGCATGCCGGCCGCCAGCCCGCTGCCGACCTGGCCTGTCCGCGTGACCGACGGCTGGGTCGAAATCGCGATGGAGGCGTGACCATGGGCGCCCCGTCGACCGCGGCCCGCGAGGGTCTCCTGCGCGAGCGGTTCCCCGCGCTGCGCCGCGAAGTGGCGGGGCAGCCGCTCGTCTACCTCGACACGGCGGCCACGGCGCAGAAGCCGGAGGCGGTGATCGAGGCGGAGGCCCGCTACTACCGCGAAGTCGAACGCCAACGTCCACCGCGGGCTGCACACCCTGGCCGAGGAGGCCACGGCGGCCTACGAGGCGTGCCGCGCCCGCGTGGCGGCCTGGGTCGGCGCGGCGCGGCCGGCGGATGTCGTCATCACGCGCAACGCCACCGCCGCGCTGAACCTCGCGGCGCGGGGGTGGGAACAGTTCCTGCAGCCGGGGGACGAGGTGCTTCTCACCGAGATGGAACACCACGCCAATCTCGTCCCCTGGCTCATGCTCGCGCGGCGGCGGGCGGTGACCGTGCGCTACCTGCCGCTCACGTCCGACGGCCGGCTCGACCTCGATCAGCTGCCGGCCCTGCTCGGCCCGCGCACGAAGATCGTGGCCCTGACTGCCGTGTCGAACGTGCTCGGCACCATCAACCCGGTTGCGGAGATCGCCGACGCCGCCCGGCGGCGCGGCGCGCTGGTCGTCGTCGACGCGGCGCAGGCGGTCGGGCACCTGCCGGTGGACTTCGCCGCGCTGGGGGCCGACCTGCTCGCCTTCTCGGCGCACAAGGTCTACGGGCCGATGGGCCTCGGCTTCCTGGTCGGCCGCGCCGAGGTGCTGGCGCGGCTCGAACCGGTCGAGGGGGGCGGCGAGATGATCGAGCGGGTGGAGTGGGACGCGGTCAGCTGGGCCGACGTGCCGCTGCGCTTCGAGGCCGGCACGCCCAACGTGGCGGCGGCCGCCGCTTTTCCGCCGGCGCTCGATCTGCTCGACGAGTTGGGCGCCGACCGCGTGCGCCGGCACGAGCGCGACCTGACCGCCTACGCCTGGGAGCGGCTGGCGGGCGTGCCGGGGCTGCGGCTGTTCGGACCGGCCGATCCCGACCTGCGGGGCGGCCTCGTCAGCTTCCACGATCCGCGTGTGCATCCGCACGATATGGCGACGCTGCTCGATCAGCGGGGGATCGCGGTGCGGGCGGGTCACCACTGCGCACAGCCGCTGCATCGGCGACTCGGCGTGGTCGCGACCACCCGCGCCTCGTTCGGACTCTACTCGAGCCACGACGAGGTCGATGCGCTGATCGACGGCATCGCCTTCGCGAGGAGCGTGTTCGCCTGATGGACGTCAACGCGCTGGACAGCCTCTATCGCGAGGTGGTGCTCGACCACCACCGGCATCCGCGCGGCAACCGCCGCCTCGAGATGTACGATCTGGAGGCGTGCGGCCAGAACCCCTCGTGCGGCGACGAGGTGTCGCTGCAACTCCGCCTCGAAGGGGACCGCATCGCCGACGTCGCCGTCTTCTCGCACGGCTGCGCCATCTCCACGGCGTCCGGTTCCATGCTGGCGGAGATCGTGCGCGGGCGCTCGCTGGACGAGGCGCGGCGGCTCGCCGCTATCTTCAAGGCGGCGATGCACGGCGACGACCCGCCCGCCGAGATCGATCTTGGCGATCTGGAGGCGCTGACCGGCGTGCGCAAATTCCCGGTCCGGGTCAAGTGCGCGCTGCTGCCATGGATCACCCTCCTGGACGCGGTGCTGGAGCGGTCGGAGGGAAGCGGACCGAACGGCGGTGGCGCAGGCGCCGCAGGAAAGGAGTCGGCATGAACGACCAGGACAGCGACCCCGGGCGGGCGGTGCCCGGCCCCGAGGCGATCGTGGAGGCGCTGCGGCCCGTCGAAGATCCTGAGATGGGTATCTCTATTGTCGACTTGGGTTTGCTGCGTGGAGTTGAAGTAGAAGACGAAACAGGAAAAGTTCTCGTCACCATGACCCTCACCAGCCCCATGTGTCCTATGGGCCCCCAGATCATGGCCGCGGTGAAGTCCGCCGCCGCCGCTGTGCCGGGCGTCGTCTCGGCGAGCGTGCAACTGGCCTGGAGCCCCCCCTGGGATCCCCGCACCGACGCCTCCGACGACGTGAAAGCGGAACTCGGCATCTGGGACTGAGGCCGCTCCTTGCCTGCAGCGCCGCCGCTCTCTATTTTGGTGCGGACCGATACAGGATTGAAAAAGGTGGAATCCGATCGCTGCGGTCGGCGTTCCGCCGCCCGCCGCCAGGCCGCGGCGGGGGAGGTCGGCCGGTGTTGACGCGGCGGCAAATCCTCGACTGGCTGCGCGAGAACGATCCGGCGCGGATCGCCGAACTGTGGCGTCTGGCCGACGCGACGCGGCGTCGCGGCGTGGGCGACGATGTCCACCTGCGCGGTCTGATCGAGATCTCCAACCACTGCGTGCGCCAGTGTGCGTACTGCGGCATCCGCGCCGGACGGCGCGATCTCGAGCGCTACCGCATGACGGCCGTCGAGATCCTCGACTCTGCCCGGCTCGCCGAAACGCTCGGTTACGGCACGGTCGTACTGCAGGCCGGGGAGGATCCCGGCCTGACCCCCGCGTTCGTGGCCGACGTCGTGCGCCGGCTGAAGGGGGACACGTCGCTCGCGGTCACGCTCAGCCTCGGCGAAAGGGACGACGCGGAGTTCGCGCTCTGGCGCGAGGCCGGGGCCGACCGTTACCTGCTGCGTTTCGAAACCTCCAACCGCGAACTGTACGACCGCATCCACCCGTCGCACGGCGGGCGCCTCTCCGACCGGCTGGCGCAGTTGCGCCGCCTGCGGGAGCTGGGGTACGAGGTCGGCTCCGGCGTCATGGTCGGCATCCCGGGCCAGACCTGGGACGATCTCGCCGCGGACATCGCCCTGTTCGGCGAGCTGGACCTCGACATGATCGGCATCGGACCGTACCTGCCGCATCCCGACACGCCGCTCGGCGGCGCTGCCGCCGCTGCCGCCGCGCCCGGCGAAACGCAGGTTCCCGGCGACGAGGCGACGACGCTGCGCGCGGTCGCCCTGGCCCGTCTGGTCTGTCCCTGGGCGAACATCCCGAGCACCACCGCGCTGGCGACGATCAACCGCGATCGCGGGCGCGAGCACGGCCTGCGAGCGGGGAGCGAATGTCGTCATGCCGAATCTGACGCCGGAACGCTACCGCGTCTGCTACGAGATCTACCCCGGCAAGGCGTGCCTCCACGAAACGGCCGAGGTGTGCGCCGGCTGTCTCCGCTCGCGCATCGAGGGCCTCGGCCGCCGGATCGGATCAGGTCCCGGGCACGCGCGCGATCACCGCGCCGGCGCGATCCGGGCCAGGGAGATTTGAAGTGTCACTGCCTCCCCTGCAGCTGAGCGGGCGCGCCGTCGATTTCATCGACGACGACGGCGCTGCAGGCCCTGCTCGCCCGCCCCGCCGACCGCGGGCGCGTGCGGGAACTGATCGCCAAGAGCCTGGACAAGGCGCCCCTCTCCGTCGCGGAGACCGCCGAACTGCTCGTCGCCGACGACGCGGAGTCCGTGGCCGGAGATCTTCGCCGCCGCGCACCGGCTCAAGGAGGAGGTCTACGGCAACCGGATCGTCCTCTTCGCGCCGCTGTATGTCGGCAACGAGTGCATGAACGACTGCGCTCTACTGCGGCTTCCGCCGCAGCAATCGCGACGCGGTGCGCGTCACGCTCGACGCCGACGCGCTGCGCCGGCAGGTGCTGGCGCTCGAGAGCGCAGGGGCACAAGCGGCTGATCCTGGTCTTCGGCGAGCACCCGCCCTACGACGCCGAGTTCATCGCGGAGGCGACGCGCGCGGTCTACGCCGTCAGGGAGGGCCACGGCGAGATCCGCCGCGTCAACATCAACGCCGCGCCGTTCGACGTCGAGGGCTTCCGCACGATCAAGGCGGCCGGCATCGGCACCTACCAGATCTTCCAGGAGACCTATCACCACGCCACCTACGCGCGCGTGCACCCGCGCGGCACGCGCAAGGCCGACTATCTCTGGCGTCTCGACGGCGCTCGAGCCGCGCCCTCGAGGCCGGCTGCGACGACGTCGGCATCGGCGCGCTGTTCGGCCTCCACGACTGGCGGTTCGAGGTGCTCGGCCTCGTGGCGCACGCGCTGCACCTGCAGGCGCGCTACGGCGTCGGTCCGCACACGATCAGCTTCCCGCGCCTCCAGCCGGCGCTCGGCGTCCGACCTGGACGCGAGCCGTGCTGGTGTCCGACCACGACTTCCAGCGCCTGATCGCCATCCTGCGTCTGGCCGTGCCGTACACCGGGCTGATCCTCACCGCCCGCGAGAGCGCGGAGCTGCGCCGCGAGGCGCTCGGCTTCGGCGTCTCGCAGATCGACGCCGGCACCCGCATCGAACTGGGCGGCTACACCGAGACCGACGACGCGCAGCATCTCGAACGCGAGCAGTTCAGGCTCGGCGACATGCGCTCCCTCGACGAGGTCATGCGCGAGCTGGCCGCCGACGGCTACATCCCGAGCTTCTGCACCGCCTGCTACCGTCTCGGCCGCACCGGCGAGCACTTCATGGAGTTCGCCATCCCCGGCTTCATCAAGCGCTTCTGCACGCCCAACGCGCTGTCCACGCTGGTCGAGTACCTGGTCGACTACGCCCGCCCGGACACGCGCGCCGCCGGCGAGCGCCTGATCGCGGAGGAGCTGGCGCGGCTGGAGGACGGGCCGCTCAAGGACGGAGCTGGTGCAGCCGGCTGCGAGCGCATCCGCACGACCGACGACGCGCGATCTCTACTTCTGACGGGAGGACGGGCGTGACCGACTCGGCGCGAAGAGCACGACCTGCTGGGGCAGCGCGAGCGTTCCCGCCGACGCCCTGCACGGCATCCACACCGAGCGGGCGCTGGAGAACTTCCCGCTGACCGGCCGGCCGGTCCATCCCGGCGCTGGTGCACGCCTACGGCGCCGTGAAGCTCGCCTGCGCGCGGGCGAACCACGCGCTCGGCTGCTGGCCCGACGCCGCCATCGCCGACGCCATCGAGCGCGCCTGCCACGAGCTGACGGACGGCCTGCTCGACGCGCACGTCGTCGTCGACGCCCTCCAGGGCGGCGCCGGCACCTCGACCAACATGAACGTGAACGAGGTGCTCGCCAACCGCGCGCTGCGTGCTGCTCGGCCTGCCGCCCGGCCGACTACGACGTCATCTCGCCGCTCGACGACCTCAACCTGCACCAGTCCACCAACGACACCTATCCCACGGCGCTGCGGCTGGCCGCGATCCGCGGGCTGCGCGAACTGGAGGCGCGGGTCGTCGCGCTGCAGAACGCCTTCCAGGCGAAGGAGCAGGAGTTCGCCGGCGTCGTGAAGGTGGCGCGCACCGCAGCTGCAGGACGCCGTGCTGATCACGCTCGGGCGCGAGATGTCGGCCTACGCCGAGGCGTTCGCGCGCGACCGCTGGCGCATCTACAAGTGCGAGGAGCGGCTGCGCGTGGTGAACCTCGGCGGCACGGCGGTCGGCACCGGGCTGGGCGCGCCGCGCGAGTTCATCTTCCGCGCCATCGACGCAGCTGCGCGAACTGACCGGCATCGGCTTCGCGCGCGCGGAGAACCTGGTCGAGGCGACGCAGAACGCCGACGTCTTCGTCGAGGTGTCGCGGCATCCTCAAGGCGTGCGCCGTCAACCTGCTCAAGATCAGCGGGCGACCTGCGCCTGCTGTCGTCCGGGCCCGGACGCGGGTCTCGGCGAGATGCGCCTGCCGCCGCGGCAGGCCGGCTCCTCGATCATGCCGGACAAGGTGAACCCGGTGATCCCCGAGGCCGTGGCGCAGGCGGCCATGCTGGTCATCGCGCACGACCAGGCCATCACGCTGGCCGCGCGCTTCCGGCAGCCTGGAGCTGAATCCCGTTCCTGCCGCTGATCGCCGACTGCCTGCTCGAGAGCTGCGATCTGCTCGCGCGCGCCTGCGACATCCTGGCGCGTCTGTGCGTCGAGGGGCTGACGGCCGACGAGGCGCGCTGCCGCGCCGGGTGGGAAGGGTCGACGGCCACCTCGACCGCACTGCTGCCGCTGCT
>CAVYVY010000006.1:0-93963 GCA_963772145.1 uncultured bacterium
ACAAGTCATTTGCCCCCTCCTCCTCCGCGGTACATGTTGGCGCACACGTATGCACAATTTACGCACAAACTTACGCACAATCACGAAAATGAGGTCCAAAATCTGAGGCTTGCGATGTTATAATCGACCTGTTGGAGACAGGTTCTCCAACGGTTTTATCTTCATCATTCTCAAGTAAATTGTTTCTCTTTCAAGGAGGAAACATCCAATGAGTAAGGAGTAAAAAAGTACGTGTGGCAATTATCGGCGTAGGCAACTGCGCCTCTTCTCTCGTTCAGGGCGTGGAATTCTACAAGAACGCCAAAGACACTGACCGCGTGCCCGGTCTGATGCACGTCAACCTCGGCGGATATCATATCAGTGATATTGAATTCTCCGCAGCCATCGACGTGGTCGACACCAAGGTCGGCAAAGACCTTTCAGAGGCCATTTTCTCTTACCCCAACAACACCTTCAAATTCAGCGACGTTCCCAATAAGAACGTCCCTGTCGTCCGCGGTATGACCCATGACGGATCTGGGCAAGTATCTCTCTCAGATCCTCACCAAAGCCCCCGGCCCCACCGCCGACATCGTCAAGATCCTCAAAGACACCGAAACGGACGTGGTCGTCAACTACCTGCATGCATTATGCGCCCGCGACGCCGCCGCCCACCCCCGGCGCGCCGGCCGGAGCCGCATGACCAACCGCAGCCGCCTCGACCCCCCCGCTCGCGCTGCTGCGGCGCGCCGGCGCCCTCAAGACCCTCCCCCGCACCGGCTGGGCGCAGCGCGGCGTGGCCGCGCCCGAGAGCGTGGCCGCCGACGCCCACGGCGTGGCGCTGGCGGCGATCGTCCTGCTGGATCTGGAGCCAGCGCCCCTCGACCGCGCCCGCGTCCTGGCCATGGCGGTCCTGCACGACCTGCCCGAATCGGTGACCGGCGACCTGCCGTCCGGCGCCGCCGCCCACCTGCCGTCCGGCGCCAAGCACGCCATGGAGTCGGCCGCCCTCGATGCGCTGCTCGGCGGCCTCCCCTTCGCCCCCGCCTGGCGCGCCCTGTGGCTGGAATACGAGGCCCGCGAAACGCCCGAGGCGCGGCTCGTACGCGACGCCGACCGCCTCGACCTCCTGCTGCAGGCGCTCGCCTACGAGGAGACCACCGGCAACCGGCGGCTGGCCGAGTTCTGGGACGGGATCGCGGCCGAGCCGTTCGCCACGGACGCGGCGCGCGAGCTGGCCGCCCGCCTCGCCGCCGACCGCGGCGCGGCCGCGTGAAGGGCGCGCCGGGCCGCCTCGCGCGCCTGCGCGGCGCCGGCTTCGACCGGCTCTTCCCGCTCGCCTTCGCCCTCGTGTACGCGCTCGTCGCGCTCGGCGTGCACCTCGCCTGGTTCCCGGTCGGCGACCTCGCCGTCGAGAGCGACTACTACGGCGAGCTGGCCACGGCCGCGCAGAAGCTGGCGCAGGGGCAGTTCAGCGTGGCGAACTACCCGTTCAAGGGGCCGCTCACCTCCTTCGCGCTCGTGGCGCTGCACCCGCTCAGCGGCGGCGACTGGTACCTGACCGGCGTGCTGCTCAACGCGCTCTGCGCCGCGGTCGGCCTCTGGCTCGTGTACGGGCTGGTGCGCCGGCTCTACGACCGGCGGGTCGCGGTGGGCGCCACGGTGGGGGTCGGCCTGACCTTCGAGTTCTTCCTGCACGCGCACAAGGGGTCGTCCGACCTGCTGTTCTTCACGCTCGTCACCGGCGCCTGCGCGCTGCTCGTGACGGAGCGCTGGTCGCCGCGGCGGCTGGTCGGCGCCGGCGTGCTGGGCGGCCTGGCGATGCTGACCCGCTACAACGGGCTGATCGTGCCGGCGGCGGGCGCGGCCGTGCTGCTGCTGGTCGACCCCGCCCGGCTGCCGTGGCCGCGCCGGTGGCGGGCCGTGGCGCTCGTGGCCGGGGCGTTCGCCGCGACCGTGGCCCCGTGGTACCTGGCGAACCTGCTGCAGTCGGGCCGGCCGCTCGCCACGCACAACCTGCAGGCGATCTTCGTCGAGGAGGTGCTCGGCGCCGGCACCGCCTCGGACGACGCCTGGCCAGGGCCGCGCTCGCTGCCGGCGCTGGTGGCCGCCGCGCCGGGCCGCGTGGCCGCGACCTGGCTGGCCAACGTCCCGCGGCACCTGGGCCTCGACCTGCGCACGCTGCTGTGGCCGCTCGCGGCACTGCTGGTGGCGCTGGGCCTGCTGCGCCTCGCGTTGCAGCGCCCGACCCGCGCGCAGGCCGCGCTGCTGGTCTTCGCCCTCGTCTACTTCCTGGCGATGTGCCCCGTGTATTACCAGCCGCGCTTCTTCCTGCCGCTGCTGCCGGCCTATTTCGCGCTGGCGTGGAGCGTGGTGGCCGGCGCCGCGCGGCGAGGCGCCACGCTTCGCGGCGCGTCGAGGATCCGCCTCGTCACCCGGCCCCCGCCGGGTCGGCGCGGGCGCCGTGGTCGTGGCCGTCGTGCTCGCCGCGATGAGCGCGCTGCAGCTGCGCACCCTGGCCGGGCCGAGCGCTACTACTACCGGCAGCGCCCCCTGTTCGTCCTGACCGCCGCGCCGGCCGTGCGCGACGCCGCCGCGCGCGCCGGCGTGCGCACCGTGCTGGCCGCGCAAGCCCGCACCTGCCGTTCTACGCCGGCCTCGACTACCGGCTCTACCCGCCGGAACCCGGCAGCCGCGCCGACCTGATCGCCAACGCCCTCGCCCAGGGCCGCCGACGGTATCGTGGTCACCCCGCTCGAGCGGATGTACTTCCCCGGGCCTCGACTACCTCGAGCGCCTCGACGGCGCCGCCGGCGTGACGCTGCTGCTGCGCGACCGCGACGCCACGCTCTACAGGCTCGATCGCGCCCTCCCCGCCGCCGACGCGGGCGCCAGCCGCCTGCTGCGCGACCTCGCGCCCGCGCCGCCAGCGCGCCTGGTCCGCCGGCGACACCACGCGCCACCATCGCCCTCACCCACCGCATGGCCGCCGAGCAGATGTCCGGCCCGCGACTGGCGCGCCGCCGCCGCCTCGCTCCTGCAGGCCATCGAACTGTCCATCGGCCGCGACCGCGCTGCCGCCCGGCGAACTCAACACCCTGCACCTCGACCTCGCCCAGTGCCTGCTCGCCCTGCGCCAGTTCGACGACGGCCTGTCCGCCCTCTCCCCCTTCGCCGCCGACTTCGCCGCCGACCCCGACCCCGGCCGCCGCGGCAACTACTTCGTCCTCGTCTCCCGCCTCGAGCGCGGCCGCGGCAACGCCCCCGCCGCCGCCGCCGCCCTGCGCCAGGCCCGCGAGGTGTTCGCCCAGCTCCGGCCAGACCGCCGCCGTGACCCAGATCGACCAGGAACTGCAGCGCGACGCCACCGCGCACTGACCGCGCGGCCCCGCCGCCGCCCACCACACCAGGAGGCCCCATGGCAGCCGACCACCTGCGCCGCGGCGCCGACTTCGCCCGCCTCTCCGACGACGAACTGCTCGAACTCCTCGAGGAAGGCGAAAGCGGCTTCCCACGCGGCGTTTGGGACGACCTTCTGGCAGAGGTGGACCACGGCGCCAACTGGACGGCTGGCTGGACCGGTTCGCGCGGGATGATGACGGAGAGTCGTGAGCGGGTGACCAGCCCGCCGAGAACAATTCAGCATGAGCCTTTCATTTGCTTCGGTGGCGGCATCCTTGAGCCATTTGTTGCTGGCAACTAGTGCGCTGCTCGGCCTCTGTCGCGCGCCAGTCGGCTTGGCTCGCAACGATCGAGAAGTTCAATCGGGTCGCAAGACGCGGACTCCTGCGCTCGGTTGTCATGGCACGGGTGCGCGAAGAAGGCACGTTCGTGGCCGGCAGCGGTCTGCAGCGTCTTGGCGGCCGGGACCAGGGGATATGGCAACCAAGTGGGCGGACTAGGAAAGTGTCGTTGTTGAGCGCATAATCGACAGCGATCACCACATTCGCGCAGGGGGGCGCCCCTCCGGGGCGGGATTGCGGATATTGCCCGTCCGATGGGGATTGGGCGTCTCAGGGCGGCGATCGAGAACGCCACGGGGAGGGGATCAGTGATGGCTCGTACAGGGAGTAGCTGGGTGTCGCTGCTGCGGGAGTACGAACTCTTCGGCCGCGAAGGGGGCAGCAGGGATGGACGCTGGGTGAGTCATCGGGAGAAGGCAATCGACGGCGTCCTGGAGTAGAGCCAAGTCCGCGGGTGAGGCCGCCCTTCGCGTCGGGGCTCTCAGACGGAGCGACGGCCGGTTCGAAGTCATCAGGGTAAGACTGGGCGCGGCGTGCATCTACTGCGCGGTCCAAGGAGCCATTGCCCTCGTCTTCACAACTGGCCGTGAAGAGAGAGTGGCTCGGAACGCCCGGGTGCCACGAGACGCCGAGGCACGGGCAGCGGGTATGCCGTGGGATCCGCTTCTAAAGAGGTATGATCTGTTTCATCGGACTGATGAAGCGAGCCCCTGGACCAGTCATTGGGAGGTCCCGATGGACCGGGTTGTGCGTCAAGATCACGAGAGCGATATCCTCGTGTCCATCGGTGCTCTTAACAAGAGCACCGGCCGTTTCGCTAGCGTGACGATGCTCGCGCGCGCATGCTGTCCGTGCTGCACCTTGCAGTTGGAATTGGAACAAGCGTTTCTGGGGATGGAAGCGCAGGGCAGAATGGAAGAACGCCGAAACCCAGACTGAACCAGTTGCCCGTTTGCGACCAAACGGCAGAGGAATCCGGATGAACGATGTGATTGACTCCATCTGCGTCGCGCGCGGAAGTGTCCTAGCCGTCATTCACAGTCTCGCCAGAACGCTATCTCCTCACCGTTCATGTTGTCGCGCGGCATTGCACTGACGTTAGGGGTGGGGAGGGTTTTGCGCTGCTGGCCATTCTGCGCGTCAGCACGCAGATAATTCTTGTTCATCTCGCGAGCCGCCGCGAGTGCAGCCAGGACCAACATCGTAGGCGCGATGTTGGCCTATGAATCGTCATCGTGAGCGGCCAGGTGGTCTCGAAGTTCGTGGGTGCCAAGTGGGGAGGCGGCCCGACCAACCTCCCCCCCGGCTGCTCCCCAAGGCTAGGACCGCTTGAGGAGCTTCTCTTTGCGCGATGCCTCCGTGGCGCATGTTCTGCACACGCGGGGGCATTTCTCTGCGTCGATGCAGTAGGCAGCCACAGCATCACACTCTCCTATGCTCCCGCAGAGCGGATCCGAAGGGCACAGGCCGGGGCCAAGGCGGTGTACCTGATGTGGATGATCGGGTCCGTCTCGCCTGTCTTGGCCACCCATTCCATGTTGGGCGGCAGGAACACGATCTTGGCCATGACTACTCCTCCACCTTCGCCCTGATCGCCAGACGCCTTCCGTCCTTCAGTGTCAGGACGAGCTTGCCCGGCCCCTGCGACTCGCTGTCGGAGGCCGTGGCCGTGTGGTCGATCTCCTCCTCCAACTTGGTACAGCCCTTCCCACCCATCCTTGTTGAACTTGTGGGCGTGGGCCATGTACAGGAGCCGGTCGATCGACTCGATGGCCTTCTGCGGTAGGTCGTCGTTGCCTGGCAGGATGCCCTCCTGCTTGGCGAAGTCCGCAGCGTTCCTCATCATGGCAGCCAGCGCCTCCTCCGCCCTCTTGGCCGCGTTCGGCCCGTACAAGCCGGGCGATCGCTTCGCTTCTCGCATGGCCTCCATCTGTGCGGAGATCGCGGACACATACTCCCTGAAACTCGACGGCATCTTGACTACTTCCTCCCGCTTCTTCGCCTTCGTGGCGACTCGCAACTGGTCACGGGTACGTTCGGTATGGCATGTCCGCGTGTGGCCGCGCCAGAGGACTCGCCGTGATGCGGCAGCCGCACTTTACGATGAGCGCCCCCTTCCTGCGTGTACGCAGATCGTGCGAGTTGTTGCGGAGTCGGTCCGCGAACGCGAGAGCGGGCGTGCTCATTATCATCATCGAGGGCTGAAACCGTGGCCATGCCAAGCGGACAAGGTGCATGGCCTAGCAGGCTGCTGAAAAACTAGCTCTCGCTCTCGCATCGGATCGCGTCATGCCGTAAACTCCCCCGCAGCCAAGGAGGAGCCTGCATGCGCGGTGGCGATCATCACCAGGACGGCCTGTTCAGCTACGTTTCGCTCGAGTCGCGGATCCCGCAGAACCATCCCCTGCGGCCGATCCGCAAGATGGTCAACCAGGCGCTCAAGGGGCTCGAACCGGTGTTCGCCCGCATGTACGCCGACGATGGCCGCCGCTCGATCCCGCCGGAGCGTCTCCTGCGGGCCCTGCTGCTGCAGATCCTCTACTCGATCCCGAGCGAGCGCAAGCTGATCGAGCACCTCGACTACAACCTGCTGTTCCGCTGGTTCGTCGGTCTGGGCGTCGACGACGAGGTGTGGCACCCGACCACGTTCACCAAGAACCGCGACCGGCTGCTCGAAGGCGAGATCGCCGACCTGTTCTTCGCGGAGATCGGCAAGCAGGCCAAGGCCGGCAGGCTGCTCTCGCGCGAGCACTTCACGGTGGACGGGACGCTGATCGAGGCCTGCGCCTCCCTGAAGAGCTTCCGCGCCAAGAACGAGAGCGACGACGAGGGCGACCAGGGCGGCGGCCGCAACCCGCAGGTGGACTTCCACGGCGAGAAGCGCACGAACGCGACGCACGAGAGCAAGACCGACCCCGACGCCATGCTGGCCCGCAAGGGCAACGGCAAGGAGGCGAAGCTGTCCTACGCCGGGCACCTGCTGACGGACAACCGGCATGGCCTGATCGTGGACACCGAGGTGACCAAGGCGACAGGTACGGCGGAGTGCGACGCGGCGGTGACGATGGTCGAGCGCAGCGTGCCCGAGAAACGCGCCACGTTGGGCGGCGACAAGGGTTACGATCGACCGGCTTTCATCGAGACGCTGCGGGCGATGGACATCACGCCGCACGTGGCCTGCAGGCAGACCACGACGCTGGATGAGCGGACGACGCGGCACGAGGGCTACGCGATCAGCCAGCGGCGAAGGAAGATGATCGAGGAGTGCTTCGGCTGGATGAAGGTGGTCGGGTTGCTGCGCAAGCTGCGACACCGAGGTCGCGAGAAGGTCTCGTGGATCTTCCGCTTCACGGCGGCGGCCTACAATCTGGTGCGGATGCGCCGGCTGTTGTATGAAACCGGCTGAGCGACGCGGCGCGCCCCGACGGGGCGCCGAAGCGGGGCGAATCGGCCAGGAACTGGCCACCACAACGCGATCATACTTCGAACGGAGCGATGACACGCCCCTGAGGCGAGAAGGCGACTGATCGGAGGACGGAAGGTCAGCTCGCACGGCAAACCTCGGAGGACCGAACAACGAGAGCGAGGGGCGGGCTTTTCAGCAGCCTGCTAGAAACCCTCATTCGCCCTGATCCGCAGGTCGCTGCGGCCGGATCCTGATTCTCGATCGCGAATCGGGCCCGGTCAAGCCCTCCGATATCGCGGTGTCGGAGTCGGTTGGCGCCCATCGTGTGCGCTCTTCGCCCCAACCAGGCAGACCAATCCCCCGCGTCGATTTGCGCCGACCGGCTCATCGTCAGGCCGCTTCGCGGAAGTAGCGATGGTGCAGGCCGCGCACCATCGGCTCTGATCGTACTGCACCGCGTTCCGGGGGCTCGATCTCGCGGGGGATCGGCGCGTCCTTGTCCAGGCCAAGGTGCGTCCGGACCTCGTGGTAGTACTTGAAGTAATCCTTCAGCACGCGGCGCAGGTGGAGCTCGTCGAGGACGATCATGTGATCGAGGCATTCGCGTTTGATGGTGCCGACCATGCGCTCGCAGTAGCCGTTCTGCCAGGGGGAGCGGCGGGAGATCACCTTCTGCGTGCTGCCGATCTGCTTGATCGTCGCTGTCACGACGGCGCCGTAGATGCTGTCGCGGTCGCGGATGATGAAGCGGGGGGCGGTGTCGAAGGGGAAGGCCTGGATCAGTTGCAGGCTTGTCCAGAGTGCGGATGGGGCGTCGGTCACGTTGAAGTGGATGACCTTTCGGCGGTCGAGCGACAGGAAGATCAGCACGTACAGCGTTCCGAACGTCACGGTCGGGACGGTGAGGAAGTCGATGGCGACGATGTCGGGCAGGTGGTTGCGGATGAAGGTCTGCCAGTTCTGGGATGGCGGCTTCCCGCGCTTGATCATGTACTTCGCCACGGTTGCTTCGCTCACTTTGATGCCGAGCATCAGCAGTTCGCCGTGGATGCGGGGGGCGCCCCAGAGCGGGTTCTCGTGCGACATCCTGCGGATCAGGTCTATGGTCGCGATCGGGATGCCGGGGCGTCCGCCCTTGCCGGCGCGGGATTTCCAGCGCCAGTAGAGACGCCAGCCCTTGCGGTGCCAGGCGATCACGGTGGATGGTTTGACGAGGCGCAGGGGGCGGCGCCAGTGGCGCCAGCAGCGGGAGAGCGCGACCCAGAACGCCTTGTCGGCGGTGCGGAGCCGGGGGCGGGCGCCGGAGCGCTCGAGCACGAGGATCTGCTGGCGCAGGGCGAGGTTCTCGATGATCAGATCGTGCCGCGGGCGGATCAGGTCGCGCAGGGTGGCCAGGATGAGGGAAATCATCCGGGGGCTATCGGCAGGTGACGCGAGCGATGTAGCGCCGGCAAGTGACCGCAACCGCGGCGGGGACAATGCGAACGGAGTTTCTGGTAGGGACACCCCGCCAGCCTTCACCAAACCGCCCTGTGCAGCGAAGCAACGAACGCCGCGGCCCTGGCGGTGCTATAGTCCAACGCCGGGGAGAGGTAAGTGCTGTGGTTCCTCGTGACTGGATGGGAGGTCAGCGATGAGAACCCGACAGGCCTTAGTGTATTCGCTGTGCATCGTGATGGCTGTGTTGGCGTGGAGGGGGACTGCCTCGGGCTCGGAGAGGCCCGCCGCCATCTATGCGGTGCAGGAGCAATTCGTGGACGCTGGCGGCGTGCTGATCTACACGAAGTCGATCGGACGCGGAGACCCGCTGGTCCTCCTACACGGCGGACCGGGCGCCTCCCACGACTACCTCCTGCCCTACCTGCTGCCGCTCGCCCGGCACAACCGGCTGGTCTTCATCGACGAGCGCGGCTCGGGCAGGTCGGAGAAGCTGGAGGATTCCGCGCAGTATACTATCGAGGCGATGGCCGAGGACATCGAGGCGGTGCGGCAGGCGCTGGGCCTCGGCAGGATCAACCTGCTCGGGCACTCCTTCGGCGGCGCGCTGGCGCAGACGTACGCCCTGAAGTACCAAGCGAACCTCGCCCACCTTGTTCTCTGCAGCACCTTCCACAGCACGAAAGCCCTGAACGAGGTCTTCCGCGCCATGAAGGAGAAGATGGCGCCGGAGCTGCGGCTGCGCGTCGAGAGTCTCGAGGCGGCCAGCCTGTACGGGCACGGCAGGGACTACGAGAAGAACCGCTACACGAACGACTACATGATCGCCGCCTGGGGCGAGGGCTACTTCCCCTACCTGTATCAGAAGCGGCCCGACGCCAACTTCGACCCCGTGCAGATGGGGAACATGTCCTGGGATCTCTATCGCGAGATGTGGGGTTCGCACGGGGAGTTCGTTGTCGACGGCAATCTCGTGTCCGTCGAGTACGCCGATCGGCTGGGGACGATCAGGGTGCCCACGCTGATCACGGTGGGCGACCACGACGAGTGCGAACCGTCGATGGCCCGCGACATGAACGCGCGAATTCCCGGCTCAAAGCTGGTCATCCTGCCCGAGAGCGGCCACATGACCTTTGTGGACCAGCCCGGCCTGTTCCTGCGCGCCGTCGACGAGTTCCTGCACCCGACGGGGAGCTCCCCGCCGAGATGAAAGCCCCGACGCGAGTCAGGGACCTGGCGTCAGGCGAGCTGCGGTATCGCTGGACGGACACCGGGGCGCTCGACCATTACCGGCATGCCCATGCGTTCGATCATCTCGCGGGGTTCTACCGGAGCGTGCCGGGGGTGTGGGTGGTGTGAGGGCGGGCCCGGGGCGATCCCGGAAGTGACGATCCTTTAGGCGCCCGATCCGACGCAGGGCCCGCTCCGCTCGCGCCGTTACCAATGGTAGTCCTGGCTGAAACAGCCCGTGATCCACTTCCCGATTGCTTCTGGGCCTTCTGCGAAGTCCGGCTCCAGGGCGCAGTGCGCGATCTCCCGGCGGAATTCCTCGACCTGCGCCGACCGGTCGGTTTCCTGCACCAGTTCGCCGGCATTGAAGATCAGCTCGTGGACCTCGCGATATTTCCAGGCGGGGTGGAATCCCATGTGAACGTAGAGTTTCTCGATGAAGTCGCGGGCGAGCAGGAGTCCCCCGGCGTAGGCCATGGGATGTCGCAGCCTTACGTAGGTGGCGTTCAACTGCGCTCTCATCTCCTCGAATTCTTCTCGGCTGTGCTCGGTCTCCCACCAGGCATCGACTTCTTTCTCGGTCTTCGGGCCCTTGCGCGGAGGCGGAGAGACGCCGAATAGGGTCGGTGCCTCGGTCTCGAGACGGATCTCCAACTCGTCGAGGAACAAGCGGCCCTCCTCGACGGTGTACAGGCAGACATACCCGCGGTAGCAGGCGGTGGACATGTCGCCCGGCTTCATCCCATGCTCGCCGGGATCGAATAGCCCGTGCCCGTTCTTGCCGGCGAGCTCGTACTTCTGGCCTCGATACAGGATCAAGTCCGGAACCTGCGCGGTCATGGCCCCCTCCCTCAGGAACGGTTGCGGGGCCGGTTCGCGGCGACGCAGTCCGCCTTGATCGATTCCTCTTCGACCTGCTCGCAGACCACGATCCGGTCCAGCCACTCCCGGCAGGTGAGGTACCTGCCATAGCGAGAGCGACCGCAGCAAGCCCGGCACCCGCAGAGCGAGTGGATGCTCCGCAACTGAATGGCCCGGCGCAGGCGATCGCTGAATTCCGCCTCCCATCCCTCGCCCGCAGAAGGATCGTGCTCGAAAGGATTGCAGACGTGCCAGGGCGTCTCGCGCCGAGCGTAGAAGCGGCAAACAGCCAAGGTGATCGGAACGGGACCATCGAGCCCACCGTGGGATGTGAGCACCCGCAGAAGAACGCTAAGCCGGCGACGCTCCTGCCACCGGCGCCAGGCGAGACCACGTTCGTGAGCAGCCATGCCAAACCTCCGCGGTTACGCGCCGGGCTTCCCCCGGCACGAATTGGTCGCGGAGTTCAATCACATGGCCAAACAGCTTCTGGAACATGACCTGAAGATCCTAGCACCGGCTGGATGCTGGTTCAAGAGGGGGCGCGAAGCGGGGATGTCCGCCTTTCATGTGTTGGCCAGCGCGTGGTACATTGCACCCGAATCATGGCAACCGGGAGGTTGACACCTGACCGGAAGTCCGCGGCTTCAAGCGGATTCTGATCCGGTGTGTCGGCTGGTCGCCCGACCTGCCAACTGATCCGTCTTCCCAACCGGCGGGACGCCGGCATGGAGGCCCTTGGTCATGAAGGCACGGGGCGCACAATCGGCCGGGCAGCGTGAAATGATGTGTGCGGCGGCCACCATCCTGTCGCTCATGATCCTTCTGCTGCCGGGAAGTCTGTTCGCTGGAGGGAGCGTCCCGCGAATCGAAGGCGGGGGCCTCGTGCTGCCACGAGACGGGATTAGCAGGTTCTACTGCTCGTACTGGGTTGAGGTCGATTCACTGGACGGTGATCGCCTGGGATGCCTGCTCCAGTTGGCGACCGCGGGGCGCGTGGTCGGGCTGCCGGGCGATGGCGCGAGCGGGGACTGCGCCGGCCCACGGGCGGTGATCAATTGGACATCGGGACATGAAGTCGTCTTCATGCCATCGGTCCTCTCGGACTCGGTCGGAGTGATGGTCGAGACGCCGGGAAAAGAAGGGGTTTGGAACACAATCATCGCACCGGGGCTGAGGGACTCAATCGCCGCTGTCGTCCATAACAGGCCATTTGCATGTCGCGGCACCGGGTCGATCCGGCGGATCGAGTTCAAGAACCGGTCCGGCACCTTCAAGCTCAAAGGAGGCAAGGATCTGGACAGCCTGGCCCTGTTCCTGGGGCGGGCGAAGCCGACGATGCCGACCGCGTGCCCGTTCTGGAACTTGGTGCGGCTGGAGACGGAGCGGGGGATCGTTTTCGGCGCCCTCGCAGCCGACGACTGCGCGACCATTGTGCTGAGCCCTGAAAACCCCTGGCTGGAGAAAGTGTGGCGCAAGACCGATCTCGAAATGCTCGGCGGCGGAATAGTGTTTGCGGGCACAGAGTACGACATCCCGAGGGCAGCGGTCGCCCTCCTGGAGCGGCTGGCCAAAGCACATAAAGTGGATCTGCACCCGGATTCGGATGGTCGGGGCCGCAATTAGGGGCTCCTCGCTGATTTCTGTGGGTAAATGCCGACGGGGCGACTCCGCGATATCCTTCTCGCTGCCCTTTTGCTGAGCCTCTCCTCAGTGCTACGCTGCGGACCTGACCATGACGGTCGTGGCTTGGCACCGAGCTCAGGGAGGGCCTGGAGATGGATCCGTTTTCGGCCGAGCTGTTCAGCGTGGCCTTGGGATTGGCTAAGCCGTGGTCGGTGGCTCGGGTCGAGTTCTCCGAGCAGGATCAGCAACTCGATCTCTGGCTCGACTTTCCGGCCGGCAGCACCTTCGGCTGCCCTGATTGCAGCCAGGCCGGATGCAAAGTCCACGACACCAGTGAGCGGACCTGGCGGCATCTGGATTTCTTCCAGCACAAGACCTTCCTGCACGCGCGACAGCCGCGGATCATCTGCCCTGAGCATGGCGTCAAGACCGCGGCGGTGCCGTGGGCGCGGCCCGGAGCAGGGTTCACGCTGTTGATGGAGGCATACATCGTGCTGCTGGTTCAGAGCGGCATGACCCCCGCCCAGGCCGGTCGGCTGGTGGATGAGCACGACACCAGGATCTGGCGGATCCTGCAGCACTACGTGGCCAAGGCCCGTCGGGAAGCTGATTACTCGCAGGTCAGTTGCATCGGCGTCGACGAGACCAGCCGCAGGCGCGGACACAAGTACATTTCCGTTTTCATGGATCTCAAGGAACCGCGGGCTCTTTTCGCGACCGAGGGCAAGGACGCCGCCACGGTCCACGCCTTCAGGGCCGACCTGGAAGCCCACGGCGGACGCGCGGAGCGGGTCGAGGAAGCGTGCCTGGACATGTCCGAGGCGTTCAAGAAGGGGCTCAGCGAGGCGTTCCCTGAAGCGGCCCTGACCTTCGACAACTTCCATCTGGTCCAATTGCTGAACAAGGCCGTCGATGACGTGCGGCGGCACGAACAGGCGACCCACCCGGAGTTGAAGCGGACGCGATACGTGTGGCTGAAGAACGGCTGGAACCGGACCGAGAAGGAGACGGCCATCTTCCAGGAAATGCGATCGAGCAGCCTGGGAACCGTGCGCGCAACCCATCTCAAAACCGTGTTCCAGGACATCTTCGCGTGCGAGAACCCGACCGAGGCCGAGAAGCTGCTGAAACAGTGGTATTTCTGGGCAACTCACAGTCGACTGGCGCCCATGATCAGGGCGGCAAAGACGATCAAGCGCAACTGGGCCGGGGTTGTGCGTTGGTTCCACTCACGGATCTCCAACGGCCTCCTCGAAGCCGTCAACGGGCTGATCCAATCCGCCAAACGACGAGCTCGGGGATTCCGCTCAACCGGCTACCTGATCACCATGGTCTACATGATTGCCGGCAAGCTCGATTTCAAGCTGCCGCCTCTTCGAATTGCATCAGCCCACACCAAATAGCGAGGAGGCCAATTAGGTGGCGTCGCCCCGAAGCGGACCACGGGGCGCGGGTGGAAGCTCGGGGGTCAGCATGATCACTGCGCGCGCATACAGGACATTTCCGCTTATCATCGCCTCCATAATTCCGGCATCAGCAGATAATCCTCATTCCCAAACCGCAGCGATGATATAATTCCTGCCTCGCCCAGCTTGGTCACCGGAGGGGGTCTGGTGACCTGTGGCTTCTGAGTATCATCGAACGGCCATCGCCTCGCCCTTGCACCAGGAGTGTGGCGTGTGTGCGCATTCCGAACAGAACGTACAACGATGCGTAACCGAGCACCGCGAACGGCTCTCAATATTCTGTGGCGACATGATCGTATCACTCCCATGAGACATGAATCTCGAACACGAACCTCAACTGAACCGGGGACGTCCATGCGCAACTCGAGAACATTCCTTCTGGCCACTGCCGCTCTGCTGCTGCTGACCGGCGCAACGGCCCAGGCGCTCGTAAGCCACGGCTATTCGGAGATCTTCTCCATCGACACCGTGACGGCCGTTGGCGATGACGCGAGCGGTCCGCCGCAAGCCACGATCCTCGCCGCGATTTACCCGAACCCCTTCAACCCCCGCACGACGATCGGGTACGAACTGGCCGAGGCCGCCGTGGTCAAGCTGGCGATCTACGACCTGCGCGGGATGCTGGTGCGGGTGCTGGAAGCGGGCAGTCGGCCGAGCGGTCGCCATCAGGCGACCTGGGACGGCCAGGACGACAAGGGCCGCGCGGTTCCGACCGGCACGTACTTCTGCCGGCTGAGCACGCCGCAGGGATCACAAACCAGGAAGCTGACGCTGGCCCGCTGAGCCCGCATCGCGACCGCTACAAATTGAAGGGCGAGACATGAAGACCACATGGGGATCCCGAGCCGGCGTGATCATGGCCGTGCTGTTGCTGAGCGCTACGCTGGTTCACGCCCAAGGCACGCAGCTGCTCGTTTCCAATGTCCAGGTGCAGCAGCGGCAGTTCACCGCGCCTGTGCGACATCACCTACGATCTCGAGACCGTCGGCGACATCGCGGTGACGGTGAGTCTGTTCCTGTCGACGGACTCAGGCGCGACCTACCCGAATCTCTGCGCCACGGTGACCGGCGACGTCGGCGAGCGGCGTCCTGCCGGGCACCGGCAAACACATCGTCTGGAATGCGGGCGCGGACTTCCCTGGCCTGAGCAGCCCGACGTGCCAGCTGCGGGTGACCGCGGATGACGGGCAGAGTGAGATTCCGGCGGGCTTCGTGTCGATCCCCCCCGGCACGTTCATGATGGGCAGCCCGACGACCGAGCTGGGACGCGAGGACCGATGAGACTCAGCATCAGGTGACGTTGACGCATGGCTTCTACGTGCAGACCACCGAGGTGACGAACCAGCAGTACATGGAGTTGGCTCAGTGGGCGTACAACAATGGTTACGTGACGGCGACGAGCGGCCTGTTACGACAACCTGGACGGTTCCACTCAGATTTTGAAGTATACTGGGCTCCGCAGCTACGAAATAAACTTCAGCGCCGGCGTCTTCAGTTGCATCAACCCGACCCACCCGGTCAAGTATGTGACCTGGTACGGGTCGGTGGCTTACTGCGACTGGCTGAGCCTGCAGCAGGGCCTGCCGCGGGCGTACAACCACAGCACCTGGGAGTGCAACAGTGGCAACCCATATACGGCCACGGGTACCGCCTGCCGACGGAGGCGGAGTGGGAGTACGCCTGTCGGGCGGGGACCCAGACCCCCTTCAACACGGGGTCCTGCCTGGACGCGGGCACCGAGGCGAACTACTACGGCCCTTATGTCCTACACCGGGTGCCCAACCGGTCCGTACGTCGGCTGGACGGTGCCAGTGGGAAGCTACCCTGCCAACGCCTTCGGACTGTACGACATGCACGGCAACTGTTTGAATGGTGCAACGACTGGTATGCGGTGTACGACGGAACTGTGACGGATCCGGTGGGCGGGGGCGGGCTTCTACCGGTTGCTCCGCGGTGGCTTCTGGAGCGTCAACGCGCAGGGCTGCCGCTCGGCCAACCGGTACAGCTACTACACCCTGCCCTACGCGAACAACAGCATCGGGTTTCGCCCCGTGAGGTCGGCCCCCTGATGCCTGTGCCTACCAATAATCCCATCCGTCCCTGTGCGGTGGGATGGATCGACTGATCGCGGACGGATGACGGCGTCGGGCGTCTACTTCTGCCGGATGGATGCCGGTGGGTTCCGCGAGACGAGGCGGATGACGTTGGTCAAGTGATCGCCATCGAGTAATCAGAGGGGCCAGTTGCAGCCGTTCGCAATGGTTCAAGTGGCCCCGAAGATCTCTCTCTGTCCCATCACGCTGAGAGTTGCTGTCCCTACTAAAAACCCTCGTTCGCCCCGAGCGGCGGGTCGCTGCGGCCGGATCCTGATTCTCGATCGCGAAACGGGCCCGGTCAAGCTCTCCGATATCCCGGTGTCGGAGCCGGTTGGCGCCCATCGAGTGCGTTTTTCGCCCCAATCAGGCAGACCAATCCCCCGCGGCGACTCGCGCTGACCGGATCCGTATCAGGCCGCTTTGCGGAAGTAGCGATGGTGCAGGCCGCGCACCATCGGTTCTGATCGTACTGCACCGCGTTCCTGGGGCTCGATCTCGCGGGGGATCGGCGCGTCCTTGTCCAGGCCAAGGTGCGTCCGGACCTCGTGGTAGTACTTGAAGTAATCCTTCAGCACGCGGCGCAGGTGGAGCTCGTCGAGGACGATCATGTGATCGAGGCATTCGCGTTTGATGGTGCCGACCATGCGCTCGCAGTGGCCGTTCTGCCAGGGGGAGCGACGGGAGATCACCTTCTGCGTGCTGCCGATCTGCTTGATCGTCGCCTTCACGACGGCGCCGTAGATGCTGTCGCGGTCGCGGATGATGAAGCGGGGGGCGGTGTCGAAGGGGAAGGCCTGGAGCAGTTGCAGGCTTGTCCAGAAGTGCGGAGGGGGCGTCGGTCACGTTGAAGTGGATGACCTTCCGGCGGTCGAGCGAGAGGAAGATCAGCACGTAGAGGGTTTCGAAGGTCACGGTCGGGATGGTGAGGAAGTCGATCGCGACGATGTCGGGCAGATGGTTGCGGATGAAGGTCTGCCAGTTCTGCGAGGGCGGCTTGCCGCGCTTGATCATGTACTTCGCCACGGTCGCTTCGCTCACGTTGATGCCGAGCATCAGCAGCTCGCCGTGGATGCGGGGGGCGCCCCAGAGCGGGTTCTCGTGGGAGATCCTGCGGATCAGGTCGATGGTGGCGATCGGGATGCCGGGGCGTCCGCCCCGGCCGGGGCGGGACTTCCAGCGCCAGTAGAGGCGCCAGCCCTTGCGGTGCCAGGCGATCACGGTGGACGGTTTGACGAGGCGCAGGGGCCGGCGCCAGTGCCGCCAGCAGCGGGAGAGCGCGACCCAGAACGCCTTGTCGGCGGCGCGGAGCCGGGGGCTGGCGCCCGACCGCTCGAGCACGAGGATCTGCTGGCGCAGTACGAGGTTCTCGAGGATCAGGTCGTGCCGGGGGCGGAGCAGGTCGCGGAGAGAGGCCAGGATTAGGTGAATCATCCGTCGGCTTTCGGCCGTTGGCGCGAGCGATGTAGCTCCGGCAAGAGACCGCAACCGCCGCGGGGACAAGGCGGACGGTGCCTCTGGTAGGGACAGGCATCGCTGGACCGAACTTCGGCCTCGAGTGGTGCGTTCACGCAGGACCCGGGTCGATGGAGACCGTCGATATGGTCTGGCGCCGAAACCACGGTGGGGAACGATGAGACTGCCCGGAATCAACACCCTCTGGTTGTGCTATGGACAGCCGAAAATGCTATCCCCCTCCGGCCGGTCGTCGTCCGCCCCGAGTTCCCAACCGAGGGGGAGAGAATGACCCTTCAGGCCGCTTCACTGTTCACCAGGGTTCACCCGCTCCGTGGGCGTGAGCGTCTCATCCAGCACCCGATCGTGCGGATCCTCCTGGCCGTGCTGTTCCTTGCCCCGGCACTCGCCGTGCGCAACCTCACGATGATCCTCCTGGTCGATCGACTGGTGTCGCCCGCGGCGGAGATCGTCGGAGACCTCGTCGAGGTGATCGCGGTGGTCCTGATCGTCGCCTGCTACCGCCTCTACACGCGCCGCGTGGAAAGGCGGGAGCCGGCGGAGGTCATGGGACCCGGGGCGGCCGCGGAGTTCGGACGCGGGGCTCTCCTCGCCCTCGCGCTGGTCGCCGGCACCGTCGGTCTGATGGCCGTCACCGGGGCCTACGCGGTGGAGAGCGCCGGCAGCCCATGGATTCTCCTGCACGCGGCTCTCCTCTTCGGAACAGGCGCTCTGGTCCAGGTCATGCTCTTCCGCGTGATCCTCTTCCGCCTGGTGGAGGAACTGGCGGGCACCTGGATTGCGTTCGCCACGATCAGCATCGTTTTCGGGGCGGCACACGCCCTGAACGGAAACCTAACGCCGACAGCCTTCCTCTCACTCACAGTTGGCGACGGGCTCTTCGTTGCGGCTTTCGTCCTGACCAGACGGGTCTGGCTCGTCTGGGGTCTCCACGCGGGGTGGAATTTCTTCCAGGACGGACTCTTCGGGATGCCGAACTCGGGGGTGACCAAACTGCCCAGTTGGCTGGTACCCCGACTGGGCGGACCGGACTGGCTGAGTGGGGGCAGCTTCGGCCTCGAGGCCTCCCTGGTCGCCCTGGCGCTTACCCTTCTGGCGGGCGCGTGGATCGGCCGGCGGGCAATCCGTGGGGGACAACTGGTGCGACCGCGCTGGAGGCGCGGATGACCGCCCGTCTCCAGAATTCGGCCTTCACAAGAGTCCGGACTTCAGGCTCTGCGATGGGTCGGCCAGCTGTTCGCTGCAGGACTTCGATCTGGTGTCGTAGGGCGAGGTCCTCGTAACTGCCACGGGGGCAAGGCGGACGGAGTTTCTGGTAGGGACAGGGGCCTTCCTTCCCGGCGATGGGGCCTCTTTGTAGAAGGCGGCAGTCATATATTTGACAAAATCCAATGATCGCCATATAATTTCAACAGTGATTTGTTGTAAAGCGGCAAAACTTGGAAGATATCCAATGAATACCGGAAAAAAGCAAAAGAGGTCTGCCGTCGGAGTCGATCTGGTTCGGCTCCTGGCCAGCCAGGGCAACCGCATCTTCACCACGGTGCAGGCCCGGGAATTGGCCCTGCAGGTCGGCCTGAAAGACGCTTACCTTCTGGAGGCCCTGCACCATCTGCGGGGCGATGGCTGGATCGTCCCGCTTCGGCGAGGGCTCTACGCCCTGACCGCCGAGGTCCCCGGGGTGGCCTCGGTCCACGAGTTCGAGATCGCCATGGCCCTGGTCCAGCCGGCGGCCGTGTCGCACTGGTCAGCGATGCATTTCCACGGGCTGACGCAGCAGGTACCCCGCAGGGTGTATGTTCTGACGACGACGGCCGCCTCCACTCCTCGGAAGCGAGCTGCCGGGCGTGCCGATGGAGGCGAGGGATTCTCCGCCGGAGGCGCGGACTTCACCTTCGTGGGGGTCGACTCCAAGCGGTTCTTCGGCACCCAGCAGGTCTGGATCGGTGAGGCCCGCGTGACGGTGACCGATCCGGAGCGCACGCTGATCGACGGCCTGTCGAAGCCGCAATTCTGCGGGGACTTCGCCGAAGTCCTGCAGGCGTTCCAGGTCCGGCTGGCCGACCTGGAACTGGACCGGATCATCGACTACGCTGTCCGGCTCGATGGGGCCACTGCGAAGCGGCTCGGCTGGGTGCTCGAGCATCTGGGGCTGGCATCCCCGCGCCTCGCAAGGCTCCTCTCCGTGCCGGTCAAGGGATACCGGACCCTGGACCCCACCGGTGAACGGCGGGGTCCTTGTGATGGGCGCTGGATGATCCAGGTCAATCTGCCCGGGCGGCTCGTGACATGAAACCCTTGCGCACCCGGCTTCTGGAAGCCCGGAGGGATCTGGGCCTGCCGTGGGAGGTCCTCGAGCGGGACTATCTGCTCTCGTGGATCCTGGCCGGAATCGGCCAGGTGCCGGCTCTGAGGGATTCCTTGGTCTTCAAGGGGGGCACGGCGCTCAAGAAGTGCTACTTCGGGAAATACCGCTTCTCCGAGGATCTGGATTTCACGGGGCTGCCGGGCGTCCCGACCGGCGAGGCGCTGCTCGCCGCCGTCGGCGAGGCCTGCGCCGCCGCGGCCGGGCTCCTCGACGAATATGCCCCCGTCGGTATTGATTGTACCCGCTACAAGGAGCGGGAGCCTCATCCCGGCAGCCAGGAGGCTTTCACGATCCGCGCCAGATTACCGTGGCAGAAGGGGCCGACGACGCGCGTGATGGTCGAGGTGACGGTGGACGAGCCTGTCATTCGACCCACGACCCGACGCCCGATCCTCCATAAATACGGCGAGCCGATCCAGGCCGATGTCCAAGTCTACGCGCTGGAGGAGATCGTAGCGGAGAAGCTCCGGGCGATCCTCCAGCACGCGCGCAAGCTGGAAGAGCGGGGCTGGAGCCGGTCGCGCGCACGGGACTACTACGATCTGTGGCGGCTGTTCGGTGCCTACGGCGATCGGATGGACTTGCCGGGGTTCGCGGATCTCCTGGGCGCCAAGTGCGCCGTGCGGTCTGTCGCGTTCTCGCAGCCGGATGACTTCTTCCCAGACGTCGTTCTCGACCACGTGGAGAGGACCTGGGAGCAATGGCTCGGTCCGCTGGTCTCCGAACTGCCGCGTTTCGAGACGGTGATCGCGGAGCTGCGGCCGCGGATCGGCGCGTTGATCCGATAGGCCAAGAAGCTGGCGGCCCGATCGGTCGTGTCCTGAGACCCGGTCAGGAGCTCCGATCCCCTGATTAGTGAGGTGACTCTGGACGTGAGCTTGCTGCTCATCGTCCGTCCTTGATCCGGCGCTGGGCCAGTACCCGGCTGCCCCGATCCCCGTCGAAGCGACGAGCAAGATCTTCGCCCAGGCCGGAGTCGACGTCACGATCCTTCCCATCGTGTGTCTGGACGCCACCGACCACCTCGTCATCGAGGACTTCGCCGAGTTCCAGGCCCTGTCCCTCACGCAGGGACACAGCCAGCACCCGGATCCGCTCGTGCTCAACATGTGGATGGTTCAATCTGTCGCGTGTCTCTGCCGCGGCCTCGAGCCGGGATTCACGGAGGTCGATACCGTGTACTGCGGGACCGGCACCTCGTACCAGGAAACCCACCTCCTGCGCTACTGACAGAAGGTGGAGGTTGTGAGAATGGGGTTGGTGCGCTGATCGGGTATGGGTGCTTGCTGGATGCCGCGATTTAGACCGGCGTTCGGGTCATTTAAGGACGCTTCTTCGTGTCATGGGGTCAACAGAATCAACGCCGAGCAGGAGTTCATCTGCCGAACGGAGTCAGTCCAGGTGCGCAGCGACAACGCCGGCTGCCCATCTCACGAGGCGCGATGCCTGATCGACCAGGGAGCGCGCTTCCGCTTCGGTGGCCAAACGCTGCTCATACTCAACCGTGTTCTTCAGGGACAGGAGACTGCTGAGTTGGCGCTCCTGTGTGGCCCCCGCCTCGGGGACCAGGCTCCTCAGCATCGCGACCGCGGCACCGTGATCTTTAGACGCGCTCCGAACCCCTGCCGACGCGACAAGTGCCGCATCGCACGCACTGATACCTGCGTGGATGGCGTCAAGGCCCGCTGAATTCCAGCGCTTCCCGGCCAGGGACGAATGCGCCGTCGTGAGGAACTCCTCGGCTTTGGCCAAGTACGTTCGCGACTCGCCTCTCTTGACTGGCCTTGTATCTTCACGCCGATTCATTGGCCGCCCATTCGTTTGCGCTCAGACCGAACACCGTCACGCCCTCGTCCTGAATCGACGCCCATAGCTGCGGCGATCGGATGGCCAGGCCTGCCGCCTCCCTGCGGTCGTAGACAAGCGCAGAGAGCGAAGCTCCGAATCTGCGCCGGAACCGATGCGCCACCTCTGGGAGCGCCGCCTCCAGGTCCACCTTTGCCGACTCGTCCTGGGTCACAACGACGATGTCGATGTCGCTCTCCGTAGATTGTTGACCTCGCGCGTAGCTGCCGAACATCACGATTGATATCGCGAGAGGTCCCAGTTTCTCGCTGAGCTCCCCTGCCAAAATCTCCGGCACTTGACGCTCGGCATTGAATGCAGGATCCAGGAAACTCTCGACGTAGACATTGTCTCTGACTATCCAGTAGGTGTGTCCGCGGCCCGCGGGGCCGGTTGCGACGAGCCCTTCGTGAGCGAGCGATCGTAGAACCGCCGTCGCTGCCGGGTGAGTGAGCCGGGTGCGGCGTGCGACATCGGCCGCCGTCATCGGAACGTTCACGCCCCAAAGGGTTCTGAGTACGTCAACGCGGCCGCGACTGCCGAAGAGATCGGTGGCTGTCAGTGTGGGTTTCATGGGATGAAGGTACACCCACAACACACGCAAGTCAACTATGATTGAATGTGGGTTAACTTACATTCAGGGATAGTCATCTCAACCGTACGCTCCTGTTGTCCCTACCAGAAACCCCCATCCGCCTTGATCAGCGGGCTGGCACGGCCGGATCCTGATTCTCGATCGCGAAGCAGGCTTGGTCAAGGGCCCGGATAGGCCGATCCGTAAGGCGGCTCACGGCCTGAGTTCGCCGTCTTCGTCCCAGCCAGGCAGACCGATCCTTTTCGGCGACGCGCGACCTCTGCTTTTTGGTCAGGCCGCTTCGCGGAAGTAGCGGTGGTGCAGGCCGCGCACCATTGACTCAGATCGGACGGGGCCGCGTTCCGGGGGCTCGATTTTGCGGGGGATCGGGGCGTCCTTGCTCAGCCCCAGATGGGTACGGACCTCGTGGTAGTACTTCAGGTAGTCCCTCAGCACGCGGCGCAGGTGGAGTTCGTTGAGGATGATCATGTGGTCCAGGCAGTCGCGCTTGATGGTGCCGACCATGCGTTCGCAGTAGCCGTTCTGCCAGGGGGAGCGGCGGGAGATCACCTTCTGCGTGCTGCCGATCTGCTTGATCGTCGCTGTCACGACGGCGCCGTAGATGCTGTCGCGGTCACGGACGATGAAGCGGGGGGCGGTGTCGAAGGGGAAGGCCTGGATCAGTTGCAGGCTTGTCCAGAGTGCGGATGGGGCGTCGGTCACGTTGAAGTGGATGACCTTTCGGCGGTCGAGAGACAGGAAGATCAGCACGTACAGCGTGCGAAAGGTCACGGTCGGGACGGTGAGGAAGTCGATGGCGACGATGTCGGGCAGGTGGTTGCGGATGAAGGTCTGCCAGTTCTGGGATGGCGGTGCGCTTGATCATGTACTTCGCCACGGTTGCTTCGCTCACTTTGATGCCGAGCATCAGCAGCTCGCCGTGGATGCGGGGGGCGCCCCAGAGCGGGTTCTCGTGCGACATCCTGCGGATCAGGTCTATGGTCGCGATCGGGATGCCGGGGCGTCCGCCCTTGCCTGCGCGGGACTTCCAGCGCCAGTAGAGGCGCCAGCCCTTCCGGTGCCAGGCGATCACGGTGGACGGTTTGACCAGGCGCAGCGGCCGGCTCCAGTGGCGCCAGCAGAGGGATAGGGCGACCCAGAACGCCTTGTCGGCGTGGTTGAGCCGGGGACGGGGCACGGCCCGCTCGAGCACGAGGATCTGCTGGCGCAGGGCGAGGTTTTCGATGATCAGGTCGTGCCGCGGGCGGAGCAGGTCGCGCAGGGCGGCCAGGATGAGTGGAATCATCCGGGGGCTTTCGGCAGGTGGCGCGGGCGATGTAGCGCCGACAAGGGGCTGCAACCGCCACGGGGATAAGGCGGACGGGGTTTCTGGTAGGGACAAGGCTAAGGATCACTCAAGGAGCCCAGTCCCTCGCCTCCCTCTCCAGGCGCATCCTGATTTCCGGCCATCCGGTCTTCGACAACATCTTCGGCATGGGCTCGGTCTCGGCATCGTCGAAGTAGACCAGGCTGCGGAGCAGGTGCATGACGTTGAATTCCGTGTTCCGGTAGCGTTGCTGCACCAGGGCCATCAGGTCGGGGAAACTGGCCCCTGCCTCGAGATAGGCGTGAAGGTCGATGAAGTCCTTCTTGGCTCCCCTCCCGGCCACCGCGATCACTTTCATGGCGGCGATGTCACGGACATCCGCCAGGTGGAGTCCACGGTAAGGAACGGGCTCGTAGAGGAAAGGCACCTCCGAGCGCAGGAAGGTCAGGCGGATGTCGTCCAGGCGGCAGTGAAGCGTTCCCGGTGCCATGGCCGAAACCTCGAACTTGCCGAGGCCGGCGAGGGCCTCCCTGAGCGGGGGCACTTCGAAATCTTCGTGGTGGAAGAAGTCCAGGTCGACCGAAACGCGATGACCCAGCTGCAAGGCCAGCGCAGTACCACCAGCGAGGATCCAGCCATTCAGCAGGTCCGTACTTCCAAGCGATTTGACCACCGCCCAGGCTTCGGCCGGCAGGACCTTGGGATTCATGCCCCGACCTTCCATTGCTGGAGGACGACTTCCCAGAAACGACGGACCCGTGGGTTCAGGCTGCGATGGCGCGCAGCTTCAGCGACAGCCTCGTCACCGAAATACCGCCTGGCCAGACGGTTCTGCTGAAGGTCACCGTACTCCAGGACGCGGCGCAATACCCACTGTGGGTTGTCCAGAAGATGCTGGGCAACGAGGTCGACGTCCCAGAACAGCGGGGCGAAGCGAGCGGCCAGATCTCCTGGATCTGGTGAGGATTCCACGGCTTGGCGGGGCGTCAGGCGGATTTCCAGGTCAGCATCCAGGGCCCGCGCCAACCGGCGAAGGGTGCGGAGTTCGAAGCGATCCCAACCGCTCTCATAGCGATGGATTGCCGATTCGCTTGTGCCCAGAATCTCTGATAATTCCTTTAGAGACAGCTTTTTATGCGTTCGGAGCCGTCTCAGGAACGGACCGAGGGGGGTGACCGGTGATTCAAAGAAACTTCTCATATATGAGAAGTTAATCAAAGTCTCCAGCAATGTCAAGTTGGTTGTCCCTTGTCCCTACCAGAAACCCCCATCCGCCTCGATCGGCAGGCTGGCACGGCCAGATCCTGATTCTCGATCGCGAAGCAGGCCTAGTCAAGGGCCCGGATAGGCCGATCCGTAAGGCGGTTCACGGCCGGAGCAGGCCGTCTTCGTCCCGGCCAGGCAGACCAATCCCGCGGGGCGACTCGTGTTTTTCGCTTTTCTGTCAGGCCGCCTGGCGGTAGTAGCGGTGGTGCAGGCCGCGCACCATCGGCTCTGATCGGACGGGGCCGCGGTCCGGGGGTTCGATGGCGCGGGGGATCGGGGCGTCCTTGTGCAGGCCCAGGTGGGTGCGGACCTCGTGGTAGTACTTGAAGTAATCCTTCAGCACGCGGCGCAGGTGCTGTTCGTTGAGGATGATCATGTGGTCCAGGCAGTCGCGCTTGATGGTGCCGACCATGCGTTCGCAGTAGCCGTTCTGCCAGGGGGAGCGGCGGGAGATCACCTTCTCACCGTCCCGACCGTGACGTTCGGAACGCTGTACGTGCTGATCTTCCTGTCGCTCGACCGCCGAAAGGTCATCCACTTCAACGTGACCGACGCCCCATCCGCACTCTGGACAAGCCTGCAACTGATCCAGGCCTTCCCCTTCGACACCGCCCCCCGCTTCATCGTCCGTGACCGCGACAGCATCTACGGCGCCGTCGTGACAGCGACCCCGGCGGCCACCCAAAATCCCCCACCTGTGGCCACCTCAAAATCCTCCACCTGGCCTGAGCTGAACCTCGTGTGACCGCTGGTTCTGTCTCGACGGGACGTTACCCTTGCCCCCTCACACAATTGAGGGGGGACAGGAGTGAACGTCTTGAAGGATCATCTTCGTATAACAGTCGAAACGCTGGTCTCCGCCATGAAACGTGCCGCCGTCCCGTGCCTTGGCCTCGTCGTGCTGCTGGCCACTGCCGCGTCGGGTTGCTTTTTCTCGCCCGAAGATCCCAAGGAGGATCCATCATCGCCCGTAGTGACGCTGCCGTTCCCTGACACGCCGGACCAGCTGATCGCCAACTTCAAGACCGCCTACACCGGCTTGGACATCGGGTACTATCATTCGGTGCTGCACCCGGACTATGTCTTCATCTTCCGCCCAGAGGACGTGCCGCCGGGCGCGAGCGATCGCTTCACCTTCGCCGAGGAGCTGGCGGTAGCGGAGAAGATGTTCTCCGGTCTGCTGCCAGGCGATCACGGTGGACGGCTGGACGAGGCGCAGGGGGCGGCGCCAGTGGCGCCAGCAGCGGGAGAGCGCGACCCAGAACGCCTTGTCGGCGGCGCGGAGCCGGAGACGGGCTCCGGTTCGTTCGAGCACGAGGATCTGCTGGCGCAGGGCGAGGTTCTATTCCGTGGCTTCCGGCAGCTCGAGCAGGAACCGCCAGGCCGGTACCACGTCGATGGTCCCGCCGGCAGCCTCGATCCGCTCGTCCTCGAGGCGGGTCACGATGGTTCCAGTCGTCAAGCCCAGCTCGGCCATCGCTTCACCTAGTGCCGCGGTTTCACGCTTCCGCGTTTGCGGTTCCGCCAGGGACTCGCACGCCTGGACCAGCATCGGCGTTCGGCCGCGCCTCGGGACGATGAAATCGACCTCCCGGCCGTTCCTGGTTTTGTAGTAGTAGATTGCCGGATGAAAACGCCGAAGCGCCACAAACACGAGGTTCTCGAGAAGATGTCCGGAATTGACCAGGATGCCGGACGACACCGAAGCGACCAGCGCGTGATCGATGCAGTAGACCTTCTTCGGGTTGGCGTTGCTGCGCGCGAGCGACGGGTCGAACATGCGCACGGTGAAAAGGAAATAGGCGTCCTCGGCCCATTCCATATAATCCGCCACCGAGGACTTCGGGGCCTTGTGACCCAGTGATTTGAGATAGCCCGTGAGGCTGTTGACGGAGTACAGCGAGGCCGTGTTGTCCACCACCCAGTGCGCCAGATCGGTCACCGCTTTCGGGTGTGAGATGTCATGGCGCTCGACCAGGTCTCGAAACAGAATGGTGTGGAAGTACTCCTGATGGATCTTGATCCGCAGGTTCCTTCCCAGGCCGGCAACCTCGGGGAATCCACCGGTCTCCCAGTATTCGCCGAATGCTTTCTGAACCAGAAGCCTCTTCTTCGTCGAAAGTGCGCCCTCGCGTTCGACTCCCTTGAAGTCGAGGAATTCCCTGAACGAGAACGGGAACATCTCCCAGGAGAGAGCCCGTCCGTGCATCTGGGTCGCGATCTCCTTCGACAACATCGTGGCCGACGACCCGGTCAGATACACCTCGCACCTTTCCGTGCGCAGCAGGCGGTCGACAAAGGGCTCCCAGCCGGGCACGGCCTGGATCTCGTCGAAGAAGCAGTAGACCGTCTCGGTGTTCTTCTTCTCCGGATAAATGGAGTAGTAGGCCTCGATGATCAGGCCGAGATTGTCCTGCCGCAGGTTGTGCAGGCGGTCGTCGAAGAAGTTCAGATAGAGGATGTTCTGCCGCTGGCCCCCACCGTCCAACAGTCGCTGGATGGTCTGGAACATGTAGGTGGACTTGCCGCTCCGGCGCACGCCGATGCAGACGGCGGCCTTGCCGTGGACCGGTTCGATGCGCAGATGTCGAAGCACCCCGGTCTCCGGCCTCGCTTCCTGGGAGTCCAGGATGATGGATTTGATCGTTGCAATCACGGGGCCCTCCCGGTCACTAATTTTCCCGAGTTGTCTCTTGTGCGATAACGAATGATCCCACTTGGCGTCATTGTCGTCAAGAAAAATTTCCAGTATGGCCGGGGAGCCTTTGTAAAACCCCATCCGCTTGGTTAACTGATTGACAAATATGGTAGTTGGCCGCTGATTTGCGCCGGCGCAAGTGTCGTGGCGACTTGATGTCAGGACCGAGCAGGATGTTGATTATTCTATGATCGTCGGCTACGACAGCACTCGGCCAAGGTATAATGAGAACTACCACAACAAGATAGATATTATTGCGGCCGTTATGCATCCAGTTTGCATTTTGGACGAAATTCCTGGACAGCGCATGTCGGCACCGACCTGCGATTGAAGCAGCGACGCTGCGAAGCTTGCGCCGGCATCTCAAAGCACCGCCCAGGAATACACGATCGCCCCCGCCCGCACCGAGCCCTCGTCCCCGCCAAACACCAGCGCCGCAGGCCCCGCGGCTTGCCCCGCCAGCGCCTGCCACCACCGCAGACCCGCCAAAGCATCCTCGGGCAACGTGGTTCCGGACTTTGCTTCGATCGGCACCAACTCCCGGCCGCGATCGATCAGGAAGTCGACTTCGTGTCCGGAGGAATCGCGCCAGAAGTAGAGGTCGGAATCCAGCCCGCGGTTCAGGAAATTCTTCATCAACTCGGACAGGACCAGACTCTCGAACACCGTTCCACGTGACGCGTGGGTGCTCAGTTCCTCCGGCGAACGGATGCGCAGCAGGTAGCACAGCAGACCGGTGTCCAGAAAGTACAACTTGGGACTCTTGATAAGGCGCTTGCTGAAGTTCCGGTGGTGGGGCCGCAGAAGCTTGATGAGGAAGCTGGTTTCCAGAACCGACAGCCAACTCCTGGCTGTGGGGTGGCTGATGCCGCAGTCACTGGCCAACGAAGACAAATTGACCAACTGGCCGTTGCGTCCCGCGCACAGTCTCATGAAGCGGCCGAACACTTCGAGGTCACTGACCCGCAGAACTTCCTGCACGTCCCGCTCCACATAGGTGCGATAGTAGTTGGCCAGCCAGTCCTGGGCGGGGACGTTCTTGTCGTGGAGGCGCGGATAGCCGCCCGTGAACATCGAATCCATCAGGTCGGGACCCGAATCCTTTCGTGCCGCAGGCAAGGCGCGGCCGATCTGCTCCAGATCCAGTGGCGGACGACGCCGGATCTCCCCGAGAGACAGCGGCAGCAGGTGCAGGACGGCCGCCCGGCCGGCGAGTGACTGCTGGATGGATTTCATGAGCAGGAAGTTCTGGGATCCGGTCAGGACGAAGCGCCCGGGAACGTCGTGCTGATCCGCCAGGACCTGGATGTAGGAGAACAGGTCGGGTGCCCGCTGGGCTTCGTCGATGATCAGGCCGGCCGGATGCGCCGCCAGAAAATCCCGGGGATCACTCACCGCGTATTCCCTGACTCCGGGGTCTTCCAGATTCGTGTAGGCAAGGTCGGGAAACGCCATCCTGGCGAGGGTGGTTTTGCCCGACTGTCGGGGTCCGGTCAGCGTCAGCACCGGGTAGTGCCTGGCCTTTTCCCGCAGCACCGATTCCATCGCGCGGACGATCATGGGCGCCTCCGGACGGGCCAACAGTGTGAAATGGACTGTGGATGTTGAAATTACAACGATTCTTGTGAATTGTAAATACAATATTCAATCCACACAACAACACACAGGCCGCCGCGCGTTCGGCTGTCCCATGTGCCTGCCAATAATTCGATCCGACAGGTGCAGGCCGCACACCATCGGCTCTGATCGGATGGGGCCCGGGATTTTCTCCTTAAGTGACCCGCGTCCCGATGCTCGCTGCTGCCGTCCGGGCCTCGCGGTCTCGACAGACGGGCACCGGGCAGGCCCGCCGAACCTTTCCAGGCGCGCAACGTACACCACGGCACTTCTCGCCGAGCGGACTACCCAACCGACGGAAAAGGAGAACCCGTGGATCGCAAGGAATTCCTGAAGACCGCGTGTGGACTGGGTTTGTGTGGATGCGCACTGAACATCCTCGGAACGACCACGCCACTGCTGGCGGCCGAGACTCCAGCCGAAGACCAGAGGCTGGCGCTCGTCCGGTATCAGCTCGCGAAGCTACTCGGTTTCATGGCCGCCGACGCGCCGGCGGAGACCTGCGCGGGGATCCTTGAGAAGACGGGCCGTGAGTGCGCGAAGCTGGGCCAGCTCGGGGCCAGGTTCAAGGCCGATCCCGAGGGCTACTTCGCCGCGGCCAAAAAAAACTGGGGCACCGACTTTGCGTGGGACAAGGAGAAGGGGGTCGTCACCGTTGCGGTGGCCGAAGGAGATTGCGGCTGCCCACTGGTCGACAAGCGGCGAACGCCGGCAGTCTGGTGCAACTGCTCCGTCGGGTACCAGAAGGAGAGTTTCGAGGCCATCTTCGGCAAGCCGGTCCAGGCCCGCCTTAAGGAGTCCAAGCTCAACGGCGCCAGGCGCTGCGTCTTCGAGGTCACGCTATCGTAGCCTGTCCCTTGTCCCTACCAGAAACCCTCATTACCTGTGCCTCCCAATAATTCGATCCGACAAAGGATCGGACCGATCAGCGCGACAAGAGGCCGTGCCGCAAGGCGCGCACGAGCGGAAACTGGCCGGGGAGTGGGTGTCGGCCTTGACAGGAAACATATCTTATGATAAATTGGTGGCAGCCGATAGACTTTAGGGCAAGGCCAGATAGCGATGGAGCGCGGCACGGCACATGGAGCAAGTCACGGCAGCCGAAGTGGGGGAGTTTCTCAAGTGCTTCAAGAAGGTGGCCTCGGAGAGCGGCGTGTACGTCGTTCCCAGGGAAAAGAACAACGCGGCACTCGTCGAGCTGGGCCTCACCAAGCAGAACAGGGCGGACATCATAAATGGGCTCGCAGTCGAGGATTACAGCTCAGGCCCGGAACCAGACAGCGACAAGCCAGGAGAGGTGTGGTTCTTCGGGCCAGCCTTCAACGATGGGCAGATCTACATCAAGTTGAAGCTGGTGGTGAAGCAAGGTGTCGTGCCCCACGCCCTGTGCATTTCCTTCCATCTCGCCAGGTACCCGCTGGCGTTGCCGCATCGGAGGGAGGGGAAGTGAAGATGATCACATTCTGCCCTAACTGCGAGACGGAACAGCCCGTCCACACTGTGCGGAAGGTCGAATCGTTCAAGATCCGGGGTACCAGTATCCCGGTCGAAGCCGAATTCCTCACCTGCGATACGTGTGGGATGACTTTCGATTCCCCGCTGGCGGACGATCCTCTAGTTGCGGTCTACCGCGAGTATCGAAAGCGCACGGGGCTCGTTCAGCCGGAGGAGATCCGGGATTTCCGCAGGGAGTACGGCCTAACCCAACAGGAGTTGGCCGGGTTGCTGCGTTGGGGGGCCGCGACACTGAGTCGATACGAGAACGGAGCCCTTCAGGACGAAGCCCATGACTGTGCGCTGCGAATGGTGATGAAGTCCGACAATCTGCTGGAACTCCTGGAGCGACATCCTGACGTATTGGGTCCCGAGAAGCGTCAGACCGTAATCGACAAGATCCGATCCGAGTCATCGATGGCGTCAGATCTGCTGGCGCTCATTGAGGCTCAGCTAACCGCACAGGATCCTGACGCGCGCAGCGGCTATCTGCGCTTCTCGCCAACGAAGTTCTTCAGCGCCGTCCTCTTCTTCTGCCGCAGCGAGGGCATTCCGAAGACGAAGCTAAACAAGCTGCTCTGGTACTCCGACCTCCTGCACTTCAAGCGACATGCCGTCTCAATCACCGGCGCGCGCTATGCGCACTGCACGCACGGTCCTGCCCCCGACAAGTACGACCTTCTCCTCACTTACCTGCAGGATTGCGTTGGAGAACTCCGTAGCGAGAGCCGAGTGGCTGGCAAGTACGAATGGGAAGTTCTTTGCGCGACGCGGGAACCAACGCTTGGCGCGTTTTCGGATTCAGAGATTCAGACACTCATCGACGTCAACGCCAGGTTCAAGAGCTTCACGGCGCGCCAGATCCGCGAGTTATCTCATCGCGAGAAGGGCTACACGGAAACGACGGACGGCGATCTGATCTCCTACGAATTTGCGAACAGCCTGCTCATCTAGGGTGTGCCTCCCAATAATTCGATCCGACAAAGGATCGACCATAACTGCCACGGGGATCAATCGCTCCACAGCATGTGCAACGGGATCGCGTAGATCCGGTCGCCCATGGGGACCAGCGTCTCGCCGTCGTACAGCAGCGCGCCGCAACGGAAGCGGCTGCCGGCGGCGTCCCGGAGGCGTTCGAGTCCGCGGCGGTCTGCCTCGCGCAGGGTCGCTGAAGCCTTGACCTCGATGCCGACGATCCGGTTCGGGCCCCGCTCCAGGACGATGTCGACTTCCAGCTGGTCCTTGTCACGGTAGTGGGAGAAACGGACGTCGTGCTCCCAACCGCTGGCCTGGCGGCGGAGTTCCTGGACGACGAAGGTTTCGAGCAACTGCCCGAGCAACGTCCGGTCGCCGCGCAGGTCGTCGGCCTCGACACCGAGCAGGGCACACGCCAGACCCGTGTCGGTCACGTGGAGTTTCGGGGTCTTGACCAGGCGCTTCAGCCGGTTGGCATGCCACGCAGGAAGCTCTTCCACGAGGAAGACCTGGCCGAGCAGGGTCAGGTAGTCCCGCACGGTCGTGCGGCTGACGCCGAAAGGCCCGGCGATCTCGCTTACGTTGACGAGGCGTGCCGTCTGCCCGGCGGCGAGCTCGAGCAGGCGCCGCAGGATGTCGAGCCGCTGGATGCGGGCCAGTTCGCGGATATCACGCTGGATGATTGCGGTCAGGTAATCGCGCGCCCAGGCCCGCCGTCCGCGCGAGGTGTCCCGACGTACGGCTTCGGGGAATCCCCCCCGGACGACGAGGTCGGCCAGCTTCGGGCCAAGCCGCTCGCCCTGGGCGACCTTGAATTCGCCCGCGAAGATCCGGTCCAGAAAGTCCGGCCGATGACGACCGATCTCCACCTCGCTCAGGGGATGGAGGCGGACGATCTCCATGCGCCCGGCCAGCGAATCGGCAGCCCGAGGAACAAACAACGCGTTCGCCGAACCGGTGAGCAGGAAGCGGCCGGGACGGCGATCACGGTCGACCGCCTGTTTGACGGCGAGGAAAAGCTCGGGAACGCGCTGGACCTCGTCGATGGTGATGGGCCCCTCGAGATCGAGCACGAACCCACTGGGGTCCGCCTGGACCGCGGTGAGCGTCGCGGCGTCGTCGAGGGTGACGTATTGGCGTCCGTCGTTCTCGCCTACGCTCCTGGCGAGGGTCGTCTTGCCGCACTGGCGCGGACCATGCAGCAGCACGACGGGCGAATCGGCGAGGGCCTCGTGGAGACGAGCCCGGACCAGACGGGGATAGAGATCTGCGTCGCTCATGCGTCTGATTGTCGGCCAATCGGCGTCCAATTGCAATGTTTTGTTCGTCCATCTGTCATTTATTGGCCGTCATCGAGCGGGACTATCTGCTCTCGTGGATCCTGGCCGGAATGGGGCAAGTGGAAGCGCTCCGGGAGTCGCTGGTGTTCAAGGGCGGAACAGGTACATTCCGATTACAAAACAGGCCCGAGATGCAGGCGCGCAGGAGTAGTTTCAGCATGGGGCGCCATGCTATGGTCACTTCCCCATAAATTCCACGCGGGCAAGGCGGACAAGGTTTCCGGGAGGGACAGGGCTGGTGGAATCGTCCCCTCGTCGGTCCATGTCGGGCCCGCATCCATCATCCACGAAGGGTGGTGAACATGGACCTGCCCCGGATTGCGCTGCTGGGTTTCCTGCTGATGTTCGCGACTGCCCGGGGGCACGCGGAAACCAGGGGCCCCGACGACCTGCCGATCACCATCACCCGGCTCAGCGAGCGAGTGATCGTTCTGGACTGCCTGGACGTGAACGTCGTCGCCGTGGCCTCCGATTCCGGCGTGGTCTTCATAGACACCGGTTTCTCGCCCGGTCTGATGCGCAACCTTGCCGCGGTCATCGAGCAGGAATTCGGCCGACGCGACTTTCGATACGTCATCAACACCCACGGGCATTGGGACCATTGCTCAGGCAACCAGGTGTTTCCGCAGGCGACCATCGTTGCGCATGAGGCCTGCCCCGAGTTCATGAAACACAACCGGGCGGATGCGTTCCGGTCCCGGCTTTCCCTTGGCCGCCGATTGGCTCGGGCGGAAACCGGTGGCGACCTGTCGGGTCTGACGGCGGCGGAAGCCGCGAAGACGGCTGCGGAAAACCGCGCCCGCAGGATGGTGTTCTCGGATCTTCAGGATGGCTACGTCCTCGCGCCACCGACACGGACCTTCAGCGATCGACTGACACTCGATCTTGGCGATCTGACTTTCGAGCTGTGCTTCGCCGGCGCGGCTCACACGAACAACGATATCCTGATCTACGTGCCGCAGGAGAAACTGCTGCTCTCGGGGGACCTTTTCTGCTCCGCGACCGCCTTCTGCTTTCCGGTCGATCCCCTGGTCGATGTCCGCCGTCTGGCCGACCAGATCGCGAAGTTGCTGCAGGGCGCGACAGGGATCGAGACCATCGTGCCCGGTCACGGCGAGGCGCTCAGCCGCGCGGACCTGGTCCAGTTGCGCGAATCGCTTCTTCAGGGGTACGCGGAATTGGCGGGCAAACGGTCCGGGGCAGCGCTTCTGGCGAGCATCATTGATGATCAGGGCGTTGACGCGGCGCTCGACCGGTATCGCCGTCTCATGGACGCCGACAGCGGGGTCTTCTACCTCAAGGAGGATGAGGTCAACCGCCTCGCGCATCGCATGTGGTGGCGGGGACAGGCCGAAGCTGCGATCAAGGTGCTCGAATTGTCCCTCTCCAGGTTTCCCCGGTCGCCACTGCTCTACGACAGTCTGGGCAATGTTCAGCTTGAAAGGGGCGATACCGCCTCGGCGGTCGCCAGCTACCGACAGTCCCTGGCGCTGTTCCCGGAGAATCGCAGCCTGGCCGAGGTCATCGAGGCACTGGAGGACTGAGGCCTCCCGGTCTCCGGGCGGGTTCGTCTCGCCATCAACGACGTCGCCGGGCGGCCGATCCGGGTCCTCGTAGAATGAGAAGGGCCGCCTTCGCGCAGGAAGGCGGCCCTTGACAGAGGATCACTCTGTATCAGCGGAACAGGTTCTTCACCTGGCTCCAGCTCTGGTCCTCGTTCGTGACAATCAGCATGTTGGCGGTGTAGATCTGGAAGGCGAGTTGCGATTTCTTCGGCAAAACGCCGTCCCAACTCAGCTTTGTCGTACCGCTCAGCGTGAACCCGTCATACAGCGGCGAGCCGTAGATCTGCATGAGCGTCAGTCCGTCCGGGCCGCTCTCCACCGAGGTACCCGGCACAGGAATGCCGTCGAGCATCAGGTCGTAGAGACCGACGGACGTTCCGGGCAACACGGCCCGGGCACGGATGAAGATCGCGTCGAAGGCGGTGTAATCCGACGTGAAAACCACCGTTCGGTCGCCGACCGTGAAGGTGGCGATCCGCGACATGAGGTCGAAGCTCAGCGAGAACGGATACACCACACCACTGCCCCAGATGAACTGCGACGTCATCGCCGGGGCGACCGTGCTGACTCCCAGGCCCAGCTCGTACGTCGTCGTGGCGCTCAGATCGCCGATCCGCCCCTCCGCCACGAAAAGCGAGTCGGACAGAACGGTGTCCAGGACCACGTCGCTGCCGAAATATTCCGAACTCAACTGTGCCAGGACAGACCCCGGCGACCACAGGGCCCCGATCGCCAGAATCGGCAGGAGCGCCTTCGCAAATCTGAGCATACTGTCCCCCCTGGTGCGGAAAAACAACTTACGCGCCTGAAGCTGCGCGGCGAGGAGAGAGCAGCGGCAGTATCGCGGGGCGAAGCTATGCGAGGTTGATTCAGTTCAAGGCAGTGATTATAACACAGGACATGCCTCCATTGCACGATATTTTTGGCCCGTCGGGCGGCAAAACGGACGCCTCGCCGGTGCCGGTGGCCTGATCTGCATTGAGGGCGCCCGTCGCTGTAAGTGCGGCCGGATGAACCCGATGGCTAATCCATATACCTCCCTGATCACCGCCCGCGAGGCGGAAGTCGATATCAATAAAGCGCCGGGGTGGGTCGCCCGGTGGGGAGCGAGAACGGACTGCTGAGGGCCGGGTTCACCGACGGGTTGGTCCCCGGGATGCTACAACGCCCCCCTGCCGCCCGGTAATCGTCCACTTCCTGTCCCGCTTCCAGCCAGCGCGTGCCCCGTCCCGGTCGGCGCGGCGCGCCCGCCGCGCCGGCATCCACCGGTCAATTCCCTCCCGATTCCCGCCGAGGGGCCGATCCGCGCCCGAATTGCGTCGTTCCGGGGCGGCGACCGGGGGGGGGGCGCCGGTGCCGTTGCGACCCGGGCGCGCCCAACGTACGGGCACGCGCCTTGCGGCCGGAAGGGCGGCATTGTCCCGGAAGGGGCCGACCGGAAGGGAAAGCGGACACGATGATCCAGGCCCCGACGACGGCCGTATCCAAAGCGGACGGCGAAGACTATTTCTCGCACTCCCGGCCGGAAATCGCCGCCGAAGTTCCGTTGTCAGCGCTCTCCATCCTCGACGTGGGCTGCGGGACCGGACGCCTGGGCGAGCGGCTCAGGCGGGAGGTCCCGGGCAGGACCGTGACCGGCATCGAGCTCGACGCCGCCGCGGCGCAGGAAGCGGCCAGGGTCCTCGATGGCGTACACCAGGTCGATGTGGAGGCGTTCGAGGCGCCCTTCGCGGCGGGTCAGTTCGACTGCATCATTCTCGCGGACATTCTCGAGCACCTGAAAGACCCCTGGGCCGCGACGCACCGGCTGCTGGACTTCCTCAGGCCGGGCGGCACGCTGATCGTGAGCCTCCCGAATATCCGCAACATCGACGTGATGCGCGGCCTGCTGCATGACGGCCGCTGGGAATATCAGGATGAGGGCATCCTCGACCGCACCCACCTGCGCTTCTTCACGCGGCGCCAGTTCCTCGGTTTCCTGGGGACGCAGGACGTCGCCTGCCGGCGGATCACGTACCTCGGCGAAGTCGGCCCGGATACCCGTTTCACCGGGTCCATGCTCGTCAACGACAACATTACAGTGCACGACCTGGAGCCGGAGGAGGTTCCGGAACTGTGCGCCACCCAGCTCGTGTATACCGGGGTCTACCGGCAGTCCCGGCCGGGCCCCGCGGGAGGCTCACCGGAGGTCCGGCTGCTGTTCCCGCCGCCGTGCGCGCAGGGGCCCGACGGCGTTGCGTTCGGGCCCGGTTTTTTCGCAGACGACAATGGCCGGCGCTGGGTGGGCCCGGAAGGGGTCTTCCATGTCCACGCCCGGCTCCTCCTGCCTGGACAGGCCGTCTCTTTTCAGCTTGCCTGCCCCAACCTGGCCCGACTTCCCACCGGCGCGCTCACCACCCGCATATATTACAACGACATGCTGGTGGAGACCGTAGATTTCTCCGGTGATACCGAAACCGCGACTGTCAGGCTGCCGCTTTACCCCGGCCTGCACGATGCCTGCATCAGGCTCGTCTCCAGCGATTGCGCGATCGCCTCCGCTGACGACGCGCGCATGCTTTCCGTTCTCTGCAGCGGGTTGACGGTCGCCCCGTCCGCCGAAGGGGCGGTCGAGAGCATCCGGTTCACGCGCGGGTTCCATGCCCAGGAAAACGGAACCCGCTGGATGGGGCCGGAAGGAGAGCTCCAGATCGCTTCCGGGCAGCTCCTGCCGGGGAAGACCCTCTCCCTGCGGGTCGCCAGCCCCCGACCCGGGAAGACGCCGGCCGCGGCGCAGACCGTCTCCGTTTTCTACAACGATGTGCCGGTGCAGTCTTTCACGCTCGGGGGGAGCCGTCCCGAGGTGGCCATCCGCATGCCGCTGCATCCCGGCCGGCAGGACGCACGGATCCGTTTCGTCGCCGGCTCATGGTTCAGGCCCTCCGATGCCGGGGGTTCGACCGATTCGCGGCGGTTGTCCCTTCTCTTCAGCGGAGTCGAGATCCTGAGCTGATCGCGTATCTTCAGAGAGGTCCATAATGACAGGCAAAACGACGGGCGTTCCCTCCGGCCCCGCCCCCCTCGTGAGCATCGTTGTCCTGTGCTGCAACAAGGTGGAGCTCACCCGCGCCTGCATGAGGCAGCTATTTGAAACGACCCCCGACGACCTCTACGAGCTCATCATCATCGACAACGCTTCCAGTGACGAAACGACTCCGTACCTCATGGGGCTGCGCCAGGAGCGTTCCTCGCCTCATATCGATCTGCTCACGAACGACCGGAATCTCGGGTTTGTCGACGGGAACAATCAGGCCGCCGTCGTCGCCCGGGGAAAGTACCTGGTCCTGCTCAACAACGACACCCGGCCCCGGGCCGGCTGGCTCGAGGCTCTGGTCCGCATGCCGGAAGAGGACCCCGGTGTCGGCGTGGTGGGAGCGAAGCTCGTGTTCCCGGACGGGCGGCTGCAGGAAGCCGGGGGCATCGTCTTCCGGGACGGGAGCGGATGCAATTACGGCAAATGGCAGGACCCTTCCCTGCCGGAGTTCAACCATGTCCGGGAAGTCGATTACGTTTCCGGGGCCTGCCTGCTGGTGCGCGCCGAGCTGTTCCGCAGGCTCGGCGGGTTCGACGAGCGCTACGCTCCGGCCTATTTCGAGGATACCGACCTCTGTTTCGCGGTCCGCAAAGCCGGGTTCAGGGTGGTCTATCAGCCGGAGGCCGTGGTGGAGCATCATGAAGGGGGCACTGCGGGGACCGACGAGTCTTCAGGGTACAAGCGCTTCCAGGCGATCAACCGGCCCAAATTCACCGCCAAATGGGCGGGTGAACTGGCTTCCCACGGATTGCCGGCCTGTGACCGCCGCTCCCTGTTCGCCGAGATCGACCGGTATTGCGGTTCCGCCGTGCTTGTGGCCTGCGACATCCCCCCGCTCCACGACCGGTCTTCGGAAGCGATGCGCATACTCGACCTGATGCGCCTGCTGCGGGAGAACGGCAGCCATGTCACCTTCGTCTGCCGGAACGGGACCTTGTTCGAGGGCCTCGATCCGGCCCCCTGCCTGGCCGGAATGCGCCAAATGGGGATAGAGGTCTGCCCCCTGGACCGCAACGCCTCCGGACTGGAGCATCTCCGGGTAATCCTGGCGCAGCGGTTCTACGCCGCCGCATTTCTGCCCTTCTATTACACAGCGGCGGCCTTCCTTCCCGTCATCCGCGAGAGCAGCCCGGAGACCCGGATCGTCATCGATTCGGTCGATGTGCACTACCTGCGTCGGGCCCGCCAGTTCGCGCGGGAAGGTTCCCCGGACCTGCGGCTGGCCTACGGCTCCGACAAGGCCCGGGAGCTCTCGGCCTACCGGTCCGCCGACGCGGTCGTGACCGTGACCGGCCAGGACAAGGTCGAACTGGAACATTACCTCGACCCCGCCATGGTCCATGCCGTGCCCAATTATTACCGCCAGGAATCCGCGATGCCGGGGTTCAGCGAGCGCGACGGCATCGTCCTCGTGGGTGGCTGCGATCATCCGTCCGATGTGGATGCGGTCATGAATTTCCACTCCTCCGTCTGGCCGCTGCTCAAGGCTGAGCAGCCGGACCTGCGCTGGCATATCGTCGGTGACAACCCGCCGCCCCGGATCAGGGCTTTGGCCGGTGACCGGATCATCGTGACCGGCCCTGCGGAGCCGATCGACCCCTTCCTGCGCCGCGCGCGGGTCTCCGTGGCCCCCATCCGTTACGGGGCGGACTTGAAGAACAGGATCTGCAGCGCCATGGCCCAGGGGTTGCCCACGGTCACCTCCCGCCTCGGCGCCGAGGGCATGGGCCTGAACGATGGCGTCGACATCATCATCGCCGACGATCCGGCGAGGACCGCCGCCGCCATCTTGCGCCTGTATCGGGACCAGGCTCTCTGGGAAGCGGTCTCCTGCGCCGGCAAGGCGTTTATCGAGACCCGCCACAGCGCCCGGGTCATCTTTCCCGCCTTCTCCACGGCCCTCGGCCTGCAGACGGCGCCCGCTCGCGACCCGATCACGCCGGAGGTCGCGGCGGCGGAGGCGGTCTCCCGCGCCTTCGCCCTCAACCAGGCCGGCGCCAACGATCTGGCGCAGGCGGTCCTGCGGGAAGCCCTCCAGGCCGCGCCGCGGGACGCGTCTCTCCTGCTGAACCTGGCGTTGATGGAATCCTTCGCCGGACGACACGCCGAAGCCCTGTCCCGGCTCGAAGCGCTGCGACAGGATGCCGGAATGAGGGCCCTGCTCTGCGCGTACTATGGTCTGGTGCTCGAAAACGCCGGCCAACCCCGACTGGCCTGGGAAAGCTATGCGCTGGCTCAAAAGCTGGAGCCCGCGACGGCCTGGATCGCGAAGACCGCGGTCCTGTTCGCGCTCAGGCACGGGATGCATGCCGAGGCCGCGGAGTGCCGCGATCGGCTCAGCGCCCTGCAGCCCGACGACCAGCGTGAGATCGCACAGATCATCAGGGGTCAGTTGGATTCGAACCAGGCGGAGGAAACCGGGAACGGATCCTCCCTCCGGGTCGTGTTCGGCGAAGGTTTCCATCCCCCGGAAGGGAACTGGCGCTGGCTGGGCCCCGAAGGACGCTTCAAGATCCTCGCCCGGGCGAAGGGAGAGACCGCCTGCTTCGACCTGAGCTGCGGAATCGCCGGCCAATACGCGCAATTCCCCTTCGACGTGTTCGTGTATGGCGGGGATTCCAGCGTCCAGTCTTTCACCTTTTCCGCCAGCGCCCAGACGATACAGGTCAGGATGGAACTGGAGGCGACCGAGACCGAGATTCTCATTGAGAGCGCCCAGTCGTTCTTCTCGCCGTCCCCGATCCGGGGCGAAGATGACCGCAGGCTGTCCCTGCGGTTCGCCAACCTGCGGGTCGAGACCGCGGAAGATCGCGCCGAACTTCAGGCCTCTGCTCCGCCCGTTGCGAAACCGTCGCCCCGTCCCTTTGTCGAAGCCAAAGAATACCGTTTCAAGGGCGTAGCGAAAGACCCCGCATACGCGCCGGCGCTCGCGGGGTTCGCGGCCAACCCCACGGTCATGCTGGAGCTCAATTCACGGTGTAATTTCCACTGCCACTACTGCCGGAGCGCGGACTCCAAACGCCAGAAGAGCTTCATGTCGCCCGAGCTGTTCCGCCACCTGCTGCCACAGCTGAAAGACATCACGAGCCAGCCCCTGCGGCTCCACGTCGACGGGGAGCCGACCCTGCACCCCCAGTTCACGGAACTGGCGCTGGAGGCGAACCGGGCCGGGCACAAGATCTTCCTGGCGAGCAACGGTTCCAATCTCAAGCCGGAATTCCTGCCCATCGACATGAATATCGTCGTCAACATTTCCTGCAGCCCGCAGGAGCTGGGCCTGCGCTCTCCCATGAGTTTCGAGAAGTACGTTTCGCGGCTGGAGGGCTATGTCCGGGATTGGGCGGCAGGCGAGAGCGGGCAGAGCCTGACGATGAAGATCTACACCAGCGGTCTCGAACGCGCCCGGCCGGCCGAGATCGGGTGCAAGAGGCAGTTCGCCTCGAGTCTTGTCCACCGCCTGGAGATGGGGAGCCTGGGGGCCTGGGACGGCGACGAAATGCACAAGAGGTTCGCATACCGCAAAGGCAACGGCAGCAGTTTCGAGCTCGTCCTTCAGCCGCTCGCGGAAGGCGGACTCTATCCCAACCTCAGCAGCTTCGCCCAGCCCGGCGCGGCCCTGCCCGTCGGGAAAGGCTTCTGCGATTCCCCCTGGAAGGTGCTGGCCGTCCTCTCCGACGGAGCCGTCTGCTTCTGCTGCGTCGACATTACCGGAGAGACATCCTACACGCGTCCCGAGGAGATCTGGTCGACAAGCCTCAGGGAACTCTGGCTCGAACACCCACGGATACGCGGCTATCGGCAGGAGCTCCTCGCCGGCAATGCCAGCCTGCCGATCTGCCGGAAATGTTTGGAATCATGTGCGAACCGGGAGCAATATCTGTTCTCGGAGATCTTCCCGTTCTGCCGGGACGAACAGCTCGTCGCGGTGGGAGTATGATATGAGACAGGGATATGACCTGCCGAAAGATCCCGCGATCCTGTTCGTCAACCCCGACCGGGGGATGTCAGACGAGCGCATCGTCCACCAGGGGATATCCGCAGTCGCGGCACGGCTCAGGGAGCACGGACTGGCGAGCCACGCGGTGCTGACCTCGCAGTGCGACGACGAATCCATCGTGCGCGCGATCGAGGAGTACGGCTATCGCTATGTGGGCTTCTTCGTGACCAGCGACGAATCGGCGACACAATATGCAAAGGGGCTCATATCCAGGATCAAGGTCCGGCGCGCCGACATCGTCTTCATGGCCGGGGGACCCCACGCGACGCTCGGTACGGAAGAACTGCTGGCGGAGATCCCGGACCTGGACATCTGCGTCCATGGCGAGGGCGAAGAATCGTGCGTCGAAATCCTCTCCGGCGCCCCCTGGCCGGGCATCGCGGGGATCACTTACCGGCAGGGCGCCGCGATCGTCCAAAACCCGTCCCGCAAGCTCCTGTCCGCGTCCGACCTGCCCGTCCCCCTGCGCGACATCTATATCGACGCGAAGTGGAACGCGCACTCCCTGTCCACTTCGCGGGGCTGCCCGAACAACTGCCACTTCTGCATCGGCCATGAGATTTTCGGCAGGACGATCCGGTTCAAGCCGCTCGAAAAAATCGACCAGGAGCTCCGTTGGATATATGAGCACGAGGACCGCAGCCTGATCGTGTCGATCAACGACGACATGTTCAACATGCGCAGGGACCGGACCCTGGCGTTGATGAAGATCTTCAAGGGCTACCCATTTCGGTACTTCCCCCGGGGCATGCGCGCCGATCGCCTCGACGCAGAGACCGCGAAGGCCATGCGCGACGCCGGAGTGGTCGGGACGAGCATCGGGATCGAGTCCGCGGACAACGAATCCCTCAAACTCATGTGCAAGGGCGAAACCATCGAGGACATCGAAAGAGGCATCCGTCACCTGCGCGACAACGGCATCGGCATCGTGGGCCAGTTCATCATCGGGAACATCGGAGACACGCTGGAAACGGTGAAGAAGACGATCGATTTCGCGCTGCGCCACCGGTTCGAGGATGTCAACATGAGCTGCGCCATACCGTTTCCCGGCACGGCCCTGCGGGAATATGTGCTCCGGAACAACCTGATGCTTGATCAGCCGCACCATTTCGACCGGAGGATCGACGGCGGCAACACCGTCATCTATTTCGAGACGCCGGCCTTCCCGCTCGCGGACCGGATCATGGCCGTTGAGCTCGCGGTCGCGGCGGGCCTGCTCAAAGATTCGCGCCGCCTGGCGGCGGTTCCGGGATGAGGTCGACATGATCGGTCCTGTCCGGCTGGGCCTGTTGTTCCCCGACGGCGCCGATCCGGTGGCCCGGCAGGGCGAACTCGTGCCGCTGGCCGCCGGCTACTTCCTCTCCTACCTGCGCCTGCATGCGCCTTTCTGCGCAACCATTATCGGCCGGAGCGTGAGCGAACTGCTGGACGAAGGGGTCGACATCATCGGGATCGGCGCCACCACGGAGCGGTTCCATCTGGCCCAGGGCTGTGCGCGGGAGATCAAGGACCGGTCCGGCCCGCCCGTCATCATCGGGGGCATCCACATCTCCCTGATGCCCGGGAGTTTCAACCGGGACATGGACGTGGCGGTCCTGGGGGAGGGGGAGAAGACCCTGTGCGAGCTGGTGACGGCCTTCGCGCGCCGGGACAAGCGGTTCGTCGCCGAGGACCTGGCCCTGATCCGCGGCATCATGTACCGCCGCGATGGTGTCGCGGAAAAAACCGCCCCGCGTCCGTTGATCCAGCCGCTCGACTCGCTCCCGCTGCCCGATCGAGGCGCCCTGTGGGCCGGCGCCACGCCTGACCGCGCGCACCTCTTCACTTCCCGCGGCTGCCCCTATCACTGCACCTTCTGCGCCAGCTCCCGCTTCTGGCCGGGACTGCGGCAGTTCTCGGCGGACTACGTGGTCCGGGAGATCGCGCACATCCATCGTGAGTTCGGCATCCGGGAGATCCACTTCTTCGACGACCTGTTCATCGTGCCGCGCGAACGGCTGCGCGGGATCGTCTCGCTCCTGGAGATGCAGGGACTGCTGGGCGCTATCGCCTTCTCCGGATCGGTCCGCGCCAACCTGGTCGACGACGATCTCTGCGAGCTGCTCAACCAGCTCAACTGCAGGCAGGTCGGGTTCGGGGCCGAGTCGTTCTCTCCCCGGGTCCTGAAATATCTGAAGGCCGGAAACATCACCCCCGAGCAGAATCAAAGGGCCATCGACACCCTGCACAGGCACGGCCTTGAAGTCGACCTCAGCATCATCTACGGATCGCCGGGCGAGGAGGAGGAGGACTTCAGGGCCACGTTCTCCGCCCTGGAGAGCAACTATGCGCAGGGCAAGATCAAGCGCTGGGCCCGCGGCAACCTGAGGCCCTACCCGGGAACTCCCATCTGGGACCTCGGCGTGCAGAAGGGGGTCGTTTCCGAAGACATGGGCTGGGATGATTTCGCCGCGTCCAGGGACTTCTACTTCTCTCCTCTCTCCGAAACGCGCTTCCAGGAACTCAAGACCGAGCACGAGCAGGTCGCGGCCCTGCTGCGGCCCGACAATGCGGGACTGTTCTCGGTGTGGGGGCTCTCGTGGGACGCCGCCACGGCGGTTGCGACGACGCTGGCCTCACTGACACAGGCGCCCGAGGCCCCTTTCGCGGGCCGGGAGGTCGATGACCGCAAAGACCTGGCGCTGCGTCGTCTGGAGCAGAGCGATCTCCCCGGGTTCATGCGCGCGACGCTCGAACTGCTCAGGTACCGAAACACCCTGAAAGTGGGCCTGCACCTGCTCGCGTTCCACTACCACCGAACCGGGGAACACGCGGGTCTTAAGGCGGTGCTCTCCCTGCTGGCGGACGACCCTGTCGTCTGCTTCGGCGACGGGTTCTACGCCGTTGAAAACATCTCCGGCGCGCGCTGGATGGCCCGCAACGGCGCTTTCACGGTGCGCCATCTGCCCGGCATGCCGGCCGGGAAAATGGCCTTCACCCTGGCGTGCCACCCCCAGTTCAAGCTCTATCGCACCCGGTCGTTCCGTTGCGAGATATGGCACAACGCCAGGCCGATCGTGAGCTGCACCTTCGCCGAGAATGCCGGGGAATTCCGGGTCATCGTGCCGTTGCCGGCCCAAGAAGAGGCCCATGTCGTCACGCTCAGCAGCACCGCGACTTTCCGCCCCTCGGAAGATGGGCGGAGCCCGGACGAACGGGACCTGTCACTCATGCTGCGCGATGTGCGGTTCTCGCAGGACATACAGGACATGGAGGAAGGGCGCAGGGTGTCTGATAACGGGACAGTCAATATCCCGACTCTCCTGGTGGGGGGGGCGGCATGAATGATGTTTCCGCGCGCCTGAAGGTCGGCCTGATCCTGGCCACCCAGCCCCAGGGGTGCTTCAACACCTTCGCTCCGCTGGGACTGGGCTATGTCGGAGCCAGTGTCACGAATGAGATCCCCGATGCGGAGGTCATATACAGGGAATGCCTCGATGACCTCATCAGGGAGCGGCCGGACATCATCGGGATCGGCTCCGCCAGCGACCATTACGGGATCGCGATCGAACATGCGGAGAGAATCAAGCGGGAGCTGGGGATTCCGGTGGTGATCGGGGGCATCCACATTTCGCTGCTGCCGGAGTCCCTGCGCGAATGTTTTGATGCGGCGGTGATAGGCGAAGGCGAGATCACGTTCGTCGAACTCCTGAGGTCGTTCCTCCGGAACAGGGCGCTGGACCCCGTGGACCTCCAGGCCATCGCAGGTCTGGCCTTTTGGCTCGACGGGAAACTGATCAGAACCCCGGAGCGGGCGCCGATCGCGAACCTCGACGCCCTTCCTCAGCCCGTGATCGAGGAACTGCCGTATTACAACCCGGCCGATGCGATGTGCCTGGTTTCCGCGCGAGGGTGCCCATACAACTGCAGCTTCTGCTCGTCGGCCCGGTTCGCGCGCAAATACCGCTCGCTCTCCATGGACCTGTTCGCCGCCCAGATCGACTACTGGGTGACCCGGAAGGGGGTCAGGAACATCGTGATCTACGATGACCTCCTGATCGCCGACAGGAAGAAGCTCGCCGACCTGACGACCAGACTTGAAGCCCGGGGCATCCTCGGCCGGTGCGCCTTCGATTGCCAGGTCCGCGCCAACCTCGTCACCGACGAAGTCTGCCGACTGCTGGTCCGGCTGAATGTCACCCAGGTCGGGATGGGGCTGGAATCCTTCAGCGACAAGGTCCTGGAATACTACAACAAGTCGGGATGCACGGCGGAGATCAACCAGCGGGCGCTGGATCTTCTACACAAATACGGAATCGCCGTGGGGCCCGGTATCATTCTGGGAGCCCCGGTCGAGACCAGGGAAGACCTGCTGCTTACGCTCCGGGCGGTCTACCGGAACCTCCGGGACGGCAAGATCCAGAAACCCGGCTGGGGCGAGCTGCGCCCCTTCCCGGGGACGAAGATATGGGATTTCGCGCAGAGCCAGGGTTTGGTCAGCCCGGACATGGACTGGAAGGATTTCGCGCAGGGATGCTACCTGTGCCAGGCGATCCCCAGAGCCGAATTCCTCGAGCTCATCGAGGAATGGGTGACGAAATGCTCGATCCTCCTGCTCGACCGGCCGGGAGTGGGTGGGAATTTCGTATGCGCCGACATCGAAAAGGTCTGGGCCGACGCGCAATCCCTGGTCCCGAGGATCCGCGGACGCGATGCGGCCGAGCTGGGCGATGGCCTGGTATTGGATTTCGTGGCCAATGATGCCGCCCCGGCGTTTCTGGCGGGCTGCCACGAAAAGCAGCCCGATGGCAGCCACTGGCTCGGGAAGCGGGCGACCGTCCTGGCCAGGTATCGCGCGGCGAAGGAACTGTCCCTCCATGGCCATGTCCCGGCCGCCTTCCTCGACGGGCCTTTCGGCGGCAGCCTGAAAGTCACCGTGGAGCGCCCGAACGGCGCGGTGGTCGCATCCAGGATGGTCGACGCCGCGGACTGCCCCGGCGGGGAATTCACTTTCAGTTTCCTGCTCCCCCCTGCCGATTCCGCTTCCATCATCATCAGCACCGACAAGTCCGTGATACCGCGCGACGTCGGCATCAACGCGGACGAAAGAGAATTGAGCTTTCTCCTGAGAGACATCCGTATTGATGGGATTGGACAATCGACCGCGCTGCCGACATCGCGGACGATCGACCCGGCGCGCGGTGGGGCTGAGGTACGCGGGCGTCTATCCGCACAGCCGTTGCTACGGTAGTAACGAGTTTGCGGGGGTGTGCCGGTCGCGCCGCCGTCCATCCGCACAGCCGTTGCTACGGTAGTAACGAATTTGCGGGGGTGTGCCGGTCGCGCCGCCGGCCATGGTCCGCGCACTTATTGCTGCCGTAGCAACGGCTGTCAGGAAGAACATCGAAGGACCCTGTCGATGCTGCGCTGCCCGCGCGGGGGAACAAGGCTTCTGCCGCCGGATGCACCACGGCCCGACTTGCCAGGATGACCACGCAGACCTAGAATGCCCCCTCCCCGTCGCCAGCGACGGGCCAGACCGATGATCCGCATGGATTCAGAAGCGAAGCCGAAAATGCCCGGAAACAAACCTGGTCGGAAGGGTCGGTCGCCCCTTGCCAATGGCGGGAAGAAGCGACTGTTTCCGCCCACCGGGCGACCGTCTCCTGCCTTCGCCGCCCGCGAACTGATCCCCATCGCGCTGCTGGCGCTCGTCATTGCCGCCGCCGTCTTCGCCCTCACCCCGCGGACCGATTTTGAAGGCGGCTGGGACAGTGATGGCCGCATGTACGGCGCCATGGCCGGGGATCCGGCGCTCGCCGCCCGCGCCCATCAGGCCCCCTGGTGCTACCGGGTGCTGGCCCCGTTGATCGCCTCCCTGCTGCCTCTGCCGGCCCTGGATGCGTTTCGCTGGCTCGCTTTCGTCTGCGCGGCCGCCGCCCTGCCCCTGCTGTACCTCTGTCTCCGACTGTCCGGCTTTGCTTCGGCGATCTCGCTCCTGGGCCTCTTTCTCTACGCCGGCGTCTTCTGGACCGTCAAGTTCCCGGCCTACTCTCCAGCCTATCCCGACTATCTCACCCAGTGTTTGCTGCTCGGCCTGCTGGCGCTCGCCTTCTCCGGGAAACTGCTTTGGATTCCCCCGTTGCTGGCCCTGGCTGCGCTCCACAAGGAGGCCTTCCTGCCGCTCTCGCTCGCGATCTATGTCGCCTGGCGCCGGGGCCAGGGCCTCCTGTCAATCGGCGGCCTGCGCAATCTGAGCCTGTACTTCCTGTTTCCGGTCGCCGTTGTTCTGGTCGGCCTGCGCCTGCTCATCGTGCCGGAGAACCACGCTTTTCAGCTGATATCCGTGGTTGGCTATGTCAGGGACTTCCTGCGACCGGAGCCCTGGCCCCGGTTGCTCGCCGCCACCATTTCCGGCCTGGGCCTGATCCCCTTCATCATGCTCCTGCGCCCCGGAGCGGCCAGGAGCTTTTTTGCCGCCGCCCCTGGCTGGACCGCACTCGCGGTCATCGGCCTCATCATGCTCGCTGGTGGCTGCGACAAGTCGAGGATCTTCCTCTACGCTCTGCCCGCCCTGGTTGCGGCAGCCGCCGCCGTCGCCCGCTGCCTGCACCGGGAAACCCCGTCGGCCCGCTTCCCGGCCTGGCTGTTCCTCACCCTCGGCGCGCACCTCTTTCTCGGCTGGCATCTGTCGCCCATGGGTGACTTCAACGGATACCTCGCCCGCATGGTGCCCGAACACGCCCCGGGCCTCTCGTACCTCCGCCCCGCCGCCCTGATGCTGGGCGTGGCCGCCGCATGGTATGCCGCCTCCTGCCTGCTGCTGGGAGCACCCTGGCGCAAGCCTCGATCTCGCGTTGCTTGAAATGGGTGATGGCGGAGGGCGCCCCCCGGCCATTGGGCCGAAATCAGGATTCCCCCTGCTTCGCAGACGCGGTCAGGGTTTCCCAGATATCTTCGACAAGGAGCGGATTGAAAATGCGGATGTTTCGGACATTGAACCGCTGCTCGCCGTTGTAGAGGACCGCGCCGGCGGCGACCCGGTTGATTGGCAACGCCTGAAAACGCTCCAGCCCCTTGATGAAATCCACGGAAAACGTGCTGGCGGACTTGATCTCGATCGGTGTCAGCGCGCCCTTTTCCCTGATGAGCAGGTCGACCTCGTTACCGTGGGAGTCGCGGAAGAAATATATCTCCGGTCTGATCCCCCTGTTGAGGGCGCCCTTCACGATTTCCGAAATGATGAAGTTCTCATACAGATTGCCGCGCAGGGGATCGCGGGATGCCTGTTCTGCCGTGTGGATGCCCAGCAGAAACGCGGCGAGACCCACATCCGTGAAATATATCTTGGGGGACTTGATCACGCGCTTCCGGACATTCTCGAAGAACGGCGGCAGCTCAAACACGACATAAGACGCTTTGAGCACGGAGAGCCAGTTCCTGATCGTTGTGCCGGAAGCACCCACATCGTTTCCGAGCGAAGCGAGGTTGACGATCTGTCCCACCCGGCCGGCCAGCAGGGTGAGGAACTTCTGGAACTGTGACAGATCGCGCAACTGGATCAGGGCGCGCACATCGCGTTCGACATAGGTCTGCAGGTAGCCGTTGAAGAACCTGCGCGGTTCGAGACCCTCTGCGTGAAGCCGCGGAAAAAAACCGCGGCAGATCAGATCGAAGGGGTCCCTCGCCGACTCATAGTGGCGAAGCTCAGGCAGGGAAAATGGCCACAGAGTCAGCATGGCGGTTCGGCCCGCCAGCGACTGGCTGATCGCTTCGTGCAGTTGCGGTTGATGGCTGCCGGTCAGGATGAATCGTCCGCGCCCCGTGGTCTTGTCGACCATTCCCTGGATGTATGAGAGCAGTGCCGGCAGACGTTGCACTTCATCCAGGATTCCGCCGCCTTCCATCTGGCTGAGAAATCCTCGTGGATCGGCTTCGGCCGCACCCCGAACATCGGGGTCTTCCAGCGAAAAGTACGGTTTGTCCGGAAAGGTCATGCGGGCCAGCGTGGTCTTGCCCGATTGGCGAGGACCCAGGATGGTCACCACCGGATATTCCGCGGCGGACCGGACCAGCTCTTCCGTGATGTCTTCGAGTAATCATGGTTTGATGATATCGTTATTTGTGTAAATCGCAAACGAAAAGTCTGATTTACACCAATTATTTTCACCAATCTTGGGAATTTAAGAATTGATGAGGCTGGGCCGCAGGGCTGGTTCGCGCTAAGCTGTTATATACCAAATGGTCCATAAGATGTTGGGATTTCGAGCGGATCTACGCTGCCGGCCCGTGCAGGTGCACCGGATTCTGTTTCCTGGTGCCGAGCCTCATGTTCACCATCTCGACGCCCAGCGAAAACGCCATCGCGAAGTAGATGTAGCCCTTGCTGATGTGCTGGCCGAGGGCGTCGGCCATGAGGGTGACGCCGATGAGGATCAGGAAGCTCAGGGCGAGGATCTTCAGGCTGGGGTGGCGCTCCACGAAGCGTCCGATCGAGGCGGCGGAGACCATCATCACGCCCACTGCGATCACCATGGCGGTCACCATGACCGACAGGTGCCGGGCCATGCCGACCGCGGTCACGACAGAGTCGAGGGAGAAGACGATGTCGAGGACGGCGATCTGGGCGAGCACAAGGCCGAAGCGGGCGGCGCGGCGGGGGTGGTCGGGGTGGGCGGTCTCGACTTCGAGACTGGCGTGGATCTCGTGCGTGGCCTTGGCGACCAGGAAGAGGCCGCCCACGAGCAGGATCAGGTCGCGGCCGGAGAAGGCGTGGCCGAGCAGCGCGAATAGAGGCGTCGTCAGGGTCATCACCCAGGAGATGGCGAGCAGGAGGAGCAGTCGGCTGACGAGCGCCAGAGCCAGGCCGAGAGTACGCGCGCGGCCGCGCTGGTGCTTCGGCAGGCCGCCCACGAGGATCGTCAGGAAGACGATGTTGTCGATGCCGAGCACGATTTCCATCGCGGCGAGGGTGGCCAGGCTGATCCAGGCCTCGGGCCGGGAGAAGATCTCGATCATGCGGGCACCTCGGTATCTTCGTCGGGGGTCTGCTGGTCGGCGCGGCGGCGATAGAGCCGGGTCCAGTCGGCCAGGCGACGCGCGGCCGGGTCGTCGAACAGTTCGGGGAGGGCGCGCCAGCTCCAGTTGCCGTCGGCCGAGGCGGGGGTGTTGAACCGGGCCTCGGGGCCGAGGCCGAAAACGTCCTGCAGCGTTGCGATGAACGTGTGCGCGGGGGACATCATGCCGAGGCGCATCAGCGTCCAGTGCGGCTCGCGGTCGATCTCGGCGAGGGTGCGGCCGAGGTAGCTGGCGAGGAAGGCGCGCGTGCGGGCGTCGGTCTCGTCGCGCCACCAGCCGACGGTGGTGTTGTTGTCGTGCGTGCCGGCTGTAGACGACCGCGTTCGGCACGTGGGCGTGCGGCAGGAACGGGTTGCGCGGGTCGCTCCAGGCGAACTGCAGCACCTTCATGCCGGGCAGGTCGAGCTCGTCGCGCAGCGCCTCCACGTCGGGCGTGATCACGCCGAGGTCCTCGGCCACGATCGGCAGCGCGCCGAGCGCGTCGCGCACGGCGTGGAAAAGGTCGGCGCCGGGGCCGGGGACCCAGCGGCCCTTCACGGCGGTCGGCTCGGCGGCGGGGATCTCCCAGTTCGCCGCGAAGCCGCGGAAGTGGTCGATGCGCACGGCGTCCACGAGCGCCAGCGCCTGCCGGAAGCGCGCGATCCACCAGTCGTAGCCGCGCGCGCGCAGGGCGTCCCAGCGGTAGAGCGGGTTGCCCCAGCGCTGGCCGGTCTTGCTGAAGTAGTCGGGCGGGACGCCGGCCACGACGGTCGGCTGGCCGGCGGCGTCGAGCTGGAAGAGCTCGCGGTGGGCCCAGACATCGGCGCTGTCGTGGGCGACGAAGATCGGCACGTCGCCCAGCAGCCGGACGCCGCGCGCCTGCGCGTAGGCGCGCAGGGCGGCCCACTGTCGGTGGAAGACCCACTGGCGGAAGCGGTGGCGGGCCACGAGCGCGGCGTGCGCGGCGCGGGCCGCGGCCAGCGCCGCGGGGTCGCGGCGGGCGAGGGGCGCCGGCCAGGCGTGCCAGGGGCGGCCGTCGTGCGCCTCCTTGAGCGCGGCGTAGAGGGCCCAGTCGTCGAGCCAGGCGGTCTGCGCGCGGATCCAGGCGTCGTGTTCGGCGCGCTGCGCGGCGGTGCCGAGCACCTGGAAGCGGTCGCAGGCGCGGTCGAGCAGCTCGTTCATGAACGGCAGCACACGGCCGAAGTCGACGTGGTCGGCCGGGAAGGGGGGCGACGCGCCGAGGTCGTCGGGCGTCAGCCAGCCGTCGGCCACGAGCGGATCGGGGTCGATGAGCAGCGGGTTGCCGGCGAACGCCGAGAGGGTCTGGTAGGGGGAGTCGCCCCAGGTGGTCGGGCCGAGCGGGAGCACCTGCCACCAGCTCTGGCCGGCGTCGGCCAGCCAGTCGACGAAACGGCGCGCCGGCGCGCCGAGGTTGCCGACCCCGCAACGTCCCGGCAGGGAGGTCGGGTGCAGCAGGATCCCCGAGGCGCGGGGGAAGAGCGGGTTGTGGATGGACATGGCGGCATCCTACGCTGGCGGGGCGGCGCGACCAATGAGGAAGTCAGGCCGGGCACCGATATTCAGGGGGAGTAGGCGCCCGACGGCTGCAGGGTCTGGTCGCGGTCGGGAGCGTTGGGGGGGGCGGTGGTGTCGTCGAGCAGGAAGCCCGACACGGACAGGTCGCTGGCGGCGGGCAGGGCGAGATCGACGATCCGTTGCGCGTCGGGGGGCAGGGGGCGCCCGTCCGCCTCGCGCGACACCTTCACGCGCGGACGTTCCACCGCGGCGCCGGCCGCCACGACGATGCCGTGCTCGCCGGTCGAGAGCCGCACCCGGCTGCCGGGCGGATAGATGCCCATCGCCGCCACGAAGGTGGCGAGCAGCGCCGGATCGAACGCGCCGCGGTCCTGCAGCATGATCTCGTAGGCGCGCCGGGGGGTCATGGCCAGCTTGTAGGGACGCACGGCGGTGAGCGCCTCGAACACGTCGCAGACGTGCACCAGCGAGGTGGCGCCGCCACAGACCGCCCAGGGGGCGCTGGCGGGATAGCCGCCGCCGTCGTGGCGCAGGTGGTGGCCCCAGGCCGCGGCCACGCCGAGCGGGCCGGCGTCGCGGCTCTCGAGCAGGATGTGCGCGCCGTGGGTGGCGTGGCTCCGGATGATCCGCCGCTCCTCGAGCGTCAGCGGCCCCGGCTTGTAGAGGATCTCCTCGGGAATGCGGGCCTTGCCGACATCGTGCAGGAGGCCGGCCGTGCCCAGCTCCACCAGCAGGGGCTGCGCCAGACCGAGACGGCGGCCCACGAGCACGGCGATCATCGCCACGCGCACCGAGTGGCCGACGGTGTAGCTGTCGTAGTCGGGGTAGCGGACGAGCTGCATGAGATCCATGAAACCGTCGGCGCCGGTCTGCAGGAGCTGCTCGCTCAGGCCGCGCAGCCCCGCCACGTCCGGCTCGCGCTCGCGGCCGGCCACCTGGTGCGCCGACTCCACCGCGCCGAACAGCGACTGGTAGATCGGCAGCATCGGCGCCAGATCGCTGCCGTCGATCAGCTCGCCGCCCCACGCCTCGGTCCCCGCGTAGAGGAACTGGCCGAACCAGGCCGAGTCCTCGTAGGGGGGCGAGAGCGCGACGTGCCGCAGGCCCGCGCGTCTCGAGCAGCGTGCGCGCCTCCTTGATGCGTGGAGCGTAATCCATGGGCCGACGAACAGAAACCGGATACGAGGCGACGCAAACCGGGGCGAGCGAGCCATTGATCGCGAAGCTCCTGTGGCCAAAGGGTTGCGGCGTAGATCCGGCGGTCGTGTGGAGAAGGCCGGCGTTCTTACCCGGGGAGACCTCGCCTTGCATCTGAAAGGGTGACGCCGTCACGACGGCGGAGCGAGGAGTCAGCCGAGGCCATAGTAGGCGGTGAAACTGCCGAAGGGCCGAACGTCAGGAAGGGCAAGACGCCCGGAGGTCTCGATCCCGTCATGGCTCAGAAGTCCGTACAACTGGAGCTGCCGTTCAAGAGCAGGGGTGAAGCCCCGAGGGTAGAGCGGAGCGAGCAAACGGAGTCGGCGACCGCTGGAAACGCGAGTCCAGGGATGGGCCTGCTTCTGGAGACGGCGCTTGAGCGCCCGAACCTGTTGCGGGCGTTGCAGCGGGTAAAGCAGAATCGGGGCAGTCCCGGCAGCGATGGGATGACGGTGGACGAGTTGCCGGACCACCTGCGGGCGTGCTGGCCGACGCTGCGTGAGCAGTTGCTCACGGGTCGGTACCAGCCGCAGCCGGTGCGTCGGTGCGAGATCCCCAAGCCAGGCGGCGGGAAGCGGGAGCTCGGCATCCCGACCGTGCTGGACCGTTTTCTTCAGCAGACCCTGTTGCAGGTCCTGCAGCCGCTGTTCGACGGCAGCTTCTCAGAGCACAGCCATGGCTTCCGGCCCGGGACGGCGGGCGCACGACGCGGTATGCGAAGCGCGCCGGTACGTTCAATCGGGTAAGCGATGGGTGGTGGACGTGGATCTGGAGAAGTTCTTCGATCGCGTGAATCACGATGTGCTGATGAGCCGGCTGGCCCGTCGGATCGCGGACAAACGTGTGCTGGGTCTGATCCGTCGCTACCTGACCGCTGGCGTGATGGCGGACGGGGTGGTGACGGAGCGACACGAGGGCACTCCGCAGGGAGGCCCTCTGTCGCCCTTGTTGGCCAACGTGCTGTTGGACGAAGTGGACCAGGAGCTGGAGCGTCGTGGCCATGCGTTCGTCCGCTACGCGGACGATCTGCGGGTATACGTCGGCTCGCGCAGGTCGGGTCAGCGGGTCATGGACTCGCTGATCCGGCTGTTCGGGAAGCTCCGGCTCAAGGTCAATCTCGCCAAGAGCGCGGTTGACCGGGCGTGGAACCGGCCGTTCCTGGGCTTCGCCTTCTGGGCGGCCAGGGGCGGGCGGGTCGCGGTCCGGATCGCGGCCAAGTCGATCGCGAAGATGAAGGTCCGGGTGCGTCTGCTGACGCGACGCATCTGTGGCCGCAGTTCGCGCAGCGGTTCGGCCAGGTCGGCGGCGAGGGTGAAGAGGTCGCGCAACTCGCGCGGCTCGAGTGCGCGGCTGAAGAGGAAGCCGCCGCAGCGCAGCTGGTCGGCGAAGGTGATCAGACGGCGACCGACGATCGACGAGCCGACCAGATACCGCCCGTTGTGCACCAGCTTGCCGTCCACGACGCCGAGGAAGAACGAATCCTTTCCGTCGGCCTGCAGCAGGTCGCGCAGGGCCCGGACGAAATCATCGCCGCAGGCGACCACTTTCGGATGTTCGTCGAAGTACATTTTGCGCTGGCTGATGCCGGTGCAGAGCAGGATCACGAGCTCGTCGTAGCCGCTTCGCCGGCTCATGGCTGCGACCTCCGGGGCGGGGCGTGCCGCGTCGAGGTCGGCATCGCGGCGGCCGCGGCCGCGCGGCAGACGGCCGGCCAGGGCGGCCGGATCAGCAGGCGACGTTCACGCAGGATGGTGCGCAGGACCGCGCGCGCCCCCTCGACGCGCAGGGCGCCCAGCTCGCGGATCGCTCCCGGCACCCACGGCTCGTTGCGGCGGACGGGCGACAGCGTGGGCAGTCCTTCGACGATCAGGCGGCCGGCCGCAGCCCGCAGCTCCGGGGTGACTCGCGCCGCATCCCCTCGCGCACCAGACGCACGAGAAAGGGGCGATGGCGCGGCTGGTAGACGCCCAGCAGCGGCAGGGCCCGCACGCCGGGCCAGGGGGGCGGCGCGGCCTGGAGCTGGGCGAGCAGGGCGTTGCCGAGCAGGTCGCCGCGCGACGATTCGAGCAGGACGGCGCAGAGCGGCGCGGTCTCGACGGTCCAGCGGCACGCAGGGACGCCGGGCGAAGCTGCCCTCGCGCAGCGCGTCGAGCGCCTCGAGGCGCGCCAGCGACCGCTGCATCTCCGTCTTCGGAGAGCGCGGTCGCGAGGCGATGCAGGGCGTCGATGATCGCGGGGCGAGGACCGTCGGGGCTGAGCAGCAGTTCGTTCACCACGTGCGGCCAGCGGCGCGGATCGCGGCGGGGCGGCGTCGACGCAGGCGGCGCGCAGCAGTCGGGCGGGCGCTTCCGGGGAGATCCGGCGCAGGGGGACGAGCAGGTGGGTGGCCAGACGATCCACCCGGAATCGGTGCCGCGCTCGAAGAGCTCGACGCGCGCCGGCGACCACGACCGCGTGCTCCGCGGCGTCGAGCGGCGTCGCGAGCGCCTGTCGCAGCGCCAGCGTGGCGGCGGCGAAAACGACGGCCGGCGGGTCGTTCAGCAGATTCTGCAGGACGATGGAAAGATACTCCGTCCGTCGACCGGCGTCAGCGCCGCGGCGGTGACCGGAGGACCGGCGCCGGCGGTCAGCCGGCCGGGAAAGCTCCGCCAGCGGGATCGCGTACAGCGCGTCGTCCTCCACGGGATCCTCCGTGTCGGAGCTTCCGCGGGACCCGCCTCGCGCGCGGCCTGGCGCAGGACATCGAGCATCAGTTCGACCGAGGGGCGGTCGTCCGACAGCGCGATCGCCTTCTCCGCGCAGGCGAACAGATCGCGCAGGTCGCCGGTGTCATCGGCGGGGAGCTCGTGCAGCGCGTGCCGGATGGCGTGGACGCCCACCGCCAGCACGTCCTCCAGCGAGCGGGTGATCGGTGCGTGCGCCCCGCCCAGCAGCGAGCCGCCCATTTCGAGACGCTCGGCGGCGTGCGTGAACAGCCGGTCGATCAGGTCGCGGTACGACTCACGCGTGGCGTCGTCGAGCGTCCGTTCCTCGAGCGCCTGCATCACCCCGGCCACGGCGGTCTGCACCTGGTCGCTGCGCAGCGTGACGCCGCCGTCGCCGGCGACGCGCCGTCCGAATTCGCGCTGCACGACCCGCACGGTGGGCGGCAGCCCGTCGAACGAGATCTCGCGGAAGCCGACCGCGGTGTCGGCCTGGTGCTTCGACCAGAGCAGGAGCGTGGAGAAGGCGTGCAGGTAGATCGGCGAGGTGACGGCGTCGATCTCGATGCGCGCGATGCCGAGCGACGTCAGCATCGCGTGCAGCCGCTTCGCCCCCTTCGACTCGAGCGACGTGACACGCCCCTGCACGGCGAGCGCATCGCGGCCCGCGTCGATCGTGAGCGCGGGAGCATCGCCGATGCGGGCGCGCATCTCGTCGAGAAAGACGCGCGCCGCCTCCTCGCTGCGGGCGTGGCCGGCGGGGTAGAAGGCGCCGATGTTCAGCAGCGGTCGAGCGCCGACCAGAGGCCGTCACCGGGTCCGCCGCGGCGATGTGCGGATCGAGGAGCGGACTCATGTTCCTGTCGGCGCGTCCGTCGGCCGGGGGTGGTGATCGGGACCCGGTGCGGCCGTTCTGCCGATCAGGTGTTATCGGCCGGCCGACGCGACTGCCCTGAGCCGGGATCGGGGCGGTGGGCTCAGGGAGCGACCCAGGGGGGCCGGCTCCCGCCGGGGTAGGTCTGCAGACGCCGGGGGCAGATGGCCGATGTCGCCGAACAGGAACAACTTGCAGCTTCCGTCGGGGCGGATCTGGATCACGGTAAGGCTGCAATTCGCAATCGTCAGGCCGAGCCACGCGGTCGGATCGACGCCGAGCGCCCGACACCAGAGCCAGCGGATGACGTTGCCGTGGCAGACGAGGATCTCGTGCCGGTCGCCGTCGGGCGAGGGGACGAAGAGGCGGCCGAACACCCGCTCGAGCCGGTCGCGGCACGCCTGCGTTTCCTCGACGACCAGGGTGACCGCCACGTCCTGACGCCAGGTCGGGGGGGTGCACTCGGCCAGGTCGGTTCGGTCGCCGGCGCGAGGCCGGGCAGGACCGTGGCGATGATAGCGGCCGTCTCCCGCGCGCGCGTGAGCGGACTGGTGACGAGCGCCGTGAAGCGCACGCCGAGCTCGGCGAGCCGCTCTCCCGCCAGCCGCGCCTGCTCGCGTCCGGCCGGCACGAGTCCCTGCCCGGTCGCCTCGTCGCGCGGGTCGTCCTGGTCGTAGAGGCCGTGGCGCACGAGGTAGAGGGTGCGGGTGCCGGGCGTCGGCGCGTCGGCGGCGTCGGCGGGACGCGACGGCGCTCTCGGCACGGGTGGTGGTGGCGCTCACGATCAGGCTCCAGACGGCGAAGGGAAGGACGCGGGTCAGCCGGCGCATGCAGCCTCCAGGGTTGGGACGACGGCGCCTGCCGCGTCGTCGCCAGGGTAGCAGGGAAGCCGGCGCCGCGCGTCATTCCGGCAAGGACAGGGCTCCGACGCCATCGCGCCGGGGCCCTGCCGGGAAAGCCGTCGCGGAGCGGCTCAGAAGGCGAAGTCGAGCCGGGCCGCCGCGCAGATCCTCGGTCGGATCGTCATCGCCCGGCACGTCGGTCACGCGCCGCGAGTACTCGAGGTGCAGCGCGAGGTTGTCGGCGAAGTAGTAGCGGGCGCCGCCGGTCCAGCGCGTGACGTCCTGGTCGATCGCCGTCGGGCGTGACCACCGCGTCGTAGCGGGCGAACGCCAGGCACTCCACCACCGGCTGCCAGGTGCAGCTCGGCGAAGAAGCCGGACCAGTCCACGTCGTCGGTGTCGTCCCACAGCGAGCGGTCGTCGGTCGCGGTCAGCCACTGCGCCGCGAGGTTCAGCTGGCGCCAGTTGAGGCTGGCGTCGAGGCCGACGCGCGAGAACGTCTGCCGGTCGCCGACGCCGGCATCGGGACGGGCGCTGCCGAGGTAGCCGGTCACGCCGAAGCGCTGCCCGGCGGTCTGGCCCTCGCCGGCGCCGAGCGTCCACGGTGGCGCGTCCGTAGACGTCGGCCGGACCGTCGTCGGGCCGGTTGGTGGCCGAGCCGTTCACCAGCCCGCGGCGTAGGCGAAGCCGCCGCCGCTGCCCGGTCACCTCGACCCCTTCCTGCGTCTCCGAGAACGGCGAGCCGCCGGGGAAGGCGTAGTCGTAGATCTCGTAGGGCGTGACGGTCAGGTGGCGCTTCACGCTGAAGGCCGCGTAGGCCGGCTCGAAGCGCCCGGCCCGCACGTTCAGCCACGGCGAGCCGAGGTCGCTGAAGACGACGCTCGCCATCTCGAGCGTGCCCTCCTGCTCCTGCCACGCCGCGCGACGCCGGCGAGCTGCGGCGGGAAGACCAGCAGGTAGCCGATGTGCGGCGCGATGACGCCGGCGGAGAGGATGTCCAGCCCGTCACCAGCTGGAAGCCTGACTGGTCGCTCGCGCCTTCGGCGCATGTTGTCGAAGTGCTCGTTCGTGTAGCCGAAGGTCGTGCGCAGGGCGACCGGCGCCGGGCCTCTCGAGCACGGTCTTCTCCTCGTTCTCGCGGCCCGGCAGCCGGTAGCCGTTGGCGCGGAAGCGCTGGCCCCAGTCGTTCAGGCGCGGGAAGGCCGAGTGGCAGTTGGTGCAGTTGAGCCCGTACTTGCGGGCGAACACCGGCACGGCGCCGGCGGGGGCCGGCCAGCAGGGCGAGCAGCGACCGCGGCCGCGAGCGCGGCAGGACGGGAGTGCAGGGCGGATCTTCATCGCGACACCACCTTCCTGCGCGGGCGCCGTCCGCGGGCAGCGCCGGGCGGCGTGATGTTCGGCAGGGTCCCGGTCAGCGCCTCGAGGAACGCGACCAGGTCCTTCTTCTCGCGCTGCGGTCAGGCGGAGCGGCAGCATCAGCGGATCGAGGTTCGGGTTCGGGCATCGCCGCCGCGGTCGTAGAAGTCGATCACGTCCGCAGCGTCTTCTCCGCGCCGGTGTGCAGGTAGGGGTGCGGTCAGCGCGCAGTTGCGCAGGCCCGGGGTCTTGAAGCGGCCGCGGTCGCGCGGGTCCTTCGTGACCGCCTCGCGGCCGAGGTCGGGGTTCGGCTTGTCCATGCCGACGCCGAGGTTGTGGTAGCCCTGGTCGGAGAAGGCCGGCCCGCTGTGGCAGGGCGTGCAGTGGCCCTTGCCGTTGAAGAGGTGCGAGGCCGCGCACCGCCGCCGGCGTCATGGCCGCCTTCTCGCCGGCGAGCCAGCGGTCGTAGGGCGAAGGCCCGGAGACGACGCGTGCGCTCGAAGGCGGCGATCGCCTTGGCGATGCCGTCGGTGGTGACGTCGGTGCCGAAGACGGTGCTGGAACTGCGTCGCGGTAGCCGGGGATGGCGTTGAGCTTGCGCACGACGTTCTCGAGCGTCTCGCCCATCTCGATCGGATTGTGGATCGGGCCGAGCGCCTGCTCCTCGAGCGAGGCGGCGCGGCCGTCCCAGAACTGCACGCGCATGTAGGCGGAGTCGAGGATGGTGCCGGAGTTGCGGCCGCCGACCTGGCCGCGGATGCCGGTGTCGGTGGGATTGTGATTGGCCCAGCCGGTCTGCGGGTCGTGGCAGGTGGCGCAGCTGATCGTGTTGTCCGCCGAGAGCCGCGTGTCGAAGTAGAGCTGCGCGCCGAGACGGACCTTCGCGTCGGTCTGCGGGTTGTCCGGCGGCACCGGCACGGGCGGCAGCGGCCCGTTGGCGAGGAACTGCCCCTGGGCGCAGAGCGCCGCGGGCAGCAGCAGCGCCGCCGCTAGCGCGCCGAGGAGAGCGGCTGGTCGAGCCTTCATGCTGCGGTTCCTTTCGGTGAGACGTGAGGGTGGAAGCCGGAGCGCATTCTGCCGGGGGCGTGGGTGCGTGTCAATCCATTGACCGGGCACAGTCAGGAACGCGCGGCGAAATCGGGGCGGGAACGGCGGCCATCCATCCTGTCGCCCCGATGGGATTTGTCAGCAATGGCCGGTTTGCGGTATGCTACGGTTCCCTGGCACTTTCCGGAGGCAGCCCACCATGGCCGATCGACCCGTGCTCTCTCTCCGGCTGCGGCGGCCGGCCGGCCCGGCCGCGGTCGTTCTCGTTCTCGCACTTCTGGCGGGCGTCGCCGGCGCCGGCGACGCGGTCGTTCCCGTGGACAGCCACGGTTCCGCGGTTCCCGATTCGACGTCCCTGTCCGGCGCCGACAGTCTCTGGGCCGTGCTGGAGCCGGTGCTCGTCTTCGGATCGTCGACCAGTCGCACGGCCGACCCCGGGCGCGTCACGCTCGATGTGGTCACCATCGGCGCGCGCGACGCACGCGCGGCGGCCGACCTCGGACCGTCTCTGCCGGCGACCAGGGTCAACGTCAACTCGCGCGGCGAGAGCACCTTCATGGTGCGCGGCGCCTCGGAGCGGCACGTGCGGGTCTCCCTCGACGGCATCCCGCTCAACGTGCCGTGGGACGAGAGGGTGGACCTGAGCCTCGTGCCGGTCGACGCGATCGCCAGCGTAACCGCCACGCGCGGCGTGGCCAGCGTGCTCGATGGCCCGAACGCCCTCGCGGGGACGGTCGACCTGACGCCGGCCCGGGTGCCGGGCGAGGGACGGCGCACGCGGCTCGGCCTGCAGACCGGGGAGTCGCGTTACCACGAAGGACGCCTGCTCCACCTGCGAGAATCGCGGCGCCTGGACCTGGCTGGGCAGCCTGTCGCGGCGCGAGCAGTCGGGCTTCCTGGTGCCGGACGGCTATGCGCCACCCCACAACCAGACCGCGGGACGGCAGCGTCTCAACAGCGATCTCGCGCAGACCTCGCTCTTCGCGCGCGCGGAGCGTCGGCTCGGCGACGACGGGCTCGCTGCGTTTCCTGTTCGCCGGCACGGACGGCCGGAAGGGCGTGCCGCCCGAGACCCATCTCGGCGTGGACGACGCGCGGTTCTGGCGCTTCCCGGTGGCGCGGCGCGGCCTGCTCGGCGTCACGCTCGAAACGTCGCTCGACGCGGCCCGCCGCTGGGAGCTGCAGACGGCCGTGGCGGCGGACCTGGCGCGCACGGAGATCCGCGCGTACGACGATTCCACCTACACCACGCCGGCCCTCGCGTCGGGCATCGACTACGAAAGCGACGACGACCGCGCCGGCCACGCGCGGGTGCGCGTGACGCGGCGGCTCGGCGAGGCGTCGTCGGTGGCGGTGCAGGGGGTGGCCCGCTACGCGCGCCACCGCGAGTCGCTGGCGCTGGACGGGCCGGAGCTCGCCTACGCGCAGTGGCTCGGTTCGTTCGTGGCCGAGGGGCGGACCGGTTTCGGCGACGGCTGGCGCCTGCGCGGCGGCGCCGGCGGCGAATTCGCCGCCACGCCCGAGACCGGCGACAAGCCGGCGCGCGACGCCACCACCGCCGCAGTCGTGCACCTCGGTCTCGAGCGGGCGCTGCGGGGCGGCTTCACCGTCCATGCCGGCGTGTCGCGGCGCAGTCGTTTCCCGGCCCTGCGCGAGCTGTACTCCGGGGCGCTCGGCCGCTTCGTGCCCAACCCCGATCTCGCGCCGGAGCGGCAGGACCAGCTCGATCTGGGCGCCGTGGTGCGCGGTGGCGCCTGGGAGGCCGGTCTGACCGGTTTCGCCGCGCGGCTCGACGGACCGATCGAGAAGGTCACCCTGCCGGGACGCCAGTTCCAGCGCCGCAACGTCGACGACATCCGCACGCTCGGCGCGGAGGCGGTGCTCGCCTGGCGGCCGGCGTCCCCCTGGGAGCTGGCGGCGCACGCCACGGCGCTGTCGGCGCGCCAACGGGTCGACGGCGACTTCACCGGCGCCGTGGAGGACCGTCCCGCGTATCTCGCCTGGCTGTCGGGATCGTGGATCGGGCCGTGGGGTCTGCGCTTCGCGGCCGAGGGGTCGCTGACGGGCGCGCGCGATTCGGCCGACCTTGCCGATGAGGTCGACGGCCTGCGCCGTCTGCCGGCCCAGGCGAGCTGGAACGTGCGCGCGACCTGGACCTGGCTCGACGCGCCGGACCCCCTGACCCGGGCCGAGCTCTTTGTCCGCGTGAACAACCTGAGCGACAACCTCGTCGAGTCGCAGCTCGGCGTGCCCGAGCCGGGTCGGATGCTGGCGGTCGGCGTGAACGCCTGGTTCGACGCGTGGGGGGAGTGAAAGCGCTGGAGCGCGCGGCGCGCAGTCGGCCGGAGCGGACGGAGTGTCGGGCCGGACGCGCCACGCGCCCGGCCCGACCGGGACTACTTCAGCAACAGCATGGACCTGGTGACCGCGGTTTTCCCTGCCTGCAGGCGGTAGAAGTAGAGACCGCTGGCGACGCGCTGGTCGCCGCTTGCGGCGTTCCACCGGACCACGCGGCTGCCCGCCGCGCAATCCCCCTCGAACAGGGTGGCCACCTGCCGACCCTGCAGGTCGAACACTTCCAGCCTGACAAAGGCGGGCTTGGTCAGGTTGAATTTGATCTGCGTGGCGGGGTTGAACGGGTTCGGCAGGTTCTGTGCCAGGGTCGACGCCCTGCGGATTCCGGCGCTCGCCAGCGGCAGGATCGGCGGCGCAAAGTCATCCGTGAGGGTGTTGAGGAATGCGACGATGTCCTGCACATCGACCGAGTGAGGCCGAGGTTTCCCGACCATCGTGCTGACGTTCAGCGCGACTTCCGGAACCGGCCATCCGCCCAGGTCGCGGCTGTTCAGGAAGCTGACCACCTGCTGTGAGCGTCTGGAAGGCCCCGTTGTGCATGTAGGGTGGCGTGACGGCGATGTTGCGCAGGGTCATGGTCTTGAACTTGCCCATCTGGTCCGGGAGGTCCAGGCGTCCGCCCAGCCCGTAGTCGACGTACGCGGTGCCGTCGGGATTGAAGGTCTGGGCACCGTGATAGAACAGGTTATCGGGATTCTTCGGCACGCCCAGGTTGTGGTACGCCCAGGCGGACAGCAGCGGGGGCGCACCGTCGGCGGCCCGGCGCGTGGGGTGGCACAGGCTGCAGTTCGCCCGTCCTTCGAACAGCGCCAGCCCGCGTTGTTCCGCCGCCGTCAGGGTGACGTTTCCGGCCAGGTAGCTGTCGTACTTGGAGTTGAACTTGTTCAATTCGACGGATCGTTCGTAGGTGGCGATGGCGCCGGCGATGAAGTCGTAGGCGCCGGCGACGTCGGCCATGATCGCGCTGTTGTTCTTCCCCATCAACTCACGGAAAAGATCGGCATAGGACGACGTGATCACTTCGGTGACCACGGACGTCGGATTGGGGTTGGCCATTTCCAGGGGATTCAGGAACGGGCCCTTGGCCTGATCTTCGAGGGTGGCCGCCCGGCCGTCCCAGAACTGGCCGCCGGAATAGACCATCGCCACGGCGTCGTACTGGAACGCGGGGGTGAACGCGGCGTAGGCCGAACTCGGTGAATTGCGGTTGCCGTACCGGGAGTCGATGACCCCCAGCGAGGTCGGCACATCTATGTCGGGATCGGCGAAGCCCGCGGTCGGGAGATGGCAGGTCGCGCAGGACATCTGGTTCGGGTTCGAGAGGTTGTTGTCGAAATACAGATTCTTGCCCAACTGCTCCATCGGCGTCAGTTGTGCGACGGCGAAGGCGGCCGGCAGCAGGGCCGCCAGCAGAACAAGCGAGCATACCCTGATTTTGCAATGCATGATGATGCTCCCTTTCATTGAATGTGCGGGTAGCATCCGTCGCGGCGCAGCACGGCCGGAGTGTGCCTCGATTCATGGGCGGGTCCTCAGATCATGGCACTTCCTTCCTGTCCGATGGGATCGGGCAGGCCATCCGTGACGAGGTCCGGTGCATCGATGGCGAGAAATTGAACGCACGCGAGGAGCTTGAGCCGTCGCGGCCAGGGCAGTGGCAACTGCAAGCCAGGGGGCGAGGTCCTGAGAAGAGCCGTGGTGTGGCGTGGCCGGGAGGGCGACCCGATTCCGGACGGATCCATGCTGGTCCGGAAAGCCGCCATGATCCACCTCGGCGGCGCTTCGTGGTAATGAATAGGGCAATTCAGGGGGGCGTCAAGGGGGGGGGCCGCGCCCGGAACCGGTTGCCCCGGCGCTGCGCATGGCCTAAGATCAGGTCGTGCATGAACTTCCGATCACGCAGGGGATCCTCGATCTGGTTCTGGACCACGCCGCCAGGGCGGGCGCCGCGCGGGTGAGCGCCGTCCACCTGGTGATCGGCGGGCTGTCCGGTGTCGTCGACGATTCCGTCCGCTTCTGCTGGGATCTCATCAGCGAGGGGACGCCGGCGCAAGGGGCCGTTCTGGACTTCCGGCGCGTGCCGGTGCGTCTGGCCTGCCAGGAATGCCAAACGTTTTTCGCTCCCGATGGCGTAAGCTTCGACTGTCCCGCCTGCGGCGCCCGCGCAACGCGCGTGGTCGAGGGGCGGGAATTCCGGGTGGAGTCCATCGACATCGAAGACCCGGTCGCAGGGGAGGGACCATCATGACGAAGCGCGTGCCGGTCGTGGAAAAAATCACGAAGGCGAACGATCAGATTGCCGGGATCAACCAGGATCTGCTCGATCGTCACGGTATCTTCGGCCTGAACCTGCTCGCCTCGCCCGGCGCCGGAAAGACGTCGCTCATCGAGCAGACCCTCGCGTTGCTGAAAGGAACGCTGCGCGTGGGCGTGATCGAAGGCGATCTCGCCACCAGCATCGACGCCGAGCGCGCGGCGGCGGCCGGCGCGACCGCGGTGCAGATCAACACCGGCGGCGCCTGCCATCTCGACGCGGTGATGGTGAGCAGTGCGCTGGAGGAACTGCCGCTCGCGGAGCTGGACGTGCTGATCGTGGAGAACGTGGGCAATCTCATCTGTCCCGCGAGTTTCGCGCTCGGCACGCACCTCAACGTGCTCGTCGCCTCGACGCCGGAGGGGGACGACAAACCGTACAAGTATCCCTCCATGTACAGCCGGGTGGGCGCGCTCGTCGTCAACAAGATCGACCTGCTGCCGCACCTGGACTTCGACATGGAGCGCTTCCGCCGGGGGGTGGAGACGCTCAACCCGGGCGTGGTCACCTTCCCGGTCTCCTGTCGCACCGGCCAGGGGGTCGAGGCCTGGGTGACGTGGATCCGCGCCATGGCGCGGGAGAAGCGCCCCCCGCGATGACGCCCGGCGTTACGGCGCTCCGGATCCATGTGTCGGGGGTGGTGCAGGCGGTCGGGTTCCGCCCCTGGGTGTGGAACGAGGCGACTCGCCTCGGGCTGGCCGGACGGGTGCGCAACAGTTCCTCCGGCGTGGAGATCGTGCTCGAGGGTGCGGCGACCGCGACGGACTCTTTCCTCGCCGCCCTGCGCGCCGGCGGTCCGCCCCTTGCCCGGATCGATCGTCTCGAGGTGGACGAGGCCGCCGTGCGCGGCTTCACGGACTTCGCCATCCTCGCCTCGCTGCCCGAGCCGGGCGCTTCCCTGCCGGTCGCGCCCGATCTCGCGCTCTGCGCCGACTGCCGGCGCGAACTGCGCGATCCTGCCGACCGGCGCCACGGCTATCCGTTCCTCAACTGCACGCACTGCGGACCCCGCTTCACGATCGTGCGCGACATCCCCTACGACCGCCCCCTGACGACGATGGCCGGCTTCCCGCTCTGTGCCGACTGCGCGCGCGAGTACGCCGACCCCGCCGACCGCCGTTTCCACGCGCAGCCGGTGGCGTGCCCCGCCTGCGGCCCGCGGCTGTGGCTGGAGGAGGCGGGCGTGTTGGCGGCCGCCGGCGCCGACGCCCTGCGCCGCGCCCGCGCGCTGCTGCGGGGAGGGGCGATCGTCGCCGTGAAGGGGATCGGCGGCTGGCACCTGGCGTGCGACGCCGCGTCGGCCGCCGCGGTGGCCCGCCTGCGCGAGCGCAAGCGGCGCGTGGAGAAGCCGCTGGCGCTGATGGCGGCGGATCCGGAGACGATCGCGCGGCACGCGGAGGTGTCGCCGGCCGCGCGCGCGCTCCTCGAGTCGCCGGCCCATCCGGTCGTGCTGTTGCCGCGGCGGCGCGACGCGGCGATCGCGCCGGACGTCGCCCCGCGTCGCGACCGGCTCGGTTTCATGCTCGCCTACGCGCCGCTGCACCACCTCCTGCTCGATCCGGGCGATGTCCTGGTCATGACGAGCGGCAACCTGAGCGAGGAGCCGATCGCCCACGAGGACGACGACGCCCGCCGCCGGCTCGCGCCGCTCGCCGACGCCCTCCTCGGACACGACCGCCCGATCCATGTCCGCTGCGACGACAGCGTCGTCGCGGTGTGGCGCGACGGCCCGTATCTCTTTCGCCGCGCGCGCGGCTACGCGCCGCTGCCGGTGCCGCTCCCGTTCGCCGTGCCGCCGCTGCTGGCCGCCGGCGGCGAGCTGAAGAACACCTTCTGCCTCGGCCGCGAAACGCGCGCCTATCCCAGCCACCACATCGGCGATCTGGCGGACTGGGAGACGCTGCGCGCGTACGAAACGGCGGTCGCGCACTACGAGCGGCTGTTCCGCGTCGCGCCGGAGGCGTTCGCGCACGATCTGCACCCCGACTACCAGGCGACGCGCTACGCGACGGCGCGCGCCGCCGCCGCCGGCCGCCCGGCCGTCGCGGTGCAGCACCACCACGCGCACATCGCCGCCTGCCTGGCCGACAACGGGCTCGACGGCGCCGAGCCGGTCATCGGCGTGGCGTTCGACGGCACCGGCCTCGGCGACGACGGCGCCATCTGGGGCGGCGAATTCCTCGTGGCGGACTACGCCGGCTACCGTCGCGCCGCGCACCTCGCCTATCTGCCGCTGCCGGGCGGCGACGCCGCCACGCGCCACCCCTGGCGCGTGGCGCTGAGCTGGTTGCGCCAGGCCGGTCTGCCGTGGGATCCGGAGCGGCCGCCGGTGGCCGCCGCGACGCCCGACGAACTGGCCGCGCTCGACGCGCAGTTGCGCGCCGGCCTCAACGCCCCGCCGACGTCAAGCATGGGTCGCCTGTTCGACGCCGTCGCCTCGCTCGCCGGGCTCTGCCACCATGCGACGTACGAGGCGCAGGCGGCGTGTGAACTGGAGACCGCCGCGCGCCGCGCGGGTCCTGCGCCGGAGGGCAACGCGCCTTATGTTTTCGCCCACGAGGGCGACCTGGTCGATCCGGTCCCGGTGATCCGCGCCATCGCCGCCGACGTGGCTGCCGGACAGTCCGCGCCGGTCACGGCGGCCCGCTTCCACGCCGCCGTGGCCGACCTGGTGCGCGATGTCTGTCTGCGCCTGCGCCGGGAAACCGGCCTGCATCGCGTGGCCCTGAGCGGCGGAGTGTGGCAGAATCTGCTGCTGCTCGAGCTGGCGGTGACGCGGCTCGAGACGGCCGGCTTCGCGGTGCTGACCCACCGCGCCGTTCCGGCCAACGACGGAGGGCTGGCGCTCGGCCAGTTCGTGATCGCGGCCTGGGCTCTGGGGGCGCGTCCACGCCCCGCCAACTGAGGGGGAGACAGCCATGTGCCTGGGCGTCCCGGCGAAGGTGCTGGAGATCCGCCGGACCGACGAGCCGTGCATGGGCACGGTCGATTTCGGCGGCGTCCAGCGCGAGATCTGTCTCGACTGGGTGCCGGAAGCCCGCGAGGGGGACTACGTGCTCATCCATGTCGGTTTCGCCATCAGCGTGATCGACGAGGCCGAGGCGCGCGAGACGCTGCGGTTGCTGGCTGAGCTGGGGGAGGCGGGGCGGGCCGAGGACGCCGCGCGCGGCGAATCCCGTCGCCGCGCCGGGGGCGCCGGCATGAAGCACGTCACCGAGTTTCGCGACCCGCGGCTGGTCCACGCGGCCCTGTCCGAACTGCACCGGGTGGTTACCCGCCCGCACGTGATCATGGAGGTCTGCGGCGGCCAGACCCACGCGCTCGTGCGCAGCGGTCTCGACCGTCTGCTGCCCGCCGGCATCGAGCTCGTGCACGGCCCCGGCTGTCCCGTCTGCGTGACGCCGCTCGCCACGCTCGACCAGGCGATGGCCATCGCCCGCCGCCCCGAGGTCATCTTCACCAGCTATGGCGACATGCTGCGCGTTCCCGGCTCCGACGCCGATCTGTTCGCCGTGCGCGCCGCCGGCGGCGACGTGCGGGTGGTCTACTCCCCGCTCGACGCCGTGGAGATCGCGCGGACGAATCCCGATCGCGAGGTCGTGTTCTTCGCGATCGGCTTCGAAACGACGGCTCCGGCCAACGCCATGAGCGTGCTGATGGCGCGCCGCCGCGGCCTGAGCAACTACTCCATCCTCGTGTCGCAGATCTGCGTGCCGGGCGCGATGCGGGCGATCCTGTCGTCGCCGGGCAATCGCGTGCAGGCCTTTCTCGCCGCCGGCCACGTCTGCGCGGTCATGGGCTGGCGGGAGTACGTGCCGATCGCCGCGGAGTACCGGGTACCGATCGTGGTGACCGGCTTCGAGCCGCTCGACCTCGCGCACGGCATATTGCTGGCGGTGCGGCAGCTCGAAGCGGGCCGCGCCGAAGTGGAGAACGCCTACCCGCGCGCCGTCTCCGAGCGGGGCAACGAGGGGGCGCAGGGGGTCGTGCGCGAGGTGTTCCGCTCCGGCGATCACGCCTGGCGCGGCATCGGCATCATCCCCGACAGCGGCCTGTACCTGCGCGAGGAGTGGCGCGCGTACGACGCCGCCGTACGCTTCGACGTCGGACATCTGCAGACCGCCGAACCGGCGATCTGCATCGCGGGCGAGATCCTGCAGGGACGCCAGCGCCCCACCGACTGTCCCGCCTTCGGCGATCCCTGCACGCCCGACCGCCCGCTCGGCGCGACAATGGTGTCGCAGGAGGGGGCCTGCCACGCCTATCACCGGTACGGCCGCGGCAGGGAGGCGATCCCGTGAGCGACGCTCCCGGTTTCCCTGATCCGGCCGGCCCGGCCTGCCCGCTGCCCCTGCCGCATCACGACCGCATCGTGCTCGGTCACGGTGGCGGCGGCCGGCTCACCGCGGAGCTGATCGAACAACTGTTCCGGCCGCGGCTGGGCAACCCCACGCTCGACGCCGGCGACGACGCCGCGCTGCTCACGCTGCGCGAGCCGTTGCCGGCCGGCGCGCGTCTCGCCCTCACGACCGACGCGCACATCGTCAGGCCGCTCTTTTTCCCGGGCGGCGACATCGGCCGTCTCGCCGTCTGCGGCACCGTGAACGACCTGGCCATGGTGGGCGCCCGCCCCCTCGGCCTTGCCGCCGCCTTCGTGATCGAGGAGGGGCTCGCCACCGAACTCCTGGCGCGGGTGGCCGACTCGATGCGCGACGCCGCGGCTGAAGCCGGCGTGGCGATCGTCGCCGGCGACACCAAGGTGGCCGAGCGGGGCAAGGTGGACGGGCTGTACATCGCCACGGCCGCGCTCGGCGCCGTTCCCCCCGGCCGCGACTGTTGCGCCGCCGGCGCCCGTCCCGGCGACGCGGTGATCGTCTCCGGCAGCCTGGGCGAGCACGGACTCGCCGTGCTTGCCGCCCGCGGCGAGCTGGCCCTGCGCACCACGATCGCGTCGGACGTGGCGCCGCTGAACGGTCTGGTGGAGGCGCTTTACGCCGCGGGCGTGGAGGTGCACGCCCTGCGCGATCCGACGCGCGGCGGCCTGGCCGCGGCGCTGAACGAGATCGCGGCGCGCAGCGGTGTGGGCCTGGTGCTGGATGAGGCGACAATCCCGGTGCGTCCGGAGGTCGCCGCGGCCTGCGAGATGCTCGGCTTCGACCCGCTGCACCTGCCGAACGAGGGGAAACTGGTGGCGTTCGTGCCGGCGGGACAGGCGACGACGGCGCTCGTGGCGCTGCGCGCGCACCCGCTCGGCGCCGGCGCGGTCGTCATCGGGCGCGTCGACGCGGCGCCGCGCGCGCGCGTCCTGCTCCGCACGACCATCGGCGGCACGCGGATCGTGGATGTGCCGGCGGGTGAGCTGTTGCCGAGGATCTGCTAGGGTTCAGGGTCGCGACTCAGCGCAGCGCCGTTTCGACCACATCGACCAGATCAAGCAGGTGCTTCGCCGGGGCGTCGTCCCCGGCGGGTGCTGACAGGGCCGCCCGGACGGCGTTCCGCAGCCTGTCCGTGAGGGCCTCGCGATGCTTCGCGCGCAGCGCCGTCGCCACCGCCGAGACCGCCTCATCGGCAGCGGTGGGACCGGGCGAGTCCACGCCGTGGGCGCGCAGCCAGGCGGCCATGCCGACCAGGTCGAGGATCATGAGCCGGTCGGCGAGGCGCGGAGTAGTGTCACACCACTTGAACGAGGCGGTCGCCGCGAGCACCGCGACGCGGGCCGCCTCCAGCGGATTCCCGCCCCGGCCCTCGGCCACCATGGCCTCGACCAGACTGTCGGCGGGCGTCCCGGCGCCGATTTTGTCCGCGTGACCGGCCCACCAGGTCAGCGCGCGTTCACAGGCCGTGGCCGCGTGCCCCGCCTGTCCGTCGATCGCCGCCTCGATCACCGGCTCCAGCTTTTCGCGGAACGTCGCGGCGTCATCGGCGCAGGCGCTGTCGTGAGCATGGGGAGGCGGGGCGGCGCCCGAACCGGCCGCCGCGGCCGCGTCCGCACACCGGGTCGCGGGCAGCAGCAACAGGGCCAGCAGGCAGGCGGAAGCGAGCGGTACGCGCGAGTTCATCCTGGACGTCCTTTTGGAGAATAGGAAATACAACCGCACACTTCCCCCACCGCGGCTTCTCCTGACCACCTGATTGTGACCTGCCGCTCCCATTGCCGTCAATCCGCCCCTGGAATCTTACCCCCGCCGTCTGGTCCTTCTCCGGCCAGTCGTCGGGCCCGACCGTCTGGTCGAACTGGAGCTCCCCCTGAGGCGGCGGCTTCGTTGAGCGGCGGCGCCACAAACCGGCTGAGGCGGGCCGCCGTGAGGGGAGGGGCAGGGCGGGGTCCAGGATCTGCGTAACGGGACGCGGTTGTGCCGGACGGGCGCAAGTATCACGATGTCGTGAGAGTTGCGCCGGCGCAAACGGCCTTCCGCCACACGAGCAACAGTTCCGGCCCGAACGGTCGCGAAGTCCGCCCGGATCAGATCCAGCGCCGGGCGGAAGATCGCTTCGTCGTCGGTGAACGTTCTGGATTGACGTTGCGGTTGTGAATCCGATTATTCCCATCGCCAGAGTGACGGCGACCAACGAACGGTCTTCACCCCGTCCAGTATGGGGTCGAGGAAGGCGCGAACCGTCGCCATGAGTTCGGGCAGGGTCTTCCACTCCAGATCATCCTCAAGCACCATACGCTGGTAGACCTCGGCCCATGAATCTGGTGGATAGGGCAGCGAGGAGGGAAGAGCATGCGTACCCCGAAATGTGAAAGTCCATTCCAGCGCCAGGCGCAGACGGTCGCCATCCAGTTCGCGGATTTTCCCCAACAACGCGAGGTCGGGCAGGTCCTTCACCCGCGAGTTCTCCCGCTGACGGGGCATCGTGTAGGCGTGGAGCTTTTCCGCGATATGGGACTCGACCGGGTAGACGCGCACGGTGGGTGCGGCAACGCCCGCGAAGGCGAGCAGGTCCGGCGCGACCAATAGATCCGGCTCCCCGATGATTGGATCGCCGAAGGCCACGTCCACGCCAAAGGGCTGTCCATACAGTTTCCCCGCCAGCCTGGCCTCGGCGCGATGGCGCAGGCCGTCGTAAGGCATTTCGTCGTTCCGGATGTCCGGGTGAACCGGGTCGGGCCGCACTTCGAATGTCAGGAAATCGCCCAGGTCCAGCCGTCCAGCTTCCTGGAGACGATCCAGGATGTCGTCGGGCGAGCCAGTGACGCGCAAGTCCACGTCCCTGGTTGTCCGGGCGCGCGCCAGGCGAAGTTCGAGCACCAGCCCGCCCTTGAGCACCGCCGCCTCCCCCATCGTGCGCTCGACGCGGGCCAGGAAGCGGTCGAAGACCAGAAGTTGACGGCGGCGGGCGAAATCAAGGCCGCTCGTTGAAGCCGAGCGCAGCCGCTGTTCCATCGCCTGTTTGAAAGCCGCCGGCGAATCATAGGTCCTGGATGTCATGAAGTCCTCTTCGTCGTCCCGGAGTCAGCGACGGAAAAGAAACGGGAAAGATAGGCGGAAACCTCAGGCAGAGAGTCCCGGCGGATCAGCCCGCGCTCGACAGCCTGCCCCAGTGCGTCGCGCACGAATTCAGGCGGAACCCTGGCCTGCGCGCAATCCAGGAGCGTTCGCGAGACACTGGACACAGGCACGGGACCCGCCCAGGCTCGACCCTTCTCGGCAATATCCGAGAAGTGCGTCGCCACCCCCTTCGGAACCCGCAGGCGCCGACTGCGCCAGGCGGCGGGCAGCGTGAGATGCACGCGCGAGGGCAGCGCGTCGGAAAGCCCGTGGAGAAAGAGCGCTGTCTCATGGGAAAAGACCCCGGTCCGTTCGCTCCACAGCCAAACAACCACCAGTTCTTCGTACTCGCCGGCCGGGAAATGGGTGAGGCGATAGACGCCGCGGCGCGCTCTGGCAACGCGTCCGTTGCCCATATGTCTGGCCAGCAGTTGGGGAGAATAGCCCGCCGCCCTGGCTTGCGCCGTCGAAAAATAGCCTTCCTGGCCGGCGGCGGTTTCATAGAGCCGCGTCCAATCGGGTCCGGGCTTGATCAAAGTATTTTCGCTAATCATGCACGAATCTTAACTCTAAGATTAGTTACGTGCAAGTAAATTCTTGCACGAAACTAATCTTCCGGTTTAGTTTTGTGCTGGCGACTGGCGTGGGCGTGAATCTATTCTGCCTCCATTTGTCCTTGCCTCGACGCGGCTGACCTTCTTCAGAAAGACGGGCGTTACCTGTTCGGCTGACTTCAGTTGCTCGTGCCGTTTCTCCGGCCGTGAGCGCGCAGCCAGGCGGCCGTGCCGACGAGTCGGTGTCAGACCCCTGTGGTATCAATGCCGCGAAGGTGGCGGTGCTCGTCCCATCCCGGCTATTGTTTCCCGGACCGATCCCGCGGCGGGCCGTCGGCGCAAGAGGCGGCATCATACTCGTGAGGAGACGTTCATGAGCCGGCGAGACCCCGCGGATTCCGAGTCTTGCGAAGCTTTCGCGCGCGCGGCCCCGGCAACGGCGCCGCTGCACCCCGTCGTCCGCGCCACCGGCTGGGTCTCGTTCTTCACCGATCTCGGCAGCGAGCTGATCTATCCGCTGCTGCCCGATTTCGTCACCGGCACGCTGCACGGCGTCGCGGCGCACCTTCGGCCTGATCGAGGGGCTGGCCGAGGGGATGCCGTCGATCGTCAAGCTGTGGTCGGGCGCGCTGGCCGATCGGGCGCGCAGCCGCAAGGGGCTGATCTTCGCCGGCTATCTGCTGTCGTCGTCGGTGAAGCCGTTCCTCGGGCTGGCGCAGTCGGCGACCGGCGTGCTCGGGCTGCGGCTGCTCGACAAGATCGGCAAGGGGATCCGCGGCGCGCCGCGCGACGCGGTCGTGGCCGATTTCGCCGGCGGGCAGCGGGGGCGCGCCTTCGGCTACCAGCGCGCGATGGATCATGCCGGCGCGGTGGCGGGCGGGCTGGCCGGGTTCCTGCTGCTGCGGGTGGTCGGCGTGGATCTGCGGCTGGCGATCATGCTGTCGGCGATCCCCGGGTTCTGCGCGCTGCTGGTCATCGCCCTGTTCGTGCGCGACGACCCCGCGCGGCGCGCGGCGGAAGGCGTGCGGGCCGCGGAGCGGCGGCGGCGGCGACCGCGCCGGTGCCGCTGAGCCGGGAGTTCCGCTTCTACCTGGTGGCGGCCGTCCTGTTCGCGCTGGCGAACTCCAGCGACGCGTTCCTGATCCTGCGGGCGCGGGAGATGGGACTGCCGCTGCTGATGGCGCCGCTGGCGTGGGCGCTGCTGCACGTGGTCAAGAGCGTGACGTCGTTGTGGGGCGGCGGGCTGTCGGACCGCGTGGGACGGCGCCCGGTGCTGCTGGTCGGGTGGGTGCTGTACGCGCTGGTCTACGGCGCCTTCGCCTGGCTGACGGCGACGTGGGCGACGTGGCTGCTGTTCGCCGCCTACGGCATCTTCTTCGGCGCCACCGAGGGGGTGGCGAAGGCGTACGTGGCCGATCTCGTGCCGTCGGCGGCGCGCGGCCGCGCCTTCGGACTGCTCGGGATGGTGCGAAGGACTCGCGCTGATCCCGACCAGCTTCGCCATCGGCTGGCTGTGGGACGCCACCGGCTCGGGCCGCGTGCCGCTGGCGCTGGAGGCGGGGCTCGCCCTGCTGGCGGCGGCCTGGCTGGCGCTGGCGTGCCGGCGGACGGCGCCCGGGGCGCGGCTACGGCTGCCGCGTGAGTGCGCTCGCGGCCGGCGGCGGCGATCGCTCTGCTTGCGGCGCGGGCCGCTTTCGGCGAAACTTCCCCCGGCCTGCGCGCGTTGTAGACCCTTCCCAACCCGGAGGAGACCGTGAATATGAAGACGATCGCCGTGCTCATGGTCGCCCTGTCCCTGGTCGCCACCTCCGCCGTTGCCGGCGACGTGGCCGGGGGCATCCGCGGCGGCATCACCTTCGATCCCGATCAGGTGCATGTCGGCGGGCATCTCTACGCGGGCGAGATGTTCCCGCACGCCTACTTCGTGCCGAACATCGAGATCGGCTTCGGCGACAACCTCACCCTCGTCGCGCTCAACCCCGAGCTGTTGTATCGCTTCGAGCGGGTGCGCGGCGCCGACTGGGGCTTCTACGCCGGCGGCGGCCTCGGCGTCAATTTCTACAGCTGGGACTCCGATCGCATCGGCGACGACAGCGACACGGAGCTCGGGCTGAACATCGTCGGCGGGGCCACCCGCGGCCTGTCGAGCGGCAACGAGCTGTTCTTCGAGGTCAAGTTCGGCGTCGCCGATTCGCCCGGACGGCAAGCTCACCGTCGGCCTGACGTTCTTCTAGCGGCCCGATGAGCGCGCGCCCGGCGGACGAGTCCCGTCGTCTCTACGAAGACCCCGTGGTCTACGACACGCTGCTGGCGCCCGGCACGGCGCGCGAGCTCGACGCGCTGTACCGGGTGGCGCGGCGCTGCACCTGGCCGCCGGCGCGGGCGCCCTGGCTGCTCGACGAAGCGGCCGTCGCCGACCGCGCCGCGCTGGCTGGAGCCGGCCTGCGGCACCGGCCGGCTGCTGCGTCTGGCGGCGGCGCGGGGGTTGCGCGCGATCGGGTTCGACCGCGAGCCGGCCATGGTCGCCTACGCGCGCGAGGCGATCGTGCGACGCGGACTCGGGCGGCGCGCGCACGTCTTCCATGCCGACCTGACCGACTTTGCCGACGCCGTGGCGCCCGCCTCCATCGACTTCGCGTTCTGCACCCTCAACACGCTCCGGCACCTGCCGTCGGACGCGGCGCTGCTCGCGCACCTCGACCAGGTGGCGCGGGTGCTGCGGCGCGGGGCGGTCTACGCCGTCGGGCTGAGCCTCACGCGATACGGCGAGGAAGCGCCCGACGAGGACGTCTGGACGGCGCGGCGCGGCGGCCTGCAGGTGACGCAGCTGGCCACCTATCTGCCGCCCGATGCGGCCGCCGGTCGCGCGCGCCGCGAGCGCGTGATCAGCCATCTCGTCGTCACCGCGCGCGGCGGCGAGGAGCACCGCGACGACGCCTACGATCTGCGCTGCTACGACGAGCGGCAGTGGGAAGCGGTGCTGCGCCGTTCGCCGCTGCGGCGCCTGGAGAGTTTCGCCGCCGACGGGCGGCCGCTGGCGGGGCGGATCCTGCCGTACCAGATCGAGGTGCTGGGGCCGCCGACGCTGTGACGGCGGCGTTCGGCCCGGCCCCGGCGCAGGCGGGGCATTGTCGGCCGACCGGTCGGCGTCTACAATCCGCACGCCCGACCTTTCGGTTCCGTCACGCACAGGAGTAAGCCATGCTGCGCTGCCGCCTGCCGATCGCGCTGTTCGCCGTGCTCGTCCCGCTGGGCGCCGCGGCGGCGCCGGCGCCCGCCGATCCCGATTTCGACGCCTTCTTCCGCGACGAGACGCTGCGCGTCGACTACTACCACACCGGCAACGCGCAGGAGGAGTTCGCCACGCTCGACCAGGTGTGGCGGCAGGGGACCTGGGCCGGCAGCCGGCGCCACCTGATCGACCGGCTCGGCGTCGGCAGCTACGAGGCGCGGGCGTACGACGCGGCCACCGGCGCGCTGCTGTTCAGCCGCGGCTTCGACTCGTACTTCGGCGAGTACCGCACGACCGACGACGCCGGCCAGGGGGTGCGGCGCACCTACCACGAGTCGGTGCTGATGCCGCTGCCGAAGGCGAAGATCCGCTTCACGCTGGAGACGCGCGGGCGCGACGGCGCGCGCCGCGAGCTGCTCGCCGTCGAGATCGATCCGGACGCCTGGAGCGTGCGGCGCGACCCGCTGCCGGACGGCGTGACCGTGGTGGAGGCGGCCCGGCACGGCGACCCGCACGCCATGGTCGACATCGCCATCCTGGCCGAGGGGTACACGGCGGCGCAGGAGGGGAAGTTCCGCGCCGATCTGGCCCGCTTCACGCGGACCCTGCTCGGCCACGAGCCGTACGCCTCGCTCGCGGACCGCTTCAACGTGTGGGGCGTCTTCCAGCCGTCGCAGGAGAGCGGCTGCGACGAGCCGAGCCGCGGCATCCACCGCAACACCGCGCTCGGCACGACCTTCGACTCGCTCGGCTCCGAGCGCTACCTGCTCACCGAGGACAACCGGGCCATGCGGGACATCGCCGCGCACGCGCCGTACGACATCCTCTACATCATGGTCAACCAGGAGCGCTACGGCGGCGGCGGCATCTACAACCTCTTCTGCACGTTCGTGAGCGACAACCAGTGGAGCGACTACGTCTTCCTGCACGAGTTCGGCCACGCGTTCGCCGGGCTGGCCGACGAATATTACACCTCGTCCACGGCCTACAACGACTTCTACCCGCGCGGCGTGGAGCCGGTCGAGGCGAACATCACGGCGCTGCTCGACCCGGCGAACCTGAAGTGGCGGGATCTGGTCGCGGCCGGCACGCCGATCCCCACGCCGTGGGAGAAGGCCGGCTTCGACGAGATGGACAACGCCTACCAGAAGGTGCGCGGCGAACTGAACGACCGGATCGCGCCTCGCGCATGCGCGACGGCGCCCCCGCCGCCGAGGTGGAGCAGTTGAAGGCGGAATCCGAGACGCGCTCGCTCGAGCACGCGAAGAAGGTGGACGCCTACCTGGCGCAGTGGCGCGTGGGCCGGCAGGGTGGGCGTGTACGAGGGGGCGGGCTACTCCTCGGAGGGACTCTACCGCTCGCAGACCGACTGCATCATGTTCAGCAAGGGGATCAAACCGTTTTGCGCGGCCTGCGCGCGGCACATTGCGCGGGTAGTGGCGCAGTACTCGGAGTAGGGGGACGGCGGGCTCCCTGCGCGCGCTGCCGCACAGAGCCAGCGCGTCCGGGGCGGACGCGCAGTCTCTGCGCGGACGCGTGCTTCGGGAGCCCGCCGTCCCCCCGGCTCCGGGTCGGCTCCCGGGCCCGGGCAACGGCGGCGGGCAGAAGTGGTGGGGAGAAGATAGAATAGCGGGGATGGGGGGCGGGTATTGGGACGGTGTCCGACGCGGGAGGGGCGAGAACGATGTTCGATCCGGAGCGGTTGCTGGGGTCGTTGTTGAGCGATTCGTTGCGGGGACGGCCGGGGCGCGGGCTGAAGCGCGCGGCGCTGTCGCCGCAGGGGTTGATGGTGCTCGGGGGCGTGGCGATCGCGGCGTACGAGCACTTCGTGACCGACAAGCGGAGTGCCGGCGGGCCGCCGCCGCCGCCGCCGTCCGCCATGCCACCACCTCCGCCGCCGCCGTGCCGGCGCGCGGAGCGAGGGGCAGGTGCTGACGCTGATCGCCGCCATGGTGGCGGCGGCGAAGGCGGACGGACAGGTCGACGAGGAGGAGAAGGGGCGCCTGCTGGCGCGGTTGGAGGAGATCGGGGCGGGCGCGGAGGAACGCGCGTTCCTGGCGACGGAGCTCGCAGGGCCGCTCGATCTCGATGGTCTCGTGGCGCGGGTGGAGGGTCCGGTGCAGGCGGCCGAGGTCTACGCGGCCTCGGCGGCGGTCATCGACGCCGACACGATTGCCGAGCAGGGCTATCTGGCGCTGCTCGCCGCGCGGCTGGGGCTGTCCGCGGAGCTGGTCAGGGATATTCACGCGCGCGTGGCCGCGGCCCGCGGCGCCGCGCTTTCCGGGGAGGAAACAACGTCATGAGCCAGTGGTACTTTTCCATCGACGGCAAGCAGACCGGTCCGCTGGACGCCGAGGCGGCGGCGGTCTTCGCCCGCCAGAACCCCAAGGCTTTCTGCTGGCGCGCCGGCTGGGCCAACTGGGTGATGGCCTCGCAGGTGGGCGAACTGCAGGGAGGCGCTCCCGCCGGCACGCCGGGCGCGCCGCCGCAGCCCGCCGCCGGCTACGCGCCCCGCGCCGACGAGATCGACTTCCAGATCCGCGGCCAGGAGATGCAGTACGTCGAGGTGGAGCTCGATCCGGGCGAGAGCGCGGTCGCCGAGGCCGGCGCCATGATGTACAAGGACGCGGTCATCGAGATGCAGACCGTCTTCGGCGACGGCTCCGACCGGGCGCAGGGCGGCTTCATGGACAAGCTGGTCGGCGCCGGCAAGCGGCTGCTCACCGGCGAGTCGCTGTTCATCACCGCCTACACGCACCGCGGCTCCGGCAAGGCGCACGTGGCGTTCGCGGCGCCGTTCCCCGGCACGATCCTGCCGATCCGCCTGAGCGAGGTCGGCGGACGTCTGATCTGCCAGAAGGACAGCTTCCTGGCCGCCGCGAAGGGGGTGTCGATCGGGATCGCGTTCCAGCGCAAGATCCTGACCGGCCTGTTCGGCGGCGAGGGCTTCATCATGCAGAAGCTCGAGGGGGACGGCTGGGTGTTCGTGCATGCCGGCGGCACCGTGGTCGAGCGCCAGCTCGCCGCGGGCGAAGTGCTGCACGTCGACACCGGCTGTCTCGCCGCTCTCACCGATACGATCACCTACGACGTGGAGCAGGCGGGCGGTCTCAAGACCATGCTGTTCGGCGGCGAAGGGGTGTTCTTCGTGCGGCTGACCGGCCCGGGCCGTGTCTGGCTGCAGAGCCTGCCGTTCTCGCGCCTGGCCGGCCGCATGCTCGCGGCGGCGCCGCAGCGCGGCGGCCACAGCGAGGAGGGCTCGATCCTCGGGCCGCTCGGCGGACTGCTGCGGGGCGACCGCTAGGGTGGTCACGAACGACGAAGGCCTCAGCGGCTGGTACGCACTGCTGCGCGGACGGCTGTCTCCCGGGGAACGGGTCGAACTTCCCGTGCTGAGCGGCAGCATGGCGCCGCTGCTGCCGATCGGCAGTCGGCTCCGGGTCGAGGCCGCCGGGGCACGCGATTCCGGGCCGGGCGACATCGTTGTTTTCAGCGACGGTCACAGTCTGACGGCGCATCGTGTGCTGCTGGTGCTGCGGCTGCCGTGGCGTTGTCTGATCTACCAGAAGGGGGACGCCAATCTCCGCGGTACCTGGACCGATGCCCGGCGGATCGTCGGCCGTGTTGTCGATGGCGACCGTCCTGACGGCGGCCGTGCCGACTTCGACTCTTCCGGCGCCCGTCGCGAAGCCCGCCGGCTGGCGTGGCGCTTTCTGCGCTTGGACGTGAAGGGACGCCTGTTCGGCTCTGCTCTGTCCGCGCCGGCGCCTTCCCCCGCCGCGCGTGCGGCCGGTCCGGCGCCCGCTCCGACCGGCTTGTTGCTGCCGCTCGCCGCGATTCCCAAGCCCCGTGGCTGCGTCCTGCGTGAGCTCGACGGCGACGATGTCCTCCTCGACGAAGCCGGCGGCGTTCTCCACATCCTCAACGGCCCCGGCGCGCTGATCTGGCGAGCTCTCGACGGACGCCGCTCTCTTGCCGCCCTCGCGGACCTGGTCTGTGCCGAGTACGAGGTCCCGCCCGGCGAAGCGGCCGCGGACCTGGTACAGTTCATGGAGACGCTGGTGCGGAAGGGGGCCGTGAGCCTGGTGGTCCCGGATCGGGAAGCCTGAACAGAGGCACGGGCGTCGCGTTGGCGCCGCCCGTGTTTTCCGCCGCCGACCGGGGCTCGGCGTCATTCTGCATCGCGTCGCTACCGCCGCGGCCACTCCGGCATCCGCCCCGGCGTCCACGGGGCGCCGGCGGCGTCGAGCCTGGCCTCGAGTCTCTGCAGATCCGTTTCGACGAGGGTGCGCAGGTTCGCGAGCAGCCCGGGAAAGGCGGCCGCGGCGTAGCCGTACTCGTCGCGGTGGGTGCGGGTCGGGGCCGCGGTCGACGACCAGAGGCCGGAGACCGCCCGCTGGATGCGGTCGGTGAGGGCCGGCGGTACCGGCTCTTCGCGCCGGGCGAGGGTGGCATCGCCCTCGAGTTCGATGCGCAGGGCGCGCAGACGGTCCTGCAGGCCGCGCGCGTCGGCCAGCAGCGCGGGGTCGGCGCCCGGCGTGTCCTGGATGGCGCGGCGCGCGTGATCGAGCCGCGACTGCGCCTCGTCACAGACCTTCGCGGCGCCCAGGACCGCCCGCTGCAGATCGGCCACCTCGCGCGAGAACGTGGCCAGCGCGGCGCGGTCGGCCGCGGCGAGCGTGGCGTTGCCGAGCGGGACGCATGCGAACGTCTGCGGCGCGCCGAGCGGGCGCGACTCCCCGCGCACGCGCAGTTCGAGCGTGACCGAGTACGTGCCGGGCGCGGCGAGCGACCCGTTCGGGGTGTACCCGTAGCGCTCCGCTTCGCCGCGGTTGAGGTCGACGGGGTCGGCCGGCGGGAAGCGCAGGTCCCAGGCGATCCGCTGGAAGCCGGCCTTCGCGGGGGCCGGCAGGCGCCGCACCACGGCGCCCGCCGCGTCGCGGACGGTCAGCAGGCAGGTCGGCGCCTCCTCGTTCTCCTCGGCGCGCAGCTCGTCCCAGGTCGGGTAGGGGATCGGCTTGTCCGCCTCGCGCAGCTTCTTCTCCCGGTCCTGGCGGACGCTGCTTGAGCGTCTTCGCCTCCTCCTTCAGGTACCAGGTGAAGACCGCGCCGAACGGCGGGTTGGGGGCGGTGAAGAAGCCGTCGCCCTGCTCGCCCTTGCCGGTGCCGCCGAGCGGCGTGCTCTCGAGGTACATCCAGGTGCGCCGCACCGGGAACAGCTCGGCCTCGCGGTCGAGCGTTTCGCGCTTGAGCAGCCGCAGCGGCGTGTAGTCGTCGAGGATGAAGAAGCCGCGGCCGAACGAGGCGACCGCGAGGTCGGTCTCTCGCTCCTGGATCGACAGGTCCTTCACCGCGATGACCGGCATCCCGCCCTTGAGCTGCACCCATTTGCGGCCGCCGTCGATCGTGAAGTACAGGCCGAATTCGGTGCCGGCGAACAGCAGGTCGGGGTTGACCGGGTCCTCCACGACCGTGTTCAGACGGAGCCGCGTTCCGGCAGGTCGCCGGCCACGGAACTCCAGGTGCGGCCGCGATCGTCGCTGCGCAGAAGGTACGGCTTGAAGTCGGCCATCTTGTGGTTGTCGAATGCCGCGTAGACACGCCCTTCGGCGTGGCGGGAGGCGTAGAGACAGCTCACGTAGGTGTCGGCGGGGACGCCGGGGAACTTCTCGTAGCGCGTCCAGGCGCCGCCGCCGTCCTCCGTGATCTGGATCAGGCCGTCGTCGGTGCCGGCGTAGAGCAGGCCGTCGCGACGCGGGCGATTCGGTCAGCGCCACGATGTTGCCGTAGATCGAGGTGGATTTGTTCTTCGCCACCGCGTCGATGCTCCAGACCCTGCCCATGACCGGCAGCTTGTTGCGGTCGACCTGGCGCGTGAGGTCGGGGCTGACCGGCCGCCAGCGAGTCGCCGCGGTCGTCGCTGCGGAACAGCGATGTTGGCCGCGAAGTAGAGCCGCGTGTGCAGGTGCGGGCTGATGATCAGCGGGGAGTCCCAGTTCCAGCGCAGGCCCGGCTCGCCCGGCCGCGGCTGCGGCTGGATGTCGAGCCCCTCGCCGCTGCGTTTGTCGAAGCGCGCCAGCCCGGCGTGCTGGTACTGGGCGTAGACGATGTTGGGATCCTCGGGGTCGACCTGCGTCTTGAAGCCGTCGCCGCCCTGCGTGACGTACCAGTCGGAGTTGACGATGCCGCTGGCGCTGATCGTGCGCGACGGGCCGCCCAGGCTGAAGTTGTCCTGGGTGCCGCCGTAGACGTGGTAGAACGGCTGCGTGTTGTCCACGGTCACGCGGTAGAACTGCGTGACCGGCAGGTTCGGCACGAAGCGCCACGATGCCGCGCGCTCGAACGATTCGTACAGGCCGCCGTCGCAGCCGACGAGCAGGTGGTCGGAGTCGTCGGGATCGATCCAGAGCGCGTGGTTGTCCACGTGCTTGTTCTTCTCGCCGGCGTGCCGGAAGGTCTTGCCGCCGTCGTCGGTCACCATGATGAAGGTGTCCATCGAGTAGACGCGGTCGGCGTTGTTCGGATCGACGATGATCTCCTGGTAGTACTGCGGGCTGCCCGAGACGTGCCCGCTCATCTTCGCCCAGTTGCCGCCCGCGTCGGTGGAGCGGTAGAAGCCGCCGCCTTCGCCCGGCGCCTCGACGATCGCGTACACGACGTCCGGCTGCGACGGCGCCACCGCCAGGCCGATGCGCCCGACGTCGCCCGCCGGCAGGCCGTTCGTCAGCTTGCGCCACGATTTGCCGCCGTCGGTCGACTTGTGGATCGCCGACTCGGGGCCGCCGTCGATCAGGGTCCAGACGTGGCGCCGGCGCTGATAGGCTGAGGCGTAGATCGTGTCGGGATCGCGCGGGTCGAACGCGAGGTCGCTCACGCCGGTGTGCTCGCTGATGTCGAGCGACTTCTCCCATGTCTTGCCGCCGTCGGTCGACTTGTAGAGGCCGCGGTCGCCGCCGGGCCCCCACAGCGGCCCCTGCGCGGCGACGAACACGACGCTGGAGTTGCGCGGGTCGACGAGGATTTTGCCGATGTGCTCGGACTTCCCGAGCCCCATGTTCTCCCACGTCCTGCCGCCGTCGAGCGAGCGGTAGACGCCGTCACCGTAGCCGACGCTGCGCTGGCTGTTGTTCTCGCCGGTGCCGATCCACACGGTGAGCGGGTTGCGCGGATCGAGGGTCACGCAGCCGATCGAGTAGGAGCCCTGGTCGTCGAAGATCGGCGCCCAGGTCGTGCCGGCGTTGCGCGTCTCCCAGACGCCGCCCGAGGCGACCACCACGTACCAGTGCGCCTTGTCGCGCGGGTCGACGGCCAGGTCGCCGATGCGCCCGGAGGTGAAGGCGGGGCCGAGAGCGCGCAGCGCGAGGCCGGTGAAGGTGCCGGCGCTCAGCGGGTCCTTCGGCTCGTCCTTCTTCGTGTCCGTCTTCGCCTTGGCAGGCTTGGCCTTGCTATCCGCCTTGGCCTTCTGCGCCACCGCCGGCGCGGCGGCCAGCAGGAGCACCAGCGCGATCAGCCAGAACTTCTTCATGCGATTCACTCCTCGGCGGTTCGGGGATGGGGGATGACGCCAGCAAAACACGTCCGGTGCTCCGGCTCAAGGACTAGGTGGGGCGTCCCTGGCTGGATTCCCTGTGGAGAACCTGCGGATCAGAGCGCTGGCTCTCGATTCTGCCCTGCTCGAGGCGCCGCAACTCCCACGGGGGCAAGCGGACGGAGATATCGGCAGGGACACTTCGCAGGCGAAACGCGATCCATTGCCTCACTCAACATCTTGTGGTATGAACAAGTCCATGGTCGACATCGCCAAACAAATCGCCTACTGGAGAATCGGGGCCGCAGAGGAGCAGATCGACCTCCTGGCCGAAATCAACGGGCTGAACATCGAGGGGCGCTATCCTCAACATCCGGTACCCCCTCCTTCGATTGGTGAAGCCGCAGAGTACATGGCACGGATTGATAAGGTGCTGCAATGCTTGAACCTGCAGTTCTGACCTCCGTCTTCGCCTATCTTTCCGCCGTCAAAGAGCACGGCATTGTGGTGGAACGCGCAGTGGTCTTCGGCTCCCAGGCCACCGGACGTGCCCACCCGTGGAGTGACATCGATCTCCTGGTCGTCTCCCCGCAGTTCGATGATATGAAGGACCGGACCCACATCAATCTGCTTTGGCGTCTGGCCGCTCGCATCGACAGCCGAATCGAGCCGACTCCGTGTGGTTCGCAGCAATGGCGGGAAGATGATTCGAGCGCGATCATCGAGATCGCGCGGCGGGAAGGGGAGGTGCTGGAGGTTGCGTAGCGACTCCCTGCTGCCATCAGACGTGCGGACGGACACCCGGGACCATTCTGCACCCCGTCGCACAGTCTTCGCCTAAGTTGATCTTCCCGCAACTCGGGGCAAACCAGGTGCCGCGCGCCTGCGACGGGGCATTGGCATTCGTCCACCGGTCCGACAGCTATCTCAGGCGAAGAAGGCCGCCATCGTCGCTCGCGGCGCGGTTCTGGACGCCCCGTGCGCCGCATGGGACACTTGCGGCAAAGGGGGATGCCATGGTCCGGCGCTGGCTTGAGATTGCCCTGCTGCTGCTTCTACCGGCCGCCGCGGGGCGCTGTTCGGGCGCGGCGGCCCTCACCGACACTCCGTTCGTCGTGCGCGAGATCCTCGCCCTGAAACTGCCTGAGAACTCGCGCACCAACCTGCTGCCGCGCGACCCGGTCCTGGCCGCTGTCGTGGCAGGCACCTGGCGCGCCCCGCGCGCGGGCGACCGGGTGCCGCTGGGCAACGGCGCCGCCGCCGTCTGGACCGCGCTCGCCGCCGACAGCAGCGGCTGGTTCCGCCACGAGGCGCTCGAGAGCGGCTGGGCCTGCGCCGCCGTCGACCTGCCGGCCGCCGGCGTCCGGCTGCTCGAGGCGGGCAACCACGACTACGTCTTCGTCAACGGTGAGCCGCGCGCCGGCAACAAGTACCGCACGAAGGACGCCTACGAGTCGTGGGAGCCGCGCCACGACTTCTCGTCGCTGCCGGTCGCCCTGCACGCCGGCCGCAACGTCCTGCTCTTCCGCTGCGAGCGCGGCGGGCTCAAGGTCGAACTGCGCCGCTCGTCGGCGCCGGCCCTGCTCAACGTGCGCGACCTCACGGCGCCCGACCTGGTCGTCGACCGGAAGCCGTACGACCACTGGGCGGCGCTGCCGGTGATCAACACGACCGACCGACCGCTGACCGGGCTCGTGCTGGAGGTCGTGGGGGATGGGCTGGAGTCCGGCGCGACGCCGCTGCCGCCGATCCCGCCGCTGAGCGTGCGGAAGGTTGGGTTCCGCATTGCGGGCGAGCTGCCGGACCCGGAGCCTCCGCTCCGGCATCCGGAAATGCCCGTCGTGCTGAGACTGCGCACTGGCAACGATCCCGCAGCGAGCCTGCTGGACGAGGCCGCGATCACGCTGCGAGTGGTCAAGTGGGACGCGGTGCGCCAGATCACCTTCATCAGCGGCATCGACGGCAGCGTTCAGTACTACGCCCTGCTCCCCGCAAGGTCTGATTTCGACTCGAGGGTTGAAGGGCCGGAAGGGGTCGTCCTGTCGCTGCACGGCGCCAACGTGGAGGCGCGCAATCAGGCCGCCTCCTACACGCCCAAGCCGTGGGCGCGCATCGTGGCCCCGACCAACCGTCGCCCGTACGGCTTCAGTTGGGAGGATTGGGGCCGTCTCGACGCGCTCGAGGTGCTCGACCTCGTCATGCCGCCCGGGGGCGGCGAGCAGTTGTCGCCGACGGTCTGGCTGACCGGCCACTCGATGGGGGGCCACGGCGCCTGGAGTCTCGGCGCCACCTGCCCCGACCGTTTCGCCGCGATCGGGCCGAGCGCCGGCTGGGCCACCTTCTGGACCTACCGCTTCGAGTACGACCGCGCGCGACTGTCGCCGGCCGAGCGGATGCTCACCCGCGCCTCGAACGCGTCGGAGACGCTGCGACTCGCGCCGAACCTGGCCCGACTGGGCGTCTACGCGCTGCACGGCGGCGCCGACGACAACGTGCCGCCCGCCCAGTCGCACCTGTTCGTGGACGAGTTGAAGACCTTTCACCCCGACTGGGTCTACCACGAGGAGCCGGGGCAGGGGCATTGGTGGGACCTCTCGCCCGAGCCGGGCGTCGACTGCGTGGACTGGGCGCCGATGTTCGAGTTCTTCGCGCGCCGCGCCCGGCTGCGCGACGATGCCGCCCTGGAGATCGACTTCCGCACCGCCAGCCCCGGGGTCTCGGCCAGGTGCGGCTGGGTCACGATCCTCGGCCAGGAACGGCAGCACGAGTTGAGCCGGGTGCACGTGCGCTGCCTGCCGGATTCGCGGAAAGTCGTGGGCGAGACGGAGAACGTGTCGCGACTGCGGATCGTGCCGAGTCCGGTCGGTGAAGGCGCGGAGGTTACCGTGGAGTTGGACGGGCAGTTGTTTCCGGCCGATTCCCTCGTCCAGTGGCGCGACACGCCACCGATCGCCACATTCGAGCGGCTGGGCGGGCGTTGGGTCCGGTTGAGCAGAATCGAAGGGCAGGGGCTGCCCACCGCCAAGGCGCCATTCCGCTACGGCCCCTTCAAGGACGCCTTCCGCCACCGGTTCCAGTTCGTGGTCGGCACGCGCGGCTCGGCCGAGGAGAACGCGTGGGCCGCGGCGAAGGCGCGCTTCGACGCGGAGACCTGGTGGTACCAGGGGAACGGCGCCGTGGACATCGTGCGCGACGTGGACTTCGACCCGGCGGCCGAGCCGGACCGCGGCGTCGTGCTGTACGGTGCCGGGGGGGCGAATGCCGCGTGGGCGAAGCTGTTGCCCGACTGTCCGGTGCAGATCGGGCGGGGGGCGGTGCGGATCGGGGGGCGGCGCATCGTCGGCCACGACCTCGCCTGCCTGTTCGTGCGGCCGCGCCCCGGCAGCAGCGTCGCGTGCGTGGCCGTGGTGGCCGGCACCGGGCCGGCCGGGCGGCGGCTCACCGACACGCTGCCGTACCTGCAGGCCGGGTTCTCGCTGCCCGACTGCTGCGTGCTGTCGTCGCGCGTGCTGACCGACGGCGGACGCGGCATCCGCGCGGCGGGGTTCTTCGGCGACGATTGGAGCGTCGAGAGGGGCGAGTTCCTGTGGCAGGAATGAACGGCAGGAGCATGGTCGTCCTCGCCGGGCTGGCGCTGCTGGCGGCGCCGGCGCTGGCCGAGGACTTTCCCGTCCCCGCCATTCCGTGTGCGCCGCGGCAGTACGTCTGCCTGCGCGCCCCGGCGCCGCCGGTGGTCGACGGCGCGCTCGACGAAGCGGCCTGGCGCGACGCGCCGTGGACCGATCCGTTCGTCGATATCGAGGGGCCGGCGCGACCGGCGCCCCGCTTCCTCACCCGCGCGAAACTGCTCTGGGACGACGACAACCTCTACGTCGGGGCCGACCTCGAGGAGCCCGACCTCTGGGGGACCCTCACCGAGCGCGACGCGGTCATCTTCCACGACAATGACTTCGAGCTGTTCATCGATCCCGACGGCGACACGCACGAGTATTATGAGCTGGAGATCAACGCTCTCGGCACGGTGTGGGATCTGCTGCTGATTCGCCCGTACCGGGACGGCGGGCCGGCGGTCAACGCCTGGGACATTGCCGGCCTGCGCGCGGCGGTGCGACTGGACGGCACGCTCAACGATCCCTCCGTCCGTGACCGTGGCTGGACGGTGGAGCTGGCGCTGCCGTGGGCCGTCCTGCGGGAGTGCGCGCACCGGGAGGCGCCGCCGCGCGACGGCGACCGCTGGCGGCTGAACTTTTCGCGCGTCGAGTGGCGCGCGCGGGCCGACGACGGCGGCTACGCGAAGGTCGTCGATCCGGCGACCGACCGGCCGCTGCCCGAGGACAACTGGGTCTGGTCGCCGCAGGGGCTGGTCGCCATGCACTACCCGGAGATGTGGGGAGTCGTGCAGTTCTCGACGTCGCCGGTGGGCGCGCCGCCGGTCGCCCCGCGCGACGATCCCGCGGACGCGACGCGCTGGGCGCTGCGCCGGATCTACTACGCGCAGAAGCGTTTCCACCTCGCGCATGGCCGCTTCGCAACGGATCTGGTGGGCCTGGGGCTGGCGGATCTCGTCGCGCGCGGCGGAGCTGAGTCCCCGGTGATCGAAGCGACGACGGACCATTTCGAAGCGCGCGCCGGGAGCGGGCCGGGTGCGCCCGCGCTTGGCATCGATGATGAGGGCCGGTTGCGGACGCTCGCCGGGCAGATTTCTTCGCGCGGGAAAATCAACTAACGCAACACATAACAATATGTTATGAGCGCTTTTGTTCCGGCCGCACGGGCCCGCTATTTCGGCACGTTCTGAGTTCCGCGTGGCGGGGTCAGGAGGTGGGAGCGGGGGTGTGCGGGCGCGCGGTCCGTGCGGGGAACGGCCAGGAGGCGCTGTCGAACACCGCGCTCAGCGCTGCGTTGTCCACCGGCTTGCGCAGGGCATGATCGGCGCCCAGCGCCAGGGCCAGGCGGCAGGCCAGGTCCGGGCTGATCCGGCCCTCTCCGGCCAGGACGACCACCGGCAGTTCCGGACGCAGCGACTTGAGGATCTGGATCGTCTCGAGTCCATCCATGCCGGGCATGAAGATATCCACGATGGCGCAGTCGAAGAGATGGTGCTCCGCCAGCAGGCAGCCGTCACGCCCGCCGGCCGCATCATGCACCTCATGGCCCATGAGTTCGAGCATGGCGCGCAGGTGCGCGCGCGTTTCGGTCTCGTCGTCCACCAGCAGGATCTTTGCCATCGATTACGTCATCTCCGCGTTGTTTCGCCACCGCCGGCGCCCCCAAGGGGGGTTTGGAGGGATGCTCGGGAGCGCCGGGCGGGGCGTTCGGGGCGCCGGCCGGCGAGGAGGCCGGCGCGCAATCTCACCCTGTGCGGTCTATTATCGTCAAAAGTGACAGGCGGGACCATTGGACCTTGGGACCATGGGCGTAGGCTGGTAGGGGCGGATGGTTCGTGGCGACGGGAAGGCCTAGTCGGGGTCCGGCCCCTGGACGCCCAGACGGCCGGCGAGACGGACCAGATCGGCGAGCGACTCGACGCCCATCTTGTCCATGATGCGCGCCCGGTGGACCTTGATGGTCTTTTCACTGGTGCCGAGCGAGCCGGCGATCTGCTTGTTGAGGGCGCCGGAAACCACGTACGACAGCACCTCGCGTTCGCGGGGGGTCAGGGTTTCGTAGACGGCGCGGACGGCGGCCAGCCCGGATTCGTGCCGGCGACGTTCGCGGTCGGCCGCGATGCGCCCGCTGGACCGCATCGAGCAGATCCTGGTCATGGAACGGCTTTGGCAGGAAGTCCACCGCCCCCGCCTTCATCGCGCGCACTGACATCGGCACGTCGGCGTGGCCGGTCACGAAGATGATCGGCAGCGCGGCGCCGGTGGCGGCAAGCTCCTTTTGCAGATCGAGGCCGCTGAGCCGCGGCATGCGGACATCCAGGACGACACAACCCGGCCGCTCGGGCCGGGTGAAAGCGAGGAACTCCGTGGCGGAGGCGAACAGCTGGATCTCGAGTCCGACCGACCGCAGCAGACGCCCGATCGCCGTGCGCACCGAGGCGTCGTCGTCCACCACGTACACCAAAGCGGTATCGTCGCTCACAACCGGGCTCCTTCAGCCGGCGGGCAGGCGGAAGCCGAAGGTCATCCCTCCCTCGGGATTGCCGTCCGCCCACAACGTACCGCCGTGCGCCTCGATCAGCGAGCGGCTCAACGTGAGCCCGAGGCCGAGGCCGTCCGGCTTGGTGGTGAAGAACGGCTCGAACAGGCGCGCGGCCACTCCCGGCGGCAGGGGCGGCCCCGAATCGCGCACCGTCACCACCGCGCTGCCGTCCGGTTCGCCCACGGTGGTCACGACGACCCAGCGGCGTCCCGCCGGCGATCGCTGCGCGGCGTCGAGCGCGTTGAGGACGAGGTTCAGCAGCACCTGGCGCAGCGCCACCGGATCTCCCGTGACGAGCGGCAGGTGCGGATCGAGCTGGCCACCGCCGCCACCCGCCGGCCGCGGGCCTCGGTGCGCAGCAGGCGCTCGGCTTCCAGGATCGCGGCGTTGAGGTCGACCGGCTCACGCGCGATTTCGCGGCGGCGGATGAAGGCGCGCAACTGCCGGATGATGCCGTCGGCGCGCCTGTCGTCCTGTTCGATGTCGGTCAGCGCCCGGCGGACCTCCTCGAGATCGGGCGGTTCGGCGTCGAGGAAGCGTCGGGCGGCCTGGGCGTTGCTGTAAATGGCGGCCAGCGGCTGCTTCAACTCGTGGGCCATGGACGAGCTCAACTCGCCGAGCGCCAGCACGCGCCCCGCCTGCGCCAGATCCTGGCGGTGGCTGGCCAGCTCCGCCTCGGCCTGGCGGGTCTCGGTCACGTCGATCAGGGAGATGATCACCCGTTCGAAGGTGAGCTCGCTGCCGGGAGAAACGGCCCAGTGCATGACCACCGTCCGCTCCTGGCCGCTCAGGGTGCGCAGCGACACTTCGAGCTCCAGGGAGAGTCGTTCCCTCCGCCACCGCGTGCAACTGTTCCAGGAGCGCCTCGGACGGCTCCTCTTCCAGCACCAGCTGCAGGCCGCTGCGCAACTCCTGTTCGCTGTGCGCGCCGTAGAGAGTCCGGGCGGCGCGGTTCAGGTCCCTCACGCGGACCAGAGCGGCGCAGGCACGCGCTTCCGCGGGATGATCCAGGCAGTACAGCCTCAGATCCCCGATGCCGCGGGCGTGCATTTCCGCCGCGCGCGTGCGCACGGCCGAGTAGTCCATCTCGATCAGGGCCACCGGCGAATCCTGGAAGAGTCCGCTGTGGCGGGCCGTGCTGTCCCGCAGCGCCGCCCCGACGCGGGTCTGGGCAAGCAGTTCCCGATGCACGATGGTGTAGATGAGACCCGCGCTGACCGCGACGAAGACCCAGCCCTTCCAGGTCTGCCACCGGGTCAGGACGTGGGGATCGTCGAGCGAGGGCGAGCAGCAGCCGGTCGGACAGCAGGATCCACATTCCGCCGAAGATGGCGTAGAGCAATGGCGAGGCGCAGGGCTGCGCCGGGAGACGCGCGTTTTCATGGCGCGGGTTCTCCGCAGGCGGGCGTGCCGCAGGGGCGGACCGCGGGGCGGGCGCAACAGCACCGCAGTCGGCGAGAGGCTCATGCGTAACCCCCTTGCGCATGGTCCGTGGCCGGTCCCGGCGATTTGACGACAGATCTAAGCCTACGGCTGGTGCTGCCGAATGTAAAGCGATCGCCCGATGGCGATGGCTGCTGGCGCGTCCGGGCCCCGATAGCCATGATGGCTGCCGATCAGGCGCGCCGCGCGCCGCCGGACCACGAAGAGACCTGCATGCGCAAACGGACCATCATCATTCCCTCCCTGATCGCGTTCGGCGCACTCGGTGCGCTGCTGCTGTGCGCCGATCCGGAGCGCACGCGTCGCGTCTACGAGAGCGTGCCGCGACAGGGCGGGCAGCCGGTCGTTCTGCTGGACGGTGTCTACTGGCGCCGTGCCGTGGCGTGGAACTTCGCCGACGGCGCTTTCCCGGACGCCTGGAGCTGGGGCGACTGGCGTCTCGTGGACGGCCTGCTCGAAGGGCGGTCCGACGATGGCGCCTTCGCGGTGTACGTCGCTCCCTTCGCGCACGGCGGCGACTTCCTGCTCGAGACGCGGGTGCGGCTCGTGGCGGACGCCGGGGGCCGCAGCGTGGAGGCCCATCTGCTCACGCGCGACAGCCGCGAACTGCACAACGAGAGCGGCGCCGTCCTCTTCGGCGGCCAGCGGCGGGTCAGCGTGCGCCACATGGTCGGCGGCACGGAGCATGTCCTGCGGGTGGTGAAGCCGGACAAACCGGTGAGCGAGGGCGCCTGGCACCTGCTCCGCTTCGCGGTGCGCGCGGGGCGGGTCGAGGCGCGACTCGACGGCGTGCTGCTGTTCCGCTCGGACGGGAGTTATCCCGTCGGCGTCTACCGGGAGCCGCATCTCGCGGTGCGCAACGGCGTGGCCCAGTTCAGCAGTCTCAAGATATTCGTGGCTCCCTAGGGCGGAACCCGGCTATCCTGCCGCGGTCCGCGTGAGACAGCAGCCGGAAAGGCCCCCGCGCGATGCCGGACGGTGTCCGTCACAGCCGGCGCCCGCTTCTCGTCGCGCTGGGCGCCCTGGTTCTCGGCGTCGGCCTGGCGACGTCGTCGGGCGCGTTGCCGACGACCGATTACCTGCCGCCCGGGCTGCGCTCGCCGCGTCCCTGGTACATCGTGGCGATGCTCTACCCGCTCTACGCGATCCTGCTGCTGATCTGCGTCTACATCGCGCGTCACTACCTGTTCACGCTGAGCCGCCTGCACGGCCGCCAGCGCCACCCCTATCTCGACATCGACACCGCCGACTGGCCCGAGGTCACGGTGCTGGTGCCGGCGCACAACGAGGAGCCGGTCATCGGCGAGATCCTCACCGCCCTGCTCGACGCCGACTATCCGCTCGGGCGGCTGCGCGTCCTGCCGATCAACGACCGCTCGCAGCGACCGCACCGGCGAGATCATCGACGAATTCGCGCGCCTGCCACCCCGGCATCGTGCTGCCGTTCCACCGCCGCAAGGGGGCGCCGGGCAAGGCGGCCGCGCTGAAGGACGCCATGGCGCTCGTCGGCACCGACATCGCCCTGGTCTTCGACGCCGACTACATCCCGGGGCGCGGCCTGATCAAGCAGCTCGTGGCGCCGTTCTTCGATCCCGAGGTCGGCGCGGTGATGGGCCGCGTCGTGCCGCACAACGTCGGCCAGAACCTGCTGACGCGGCTGCTCGACCTGGAGCGCTCCGGCGGCTACCAGGTGGACCAGCAGGCGCGGATGAACCTCGGGCTGGTGGTGCAGTACGGCGGCACGGTGGGCGGGGTGCGGCGGCGGGCGCTGGAGAGCGTCGGCGGCTGGCGCGTCGACACCCTCGCCGAGGACACCGACGCCACCTTCCGCCTCCTGCGCGGCGGCTGGAAGACCGTCTATCAGAACCGCTCCGAGTGCTACGAACAGGTGCCGGCCACCTGGCCCCAGCGCATGCGCCAGCTGATGCGCTGGGCGCGCGGGCACAACGAGGCGCTCTGGGCGCACGGCGGCCCGCTCTGGACGTGCCGGCGCACGAGCTTCCGCGAGCGGCTCGACGGCTGGCTGCTGCTGAACGTCTACCTGCTGTCGCCCATCCTGCTGCTCGGCTGGCTGCTGGCGATGGTCCTGTGGTATCTGGGCGAGACGCGGCCCGGCCTGATCGTCATCCTGATCGTGACCTCGTACAGCGCGCTGGGGAACTTCGCGGTGTTCTTCGAGGTGAGCGCCGCCTCGTATCTCGACGGTTCGCGGGCGCGGGTGCGGCTGCTGCCGCTGACCATGCTCGGCTTCCTGGTCGGTCTCTTCGCCGTGTCGCGCGAGACGCTGGCCCAGCTGCTGTGGGCGCGCCGCGGGCACGGCACGTGCGCTGGCACAAGACCGAGCATCCCCACAACCTCAACGGCGGGGAGGAGGAATGAGCCTGACGCTGGCCGTCGATCCTCTTCTTCGCGCTGTTCCTGGGCTGGGCGGTGTTGCCGCTGCTGCCGGCGCTGATCGAGTTGCGCCGCCGCACCGACGTGAAGCCGCTGCGGGTCGTGCGCGCCTCCGACGTGGACATCCGCCACTTCGCGCACCGGTTCCGGGCCTGGATGGACGGAGCGCTGGGCGATCCGATCGCCGCCTGCCGCGCGGGCGGCGCCGTCGTGGAGGGGTCGCTCGCGGACGGCACGCGGTACGTCGTGCTGCCCGACGGCGCGCCGCCGCCGCTCGTTCCGGCCGCCGCGGGCCCCGCGGCCTGTCCGGGCGTGGTCATCGGCTGCGGACGCCTGAGCCTGCCGGCCGGCGCGCTCTTTCCGCTCGAGGTCTATGCCGCCAACAGCGTCGAAGTGGGCGAACGCACCATCTGCCGCGCGGTCCTGGCCGACGGCGACCTCCAGCTCGGTC
>CAVYVY010000007.1:0-104627 GCA_963772145.1 uncultured bacterium
CCTTATTCCGGGGTTTCCGTGAGTGGGGGATATCCTGCTTTGGCGCGGAGACTGCGGTGCGCGTCACGCAGGACGGGCACAGGTCGCGGCCTTTGCAGGAGAACGCGAGCCTGAAATCGTGCTGGCGGCTGACGCAGGAGACGCGGGCGAACCCGTGAGCCAGGATGCCGCACTTCAGGTATTCGCGAAGGGCGGTCGCGACCTGCGGGGCGAGTTCGCGAAGCAGGCGGCACGAAACGAACAACACGATGCTATTAAACAAATCACGCGCTGCCAACGCCCCGCGGTTGTCGCTCAGCCTCGCCTCGCATCCGCCCCGCAGTGATCATCGCAAACGCCACCCTGAACCAGTCGCAAACGTCCCCTTGGGTGAGGTTCTGCTCGACGTGGACGAGCGTGCCCGCCTGGCAGCGGCCGTGGACCCGAGCCTGGTCATCGAGGGCGCCGTGCCCAGGCCTGATTGACGAGTGGCAGCGGGAACCGGAGATCTGGAACCACATCCGCAGGGCCATCGACGATCGCAGGGGCGGCGGACACTTCATCCTGACCGGGTCCTCGGTTCCGCCCGACGATGAGACCCGCCACGCCGGGCGCCTGGCCCCGGCCTCACCGTTCGCCGGATCGCGGACCTCGTGTGCGTCGGCGGGTGGCCCGGCGGTCTCGGCATGACCGCTCCGCACACCCAGCGACTCCTCCGCGGTTATGTCGCAGAGATTGCACGCGCCGACGTGCAGCGTGTGGACGGGGTCCGCCGGAACCCGGAGACCGTCGGTCGCCTGCTGCGTTCGCTCGCCCGAAACGTCGGCACGTCGACCTCGATCAACCTTCTGCGAGCCGACGTGAACGGCATGGACGGCAACCTCAAGTCCGAGACGATCTCGTCCTGTCTCGATGCCCTGGCCCGGCTGATGATCACGGAGAACCTGCCGGCCTGGGCGCCATCGCTGCGGTCCCGGACGCGCCTGCGAGCGGCTGCCGTGCGCCACTTCGTTGATCCGTCGCTCGCGGTCGCTGCGGTGCGGGCGACGCCTGAGCGTCTGCTGGGTGACCTGCGATGGCTCGGGCTGCTGTTCGAAAACCTCGTGGTCCGGGACCTGCGAGTGTATGCCCAGGCGATCGACGCCGAAGTCTTCGCCTACCGGGATGAGACCGGACTCGAAGCCGACGCGGTCATCGAGATGCCCGATGGTCGTTGGGCGGCGTTCGAGATAAAACTCGGCCCTGGCGAGGTCGAAGTGGCGGCCGGGCACCTCCTCCGGCTGAAGGGGCGGGTGGATACGGTCGCGACGGGCGAACCGATCGCGCTGGCGGTGATCACGGCCACCGGTTTTGGCTACGTCCGCGACGACGGTGTCGCCGTGATCCCGATCGGTGCGCTGACCGCGTAGGCTGTGTTTATCCCGGGCAGCAGTGACTCACACCAGGGCGCTCCAGCAACGTCGCTCTCCTCCATGGGCAGGGAACCACCCTTCCATCAGGGACCGGGCGTCTCGTGCAACGCGAGGACATCCTGCTCGGGGCCGTCCACCGCGAGCCGCTGCTGCTGCGCGAACTTGCGGCAGACCTCGTTCGCGTGCTCGCCAGGTGACCCTGGAGCGCCGCACGCTCGCCTACGTCTTCGGCCGCACGTTGTACCCCTGCTCCCCGTAAGGCGACAGCTTCTCGAGCCAGAGCGCCTCCAGCGCCCGCAGCTCGTCGGCCGGATCGCAGCCCGGCTCCTCCCGCGGCTTCAGCGTGTCGAGGATCTCGAACGAGAAGGCCTGCTCTCCCATCTCCCGCCACTCCCGTTGCAGTTCGCGATTGGGATGCCCCCCGAACCCGAGCTGCGCCCGCTGCCGATTGAGCATCGACGGCAGATCCACGCTCGTCCCGACAAACGACTTCCCGTTGACGGTGTTGTGCACGCGGAAAACGCCTGTCGGGCGGGCGGTTTCCCTGTATTCGCGGCTCAGGGATTTGCGGTCCATGAAGGCTCTCCATTCGTGGCTGGCATCGCGCAACAGTTACGCCCCTGTGGCGGCGCGCCCGAAGCCCAGGTGCCCAAGCCATCGAGGCGACAGTTCACGGCTTCCCAAGCAGCCGGAACATCTCCTGCTTGTAAGCTTCCACGCCGGGCTGATCGAACGGGTTGACGCCGAGCAGGCGGCCGCTCACGGCGACCGCCTCCTCGAAGAAGTGGATCAGGGCGCCCACGCGGCGCTCGTCGAGGGCGTCGAGCGTGAGGGACAGGCACGGCACGCCGCCGGCGGTGTGGGCGCGGCGGACCCCCTGCCAGGCCAGGGCGTTGATCTCGTCGAGCGGGCGTCCCTCCAGATAGCCGAGGCCGTCGGCGTTGTCGGCGACGGCCGGCACGCGCAGGTCGGGCGCCGTGCGGCGCACGCACAGGAAGGTCTCGAACAGGTCGCGGGGGCCGTCCTGGATGTACTGGCCGAGGCTGTGGAGGTCGGCGGTCATCATGGCGGCGGCGGGGAAGAGGCCGCGGCCCTGCTTGCCCTCGCTCTCGCCGAACAGCTGCTTCCACCACTCCTGCAGCCAGTGCAGGTCGGGGTGGAAGGCGCTGAGGATCTCGGTGCGGAAGCCGCGCGTCTGGAGGGCGTGGCGGGTGGCGGCGTAGAGGTGGGCCGGGTTGTCGCGCAGCGCCGGGGCGCGGCAGGCGTCGCGCATGGCGGACGGCGCCGTCGACGAGCGCGTCGATGTCGAGCCCCGCCACCGCCAGCGGCAGCAGGCCGACCGGCGTGAGCACCGAGAAGCGGCCGCCGATGTCGTCGGGGACGACGAAAGTCTCCCACCCCTGCGCCTGCGCGAGGGCGCGCAGGGCGCCGCGCGAGCCGTCGGTGACGGCGATGATCCGCCGGGCCGCCTCCGCGGGGCCGTAGCGCCGCTCCAGCTCGGCGCGCAGGAGACGGAAGGCGAGGGCCGGTTCGAGCGTGGTGCCGGACTTCGAGATCATGCAGAGGCGGAAGTCGCGCCCCTGCAACGCTGCCAGCAGCCGGGCGGCGCCGACGCCGCTCAGATCGATGCCGGCGAACAGGATCTCCGGCCCGCTGGCGCGGTCGGGCAGGGCGGCCAGGACGGCGCGGGTCCCCAGGTAGGAGCCGCCGATCCCGATCACCACGTAGGCGTCGCACTTCTCGCGGGCTGTGGCGGCGGCGGCGGCGATCGCGCGGCGGGTCGTCGCCGGACAGGCGGCTTCGGGGTCGCGCCAGCCGAGCCAGGCGGCGCCGGGACCCTTCCCCTGCGCCAGGTCGACGGCGACCTGGGTCACGGCGGGCGCGAGCGCGTCGATCGCCTCCGCGGGCAGGAGGCTGACATCATCAACCGTGGCGAAGTCGAAGCCGGTCAGGGGCGTCATGGCGGCGTCCTATGTTATGGATGAAGTGGCGTGGCGGCAGAGCATACACGCCCGCCGTGGAGATGCAATGCGCGCCTGCCGACCCCTGATTCGCGGCGGGAATCGCCCCGTCCCGGCCCGCCCCGGGTTGACATCCGCGCGACACAGGGTGTCATTGGGCTGCGCCACCCCGAACCTGGAGCGCGCCGTGACCTTCGACACCCCCGTGCTGGCCGTCCACTACGCGGAGATCGCCCTGAAGGGCCGCAACCGGCACGCCTTCCTGCGGCGGCTGCGCAACAACATCCTCGTGGCGCTCAAGGGCGAGCCGGTCAGCCACGTGAACCACGTCGAGAGCCGGCTGCTGGTGCGTCTGGACGATGCCACGCGCGCCGACGCGGTGGCCGCGAAGCTGCAGCGGGTGTTCGGGGTGCAGTGGCTGTCGGTGGCCACGGCGGTGCCGCGGGCGAGCCTGGGCGACGATCTGGCCGGCCTGGGCGAGGTCGCCGCGGCGCTCGCCCGGCGCGACGTCGGCAACGCCCGCACCTTCCGCGTGGACACCCGCCGCTCGGACCGCAACTTCCCTCTCGTCTCGACCGAGATCAACCGCCTGGTGGGCAACGCGGTGGGCGAGGCGATCCAGCTGCCGGTGCGGCTGCACGGCGCCGACTTCACCGTGCACGTGCTGATGCTGCGCAACGAGGCGCTGATCTTCACGCAGCGCCTCCCCGGCCCCGGCGGCCTGCCGGCCAGCTCGGGCGGCCGCGTGATGACGCTGCTGTCGGGCGGGATCGACTCGCCGGTGGCGGCCTGGATGCTCATGCGGCGCGGCTGCCGCTCGGACTTCATCCACTTCTACACCGGCCGCACCGCCGCCGAGGCCGACGCCGCGAAGATCCTGCGCCTCGCCGCCATCCTGCGCGAGCACACGCCGACCGACCTGCACCTCTACCTCGCGCCGACCTACCCGTACGAGTCGCGCGCGATCGGCGTGATCGCCGAATCGCACGACATGGTGCTGTTCCGTCGCTACATGCTGAAGGTGGCGGAGCAGCTCGCCCGGCGCACCGACTGCCACGCGCTCGTCACGGGCGACAGCCTCGGCCAGGTCGCCAGCCAGACGCTCTACAACCTCGGGGCCATCGGGCCCGACGTGCGGCTGCCGGTCTTCCGACCGCTGATCGGCACGGACAAGGTCGAGATCTCGGCCCTCGCGCGCCGGATCGGCACCTTCGAAACCTCGATCGAGCCGTACCGCGACTGCTGCTCCCTCCGCTCGCCGCACCCCATCCTGCGGGGTCGCGCGCGCGAGGTGCTGGCGCTGTCCGAGCGGATGGACATGGACTGGCGCCATCCGGAGGCTTTGGAAGCTATTGAAAAAATAGTGATTACAGAGCCCGGGGCTTGATCTATTGTTAGGATGAAAATAGTCCTATTAAGTTCGGCGCGCCCCTTGACGGACCGCCGGACGGACGTATGGTGTGCGCGTCCCGCTTGACCATCGAGTCGCTTTCGGGGCCGGACCACCGTCGGGGCACAACTTTCGCCCAGCTGCCTGCCCCCGCCGGACCGGCCCCGATTTATTAATCCCGCGTCAGAGGACGGTACTTGATGCGGTGCGGCTGGTCCGCCTCGGCGCCGAGCCGCGCGTGCCGGTCCTCCTCGTAGTCGGCGTAGTTCCCCTCGTACCACACCACGCGGCTGTCGCCCTCGAAGGCGAGGATGTGCGTGGCGATGCGGTCGAGGAACCAGCGGTCGTGGCTGACCACGACGAGGCAGCCGCCGAACGCCAGCAGCGCGTCCTCGAGCGCGCGCAGCGTGTCGACGTCGAGGTCGTTCGTCGGCTCGTCGAGCAGGATGAGGTTGGCGCCGCTCTTGAGCAGCTTCGCCAGGTGGACGCGGTTGCGCTCGCCGCCCGAGAGGTCCTTCACCCGCTTCTGCTGGTCCGGCCCGCGGAAGTTGAAGCCGGCGCAGTAGGCGCGGCTGCTCACCACGCGCCCGCCGACGCTCAGCTCCTCCACCCCGCCGGAGATCTCCTCCCACACGCTCTTCTCGCCGGCGAGCGCGTCGCGCAGCTGGTCGACGTACGACATGACGACCGTCTCGCCGACGCGCAGCACGCCGCCGTCCGGCTTCTCCGCCCCGGTGATCATGCGCAGCAGCGTCGTCTTGCCGGCGCCGTTGGGGCCGATCACGCCGACGATGCCGCCGCGCGGCAGGTCGAAGGTGAGGCCGTCGATCAGCAGCGTGTCGCCGTAGCCCTTCATCAGGTCGCGGGCCTGCACCACCACGTCGCCCAGCCGCGGGCCGGGCGGGATGGAGATCTGCGCGGGGCCCAGCCGCTTCTCCACGTCCTGCGTGAGCAGCTCCTCGTACGCGGAGAGGCGCGCCTTGCTCTTCTTCTGGCGCGCGCGCGGCGACAGGCTGACCCACTCCAGCTCGCGCTCGAGCGTCTTGACCCGGGCGCTGTCCTTCTTCTCCTCGGCCTCGAGGCGCTTCTTCTTCTGCTCCAGCCACGAGGAGTAGTTGCCCTCCCACGGGATCCCCTGCCCGCGGTCGAGCTCCAGGATCCAGCCGGCCACGTTGTCGAGGAAGTAGCGGTCGTGCGTGACGGCCACGACGGTGCCCGCGTACTCCTGCAGGAACCGCTCGAGCCACGCCACCGACTCGGCGTCGAGGTGGTTCGTCGGCTCGTCGAGCAGCAGCAGGTCGGGCTTCTGCAGCAGCAGCCGGCAGAGCGCCACGCGGCGCCCCTCGCCGCCGGAGAGCTTGGTCACGTCGGCGTCGCCGGGCGGGCAGCGCAGCGCGTCCATGGCGATCTCGAGCTGCCGGTCGAGCTCCCAGCCGTTGACCGCGTCGATCTTGTCCTGCAGCTCGCCCATCTCGGCCAGGAGCTTCGTCATCTCGTCGTCGTCCATCGGCTCGGCCATCTGCATGCTGATCTCGTTGAAGCGGTCGAGCATCGCCTTCACGTGGGCGAGCCCCTCTTCGACGTTGCCGCGCACGTCCTTCGTCGGGTCGAGCCGCGGCTCCTGCGGCAGGAAGCCGACGGTCAGGCCGGGCGCCGGGAACGCCTCGCCGATGAACTCGTTGTCCACGCCGGCCATGATGCGCAGGAGCGAGCTCTTGCCCGCGCCGTTCAGCCCGAGCACGCCGATCTTCGCGCCCGGCAAGAACGACAGCCAGATCCCCTTGAGGATCTCCCGCTTCGGCGGGACGACCTTGCCGAGGCCCTTCATCGTGAAGATGAACTGCTGCGCCATGGGGTCCTTTCAGTTGTGAACGAGGGTCATCGCGGCAGTTCCGGTCCCCGCTCGAGCGCGGGCCGCGCGGCGGTCTTGTCGATCCACGCCTCGATGCGGACCTTCCCGTCCTGACATTCGAGCACGATCTGGTAGAAGTTATCCGTTTCCTGCACCAGCGCCACGCGCGCGCCCCGCCGCGCCGTCCCGATCCGGTTCTGCGTCTTCGCCCTCACGTTGCGGATATAGCCCGGCGGCATGGCGAGCAGGTCGACCTGCCCGGCGACGATTTCCAGCGGCGTGCCGGGCGCGAGCGCCTCCCCGGACGCCGCCGGCGCGTCGTCCCCGTGGGCCGAAGCCACGCCGGGGCCGGCCAGCGCGGCCCACGGAACCGGCACAACCGGGGCCCAGAAAGTCAGGGCGGCCAAAACCGCGGCCAGGGCCAGACAGGCCTGCTTTCTCATCACGCTCTCCTCCTCGGGTCCGCGGGCGTTGAGCGCACGCTGGGGGCCGGAAGCCTAACACCCACGGCACGGTCGGGCAACCGGTCCGCGGGCACCCTCACATTTCCCCTAAACCTCCCGCCAATCTGCCGATCATATGCACAGAACGCCAATTCAGTGAGGTTCTGCGAACCGGTCAGACAATTGGAGGAATGCGTCCGCATGGAGATGATCGCATGACCCGGTCCCGGAAAAAGGTCAATTTGCCTGAACAATCACGGACCGCGCCCGCGCCGCGCCACGGAGCGTTTCCTTCGCACGAACTGCTCGACAACATCGGCGCCGGGGTCGTGATCGTGGACTCTCGCACGCACGTCGTCGAACAGGCCAACGCCACGGCATCCAGGCTCATCGGCCTGCCCGCGGACCAGATCGTCGGGCGGCACTGCCACCGCTTCCTCTGTCCCGCCGAGGAGGGCAAATGTCCGATCACTGACCTCGGCCAGGAGGTGGACAACTCGGAGCGCGTTCTCCTCCAGCAGGACGGTCGCACGCTGCCCATCCTGAAGTCGGTGAACCGCATTCGACTCGACGGCGAGGAGAAGCTGGTCGAGACCTTCGTGGACCTCGCCGAGCGCAAGCGCGTGGAGGACGAACTGCGGGAGAGCCGTGTCACCCTGGGCCTGGTTCTGGACATGGTGCCGCAGTCCATTTTCTGGAAGGACCTTGAAGGCCGCTTTCTCGGCTGCAACAGGGCGTTCGCTTCTGCCGCCGGATTTGACGATCCCGCCCAGGTCGTGGGCAAAACGGACTTCGACCTGGCGCCGAGGGAGAGGGCCGAATCCTACCGCGCCGATGACCGGGAAGTGATCGAAAAGAACCGCCCCAAACCGCGGGTGATTGAGCCGCTACAACAGGCCGATGGGACCCGCATCTGGATAGAGACATCCAAGGTTCCGATGTGCGATGCCCACGGACGCCCATTTGCCTTGTTGGGGTCGACTGAAGACATCACCGAGCGCAAGCGGGCGGAAGAGACCCTCCTGGAAACCAACCGCCACCTCGCCGCGACCACGGCGCGCGCCAACTCCCTGGCCGCGCAGGCCGAGGCGGCCAACGCCGCCAAGAGCGAGTTCCTCGCCAACATGAGCCACGAGATCCGCACGCCCATGAACGGCGTGATCGGCATGACCGGCCTGCTGCTGGACACGGACCTCTCCCCCGAGCAGCGCGAGTACGCCAGGATCGTGCGCACGAGCGGCGAGGCGCTGCTGTCGCTCATCAACGACATCCTCGATTTCTCGAAGATCGAGGCCGGCAAGCTCGAGCTGGAAACGCTCGACTTCGACCTGCGCGCGACGCTCGAGGATCTCACCGAACTGCTCGCCGTCAGGGCCGCGGGAGAAGGGGCTGAGCCTGGTCTGCCTGGTCGAGCCGGAGGTTCCGGTGCTCCTGCGGGGCGACCCGGGCCGGCTGCGCCAGATCTGCCTCAACCTGGTCGGCAACGCGATCAAGTTCACCCGGACAGGCGGGATCACGCTCCGCGCGAGCCTCGTGGCCGAGGACGAGCGGCAGGCCACCGTGCGCTTCGTCATCACCGACACGGGCATCGGCATCCCCCGCGACAAGCAGGCGGATCTCTTCTCCCCCTTCACGCAGGCCGACGGCTCCACCACGCGCAAGTACGGCGGCACCGGCCTGGGTCTGGCCATCTCCAGGCAGCTGGTCGAACTCATGGGCGGGGCCATCGGCCTCGAGAGCGAGGCGGGCCGGGGCGCCAGCTTCTGGTTCACCATCGCTTTCGATAAACAGCTTCCCGGGCGGTCGCCCGCACCGGAGCCGCTGGCCGATCTGGACGGGGTCCGGGTGCTGGTGGTCGACGAGCACGACGTGAGCCGGTCGCTGATGACGACCCTGGTCGAGGGGCTGGGGCTGCCGCTCCGCGGAAGCCCAGCATGGCGAGGCGGCGCTGGCCCTGCTGCGGGAGGCGGTCCGCGCGGGGGATCCGTATGACGTGGCCCTGCTGGACCTGCGCCTGTCGGGCCCGGGCGGCGAAGATCTGGGCCTCCGCATCAAGGAAAGCCCGGAGATCGGCGCGACCCGGCTGATCGCGATCACCCCCCTGGGCGTGCAGGGTGACGCGGCGCGGCTCGCGGCGCTCGGCTTCGACGGGTACCTGACCGCGCCGCTGCGGCCGTCGCAGTTGCGCGGCTGCCTGGCGCTGGTGCTGGGGCGCAAAGAGGCCCCGCCGGCAGGGCCGGTCCCCGGCCTGGTCACCCGGCACACGGTGTCCGAGGCGCGCCGGCGCCGGGTCCGCCTGCTCCTGGCCGAAGACAACGCCATCAATCAACTGGTGGCGGTGAAGATGCTCGAGAAGATGGGCTACCGGGTCGATGTCGCGGCCAACGGGCAGGAGGCCCTTGCCGCCGTGCGGGACCTGCCCTACGACCTCGTGCTGATGGACTGCCAGATGCCGGAAATGGACGGCTTCGAAGCCACCCGCCACATCCGCGATCCGCAGTCCGCGGTGCTCAATCATCAGGTGCCGGTCATCGCCATGACGGCGTACGCCATGAAGAGCGACCGGGAAAAGTGCCTGGAAGCGGGGATGGACGACTACCTGAGCAAGCCGGTGCAGGCCGCGCAACTGGCCGTGGTCCTGGAGCGCTGGCTGGGTCGGGCGACCGAAGAGCCCGCTCGGGACGGCGTCGCCCCCGATGGCGACCGGACTCCGCTTCTGGTCACTCACCCCGGTTAGACCGCCCGCCGAGCCGGACCTCGAACCTCCGTCCGCCTTGCCCGGCCGTTGGGTATGGCCTAACGTGGGAGCGGATCGGTTCTCTCTCCACCCGCATCACTTCCATATGCGACCGAAACAGGAGGATGCCATGCTGAAGGAATTCAGGGCCTTCGCCATGCGCGGCAATGTGCTCGACATGGCGGTCGGTATCATCATCGGCGGCGCGTTCGGCAAGATCATCTCGTCGCTGGTGAGCGACGTGCTCATGCCGCCGATCGGCGCCGCGGTCGGCAATGTCGACTTTTCCAAGCTCGCCCTGACCCTCCGGACCCCGGTCGGCGACGCCGCGCCGGTGACGATTCGTTACGGCCTGTTCATGAACACGATTATCGATTTTCTCATTGTCGCCTTCGCCATTTTCCTGCTCATCCGGCAGGTGAACAAGTTCACGGCGAAGCCGACGCCGGCCGCCGCGCCAACGACACGGGACTGCCCCGAGTGCCTCTCGCCGATCCCGATCAAGGCACGCAAGTGCGCCCACTGCACCTCGCCGATACCGGCCCTGCCGACGGCCTGACGCCCCGGGCGCCGTCGCGGCCCGTCGCCAGTTCGCGGCGGGCGCCAGGCTTGACAAGCGCCTGTCGGCCTGCGATCGTGCCGCCCACACATCCGGCGGCGGCGCCGACACAGTCGGCTCGCACGACCTTGCGACACGCCGCCGCCGATCTTTCGAAGAGTCCCGCGACCCGCGCCACGGCGCTGCGGCCGCGGGATTTTTCCTTGGGATTCCGGCGCGAAAACCGCCGGATCCGCGGCAGGCGGCACCCCTTTAGTCTTTGTCTCGATGATAAACATTTTGTTTATTATTATGGCAAAATCATAAAGTATTGTGATATAAATAATAAACTATAAATGTGTGTCTTGTTGGATAGCCCGCGCTCGTCCTGACGTGCTTTACGGCCGACGCCCGCCCACGAATCGCGTCGACCAATACGGATCGTCGAGCCGCTCCACCCGCACGGACTGACCCACCTTCGGGGCATGCACGAAGCGTCCGTCGCCAATCCAGATGCCGACGTGAGAGACCCCCCGCCCGCGCACACTGAAGAAAACGAGGTCGCCCGGAGAGAGCCCGCCCGACGCAACCGGCCGTCCGGCGCCGGCCTGGTCGCGGGTCTGGCGAGGCAGTCGCACGCCCTGCCCGAGGCAGACGTGGCGAACGAATCCGCTGCAGTCGAACCCGCCCTCGGGCGTGTCGCCGCCAACCCGGTACGCCGCGCCGACGAGCGCCCGCGCCTCCCGGGCCACCGCCTCGCCTCGCGCCGCCTCGTCGCCGGAGGCGCGCCCGAGACCGGCCGCCCGCGGGTCGGCGCCGGTCGCGCTTCCGATCTCGGCTGGATATCGGTCCGCATACCCGCTTGGGTGCACAGCCCTGGGCCAGCACGGCCGCCAGCGTCAGCAGGGCCAGCAGGGCCAGCAGGGCCAGAGCGGCCCGGGTGAAGGCGGCAACCCGCGTCAGGGCGGCTGTGATTATTCCAAGCACGGGCTCTCTCTTCCCAGGCGACGGGGCGAACGTTCTTGAGAATAGGCCGCTCCATGCGACCGGAACAAGCGCGGCGACTTTTCCGCTGCCGACAACGGGAGGGCATAACGCGTCTTCTGGAGGATGCTACGGGAGCAAAAAGTGCGCGGGGCACGGATAACCGGATACCTGGAGGTCAACCGGAACGGCCGCGCACTTTTTGCTCCCGTAGCATCCTCTGGGCAGATAGAGCCCGCCAACCACAACCGCTCCTCGCTCTGGCCCCACGCCCCCCCGCGTGCTACCTTGCCGGCATCATGCCTGACCAATTGCCCGTTCCCGACCTCTTTGAAACGACCATCGAGAAGCTGATCACCGGCGGCGCCGGGCTCGGCCGCTGCGAGGGGATGGCCGCGTTCATCCCTCTGACCGCCCCCGGCGACCGCGTGCGCGCCAGGATCACGCGGCGCAAGCGCGGCTTCATCGAGGCGGAGCTCGTCGAGGTGCTGACTCCAGGTCCCGGCCGGGTCGCGGCGCCGACCTGCCCGCACTTCGGCGCCTGTGGCGGCTGCGACCTGCAGCACCTCGACGGCGCCACGCAGCGGGCCGCCAAAGCCGAGATCGTGGCCGACTGCTTCCGCCGCCAGGGAAAGATCGACGTGACCGGGCGGCTCGAGACGCCGGCGCCGGCGGGGCCGGAACTGGGCTATCGCGACCGCATCCGGCTCTCCACCGACCTCACCGGCCGCCACGGCCTGCTGCGTCGCGGCAGCCAGGAGGTCGTGCCGATCGACACCTGTCCGCAAATGCCGGCGCTCTTCAACGAGACGATCCTGCCGTGGCTGCGCACGATGCCGCCGGTGCAGCACGTCCTCGTGCGGCTGGACGGCGCCGGTGGCTGCCTGGTGTCGATGTTCGGCCTGCCCAACCGGCTGCGCCTGCTGCGCGCGATCCTCAAGCGGCTGCCGGAGGGCGAAGCGCCGCTGCCGGGCTGCGCCGGAATCCTGTTCAACAACCTGCCGGCGTGGGGACGCGATTACCTGCTGGTGCGCCTGGCGGGCCGGACCTACCGGGTCAGCGCCAACAGCTTTTTCCAGAGCAACCCCGCCGAGACCGAGGCGGTCGTCGCGACGGCCCGAGCCTGGCTGGACGAGGCGCGCCCGGCGGGCGGCCTGCTGGCGGACATCTACTGCGGCGTAGGACTGTTCGGGCTCGCCCTGGCCGATCGCTTCGACCATGTGCTCATGGTGGAGGCGGAGGGGGCCGCCGTGCGCGACGCACGCATCAACGCCGTCCACGCGAAGAGGCTGGAGACGACCCTGGAAGTTCACGAGGCCGCGGCGGCCACGGCCCTGACCGGCTGGGCCGGCGCGGCCGAGGCCCAGCCCGCAGCCGAGCCCGGGACCGGGGCCGAGGCCGGGGCCGTGAACCCGACACGCGAGGAGTGGGCCGGGGCGTGCATTTTCGTCGACCCGCCGCGTGCCGGCGTCGGCGAGGCGGTCACCGCCGCGATCGAGCGGCTCGCCCCGCGTGACATCCTCTATTTGAGCTGCGATCCGGCCACCCTGGCGCGCGATGTCGCGGCGCTGGCGAAGGGCGGTTACGCCCTGCGCCGGCTGCGAATGTTCGACATGTTCCCGCAGACCGCGCATGTGGAGGTCCTGGCCTTCCTGTCCCGCGCCTGAGCCCCCGCTCCTATTATGTTGACTGCCCCCCTTGTGCCGGGGGGGCCGTCTTCCGTACCTTGAAGCCGGAGGAGCGAAGGCGGAGATCCCTCGTGACGCCGCAGTTCCCGCATCGACACACGCGGGACCCTGGAGCGGCGGACACGCGCCTCCAACGGCGCTCCTTCAATCATCCGGCAGCTTGGCGGTGCGGCCTTCGGCCGCCGGACCGAACCGACTCTTCGGAACCGGGCCAGCCGACCGTCAGGCGAGCCTCCCGCCATCCGGCGGATAGCAGGACCCGCCTTCGCCCGGGGGCGGGTCCTCGTCTGGGTGCAACGTGAACGACCGCGTCTCCACCACGCGCCGCGCCGGTCGTCCCGCGGAACCTGCCGCGCTGGGCAACATCGTCGTCGTCCTCAGCCACACGACCGAACCGGGGAACCTCGGCGCCGCGGCCCGCGCGCTCAAGACAATGGGGCTGCGTCGCCTGCGTCTGGTGCGTCCGCACGACCACCTCGGCCGCGAGGCGCTCGCCCTGGCGCACGGCGCGGAGGAGCTGCTCGAGCAGGCGGTCCTCTTCGACGACGTGCGCGACGCCGTGGCCGACGCGGTCGTCGTGGCCGGCACGACCTGCCGCTCGCGCCAGCTCCGGAAGGGGGCCCTGCTGCCGCCGGAGGAGCTGGCCGCGCGGCTGGCGGACCACGCCGCCGCCGGCCCGGTGGCGCTGCTGTTCGGGGCCGAGCGCACCGGTCTGACCAACGACGAGCTGAACCTCTGCCGCTACCAGTCGACCGTGCCGATGGCGCAGCACCAGCCGTCGCTCAACCTGGCACAGGCCGTCATGCTGTACGCGTGGGAGATCCGTCGGGCGTGCCTGGCCGCGGCGGCGAGCCCCGCGCGGGCCACGCGCCCCGCGCCCCCCGCGTCCGCCCACGCCGTCAGCCACCCGCACCGCGGCACCCGGCTGCCGTCCCAGGCGGAACTGGACACGGCCTACGCGCACGTCGCGGCCGTGATGGCGGCGGTCGGCTACGGCGACGCGGAGCGGCGGAAGTTCCTTACCTACCTGCGCCACATGCACCAGCGGGCCGGCATCGTCAACTGGGAGGTGCAGATCTACCACCTGTTGTCGCGGCGTATCCTCGATGCGCTGGGGCGGCCGCGCTTCCGCGGCCTGCCGGAGGACGGCGGCGACGAGACCTGAAAAAAACGGCGCGCCGGCCCGGCGGATGGGATCGCCGAACCGGCGCGCAGGGTCAGGAGAGTCGTTTCAGCCGCCGGAATTCAACTCCTGGATGGCGGCAACGACCTTGTCCAGTTCATCCTTCAGGAGATCGTAACCCATGGTCACGCCTTCGAGCTTGCCGTCGCGGGCCAGCTGCTCCATCGAGAGGGATACCTGGTAGACGCGCTCGGCGCCGAACGTGCCGCTGGCGCCCTTGAGGCTGTGGGCGGCCCGCGCGACCTGGTTGGCATCGTTGGCGTCGAGACCGGCGCGGATCTTCGCGAGTTGCTGCGGGAAGTCGTCGAGAAAGAGGTCGCGCAATTCGTCAATGATATCCGGCTCGTCGCTGAACTGATCGAGCAGACGGCTCTGGTCCAGCACGGGCACGTCGGTTCCGACCAGCAGAAAATCGGGGATCACGGGACACTCCTCGCGCCTGGTATGCCGGTCCGTGGTGGCCATGTACGCGGCTCCTGTGCTATATCGACCCCGGACCAGGATCCTTGAACGAGGAGTTTCGCCCGTGATCCACCCATCTGCCGCGGCGCCGATCCGGCTACTGCCGACCCGCCCGACCCGCTCCGTCGGCCACCGCGACCATTCTGGCCCTCCTGCTGCTCCTGGCGGCCGGTTGCGGGGGCGAACGGAAGGCGCCGGCTCCGCCTGCCGCGGCGCCGTCCGGAATCGCCTCCGAGGGAGCTCCCGCGATCGCGCGGTTCGACACCCTGGGCGGCCCCGAGGCGGCGGCGGCGCACATCCTCATCCAGTACCGCGGCTGCCTGGGGGCAGGCCCCGGGGTGACTCGCACGCGGGACGAGGCGGAGGATCTCGCCCTGCGGGCGGCCTTCCTGGCTTCCGAACCGGGCGGGGACTTTACCGAGCTGGCCATCCGCTGGTCGGACGACCCCGCGGCGGCTCGCACCGGAGGCTACCTCGGCATCGTCAAACACGGACAGCTCGACCTCGGTTTCGAGGGAGTGCTTTTCCGCCTGCGTCCAGGCGAAGTGGGCGGCGTGGTGGAGACAGACTACGGCTGGCACGTGATCAAGCGCCTGCCGGTGGTCCGGGTCCACGCCCATCACATCCTGATCGCCTGGCGCGGCGCCGACCTCGCCACCTCCGCGGTCACCCGCACGAAGGAGCAGGCGCACGCGCTCGCGGCGGAGGTGCGTCTGCAGGCGATCGCGCCCCGGGCCGATCTCTGCCGGCTGGCGCGTCGCTTCTCCGACGATGCGGGCAACGCGACCGGGTGCGGCGACCTGGGCGTGCTCACGCCCGGCGCCCTGCCTCCGCCGCTTGATGAGGCGTTGTTCCGGCTTCGGCCGGGACAGATCTCGGAAGTGCTGGAGAGCCCGTACGGCTTCCACATCCTCTGGCGCGAGCCCTGAACGCGGAAGGGGGGCGACGGTCGTCGCCCCCCTCCCGCTTTGCCGACGGCCGGAACGATCACGGCCTGCCGGACATGCTGCACGGGCCGTGCCCTCGCGGTCGGACCCGTAGTGCTATCGGCAGCTGCCATGCCCGGCCTGACCGAAACAGACGACCAGTAGCCATTTCATCACGAGACCTCCTCAAGTAAATCGGATCTGTTCGGGCGTGAATTGGGCGATCCGGCGAGTTCGACGTGGAGCGGCAGTCGCTCGGCGCGGCGCACCTGGTCACGGCGCGGACGACCGAGCGGACTCGTGCGGGGGCAGGGGTCCGCGGCCGCCCTTCCGAACAGCCATTGCTACGGTAGCAATGGCTGTCAGGAAGGGCCTCGAAGGACCCTGTCGACGACGCGCTGTCCCAACTCCCCTGCTCCTGGTCCCCTTGCTGTCGCGCTCCCCGCCATTCGCTGCTGTCCTCTCCTCGTGCCCGCCGGAAGGGGCGCGCCTCGCCGAAAATGGCCGGGCGGGCGGCGGTCAGAGCAGATAGAGGTCCAGCGCCACCGCGGCGAGCAGCACCACGCCGATCCACGAGTTGAGCGTGAAGAAGGCCCGGTCGATGTGCGCGAGATCGCCGCCACGCACGAGGCGGTGCTCGATGACCAGCAGCGCCGCCATGATCGCCACGCCGACGCGCGCCGCCGCGCCGAGTTCCGGCGCGCGTCCGAACGCGATCGCCAGGCAGACCACCGCGGCGACGTGCAGTCCGCGCGCCGCCAGCAGCGCCCGCCGCACCCCCAGCCGCGCCGCGAGCGAGCGCAGGCCGGCCCGGCGGTCGAAATCGACGTCCTGGCAGGCGTAGATCGTGTCGAACCCGGCCACCCAGCAGAGCACGCCGGCGGCGGTCCAGAGCGGGAACGGGGCGAACCGGCCGGTCGCGGCGAGCCACGCGCCGACCGGCGCGATCGCCAGCGACAGACCGAGCACCAGATGCGACGCCTCGGTGAACCGCTTCGTGTACGAGTAGAGCAGGATGACCGCCAGCGCGACCGGCGAGAGCGCGAGGCAGAGCGGGTTGAGGCGCTCCGCCGCGAGCACGAACACGGCCGCCGCGAGCGCCGTGAAGAGCGCCGCCTCGCGCGGCGCAACCGCGCCGGTCGGCAGGTGCCGGTCGGCGGTGCGCGGATTGCGCCGATCGTACTCGCGATCGACCAGGCGGTTGAAGGCCATGGCGGCGCTGCGCGCCCCGACCATCGCCACGACCACCCACAGCAGCACGCGTCCCGGCGGCCGCCCGTCCGTCGCCACGAGCAGGCCGATGAGCGCGAACGGCAGCGCGAACAGCGTGTGCTCGAACTTCACGAGGCCGAGATAGCGGCCGACCGCGCTCACGCGTCGTCCCCCCAGCGCGCCGTCAGGGCCACCGGCACGTCGAGATGGTCGCAGACCCGCTGCACGATGAAGTCGACCAGGTCGCCCACCGAACGCGGTCGGTGGTAGAAGCCGGGGGCGGCCGGCACGATGAGCGCGCCGAGCGCGCTCAGTTTCGCGAGATTCTCCAGGTGATGCGTGGCCAGCGGCGTCTCGCGCGGCACGAGGATGAGCGGGCGCCGCTCCTTCAGGCAGACGTCCGCCGCGCGCAGCAGCAGCGTTTCGCTCGTGCCATGCGCCACGCGGGCCGCCGTGCCCATCGAGCAGGGGCAGATCACGAGGCCGCCCCGCAACGACGACCCGCTCGCCAGCGGGGCGGTGAAGTCGCGCTCCCCCCAGCGGCGCAACGTGCCGCGGACCGCCGGCGGCACGCCGCCGGGAGCGAACGTCACGGGGCGCGGCGGCTCGCCCGGCACGACCGCGACCGGATCGCCCCCCGCGAGGGCGGCGACCAGCTCGTCCGGCGTCCGGCCCAGCTCCACCGGCGCCGTCTGCCCGACCGCCGCCGACACGACGAGGTGCACGTCGCGTCCCGCCGCCAGCAGCACCTCCACCAGACGGACGCCGTAGGCGATGCCGCTGGCGCCGGTCCAGCCGACGGCGACGGGGATGGGGGCGATCGCGCCCCGGCTGCCGGCGCGGATTCTCGTTCACGGGGTCACGTCGTGCGCGGCGGGGTCTGGCGGGGCCTGCGCCGTGATGTACACGTAGCGCAGCAAACCGGGGCCGACGTTGAGCACGTCGTGCTCGCTCTCCGGCGGACAGTAGGCGAGGCAGCCGGGGAGAAGATCGAGTGCGTCCCCGCCGGCCAGCGTCAGGCGTCCCGCCCCTTCCAGTACGACGAGCGCCTCCTCCCGATCCCCGGTGCTGTGCCGCCCCACGGCCCGGCCCGGCGCGAGCGTCACCAGGCCGGAGCGCATGGTGACGGTTTCGGGCGGTCCGCCGAGCAGCCGCTGGTACGGGCCGGCCGCCGGATCGAGCGCCACGCTCTTCAGGCGGGGACGGGAAGCGGACGCGGGGGTCGCGGGCCTGTCGGTCATGGTCCTGCGCTCCTCCTAGGTCTCTGCCGTCGACCGGAACACCAGGCTGCAGCAGGTGACCGCCCCCTCCGCCTTCTGCAGTTCCGACACGTCTACCGGGTGGACCGCGAGTCCGCGCGCCTCGAGCCGCGCGCGCGTGCGGGGGAAGTTCGCGGCGTGGATCAGGCCGGAGCCGACCCGCAGGGCGTTGGCGGCGTGCGGTTCGTCGGGATCGACGGTGACGACATCGAGCCCGCCGAAGATCTGCGCGTCCACCCAGGCCGGGTTGAGCAGGACGGTGTCGGGCGCCACCAGCGTCACCGCCGACTTCAGGTGCAGGCAGCCGTTCAGCTCGACCGGACGCACCTCGTACCCGTGCCGCCCGACGATGGCGCGCAACTGGCCGATCGCCGACCAGTTGCTGCGGCCCGACAGCCCCACCCACACGGTCCGGCCCACGAGCAGGACATCGCCGCCGTCGAGCGTGGCCGGTTTCTCCAGGGTGGCCAGAGGGCGGTGGTCGCTGAGCACGATCGCGATCGAGAGGCACTCCGGCCGGCGCGAGGCCGCCCCCGGCCGCGCGATCACCGCGATCTCGTCCAGCACGACCGCGGTGTCCTCCACGAACACCGAATCGGGCAGGTCCGGCTCGGCCTGCAGCGCGATCAGCCGGCAGCCGAGCCTGGACAGCGTCTCCACATACGCCTGGTGTTGGGCGCGCGCGCGCGCGACATCGATGTCGACGCGCGGCAGGTGGGTCAGCTCGCAGTGCGCGATGGCGGGGCTGACGTCCCGGACCACGGCGGTAAGCGAGCCGTCGCCGGAGAGCATGAGGGCCTCCCGTTGCGTCGCGACGCGCGCGGCGGGCAAACGCGGCCGCAACCACGGCAGACGCGGCAGACGCAGAACTTCCTAGCGCACCGGGGCGCCCCGCCAGCGTTCGAGCCGCGGGATTCCCCAGGTGCACAGACCGGCGACCGGGCCGGGGAAGCCCATCTCCCGCAGCTTCCCCTTCACGAGCGCCTTCATCTGTCCGACGGTGAGGTCGGGCTGCGTGAAGCAGCCATTGCGGTAACAGTGCGAACAGTACATCGGGCTCCGGGAGCCGTCGGCGCGCGTGCCGCCGCCATCGGGATCGCGCTTGAGCGGCATGTCACAGGACTGGCAGGTCCTGGTGGCCCGTTCGATGGTCATTCCGCGGTCTCCCTCCTGGCTGCGTCCGGCGCCTGTAGCCCCGTTCAGCGTCCCTTGCGGCTCCGCGCCCCGGCGCCGGCCGGCAGGCGCCGGCCCAGGCCCTCGCCCGCCGTCCGGGGGGCCGGCTTGGGCGGCGGCAGGTCGGCGTCGGCGCGCGAGGTGAAGGTGCTCGACCCGGTGCGCCGCGGTCCCCCCGACGCGCCCGGGCGACGGGTCGCGTACGATCCACCGGTCCGCGGCGGCGGCGGCGTGTCGTAGTTGAAATCGGGCACGATCACCCGCGGCAGCCGCTTGCCGAGCGCCCTCTCGATGCCGTACAGCTCCTCCTCCTCCATCGGCGACACGAAGGTGAACGCGGCGCCGGTGGCCTCGGCGCGGCCGGTGCGGCCGACCCGGTGGATGTAGTCGTCGGAGACCGGCGGCACGTCGAGATTCACGACGTGGCTCAGCTCCACGATGTCGATCCCGCGCGCGGCGATGTCGGTCGCCACCAGGACGCGGCACTTGCCCTTCTTGAAGTCGGAGAGGGCCGCGGTGCGCTGGCCCTGCGTGCGATCGCCGTGGATCCGCTCCGCCTTCACGCCGGCCCGCTGGAGGTGCTTCGCCACGCGGTCGGCGCGGTGCTTCGTGCGCGTGAACACCAGCGCCTGCTGGATCTCCCCGCGCTCGAGCAGCGTGACCAGCAACTCCGGTTTCAGGTGCTGCGGGACCGGGTAGGCGGCGTGGGTGATGCCCACGGGCGGCGCCGACTGACGCTGCAGGTTGATCATGACCGGCGCGTTGCAGCATTTCGCGCGAGAGGGTGATGATCGGTCCCGGCATCGTGGCGCTGAAGAAGAAGGTCTGTCGCTTCGCCGGCAGGTGGCGCAGCACCCGGCGGATGTCCGGCAGGAAGCCCATGTCGAGCATGCGGTCGGCTTCGTCGAGCACGAGGTACTCGAGCCCCGCGAGCCTGGCATAGGCGAACCGGAAGTGGTCGAGCAGGCGACCCGGCGTGGCGATGATCACATCGGTTCCGCTGCGAAATGCGTGCTCCTGGGGGCCCATCCCGAGGCCACCGATGACCATGGCGCCGCTGATCGGCGTGTGTATCGGCCAGTTCGTTCAGGTCCTCGAGGATCTGCGCGGCCAGTTCGCGCGTGGGCGTGAGCACGAGGGCGCGCGTCACACCGCGCGGCTTCTCGATCAGGGCGTGGAGAATCGGCAGCAGGAACGCCGCCGTCTTGCCGCTGCCGGTCATGGCGCAGGCGAGCACATCCTTGCCCGCGAGACCTGGCGGGATCGCCTCGATCTGGATCGGCGTGGCGCGGGTGAAACCCAGCTCCTTGACGCCCTTCAGGAGGCTGGGGTGGAGCTTGAGGGAGGAGAACGGCATGGGCAACCCCTGTCGTGCGGGTGCGGCGGGCGCCGCTAACCGGCGCGCGCCCGAAGGCGGATCACCCCCATTGTAGCCCGTTCCGGCTCCGGAAGCGACTGTTCAGACGCCCGGGGCGGTTGATGGAACCGGATCCGCCGCCCGCGCGCGCATCAGAACCCCCCCCGCGAATTCCAGTACAGCGCCACCAGCGTAATCCCGAACGCGATCCGGTACCAGGCGAACGGGACGAACGAGCGGTGCGACACGAAGCGTCACCAGCGCGCGCACGACGAACAGCGCGGCCACGAACGCGACCACGAAGCCGACAGCGAAGAACGGAGCGTCGGCCGCGGTCAGGTCGTGGCGGACACCCGCCAGCTTGACCACCGAGGCGCCGATCATCGCGGGGATGGCGAGGAAGAAGGAGAACTCGGTGGCCGCCCGGCGAGAGAGACCGAGCGTCATGCCCCCCATGATGGTCGCGCCGGAGCGCGACACGCCGGGGAAGATGATCGCCAGCACCTGGATCAGGCCGATGCCGATCGCCTTGCGCACCGGGATGTCGTCCACGCCCGCCACGCTCGGCCGGCGGGCGAAGCGCTCGACCAGCAGGATCGCCACCCCGCCGAGCACGAACGCCAACGCAACCGGGAACGGCCTGAAGAGGTGCGCCTCGATCCAGTCGGAGGTCGGCAGCCCGATCACGACGGCCGGGATGGTGCCGAGGATCAGGTTGACGATCAGCCGTCGCGCCAGCGGATCGTGCCGCCAGCCCAGCGCCACCGACAGCAGCTTCCGCCGGTAGAGCCACACCACCGCGAGGATCGCCCCGAGCTGGATGAAGATCGCGAACGCGTTCTCCTTCCGACCGGCGAGCGCGAGCCAGTTCTGCACCACGATCAGGTGTCCGGTGGAGGAGACGGGGATGAACTCGGTGATCCCTTCGACGAGACCCAGGATCGCGGCCTTGAGCAGGTTGAACGGGTCCATACAGTGTACCGCCCTCGGCTAAGGATGGGAGTTGCGATCGCCGGTTTACCGCACGAAGTAGACCGCGGCTACCGCGACACCGATGATCACGACCATCCGGCGCAGCGTCGCCGGCCGTACGCGCCCGGCCAGCCGGCCCCCCGCCGTCCCGCCCAGCAGCGCGCCGACCGCCATGGCCAGCGCCGCCGGCCAGACGACCGGCCCCGCCAGTGCGAACAGCACCGCCGCCGCCACGTTCACGCCGAGCGCGATCGCCTGCTTCAGCGCGTTCAGCCGCGTGAGCGAATCATCCAGCAACAGGCCGAGCACCGCCAGAACGATCACGCTCAGGCCGGCGCCGAAATAGCCGCCGTACACGGCCGCCACGCCGGCGGCCGGGGCGGCCCGGACGACGCCGGCGTCCGCGCCAACGCCGGCGCGGCGCGACGCCGCGTCGTCCGTGGCGCCCTCCACCCTCGCGCTCCGCCGTTTCAGCCAGGCCCGCATCGGCTCCTGGGCCGCCAGCAGAGCCGAGGCGAGCAGGATCAGAAACGGCACCAGCGCGTGGAACGTCCGCTCGCCCGACCGCAGCAACAGAAGGCCGCCCGCCAGTCCGCCCAGCACGCCGGCCGGCACGAGCAGCCAGAGTCGCCGCCCCTGCCCCCGCAAATCGCCGCGCTGAGCCATGGTGGCGCCGAGATAGCCGGGGCAGAGCGCCACCGTGTTGGTGACGTTGGCGGCAAGCGCCGGCATTCCAAGCACAGTGAGCGTGGGAAACGTGATGAGCGTGCCGCCCCCCGCCAGCGCGTTGACCGCGCCGGCCGCCGCCCCCGCGAGGGCGGCGATCAGCAGGTCGGTGCCGCCCGGCGGGATCACGCCGGCGAGCCGCCGGTCATCGTATCGGGCAGACGCACGGCCACCACTTCGCCGCGCGCGGTGATCGTCCCCTGCGCCGCCACGGTCACCTCCACGATGTACTTCCGCCCGCTCGCCTCCTTGACGCGTCCACGGACCTCCAGCTCAGGACCGAGCGGCGTCGGCCGCAGGTAGTCCACCCGCAGCATGCCGGTAACGAAACGCGGCGCCGGCGCCTCGCCGATGGCGCGCCCGGCGGCCCGCTCCGCAGCCGCGGCCGCCGTCCCCATCGCGTGGCAGTCGACCAGCGACGCGATCAGCCCTCCGTACACGAACCCCGGCATGGCGGTGTGATGCGCCCGCGGCGTGAAGAAGCGCCACGGTTTCGTCGCCGTCCCAGCGCGTCTGCAGCCGCAGGCCCTGTTCGTTGAGCCGTCCGCAGCCGTAGCAGTGGGCAACATCGTCGGGGTAGTGGTCCTGCACCGCGGGGGAATCATCCCTGCTCATCAGTATCGCCCTTTCGCCTGGGGAGTGCGCGCGGGGGGAAGATAGCAGTGATTGGCGGGGAGTGCGACAGGAAGGGGAACCGGAACCAGGGGGCGCGGGAAGCGCAGCGTCGACAGGATCCTCCGATGTCCTTCCTGACAGCCATTGCTACGGCGGCAATTAGTGCGCAGGCCAGGGCAGGCGACACGGTCGGGCGGTGAGCGCTGTCACGAAGATTCGCGGCTCGTGAGGCAACCGTCACGGTGATGATGCGGCACCGGCCAAACTCGTTGCTACTGTAGCAATGGCTGTTCGGAAGGGCGGCTGCGGACCCCTGCCCCCGCACCTGCCCGCTCGGTCGCCCGCGCCGCCACCAGGTGCGCCACGCCGAGCGACTGCCGCTCCACGTCGATGTCGCCGAGCCCGCACTCCGTGAGCAGCGCGGTGAACTCTGATACGCTGAGGAAGCGCCCCATGCTGGCCGGGAGGTAGCCGTAGGCAGAGCCGTCGTGGGCGAAGAGGCGACCAAGCAGCGGGAGGACAGCGGCGAGCCACCAGCGCAGGAGGGATGACGGACCGCGCAGGGGGCCGGTGGCCGCCGGGTCGGCGCGGAAGAACTCCAGCACGAGGAGCTGGCCACCGGGGCGCAGGACCCGGGTCATCTCGCGCAGTCCGGCGCGGACGTCGGCCAAATTGCGGGCGCCGAAGGCGATCATCACGGCATCGCACGACGCATCGCGCAGCGGCAGGACCTGGGCATCCGCGGTCAACAGCAGACTGGAGCGATCGATACCGTCGGCACCCCGGCGCGGCGATCCCAGCCCTTTGCCCCAACCGCGGCCGAGCATCTCGGGACAGAAGTCCGAAACCAGAAGCAGCCGCCCCCGGCCCGTCCGCAGGCATTCGACGGCCAGATCCCCGGTGCCGGCGCAAAGGTCGAGAACCTCCCACGCATCGGCGTCGATCCGCGCCACGAGCCGGCGCCGCCAGCGTCGGTCGAGGTTGAGGCTCAGCAGGTGGTTCATGAAGTCGTAGGCACCCGCGATGCGCGCGAACATCGCCCGCACCGACCGGGCATGCGTCTCCGGATCGCGCACCGTCCAGGTGTCGCGGCAGCGGTCGTGGATGCCGGGCCGGGCACCCGTCTGTTGGGGCTTGTCTGGCAACCTGGTCCCTTTCCGGCAAATCCCGCCGGACTCCGAACGCGCAGTATAGGGTATTTCCAGGCTGGCGGCCCATTGCAGGATCGCAGGGCGCGAGCCCGAATGGCCGCCGCGATCCCCACCGATCGCGGACCGCCGCGGGCCGGTCCAAACAGAAGACAACAACGGCCACGGCACCCACTGCTCCGGCATCGTCTCCGCCAACGACAATGAGATCGGCGTGATCGGCGTGGCCCCGGACTGCACCCTGTACATGGTCAGGATCAGCAAGTCCGGCCCGTTCGGCGATGACACCATCCTCCCCGGCCTCGACTGGGTCATCAACACCCATCTCGACGCCGATCCCGACAACGACATCCAGATCGTCTCCATGAGCTGGGGCGGAACCTATGCCTCGGCCGCGGAAGAGGCGGCCCTGCAGGCCTGCTACGACCACGGCATGCTCCTGGTGGCTGCCGCCGGCAACCCAGTATCGATCGCTGAGCGGCACCTCCATGTCCTGCCCGATGGTGGCGGGCGCGGCGGCGGTCGCCTGGGCGGCGCACCCCACCTACACCCGCGATGAGATCCGGCAGTTGATGCGGGACAGCGCCGAGGACATCGGCCTGCCGTTCGAATACCAGGGCTACGGCCTGGCCGACGCGGAGAGGACCGCGCTCGGGACGACCACCGGCGACAACTAGCGCGGGAGCATCTGCTTCCGAATTCGGGGAAGGCCATCCGCGGGGGTGGCTTTCCCCTTGTGTCTCGCGTCCCGGGGCGGGCGTTCAGGCCCGGCGCAGGCGCTCCAGCAGATTCGCCCACCGCTCGTCCACCTGGCGCTTCACGTCGTCGCGCATGGTGATGACGGGCGGCCATTCGCGTCCGTAGCCTTCCTCGCCGGGCCACTTGCGGGTCGCGTCGATGCCCATCTTGCCGCCGATGAGCGCGCACGTTCGTGGTGTGGTCGAGCTGGTCGACGGGGCCGGTGGCGAAGAAGGTGTCGCGCTGCGGGTCGACGGCGTTGCTGACGCGCCAGAGCGTCTCGTACGGGTCCTGCACGTTCACGTCGTCGTCCACGACGACGATCGTCTTGCAGAACATCATCTGCCCCATCCCCCACAGCGCGTGGCACACCTTGCGGGCGTGGCCGGGGTAGCGCTTGCGGATCGACACCAGCGCGAGGTTGTGGAAGCAGGCCGCCACCGGCAGGTGCAGGTCGACGATCTCCGGCAGCGCCGTGCGCAGCATCGGCAGGAACAGGCGCTCGGTGGCCCAGCCCAGACACGCCGTCCTCCATCGGCGGCCGGCCGACGATCGTCGTGAGGTAGATCGGATCGCGGCGCGACGTGATCGCGGTCACGTGGAAGACCGGAAACGGCTCGGCGAGCGAGTAGAAGCCGGTGTGGTCACCGAACGGTCCCTCCACGCGACGTTCGCCCGGATCGACGTAGCCTTCGATGACGAAGTCGGCTTCGGCCGGAACCTCGAGGTCGCAGGTGACCGCCTTCGTGAAGGCGATCGGCGCGCCGGTGAGGAAGCCGGCCAACAGCGCCTCGTCGAGGTCGTCCGGCAGCGGCGCCGTCGCGGCGTAGGTGAGCGCCGGCGGACCGCCGATCGCCACGCAGACCGGCATCCGCTCGCCGCGCCGTTCGTGCAGATCGTAGTGCGCCGCGCCGGTCTTGTGCACCTGCCAGTGCATGCCGGTCGTGCGGCCGTCGTAGACCTGCAAGCCGGTACATGCCAAGGTTGCGCTTCCCTGTCTCCGGGTGGCGCGTGATCACGAGCGGGAGGGTGATGTACGGCCCGCCGTCCTCCGGCCAGGTGGAGAGCACGGGGATCAGGTCGAGCAGGCCGCGGCGCTCCAGCTCGTCCCCCCGCACAACGACCTCCTGGCACGCCCCTCGCGCCACCGACTTCGGCAACGCGCTGCTCCACTCCTTGAGCTTGCCGAGCAGGCGCAGCTTGTCCCACAACCCGCCCGGCATCCCGGCGTGCAGCGGCGCCTCGATCTTCGCCACGGCCTCGTCCACCGTCTCACAGCCGAGGGCCCACGCCAGCCGCTGTCGCGACGCGAACAGGTTGATCACGAGCGGGACCGGACGGCCGTCGGCGGTGCGGGCCGCGGTGGCACGACCGGCCGCCTGGCCGAGCGGTCCGGGCAGGGGATTCTCGAACAGGAGGGCAGGCGATTCGCCCGCCTTCACGAACCGGTCGGCGAGCTCCGTCACCTCGAGATACGGGTCGACCGGCTCCGTCACGCGGATCAATTCGCCGCGCTCCTCGAGAAACCGGCAGAAGGCGCGCAGATCGCGGTTGGGGCGGCTCGCGGCCATGGGATATTCCTGTCGCGTGCAGCGAGTGAACGGCCTTGGCGCGGCATGCTCATGCGCACAGCCCGTGCCTGTCGGGCACGGCCAATTTAGCAGACGGCCCGGAGAGCGGCAATACGGGCCTGCGGGCGCAGCGGGCGTGGCGGGCGTGGCGAGCAGGGCGAGCGGGGCGAGCGGGGCGAGCGGGGCGAATGCGGCGGGCACAGCGCAGTTCGCGAGCATGCACGGGGATGCGACGGTCCTTCCGAACAGCCGTTGCTACGGAAGCAACGAGTTTGCGGGCTCGTTCCGCCTCCCCTGGCCCGCGCACTTATTGCTTCCGTAGCAACGGCTGTCAGGATGGGCGCCGGAGGGGCAGTTCTACCCCGCGTGCTCGGCGAGCACTCATTGCTACCGCAGCAATGGCTGTCAGGATAGGCGCCGGATCACCCTGTCGACATCACACTCCTTGGGCTCCAGGTTCTCTCACGGCAGCGCCCGCGGGAAATTTCGGGTCCGCCCCCACCACCACCGCCGCGGCGGATCGTGCTGGCGGAGCTCTCCGTCCTTTGATATCGATAGTCTCCCAAAGGAGCCGCGTCCCATGCATCGAGACCTCACCCACGGCTACGATCTTTCGCAGGAGTGGTCCCGGCACTGGGCCCTCGGGCCGGGGATCGATTTTTTGAACCACGGATCGTTCGGCGCTTGTCCGACGGCGGTACTTGAAGAGCAGGCTCGGCTGCGCGCGGAGATGGAGCGCCAGCCGGTGCGCTTCCTGTGGCGAACGCTCGAGGCGCGACTCGACGCGGCACGTGCGGAGCTCGCGGCGTTCGTCGGCGCGGATCCGGAGGACCTCGTCTTCGTCAACAACGCCACCACCGGCATCAACGCGGTGCTCGGCTCGCTGCGCTTCGCGGCGGGCGACGAGCTGCTGGTCACAGACCACGAGTACAACGCCTCGCGCAACGTGCTCGACTTCGCGGCGACGCGTGATGGCGCCGTGCCGGTGGTCGTGCCGATACCGTTCCCCATCGACGATCCGGAAACCGTCGTGCGCGCGGTGCTCGCCCGCGTCACCGAAAGGACGCGGCTGGCGCTGATCGACCACGTCACCAGCCAGACCGGACTCGTGCTGCCGATCGCGCGCCTCGCCGCGGAGCTCGGGGCGCGCGGGGTCGACCTGCTGGTCGACGGCGCGCACGGGCCGGGCATGCTGCCGCTCGATCTGCGCCGGCTGGGGGCGCCGTACTATGCGGGCAACTGCCACAAGTGGCTCTGCGCGCCGAAGGGGGCCGGGTTCCTGTATGTGCGGCGCGACCGCCAGGAGACGATCCGCCCGCCGGTCATCAGCCACGGCGCCAACTCGCCCCGCACCGACCGCTCTCGCTTCCGGATCGAGTTCGACTGGGTCGGCACCGACGATCCGACCCCGTTCCTGTGCGTGCCGGCGGCGATCCGCTGCCTGGGCGCGCTGCTGCCGGGCGGCTGGTCCGACCTGATGGCGCGCAATCGTGCCCTCGCCCTCGCCGCGCGCCGCGCCCTGTGTGAGGCGCTGGGCGTGCCGACGCCGTCCCCGGACGGGATGATCGGCGCCCTCGCCGCCGTGCCTCTGCCCGACGCCGACGCGCCGCCGGCCCCCCCCCTGTTCCTCGACCCGCTCTCCGCCCGGCTCGAGGATGTCCACGGCATCGTCTGTCCGGTCTACCCGTGGCCGCAGCCGCCGCGGCGCGTGCTGCGCGTGGCGGCGCAGGCCTACAACACGCTGGAGCAGTACCAGCGTCTGGCGGGGATCCTGCGGGGGGAACCGGGACTGGCGTGACCGCTCAGCGCGCGATCTCGTCCGTCTTGCGCGCCACCACCTCGACCACGCCGTGCCGTTCCGGCGCTGCGGCGCCGTGCGCGTGCCTGGGGCCGGCAGCCTCGCAATGGTGCAGCACGTCCCAGCCGATCAGCAGATCGAGGATTTCGTGCCGCGCCAGGAACGTGCGCACCAGCCCGCCCGGACCACGATACGAGTGCAGCCCGATCCGCTCCCATTGATCGCGGCAGGTGTCGTAGGCAGGATCGTCCACATGGATCGAACTGAGGAACAGCAGGCCGCCGGGCGGAAGCCACCCCATCGCGCGGTAGAGCAGACTGGCGCTTTCGCGGCGGGTGAGACCCTGCAGGCGGTCGAAGGCCAGCACCGCGTCGAACGGTCCCTCGAGTGCGGAGTTGAAGACGTCGCCGTCCGGAAGTTCGAGCGCCAGTTTCTCGCGTGCGGCGGTTTCGCGCAGCCGCTCCAGCGCCGCGGGGGCCGCCTCGATCGCCGTCACCAGCCAGCCGCGGCGCGCCAGGAGCAGCGCCCGCTCGCCCTGGCCGGCGCCGATTTCCAGCACACGGCCGCCGGGCCTGATGCGGTCGACGAAACGGAGCAGCAGGGGCAGCGCCCCCTCGCCGCACGGACCGGGAATCGGCGGGGGCAGGGGCTGGGGCTGAACGGCATCCTTCGACATGGTTCCCTCCAGGGGGAGCGGCGTCCGGAACGGGCGCACGCACAGGCTCATTCTAGCACGATCCCCACCGTGACGGACGGGCCGGAAAGACCCGGTCGCAGCGCCCCGATCAGCGCGACCGGTCGCGTGGCCGCGGCGCGGGGCGATCCAGTTGGCGAACCCGCGCCTCCGGGCGCGTGTCGATCCGCCCCGCCTGGCGGATCGCCTCGACAACGGCGTCGGTCACGCCGACGCCGACGCAGGTCGTCTGCGGCGGCGCGAAACCGAAGTACTCCTTCGCCTGCAGGCAGACATAATCCGCGGCCGCGGCCCGGTAGACCCGATCCGCCCGCACCGGTCTGCCGCCCACGCGCACATCCTCCACCTCGATATGGTCGCCCACCCGGCGCCAGCCGTAGGTGAGTCCCGACATCTGCAGGCTGCCGTCGTGGCCGCCGGCCGATTTCGCGTTCGTTTCGGCGATGCGCAGCAGATCCCGGCCGGTCAGGTCCCAGGTGACCAGCGTGTTGGCGAACGGCAGGATCTCCATCACGTCGAGCAGGCGGATCGGACCGGCGGGCAGGTCCTTGCGGATGCTGCCGGAGTTGAGGAACGCCACCTCCGCGCCGGCGCGCGCGCGCAGCGCGTCGGTGATCCAGTTGCCGAGGTTGCTGCCGCCGGCGCCCCGCCGCGTCCACGGGGTGACGAGCGTGGCGATCGTCCGCCCGAACTCCGCGTCGATGCGCCGCGCGTGGCGCTCGGCCAGCGCGACCAGCTCCGGCGGCGCGCCGGCGGGGTCGTCGGCCGTCAGTTCGATCAGGCGGCCGTCGTACCGCACGACCCGACCGTCTTTCACCAGAAGGTCGAGCCGGCCGAGGTTTTTCAGGCCCGATCCGGCCTGCACGATGAGGATGCCCCCCGCGAGCTTCGGCTCCTTCAGCCGGGTGTGCGAGTGGCCGCCCACGATCACGTCGAGCCCGGATCCGGCCAGCCGTTCCGCCAGCGCCTCGTCGGCCGGCGCGCCGGAGTGGCTGATCAGCACCTGCAGGTCGGTGCGCGGCAGCAGGTCGGCCAGCTGCTCGCGCACGACCGTCTCCTGGTTGCGCAGCGACAGCCCGCCGGTCCGCGCCGGCGAGGTCACGTCGAACAGCGTCTTGCACGACACCCCGATGATGCCGACGCGCAGATCGCCCCGCGTGATCACCAGCGGGCCGGCGGCGAACAGCGGCTGGCCCTGCTCGTCGAGGATATCCGCCGCGATGATGCGATAGTTCGCGCCGGCGGCGAGCGCCACGAGCGCGCGCGCATTGTCGCGCCCCTGGTCGAACTCGTGGTTGCCGACGACACCGGCATCGTAGCCGACGAGGTTGCGCAGCTCCTGCCAGGCCGCCCCCACGACCCCGTTTTCGGCGAGGTCGCACAGGATGTTGCCGGTCATGAAGTCGCCGGCGTCGAGCAGCAGCGACGGCGGTCCCTCCCGCCGCTCGCGCGCGAGGTGCGCCGCGAGCGCCACGATGCCCCCGACCGGCGCCTTGTCGTCGCGCCACTGCGCCGGTTCCGGCACGAATCCGCCGTGCGTGTCGTTGGTGTGGAAAATGGTGACGCTGTACGGGCCGGGACCCTTGACGGGCGCTTCCTGGGCGAAGGCGATTCCGGCCGCGACGACGAGCCACAGTCCGACGGCGGCAAAGCTGCGAAGACCCTTGAACGACATGTTGAACCCCGCGGGCTGAAGGAGTGGTTCGGCGCCGGAGCGCCGGACACATGATATTGCGATTCGTTCGTGAAACCATTGCCGCCGTAGCAATCTCCAGAAAACCCCCCCCATGCCCCCCGTCTCCAGCCCCCGACGCACCCCGCCGCGAACGCCCCCCTAACGGCCGTCATCCCCCTCCGCCCGCAGGTGCAGCAATACCTCGGCGTTGCCCCCCTTGCCTCCCGGAACCGGCGACGGCATGGTCGCCACGACCCGGCACGGGGGCGCCAGACGACCCAGGCGCTCCAGCACGGCGGCCAGCACCTCGGCCACCCGGGAGGCCGGCAGCACCCCTCCCTCCAGCCAGTCGGGCGGCGCCTCGTAGTGCGGCTTGAGCAGCGAAACGACCTCGCCGCCCGGCCCAAGCAGCCCCAAAGCCCGCGGTACGATCCGCTCCTGCCGCGTCCAGCCGACGTCCACCACGACCAGGCCGCACGGCTCCGGCAGCACCGCATACAGCGCGTTCGTCCGTTCGTGCACGACCACGCGCGGATCGGACCGCAACCGCCAGGCGAGCACACCATAGCCGGTGTCCACGGCGTGCACCCGCGCCGCGCCCCGGCGCAACAGCACGTCAGTGAAGCCACCGGTGCTGCAGCCGAGATCGGCGCAGATCCGTCCCCGCCGGGTCGATCCCGAAGCGGGCGAGCGCCGCGTCCAGCTTCAGGGCGCCCCGCGAAGCCCACCCGGGTCAGCCGCTTCTCTGCGTGTCGTCCTGGTCGGTCATCGCCACCTCGCGCCGCAGCATAACATTGCCGGACGCCGCCGTCGCCACCCGGCGATCAGAAGGGACGCCGCGCGCCCCGGCGACGCCAACTTGCCGTGAATATGGAATATCTGCTATCCTGACTCCCGGTGCGCCCGGGGTCGTGGCGCAGTTTCGCTACGTCACGCCCTCCCTCTCGCCTCGCCCGGCAGGAGAGCCGTGAGAAGCAAGAGCCTCCAGGCACACCTGCCGATCCTGCTGCTGCTGATGGCCGTGGTCTGCGTGGCGTTCGGCGGCACCCTGTCGGCGCCGCTCTGGGATCCGCTTTCGTTCGGGATCCTGCACGATGCGGAACTGCTGTCCCGCGATCCCGGCGCTGATGTTCCGGCACGGCGGCAGTCTGGTCAGCCAGCCGCTGCTGCAGCTCCTGTTCCTGGCGCAGTACCGCCTGTTCGGACTCGACCCGTTCGGTTATCACGTGGTCAGCCTGCTCGTGCACGCGCTCAACAGCTTCCTCGTCTACCTGCTCGTGAACATGCTGTTCCCGCGCCGACGGCTGGCGGTGCTGGCCTCGCTCCTGTTCGCCTTCACGGTGGGCAGCTACGGCAAGGTGCTGCTGTCGCTGTCGAGCCACGAGGCCCTGGTGCTGACGCACCTGTACCTGCTGGTGCTCTACTGCATGATCCGCAACGACTTCCGGCACGGCGGCCGCGTGCGCTCGCGCTGGTTCTGGGGCGCGCTCGGCCTGTACGCCGTGGCCGGCCTGACCGCCCAGGCCACGCTCTCGCTGCTGGGGTGCCTGCTCGCCTACAAGTATTTCTTCCACCGCGGCGCGCGGGCCGCGCGCGGTCCTGTCGCCCGACCTGCTGATCCTGATCACGATCAGCGCGCTGTTCTTCGCCGCGCAACATCGCTTCGGCCAGCCGCCGCAGATCGACTTCTCCGCAGGCGGCGGGCCCCTGCGCTTCACCTGGATCTCGTTCAAGAACTTCTTCCGCTACCTGACGCTGATGCTGTTCCCGCTGCAGCACAGCCCCCTGCTGCAGCGCACGGACTCCTTCGTGTACGCGCTGTACGAGGCCCGCACCGTGATCCGTTTCTTCCTCGCCCTCGCCATCATCTCGTTCAGCTTTTTCGGCTTCGTGTTCGGCAGCCCGTCGATCCGCTTCTTCATCGCCTGGACCTACATCACGCTGCTGCCGTTCACCGGCATCGATGTCCGCGGCCAGTGGCTCAACCTGCGCTGATCTCTACCTGGTGGCGCTCGGATTCTGCGTCGTCCTCGCCGCGGGCGCCGTCGGCTGCTCCGATCTGCTGGCGCGTCACCGCATCCGGCGTTTCGTGCCCTTCCTGGTGCCGGTCGTGTTCGTGATCGGCGCGCTGTCGGTGACCTACCAGCTCGACCAGCAGAACCGCCGCCAGGCGCGCACGCCGGCTACCCGGGAAATGCTCCGGGTGCTCGAGGAAGCGATCGCCTCCCCGGACGCGGATGTGTTGTCGCCGCGGTGAGCCGCAATTGCTCGCCGGCCCCCCCTTGCGGTTGGCTTTCCGGGTGGCGCCCCCTATCTTTGGCCCTCGTGACCCTTGCTGACGCATCGATCCCGGCCTGCACAATTCGCGGCGATCCCGGTCACCGGGCGACCGCGCCGTACTGTTGACCACCGACTCGAGGAGGATGGCGACCATGGCGAAGTATCGGATCGGCTGGATGCCGGGCGACGGCATCGGCATCGACGTGATGGAGGCCGCGCGCCTCGTCCTCGACAGGATGCAGCTTCGACGCGGAGTACGTGCACGGCGACATCGGCTGGGAGTTCTGGTGCAGGGAGGGCGACGCCTTCCCCGCCCGCACCGTCGAGATGCTCGGGAACGTCGACGCCGCGCTGTTCGGCGCCATCACCTCGAAGCCGGTCAAGGCGGCCGAGGCGGAGCTCGTTCCGGAGCTGCGCGGCAAGGGCCTCGTCTACCGCTCGCCGATCGTCCGCATGCGCCAGCAGTTCGACCTGTACGTCTGCCACCGGCCCTGCAAGGGCTACCCCGGCAACCCGCTCAACTTCAAGGAAGGGCATCGACCTCGTCGTGTTCCGCGAGAACACCGAGGACCTGTACGCCGGCGTCGAGTTCAACCCGGTGCCCGACGCGCTGCGCGACACGCTGAACAGCCTGTCGAAGAACTTCGCGCCGTTCGCGAAGCTGCCGGGCGACGCCTACGCGATCTCCTGCAAGATCAACACCCGCAAGGGGAGCGAGCGGATCATCCGCGCCGCGTTCGAGTTCGCGCAGCAGCACGGCCGCAAGAAGGTCACGATCGTCCACAAGGCGAACGTCGTGCGCGCGACCGACGGCATGTTCCTGGAGATCGGCAAGGCCGTGGCGAAGGAGTTCCCCGGCATCCAGGTGGACGACGCCAACATCGACGCCATGACGATGTGGCTGCTCAAGAACCCGTTCAACTACGACGTGCTCGTCGCGCCCGAACCTCTACGGCGACATCATCTCCGACCTCTGCGCCCAGATGGTCGGCGGCCTCGGCTTCGGCTGCTCCGGCAACATCGGCGAGAAGGTGGCGGTCTTCGAGCCGACCCACGGCTCGGCCCCGAAGTACGCCGGCCAGTACCGCGCCAACCCGCTGGCCACGATCCTGTCGGTCAAGATGATGTTCGACTTCCTCGGCGAGAAGGCGCATGGGCGAGCGCCTCGAAGCCGCCGTCGCCGCGGTGCTGAAGGAAGGCAAGGTCCGCACCTACGACATGGGCGGCACCGCCGGCACCATGGACATGGCGAAGGCGGTGGCGGACAAGCTGTAGCGGCCGTCGCACACCGAAGTGAGAGACCGAAGGGCAACCGGGCACCACGAGGGGCCCGGTTGTCTTGTCCCGGAGCATGGACACGGCCCGACGCCGCGACCGCGCCGGCCAACCCGCTAGCGAATGTCGAGGGGTCTGCCTTCGCGGATGTCGTCGTAGCAGCAGACAATCATGCCGTCCTGTCCCTCACCACGAGATCCACCTCGCAGTCGAGCGCCTGCAGCAGCGCAAGCATCTGGTCGACCGACTTGCGGTAGTTGGTCTGGTCAAGCAGACGATAGAACTGCGTTGCCGAGGTTCGCATGCGACGGACCAGTTCGCGCCGGCTCAGCGCGCTGTCGGCGAGCCGCCTCTGCGCCTCGATCGTCAACCCGTACAGCAGCATGTCGCGCAGGTAGCCAGGGTCCCGATTGTAGTCCAGGACCTGTTCGATGTGCACGGTGTCGCCGCGTCCAGACGCGAGCGCATAGGTAAAGCCCTCGTTCCCGACCTCGGCATCCACCGTCGCGTCCACGACCGGGTCACCCTCCGATGGCCCGATGTCGAGCCGGGCGTAGGGGTACCAGTAGGCGCACCGGAAGGTCCGCACTTCGAAAGCCTTCCGCCGGTTGTTTGGAACGACGCGCCTGATCTTCATAGCCGTCCCTCGGACTCGAGGATGGCGATGATCGTCATGATTTCCCGCGAGGCCGTGCCTCGCATCGCCTTCTCCTCTTCGAGATCCCATTTCAACACGAGCTTCCCGTCGCGATACACGTGAACGTGTCGGGGGGTGTGGTCCCCCCGCCAGGCCACGAAGACGAAACCCGCGCGACGGATCCTGACCAATGAAATGCTACCTTGGGAGGTAACGGAAGTCAATGGGCAGCGCGGGGAGGTGCAATCAGGCAACGCCGCGGATCGCGGGGCTCAACAGCGTGCAACAATGGGACCACACGACCGGAACCGGCCCCCGTGGCCGGAAAGGGCGGAATCCTGATCGAGCACGGATCCCCGCGTTGCCGGCGGGAGACGCCCGGAGCAGGAACCGCACCTCCCCGCGATCCGCCCTAGATCACCCCCTGCTCCCCGCCCCCCGTGCGGCGGAGCGCCTCCCTGGGCCTCTCGTGGAACTCCACGGCCAGACCGAACTGGACCGAGGTCTCGCGGACATAGCCGTCATCCCAGCCCAGCCAGCCGATCTCGGGCCGCACGGCCCAGCGGCGGTCTGCCGGGCCGATGGCCAGGCCCAGATGGCGCGCGCGCAGCGGCCGCATCCCGCTGCCGGCAAGGACGTACATCTCGATGTCCCCGTTGAGGTCGAACCCCGGAATGATGGGCAGAGTGGCGATCACTCCAGGGTGGAACTGCAGCAACCGGAAACCGATGTCGCCGACGTACCAGCTCACCGGCAGCCCGACGGCCAGATGATCGCGCACGATCGGGACCTTGAGGCCGGCCCCGAGCACGCCGCCCAGGCCCTCCCCGTTGTCCGGGCGCAGGAACGACAGCTTGACATGCCCCTCCAGCGGTGCGGACCCGCCCAGCCGTGACCGGCGCCGGAACTCCAGCATCGACCATCCGGAATCGCGGTCTTCGCGGAAATCACTGTGCGTGACGGCGGCGGTAACCTCCGGCCGGTCCGTTTCGGGGATCCGCGCGGTCTGGAAGGAAGAGAATGTCAGGCAGCCGCCGCAGCACAGGAACCCTGACAGCAGGAGCGGCCACACGTGGCGGAAACGTGCGGAGCGTCCGCTGCGGATTCGTCGGACATCGGCGCGGAGAAACATCGGCACCTCCCTTCGGGTGACGGGCCCGGGCCCGCATTCTATCCCGCGCAGAGGCGGTCGGCCAGCGCCGCGATCCGGTCGCGCCACGCCAGGCGCGCCAGCCACTCCGCCGGCAGGCCGCGCTCGCCGAAGCAGGCGCCGGCGAGCTGGCCGTAGATGGCCGCCGTCGTGTCGGCGTCGTCGCCCAGGTTCACGGCCAGCAGACAGCCGTCGCGGAACGAGTCGGCCCGGGCGAACGCCCAGAGCGCCGCCTCGAGCGAGCGCACCACGAAACCGGAACCGCGGATCTCCGGCGGCTCGCGGCGCCGGTACGAGCCGGCCGCGATCTCCGCGATCTCGGGGTGCAGCGGCGCCTCGTCCCAGCAGCCGGGATACGGCGCGAAGCCGGGCGCAAGCAGTTCCTCGCGCGAGGCGCCCCCCAGCGCGCCGAGGATCAGCCCGGCAAAGAAACGGCAGGCGTCCACGGCGGTGGCGGCGGCGTGGGTCGTGCGCGAGCTGTCCGCGGCCACCTCGATCGCGCGCCGCGGATCGCGCGCGAAGAAGAGCGGGACCGGAGCCAGTCGCATGAGCGAACCGTTGCCGGCCTTGCGTGGATCGGTGGAGCCACAGAACGACTCGCCGGTCCGCTCGAATCGTTCCAGCGCTTCCTTCACCGTACCGCCGCAGTCGAAGCAGGTCCCCGTACAGCTCATTTCGCCGTCGCGGTACCAGCGCAGATAGCGGCGCAGCTGGTCGACCGGATCGCTGCCGCCGGTCTCGACCAGACTCGTGGCGAGGCAGAGCGCCATGGCGGTGTCGTCGGTCCACTGGCCCGGCGCGAGCCGGAAAGGACCGCCGCCGATAAGGTCGGTCACCGGCGGAAATGACCCGCGCGGCTTGAACTCCACCGCCGTGCCGACAGCGTCGCCGCACGCCAGGCCGAGCAGGGCGCCGCGGCAGCGGTCGCGCGGCGGTGGAGCGGGTCCGCCTCGTCACTTCGGCAGCCTCCCCAGCAGCCCCTTGATCGTGCGGTGCAGCCGGTGGATGCGGCCGGCCGGTTCGGCGAACATCAGGATGCACTCGCCATGGATGGTCGACACGCCGTGCGCGGCGCAGAAAGCCAGCGCCGCGGGCGAGTCGGCCCCCTGCTGCATCCACACCCGGCGGATCCCCGCCGCGGCAGCCTGAACGACCAGCTTCTCTGTCTGTTCCGGCGGCACCACGAGGACGAGGCCACCCACGCGCGCAGGCAGATCGGCCACGGCGCGGAAGCACGGCACCCCGTCGATGTCCCGCGTCTCCGGGTGCACCGGCAGCACTTCGCGCCCCCGCCGCCGCAGAGTCTTCAGGACGGTATTGCCGAAGCTCTTCTTTTTGCGCGACACTCCGACAAGGGCAAGCGTTTCCTGGGCCAGGAATTCATCGATGGCGGCTCGCGAGGTCATGCCGCGCTCCTTGGTGATGTATGGTGCGAGGTCGACTAACGGACACTCTTCATATCATGGTCTCCGGCCCCTCCCGCTTCAAGACACAGATGGCCCGCGGCGCGATCGACGTCTCGCCGGCCCGGTCGATCGGTCCATCCGGCAGGCGGCGCGGCCGGCCCCCGTGGCCGACCGCGCCGCGCCGCTCGTCAGACGGCCGCCTTCTCCTGCAGGTAGGTCGCGTACTTGCGGTCCACCTGCATGATGTGGCCGGTGAGCCACTCCTTCAGGAAGGCCGAAAGCGTCACCGTGAGCGCCAGCTTGCCGGTGCTGGCCTTCTCGCTGAAGTCCTGGATCTTCCGCGTGAACTGCTCGTGCTGCTGCTTGTGGGCCGCCAGCTCGGGGTAGGCGTGCTTCGCCAGCAGGCGCTCCTCGGCCGCGAAATGGGTGCGGGTGTAGCTGACCAGCTCGGTCAGCACCCTGCCCTGCACTTCCGCTCCCTTGCCGCTCTTCATGGCCTCATGGAGCTCATCCACCAGCGCGAAGAGCCTCTGGTGCTGGCTGTCGATCATGTCGATCCCCAGCTTGTAGGAACTGTTCCAGCTCGTGGTCGCCATTGGTCCGCCTCTCGAAAAGACTGTCCACCCCGAAACCGGACGGCGTCATCGACGCCCTCGCGAGAACCCTGCCCATCACCCCGGGGCGCAGGAGCGCCATCGGGGTGAGAGTGATTAGCAAAGGGCGCGCCGAATATGTCCCACTAACTGCCTGTGAAATTGCAGGGCACGCGTCCGCGGTCGTAGTTTGCCCGCCCCCCCCCCTCCAGAACGCCCCCGGGGCGCCATCCAGGGTGTCTCCGGTGTCACCGCAGCCTCAAAAGTCGCGGCACGCGCCTTGCTCAATCCGAGGCAACCTCGTCAGGATCCTTGCTGTTGATCACCTCCTCGCCCGTGATCGCCGGTCGGATCGCCGACCGGCACAAGTCGCGCATTGCTGTTTCCGGGGCCAGGGGATCCCGCTCCCTCCGGAACGGCTGGAGGTCTTTATGCCACAGGCGCCTCGTCCCCTGCCGGCGGCAGGCCGCCGGGAAGGTTTTGCCCTCGTCTCCGCCCTGTTGATCATTCTGGTCCTGACCATCATCGGCCTGGGGGCCGGGCTGCTCGCCAAGAACGAGAAGCGCTGCACCTTCGCGGAATGCGTCCACGCGCGCGCCCTCTGCTCCGCCGACGCCGGCGGGGAGAGCGCGATCAACTTCCTGCGGCTGTCCGAGGACCCGCCGCTGATGGTTGACACCGAGACCCAGGTCGTCAACACCGTGGCCCTGACCGCCCTCGAGGGCAGCCAGCAGTACGCCTACACCTGCCGGTACATCGGGCAGCGGCCCAAGCCGGGCTGGGGAATCGAGTATCTCGATTACGATTACGCCGTGGACGCCAGCGGCGCGTCGTCGCGCCAGGGGCGCAGCGATGTGGCGCTCGTGATCAGCCGACTGTTCTACCAGGAGGGGTACTGAAACCGGGTCGTCGCGACGTGGAATCGGCCGCCTCCGGGCGCCGTTCGTTCGCGCCGGGCCGGAAGGAGTGGGGGATGACGAGGAGGGAGAGTCCGATGGCCGAGAACCTGACGGTGCGCGCGATGGTCGTCGCGCTGTTTATCGCGGCCGCGATCGCCGCGCCCATGCCGGTGACCGCCCAGGAGTGCCAGGTGCCGACGTTCGTGAAGCAGACGAACCTGCCGCCGAACGTGATGATCCTGTTCGACAACTCGGAATCGATGAACGAGCCGGTCTTCCACGACGATTACGATCCGAACCACGCCTACGCGGGGCGCTTCAACGAGCTCAACGCCTACTACGTCGCGACCGCGGGGACGTACACGCCCAAGAGCTTCAGCAACGCCTGGCCGGCCACCCCCTCCGCCTGGCTCATCAACTCCGTGCAGGGGCAGCCCGGCCGCTACAGCGGCAACTACCTGAACTGGATCTTCTTCAACGCCACCGCCGCGCAGCGCCTCGCGCTGCCGCGCATCACGCGCGTGCAGGTGGCCAAGTCGGTCGTGGCGAACGTCGTGCTGAACCAGACCAACGTCCGCTTCGGGCTGTCCCGCTTCAACTATGACGAGGACGATCCCGGCGGCCAGATCATCGCCGAGTGCGGCAGCGACGTCGCCACGATCCTGACCGCCCTCGAGAGCATCGCCTGCTTCACGAACACGCCGATCGCCGAGACCATGGAGGACATCCTCGACTACTACTCGCGCACCGACGCCGACGCGCCGATCCAGGCCGAGTGCCAGTACAACTTCCTCATCGACCTGACCGACGGCTTCCCCACCCACGACCTCGACGTGAGCCAGTACCTGTGGGACGCCGACGGCGACGGCGCCGACCCGGGCAGCTGCGAATCGCTCGGTGCGCCGTCGTGGAACGCGCTCTACTTCGCCTGCAGCGACCACATGGACGACGTGGCCTACTGGATGCGCCACACCGATTTGCGCCCCGACATGGGCGACGTCGGCGAGTCGGGGCTCGAGGGGCAGAATGTCATCACCTACGTCATCGGCTACGGCCTCGACATCGATATCCTGGGGCAGACCGCCGACAACGGCGACGGGCTCTACTTCCTGGCCGAGAACGCCACCCAGCTCTGGATGAGCATGGAGCGGGTCATGCTCGACATCATCGAGCGGATATCGGCCGGCGCTGCGGTGGCCGTGGTGTCGAGCGAGCGCAGCGACGAGGACTATCTCTTCCGCGCCAAGTTCCTGCCGGTGAAGTGGACCGGCTATCTCGAGAAGTTCAGCATGCCGATCTCCCCCTCCAGCGATCCTGTCTGGGAGGCGGGGCGGCTTCTGGCGGATCGTGACCCCGACACCCGCGTCATCACCACGGCCGTGAGCGGAGCGGTCATCCCGTTCAATGACACGCAGGCGACCACTCTCTTCCCCGCGCTCGGATCGGCCAGCGTCGCCGAGGCGGCCGCCGTGATCAACTGGACCCGCGGGGAGGGCGTGACCGGACTGCGCGACCGCGAGGGGCTGGTCCTGGGCGACATCATCCACGCCGCGCCGGTGGTGGTCGGACCGCCGCGACGCTTCCTCGTGGATGAAGATTTCCAGGCCTATCTCGCCGCCACGCGCGACCGCACGCGAATGGTCTACGTGGCCGCGAACGACGGCATGCTGCACGGGTTCAACGCCGAAACCGGCGAAGAGGCGTGGGCCTTCATTCCCACCTTCGCCCTGCCCAAACTGCCCGTCATCGCCGACGTGGACTACTGCCACACCTACAGCTGCGACCTGTCGCCGACCGTGGTCGACGCCGAACTCGACAGCGGCTGGCGCACCGTCCTGATCGGCGGCGGCCGCCAGGGCGGGCACGAGTACTTTGCACTCGACGTAACCGACCCCGCCACGCCATCGCTGCTCTGGCAGACCTCCCTGCCTGACGGCGTGAGCTTCGCTTCCGATCCGCTCTACGCGCGCATCGACGGCGAACCGCTGGTGCTCGTCGGCTCCGGTCTCGACGAGACCACCGGCCGCGGCTACCTGCACGCCATAAATTTGCAGACCGGCGCCGTCGAGGGTTCCGTGCTCCTGTCGGAGCAGGCCGGCGAGTGGAACAAGATCACCGCGCCGCAGGCGGCCGACTCCGATTTCGACGGTGACGCGGATGTCGTCTACTGCGGCGACCTGTTCGGCAACCTCTGGCGGCTCGTGCCGGGCGACGACCCCGACCCGGCGACCTGGGACCGCACCGTGCTGTTTACCAGTCCTCGCCCCATCACGGTCCAGCCGGCAGTGGCCTTCGGCGAAGACGGCTACCTGAGCCTCTGCTTCGGCACCGGCCTCTATCTCGATGACCAGGACATCTTCGACCTCGATCAGCACAGTTTCTACTGCGTGCGCGACGCGCGCAACGGCGCCACGCTCACGCGCGTCAACCTCGAGGACCGCTCCGCCGGCACCGACACGGCGCCGACATCCAACGGCTGGTACGTGGACCTCTGGCACGTTTCCGGCGAACGGGTGACGGAGCGCGCGGTAATCTTGGCCGGAGCGGTGTACTTCACCTCCTTCTGCCCCGCCAACGTGCCGTGCACCTACGGTGGCCAGTCCTGGCTCTACCGCCTCGACCTGCTCGACGGCGGCGCCCCCGAAAACGAAGACGGTGAAGCTCTCGACCGGGACGAGGACCTCGGCGAGGGCATCGCCTCGCGTCCGGTCGTCGACCTGGCCAACGAACAGCTCATCGTCCAGTCGAGCGACGCCACCATCACCACCGCCGCCATGGGCGTCCCGCTCAGCCGCATCACCGTGCGCTCGTGGCGGGAGAGCTTCGACGGCGCCTCCGGCACGGACGCGGAGGAGGACGGCGAAGAGGATGACGACGAGGAGGATGACGACAATGACTAGAACCTGGACCCGCAACGCCGCGCACCGCGCGCGTCATGCAGGAGGCAATATGAAACGACTCGGGGAATGGCCGTGCCGCCGGTGGCCGAGCCTGCGGATGTCGACGGGCCTGCTGATCGCTCTGCTGACGCTGCTGGTCGGCCTGCCCGTGGGGGCACATGCCGGGCAGAAGTCGAAGGCGCCCCGCGTGAAACGTGGAGCCGAGAAGGCGATGCCGCTGCGACATGCCCCGCAAATGGAGTTCCTCACCGGGACGCTCTCGCGCGACACCGCCGGCTGGAGCCTCGACAGCCGCCGTCTGCTGTTCCGAAAAGGCTTTCAGGTGGTCGGAGCGGGCGAGAACGGCCACCCGGGCGGGCCGGTCGCCGGACAGCGCGTGCTGCTGAGCGGCATCCGGACCGCGCGGGGCTTCCAGGCCCAGTCCGGCGTGGCGCTCCGGCCGGCGCCACCGGACGCCCCGCGGGGCGAGGGGGCGCGCACCGTCATCTGGAGTGAAGTCGATCCGAATGTCGGCGTCGGCGGTGGGCCGGGCCGCTCCTGAGCGTCTTCCCGAGGGACCTCACGCACACGCGCCGGGCGATCAACGCCCGGCGCGTGCGTTTCTTCCGGCGCGCGGCGCGGGAAGCGCTGACGGACGCACCGCGACCCAGCGCCAGAACTCGCGTCCCCTGCGGATCGATCCCCTGCTCGGCGAACGTGAACCCGCTCTTCTCCAGCAGGTGCGTCGTGGCATCCCGCTCGGGCCGCGTGCAGGCGACGACCTGGCGCACGGCCGGATCCGTCCAGGCCAGGCCGAGCAGCGACTCGGTCATGGCGGTGGCATAACCCTTCCCCTGGCGGCTCGGCAGGGTCAGGCAGACGATCTCGACCTCTCCGCGCGCGTTCGGCGCCCCCTTGAAGCCGCACGCCCCCACGACATTCCGGCTCGTCGCATCCAGGGTCAGGTATCCCCACCAGCGGGGCGTGACCTGTCCCTGCGCCAGCGGCTCGCGGGTGGCGCCGGCGATCGTGCGGAGCATCTGACGCTCGCACCCGAGCGTGGCGCCGTGCCGCTCCACAAGCGGTTCCGGCTCCGCGGACAGCAGCAGATCACAGGTCTCGAGGTCGAGGCTGATCAGGCTCACGTTCGCCACGCGTCGGTACCCCTCGCGCAAATGACAGCCTCGCGCCGTACGCGCGGAGAGCCGCATCCGGACTCTGCGGGCTCGCAACAGTCCCGGGCGAGAGGGATCAGGCGAATTTCCGGCATCGGATCCGAGGCTCGAAGCCGGATGATCGTAGCCGTGGCGCGCGTCAACCACCAGCGGAATCGGCGACGCCGCGGGCGGACGCGGAAACGGGGCTTATCTTGTCGGCAGCCAACAGCCCTCGCCGATCCGGAGGCGCGACATGCACAGGCCGGGAATCGCAGCGCTCGCCGCCCTGGCGCTGGTGACGACATTCATCACGGAAGAGGGCCGCACCATGGACCCCCCGCAGGATCACAGGAGCGAAACCGCCGTGCTCGGCGCCGGCTGCTTCTGGTGCGTGGAGGCGATATTCCTGCGCCTCGACGGCGTGATCTCGGTCCTGCCGGGCTACGCCGGCGGGCACATCACCAATCCCGACCTACAGGCAGGTCTGCACCGGCGAGACCGGCCACGCCGAGGTGGCGCGCATCGAGTTCGACCCCGCCCGCGTCTCGTTCGCGCAGATCCTCGACACCTTCTGGCGCAGCCACGACCCGACCACGCTCAACCGCCAGGGCGCCGACAGCGGCACGCAGTACCGCTCGGCCATCTTCTGCGCCGACGACGCCCAGAAGCGGGCCGCCGAAGTTGTCGCGCGCGTCGGCGCAGACCGCGTTCGACCAGCCGATCGTCACCGAGATCGCCCTGTTGGCGAAGTTCTATCCGGCCGAGGACTACCACCGGCAGTACTACGAACGGAACAAGAACGCGGGGTACTGCCAGTACGTGATCGCCCCGAAGCTGAAGAAGCTCGGACTGGCGGACAAGGTGCCGGTGACGGGGCGTAAGTGAGCGAAGCGGAAAGACGACGCGTCCCGCCCTCAACCGGGCACATCGGCTCCGCACCGTGTTGAAGAACCACAGCCCCCCGGGGTCCCGCCACTCGAGCATCGCCCGGATGGCCGCACGCCCGTGCCGCAGCTATGGGCAGCCGGACCGCCCCGGGGCTGCCGATGACGACGGCCGAACGCTTACCTCAGGATGAACCTTCGGCCTTCCTCATCGTTCACCTGCTTAAAAAACTCACAATCAAGACAGCTCAAAAACTTCACGGCATATATTCCCTGCACTTGTCCTTCACATTGGGTCCCCGCAACAGTCCAGCAGAACCTGCCACCATGTTTGCCGTTATTGACACCATCACAACGCTCATTGGGCAATGCCGCCGGGCATACGCCGAGTGCCTCGGCGTTTTCGCCCCCCGGCTGCCTCCCGCACTTCTTCACTTCCCAACAGTTTTTTTCTTTCCATTTGCAGCTGCTCCCTTTCTGCATGAAGGGACATAGCGTCAGCGCTGAGCAGCGGACGGACTTCTCAAGCAGCGGCTCGCACATCACTTTGCGTCAAGCCTGAGGAACCGCATGGCGTTGTTATAGAAGATGTCCCGCTTCTCCTCTTCTGCCAGAAAAACGGCTGATTCGATCCCTTCCACTGCCATTCCGATGGCCTCAGGCCACACCATCTGGTCTGACCCGAAGAGCAGACGCTTGCCGAACCCGGCGCGGACGAGTTCCCGCAGGTAGCTGTGGAATTCCTCCCGGGGCAGGATCCAATTGATCGTTGCAAGATCGACATAGACCTGCGGGTACACCGACAGGATTGCCTTCGTTTCCTGAAGGTACGGCGCCCCGCCGTGCATCAGGTAGATGCGCAACCGTGGGTGGCGAATGAGCACTTCCTCAACGAGGATCGGGTTTCCGAGCGTCACTCGGAAATTCGGGCAGCATGGGTCGTACGGGATCCCCGGGGGGCCAATCCCCGTGTGGATCCCGACCGGGATGTCCAATTCTTCGGCGAGAGCGTAGTAAGGCTCCATGCAGGGGTCGTTCGGCGCCATGCCTCGGTGCTGCAGGACCAACTCGCCCAGGACCTGCACGCGGCCCGCCTGTATCTCGGCGCGAAGTCTCGCCAGGTCAGGCAGGGGGTTCGCCCAGTCCACGTACGCTCCGGCCACGATCCTGTCCGGAGCGGCATCACGCCACTGGCCGACCGTTTCCAGTGGTCCACTGGTGACGGCCTTCACGATGTTGTAACGCTTGAGCGCCGCCAGGGATGCGTCGCGAAGTTCAGCGCTCGTTCTCGCAGCGGACGGTTGTCCGGTGACCGGGTTCACTTCGGGCGGCTTTCCGTCGTCCAGCTGGTAGGCATGAAGGTGCATGTCGATGATGGGTGGTCTGAAGCTGTCGATACCCGTCCGGGCCGCCGCTGCGGGATCCAGGAAAAGCGCAACTGCCATCAGAATGAACACCACTGTGGCCAACCTTTGCATGAGATCCTCCTTCGAGTCCGCGCATCGGCCGCCGAACCATGAAGCAGCTGGAATTTCGTATCCCCGTCGCCCCGCCGGATATGCCGCAGGGCGACGAGGGGGGTTGCGGTAAATGGTGGATTGGGTGCCGATTGGTTTCCCTTCGACCAGGGAAGGGGAGATGATACGGTGCGGGGATGGCGGCGTAAACAGGTATGGGGCTGGCGGGCCGCCACCCGTCGATCGCCCGTCGCCGCGGGGGACGCACGTCAACCCCGTGCGACGATTTGGGTTGCCGGGCCTGCTCCCGGCCCGTAAAATCACCCGCCGGTCCATCCGACCGTGCTCCCCTGGCGCGGCGCGCCCCGCGCCCCCACGACCCGAAGGAGACCGTATGAGCGAGAAGCCGTTCCAGCCTGTCGTTTCGGCCGACTCGACGATGCGCGAATTCACCATCCGCGCGCTCGTGCTCGGCCTGATCATGAGCGTGATCCTGGGGGCGGCGAACGCCTACCTCGGGCTGCGGGCCGGCATGACGATTGCCGCCACTTATCCGGCGGCTGTGATCGGCATGGCGGTGTTGCGGCTGATGAAGGGGTCGCTGCTGGAGGAGAACTTCGCCCGAACCGTCGGCTCGATCGGCGAGTCGGTGGCGGCGGGGGCGACGTTCACCATTCCGGCGTTCGTCATCCTGCGGATCTGGAACTTCAATTCGGAGTCGATGCTCAAGGAGTACCTGACCGCGTCCGCGCTGATGATCCTGGGCGGCATCCTCGGCATCATGTTCGTGACGGTGCTGCGGCGCGTCATGGTGGAGGACCCGGGGCTGCCGTTCCCCGAGTCGGTGGCGGCTTCCGAGATCCATCTGGCGGGGCAGCGCGGCACCGAGGCGGCGGCGCAGCTGTTCCGCGCGATGGGGATCGGCGCGTTCATCAAGCTGCTGGGCGACGCCGGCATCTTCGCCGCCGCGAACCAGTTCTCCCTCGCGGTCGGCAAGGTGCGCGAGAGCTTCGTGCGGCTCGGGCTTGACGCCTCGGCGCGCAAGATCGACGCCGGCGGCGTGACGAGCATCTCCGCTCCCGATGTCACGCCGGCCTACCTCGGCGTCGGCTACATCATCGGGCCGGAGCTGGGCGCGCTCAACTTCGCGGGCGGGCTGCTCGCCTGGGGGCTGTTCGTGCCGCTGCTGATCTTCTTCCTCGGGCCGCAACTGGCGCCGCAGTACGTCGGAGGCGACGGCGGCACCGACTGGGGTTCGATGGTGGGGCACCTCTACCGCTTCATCGTGCGCCCGATCGCGGTGGGCGGCATGCTGGTCGGCGCCACCTACACGCTCTACAAGATGCGCAAGAACCTGGCGCTGGGGATCCAGCGCGGCGTGAGCGACGTCCGCAAGTCGGCCACCGCGGCCGCGGCCACCCGCCGCACCGACAAGGACATCCAGTTCAAGTTCGTGCTGGTCGGCATAGCGGCGGTCTTCCTGCTGATGGTCGCCCTCTACTTCTACTTCACGAAGATGCTCGGCGGCGCGATCCTGGCCGCCATCGTCATGCTGATCACCGGCTTCTTCTTCGCCGCCGTGTCGGGCAACCTGGTCGGCATGATCGGCTCCTCGAACAACCCGATCTCCGGTCTCACCCTCGCCACCACCATCGTGGCCGCCCTGACGATGGTGATCATCGGCGTCAAGGGCACCGCCGGCGTGGCCGCGGTGCTCGGCGTGGCCGCGGTGGTCTGCGTTTCGTCGGCCGTGGCGGGCGAGATGCTGCAGGACCTGAAGGTCGGACACATCCTCGGCGGTACGCCGTGGAAGATGCAGGTGGGCGACATTCTGGGCGTCGTCGTGGCGGGCCTGCTGATGTTCTTCCCGCTCTACCTGCTGCACACCTCCGACCTGGCCAGCAATCCGACCAGCGGCGGCTTCGGCGGCCCGGTCCTGGCGGCGCCGCAGGCCGGCCTGATGGCGGCGCTGTCGCAGGGGATCGTCGGCGGCGAGATGGCCTGGCCGCTCGTCGTCGTCGGCATCGCGATGGGCCTCTCGCTGATCCTGATCAAGGTCCGCAGCCCGATGCTTTTCTCCGTCGGCATGTACCTGCCGCTCGGCACGACCTTCGCCATCTTCGTCGGCGGCGTCATCAAGGGGATGGTGGACAAGGCGGGCGAGAAGAAGGGGCACAACCCGGCGCAGAAGGCGCGCGTGGACAACGCCGGCGTGCTGGCGGCCTCCGGCCTGATCGCCGGCGAGGCGCTGATGGGTCTCGTCATCGCGGCCGTCGTGGCGATCCGTCCCGACAAGACCTTCCCGCAGGTGAAGGCGATGGCCGCGGCCGCACCGTGGCTGGCGCTGCCGGTGCTGGCTTTCCTGGGCTGGTACCTGATCAACATGCCGCTGCGCAAGGCGGGCAGCCCGGACGAGCCGGCGCCGCCGACCGCGGTGATGTAGTCGCCGACGCACGCGCGACGGCGCCTTCGATGAAGGCGGGGACGGGCGGCCTGAGGGTCGCCCGTTCCTTTGGCCGCTCCGGGCGGGCTCGCCGGGCGATATCCATGCCGGGCAACCGCGGTGGCGGGCGGGATTACCTGGCGACACCCATCTCGGGCTCCGTATTCGCAGAGACTGCTACGGGTGCAAAAAGTGCGCAGCCCCTCGTGCCCGCTCTGTCTGCGCACTTTTTGCAGCCGTAGCAGTCTCTATAAGTACGCGTTTCCAGCCCCCCCTCTCAGCCCCCCCCCACCCAGTCTCCGGAGCGTCCCCGGCGGCAGCCCGGTTGCACCAGCCGCCGCCGTGGCCCGGCCGCACCCCACGCTATCGCCAAAAAGAGGCTTGATTTAGTCTAATTTTGTGCCGATCATGTAATGGCGAAAGAAAAGTCCGCAATTCCAAGGGGGTCGGATGCTCCGCAAGATCATCGAGATAGACGAAACCCTGTGCGACGGCTGCGGCGACTGCGCCATCGGCTGCGCCGAGGGGGCCATCCGGATCATCGACGGCAAGGCGAAGCTGGTGAAGGCCGACTTCTGCGACGGCTTCGGCGACTGCATCGGAACCTGCCACACCGGGGCGCTGACGATCGTCACGCGTGAGGCGCCCGGCTTCGACGAGCACGCCACGGTCGAGAACCTGCGCGCAACCGGCGGCGAGGAGGCGGTTCGCCGCTACGGGGAGGCGCAGACGCGCCACGCCGGAGGCGGTCCCGTCATCATCCCGTCCGAGCTGCAGCAATGGCCGGTGCAACTGCACCTCGTGCGGCCCGGCGCGCCGTTCTTCAAGGACCGCGAACTGGTCGTCATGAGCACCTGCGGACCGCTCGCCTCCGCCGAGGTGCACCAGCGCTATCTGCGCGGGCGCGGCGTGGTCGTGGCCTGTCCGAAGCTGGACAACACGGCGCCGTACGCGGAGAAGCTGGCCGGGATCTTTGCCGAGCCGGGCATTCCGAAGGTGATCGTCGTCATCATGGAGGTGCCATGCTGCGGCGGGCTGTCGCAGCTCGCGCGGCAGGCGCTGGCCGGGTCGGGCCGCCACGACCTGGTCGTCGAGGAGCACACGCTCGCGCTGACCGGCGAGTGGAAACAGGTTCGCGTCCTCAGCTGAGAACTGGCGTCTTGCGCCCGGTTCCCGCGCGGGACTAGATTGCCGTCGTGGAACACTTCTTCTGGCTTGTCCCCGTGGGCTTCGTCGTCGGGACCTTCGGCACCCTCGTGGGGGCCGGCGGGGGCTTTCTGCTGACCCCCATCCTGCTGCTCGTCTACCCGCACGAAAGCCCGGAGGTGATCACGAGCATCTCGCTGGCGGTCGTGTTCGCGAACGCGCTGTCGGGCTCGATCGCCTACCGACGGATGCGGCGCATCGACATCCGGTCCGGCCTGGTGCTGTCGCTGGCGACAGTGCCGGGCGCGGTGCTCGGCGCGCTTTTCACCTACGCCCTGCCGCGCCGGCTGTTCGACGGATTGTTCGGCGGCTTTCTGCTGCTCTCCGCGATCTACCTGCTGCTGCGACCGCGGCCGGTCGAGGCGGTCGTGCCGCGCGTCGGCCGGGTGCACCGCACGCTCACCGACGCCTCGGGCGCCACCTACAGCTGGAGCTACAACCGCGGCATCGGCCTGGCGATCAGCCTGGGCGTCGGCTTCGTATCGAGCACGCTCGGCATCGGCGGGGGCGTGGTGCATGTGCCGGCGCTGGTCGGCCTGCTCGGCTTCCCGGTGCATATCGCGACCGCGACCTCGCACTTCATGCTGGCCATCATGGCCGGCACCGGCACGATCGCGCATGTGGCGGCGGGAGCGTTCCACCATGGCCTGCGGCGCACGCTCGCGCTTTCGATCGGCGTGCTGATCGGCGCGCAGCTGGGGGCCCGGCTTTCGACGCACGTGCGCGGCGTCTGGCTCATGCGCACGCTGGCCATCGCCCTCGCGACGGTGGGGATCCGTATCCTGCTGCTGGCGATCTGAGCGGCGCGGCGGCGTGCGCGATCATACCGGCGGCAGCCCCATCACCGGGCGCGTCGCGAGTCCGGCCAGCAGCGGCAGCAGGAAGTCGATTCCGCGACTCTCCAGGATGACGTCGATCCACGCCATGCTCACGCCCCCTCCTCCTCGCTGCCCCGCGCCAGAGCCAGCAATTGTGCGTAGCGATCGAGCAGCGCGCGCACCGCGGGCGCGCCAGCGCGGCGCAGACGCTGCGCGACGGCCGACTGGGAGATGCCCGCGGCTGCCGCCGCCGCGTCCTGGGTCTCGCCGCGCAGCAGCGCCTGCATGGACGCGGCCTGCTGCGGAGTCCACTGCGCGATGATCTCGTCCAGCAGGCGACACGCCACCAGCAACTCGGCGTTGACGTCCGGCCACGGGGTCGTCACTGCAACGCGGCGCCCGTCCTTCTTCATCGCCTCGAGCAGCAGGCCCGACGCCTGGAACGCCTCGCCGTCACCCTGAAAACCGCCCCCCGGCGGATCGGCGTCGAAGTAATCCGCGCCTCCCACCCCCACCGCGATGCGGGCCTCGAGCGGAGGCGCCGCGCGCCTGAGGGCGCACAGCAGGAACAGGGCCGCCGCAAGCCCCCCCGCGGCGGCCGGCTCGATGACCAGCTGGAACTCATCGCCCCGGTGGATCTGGCGCCCCACCACCCGCGCCGGCCATTTCAGATCCGCGTATGGCGCGGGGTCGAGCGCCTGGCTGAAGATCTGAGGCAGCATCGCCGTGCGCGCGCCAGGCCGACGCGAGCCAATGAGATCGCCGGTCAGAACTTCGAACTGTCCCGCTGTGGTCATTCTCCCCCCTGACGCCTCCATCTCGACCGCCCAATAGATAACCCCAAGGACTAATATGTCATAAAATTAGCCCTGTGAATTATAATGTGTCAATAGAATGTTATGAGCTTATAATTTGCCGCGCCGAGCGTCCCTAGGAAAAAAGGGAGCCCTGCCCCTTCTCCGGGGCGGCGGGCGGCGCCACTTCGCCCGAAGCCGGCTTCGCCGGGCCGGACCCCGCCGGGGTCGTCGGCCGCACCGGGAACCGGCCGGCGGCCGCCTCCCGCGCGAGGCGACGCACTTCGGCGCTGAACGGTTTCTCAAGGTCAGGCTTCTGAATGAACCGCAGGTAGCCTGCGTCTTCGGCCGCCACCTGCCGCAGCGTTCGTCCCTTGTACTTGCCGAACGTGAAAACCGCCTCGCCTTCGGGGCTCCAGACGAGCCGTCCGTCGGGGTCCACGCCGTCGCCGCGCCCCTGCCCACAGAACGCGTGCAGACCGTCAACATCGGCCGGCAGATCGTCGTAGCGGGCCACCTGCGCTTCGAGGATGTCGAGCGTGGCCCGCGCGTCGGCCAGCGCCGAATGGGCGTCGGCGTGCGCGCGGCCGCAGTAGAAGCGGAGCGCGGCGCTCAGATCGCGCGGCTCCTTGAGGTGGAAGATGCGCATCGCGTCGACGTGGCGCAGCGACGACCGGTCGAGAGTCTGCCCCACCCGCTCCAGGTCGGCGGCGAGGAACGGCAGGTCGAAAGAAGCCGAGTTGAAGCCGGCCGCGTCGGCGCCGGCGAAAAGGGCGAGCAGATGCGCGGCGACGTCGGCCAGGCGCGGCATGTCGCGCACGTCGGCGTCGGTGATGCCGTGCACCGCGGTGGCGCCGGGGGGGATCGGCATCTCCGGGTTGACCCGCTGCACCCATTCGTCACGGCTGCCGTCGGGGTCGAGACGCACCACGCCGATTTCGACGATCCGGTCGCGACCGATGTCGACGCCGGTGGTTTCGAGGTCGAACACGACCAGCGGCCGCGTGATCCGCAGGCCGGACATCGGTCAGACCCCGGCGTGCACGGGCACCTTGAAGACCCACTCCGGATGGAGACGCGCTGGTGCCGGTGTGGATCTCGCAAAGGGTCTCGCGCAGGCGCTTCGTGAGCGGGCCCTCCTGACCGTCGCCGATGCGGTGGTCCTGGCGCCCGAAGTGGATCACGCCGACGGGGGTCACCACCGCGGCCGTGCCGCAGGCGAAGACCTCCTTGAGGCGACCGGCGTCGGCGTCGGCGCAGATCCGCGCGATCGCCGGCGGCTCCTCCACCCAGTGCAGGCCGAAGTCGCGCACGAGCATGCCCACCGAGTCGCGGGTGACGCCGTCGAGGATCGTGTCGCCGGTGGCGGCGGTGATGATGCGGTCGTCGTAGACGAACGCGATGTTCATCGCGCCCATCTCCTCGACGTGCTTCCGCTCGCGCGCGTCGAGCCAGATGATGTTGTCGAACCCCTCGGTCTCGGCCAGCTTGATCGGCAGCAGCGCCGCGGCGTAGTTGCCGCCGGTCTTCGCGTAGCCGGTGCCGCCGGGGGCCGACCGCACGTACTTCTCCTCCGCCTTGAGGCGCAGCGGGTTGATGCCCCCCTTGAAGTACGAACCGACCGGTCCGATGATGATGTAGAAGAGGTAGTCGGTCGACGCCTTCACGCCGAGCCCGAACTGGGTGGCGATCATCGTCGGCCGGATGTAGAGCGCGTCCGGCGACTCGGGAACCCAGGCGCGGTCGAGGTCGATCAGCTGCTCGAGCGCCTCCATGAACAGTTTCGGGTCGACCTCCGGCATGCACATGCGCCCGCAGGAGATGGTGAAGCGGCGGATGTTCCGGTCCGGCCGGAACATGTGCACCGACCCGTCGCGCGGGTTGCGGTACGCCTTCATCCCCTCGAAGATCTCCTGCCCGTAGTGCAGCACCTTGGCCGCCGGATCGAGCATCAGCGGCCCGTACGGCTCGATCCGCGGGTTCTTCCACTGCCCGTCCGCGTACTCCATCTTGAACATGTGGGGCGTGAAGATCTGCCCGAAGCCGAAATTCCCCGTCGCCGGGGGCGGCGGGCTGGGGTGCCGCGTGATCGCGATGTTCATGGGGGCCTCCCGGGCCGGGTGGGCGGACATGGGGCCGACCGCGCGCGGCAGGCGGACAGGGGCGACCGTCCGCCGCACACGAATCGACCCTCAATCGTGGCGAAACCGGGGGAAAAAAGCAAGCGGCGTCGGCGCTCGGGGAGGGCCGCCCGATCCGCCCTCAATCCGCCGCCAGAGCCCGCTCAAGCTTCGATTTCCCTTGCGGTACGGCCGGCACTCCGGCCCGCGCGAGCAGCGCCTCGAGCTCCGTGCGCGCCGCCTCGGGGTCGTCGTCGATCCCGATCTCGACCTCCACCTCCCAGGCCCGCCGCCCGTCGCCGAACAGGGTACGGTCGACCTCGGCCCGCCAGGCCCCGGTCAGCGGGAAGGCGCGGCGCAGATTGGTGAACCGGGTCCGCTCAACGAGCGCCCCCCCTGGCGACGGCGGCAGCGGCGACAGCAGCACCCGCCACGGCCCCGGCAGATCGTCGCCCGCCAGCGCCCCCCGCGCCCAGAAATCCGCCCCCCGTTCCAGTTCCTCCTCCTGTCGATCGTGAAACGCTCCACTTCCCTCGCGCGCCCCCTTCAGGCCGAGGATCACGCGATCGGGCGCCCGGTCCGGAGCCGCCCCGTCGCCAGGCAGGTCAACGTCTCCGTCCACCCCCCACTCGGCTCGCAGCCGCAACGCCCAGAGCCGCGCGCGCAACCGTCCGTCCGCCGTGTCGAAGAACCGGTTGACCTGCAGCCGCCCGCCCGGGGCCGGCCCCAGCAGCGCTTCCACGCGCCGGGTCGCCGCCTCGCCGCCGAGGTCATACTTGAGTTCGCGCTCACGAGCCATGGCGGCAGCTTAACCCGGATGACCACCGGAGGCGAAGGGATCTCGCCGTGAGGGAAGGCGCCGACGCGCGGACGCCGCGCCCACCAGGGGCGCGGCGTTCACGCGTCTCTTCGCCAGGCGGGCCGGGGGCCGCGCCCTACTTGGGAATGTTCGGATCCGCTTCGCCGACCGTCGGGTCGGTTTCGCTCCAGCGCACGAGGGCTTTGGAAGCGTCGTTGGGGGGCGTTTCCTCGCCGGGATCCTGAAGGATCAGGCCGCTGTAGGCCAGGAAGTGGCCGGAGCGGGGGTAACCCATCAGGACCGCGCGGTCGCCGGAGCTCGGGGCCACCGCTGCCGTCGGGGCGGGTCTGGTTGAGAAACGAGCAGTCGCGCTCGAAACGGACCGTCCGGCCGTCGAGGCTCCAGGCGCCGTCGGACCCGCGCGACGAGGACCCCCTGGATCATCGTCATCGGCGTCGTGCTGATGCGGCCGCGGGCGGTCACGCCGCGGCGGTCAGGCTTCGCGCGGCGCAGGTCCGTCGTGAAACCGGTCACGGAAATCGCCGCCATGGCCAGCAGCGCCAGCAGCAGCAGGGCGGCCGGTTCGCGGCGGAGTGTCGGTCTGAAGTTCAGCATGGTTCCTCCCTGCGGCAGCCGGGGCTGGGCGCCGGGCGCCCCGCCTCCCGGTCGTCGCTACGGCAACGGCGTTTCGGTGGCCGACTGGGTCGCGCCGTCGAAATTTTCCTGCCAGGAACGGACGGACAGGTGGAAAATCGCCTGACCGATGTCCTGGACCGCGATCGTGGCGTTGCTCGACTGGACGATGATGCTCTCGTTCACGATGTCGAGCACCGGGCGTGAGGCCACCCCCTCGCCCAGCTCCTCGGACCGCTCCGCGGTGGCCGTACCCTCGAAATCGTCGTCGACCCTGGGCGCGCCGCCGCTGTTGTAGCTCATGTGGTAGAACCACGACGTACCGCCCGCCTGGCACGCCTCGCCACTGGGCGCGAACGCGGTGAAGTAGACGTTGTTCGCCACGACCACGGCGCGCTCGGTCACGCGCTCGCCGGAGCCGCCCCACAGGTCGATGAACCAGCCGCTGGCGTCGCCGATGCTGTTCGTCAGGATCGCTCGTCTGGTCGGCCAGATCCGTGCGCGCGTAGCTGTGGCCGGAGCCGTCGTCGCGCACGCAGTAGAAGCTGTTCGGGTCGGTGGTCGTGACATCGTCGTCGGTCAGGTACGCACCGGTGCCGAAGTAGACGAACAGGTGGGTCTCGTCGCCGAAGGCGGTGCACGGCTGCGCCGTGATCGGCTGACCGGCCGAGAACAGGCGGGTCAGTTCCCAGCTGACGGGGTCGCTGTCGGTGGCGAGGCCGAAGCGCCACATGTTGCCGAGCAGGTCGCCGATGTAGACGACATCGGTGTTGCCGTCGAAATCCATATCGACGGCGCGCGGGGTGGTGGCCATGTTGCGGCCGCTGTTGCCGGTGCTCAGCAGGATGTTGCCGAGCTGCTGGCCGGTCTCGACATCGAGGACATTCAGCCAGGCGCGCCGGGTGGTCGCGTCGAGACCGGAACCGACCAGCACGACCGAGCGGTTGTCCACCCGCGCGAACTCAGCCTCGGACCAGGAATCGCCGTAGCCGGCCAGATCGGTTTCCCACATCACGACCGGCGCCGCCGGATCGGTCACGTCGAGGGCGAAGTAGGCGCTGCCGCCCTCCCGTCCGCCGCCCACGAGCACGGTTTTCCACGTGTCGCCGATCTTCACGTCGCGGATGGAGGGGGTCAGGTCGACGGTATAGGTGTGACAGTAGGCCGAGTCGGCGATCGTCTTGAGCTTCGGCAGGACGAACTGCGGCACGAAAGCCCACAACTCCTCGCCGCTCTCGGCGCTGAAGGCGTGGAGCATGCCGTCGTTGGCGCCCACGTAGATGGTGCGCGGACGGTCGCGGTTCGTCTGCATGAAGGTCTGGTATAGCGGGTCGGTGTTGAAGAAGTTCGGCGCGCCGACCACCACGGGAGTGGAGTGGATGATGTCGCCCAGGACCCAGCCGTCGCGTTCGCGGCGGCCGTTGCTCGGCTGGCCGCGCGTCCACTGCATCATATAGGAGGCGGAATCGGCGTCGTCGAAGCCCATGGCGTGCGCGAGCAGGGGGCCGTTCGAGCTGTCCCAGTCGCGGCGCTCGCCGTCAAAGAAGGTGAAGATCTGGCGCGTGTCCGGGTCGCGGTCGGCCAGGATCGCGCCGGCTTCCCAGGCCGCGCTCTCGCCCGCCTCGTACGGCAGATCGAACGCCTCCAGGAAGCCGCGCCACAGCCCCGGCATGAACTTGCCGCGATACAGCCGGTCGTTGTCGCCGCGCTCGGTCGACACGACGGCCACGGCCGAGCCGGACGAGATCTTCGTCACGATGTCCTGCATGATCCGCGACAGGCTCAGCCACAACTCGGCGGCGTTGCTGGCGAGCAGGTACATGCCGTCGCCGTTGACGGCCGTGCTGCGCAGGATCCCGCCGTCGAGGCCGAAACCGATCGTGTAGGTGATGACGGTCTGGTCGCCAGGCATCCCCTCGTCGGTGCGCAGGTCGTTGTGGCGCATGTAGTAGGCCACGTCGTCCATGTAGTCGCTGCAGTAGTTCGTCTCGGGATACGGCGCGCCGAGGGAGGCGCAGGTGCCCGGATCGAGCCCGTCGCCGTCGGCATCGCGCAGGTAGGCGCTGACGCCCAGGTCGTAGGTGGGAAAACCGTCGGTCATGACGATCAGGAAGTTGTACTGGCACGGCTGCTGGATCGGCCGGTTGGCGCCCGTGCCCTTGAAGTAGTCGAGGATGTCTTCCATCGTCTCGCCCGTGGGCGTCCAGGTGGTCGCCGACACGAGGTTGACGGTTTTGCGCAGGGTCACGGTGTCGGTTCCGCAGTTGGCCACGACGGTGCCGCCGTCGTCGTTGTTGAAGCGGGTCAGACCGAAACGCACGTTGCGCGAGCGCTTGATGATGTCGGTCGTGACCATCTTCGCCACCTGCACGCGCGTCACCCGCGGGATCGCGTCGCGCTGACCGGCCGAGGCGTTGAAGTAGATCCAGTTCAGATAGTTGCCGTAGTAGCGACCGTTCTGGCCGCCGTCGGAATTGACCAGATAGGCGGTCGGCGTGGCCGGCAGCGTGCCGATGAAGCTGCGCGCCGAGCGGAGACCGTCGGTCGCCACATTGTAGATGGTGCCGGGCACGAAGCGGAGCGTCGTGCTCCCCCCCGAGCCGGCATACACCACGTTCGGGTCGTAGCCCGCGTGGAACATCGCCTCGTTCATCGAGCCCGAGTTGTCGAACAGGATCATGACGTTGGCGTCGACCGAGCCCTGCTTGACGAACAGTGGCACTTCGCACCCCTGCGCCGCCGCCAGGGCCGGCAGACCGAGCCCCGCCGCAACACCGGCCACCAGAAACAGCCACGGGCCGGACGCCCGCCGCTTCCCTCCTGTGCACGCATGCATGATGACACCCCTCGTTAGGTGGCCCTGTGATCGGCTATGGGCAGTCCGGACGCGGCCGCGCCGCGGCCGTTATTGGTAGCCTTCCCGATACAGCCTGGCGGCAACGACCTGTACGGCGCTGTTGCCCTGCGTGCCGGTCGTGCCGGCGGCATCCACCGCGTATTCGTAGTCCAGATAGTCCGTGCCCCAGCCCGCCTTGGGCCGCTTGCGCAGAAAACGGCAGCCGTACCGGTAGTTCTGACCCGCGTCGATGCTGGTGGCGCCCTGGGTCCGCACCGTCATGTCGGCGAAATCGGTGATCGGCGGCGGGTCGTCGGCCAGGCGGATGAAGTTGATGGCCGCCTCGCCTCCGGCGTCCGCCGAGAAGAGGGCGCGCACGTGGACGGACTCGGCCGTCGTCGCCTTGTGCTCGGAGGAGGCCAGCCAGCTGGCGCCCACCGCAATGACGGTCAGCACCAGGATGATCAGGAGGGTCGCAATGAGCGCGAAGCCCTCCCGCCCCGGTCGTGGCGAGGTGCGAGAAGTCATGCGAGGTCCTGCCTTCCCTGCGTCCGGCGGCAGCGCCGGCCGCGTCAACCGTTGCGGACAAGACACGCGTTACATAATTCAGCGGCTCCCCCTGCTCGGATTCGCCGGCGATGTTGATCTCCACGAAGCGGATCTGGGCCCGGTCCGCGGCGATGAGCGGACGCGACGCCAGCTCCACGCCGGCGGCGTCGAAGTAGCGGAAGTCCACCGCCGTCACGTTGCGCAGGATCACCTGCGCTCCGGAGCCGGAATCCCGCAGCAGTTCGCGGTTGTTGGCGACGTAGGTGTAGCTGACGTCCTCGGCCGGCTCCACCGCCTCGATGGCGCCGTCGCCGTCGAGATCCATGCGGCACTGGAAGCTCGTCGCGTCGGCCAGCGGGAAGGTGTTGAAGCCGGCGCTGGCCGGATCGCAGCCCGCCGAGCGCACCTCGCGAGAGACCAGACCGAGCACCCCCCGCACGTTCTGCTGGTACTCGACGCGGGCGCTCATGTCGGTGTAGCTGCGGCGCGACCGGGTCATGAATCCGAAGATGACCCCCATCGCAACGCCGAACATGGCGATCGCCACCATCATTTCCACCAGGGTCAGGCCGCGGCGGTCGGTCAGCGGCGCGATGCCTCGAAATGTCTTCACGGCCCCCCCTTTCAGCGCATCGATACGAGCGACACCATGCGGAGCGTCTGGTTCACGCGGCCGTCGTTCCACGTCACGGTCACGCCGACCTGGTTCATGCCGAAGGAGACGTTCTGGACGTCTGCCACCCAGCGCAGCTGGCCAACGTCGCCCGAGTCGGGCACGGCATTGCCGAAGCCGGCCCCCTTGGCCTGCTCGATCCGGCTCTGGGCCAGGACGATTGCCTGGGTGTAGCGGTCCGCGTGGCCCACCTCGCGGCGCGCGTTCGACTGCACGAGCGCCAGCGGGACGATCCCGATGCTCAGGATCGCCATGACGATCAGGATTTCGACGAGCGTAAAGCCGCCGCGATCAGGCCGCGGGCCGCACTGCGGAAGCGGCCGCCCGGAGCACCGGCTCCGCGGACGGGATGCCTGTCGCACTGAACGAGCTCGACACCGGTTCATCTCAGTGGACCTCCACCGTTCCGGTCGGCAACAGGTTGATCGTGCGCGTCGCGCCATTGCAGCCATCGACGCTGAAATCCTCCGCGTCGGACTGGCCCCACGGGAAGAAGCGGACATCGCCGCCGGCCGAAAGCGCCACGCCGGGCTCGAAGGTGCGGCTCCACACCACGGCTCCGGTACCCAGATCGGTCATCGTGTAGCCGTCCTCCCGCACCGCCACCTGCACAACGCGACCGCTGGCGATGGCGGTCGAGCGGGCCAGTTGCAGATCGGCGGCGAACCGGTTCACTGAAGTTGAAAGACGGTTGGATCGCACGTAATTCCCGAAAGCGGGCAGCGACACGGCCGCCACCAGGCCGAAAACCGAGATCACAACCATGATCTCGACGAGGTTGAAGCCGCGTTTGTCCTTCAGCATGGCGCTGAATGCCTCGTTTCCGGCCCTTGCCCCGGAGTACAGGGATGGTGAGCCGCCCGGAGGCAGCAAGGCATGTGCCACCCCGTGGATCTCTCAACGTATTGATAATATGATAGTTATGCGGTGTCCGGCGTCCCGGGGGCGTGCAGTTCGCCCGCCTGCGGGGCCGATTCTGCCGGGGGGGTTGCATCCTGCGCCGCCAAACGGACCGGCAGAAAAGCGCGGCCGGCCAGACCGAGGACCAGCTCGAACAGCCCGGAAACCGCGAGCACCGGCACGACCCCGAGGGCGTCGGCGGCCAGCGGCCCGCAGAAAACCGAAAGCAGCGAGAGCGGCCCCATCAGCGGGCTGAGCCAGCCGAACACCCGGCCGCGGCGGTCTTCCGGGGTCTCGCTCTGCAGGAACGTGGCCAGGTTGATCTGCGCGGCGGCGCCGAGCGCCCCGAACAGGCCGAAGAGCAGCAGCGCGCCGGCGAAACTGCGGTTCACGGCGAACAGGACCAGCGCCAGGCCGTCGATCGCCACGAGCCAGGTGACGTTGCGCAGCGTCTGCCGTCCGCGCGAGAGCAGGCCGGCGGCGAGCGCTCCCACGAGTCCGCCCAGACCCGCGGCCGAAAGCACGAGACCCAGATCGACGTCGCCGCGCTGCAGCACGCTCTTCACGAACACGATCACCAGCGGCTGCTGCATGGCGGTCACGAAGGCCATGCCGGCCAGGAACAGGAAAGCGAAGCGCAGCCGCGGCTGCCGCCAGAGCCAGATCGCCGTTCCGCGAATGTCGGCGCCGGCCACGGCCAGGCGCGTCCGGCCCGACGCGGCGGTCGCGGCGCTCGTGGCGTTGTCGGCGCGGCGTGCGCGCGCCTCCTCGAGGTAGACGAAGCCGCGCGCCCCCAGCAGCGCCGCCGAGGCGACGAACGACACCGCGTTGACCCCGAACGCCGCGGCGGTGCCCGACAGCGCCACCAGCCCGCCACCGATCGCGGGGCCGATCAGCAGCACCAGATTCTGCGTCACCATGGTCAGGGCGTTGGCCCGGTTGAGCTGCGCCGCCGGCACGAGGTCCGGCAGCAGCGCCAGGCGCGCCGGCCCGGCGATCTGGCGCCCCGCCGACAACAGCGCCGCCAAAGCGTAGACCGCCGGCAGATCATGCGCCCAGGCGAGGGCCCCGGCCACCACGGCGCTGCCGAGATCGCACCAGATCATCGCGGCGCGCCGGTCGCGCCGGTCGAGCAGCAGCCCCACCACCGGCCCCAGAAGAATCGCCGGCACGATCTGCACCGCCGCCAGCAGACCCAGATCGACCGCGCGGCCGGAGAGGCGGTACACCTGCAGGTAGAGCGCGATGATGGCGATCTTGTCGCCGAGACCGGATACGAGGGAGGCGCTCCAGACCGCCAGGAAAGCACGGTTGCGCAGCAGCTCGCGCAGGTCGGTCATGCCGCGCCCTTCCCCCGCAACGACGGATGGCGCGCCAGCAGGCGCCGGTGCTCTTCCTCGCGCATCCTCACGACCACCTGGCAGCTATCCCCCTCCCAGATCTGCTCCAGTACGGCGCCGGTGCGGTGGAACACCGCGATCAGGTCGGCGCGCGAGGCCGGAATCGTCAGACGGTAGACTTTTTCCCTCGCCAGGAGGCGCCGCACGATCGATTCCCGCACCGCGGCCGCCCCTTCGGGCGCCAGGGCCGACACGAACAGCGCCTCGGGATGCAGCCGCGCGAACCGGTTGCGCAGCGCCTCGTCGGGCGCGAGATCGATCTTGTTGAAGACGAGCTGGACCGCGCGATCCTCGGGGACAAGGCCGGCCAGCACGCGATTCACCGACTCGATCTGCCGCTCCGGATCGGGGCTCGACGCCTCCACGACATGCAGCAGCAGGTCGGCGTCGCGCACCTCCTGCAGGGTCGCCTGGAAAGACTCCACGAGGTGGTGCGGCAGGCGCCGGATGAAGCCCACCGTGTCGGTGAGCAGGAAGCGGCGGCGCTCGTCCACCTCCACGCGCCGCGTGGTGGCGTCGAGGGTGGCGAACAGGCGATCCTCCACGAAAACTCCCGCCTGGGTCAGGGCGTTCATGAGCGTCGACTTGCCGGCATTCGTGTAGCCGACGAGCGCCACCGTGAACTCCCCCTGCCGACGTCGACGCTGCTCGTGATGATCGCTGGCCACCTCGGCCAGGTCCCGCTTGAGCTGTGCGATGCGGCGCCCGATCAGGCGGCGGTCGGTTTCGAGCTGCGTTTCGCCGGGGCCGCGCGTGCCGATGCCACCCGCCTGCCGCTCCAGGTGCGACCAGAGCCGGGTCAGCCGCGGCAGCATGTACTGCAACTGGGCCAGCTCGACCTGCAGCCGCGCTTCGCTCGTGCGGGCGCGGCGCGCGAAAATGTCGAGGATCAGCTCGGTGCGGTCCAGCACGCGGGCGCCGAGCTCCTTCTCGAGGTTGCGCCCCTGCGCCGGCGCCAGATCGTTGTCGAAGACGACCAGGCTGGCGTTGCTCGCCTCGATCAGGGCCTTGAGTTCGGCCAGCTTCCCTTTGCCCAGGAAGGTGGACGGCTCGGGCCGGTCGCGCTTCTGCAGGATCTCGCCGCACACCACGCCGCCGGCGGTTTCCACGAGTCGCGCCAGCTCCGCCGTGTCGGGCGGGCCGCCAATCTCCTCGCCGAAACGCAGCGGCAGGTGGACCCCGACCAGGATGACCCGCTCCACCGCCGCGGCCGTGCTGGTGTCATACGATTTCCTGGGCTCAGCCATCCGTTGCTCCCTCGATTTCGCGGCCCCATTGTTCCCACCGCGCCAGCCGCTCGGCAAGCACGGCTTCGGTCTCCGTCAGGCATTCGCTCAGTTCGCGGACCCGTGCCGGCGCGAGCCGCGGCTGCGCCAGCTCCGCCATGACCTCGTCGCGCCGCTGCTCCAGCCGGCCGATCTCCGCCTCCGCCTCCGCGATCCAGAGCAGGCGACGCGTCCGCTCGTTCTTGCTCAGCGACGCCTCCCCCGCGCCCCGCGGACGCGCGGCGCCGCCCCGCTCGCCGGGGCCCTGAGCGGCGGCCGGGGCGCCGGCGGCCCGCGCGGCCTGCCGTTCGCGCCACTGCGCGTAATTGCCGGAGAACAGCTCCACGCGGCTGCCCGCGGCGCCGGTCGGGTCCGGCGTGAAGACCGCCAGGCGCTGCGCCACGCGGTCGAGGAAGCGCCGGTCGTGGCTCACCACGATCAGCGTCCCCGCGAAGCCCGCGAGCGCCTCCTCGAGCGCCTCGCAGGCGTGCACGTCGAGATGGTTGGTCGGCTCGTCGAGCAGCAGCGTGTTGTGCCCCTCCCTGATCAGCCGCATCAGCGCCAGCCGCCCCCGTTCGCCGCCGGAGAGCGCGCCGACCGGGCGGTCGAAGGCGTCGGGACCGAAGCCGAAGGCGGCCAGGAAGCTGCGCAGCTCACCGACCGTGGCGGCCGGGGCGGCGTGAGCCATCTCCTCCAGCACGGTCCGGGCGTCGGAGACCGTGCGCAAATGCTGGTCGTAGTAGCCGAGATCGACGTGATGACCGATTTTCACGCCGCCACGGTCCGGGAGGTCGAGACCCGCCAGCAGGCGCAGCAGCGTGCTCTTGCCACAACCGTTCGGGCCGACGATGCCGAGACGTTCGCCCCGGGCCACCAAAAGGTCGAGTCCGGTCCAGAGCGGCCGCCCGTCGAATCCGCGGGACAGGTCCTCCACTTCGAACCGTCAGGCCGCCGCTCTCGCGCCGCGGCACGAGCCGCATGGTGAACCCGCCCTCCTCGCCGGGCGGCCGTTCGAGCCGCTCCTCGCGCGCGAGCAGCTTGCGGCGCGACTGGGCCTGCTTCGTCTTCTGTCCCGCGAGATTGCGGCGGATGAAATCCTCCGTGCCGCGGATGCGCTCCTGCTGCCGCGACCACGCCGTCAGCGCCTGCCGCTCCTGCTCGCCGCGCGCCCGCGTGAAGAACGTGTAGTTGCCCGAGTAGGTGGTGAGGCGTCCGCGGGAGAGGTGCAGGGTCTGGGTGGCGACGCGATCCAGGAAGAACCGGTCGTGCGAGACGAGGATCATCGCGCACGGCAGGCGCAGCAGGAACTCCTCCAGCCATTCGCAGGCGTCGAGATCGAGGTGGTTGGTCGGTTCGTCCAGCAGCAGCAGGTCGCCGCCAGCCAGCAGGACCGACGCCAGCGCCGCGCGCCGCCGCTCGCCGCCCGACAACGTGCCGAGCGATCGCGGCCAGAGGTCGGGCGGCAGGCCGAGCCCGTGCAGGGCGCTTTCGAGGCGGGCGCGGCAGCTGTAGCCGGCCAGCCGTTCGTACTCCGCCTGCAGGCGCCCCTGGCGCCGCGCAAGCTCCTCCCACGCGGCGGGGGGGGCCCCTTCGAGCGCCGTCGCCACCCGCGCCAACTCGTCTTCGAGCGCCAGTTCGGGAGCGAACGCCGCGCTGAGCACGCTGTCGTACAGGGCCTCCCCGTCCGCCTGCCCCGCAGTCGAACGTCGTCTCCTGGCGCAACAGGCGGATGACCGCCCGCGTGGCGACCTGGCGCGTGCCGCCGTGCAGCGGCAGATCCCCGGTGAGGAGGGAAAACAGGGTCGACTTGCCCGCGCCGTTGTCGCCCACCAGCGCGCTCTTCACCCCGGCAAAGATGCTGAGACTCGACTCGTGCAGGATTCTTTCGCGCCCGAAATCAAAGCTGGCGTTCTGCAGGGAGACGATCGACATGCGCCTTGCCGTTCCGCGCCGCCGCCGCGGGCGATCCCGGGCGCGGGCTGGTGCCAAACTTGCTGGCTTGCCGGAAGATTCCGGGATCTGTGTCCGACTTCCCGTTCACCGCCGGCGGTGCCGACCCGCCGGCTGGTCGGCCGCCCGATCCACAATTTATTATCAGAAAGGGAGTTAGTCCATGTCAACGCCGTCGGTGGCGGTCATCGTGCCCACTCTCGACAGCGCCGGCACCCTCGGCGCCGCGCTGCGCGCGGTGACCGAACTGGACTGGCCCCGGGAAGATCTGGACCTGATTATCGTCGACGGCGGCAGCGTCGACGACACCCTCGGCCTGGCCCGGGAGCACAACGCGCGGCTGTTCGTGCGTGGCGGAACCGACTCCGACTTCCGGCGCAACTTCGCCGCCGGCCAGACCGACGCCCTCACCCTCTTCTTCCTCGACCCCCGCTGCGCGCCGCCGCGCGACTGGGTGCGCGCCTCGCTGCGCCACCTGGAACTGGCCCAGGTGGCGGCCGTGGGCGTGCGTCCGGTGCCCCCCTCCGGTCCGGACGCCTCGTGGGTCCAGCGCGCCTGGGCGCAGCGCTGCCTCGCCCGTCCGTCCGACGCGCCGACACGCCGCCTCGATGTCCGGCTTCTGGCGGTGCGCCGATTCGAGTTCCTGGCGGCCGGCGGCTTCCCTGAGGGCTACGGCGCCGTCGCGGTGACGGAGCTGCTGCGACGCATCGCCGGGCCCGGTTCGGCCCGCCGTCGCCTCGTCGCCCTCACGCGCGCCGACGGCGTGCGCCTGGGCACTGGTCGTGGCCTGCGCGACTTCTACCGCGCCCAGCGCCGCCTCGGCGAGGCGTCGCTCAGCGACGGCCTGAGGCTCGGGCTGGTCGCCACCGACACGGCGCACGTCCTCATGCCGCTCTACGGCCTGCTGGCCACCTTCGCGCTGCTCGCCAGCGGGCTGCGGCATGCCCTGGCCGCCCGTCCCCTGGATCTCGAACTGGCGCTGGTCGCGGCCGCCGCGCTCCTGCCCAGCGTCGGCCCGGCGCTCCAGGTAGCGCTGCGGCGGCGCCGGCCGGATCTGTTCCCCAGGCTCTGGCTGCTTTATGTGGTGCGCATGGCGGCGCGGGGGGCGGCGGTGCGCTGACCGGGGCCGCATCCACCGGAACGGGCGCGGGCGCCCTCCGGAAAAGGGCGCCCGCCGGCAGGCCGTTTCGCGGCGAAGGTCACGCCACCGTCGACGGCGGCACCGGGTTCTTGCGGTACTTCAGCGGCGCAACACCGCAGCGGTCCTTGAAGGTGCGCGAAAAGTGCGCCAGACTGTGGAATCCGCACTCCTTCGAGATCGCCTCCACGGACAGGTCGAACCGGCGGAGCAGGCGCTTGGCGTTCTCGATCCGCACCTGGATGAGATAGTCGCTGAAGCTCATTTTCACTTCCGACCGGAACAGATTCGAGAAGTAACCGGGCGAGAGATGTACCCCCTCGGCCATGCGATCGCGGTTGATGTCTTCCCGGTAGTGCGCCAGCACGTAGCGGCAGGCGTACTCGGCGCGATAGTCCTGGATCGCGGCGGACGCGCCGGTCCGGCGCCCTGACTCGTCCTGCAGCTCGATTTCCGGCAGCGGACCGACCCAGAGTTTCTCCACCCCCGGCCGTGGCACGAGGCCCCCCTCCGGTTCGCCAGATTCCGTCGTTTCCGCGTCGTGCGTCGTCGCGACGGCCTCCTCCAGGGCAGAGGACTTCGAGAGGAACTCGATGACGTGCTGGGCGGTCTTGTGCAGGTTGGACTTCTGCGCCACGAGTACCGGCGTGTTTAGCCGGGCCTGATAGTGCGCCAAAATCTGACGCAGCGCCGGCGGCGTCTCCGCGGCATAGACGAAGATCAGGCGGGTCCCCGGCACGTCGGCCCAGTCCTCATCCCGCTGACACTGGCGCAGCAGGATCTTCGGGCCGAAAAGAGCGAAGCACAGTTCGGCCGGATTGCGCTCGGAGGCGGAGCAGAGGAACAGGATCTTCTGGTAGTCATCCCCGCCCTCGACCGCCACGCGCGGACAGGCCGGAAACTCGATAATGAACGTACTCCAGGCCTCTTCGATCCTTTCCAGGCGTTCTTCCACGTGCTATCCCCCCGAGACGAATGGTGTCCGGGTTGTGATTCTGCGGTGTCATTCTTCCTATAAAAATATATCCGGGTCTGAACTTTTACCATAATACGCTGTTTTGTGCCGGTTTGTCTACGAAGAAAATGATGCTCGCCAAGAATCCCTGGTCTCGTTTTGGAACACTTTCACAACCCGCGCGCCACATTCGCGGCAAAGAAGCCGGGAATCTCTCAGCTGCCCGTGGCCGTGTGGTTTCCGCCGCGTTGCCGACCGGACGGCGCGCTTCACGGTCGCCTCAGGGGACGGTTGGGGCCGGGCCGGGCTCCTCTGCCGGGTCGGTTCCGCCTTCGGCGTCTCCGGCCACATCGGCGGATCCGCCAGCCTGCACCGCTCCGGCGGCAGCCTCGTCCGCCTCGTCCGCCCCGCCGATCCGCGGCGGGCCGTTGCCGGCGAGCTTGGCCACCCCGCCGACGAGGTCCCCCTCGCCCAGGGAGATGATGCGCACCCCCTGCGTGTTGCGGCCGATCGTGGAGATGTCCCCGACCGCCAGGCGGATGCTGATGCCGGCGCGGGTGATCACGATCAGTTCTTCGTCGTCGGCCACTTCCTTGATCTCCACCAGGCGGCCGTTGCGTTCGCTGGTCTTGATGGTGATCAGGCCGCGTCCGCCGCGGTGCTGCAGGCGGTAGTCTTCCAGCGGACTGCGCTTGCCGAAGCCGTTCTCCGCGATCGTGAGCAGGGTGCCCGCCGGCGTGGACGATGACCATGCCGATGACCTCGTCCGCCGCCTCGACCTGGATCCCGCGCACGCCGCGCGCGGAGCGGCCCATCGGGCGGATCTCCTGCTCGTTGAAGCGGATCGCCATGCCGGCGCTCGTGGCCAGGACGACGTCGCGCGTGCCGTCGGTCTCCGTGGCCGAGACGAGGCGCTCGCCGTCTTCGAGCGTGATGGCGCGGATGCCGGCGCGGCGCGGCCGGCTGAACTCCTCGAGCGGCGTCTTCTTGATGATGCCCCGGCTCGTGGCGAGCATCAGGTAGTGGTCGGGACGGAATGCGCGCACCGGCACGACCGCGTGGACCTTGTCGCCCGGGCGCGATCTGGATCAGGTTGACGAGCGGCTTGCCCTTGGCGGTGCGCGCCACGCTCGGGATTTCGTGCACCTTCAGCCAGTAGCACTGCCCCTTCTCCGACAGGGCGAGCAGATACTGGTGGGTCGAGGCGACGAAGCAGTGCTCCACGAAGTCCTCGGCCTTGGTGCTGATGGCGGTCGCGCCCTGCCCGCCGCGCCGCTGCAGGCGGTAGGCCGCCATCGGGGTGCGCTTGGCGTAGCCGCCGTGCGTGATCGTGACGATGACGTCCTCGTCGGCGATCAGGTCCTCCAGCGCGATGTCGCCCTCGTCGGCCACGATCTCGGTGCGCCGCTCGTCGCCGTAGGTCTCGCGGATCTCCTGCAGCTCGTCGCGGATGATCTGCAGCACGCGGGCGCGGCTGGCCAGGATCGCCTTCAGTTCGGCGATCAACTGGATCAGCTCGAGGTACTCCTGTTCGATCTTCTGCCGCTCGAGGCCGGTCAGGCGGGCCAGGCGCAGGTCGAGGATGGCCTGGGCCTGGATCTCGCTGAGGCGCGAAGCGCGCCATCAGCTGTTCCTTCGCCGCCGCCGGCGACTCGCTCGCCCGGATGAGCGCCACGATCGCGTCGATGTTGTCGATGGCGATCCGGTAGCCCTCGAGGATGTGCGCCCGCTCCTCGGCCTTGCGCAGATCGTAGCGCGTGCGCCGCACCACGACCTCCTCGCGGAAGCGGAGGTACTCCTGCATCGCCTCCTTGAGGTTGAGCACCCGCGGCCGGTTGTCCACCAGGGCGAGGGTGTTGACGCCGAAGGTCTGCTGCAGCTGCGTGTGCGCGAACAGCTTGTTCAGCACCACCTGCGGGAAGGCGTCGCGCTTGAGGAGGATGACGATGCGCATGCCGTCGCGGTCCGATTCGTCGCGCAGGTCGCTGATGCCCTCGAGGTGCCCGTCGCGCACCAGGTCGGCCATGCGCTCGATCAGCGCCGCCTTGTTCACCTGGTACGGCAGCTCCGTCACCAGGATCGTGGCGCGCCCCTTGGCGTCGAGCTCGATCTCGGTGCGGGCGCGCACGACGAGGCGGCCGCGGCCGGTCGTGATGTAGTCGTGGATCCCCTGGCGCCCCTGGATGATGCCGCCGGTCGGGAAGTCGGGCCCCTGCACGTGCGCCAGCAGCGCCACCGGCGGCAGGTCGGGGTCGTCGAGCAGCGCCACCAGGCCGTCGCAGATCTCGCCGATGTTGTGCGGCGGGATGTTCGTCGCCATGCCGACCGCGATGCCGGTGGCGCCGTTGATCAGCAGGTTCGGCACCGCCGACGGCAGCACCCCCGGCATCTGGCGCGAGCCGTCGTAGTTCGGCACGAAGACGACGGTTTCCTTCTCCAGGTCGCGCATCAGCTCGGTGGCGATCCGGGTCAGGCGGGCCTCGGTGTAGCGCTCGGCCGCCGCCGCGTCGCCGTCGACGGAGCCGAAGTTGCCCTGGCCGTCGACCAGCGGGTAGCGCAGGCTGAAGTCCTGCGCCATGCGGACCATCGTGTCGTAGACGGCGATGGTGCCGTGCGGGTGGTAGTTACCGGTGGTGTCGCCGGTGATCTTGGCCGACTTGCGGTACGGCTTGCCCGGCTGCAGGTCGAGGTCGTTCATGGCGACCAGGACGCGCCGGTGCACCGGCTTGAGGCCGTCGCGCACGTCGGGCAGGGCGCGCGAGACGATGACGCTCATGGAGTACTCGAGATAGGACTCCCGCATCTTGCCGTCGAGATCGACGTTCAGAATCCTGCCGGGCGTATCGGCCATCGGGCGCCTCAGATGTCGAGGTCCTCAAAGCGGACCAGGTGGGCGTTTTCCTCGATGAAGCGGCGACGCGGTTCGACGTCGTCGCCCATGAGGATGGTGAACGTGTGGTCGGCGTCGGCCGCGTCCTCCAGCGTGACGCGCAGCAGGGTGCGGGTCTCCGGGTCCATCGTCGTCTCCCAGAGCTGCTGCGGGTTCATTTCGCCGAGGCCCTTGTAGCGCTGCACGTAGCAGCCCCGCTCGCCCAGCTTCGCCAGCGCCGCGTCGCGCTCGGCGTCGGAATGGGCGTAGATCTCCGTGTTCCCCTTCTTCACGCGGTAGAGCGGCGGCTGGGCGATGTAGACGTAGCCCCGCTCGATCACCTCGCGGAAGTGCCGGAAGAAGAGGGTCAGGATCAGCGTCCGGATGTGCGAGCCGTCCACGTCGGCGTCGGTCATGATGATGACGCGGTGGTAGCGCAGCTTCTCGATGTCGAAGATAGCCGGCCCCCACGCCCGGTGCCGAGCGCCGTGATGACGGTCTTGATCTCCTCGTTGCCGAGGATCTTGTCGAGGCGGGCCCGCTCGACGTTGAGGATCTTGCCCTTGAGCGGCAGGATCGCCTGGAACCGGCGGTCGCGCCCCTGCTTCGCCGAGCCGCCGGCCGAGTCGCCCTCGACCAGGTAGATCTCGCACTCGGCCGGATCGGTGGAGGCGCAGTCGGCCAGCTTGCCCGGCAGCGCGGCGGAGTCGAGCGCCGACTTGCGCCGGGTCAGGTCGCGCGCGCGCCGGGCCGCCTCGCGCGACTGGGCCGCCCCCACGCACTTGAGCACGATCCGCTTCGCGTCGGCCGGATGTTCGGCGAGGTACTCGCCCAGCCCGGCGTTCACGATCTGCTCGACGATCCCCTTGACCTCGGTGTTGCCGAGCTTCGTCTTGGTCTGCCCCTCGAACTGCGGCTCCGGCACCTTCACCGAGACGACGGCCGTGAGCCCCTCGCGCACGTCGTCGCCCGAGAGGGCCGGGATCTCCTTCTTCAGGAGCCCGTTCTTCTGGGCGTAGGCGTTGATGGTGCGGGTGATGGCGGCGCGGAAGCCGATCAGGTGGCTGCCGCCCTCGGTGGTGTTGATGTTGTTCGCGAAGGTGAACAGGTTCTCCGCGTAGGCGTCGTTGTAGTCCAGGGCCACCTCGACCTGGATCCCCTCCAGCTCGCCCGCGATGTAGACCGGCCTGTCGCACAGCACCGTCTTGTTCTCGTTCAGCCACTGCACGTACTCGACGATGCCCCCTTCGTAGGCGAAGGTGCGGGTGCGCTCCCGGCCGGCCCGCCGGTCGGCGACGGTGATGGCGAGGCCGCGGTTCAGGAACGCCAGTTCGCGCAGGCGTCCCTGCAGCGTTTCGTACGCGAAGAGGATGACGGGGAAGATCTCCGGATCGGCCTGGAACGTGACGGCGGTGCCGGTCGTTTCCGGATCGCAGTCGCCCACGGCGGCCATCGGACGCCGTCGGCGCCCCGTGGCGGTACTCCTGCCGCCAGATCCGGCCCTCGCGCCGCACCTCGGCGCGCAGCCAGACCGACAGCGCGTTGACCACGCTCACGCCGACGCCGTGCAGGCCGCCCGACACCTTGTAGCTGGCGCGGTCGAACTTGCCGCCCGCGTGCAGGCTGGTCATGACCACCTCGAGCGCCGGCTTCCCCTCGGTCTTGTGCATGTCGACCGGGATGCCGCGCCCGTTGTCCACGACGGAGACCGTGTCGTCGGCCTCGATGGCGACGGTGATCTGCGTGCAGTAGCCCGCCATCGCCTCGTCGACGGAGTTGTCGACGACCTCGTAGACGAGGTGGTGCAGGCCGCGCACGCCGGTGTCGCCGATGTACATGGCGGGGCGCTTGCGCACGGCCTCGAGCCCCTTGAGCACCTGGATGCCCTGGGCGTTGTAGGCCTTGGATCCGGAGGCGGCGTTCATGCGACCATCCTGTGCGTGTGGTGGCGGACCGGTGTCACCGGGCGGCGTCGCCGGCGCGGCGACGTGTCGACCGGTGGTGCCACCGGATCTCGCGCACCGAGCCCTCTCCGTGGAGCTCGTTGAACCGTTTCGCGATCAGCGGCAGCAGCAGCGTCAGCTCCTGCCGCCAGACGGCGTTGTCGGCCTCGAGCGTGAGCACCCCGTCGCTCAGGTCGACCGGACGCGAGAAACGGGCCACTCGTTCCCCGACGATCTCGGTCCAACTCTCCAGCAGCAGCCGCTCGTCGCGGCGACGGCTCAGGCCGGTGGTCTCGAGCAGGCGCGCCAGCACGTCGCCGACGCGCTCCGCGGGGCCGCGGCGGGCGCGGGCCTGACCCTGGTCGTTGCCGCGCTCGTGCCGCCGCCGTTCATGCCTCTCCCGCCTCCACGCGCCCGGCGTTGATCTCCCAGGTGCGCAGGCCGCCCGGTCGCCATCCCGCCACGTCGTCCGCGCGGGCCGTGGCGATCATCAGCTGGTGATCGGCGGCGCACCGTTCCTGAAGGCGGCGGGCGCGCCCCTTGTCCAGCTCGCTGAACACGTCGTCGAAAAAGAGAACAGGACGGACATGCCTCTGCTGGAAAATGAGCTCCCCGTGGGCGAGCTTGAGCGCCAGCGCGGCGCTGCGCATCTCCCCGCGGGAGCCGAAGCCCCGCAGACCGACCCCGCCGAGGAGCAGTTCGAAATCGTCCAGATGCGGGCCGGCCAGCGGCCGGCCCCGCCGGATTTCATCCTCCCCAATATAGTCAATTTCCGCCAGAATTTCCCGGGCCAAATCGCTCTTTTCCCCGTCGTCGCCACGGCAGGCGGCCAGGCGGGGACGGTACCGGAAAGCCAGCGGCGCGCTCGTCGGATCGAGCTCGGCGTAGGCCGTCGCCGCCAGCGGTTCGAGGCGGCGCGCCCAGACCGCGCGGGCGGCGCAGAGCGGGGCCGCGTGTCGCGCCAGTTCGCGGTTCCAGGCGGCGAGTTCCTCCCGCGCGATCGCCGCCGCCCGCGCGCCGCCGCGGCGCAGGTCGCGCAGCAGGCTCCCCTTCTGGCGCAGGGCGCGGTGGTAGGCCTGCAGCTGTTCGAGGTAGGGCCGGTCGAGCGAGGAGATCGCCTGGTCGGCGAAGCGGCGGCGCGGCTCGGGGCCGTCCGCGGCCAGCGATACGGTGGCGGGATCGAACAGGACCGTGGCGACCTGACCGACCAGATCGGCGCGGCGCTCGATCGCCACCCCGTCGAACTGCAGCCGGCGCTCGCCCCCGCGCCCCAGGGCGCAGGTGAACGCCCGCCGGGTGCCCGAATCCTCTTCGAGGGCCAGGCTGATCCGCGCCCGCGCCGCGCCGAAGCGGAGCAGGTCGTCGTCGCGGGCGCCACGGTGGGAGCGGCCGAGGGCGACGTAGTCGAGCGCCTCGAGGAGATTCGACTTGCCCTGCCCGTTGGCGCCAAGGAAGACGTTCACGCCGGGCGAGAAGACGAGGCGCGTCGCCGCCAGATTGCGAAAGTCGTCGACCCCCGCCTCGAGCAGCCGCATGCCGCCCGCTCAGTCCGCGGCGAGGCGCAGGGGCATCAGCAGGCAGAGCAGGTCCTCGTCCCCCGCGCTCTTGTCGCCCGGCGCCGGGCGCAGCAGGGCCGCGCTCTGCGCATCCTTCACGGCCAGTTCGAGCGTCTCGGCGCGCAGATTCTTCAGCACGTCGAGCAGGTAGTTGAAGTTGAAGCCTATCTCCAGCGCCTCCCCCTCGTAGCCGACGGGGATCTGGTCCTCGGCCCGGCTGCCGTCGCTGCCCACGGCGGTCAACTCCATCCGCCCCGACTCGATGCCGAGTCGGATCTGGTTCGTGAGACGGTCGGCCGTGATCGAGACGCGTCGCACCGCCTGGGCGAACGCCTCGCGGTCGATGGTGACGATGCGGTTGTTCGCCTTCGGAATGACCGCCTCGTAGTCGGGAAACGGTCCTTCGAGCAGGCGGGTGTGCAACACCGTGGTGCCGACCTGGAAGCTGAGCTGGTTCGCCCCGAGGAAGATGCGCAGCGTGCCCTGCCCCTCGGCAAGACGCGCCAGCTGGAGCAGCCCCTGCGTGTCGGCGATGAAAACCCGCTCTTCCTTGACGCCGAGCTTCACCTTGCGCTCCACCCGCGCCAGACGATGTGCGTCCGTGGCGACGAGGCGCAGCGAACCGGGCCGGACTTCCCACAGGATGCCGAGCAACGGCGGGCGGGTTTCATCGCGGGAAACGGAGTAGGCGGTCGAGCGGATCATGCTGGCCAGTGCGTCGGCCGGCATCTCGACCCCCTGATCCTGGCCGAGGGCCGGCAGGGCGGGAAATTCGTCGGCGTTCATGACGGGCTCTTCGAGCGCCGAGCGCCCGCTTACCACGGAGATGCGGCCGCTCTTCTCCTCTATGGTGACCTCGCCCGGCGACAGGGTGCGCGCAAAAGCCACGAACTTGGCCGCCGGCACGGCCACCCTCCCCTTGCGCTTGACCGTGACTTTGTCCGTGAAGGTGGACGCGGAGATGTCGAGATTGGTGGCCGAAAGCTCGATCCCCCCCTCCCGCGCCTCGAGCAGGATGCAGGCAAGGATCGGCAGCGTGGTCTTTCCCGGCACGATGCCGCCGACAACGTTCAGGGCCTTCAAGAGGTCTTCCTGCTGCAGCGTGATCTTCACGTCAAGAGCCTCCGGTCGAATGCGGCCGCACGCGTGGGGTGGGGCGCAATGATAGGCGCGCTCCCCTCCCCCTTCAAGATTCTATTTAAGAAGTGTAGTCGTAGTAGTAGTAGGGGGTGTGGACAGCGGGGATAAAAGCCCGGCCAGGCCCCGGAGAAGTGCAGAAAAGCCGGTTTCAGGGGCAGTCCGCCCTGGGGACGCAACGGTGCGGAAACGGGTGCGGGACCCGTGGACAAGCAGGCCGGTTGTCCACAGGGAGACCCCTGTCCCCGGTTGATCCACAGGCTGTCCACCGGCTTGCGCACCGCGTTGACCTCGGCGGACCGGGTGGGGCGAAGAGCTGCGCGACGGCGGCGACGACCCCCGCGGGATCGCCGCCGCTGCGGTAATATTACACGGGAGGGATCACAGCGCGGCGAGCAGGTCCTTGAGCTTGCCGCGGAACAGCGGATCCTGCGCGCTCAGCGCGGCCACTTTCTGGCAGGCGTGCAGGACCGTGGTGTGATCACGGTTGCCGAACGACTTGCCGATCATATTGAGGGAGGCGCCGACCTTTTCGCGGGCGATGAACATCGCCACCTGTCGGGCGAGGGCCAAGTCCTGGGTGCGCTTTTTGGACTTGAGCTGATCGACGGTGACGTGAAGACGCTCTGCGACGAGCCCCATCACGTCGGCTATCGTCACGGTCCTCGCCGGAGCAGCCTGGAAAAAGGAGGAGAGAGCTTCCGAGGCCATTTCCAGACTGATCTCGTGACCCGTCAGGCTGGCGAAAGCCAGCAATTTGATCAGCGCCCCCTCAAGCTTGCGGATGTTGGTTGTGATGTTCTCGGCGACGAACTGGATGACGTCGTCCGAGATGTAGATGTTGTTGGCTTCGACCTTCTTCTTGAGGATCGCGATGCGCGTCTCGAGGTCGGGAGCCTGGATGTCGGCGATGAGCCCCCACTCGAAGCGCGACCGCAGCCGCTCCTCGAGGGTGGTGATCTCCTTCGGGGAGCGGTCCGAGGTGAGGACGATCTGCTTGTTCTCGTTGTGCAGGGCGTTGAACGTGTGGAAGAACTCCTCCTGGGTCGACTCCTTGCCGGCCAGGAAGGCCACGTCGTCCACCAGGAGCACGTCCACCCCGCGGTAGTCGCGCTTGAAGTCGTAGGTGCGGTTCTGCTGGATGGAGCGGATCAGGTCGTTCATGAACTGTTCCGCCGTCACGTAGCAGACCCGGCGGCCAGGAGAGGTCGCGAGCACGGCGTTGCCGATGGCGTGCATCAGGTGGGTCTTGCCAAGGCCGACGCCGCCGTGGATGAAAAGCGGATTGTAGCTCCCGCCCAGATTGCGGCTCACCGCGATCGAGGCCGCATGCGCCAGCTTCGAGCCGGAGCCGACCACGAAACTGTCGAACGTGTACTCGGGATTGAGCTTGTGGCGCGAGCGCCCGGGCGGCGGGGCGAGGGCGCCGGCCAGCAGGGCGTCGGCATCGGCCGACTCGCGGCCGGCCGCGGGGCGGGCGGCCAGCAGCTCCCGCCGGGCGCCGGCCTGCGCCGGGTCCACGGTGAGGCGGCAAATCGAGGCGCGCCCGAAGTGCTCGCTGGCGGCGGTGTTCAGGGCGTTCACGTGGTGCTCGCTGAACCAGTCCATGAAAAAGTGGTCCGGGCAGAACACCTCGATGTCGCTGTCGGTCCAGAGACCGGGACGCAGCGGCAGAAACCAGGTTTCGAAGGTCTGCTGGGAAACCCGCGGCCGGACGCCGTCGAGAATGTCGTTCCAGTAGGCGTTCAGGGGGGCGGCATCCATGGGTCCCGATCAGCTTTCTTTCCGCGGCCCGGGGGCCAGGAAGGAAACAGGTTGTCCACAGCCCAACAAAACCACCCAAAACACACAAAAACAACAACATGCGCCAAAAAAACACAACCACAACACAGCACTTGTCCACCGCGCCGAGCGCCCAGTGGATAAGCCGCGGCGACGGCCGCGGCGTTTTCAACACCGGGGGCGAAACCTATCATGGGCCTCCGGATCCGGCAAGGGCTTTCTCCGCCCGGGGGCTTCAAATCGGGCAGGCTCTTGTCCGGCAATCGATTAATGCCCCGCCGCTCGTCGGGCCGCCAACCCCGCCGGAACGCCCGTCATCGACCCGGATCCGGAGCCGCTTGTCGTATCGGAGGTTGCGGGACCGGGGTCTGGTCGGTCGTCGGCAGGGGCGGCCGGACCGGGCCCGGAGACAGCCAGGCCTTGACAGCCCCGGGTGGTTTCGCTACTGTTTCCCGCTTCTGGTCCCGTTAAGGAGGATTTCGTGAAGCGCACTTACCAGCCGAGCAATATCTGCCGGGCCCGGACGCACGGGTTCCGCAAGCGCATGTCGACGCGCGCCGGGCGTCTGGTGCTCAAGCGCCGCCGCGCCAAGGGTCGCAAGCGTCTCAGCGTCTGATGCAGGCGCGCCGCGCGTGACGCGTTCGCTCCGCACGACACGGGAATTCGCGAAGGTCTACGCGGAGGGCGACAAGCGCGTCGGGCGTCTGCTTGTTCTGTATCTGCTGGCGGCCGAAGACGACGCACGGGGCGTCGTGGCGAGCCGCAAGGTCGGCAAAGCGGTCCAGCGCAACCGCGCGAAACGACTGCTGCGTGAAGCGCTGCGGAGCGGCGCGGTGGAGGCCTGCCTCGCGGCGCGCGCGCGCCGACCGGACAATCCCGGATGCTGGATCGTCCTGGTCGCGCGGCGCGACATCCTGTCCGCCGGTATTCACGATGTCTGCGGCGAACTCGATCGTCTGCTGTCGCGCCTAACGAACCCCTGACCCGGCGCCGGTGGTGCCGGGCGAGTCGTCTTTCCCCCAGGCATCGCGGAGTTGCGGACCGGACATGTGGCGCTTCCCCTACTTTCTCATCTCGCTCTACCGCCGCGCCCTGTCGCCCCTGCTGCCCCGTTCCTGCCGCTTTTCGCCCAGCTGTTCCGCTTACGCCGCAGAGGCTCTGCGCACCCACGGATTGCTGCGCGGCGGCTGGCTCGCGGCGCGGCGGCTGTTGCGGTGCCATCCCTGGCACGCAGGGGGCCACGATCCCGTTCCGCCGCCGGCGGCCGCGCTCGTGCGGTCGCCCTCCCCCACCGGAGAGAGGTCGCATGGATAGGCGCACGCTGTTGGCCTTCGTCCTGAGCTTCATCGTCCTGGTCGGATTCGCGGCGTTGACGAGCCGGCTGTCCGGGCCGCGCCCGGTGGCGTTGCCGGAGCCCACGCCCGCGGCGACCGCCCCGGCCGACTCGGTCGATGCCGCCGGCGCCGCCGTCGCGGCGAGTCCCGCGGCGCCGCGGCGACCGCGCCGCTGGCGCCGCCGGGCTGCCTCGCTGCCGACTCGGCGACCCGCTGCGGTTCGCGCCGGCCGCCGGCGCGCCGCTGCACGTGGCGACCGATCTCTATGAGTTGACGATCGACCCGCTCGGCGCCCGGCTGACGAGCTGGCGCAGCCTGCGCTTCAAGAGCCCCGCGGGCGGTCCGGTCGAGCTGGTCCCGGCCGACGCCCCCGCCCCCGGCCCGGGCCAGGGCGACGCCGCCGTGTTCGAGCGCGCCACGCTCGATCTTTCCGCGGCGCCGTATCGTGTCGCGACGCCGGCCCCGAGTTGCGGCTCGCCGCCGGCGACCCCCCGCGCAGCGTCACCTTCACGGCGCGCACCGAGGGCGGAATCGAGGTCCGCAAGACCTACACCTTCCAGCCCGGGCGGTACGACTTCGCGGTCGATCTCGACGTGACCGGCAGCGGACCGGCCCGCGCGCTGGTCGGCGAGCCGGTGCGCGCGCGCTTCGCCTGGACGGCCGGCATCGCCAGCACGGAGCGCAACCGCAAGCTCGAGGACATGGCGTTCCGCGCCTTCGCCATGGTCGGCGAGGAGATCCAGTTCAAGGCGCGGCGCAGTCTCGGGCAAGGACGCGGAGAAGGCGCGGGCCACCTTCGAGGGGTCGATCCGCTTCGCCGGGGTGCAGAACAAGTACTTCCTGATCGCCGGTTTCGCGGCGGACGGACGGGAGCGGCCGGTCGCCGGGATGGCGCATCTCGACGGCATCGCCGGAGCGGGGCCAGCAGACCTGGTGGGTGGAGCGCCCGCTGACGCTGCGGCCGGCGGAGGCCGCCGGCGCGCGGCTGTCGTTCTACCTCGGGCCGACGCAGTACGACCTGCTGAAGTCGTACAAGGTCGGGCTGGAGAAGAGCGTCGATCTGGGCTGGAAGATCTTCCACCCGCTGGCGGCGCTCACGCTCGGCTTCATGAACTGGCTCTACCGCTGGCTGCCGAACTACGGCCTCATCATCATCCTGTTGTCGGTGCTGACCAAGGTGGCGTTCTACCCGCTCACCGTCAGCAGCACCCGCTCCATGAAGCGCATGCAGGAGGTGCAGCCGAAGATGAAGGCGCTTCAGGAGAAGTACAAAGGCAACCAGGAGAAGCTCAGCCAGGAGATGATGAAGCTGTACAAGGAGGAGAAGATCAACCCGATGGGCGGGTGCCTCCCGATGCTGCTGCAGATGCCGGTCTTCGTGGCGCTCTACCAGGTGCTGCGCGGCGACATCGCGCTGCGGCAGGCGCCGTTCGTGGGGTGGATCAACGACCTCGGCCAGCCCGACGCGCTGTTCCACCTGCCGTTCGGCCTGCCGTTCTTCGGCAACGAGTTCAATCTGCTGCCGACTCCTGATGGCCGGCTCCACCTACTGGCAGGTGAAGATCACCCCGTCCGCGCCGGCCGGCGGCGCGTCGATGGCGATGATGAACAAGCTGATGCCGGTGATGATGCTCGTCTTCTTCTACAGCTTTCCTTCCGGTCTGGTGCTCTACTGGCTCGTCAACAATCTGCTGACGATCTACCAGACCTGGAGGATCCACGTGACCACGCCCGTTCGCGGAGGTGCCCAGGCATGAGCGACGCCATGGAGTTCAAGGGCCGGACCGTCGAAGACGCCATCTCGGAAGCGCTGCTGCGCCTGGGGGCGCGCCGCGACGAGATCGAAATCGAGGTGCTCGACAAGGGAAAGGCCGGTCTGCTCGGCCTGTTCGGCGGCAAGCCGGCGCGCGTGAAAGTCTCGCGCAAGGTCATGCGGAAGACCGACGGGGCCGCCCGGCGCGACGCCCCGACGCGTCCCCGCGGAGGCGAGGAGCGGAGCCGCGACAGCCGCGGACGGGGCCGCGAAGGCCGGGACAATCGCGAAGGCGGGCCGCGGACGATCGCAACGCCCGCGGCCCGCGCGACAACCGCGAGCCGCGGGCCGCCGCGCGCCGCCGCCGCGCCGGCCAGGGCGCCGGTCGCCGGGTCGATGCCGGGCGATCGTGATCGCGACCGCGACGGGAACGCCGCCGCCGGGGGCGAGCGGACCCGCCGCCGCCGGGGTGGCCGTGGTCGTGGCAGGGGCCGCAGCGAGGGAGAGGGGGCACCGCGGGTCGAGCCGGTCACCGCAACGTCGCCGCCGGTTGCCGAGGCGCCGCGCCCGTTCTCGCCGCCGGCCGTGATTCCGTCGCCCACCGTGCCGGTCGTTGCGGTGCCGCCGGCGGTCGTGCCGCCTCCGGTCGCCGCGTTGCCGCCCGCAGTTTCGCCATTGCCTTCTCCCGCGCCGTCGCCTTCTTCGGTGCCGGTCGCGGTGTCGCCTCCTGCCGCCGCCGGGTTCGGCGCGCTCATGGCGGCGGCCGAACTGGTCACGCCGCTGCGCGACGTGCCGGAGGCGGAGGCGCCTGCGGCGATCCAGAAGCTGACTGCCGAATTGATGGCGCGGGCCGGCTTCCCGTGCCGCGTGGAGGTGCGGCCGGGCGAATACCACGCCGTCAGGATTATGACCGACGAAAGCAGCGCGGCGCTGCTGATCGGGCGCAACGGCGCCACCATCGACGCGATCGAGCATCTCGTCGAGCGGATGGCGAGCCAGGCGGTGGGGGCGCACGTCCATATGAATCTGGACGTGAACAACTATCGCCGGCGGCGCGAGGAGCGGCTGGTGCAGCGGGCTCAGGAGATCGCGGCGCGGGTGCTGCGCAGCGGCGAGCAGGAGAGCCTGGAGTCGCTGCCGGCGCGCGAGCGGCGGGTCGTCCACCTCGAGGTGGCGAAGGTGTCCGGGGTGCAGACCTTCACGGTGATGAACGAGGAGGGCAAGCACGTGGTTGTGGCCCCGGCCGGGGCGACGCCGCCGGACGGGGTCGCGACCGGCTCCGGCGCCGACGCGGACCACGCGGAGCCTGCCGAGGGCGCGGACGATTCCGGCGCGAAACCGGAGACTGCCAGCGGGGGCCGCTCCGACCCGCCCGACGCGCCGGCTCTCTAGAGTCCGGATCGCGATGGTGGAAGGTGGGGGCGGCGCGCCGGCGCCGCCCCCTGTTTGTCCTGAACGGAGGCCGGAACATGGCGCAGGACGGGGGCTCCGCGGAGCCGCGCCACGACACCATCGTGGCGATCGCCACCCCGGAGGGGGCGGGAGGACTGGCGGTGGTTCGCGTGAGCGGCGCGGCCGCGGTGGCGATCGCGGCGGCGCTGTTCCGCCCGGCGCGCCCCGGGGCGGCGCTCGCCTCGCACCGCGCGCGGTTCGGGCTGATCGTCTCGGCGGCGGGGGAGGCGCTGGATGAGGCGCTCGTGCTGCCGCTGCTGGCGCCGCGCAGCTACACCGGCGAGGACACGGTGGAGTTCCACTGTCACGGCGGACGCATGCCGGCCCGCCGCGTGCTCAATGCCTGCGTGGCGGCCGGGGCGCGCCCGGCCGGTCCGGGCGAATTCTACACGCCGCGCCTTCATGAACGGCCGGCTCTCGCTCGACCAGGCCGAAGCGGTGGCCGATCTGATCCACGCCGAGGACGAATGGACGGCCGCCGCGGCGCTGGCGCAACTGCGGGGGGGGCTGCGACAGGAGGTCGCGGCCATCGAGGGGCCGCTGCGCGACCTGCTGGCGGATCTCGAGGGGAGCGTGGAATTTGGCGAGGCGGGGCTGGCGCGGAGCGTGGGGCGGGAGCGGATCGCGGCCGACCTGCGGGACGCCTGCGGGGGACTGGACCGCCTGCTCGCTTTGGCGCCGGCAGCCCGGCAGCTGCGCGACGGGGTGCGCGTGGTTCTGGCCGGTCCGCCCAACAGCGGCAAGAGTTCGCTTTTCAACGCGCTGGTGGGACAAGAGCGGGCGCTGGTGGACGCTGAACCCGGCACGACACGCGACGTGGTTTCGAGCCAGCGTGCGGTATGGCGGCCTGACGTTCGTGCTGCAAGACACGGCCGGCCTGCGCGAGGGCGGGGGGCGAGTGGAGGGCCGGGGCATCGATCTCGCGCGGGCCGCGGTTGCCGAGGCCGACATCGTGCTCTGGCTGCACGACCTTACCGTGCCCGGGGCTCCGGATCCGGACGAAGCGGTGGCGAACGGCGGGGCGAGCCTATTGCGGGTCGGCACGAAGTCCGATCTGGCGGTCGGGGCGTCAGGCCCGGCGGGTGGCGCCGTCGTTACCTCTGCGCGCACCGGAGCGGGGGTGGAGGCGCTGAGGGAGGCACTGTTGGCGGCGGCCGACGCCGCCGGCATGCGTGAAGTGGCCCGGTCCGGTCTGCTGCTCAACGCAAGACATCAATACAGATTGATGGATGCCCGCGAGCCGCTGGCGGAACTGCTCGCGGCGGTCGAGGCGGGCGAGGTCGGCGAGGAGATCGTGGCGAGCCTGTTGGGGGCCGTTCTGGCCCGGTTGGGCGAAATCAGCGGTCGCGTCTTCACGGAGCAGGTGCTGGGCGGACATTTTCGCCCGGTTCTGCGTGGGTAAATAGCCGGCGAAACGACACATCAATAATGGCTGATAGTATTCGAAGTGATTGTGGTCGGCGGGGGCCACGCTGGCATCGAGGCGGCTCTGGCCGCGGCGCGGCTGGGCCGCGACACCGCCCTGCTCACGCACGACCGGCGCGAGATCGGCCGCATGCCGTGCAACCCGGCGATCGGGGGGCTTGGCAAAGGTCAGCTGGTGCGCGAGATCGACGCGCTCGGCGGCGAGATGGCGCTCGCCATCGACGCCAGCGGCATCCAGTTCCGCCTGCTGAACCGACGCAAGGGGCCGGCGGTCCGCTCGCCGCGCGCCCAGGCCGACAAGCGGGCGTATCAGGCCTACATGCTCGGCGTGGTCGAGAGGCAGCCGAACCTGACGATCGTGGAGGGGGAGGCGGCCGACCTGCGGGTCGACGGCCCGGCGTCGGGCGTCCGCCGTATGGCCGGAGTGGTGACGGCGAGCGGGTTGGAGCTGGCGGCGCCGAGCGTGATCGTCGCCACCGGCACCTTCCTGCGCGGACTGATGCACGTTGGCGACGATCAGCGAGCCGGCGGACGGGAGGGAGCCGCCAGCGCCGAGGGTCTGAGCGGCGTGCTGCGCGCACTCGGCTTCACGCTGCGCCGCCTGAAGACCGGCACGCCGATGCGCCTGCGGCGCGACACCATCGACTTCGCGGCGCTCGAAGCGCAGCACGGCGACGCCGATCCGACGCCGTTCTCGTTCCGAACGACGCGGTTGATGGTCGACCAGGTGCCGTGCCATCTCACCTGGACGAACGCCGGCACGCACGCCGTCATCCGCGAGAACCTGCACCGCTCGCCGCTTTACGCCGGCGCGATCGAGGGGCGTGGACCCCGCTATTGCCCGTCGGTCGAGGACAAGGTGGTCCGGTTCGCCGACCGTGGCCGGCACCAGATCTTCCTCGAGCCGGAGGGGCGCACGAGCGAGGAGATCTACGTCAACGGGCTGTCGACCAGCCTGCCGGCCGAGGTGCAGGTGGCCCTGGTGCGGACCATCCGGGGCCTGGAGGAGGCGGAGCTGCTCCGCTTCGGCTACGCCGTGGAGTACGACTCGCTGCCGTCCTGGCAGGTGCGCGCAACGCTCGAATCAAAGAATATTGATGGGTTGTATTTTGCCGGGCAGATCCTGGGCACGTCCGGCTACGAGGAGGCGGCCGCCCAGGGCCTCATGGCGGGTCTGAATGCAGCGCGCAAGTTGAATGCATCAATCTGCCATTGATTGTTGGTCGGGGTGATGCCTACGTCGGCGTGCTGATCGACGACCTGACCACGAAGGAGATCCTGGAGCCGTACCGCATGTTCACCTCGCGCGTGGAAAGCGACGGCTCGCGCTGCGCTGTGACAACGCCGAGGCGCGCCTCCTCCCGTATGCGCGGGAGGGGGGCCTGCTGGCGAAAGAGCAGCTCGATGAAGTTGACAGCCACACAAAAGCAGCATCGCAGCTGCGCAACAAACTAGACGCCTGGCGCCTGCCGGATCCGGATGGAGGGGGCCGGGTGACCGCCGCCGATCTTGTGCGTCGCGCCGACGGCAGCCTGGAGGATCTGCTGGCCATGGTCCCGCACGATGACGGGGGGGCGTCCGCCGCGGATCTTCCTGACTTCGCCTCGCCCCGGGGGCGCCTGCTCTGCGCCACGGTCGAGGCCGACGTCAAGTACGAGGGCTACATCATCAAGCAGGACAAGATGTTGCGGCAGATCGCCCACCTCGACGCCGTGCCGCTGCCGCCCGATCTCCCGTATTTGACGCTGAGCGCGCTCAGTTTCGAGGCGCGGGAGAAGCTGCACCGGATGCGGCCGGACACCCTGGGACAGGCGGCCCGCATCGATGGGGTCCGACAGTCCGACCTGGCCGTGCTGGCCGTTCTGCTGCGGCGCTACCAGGCCGGTCCGGCAGGCGGCCCCGGAGGGCGGACATGACAGCCGAGACCAGGGATCGGCTGGCGATCTACCGGCGCGAGTTGTTGCGCTGGAATGTCCACACCAATCTCGTTTCTCGCGAGAACCCCGATCGGCAGGTAGCGCTGCTGCTTGATCAGTGTGCTGCGGCCTGGGAGGCGCTGGTAGTGGGGCTCGGCGCTCTGGCGCCGGCAGCCGCGGAGGACCTGGCGCGCGGGGGCGTTGGCTACGTGGATATCGGCTCCGGCGGCGGGTTTCCCGGCATTCCATGGCTTCTGGCCGGGATGCGGGCGCCGCCGGTCGTCTCCTGCCTGGTGGAGCCACGGGCGAGGCGCGCCTGGTTCCTGGAGCGGGTGGTGGCGCTGGCCGGGCTGAAGGGCACGGGCGTGCTGGCCGCGCGCTGGGGGGCGGAGCCGCTGCCGATCGATTCCGCGGCCACCCCCGGAACCTGGGTCCTCTCCCTCATGGCGCTTCGTCTGACCGATCCCCAGGTGCTGTCCGGCTGGCGTCGTTCGTTCGGTGGGGAGGGGAGGGGCGCCGCGCCGCGAATCGTCATTGCCCGTGTCCGGCCCACTACCCCGGCAGGGCCAATCCCTGCGGCGCTAAGAGGGGAACTCTCTCTGCCGGGCGACGAGAGCTGCCGGCTCCTGCCGTGCGGGCCCGCAGAGTCGGGGTCCAGTCTTCTCCTCTCTATATATGGAGGGCCCCTGGCAACGAAGTGAGAAGCGACCCCGTCTCTGCCGCAGTTCGCCAGGTTCCACGGGGAACCCGGACGCTCTGTGTCGTGCCTGCTGGCGGGTGTTCCATGTAGAACGTTGCCACCGGATTGGCGCAACGCTCCCCCCACTGCCCATTCCTGGACAAAGGGCTGGACAGCGTGGCCCGCGCGCCTATAACTTGCCGTACCGTCGCTATTCTGGACGCCCGGCCCCGCCGCCCGCCAGCGGTCGCCCTCGCAGGCGCCAGAAGGAAGGATGCCGAGCGCCATGGGCAAGATCATCGCCATTTCCAACCAGAAGGGCGGCGTCGGCAAGACGACCACCGCGGTGAATTTGAGCGCCAGTCTCGCCGCCGCGGAGAAGCGCACGCTTCTGCTCGACTTCGACCCCCAGGGCAACGCCACGAGCGGAAGCGGCGTAACATCTTATAAATTAACAAGTTACGAGGTCCTGCTCGGCTCCATTCCGGCCGTCTCGGCGATTCGCCCCGGCCCAGTGGAATTTTTCGACGTGCTGCCGGCCGACCGTCGCCTGGCCGGCGCCGAAGTCGAGCTGGTGCCGCTCGTGTCGCGCGAACATTTCCTTGCCGAGGCGATCGGCCCGCTGCGCGAGCGCTACGACTACATTATCATCGACACCCCGCCGAGCCTCGGCCTGCTCACGCTCAACGCGCTGACCGCGGCCGACTCCGTGCTGATCCCGATCCAGTGCGAATACTACGCCCTCGAGGGACTGAGCCAGCTCCTGAGCACGGTGCAGCTCGTGCAGAAGAGCCTCAATCCGAAGCTGCGCATCGAGGGGGTGCTGCTGACGATGCACGACAAGCGTCTGAAGCTGTCGAACCAGGTGGCGGAGGAGGCGATCGACTACTTCGGCGACACCGTCTACACCACGATGATTCCGCGCAACGTGCGGCTGAGCGAGGCGCCGTCGTTCGGCAAGCCGATTCTGCTCTATGACGTGGAATGCGCCGGCGCGAAAAGCTATCTCGAACTCGCGGCGGAGATCGTCACGCGCAACGCGGCGGGCGCGCCCGCCGGCGGCCCGGCAACGGCCGGCAGGGGGGCGGCATGAAGCAGGGGCGCGTGCTGGGCAAGGGGCTGTCGGCGCTGATCTCCGGGGGCGGAAGGGCCGGGCCGGCTGGGCGAACGGGAGGTGCGCCACCTGGCGCTCACCGTGATCGGCCTGAACCCCAACCAGCCGCGTAAGTCGTTTGATGAAAACAGCTTGAGCGAACTCGCCGATTCCATCGTTCAGGTCGGCGTCCTGCAGCCGGTGCTGGTGCGGCGGCTGCGCGCCGACGAGAACAGTGGCGCGGCTGACCGATCTGCCGGGCGGCCCGCCGGCCGAAACACCGGGCGATCCGGTCTACTGCGTGGTGGCGGGGGAGCGACGGGTGCGGGCGGCGCGGCTGGCGGGGCTGTCCGAGGTGCCGGCCATCATCTGCACCTATGAGGAGACCGAGGCGCTGCGGGTGGCGCTGCTGGAGAACATCCAGCGCGAGGACCTCAACGCGCTCGAGGAGGCCGCGGCGTACCGCCGGCTGCTCGACGCCTATGGCGCCACGCAGGAGGAGCTGGCCACGATGCTCGGCAAGAACCGCAGCACCGTCACCAACACCCTGCGCCTGCTGGTGCTCGATGAGGAGATCCAGCAACTGCTGCGCGACGGCGGCATCACCCGCGGCCACGCCAAGGCGCTGCTGTCGGTGCCGGACGCCACGGCGCGCCTGCGCCTGGCGCGGCTCTGCCGCGCGCGCGGGCTGTCGGTGCGCGAGTGCGAGCGGCGCGCGCAGGCGCTGGTGACGGGGGGCGCGTCCGGCGCGCCGCGCGGCGGGCGCAAGCGCGGCTCCGCCGCCGCCGGCGAGGAGACCCGCGAGGTGCGCGCCCTGCGCGAACGCGCGGAGCGGCACCTCGGCGCGCCGGTGCGTCATCGAGCGCGACGCGAAGACGAAGCACGGCGCCATCACGGTGCGCTTCTTCTCGGACGACGACCTCGAACGGGTTCTGGCGGCGATGGGCGTGGACGCCGACCTGTCGTGAACGCCCGCCCGCGCGACGGCCGCGCCGACCCGCCGGCTCCGCCGGCTCCGCTCAGGCTGCGCGCGCGCGCTCGGCGCGCGGCTGAACCTGCTGCTGACCGTGCTGGTGGTGCTGACCTCGGCCGTCGTGCTGCTGCTGCTGGCCGAGCTGTGGAACGTGCTGCACCGCGAGCCGTCGCTGCGGCGCGCGCTGCGCGAGGCGCTCGCGGCCGATCGCAGCCTCTGGCCGCTGCTCACCTCGCCCGTGCTGCACCTGATCCTGCTCGGCGCCGGCTGGCTCTTCTGGTTCTCGCGCCGCCGCCGCCACCTCGAGCAGATGCGCCTGCGCCGCTCCGAGAGCAAGTACCGCAACATCATCAACCACGCCGGCGAGGCGATCTTCCTGCTCGACGCCGAGGGGCGCGTGCAGGAGTGGAACAAGGCGGCCGAGGCGCTGTTCGGCGCACCGCGCCGCGACGTGCTGTCGCGCCCGTTCGCCGACATCCACTTCTGCTACGGCATGGAGATGGACCGGGCCATGGCCGACGCCGAACGCCTCGGCCGCAGCCTCACCTTCGAGTTCCCGTTCCCGCGCGGCGGTCGCGGCGGCGGGCCAGATCTCGCTGACCATCTCGCCCACCAGCGCCAGCGGCGGGGCGGGCGACCACACGCGCGCCTATGTGGTCATCGCCCGCGACATCACCTCTGAGAAGCAGCTTGCCACCAAGATGAGCGAGACCGAGAAGCTGGCCGGCATCGGCCAGCTCGCCGCCGGCATCGCGCACCAGCTCAACACGCCGCTCGGCTCGATCCTGCTTTCGGCGCAGATGCTCGAGGAAACCATCAAGGTGGACGACGAGCTGGAGGACGTGCGCCGCATCATCCGCCAGACCGAACAGTGCCGCGGCATCATCAAGGGACTGCTCAACTTCGCCCGTCCCTCGGGCGAGGCGCGCGGCGTGGTCAACCTGGCCGATGCGGTCAGCGAGACCATGCATCTGCTCGACAAGACGATCCGCCTCGCCAACGTGGAGGCGACGATCGAGGCGTGCGCGCCGGCCTTCGTGATCGGCAACCGCAACGAGCTTGACCAGGTGTTCTTCAATCTGCTCGCCAACGCTCTCGACGCCATGCCGTCCGGTGGCCGGGTCACGGTGACGATCGGCGAAGGGGAGCCGGGCGAGACGGAGGTGGTGTTCGCCGACACCGGAGAGGGGATCGCCGCCGAGGTCCACGATCAGGTTTTCCTGCCGTTCTTCACCACGAAGGAGTACGGCAAGGGGACCGGCCTCGGTCTGTCGATCGTGGCCCGAATCGTTCACGAGCACGGAGGCCGCATCGACATGGAGAGCCGCTTGGGCGAGGGGACCCGTTTCACGCTGACATTCCCGCGGCCGCGCACCCTGCCGTCCGGACAGGAGGGCTGACCCGTGCCTTTCCTGCATCTGCCGCCGCGCGCCCGCCTGATCTACATCCCTGGCGACGACCGCCCCAGCCACGAGTTCGTGCTGCGCCGCCGCCTGCTGGCGATCGTGCTCGGCGTGGCCGCCCTGCTTGCGCTGCTGGTGGTGACCTTCCTGGCGACCTACGCCGTGCTGGTGCTGCGCTCCTCGCAGGTGTCGCGTCTCCAGCGCGAGCTGCGCGACGCCTCCGACCAGCTCGAGCGTGTCCGCGAACTGAACAAGGAACTCGACCAGATGCGCCGCATGCAGGACCAGGTCCTGACCATGCTTGGCGTGACCCCCGTCGCCCCGACCGGCGCCGCCATCCCCGGCTCGCCCGCCCCCACGCCCCCCGGCGCCGCACGACTGCCCGAGGAACCGGCCCGTCGTCCCGCCGGCTCCCCGACCGGCGCCGCCGGCCCCGGTCTCGGCCTGATCGCCGCCCCCCCGCCCGACCTCTGGCCTGTCTCCGGCTATGTCACGCGCGAGTTTACCGCCGCCGACAGGGACGGCAAAGGGGCCCACGCCGCCCTCGACATCGTCGCCCCCCTCGAAACGCCCCTGAAAGCCGCCGGCAAAGGGATCGTCACCGCCGCCGGCTGGGACAATTTTCTCGGTAACTATGTTGAAATAACCCACGGTTTGGGGTATGTAACGGTCTACGGCCACTGCAGCCGACTCTCGGTGAAGGAGGGCGACCGCGTGGACCGCGCCCAACAGATCGGCACCCTGGGCGGCACCGGCCAGGCCAGCGCCCCCCACCTGCACTTCGAGGTCTGGAAGGACGGCGCGACCCTCGACCCGCGCCTGGTCATCCCCGGCGATCCCCCGCGCTAACCCGCGGTTACGGGAGGCAAGAATCATGTTCGGAAAAGAAGCGGAAACCCAGGACCCCCAGCCCGATCGCACCGGCACCCAGACCTCCATCCTGGCCCAGGGCTGCAAATTCGAAGGTAAGATCGAGGTGCGCGGCACCCTGAGGATCGAAGGTGAATTCAAGGGCTCCATCGAAACGCCAGAAAACCTGATCGTTGGCAAGACCGGCGTCGTCCACGCCCAGTGCAAGGTCAAGAGCGCCGTCATCGGCGGTCAGCTCTACGGCAACATCCAGGCCGAGAACAAAATCGAGCTGCAGGCCGGCTCCCGCCTCGAGGGCGACATCCGCACGAAACGCCTGGTGATCGACGAAGGCGTGGTGTTCGAGGGCAACTGCAGCATGGGCGGTGGCAAGGCGGCGCCGCTGGTCGCCGCGGCTGCGGCGGGTGCCGGCGGGGGGATGGATCCGCTGAAACGGTAGAGCCGCCGATCGGACACAGCCCCGACGCGCCCGCACGCGTGCACCGCCCACGGCGCCCCGCTCCCTGGTGCGGGAGCCGGTGATTGTCCTCCTCGCGCCAGGCGCCGCGGTCGGCCCTGCGGTGGCCGAACCCCGCCCGCCATTCAACTGTGACGATATGCTTGCAAATTCATCTCTATTCTGATAATATGCCGGCCTCGGAATCCTCTGCAGCCCCAACTCTCGCCCCGGAGGAGATCATGAAATCGACAGCTAAATTTTCATTTCTGCTCGCCCTGGTTCTGCCCGCCATCGCTTTGGCGGGAGCGCCGCTGGAGGGAACCTGGCTCTCAACCGATCTCGGGGGGACGGTGCCGGTCGGCCGGTACACCGAGAGTTGGGCCGCGGGCGGGGGGGCCATGCAGGCCGGGACCACGCTCAACGCCTCTTCCTGGGATGGCATCACGCTCGGCGGGTCGTGGGCCTATTCGTGCGCGACCGAATTGAGCGATGCGGTGTTGCTCGATGACCTGGTGAATGCGCAGGGGTACGGCACCCGCACCTGGCGCAAGACGTTTTCGGGCGGCACGATCTGGCTGAGCGGGAGCGGGCCGTGGTCCACGGGGGACGCGGAGTACACGGGGCCGATCGTGTCCTACGTGGAGATCGAGACGGTGACCTATGTGGCTTTCCTGCCGATTGCGTCGACGACCAACATCCAGGCGTCGGCGATGATCACCGGGTACGACTCGCTCTGCCTCGGGTTCACGGTCGGCAATGGCGCGAAAATTGGCGACACGCTCTCCGGCGGAACGTTGCCGGCCGGCTATCCGGCGCTGTTGACCACGGACTGCAATCCTGCCGGCATCAACGGGGCGTGGTGGAATCTGGCGCAGTTGACGCTCTACATCACCGGCTGCTCCGTTGGCGACGAGGAGCAGAGCTGGGGCGGGATCAAGGCGCTGTACCGCTAAAGCATTTCGGGTGGGATTCCCCGCCGCGGGGTGATTGCCTCCGCGCGAAGCGGGCGGGCCGGGCAGGCCCGCCCGATCGCTTTACGGCCCGGTTCCCGGCGACAGTCCGACGCGGGCGCGAACGCCCGGCCAGAGACAACCAAACAGTTATTTATATAAACCAAACATGTATGATTGGCCAATTCTGCTGCAAGAACATAAACAAAAACATTATTTTCTGCGGTGGTCATTGCACACGACATCAGCCTCGTTCCGGCGCTCCGTCTACCGGTCGCACGGTCGGTCCGGCCCCGCACCGTGCCCGTCAAGTCACCCCGTCGCCATGTGTTGCCGCGCGCGAAACAGCGCCCCATTGCGCCGCGCACACTCCGCGGCCCCGGCTGGTGGACTTTCCGTTGACATCGTTCCCCCAACGGGGTTTCCTGAGCCCCGCCTTGGGCCGGACGCTCGGTGGCGGCGATTCGCAGGCCGGGGGTGTCGCGGTGAGAGAGTCGCCTGAGGATCGGCGGGGCCGGCAGATCCGGGACATCGGCGCCTATACGGCGATCCCGATGATGCTCGTGGTGGGGCCGGCGCTCGGGTATTTCCTTGGCACGCTGATCGAGAAGAAGTGGGGCCACGCCCCCTGGCCGAGCGCCGGGGGAGCGATGTTCGGCCTGGTGGCTGCGGGACGGCAGATCTGGCTCCTTGTCACGCGGGATGGTCGCGGCCGGTGAACAGCGTGATCCTCAAGCGAACCCGACTGTGGACGATGATCGTCGCAGCCGGGCTTGCGTTTGTGCTGGTCTTCACGGTGTCGCCCCGCTACGCTCTCGGCGTTTTCCTGACCGCGACGTGGGCCGCGGCGGGATTCTGGATGCTCGAGGGGCTGACGCGGCGGGCGCTGGTGCCGCCGGGCAGCCCGCGCGCGATCGGCGCGATTGCGACGCTGGCCGCCGGCAAGGTCCTTCTGTACGGTGTGGCGGTCTGGGCCCTGCTGGCCCGGGTTTTTCCGCCGACCAGTCACCTGACAGGGTTTTCCCTGCTGCTGATCGTCCTGGTTGCGGTTGCCGGATTCTCACGCCGCGCCGCACCCGAGGGTGAAAAGCCGCCGCGAGGGACAGATGCGTAGACGGACCCGGATCCTCCCGCCCATTCCAGCCCTGTGGCTGGCCGCCGTGCTCGTTTGTGGCGCCGTCGCCGTCGCGTGCGCGCAGGAGCACGCCGCGCCGCCCGCCGGCCACGAGACCGTGGCGCCGTCCGGGGAGCCGGAGGGGACCGCGACCGTCCATGGCGAAGGCGGCTGGCGAGGGGCACGGCGAGGAGCACGCCGTCAACCTGGTCACGCTGGTGGCGAAGCTGGCGCAGGGGGGGCGGCCCGAGCCGACGCGGGCATCGACCTTCATGATGCGGTTCCAGGCGCAGCTTTTCGCGGCGCTGGTGGCGATCCTGCTGATCACGGTGCTGTCGCGCGTCGCGGCGAAACGGACCGACCACCCCGGCCGGCTGCAGGCCGCCGTGGAGATGATGTTCGACGGGCTGTACGGCCTGTTCCGCTCCGTGATGGGGCCCGCGGCGCGGGCCTACACGCCGTATCTCGGCACGCTGTTCCTGTTCATCCTGTTCAACAACCTGCTGGGCATGGTGCCGCTGATGTTCGCCGCCACGTCGGTGCTCAACACGACCATCGGCCTGGCGCTCTGCACCTTCTTCTACGTGCAGGGGATCGGCATCCGGAAGAACGGCGTGCTCGGCTACCTGCACCACCTGGCCGGCTCGCCGCGCAACGGCATGGAGTGGGGCTTTTCGCTGCTGCTGTTCCCGCTGCACGTGCTGGGCGAGTTCATCAAGCCGATGAGCCTGAGCCTGCGACTCTATGGGAACATCTTCGGCGAAGAGACGCTGGTGGCGACCTTCATCGTGCTGGGCGCCGGCATGCTGGCGGGGCTGCACGTGCCGGTCGGCCTGCCGATCCAGGTGCCGCTGATGTTCCTGGGACTCTCTGACGAGCGTTATCCAGGCGCTCGTGTTCACGCTGCTGTCGACCGTGTACATCGCCCTCATGCTGCCGCACCAGGAGCATGCGGAGGAGCACGGCGCGCCGGCGCACGCGCACTGAGCGCACATCATGTCGGGGCGGGTCAGGCCCGCCAGTGGATCAGGATCCTGTTGAAGGAGGAGTCATGAACAACCTGCTCGGATTGGCCCTTCCCCTCGGTGTCGGCATTGCCGCCGTGGGTTCGGGTCTCGGCCTCGGTCGCGCGGTCGGTTCGGCGATGGAGGCCATGGGTCGCCAGCCCGAGGCGATCGGCCAGATCCAGATGGCGATGGTGATCGGCTGCGCGTTCATCGAGGCGCTCACCATCTACGCGCTGCTGTCGGTCTTCATCCTCCAGGGCAAGCTGGGCTGAGCCACGGTCGCTGACGGCCGGGCCCGGTCCGCGCACGCGCGGAAGGCGCCGACATGTTGAAGGCATTGGGAATCGACCTGGCTCAGATCCTCACGACCGTTCTGGGGTTCGTGATCGTCGTCCTGATCCTCAGGAAGACGGCGTGGGGGCCCATTCTCGAGTTTCTCGACGCGCGCCGCGAGAAGATCCGCAAGGACTACGCGGACGCCGAGAACGCCCTGGGCGAGGCGTCGGGCCTCAAGGGACAGTTCGAGGCGAAGCTCGCCGACATCAGGACGCTCGAGCGGCAGCAGATCCAGGAGGCGGTGAAGCGCGGGGAGACGGTGGCCGAGGGGATCGTGGCGGAAGCGCGCGCGAAGGCCGAGGCCACGTTCGCCAAGGCGCAGGACGACATCGGGATGGAGGCCCAGAAGGCCCAGCTGGCCCTGCGGGCCCAGCTCGTCGACATGGCGCTGCTGGCCGCCGAGAAGGCGATCGGCGAGACGCTCGACGACGAACGTCACCGCCGCCTGATCCGCGAGTACATCGACAGCCTCGGGCAGGTGCGCCATGCGTGACCGCCGGCTGGCGACCCGCTATGCCGGCGCCCTCCTGGCGTCCGCCGGGCGCGACGGCGACCTCGCCGCCGTGGCGGAGTCGTACGCCGCGGTGCGCGAACTGCTGGCGCGGCGTCCGGACCTCGTTTCCTTTCTCCAGGGGCCGCAGGTGGCCGAGGCGGAGAAGCGGGGGCTGTTGCGCACGCTGTTCGGCGGCCGGATCGAGCCGCTGCTGCTGAACTTCTTGCCTGCTCCTGATCGACAAGAACCGGATCGAGCACCTCGACGCGATCGGGCAGGAATTCGCCCGCCTCGTCGAACGCGCGCAGGGGCTGCGGCGCGCGGTCGTCACGACCGCGGTGCCGCTGCCGCCCGACCTGGAGGACGCGCTGACGAAACGGCTCGAGGCGCTCACGGGCGCGCGGATCGTGCTGGAGAAGCGGGTGGACCCGGCGGTGATCGGCGGCGTGGCGGTGGTCGTGGGTGACAGCGTCATCGACGGCACCGTGCGCTCGAGCCTGCAGCATCTGCGCGAGCGGCTGCTGCAAGTCGCCGCTGCCGGGCGGCGCCGCGGGTTGAACGGCCCGCGGCGGACGGCCGGGGCGACGCTGACGACTACGAGGAGAACGCCGTGAAACTGAAGCCCGAGGAGATCAGCTCCATCCTCTCGCAGGAGCTGCAGAAGTACGGACGCGACCTCGAGGCCGAGAGCGTCGGCACGATCCTGCAGGTGGGCGACGGCATCGCCCGCGTGTACGGCCTGCAGGAGGTCATGGCCGGCGAGCTGGTCAAGTTCCCCGGCGACCTCTACGGCATCGTGCTGAACCTCGAGGAGGACTCGGTCGGCGTCGCGATCTTCGGCGACGACAGGCACATCAAGGAGGGCGACAAGGTCACCCGCACCGGGCGCATCGCCGAGGTGCCGGTGGGCCAGGCCGTCGTGGGGCGCGTCGTCAACGCCGTGGGCCAGCCGATCGACGGCAAGGGGCCGATCCCGCAGGAGGAGACGCGCAAGGTCGAGATCAAGGCGCCCGGCGTGATCGACCGCCAGCCGGTCAAGGAACCGCTCATGACCGGCCTGAAGGCGGTCGACCCATGATCCCGATCGGGCGCGGCCAGCGCGAGCTGATCATCGGCGACCGGCAGACCGGCAAGACGGCGCTCGCCATCGACACGATCATCAACCAGAAGGACACCGGCGTGTTCTGCTTCTACGTGGCCATCGGCCAGAAGCAGTCCACGGTCGCCAGCGTCTAGCACACGCTCGAGAAGGCCGGCGCCATGGCCTACACGACGATCGTGTCCGCCTGCGCCTCCGAGCCGGCCCCGATGCTCTACATCGCCCCGTACGCCGGCTGCTCCATGGCCGAGCACCTGATGTGGCAGGGCAAGCACACGCTCGTCGTGTACGACGACCTCTCGAAGCAGGCCGCGGCCTACCGCCAGCTCTCGCTGCTGCTGCGCCGGCCGCCGGGCCGCGAGGCGTACCCGGGCGACGTCTTCTACCTGCATTCGCGCCTGCTCGAGCGCGCGGCGAAGCTGTCGGACGAGAAGGGCGGCGGCTCGCTGACGGCGCTGCCGATCATCGAGACGCAGGCCGGCGACGTGTCGGCCTACATCCCGACCAACGTCATCTCGATCACCGACGGCCAGATCTTCCTCGAGAGCGACCTGTTCTACTCGGGCGTGCGGCCCGCCATCAACGTCGGCATCTCGGTCAGCCGCGTGGGCGGCAACGCGCAGACGAAGGCCATGAAGAAGGTGGCCGGCCGCCTGCGCCTCGACCTGGCCCAGTACCGCGAGCTGCAGGCGTTCGCGCAGTTCGGCAGCGATCTCGACAAGGCCACGCAGGCGCAGCTGCGCCGCGGCGAGCGCATGGTCGAGGTGCTCAAGCAGGGGCAGTACTCGCCGCTGCCGGTCGAGAAGCAGGTCGCGATCCTGTTCGCCGGCACGCAGGGCCTGCTCGACGACGTGCCGATCGACCAGCTGGCGAAGTGGGAGACCGACTTCTACGTCTTCATGGAGTCGACGCACGCGGAGATCCTCCACAGTATCCGGCAGACGCGGGACCTGAACGACCAGGCCCAGGCCGACCTGCGGCACGCGATCGAGGAATTCAAGGCGCAGCGCCAGCCGGTCGCGAAAGCGTAACGGCGGGCGCGGGGGAGGCGGACGGTGGCCGGCGCCGGAATCAAGATCATCAACAAGCGGATCCGCTCGGTCCGCGCGACGCAGCAGATCACCAAGGCCATGAAAATGGTCGCGGCGTCGAAGCTGCGGCGCGCGCAGGCGCGGCTGCTGTCCGCGCGCCCGTACGCCGGCAAGCTGAGCGAGCTGCTCGGCCACCTGGCGGCGTCGGGGCTCGACGGGCATCCGCTGTTCGCGGCGCGGCCGGTGAAGCGCCGCCTGTACGTGGTCGTCACGTCGGACAAGGGGCTGGCCGGCGCCTACAACATGAACGTGATCAAGCTGGCGCAGGCCGCGCTCGACGGCGCGCGCCGCGACGGCACGGACGTGGCGGTCTACGCCGTGGGCAGGAAGGCGCGCGACTACTTCGGCAAGCGCGGCTACACGATGTACGAGTCGCACGCCGATTTCGGCGGCGACGCCTCGGCCGACAAGGCGAAGCGCGTGGGCGACCGCTGCGAGGCGGCGTTCATGACGGGCGAGTTCGACGAGGTGCGGCTCGTGTACGCGCGCTTCGTCAGCACGCTCACGCAGCGCCCCACCGACCAGCCGCTGCTGCCGGTGGCCCCGCCCGCGGCCGCCCCGGAGGCCGCGACGGCGCCGGCGAAGGGGGCCGCGCCGGCGGTGGCCCGCGCCGCGACGCACGAGGCGGCGAACACGGACTACATCTGGGAGCCGGCGCGCGAGGCGCTGCTCGGCGCGCTGCTGCCGCTGTACATGCGCAACCGGGTCTACCTCGCGTTGTGCGAGGCGTTCGCCAGCGAGCACGGCGCCCGCATGGCCTCCATGAGCGCCGCGACCGAGAACGCCGGCGAGCTGATCGACGCCCTGACGCTGCGCCGCAACCGCGAGCGCCAGGCGACCATCACGCAGGAATTGAGCGAGATCGTGGGCGGCGCGAACGCCCTCTAGCGAGACCGAGGAGAGGACCATGGCCGAGAATTACGGGAAGGTCGTGCAGGTGATCGGGCCCACGCTGGATCTGGAGTTCGACTCCGACCACCTGCCCGAGATCCTCAACGCCATCCGCGTGCGCGACGACGCCCACGGGATCGACCTCATCGCCGAGGTCGCTCAGCACATCGGCAACAACGTCGTGCGCTGCGTGGCCATGGACTCCACCGACGGCATCATGCGCGGGGTGAAGGGGCTCGACACCGGCAGCCCGATCCGCGTGCCGGTCGGCGACCAGTGCCTCGGCCGCCTGTTCAACCTGCTCGGCGAGCCGATCGACAACAAGGGCGCCGGTGCCCAGCCCGGAAAAGACGGCGCCGATCCACCGCGCGCCGCCGCCCCTGACCGAGCAGGGCGAGGCCAACGAGATCTTCGAGACCGGCATCAAGGTCGTCGACCTGCTCGCCCCCTACGCCAAGGGCGGCAAGATCGGCCTGTTCGGCGGCGCCGGCGTCGGCAAGACGGTCATCGTGCAGGAGCTGATCCACGCCATCGCCACCGAGCACGGCGGCTACTCCGTCTTCTGCGGCGTGGGCGAGCGCACGCGCGAGGGCAACGACCTCTACCTGGAGATGAGCGAGTCGGGCGTGATCAAGAACACCGCGCTGGTCTTCGGCCAGATGAACGAGCCGCCCGGCGCCCGCCTGCGCGTCGGCCTGACCGGCCTGACCATGGCCGAGTACTTCCGCGACGAGATGAAGCAGGACGTGCTGCTGTTCATCGACAACATCTTCCGCTTCACGCAGGCCGGCTCCGAGGTGTCGGCCCTGCTCGGCCGCATGCCGTCCGCCGTGGGCTACCAGCCGACGCTGGCCACCGAGATGGGCGCCCTGCAGGAGCGCATCACCTCCACCCGCTCCGGCTCGATCACCTCCGTGCAGGCGATCTACGTGCCGGCCGACGACCTGACCGACCCGGCGCCCGCCGCCGCCTTCACGCACCTCGACGCCACCACCGTGCTCTCGCGCCAGATCGCCGAGCTCGGCATCTACCCGGCCGTCGACCCGCTCGCCTCGACGAGCCGCATCCTCGACCCGCGCATCATCGGCGACGAACATTACCACGTGGCCCGCGCCATCCAGCAGATCCTCCAGCGCTACAAGGACCTGCAGGACATCATCGCCATCCTCGGCATGGACGAACTGAGCGACGAGGACAAGACCGCCGTGCTCCGCGCCCGCCGCATCCAGAAGTTCCTCTCGCAGCCGTTCTTCGTGGCCGAGGCGTTCACCGGCCAGCCCGGCCGCTACGTGAAACTCGAGGAGTCGATCCGCAGCTTCAAGGCGCTGGTCGACGGCGAGTACGACAACCTGCCCGAGCAGGCGTTCTACATGGTCGGCACGATCGAAGAAGCCATCGAAAAGGCCGAGAAGATGAAGAATTAGACAGCGCGGCGAGAGCCGCGCTCAACTCGAAGCGCCCACGCGCCCGGTAGGCGCGCTCAACTCGAAGCGCCCTGCGCCCGCGACATAGCAATAGAACCGAAGCGCCCAACGTTCGCCAGTATCAGTCCCGGGGGACAGCCCAAAATGCCCAAGCACTTCAAAGTCTCCATCGTCACCCCCGAAAAAACCGCCTTCGAGGCCGAGGCCGTCTCCGTCAACCTCCCCGGCTCCGAAGGCTACCTCGGCATCTGGGCCGACCACGCCCCCCTCGTCACCGCCCTCGTCCCCGGCGTGGTGACCGTGCGCGAGCACGAGCGCGGCAACGCCGGCGACGCGAAGTTCCTCGCCGTCAGCGGCGGCTTCGTCGAGATCGCCCACAACGAGGTCATCATCCTGAGCGACACCTGCGAAGCCGCCGGCGAGATCGACCTCGAACGCGCGAAGAAGGCCCGCGACCGCGCCATGGCCCGCCTGAAGGCCCCCGAGCCCGGCATCGACATCGACCGCGCCCGCGCCGCCGCCGAACGGGCCGAAGCGCGCCTGCGCGCGGCCTACCTGCGCGAGGGCAAGTAGAACCCGGGCGGACGACCATGAACGCCTTCGTCGTCCTGGCTCATCCCGAACCGCGCAGCTTCAACGGCGCGCTCCACCGCACCGCCATCGACACCCTGAAGTCGGCCGGCCACGATGTGTCCGAGTCGGACCTCCACGCCATGCGCTTCGATCCGGTCTCCGGACGCCACAACTTCACGACCACCAAGGACCCCGACTACCTCAAGCTGCAGCTCGAGGAGATGCACGCCGCAGCCAACGACGGCTTCGCCCCCGACATCGAGACCGAACTGCGCAAGATCGAAGCCTGCGACCTGATGATCTGGCAGTTCCCGCTCTGGTGGTTCGGCCTCCCCGCCATCCTCAAGGGCTGGGTGGACCGGGTCTTCGCCATGGGCCGCGCCTACGGCGGCGGCCGCGTCTATGAGAAGGGCATCTGGCGAGGTAAACGGGCCGTGCTTTCCTTGACCACCGGCGGCCCGGAGCCGGCCTACCTCAAGGACGGCTTCAACGGCGATCTGGCCGGCATCCTGCGCCCGATCCACCGCGGCATGCTTGAGTTCTGCGGCTTCGACGTCCTGGCGCCGCAGATGACCTGGGGCCCGGTGCGCCTCAGCGACGAACAGCGGTCGGTCGCGCTGGCCGCCTGGGCGGAGCGGCTGCGGCACATCGAAGCGGAGCTGCCCATCGAAGTCGGCCCTTACTGACACCACGAAAGGAACGCCCCATGCGCGGACACCGCCTCGCCCTCCTCGCCGCGCTCGCCGTAGCGGCCGCCGCTCCCGCCCGCGCCGAGGTCGTCACCGCCGCCGAGGATCGGTTCGTCGTGAAGGAGACGGCCCCGATCACGGCCGCCCCGCCCGCCGTCTGGCGCGCCCTCACCGCCGAGATCGGCAAATGGTGGTCCCCCGATCACACCTGGTCCGGCGACGCCGCCAACCTCTCCCTCGATCCCCGCCCCGGCGGCTGCTTCTGCGAGAAGCTCCCCGACGGCGGCGTCCGCCACCTGCAGGTGGTGTACGCGAAGCCGCCCGAACTGCTCCGCCTCGAGGGTGGCCTCGGCCCGCTGCAGGAGCAGTCGCTCAGCGGCATGATGACCTGGAAGCTGGCCGTGGCCGGCGAAGGGTGCGCGCTCGAGGTCGTTTACCGCGTGGCCGGCGCCGTCGACGGCGGCCTCACCGGCTGGGCGCCCCTCGTCGATTCGGTGCTGGGCCTGCAGGTGCAACGGTTGCAGCGCTTCATCGAGACCGGCAGCCCGGAGGCTCCGTCCGCGAAGTAGCCCGCGATCGTGGCGAGCCCCCGCCCGGCGGGCCGGCAGCGCTACCAGCTCCCGGAGACGCCGCCGCCGCCGGAGTGACCGCCGCCGCCCGAGAAACTGCTGCCGCTCGAACTCCAGGAGCCGGACCCGGAGAGACTGACCAGGACCAGGATCCCGGTCCGCCCGCGCGTGCCGAAGATCTCCCGCTCGAGGAAACAGGCACGAGCGTACTGTTCGACCTCGCCCTCCAGCCGCGCGGAGGGAATGAGGAGCCGGGCCAGCGGCGGCAGCAGCACGGTCGCCAGAGCCGCCGCAGCGCCGACCCCGAGCACCGCGATCGCGTAGAACGCCGCATGCACCGGCGCGATCCACGGCGGGTCGAGGACGGCCTGGACCGCCAGCCCAAGCGACGCGAGCGAGGCCGCCAGGGCGAACGCCTTCCACAGCGCCTCCGGATAGTGGTCGGCCCTCCCGATGACCGCGGCCAGCACCTGCACGCCGGTCTTCGCCTCGAGCTGCTCGACGGCCGCCAGGATGCGGCCCTCTTCGTCAGCCGTGAAGGACATGGCGCCTCCCCCCGCACGCAGACAATAAGGGGCGGCGCCCGGGTCAGTCACCGGGAATGTCAGGCGCGACGCCCCGGCCGGCGATGTGATGGGTATGACCATCCGCTGCGAACGTTGGTTGGACTACCGCCCTACAATTCAGCGATGACCCGTGTCACCTGAGCGGAAAGCTCCACGAGATCGACGGTGGCCGTAATCCAGACCATTCCGATGTCGACGCCGAAGTAGTCATGAACGAGTTTGTCGCGCATGCCGGCCATGTCCCGCCACGGAAGGTCGGGGTGGCGGTCACAGAGCTCCGGCGAAATCCGTTTGGCTGCTTCGCCGACGATCTGGATCTGACGGATGACGCCGTCCTGCAGCAGGCTTGAGGCCCGAAACGTGTTCTCGTCGATGCCATCCAGGTACGACTCTATCGTGGAGATCGCATCCAGGATGTGTTGCAGATATAGCCGATCATCCCGCTGCTTCATAGATGACTCGCTGTTCGCGCTGAATGCGTTCGCGCAGGTAGGGGCTGATGGACTCCTCGGTAAGCAGATCCACGCCGCGGCCCAGGACATCGGAGAGCTCTCGCTCAAGGCGCACCAAAGCCAGTAGTCCGGTGGGCCCCGAGAACGCCACGATCAGGTCCACGTCGCTATCCGGATCGGCCTCGCCCCGCACAAACGACCCGAATAGGGTGATCTTGCGAGTGCCGTGGGCGCGGCAAACGTCAATAACCTTTTCAAAATCAATTAATTCCATCTGTCGCCCTCTCTGGCAAACCCTCAGCCTCCACCAGAGAATAGCAATGTTCCGACTCAAAGTATAGCCGGCGGACCAACTGTCGGCGGGCGGGCTGGCTCCGCAGTTGCATCCGCCCCGCCCATGGCTCCATCACCGCCCACCGACCCACCCCGCCGTCTGCTCGACCAGGTCCACGACGCCATCAGCGCGCGCCACTACAGCCGCCGCACCGAGCCGGGCCTACGCCGGCTGGATCCGCCGCTTCGTGCTGTTCCACGGCAGGCGCCACCCGCGCGAGATGGGTGAACCGGAGGTGACGGCGTTCCTCTCGCACCTGGCCACGCACGGAAGGGTCAGCGCCTCGACCCAGAACCAGGCCCTGAGCGCCCTGCTGTTCCTGTACCGCGAGTCGTCCTGCGCCGCGAACTGGCGTGGCTGGATGACCTGGTGCGCGCCAAACGACCCGTGCGCGTCCCGACGGTGCTGAGCCGCGACGAGGTCGCCGCCCTGCTGTCCAGTTGGACGGCACCGTCCGCCTGGTGGCGAACCTGCTGTACGGCGTCCGGCCTGCGCCTGCTGGAAGCGATGCGCCTGCGGGTCAAGGACATCGACTTCGAGCGCCAGCGAGATCACCGTGCGCGACGGCAAGGGACGCAAGGACCGCATCGCCCTGCTGCCCGCCGCCACCCGCGAACCGCTGCGCCGCCACCTCGAGCAGGTGCGCCGCCAGCACGCACGCGACGCCGCGCACGGCCGCGGCACGTCGCCCTGCCCGACGCCCTGGCCACCAAGTACCCCACCGCCGCCTCCGAGTGGGCCTGGCAATGGGTCTTCCCCGCCACCAGCCACTACCGCGACCCCGAAACCGGCCAGACGTCGCCGCCACCACCTGCACGAGATCGGTGATCCAGCGCGTCGTCAGGGAAGCCGCCCGCCGCGCCCGCCTGACCAAGCCGGCCACCTGCCACACCCTCCGCCACAGCTTCGCAACCCACCTGCTGGAATCCGGTTACGACATCAGGACCATCCAGGAACTCCTCGGCCACAGCGACGTCTCCACCACGATGATCTACACCCACGTCCTCAACCGCGGCCCCCACGCAGTCAAGAGCCCCCTCGACGAGAAATCTTGAATCAGCCCGACCAGTATGCAAAAATGAAGAGTCCCATGGGGTAACGAGTGCCCCGCCACCCGCTCCCCCGGGACCACGGTGCAACCCAGGCGCCGCCCGCCCCGCCCTTCGCCCAAGCGGCGTGAGGTTTCGCCCAAAGACCGCGTTCGCGCCAGCGCCCCGCCCTGCCCCTCATGGCAGCGGACGGCGCGTGCGTGGCCACGCCGTGTCGCAGCCGGCAAGCCGGAAGCAGCGCAAGCACACAAAGGAAGGCCCAAACCCATCCAGCTACGAAGACCAAGCAACCGCAATACCGGGGTCAGCAAGAATGATTACTCAGAGACCAGCGCCACCCGTACTACGCTGGTCAATCAACTGAGCGTTAGAATGAGGCCGCGAACACATCGGAGGCGGCGTCGATGCAATTCTGGTTGCTTATCGGATGTGTCCTCGTTGTTGTTGGCTCCGCGAATGCGGCCGAATACTGGCCGCGTGCCGAGGACAGCACATACCACTACAGAAGCGCCAACGGCGAAACCATGGTCGTCGATTGTGTGACGAACGGTGCAAATATTGAGCTGATCGCGCGCTGGTATCAACCCACCGGCACTCTTTCGATGACGTCAAGTGCCCAGTTCGCTGTCGACTTGAGCGGAGACGTGATTCTCAGTGGGTGCTCGTACTTGTCAGCGGGCGGCGACACTTCTGGATCTGAATTCTTCGAGCCCCCAATCACGTTCCTCGATCTGCCACTTGCTATTGGACGGGTCTGGCAGTCAACCGCCTGGGTGACAATCAACGGCCCGGGGTTCTGGTGTACTCGGATTGGCTTTGTTGATCGTTCAGAAACGGTCACAGTGCCATACGGAACGTTTGAGACGCTGGTAGTGGAGCAGATGAACTATACCGGGGGAACGTGCTGCGTGGGCACATACTATCTGCATCCAGAACTTGGCGCGGTGATTCTCCCTGGCGGCTTTGAGCTAGTGTCCTGAGTCATTAATTCATGGAACAAATAGTCCCGCCCGGTGTATTCAGGTTACACTCTGCAAGGAGGCTCCTGATGCGCACCGGACGGCCACTTTCTCATCTGACCCTGAGTCCCCCCGAGCGCGAGACCTTGGCGGGCTGGTCGCGGCGTCGCAAGACCGCCCAAGCCCTCGCCCTGCGCGCCCGTGTGATCCTGCTGTGTGCCCGCGGCCTGACCAACACCGCCGTCGCCAGCGAACTTCGCGTGACCAAGCAGACCGTGGGCAAGTGGCGCTCCCGCTTCCTTGCCTATCGTCTCGACGGCCTGCTCGACGAGCCCCGGCCCGGGGCTCCGCGGCGTATCACGGACCGGGATGTCGAGCGCGTGATCACGCGCACGCTCGAGACGAAACCCGAGGACGCCACGCACTGGAGCACGCGATCCATGGCCCGCGCCACCGGCCTGAACCAGACCGCCATCAGCCGCATCTGGCGCGCTTTCGCTCTGCAACCCCACCGCACTGAGACGTTCAAGCTCTCGACCGATCCGCTCTTCGTCGACAAAGTGCGCGACATCGTGGGGCTGTACCTCAACCCGCCGGAGCGGGCGCTCGTGCTGTGCGTCGACGAGAAGTCGCAGATCCAGGCCCTTGACCGTACTCAGCCCCTGTTGCCGATGCGACCGGGCCAGGTCGAGCGACGGACCCACGACTACAAGCGACACGGCACAACCTCGCTGTTCGCGGCCCTGGACGTCAAAACCGGGCATCTGATCGGCGAGTGCCATCGGCGCCACCGGGCCGTCGAGTTCCGCAAGTTCCTCAACACCATCGAGGCGAACGTGCCACCGGATCTGGATCTGCATCTGGTCCTGGACAACTACTCCACGCACAAGACCCCGGCTATCCACCGCTGGCTGGCCAGGCATCCTCGCTTCCACCTGCACTTCACGCCCACCAGTGCGTCATGGATCAACCAGGTCGAGCGCTGGTTCGCCACCCTCACGCAGAAACAGATCCGTCGAGGCACCCATCGCAGCACGCGTCAACTCGAAGCGGCGATCAAGAGCTACGTCGAGCTGACCAACCAGTCGCCGAAACCGTTTGTCTGGACGAAGACCGCAGATCAGATCCTGCAAACCCTGGCACGATATTGTGCGCGAATCTCTGACTCAGGACACTAGTCGCCATCGATAGTACGGTGGCTGTTGAGAACACGACATGGGGCGCACTGAAGTCGTTGTACAGGTGAGAGCGCGTGCAGAAGCATTCTAACACGAGCTTGCAGCAGATGGTCGCGGTCGTCACGGTCCGTGCAAGGCACGGCCCGCGCCAACCGCGCCCACTGCTGAAGCCTGAGCGTTCGCAGAAGGGTGCAGACATGAAGTGCGCCTTTGTCTGTTTGGGAGTGGCTGCCGTACTGATGAGTTGGGTCGGTAACTCCGTAGCTTGCCAAATCTATTGGGCCAACGCTGGAATCGTACCCGAGTACATCGTAATTGGTACTCTTTGCGACACGGAGCAGCCCGCATTCGAAGTTCCCGACGTACACCCCCGTGCAAATGCGCGGATGATATATGTATTTGATGCTGGAGTGGTTGACGCAGAAGACGTGTTGTATGGTAACGCTGAGTGTGACAGCGTGTCGGTCGCATGGCTCGCTAGTGTCCTGAGTCAGAGATTCGCGCACAATATCGTGCCAGGGTTTGCAGGATCTGATCTGCGGTCTTCGTCCAGACAAACGGTTTCGGCGACTGGTTGGTCAGCTCGACGTAGCTCTTGATCGCCGCTTCGAGTTGACGCGTGCTGCGATGGGTGCCTCGACGGATCTGTTTCTGCGTGAGGGTGGCGAACCAGCGCTCGACCTGGTTGATCCATGACGCACTGGTGGGCGTGAAGTGCAGGTGGAAGCGAGGATGCCTGGCCAGCCAGCGGTGGATAGCCGGGGTCTTGTGCGTGGAGTAGTTGTCCAGGACCAGATGCAGATCCAGATCCGGTGGCACGTTCGCCTCGATGGTGTTGAGGAACTTGCGGAACTCGACGGCCCGGTGGCGCCGATGGCACTCGCCGATCAGATGCCCGGTTTTGACGTCCAGGGCCGCGAACAGCGAGGTTGTGCCGTGTCGCTTGTAGTCGTGGGTCCGTCGCTCGACCTGGCCCGGTCGCATCGGCAACAGGGGCTGAGTACGGTCAAGGGCCTGGATCTGCGACTTCTCGTCGACGCACAGCACGAGCGCCCGCTCCGGCGGGTTGAGGTACAGCCCCACGATGTCGCGCACTTTGTCGACGAAGAGCGGATCGGTCGAGAGCTTGAACGTCTCAGTGCGGTGGGGTTGCAGAGCGAAAGCGCGCCAGATGCGGCTGATGGCGGTCTGGTTCAGGCCGGTGGCGCGGGCCATGGATCGCGTGCTCCAGTGCGTGGCGTCCTCGGGTTTCGTCTCGAGCGTGCGCGTGATCACGCGCTCGACATCCCGGTCCGTGATACGCCGCGGAGCCCCGGGCCGGGGCTCGTCGAGCAGGCCGTCGAGACGATAGGCAAGGAAGCGGGAGCGCCACTTGCCCACGGTCTGCTTGGTCACGCGAAGTTCGCTGGCGACGGCGGTGTTGGTCAGGCCGCGGGCACACAGCAGGATCACACGGGCGCGCAGGGCGAGGGCTTGGGCGGTCTTGCGACGCCGCGACCAGCCCGCCAAGGTCTCGCGCTCGGGGGGACTCAGGGTCAGATGAGAGAGTGGACGTCCGGTGCGCATCAGGAGCCTCCTTGCAGAGTGTAACCTGAATACACCGGACGGGACTATTTGTTCCACGAATTAATGACTCAGGA
>CAVYVY010000008.1:0-40371 GCA_963772145.1 uncultured bacterium
ACTGCAGAATGTGCCTTAGATCTCATGACGCAGGTTTGTGCTTTCCCCAAAGCAGGTCATGGAAACGTCGGTCTTTTCAATCGAGCATGCAAACTTCTGAAAGGTGAGCCGTTATCTCGGGATTCCCGAAATTTCTTCGATTGAAAAGACCGACATTTCCATAAGCCTGATTGCTTTGGGGAAAGCACAAACCTGCGTCATGAGAGATCTAAGGCACATTTCTGCAAATAAATCAATGTGCCCGTAAATCTATTTACATCATCAACCTCAATTCCTCCCTTCAAAAGGGATATCTTCAAACAACGTATAGCCGAACTTCGGTCGATGCTTCAACTGGAAATGAAAAAGACCACGGCACAAGATTTCAAACTTCAAAAGTTATTAGAACAAAATGGAATCGGGTATAAGGACCTGGAAAGCGATAGCGTCGTCATCCACGCCGTTCGGCTGATTGCGTATTCCATGAACGGTAAGGAGGGCTTGATTAATCTTGACAAAGGAATCAAGCAACTCGCCGATGCGGAAAAACAATGGGATATTGATGATCTCTTGAGCACGGTCCGCTCCGTAGTTGCTCCCTTTCGGAAAGAAAAGGCTTATTTTCTTGGGGTCGCCAATCTTGATGCATTCGCTGGAAAAAGCAACTTTATCTTCGGTACCGCCGAAAACAATGCAACCCATGCAATTATAACCTACCGTCGATTTACTGGCGATTTTTATGGTGCCGATCCTAACCGGAAGCGTCTTGTGGATAGGACGCTCAAGCAAAGTCTTTCCTCAATTGGTTTCATGCTCGGAGTGCCCAGGTGCTCAACGCCTGACTTGTGCCCGTGCCTATCCGAACAGCCTTGAAGAGCACGATGCTAAATCGACAGATCTTTGCGAAACTTGTAAGATGGGCTTTGAACGGTCACTTGGGAAGAAAATCGAATAGGACTTCTGAAGGAGAATAGTCTGACGATCCAGCGGCATTGAAAACTGGCAGGCCAGTTTATCGGTTCTTTATGCTCACTTTCAACTCCTAGTCCTTAGTTCTCGAATATCGACCCCACTGAAGACTCGTAGGTGTGAGTTAGATTCGGATGGAGGAGAGAATTCTCCTGCGAGACTGATATTCCTTCCTGTAACGGTGGTCGAACCTTTTTCGCTTGATAGCGTAGGTTTGAACCCGTAATCAACGAGCTGACATGGCCCATTTAATCCTTAACCCAAAGAGCGCATTCATCTGATTGACAAAAGAGGCAGTTTCTAAGGGAGATGTGATCAACGAAGCTGGAGAAGGGGCCAGGTTACCCTTTGACTCACCTCAAAAACTTCTATATTCTGCTCTGAAAATGGTTGCATTTCACTTGCAACCAAATTCATTTTAGGGTTATTCAATTGACTCCACTTTTTTTTCCGTCATGCCGGACCTGATCCGGCATCCAGAAGGTTTGGAAAAGACTGGATTCCGGCTTTCGCAGAGATTTTTAAGGGGGGCGTAATTTTCCAATTACGGGTCGTATTATCAGGTTCCCCAGGGGAATGATTCGGGTTTTTAAGGATGCCCTCTCGGATGTAGTAAAATTAAATATGGCGGAATTGAGGCGAATATAGGTGTTTATTTTCGGGTTAAGGCTATTTATCCGCCAAGTCTGGCTGCAAAATAGGGGCATGGCGGAAATTAGGGCCGAGATGTTTAATCGCCATATTTTATTTGACATATCGACCCGATTATGCTATCTCTTTCTCCAGGCGTGCGATTCTCATCTCTTACCAAAAGGAGATAGCAAATGATCAAAATCCAAAAAGGGGTTGCCTCGTCTATGGCCCAGCAGGATCTCTGGCCGTCAGGGAAGATGATGAAATCACTCTCAAGCTTGCCATGCTCGTGGAAGGCCAATGTGAAGGCCTGGGCTCCACCGAAGCGGCCCAAAAATTTGGCTACACCGACAGCGATTTTACCAAATCCTGGAGCAGTTTAAAAATTATGGGGCCGAGGGACTCAAGAGCCCAAAACCGGACCCAAAAGCCATTACCGCCGAACCCAGGAGGTCGTTCGCCAGATTATCCGCTATCGCTTTCTCGACCCCAACGATCTCGCCAGAGGTTATTGCCCAAAAACTCAACCAGAATGGGTTTCCCATCGCCATCCGCAGTGTGGAAAGGGTGATCGCGGAGTATGGCCTTCAAAAAAAAACTCCACCTCTACCGGCCCGTGAACCGCGCCGATAGAGGTCGAAACTCATCGGACCAAAGATAAGGTGCGCCTGGAGGTAAGCGACCCCCTGCAGCTTGAACGGGGCGTGCGGCAACTCTTGGCCGACAAAATCTCGGGCAACCTGGTGGGCATCTGGCTCTCATTCCCGAACATCTGCGGCTGGGAACATGGGATTTGCTCAACGGTTGGAGCGGGCAGCCGGGAGAGCGAGTCGAACCTCGGTTGGCCTTGCAATTGATCCATGAGTGCGCCTTATGCGTCAAGGGATCCGGATGAAACGAAGCCTCAGCCAACGGGGATTTGAGTTGGCCAATGGGTTGCCGTTTGTGGCCACCGACGTGGCGATCCACGCTTGTTTGCAGGCCACGGTGGCGGAGGCCGGAGAGATTGCAGATCGCCCTGGGTAAGATGCGCCAGACCTTTCGGCCACTTTAAGGGAAAAATCATCGTGATTGATCCTCATCGTCTGCAATCGTGTCGAAGAGGCAGATGGTTCGCCGCCAAAAAGATAAAGAGTCTAACCCAACCAAAACGGCCCACGACCACGATCGCGATCCGCGCGCCCCGCCGTCCGAGCCGTCCCGGCATGACTCGACCTCCCCTGCCTCGCGCCGCCCCGCGGCCCCGTCGCGGCTCCTCCCGCTCAGGCGGTGCCGACGATGCGACCGCCGCCCAGCACCAGATCATCCTCGTACAGCACCAGCGCCTGCCCCGGCGCCACGCCCCGGGCCGGCTCCGCCAGCGACACCTCCAGCCGATCGTCGCGCCGGCGCCACCCCGCGACCCGCGACCCCGGCGTGCCGGTGGCGGATCCGCGCCACGCACGCCCGGCCGGCCGGCGGCCCCTCCGCCGGCAGACGCGCCCCGAGGTCTCCACGACATCGTCGCAGACGACCTCGCGCACGACCAGCGCCTCCTCCGGACCGACGACCACGCGGTTGCGCGTGGCGTCGAGCGCCAGCACGTAGAGCGGACTGCGCCGCCGCCACCCCCAGCCCGCGCCGCTGCCCCACCGTGTAGTGCGCCAGCCCGCGGTGCGCGCCGACCACCCGTCCTTCGCGATCGACGATCTCGCCCGCGGCAACGGCCGCGGCGCCACCCGCGAACAGGTAGGCGCGGTCGTCGTCCGGCACGAAACAGATCTCCTGGCTTTCGGCCTTCTCCGCCACCGGCAGGCCGAGCGCCCGCGCCGCCTCGCGCACCTGGGCCTTCGTGGCCCAGCCGAGCGGGAAGAGGGTGCGCGCGAGCAGCGACCGGCTCCGAGCCGGTAGAGGAAGTAGGACTGGTCCTTGTCGCGATCCACGCCGCGCCGCAGGCGGGCCACCCCGCCCCCGCCCTCGCGCCGCGCGTAGTGCCCGGTCGCGACGAGCGCGCAGGCCGAGCTGATCGGCGAGACGCACCAGTTCCGGGAAGCGGACCCGCGCGTTGCAGGCGAGACAGGGGTTCGGGGTGCGCCCGGCGGCGTACTCCGTCACGAACGGCGCGATCACCTCGGCGCGAAAGCCGTCGCCACGTCGTGGACCCAGTGCCGCGCGCCGAGACGTCGCGGCCACCCGCCGCGCGTCCTCGGTCGCCTCCAGGGAGCAGCACGATCGCTCGCCGTCGACCCCTTCCGGGCCGGCATCGCCCAGACAGAAATTCTTGAAGGTGACCGCGGTGACTTCACAGCCGAGCTGGCGCAACACCGCCAGCGCGACGGCGCTGTCCACGCCGCCGCTGAGGGCGAGGAGGACGCGCGGTCCCGGGCGGGACGGCCTGGCGCAGGGCCGGCGGGATGGGCAGCGGGAAAGTCCATGCTCCCTCGCGAACGACCGCCGGTCCGGACGCCTCAGGGACGGGCCGGCGGCGGCTGGCCCGGCGCGCCCGGCGCCTGCGCGGACATCATCTGTTCGACGATCTTGACGTTGGCGAGCGAACGCCGGCCGATGTCCCCCTGCGGGTCGGCCTTCGCCGCCGCCGCCCACTCCGCCCTGGCCTCGCGGTAGATCTTCGTCTCCGCGAACAGGATGGCCAGGTTGTAGTGGGCCAGGGCGCTGCGCGGATGATCGACCAGCGCCTGGCGGAACTGGGTCGATGGCCTCCGGGTACTGGCGTTTCTTGACGTACAGCGCGCCGAGGTTGCAGCGCGCCTTCTCATCCGTCGGCCGCAGCGCGAGCGCCCGCCGGTAGGCCGCCTCGGCCTTCTCCAGCCGCGCCTGACGCTCCGCCTGGGCCCCGCCGAGATCGGCCATGTCGTCCCAGACCGAGCCGAGATTGACCTGCGCCTCGACGAAGGTCGTGTCGAGCGCCGCCTGCTCGAAGTGCCAGCGGGCCGAGTCGAGCAGGGCGGCGGCGCCGCCGGTGGCGCCGGCGGCGCTGCTGTCGCTGGCCGCGTCATGGAACTGGTTGCCGAGCGCATACTGCGCGAACACGGCCGGCCGGCCGCCGCCCGCGATGGTCTGGCGCAGCAGCGCCTCCCGCTGCGGCGCGGGCAGCTGTCTCCATGCGCGCCATGAATTGGTCCAGTCGCGCCGGATTCGCCCTGCTTCTGGCAACCCGCCAGAGCCGCGGACATCGCCAGCAGCAGCCCGAGGCACCGTCGCTCGCCGACACACCGAAACGCTCGCCTCGCATGCAGTCCTCCCTCGCCGGCGCCGCGCCGCTCGCCCTTACCACCAACGTTCCAGACCGACGACCGACACGGCCAGCCGCCACACGTCGTCCACATAGCCGTTGCGCTCACGATCGCCCACGCGACCGTAGGAAAGCGCCACGATCGACCCGGCCGCCGCCCGCGTTGAAGACGAAGCCCGGTGCCGGCGGCAACGCGCCACTCGCGGATCGGTTCGTCGCCGACGCGGTAGCCCCACTGGCCCCGCGAAACGCCGAACCGCAGCGGCAGGTTGCTCCAGCCGCCCCGACGCACGCGCGCCCCCGGCGCGCTCGCACCCGAATCCGATCCGCCACTCGTCCGCCGCGGCACGCCTCCCAGTCGGGCCGGCCCCGCAGATCCGAGAGGCCGCGCCACTCGTAGTCGGCCCCGACGCGCCAGCGCGCGGCCAGACGCGCGCTCGCGCCCACGCCCCAGGCCGCCGGCATGCGCACGGTGTACGACGAATCGACAACGCCGGAGACGTTGTACACCTCCTGCCGGCGCGTCACGACGTAATCCCAGGGGGTCGTGAACACGGCGCCGAGCGACAGCGCGCCGGTGGGACGCCACTGCAGGCCGAAACTGGCGGAGGTGCCGCTGAAATCATCTTCGCGCACCAGGGAGGAACGGCGGTATGCGAGGCTGTCCACCGGATCGAGGAAGAAGTGGTCCACCCGCTCGCGGATCACCCCGCGTTCGAGGTTCAGCGTGCCGGAGAGCGACAGCGCGCGCGTGACGCGGGCGGCCAGCGTCAGGGGCACCGCGAACTGCGTCCCCTCGCGCGAGAAGATCTCGTCGCCGGAGGCGAGCAGTTCGGATCCGGCGAACCAGTCCCGCGGCAGACGTCGTCTGGTACTGCGTCGAGCGACGGGCGTGGAAGCCGGCCGCAAGCACCGCGCGACCGTCGCCCAGCGGCATCGCCACCGCGACGTCGGGAGTCATGACCCGCGCATTGTCGCGGCTGCCGGCCGCGCCCCTGACTGCGGATGGCTCTCGCCGTAGCCCGACAGGGCGATCGCCACCTGCCGCAGCCCCGGCAGACCCGCCGGATTCAGGAACGACGGCGCGAGCGTGTCGCTCTCGGCCAGTCCCCACCCGCCCCGTCCGAGGACGCGGGCATCGCCGCCGGCGGCCGGCGCGCCGAGGTGCACCAGGCTGAACGGGCTCTGCGCGCGCGCGGGAACGGCGCTCCGCCGCCGCGAAGCAGGACCAGGCACGCCGCCGCGCGCCCCCACGACTGTCGGCCGCCGCATCACAGTTGCCTCCCCGCCGTGCCGGGACGCGGCGTGTAGTGGATGAGCAGCCGGGGCCGGTCGCTCGGATCGGCGGCCACGGTGCCGAAGAACCAGAAGCGCTGCCAGAAAACGTCCGGAGCCCAGGCTGTTCGAATTGTAGGCGGTCAGGAAATCCTCCGCCGGCAACAACGCGAACAGCAGCGGCTCGCCGTAGACCCCGTTGGCCCAGCGCTGCACCGTCGAGGTCAGATCGAACCGGACCCGCCGCTTCGCGTAGGTCTCGATCCCCACCACGCCGGCGGCGGCGGTCAGACGCGACGGCAGATCATCCAGCAGATAGGAGACGCTGTCGGGAGGGAAGTTCGAGGCCGGCGTCTCACAGCAGACGATCGCCTCCGCCGGTCCGTAGCTGCGGGTCGAATCGAGGGTCACCGTGAGCACGGCCCGGTTGATCACCACCCCCGTCGGCAGACCGTCGAGCGAGAAACCGAGCAGCGGATCGCTGCGCAGGTGGCTGCGCACGACCAGCCCGTCGGCGGGCGAGTCGGGCAGGGGATCGACGGCCGAAAAGGTCGAAACGTCGACGATCGGACTCAGCCTGGCGATCTGCGCCGGTTCCTTGAACTCGATCAGGAGATTCGGTCCGACGATCGTACCCGAATCGAGCGGCGCGAGCAGGCTCGCCGGCAGCGTCAGTTCCTTGCTGGCATAGCCCACGATCCCCGCCTGCGACCCGGCCGAATCCCCCTCGGAGATCCTGAGTCCGGTGTGACTGCCGGCGACGACCCAGGCCAGGAAGGCGGCCCGGGGCAGCGGCAGGATGATCTCCTGACCACTCCCCTCCTCGACGGAACAGAGCTGCGCCCCGACCGCCGGCTCGGGTCCCGGGTAGAGCGACGGATCGAGCGTGATCGACCAGCTCGTTGACGACGAGCCGCTTCGTCAGCGCGCCGACCTCGCCGTTCGGGAGCGGCAGGTACGACGTAGTACTTCAGCCCCTGCAGCCGCAGCTTGACGCTCCGGATGTTGTCGATGGTGAAGTCGACCGTGTCCCATCCGGCCTCCTGGAACACGGAGAAATCGTAGCGCACGAGAATCGACGACCGCTCGCTCCCCTGCTTCCCGACGTACAGCACCTGCTGGCGGGGAAAGGGGTGGACCGTGTCGACGACGGCGAAACGGCGGCAGGTTTCCAGACTGTCGATCGTCAGCGGCACGAGCAGGGTATCGAAACCGGGCACCTGCGGCAGATCGGCCCCGAGCGGTCCCGGGGCATCGCCGGTGCAGCCGCCCGCCAGGCCGAGCGCCAGCCCGGCGGCGAGCAGGAGCGCGGCCACGCGGCCACAGCCGGTCGGCCGATCGCCATTCATCGCCATTGATAAGGATGCTTTTCGGGCCGGACACGTGCTCACGGGCGCTCCTCCGTCTTCTCGTCGCGCTGCGCCGAGAGGCTGACCTTGGTGAATCCGCTGTCGCGCACGACGTCGATCAGCCGCACCACGTCGCCGTGCTGGCTGTGCGCGTCGGCCCGCAGGACCAGCCGGTCCTCCCCCGTGGCGGCCTGCAGCTGACGCAGCGCCTGCCGCAACTCCGCCTGCGGGAGCTGCCGGTCGTTCAGGCAGGTCTCCCCGCCGGCCGTCAGACACGACGACCGCCGGCCCCTCCGGCGCCGCGTCGACCGACGTGGAGCGGGGCAGGGTCAGGTTGACGGCCGTCCTGTCCTTGAAGGTCGTGCTGACCACCAGGAAGAGCAGCAGCACGAACAGCACGTCGATCAGCGACGTGACGTTGATCATCAGCGCCTGACTGCCTCCCCGTCGCGTCTGGAATTGCATGCCCTACCCCGTCCGTGCGATATGTTCAGGCACCGGCGCCGACCGCGCCAGGCCGCGGGAGCGCAGCGTGTCGAGAACCTTCGCGGCGTACACTTCGAGATCGAAAACGATCCCCTCCGCCCGGCCGCGCAGCCAGTTGTGCGCCACCAGCGCCGGGATGCCGACGAGCAGGCCGGCCGCCGTGGCGCTCATCGCTTCGGCGATACCGCTCGAAAGATACTGCGCCTGTCCGATCCCCATGGTGCCGATGTCGTGGAACAGGCGGATCAGGCCCGACACCGTGCCCAGCAGTCCGAGCAGCGGCCCCACGGCCGCCACGGTCTCGAGCACGTTCAGGTTGCGCGACAGTCTCACGGCCTCCTGCCGCCCCGCCTCCTGCAGGGCGTCGCGGATGATCGGCCACTCCGCCCCCCCGTGCTTCAGGCCGGCGCGCACCACGTTGGCGAACGGGCCCGGATTGCGGTCGAGAATGGCGTACGCCACGGTGAAATCCGACCCTGCTCCCAGGGTCTCCACCGCTTCGACGATTTCGGGGAGCACGATGCGCCGGCGGCGCAGCGCCAGGAAGCGCTCCACCAGGGCCGCCAGCCCCACGAGGGAACAGATACCCAGCGGGATCATGACCAGGCCGCCGGCGCGGATGAATTGCCACATGGTAGTCGGGACCACCTCGCGTTCGGGTGACCGCCGCGTCCGCCCTAGCGGCGGCCGCGACGCGGGGACGGCTCCTGCTCCCGCGACCCATCCGGCGTCTGCTGCTGCTGCCGCATCAAGGCAGGCCAGTCAGGATAGACGAGGGTCAGGATGATCTCAAGCCGAGGTTCCGGGAAGTCGGGCGGCAGGGCGGCGAAAGGCGCCGCGCCGCGCACCGCGGCCTCGCTGGAAAAGTGCAGCGATTCGTGCCCCTCCCGCTGCCGCACCTCGAGCGCGCCGAGGCGGCCGTCGGGCTCGATCACCACGCGCATCTCCGTCGCGCCGCTGATGACACCGAGCTGGTAGGCGTACGGCGCGATCCAGTTGCGACGCAGATCCTGCCCGAAACGCTGCATCCACGGCGCGAAGTTCCATTCGTAGGTGTTAAGACGATACGGCCCGAACAACAGCGCGTTCCCCGCGCGACTGCCGGTGGCGAACTGGTCGAACTCGAACAGCCGGTCGCCCGCGTCGCGCCCCGGCCGCGCCGCCGACGGCGCGCTCCCGGGTCGCGACAGCAGATCGAGCGGGTCCACCGCGCCGAGATCCCACTGCCACGTCTGCTCCTGCTTCGCCTGTTCGAACAGCCCCTCGGGCTCGCCCGCAACGCCATCGGCGCGCGACGGCTGCTCCTCGCCCCCCGGCCCGATCCCCGCACGCGATTCCGGCCGGCCGGCCGCCAACGGCCAGCCGCCACCCGCCAGGGCCTCGCTGCCCCTCGGCGGTGCCCTCCGCGCAGACGCGGCGGTGACCTGCGCCACGCGCGCTTCCGTTGCCGGACGCGACGGCGCCACGACCACGCTGCCGGAAGAACCGGCCTCGGGATCGGCGCGCCTGATTGCCACCTGCGGCGTTTCCGTCTCGACGGGGGCCGCCGGCTCCTCCTCCGGCTGCCCGCCGGCTGCCTCGTCGGCGGCGTGGCTGTTGACGAGCGCAAGATAGTCCGCGCGCGACGGCGGTTCCGCCGAGCGCAGGCGCTCCGGCACGTCCAGGTAGGCCTGGGGACGCGCCGCCGCCTCCGCGGCGGGCGACGGTACGACCTCTGCCGCTACGGCTGGCGGCCGCACGGCCTCCGTTGCGGGCGGCGTCACCGGTTCCAGAATCAGCTCGACACTCGTCTCCGCTTCGGCGGCGCGCGCGGCGCGCGGCGGCGGAAAGAAATCGACCCGCCAGGTGAACAGCAGGAACAGCCCGTGCGCGAGAAGGGAGAGCCCCAACGCCCTCAGATCCGTGCTCGCGCGTCGATCCACGATCGCTCCCGTCATTGACCGTCCCGGCCACCACCTCGCGCCGGCGCGCCCCGCCGCCGCGCCTCCCCCCGGAATCTAGCCCGGCGCCGGACCGGCGGCAATGCGCGGTCCCTTGACGGAGCGCCGCCGCGGCCCGATGCTGGGCGCATGCCGCACTCCCCCACCTTTCCAACCCCGCCGCCGGAGCCCCATGATCCGGCAGAGGTGGCCCTGCGCCGGCTCGTTGCCGCGCACCCCTCGGACGTCGTCGCGGGGATGCCGCTGCGCGACCTGACCACCCTGCGCGTCGGCGGCCCCGCCGCCGCCGTGTGCCGCGTCCGAACACCCGACGACGCGCGCCGGTTCCTGGAATTCGCCGCCGGACACGATTTGCCGACAATCACGCTCGGCGGCGGCAGCAACGTGCTGGCCGTCGACGACGGCTTCCGCGGCTGCGTGCTGCGCCTCGACGCCGGCGACCTCACGGTGAACGGCGACACCGTGGCGGCCGGCGCCGGACTCCCCTTCGACACGCTCGTGGCGCGCGCGCTGGAGGCCGGCCTCACCGGACTGGAATTCGCTTCGGGCATTCCCGGCTCGGTCGGCGGCGCGATCGTCGGCAACGCCGGCTGCTTCGGCCACGAGATCGGCGAATTCCTCGTCGAGGCAACCGTACTCGACGCCGACGGCCGACTGGAAACGGTCGGCCCGGAGCGCTTCGCCTTCGGTTACCGGCGGTCGGCCCTGCAGGGCGGCGGCGTCCTCGTGCTGGCCGTGCGGCTGCGCCTCGAGCGCGGCGACACGGAGGCCGCCGGACGCACAGCGCCTCGAACGGCTGGCGGAGCGCCACCGCAAGCACCCCATCGTCGAACCGTGCGCCGGCAGCTGGTTCAGGAACCTGCCGCCGGCCATGCCGGGCGGAACGCCGTCGGGCCGCCGGCGAACTGCTCGACGCGGTCGGAGCGAAGACGATGCACGAGGGGGACGCGGCGGTCTTCCCGGGACACGCCAACATCATCATCAACCGGGGCGACGCCACCTCCGCGCAGGTGCGGACCCTCGTGGAACGGATGCGCGAGGCGGTGCGGGCGCGTTTCGGCGTGACGCTGGCGGAGGAGGTCCGCACGCTCGGCGCCGACGGGTTCGTCGCCCCGACGCCGGACAATCCGGACGCGGTCGCGCCCGGCCCTCCCGCCTCCGGTTGCTGAGCGGGCGGGCATCACTTGAGCAAAGTCAACTTCCGGCTGACGGCGCGCCCCTCGGCGGAAACCGTGAGCAGGTAGAGGCCGGCCCCCGCCGGGCCGTCCACGCCCCGACCATCCCAGCGCAACACGTGCTCTCCCGCCACGCACCAGCGTTCTCCGAGATCAGCCACCAGGCGCCCTGCCGCGTCGTGGATCGTCCCCCGGACCAGCCCCGCGCGCAGCACCCGGAAACGCGCTTCCACACTCGGATTGAACGGATTTGGGCGGCTGTCCAGGAGGACGAGAGCCGCAACCTCCCCCGTCCCGACGGCGACCGGACAGCCGGTGGGCACGGTAACCGCGATCACGGCGGCGCCCGGACCGCGGCCCCGCAGGCGCACTTCCACCGGCGAGCCGGCCGCCAGGCCGGCCGCGACCCAGTCCGCCGCGGTCAGGCGGAGCAGCCACCCGTCGCCCAGGCGCATGAGTTCTCCGTAACGGGCCGCACCGTCCACCGCCAGGTCGAGCGGACCGGCAACGCCGACCGCCTCGACTGTCCAGCCTTCCCCCTCGGGGGGACAGGCGCGGATCTCCAGAAGATCGCCGGCGCAGGCGATCGTCAGCGGAACCGGGGTCACCGGCACCGGATTGGGTTCGACGTTCAGCATGATGACGGCCAATTCCAGCGTGAGATCCAGCTGCACGATGTCCGGGATGGCGTCGTCGTTCAGATCCCCGGTGCCGAGCGCCGCGGGCGTCAGCGCTGACACCCATTTGAGGGGCTCCATCCAGACCCAGCCACCCCGATTGATCAGCAGCCCGACCTCCTGCAGCCCCGGCAACGCGACCACGATGTCCCGCAGTCCGTCGAGGTTCAGGTCGGCCACCGCCAGGGCACCCGGCCGTCCGCCGAGCGGCCACGCGGCCACGCGCGTGGAGAGAAAGCCGTTGCCGTTGTTCTCCAGGATCGTGACCGCCGCCCCTGTCCGTTGTCCGACAACCACGTCCGCGTCACCGTCACCGTCAAGATCGCCGGTCGCGAGCGTGGCGGGCTGGTCCGGCAGCGGATAGAACCGCGGCGGGTCGAAAGCGCGTCCTCCTTTATTGAGCAGGGTGAAAAGCGCCGTCTGGCCATTGACGGCGACGATATCAGGCAGTCCGTCCCTGTTCAGATCGGCCAGCGCCACATCCTCGATCATGCTCACGGGCGGCAGGGTGCCCGTGGCGGGAAACGTGCCGTCGCCCGCTCCCCAGGCAACGGTGAAGTTCCACGACAGCAGGTTGGCGACGACCAGGTCGTCCGCGCCGTCACGGTCCAGATCGCCGGCCACGACCCGGAACGGGAAGTCGCCGGTCGCGAAACGGGCGGTCTCGAGGTAGCCGCCGTCGGGCAGGCGCCGCAACACCACCGCCTGATCGACGGCGAACAGGGTGACCGCGAGGTCCGGCCGGAGATCCGCGTCAGCGCGCAGCACGGCCAGCCCCGCGGGAGACTGATCGAGCGTTACGGGAGAAACATCGCGGAGGAGATGACCCCGTCCGTCGCCGTGCAGGACATCCACTGAACGGCTCCCCTGGCAGGTCACCGCGTAGTCCAGGCGGCCATCGCCATCCTCGTCGTACAGACGACCGTCGACCGGTCGCGACGGAAGCGGCGTGGCAAGGTAGGCGCGGAAACTGTGCACGTTGTTGCCGAAAAGCAGCCCCAGGTTCCCGGACGAACCGTTGGCGATCAGGAGGTCGGAGTAGGAATCCCCGTTCAGGTCGGTCAGCCTGCCATCGACCGCCTGCCCGCCGGCAAAATAGGTTTCCGCGAAGGCCCACCCCGCACCGGCGTTGCGGAAGTAGTTGGCGACCCCCCGCGCGCCGCTCCAGGTCCACAGGCCCAGCTCTCCGCCGTCGAATCGCGCCACGTGAAGATCGCTCGCCGGCAACGGCGCCGGCAGATCCGCTACCGGTACCAACACGCCTCCCTCCGCCGCGTAGCAGGTCACGCGCGCGGAATCGGCATAGGTCACGAACAGCTCGGGCCGCGCATCACCCTGCGCGTCGAATGCGAACAGGGCCGATGGAGCGCCCGGCGTGGCCAGCTGCGCGGCCACACTGTAGCGACCGTCGAGACCGGCGCGATGGATGGAGAGACCGCGCGAGAGCACGCCGTTGTCGGCCGTAACGACTTCTGGCCGGCCGTCGCCCTCCAGATCGATGACCACCGCGTCGATCGGACGGTCCCCGGTGTCAATTTCCTGCAGCACCTGCCAGGCCCCCGCCTGTTCGCCCGCGATCAGCCAGCGGTCCACGCCCGGCAACGTCACCACCAGACGGGACGAACCGTCCGGCGCCACGAGACCCGGCGCGAGCCCCGCGGGATCCTCCGGCAGCGCCAGCACCACACGCAGGCTCAGCGGCACCGTTTCGGCGACGAAATCGTAGATGGCGAGCTGGTCGGGATTGACCGTGGTGGCGACCAGAGAGAGTGGATCCCCGGGGTGCAGCGCGACAAGCAGCAGATCGTCCACGCGGCCACCACCAAGGCTCGCATCGCCGAACGACTCCACGAATTGCCCCCCCCCCAAACTGCGCAGCACAGAGATACGACCATTTTCCAGCCCGACGATCAGATCGAGGAGCCCGTCGCCGGTAACGTCCAGCACCACCACCGCAGAGGTGGGCGCCGAGACCGGCACGGTGACCTGGCCCGGGAAGTAGAGGGGGATCGCTCCATCGGCCGCCGGGGCCATCACGCCGAGCAGCAGTGGCAGAAGCCTGGCGCCACCGCGCCAGCTACCGCAATTTTCGATATTCCTGCCGTGGCGGTGGAAACGGCGTGCGCGCGACGCGGGCGGGTCGATGCTCATGAGCGGCCTTTCCGTGTCAGGGATGCGACTCGAGCGAATATACGGCCGACGCACGCGGCGGGGCAACCGATCAGCCTTTGCAGTTGACACCGGCACGCCAGCGCCTGACATTGTACAGAGTTGGCCCGCCTATTCCCCACAGGGGGGCCGCGTTTCGTTCATCCCCACTGTTCCTGCGCCGCGCCGACGGGCGCGCCCGAGCGCTTTGCGGGGGCAAAGCCGGGGAACGCGACAGAGCCTGACGGGAGCCGATCCATGTCGCAGCGAAGCTTGCTTGCCGCGCTTACGATGCTGGTGTTGACCTGTGGCGTTGCCACTGCCCGGACACCCGCGCCCGAAAAGACCTTCAACCTGAAGCATACCTCCGCGGCGGACACGACCGCGCGGGCGATTGCCAGGGAGACCGCGAAGCCGTCCTGGACGCCGGGCCTCCGGCAGGGCAGGCTCGACGCAACCTTCAGCATCGGCTACCTCAACCTGGGTACCCCTTTGCTTTCGTCTCCCAACCCCATGATCTACCGCATCTCGACCGAAAACCTGTACTTCGGTGACGTTGTCATGCATGGCGGTTCCGCCTTCAACCCGGTTCTGCGTCTCGGCTATGGCCTCAGGAAATGGCTCACCATCGAGGGGGTTTGGGGGATTTCCGTCTCGGAGTACAAGGCGAACATCGACAACACCGTCTCCCTCTCCACGGACCCGGCGAACGACGAGCGGATCTATGGGGTCCCGCTCGGTGAATTCGACGCCGAGCAGCGCTCCTGCATCACGTTGAACTCGGGGCTCAACGGCATCATCTACCCGTTCGACATCACGGACGACGGCAGCGGTCGCCTGCATCCCTTCCTGCTCGGCGGGATCGGGCGCACCTTTTACAGCCTCAACTCGAACTATACGCAGGGGGCCACCTCCGCCTGGACGCTCACGGGAGGCGCCGGGCTCCGGTATATCGCCGACGACCTGATCAGTATCCGGATCGAGGCGCTTTACAACCACTCGCGGATTCGGTTCGATCCGGCCGAGATCTGGATGGAACAGAACGAGGGCACCGACCATTATCCCGATCTACCAGTTGCCTCTCAATGAAGACATGACCCCGGTGACGGAGTTCGAAGCGCATGATATCGGCGCGTTGAGCTGGGCGCATCGGCTTCACCGCCACGTTCTAGCACGACCCCGGGGCAACCCCCGCGTCCGCCTCCTCGCCTGGCGCCCAGCCGGCGAGCGCCTCCAGACGGTAGCCCAGGGCCTCCGCCACCTCCTCCCGTCCGGTGCGCGTGGCGCCGCGCAGGGCCGCGATCGTCCGCGCCACCCGTGCGCAGCGCAGGGCGCCACGCACGGAGAGCGCCAGGGCCAGACGAGCCTCCTCGAGACAGTCCCGCGCCTCGCTGTCCAGGCCGGCCGCCACGGCAAATCCCCGCGGATCCAGGCGCCGCTCGCAGCCAGGCGGCAACTGCGCGCCCAGCAGCGACCAGGCTTCCCGCACCTGCCCTCGCAGCGCCCGCCAGCGCGCCACGTTCGCGTCGGTCGCCGCGCCCTCCTGTGCCGCCGCCCCGAGCGGGCCGGACAGCAGTCCCGCCGGCGGTTCACTCATCTCCACGAACAGGTCCACGCGATCCAGCAGCGGTCCCGAGACCCGCGCGCGATGGCGCGCCACGGCGGACGGCGCGCACCGGCAGGGACGCCGGAGACTGCCGAGGTAGCCGCAGCGACACGGGTTCATCGCGGCGACCAGGAGAAACGCGGCCGGAAAGCTGCACGCGCCGCTGCCTCGCGCCACCGCCACGCGCCCCTCCTCGAGCGGTTCGCGCAGGGCGTCGAGCACCGCCGGCGCGAACTCCGACAGTTCGTCCAGGAACAGCATCCCCCGGTGGGCGAGCGTCGCCTCGCCGGGGCGCAGCGGGGATCCGCCGCCGAGCAGACCCGCGCGCGTGACGGTGTGGTGCGGCGCACGCAGCGGGCGTCGGCGCGAAAGAGCGGAACCGCGCAGCGTGCCGGCCGCGCCGTGGATGCGGGCGACCTCGAGCGCCTCGGCGGTCGCCAGCGGCGGCAACAACCCCCGGATGGCGCGGGCGAGCCGGGTCTTGCCCGTTCCGGGTGGCCCCACCAGCAGGAGATTGTGTCGGCCGGCGGCGGCGATCAGCGCCGCCCGCTGCGCCTCGGGCTGTCCGGCGAGGCCGAGCCAGAACGCCGCTTCATCCCCCGCCCCGGCGCCTGCCACGGCGGGCGGCGGCGCCGCGACCCCGGCCGGCACGGTGCCGCGCCGTCGCCAGGTCAGCACCTCCGCCAGCGTCGTCGCGCCCAGAACTTCCACCCCGCTCACCAGGCGCGCCTCCCACGCCTGCGTCGCCGGCACCACGAAACGGCGGTCGCCGCGCGCGGCCGCGGCCAGCACGATCGCCAGCAGGCCACGCACGGGTCGCAACGCGCCGTCGAGGGACAGTTCCCCCAGCAGCACCGCGTCGCCGTGAGCGCCGGCGTGGACGCCGCGATCCTCGCACGCCTCCGTGACGCCGACCGCGATCGCCAGATCGAAGGCGGCCCCCTCCTTCCGCACATCAGCGGGGGCCAGATTGACGGTGACGCGCCCCGGGGGCAGCGGCAGGCCGCTGTTGCGCAGCGCCGCCAGCACCCGCTCGCGACTCTCGCGCACGGCCGCATTGGGCAGACCGACGATGTGGAAGGCCGGCAGCCCCCGCCCGGCATCCACCTCGACGGTGACCCCGTAGCCATCGATGCCGTCGACCGCGCCGCTGCGAATGCGCGTCACCACGCCGGCCTCCCCGTCCCTTCCGCCCGTCGACGGGCGGCACGGGGTCAGCAAGCGCCGCGCCGCCCGCCGCCTGGCGCGCGACACGGACCGCCGGCGCGCCGCGCGGCCGCTTCGCGCGCCCCGCGACCGTCGCCCCCGGCTGACGCGCGGCAGACGCAACCGTCACCGCCCGGCCACAAAAACAAGGGAGGCCCCCAGGGGGACCTCCCGGATTCGTGGCGCCTGCAACGCGGCGGACGCCGGGTCCGACGCGACCTCGCCTACAGGTCGTACGGGCGGACGGTCTTGCGACCGTTGTCGATCGCGCGCTGCTCGGCGGCGGCGATCAACTCACGCACCTTCTTGTCCAACGCCTCGTAAAACTCGCCGGACACATTGCACTTGGTTACAAGTTCCTTCGTCTTGGTCTTGCTGATGATCATGTCAGCCATGGATCCTCCCCTGCATGCGCTAAGGTTCTGTTCCAGCCACCCGACGGGTTATCGTCCCGGAACGGCCAAACGCTGTCAACGGCTTTCTCCCGGCCCCGCGCGGCGCGGGCGGTCCGCGGGGGTCACAATCGACTCGACAGCCGCCGCCGTCAAGTCTAGCTTTCCACCCCGGCGGCGCTGCCCGACACCGCCGCCGTGCGCCGCCGCTTCCGCTGCGAGGGAGGAACCATGTCCGCCGATCGCGCGCTCGCCTTCCTGGTCGAACACCAGGCCCGTCACGTGGCCCAACTGTGTGAATTCCTGCGCATTCCCAGCATCAGTTCGCTCTCCGCCCACAAGGGGGATGTCCGACGGGCAGCCGTCTTCGTGGCCGACGAACTGCGCGCGCTCGGCCTGAGCGTCGAGCTGATCGAGCCGGCGGACGGCCATCCGCTCGTCTACGCCGAAACGGCGCCGCGCCCCGGCCGGCGCACGCTGCTCGTCTACGGCCACTACGACGTCCAGCCGGTCGATCCGCTCGCGCTCTGGACGAGCCCCCCGTTCGAACCGCGGATCGTGGACGACATCGTCTACGCCCGCGGCGCGACCGACGACAAGGGCCAGTTGTACGCCCATTTCAAGGCGCTCGAGGCGTACGTGCGCCAGGGGCTCGAACCGCCGGTCAACCTCAAGTTCCTCATCGAGGGCGAGGAGGAGTGCGGCGGGCCGGGCGTGTACCGTTACACCGAACAGCACGCGGCGAAGCTGGCCTGCGACGCGGTGGTCGTCAGCGACACCAGCCTCTACGACGCCGACACCCCGGCGCTGACCTACAGCCTGCGCGGACTCACCTACTGCGAGATCCGGGTGGACGGACCGGCCAAGGACCTGCACTCCGGCAGTTACGGCGGCGCCGTGCAGAACCCGGCCAACGCCCTGGCCGCGATCATCGCCCGGCTCAAGGATGCGCAGGGCCGCGTGCTGATCCCCGGCTTCTACGACGATGTCCTCCCGCTCGACGCGACCGAGCGCGAGGCGTTCCGTTCCCTGGCGTTCGACGAGGCCGGCTTCCTGGCCGACACCGGCTCCCCCGCGACCTTCACCGAACCTGGATTCACCCCGCTCGAGGGGATGTGGGGCCGTCCCACCTGCGACGTCAACGGACTCTGGAGCGGTTACATCGGCGAAGGGGCCAAGACGATCATCCCGGCGCACGCCGGGGCCAAGGTGAGCATGCGGCTGGTGCCGCGGCAGGACCCGCAGAAGATCGGCGCGGCCTTCGCCGCCCATGTCCGGGCCGTGGCCCCCCCCGGGGTGCGCGTCACGGTCGAGACCCTGCACGGAGCGGAACCGGTGCTCATCCCGCGCGATTCGGCCTGGATGCGCGCCGGCCTCGCGGCGCTCGAGCGCGGCTTCGGCGCGCGGGCCGTCTTCATCCGTGAGGGGGGATCGATCCCGATCGTCACCACCTTCCAGAACTGTCTCGGCGCGCCGGTGCTGCTGCTCGGCTTCGGTCTGCCGAACGACAACGCCCATTCGCCGAACGAGAAATTCCCGCTGGCGAACTTCCGCGCCGGCGCGCGGACGAGCGTGCACCTCTGGGAAGCGGCCGCGGAAACTTCGTGACCGCGCGCGTTGACAGACGAGGCGGCCGGAGGTTAGTTTGGGGGTCTCCTCGGCGTCCCCATCGTCTAGAGGCCTAGGACACTGCCCTTTCACGGCGGCAACACGGGTTCGAATCCCGTTGGGGATGCCAGCTTCCTTTCGCGATTGAAAACGCGATCCGTTTCCCTTGTTTTTCAATTGCTTGCAGAGCCTTGATTTGTTAATATCATAGCGACATGCAGGTGATTTCGCGGGCCACGCGCGCCACAGATCGGGCCCGGCCGGGAGGCCTGCTTCCCGCGCCGGGTTGTGTCGCTTCCCACCCGAGACCTACCCCACGCGGCGCGGGGCGTTTTTTTGCATCCTCCGGCGTGACGCGACGGCGGTCGCCACTTCTCCTCCTGACGATCACGGTCGCGCTGCTCGCGGCAGCTCCGGCCCGCGCGCTCGACGGCTGGGCCGACCTGCGCGGCTTCCGGCAGGAGGGCCGGGCGGGAACCAGCGCCTACACCACCCGCAGCGTCCAATCCGAGGGCCGGCTCGACCAGCGCATCGACTTCTCGCGCGCTCTCTACCTGCAGATCCGCTACGGCGCGCTGCGGGAGGCGAACTGGAGCGATTTCGCCGGCCAGGTGTCGGACTACGAAACGATCACCCAGCAGCCGAACGCGACGCTGACGCTGCGCCGCGGCACCTTCCGCCTCGGCCTGAGCGGCGACGGCTACCGGCGCGACTACTTCGGCGGGGGACTGGCGGGCCGGCGTGACGATCGGATCGAATACGGCGGGTGGTCGCAGTACGAGACCGGACGGCTGCGGCTGCACCTGCGCTGGTTCGGCGCCGAACTCGATCGCCGCGACGACACCGGCGTGGACGCCTCGCGCACCCGCGAACGCAACGGCAGCGCCGGAGCGCGGCTGACTCTCCCGGCGGGAGGCGATCTGGCCTACACCTATACTGAGAACGACCACCGCGACCGCACGCTCGACAACCGGAACCTCTTCCGCACGCATGCCCTCGACTACCGTGGCATCCTTCGCCCTGGGCGATCGTGTCCGACTGTCGCTGGACGCCCAGACGCGCCGCTTCACGCAGACTCTGACCGGCCCGCTCACCGGCGGCCGCAACCTGCTCATCCCCCTGACCGGCGGGTTCCGCATCGACGACACCCCCCTGATCGAAGACCCGCTCGAACCGTCGACCATCCAGGTGAGCGCGCTCTACGACAATGACCGGGCGACGCCGACCACGGTCAACCTCGGCGATGCCGCCACGGTCGGGCACGAGTTCGGCGGCGACGCCCGCAATCTGCGCTACGATTTCGGCGCCACGGAGGAACTCGGCCTCGCGCTGCTCTACGTCGACCGTCTCGTGGTGTTCAACCGGCTCATCCGCTGGCGGCTCTACGTGAGCGACGACCCCGAGGGCCGGCTCTGGAGCGAGCTGCCCGACAGCGCGGCCACGATCGCCTGGCGGGAATGGGACGCTTCGCTGCGCGGCTGGGAGATCACCTTCCCCGTGCCGCCGGGCGGACAGCCGGTCCGGGCGCGCTTCTTCAAGCTGGTCGACGAGAAGGACGGCCCCACCCTGCCGGATCTCTACGTGACCGAGCTGGAGCTGTTCGACCGGCAGGAGACCACGCGCGCCGAGACAAGCGCGCGGACCGTGCGCCACCGGCTCGATACCGACCTCGTCTATCAGGTCGCGCGCGACTGGCAGTTCCGCTACGCGCTCCACCTCGACGAACGTCGCTACGACGACGAAGCCAACAATCTCAGCGGCACCGGGCAGTCCGGCCAGTTGCGCTGGACCCGGCAGCTCTGGAGCGCGGGCGCCTCCTGGGAGAGCCAGCGCCTGCGCAGCGCCTCGCGCGCCGACACCGACACGCGACTCTGGGGCCTGAATGTGTCGCGCGGCAACAACACCCGCCTGGCCACCGGCCTGTCGTGGATCCGGCAGGACGACCGCAGTCGCGCACAGCCACGGGTTTCGGACACGTATGCCCTGCAGGCGAACCACGAGCTCCTGCCGGCGCTGACGGTCAGCGAACGCGTCACGTACGGTCGGGTCCGGGATGAAGCCTACGGCGGCGACTCCCGCGCCTGGGTCGTGACCGGTCTCGTGCGGGCCGCGCCGCGGGTGAACTTCGGGATCGACCTGCGGCACACCCGTCGCTGGGTCGACGAAACCGCCGGCGCCGGCTTCACCCCGTTCAACGAATCCGAAAGCCTGGTGCGCTGGTCACCGTGGCCGCTGCTGTCGCTCAGCAGCCAGGTGCGCTATCAGGTGCGTGAAAGCGACGACTGGCTGGTCCGCCACTCCGCCTCCTGGACACCGCTCGGCGGCGGCAGCGTGGAGTTCCAGTTCAGCCTGAACGATTATCGCGATACCCGGGCCGACCTCGCCCAGCGCGGCGCCGGCTTCACGGTGATGTGGCGGCCACGGACCCGGCTGACCATCGAAGCGGGCCTCGAGAAGACCCGCTTCGAGCAGCGTGGCGAGTTGAGCTGGCCGCTGAGCAGCAACGCCAGGGTAAACTGGACTTTCTGAGCCGGGATCCTACCTTTGGCGGGACCGCCCCGCCCCCGGAAAGGGAGAGTGGACGGATGGCACGCAGATTTTCCCTGCCGGCGCTCCTGGCTTTGCTCCTGGCCCTGGGCGGCTGCTCGCCCCGCGCCACCACTTTCGTGCACCCCGAGGTCGATTTCGGCCGCATCCGACGCTGCGCGATCCTGCCGTTCCAGAACCTCAGCACCGACCGCAGCGCCGGCACGCGCGTGGAAGCGCTCTTCCTGACCGAACTGCTGCGCGCCGGCAACGGCCTCACGCTCGTCGAGCCGGGCGAGACCGTCGCCGCGCTGCGCGAGCTCCGTCTCGATCCGGCCGCCCCCCTCTCGCCCGCGCAGATCGTGGAGCTGGGCAAGCGGCTCGGCGCCGAGGGGATCTTCACCGGCACGGTCCTGGACTGCGGGCCCGAAGCCCTCGGCCGCAACCGGGTCTATGTGGTCACCGCGGAGTTCGGCCTGCTCGAAACCGAAACCGGCGTGGTGGTGTGGAAATGCGAGGTGCACGGCAGCGGCTCGTCGATCTGGCGCAAGCTGTTCGGGGGCGATTCGGCCAGCCTCTACGCCGTGAGCCACGATGTGGTCCGCAAAGCCCTGGGGTCGCTCTTTTGACGCGCCTGCCCCGACGAGCCGGCCTCGCCCGGTGGCTTTTGCCCGCGCTGGCGGCGCTGCTGACCACGCCGACCGGCGGTGCGACGGCGTTCGCCACCGGCGACAGCACCGTCCCGGCGGCCGCCGGTCGCGCGGCCGTCGCCCTGTTCTTCTCCAGCGCCGCGGGGATCACCGGAGCGATTCCCCTGACGGCCCTGCGCCAGGAGGGGACGCGGCTGTTCGCCGCGCTGTGCGCCCACGAGGGGCTGGAGCCGGTGGCCGCCGCCGCGTGGGCGCCGTTGCAACAGCGCCTGCGTCTGCGCTCCCCCCTCGGTTTCGACCGCCGCCTGCTCGACGCGGCGGCCACCGAACTCGGCGCCACGCAGGTTGTCATCGCCCAGATTTCCCTCCATCCCGGACGCCTTGTCGCCACGCTCCGCGGCATCGACACCGGCGACGGGCAGGTTCTGTGGGCCGACGTCGCCGAAGCGAAGGTCGGCCGCGATCCCGACGAAGCAGCCTGGCTGACGGCCCTGCAACGCGCCGGCGAAGAACTGTCCGCGCGGCGCGTTCCTGCGTCGGAGCCGACCGGGGAACCCGCTGCTGCTGCTGCCGACGCGCGTGGTGGATCTCGATCCGCTCGCCGGAGAAGTTGTCACCATCTGCCTGCTGCAACGGCTGTTGCAGAGCGGCCACTGGCGCCTGCCCGATCCGGCGCTCGTGCTCGGCGTGCTGCATGATCGCGGCCGTGGAGCGGCCGCCCTCGACAGCGCCGGCTGCCAGGCACTGCGCGCCGCCTTCGGCGTCGCCCCGGTTGCGGTGACGGAAATCATCGGCTGGGATCCCGAGCGCGCCGCCGGTGCCGCCTCTGCCGCGGAGATCGGGTCCCGCCCTGCGCCCGGCCCTTTCCCCGTTTGCCCTCACCTGGCGGCTGGTCGATACCCGGCTGGTGTGCCTGCTGGAGCGCGCCGAGGTCTACACCGAAGCCGCCGCCGGCACCGGCTGGTTCGGCGCCGCCCGCTCTGCCTCGTCCCTGGCACGTTATCGGCAGACGGTTGAGCGCCTGCCGTCCCCCTCGTCCCCGCGCCCGGAGGATTCGTGATATGACACCCCGCCCCCTGTCCCATCCGCGCGCCGGGCTGCTGCTGCTGCTCGCGCTGCTTGTCCCCGCGCCGCTGCCGGCCACCCTGCCGATGCCGGACCCGGAGCTGGCCTTCGTCGACCACGACACGGTGCGGGTTTCCGATCTCCGGATCGAACTGGACCGGATGCAGGCGCAGCGCAAGGGGGAGGCCGCGCTGGTGCTGCCGCCCGCGGAAGATGTCCTGAGACGGCTGATCCAGAATACGCTGCTGGAACAGGAGGGCCGTCGCCTCGGCCTCGACAACAGCGAAACCGTCCGGCGGCAGATCGCCGACGCCGTGGGGCGGCAGGGCATGACCGCGCTGCTCGATTCGGTCGCCCAGTCCGTGCCCGGGCAGATGCCGGAGGTGCTCGAGGCCCGGCAGGCGGCGGTGCGCGAATACATCGAGCGGCTGAAGCAGCGCTGCGGCGTGAAGGTCGACGCGAAACTCCTCGCCTCGCTCGACTACGGCTCCGCCGATTCGCTGGTGCAGCGGAGCCTGCGCGAACGTGAGGATGTGATCGCCGTGGTCCCCGACGGCAAACTGACGGTCAAGGGGCTCACCAGGCAGATCCGCTTCACCTACTTCCACGGCCTGCAGGGACGACCCGAAACCGCGGAGTCGCGCGACAAGCTGTGCGATGAATGGGTGGTGGAACGGGTGCTCGCCCGCCAGGCGCGTCTGCAGGGCCGCGCCGCGCGCCCCGAGGCGATCCGGCTGGCGCGTCTGCTCGAGCGCGATCTCGTGCGCGAGGAGACGCTCAACAACCTGCTCAGCTTCTCCTTCAAGCCGCAGCCGAAGGAGATCGAGGCGTTCTATCGCGATCACCTCGAACAGTTCCGGCCCGCGCCGCGCATCAAGGTCGACAGCGCGCTCCTGAAGGACGAGGCGGCGGCCCGCGGTTTCCAGGACCGGCTGCGGCAGGGCGCCAAGTTCCGCTGGCTGGTCGGACGCACGGCCGAGGTGCAGCCGGACATCCGCCCCTTCCCGGCGGACTGGCTCGAACCGCAGGCGCTCGGTCTCAAGCCGGGCGAGGTGGCCGCGGGCCAGGTGCTCGATCCGTTTGAAGTGCCGGGCGGCTGGGCGGTGGCCGTCATCAGCGAAGTGGAGTCGGCGGAGCCGGCGCCGCTGGCGGCGAGCCGCGACCGCGTGCTCGGCATGATGAAGACCCAGCGCACGCGCGAGGTGCTGGCCGAGGCGCTGCGGCGCCTCGAGGCCGCCACGCCGCTGCGCATTCTGCCCGACGCCCGGGCGCTGGTCGCGGGCGAACTCGCCAAACTCGCCCCGAAGGGGGAGAAGTCATGACGCGGTCGGGCCGGCCTCTCATCCTCTGCTGCGCCGCTCTGGGCCTGACCGCCTTGACGGTCGCGGCGGCGCCGGCCCGCGCCGCCGGTCCGTTCAAGTCGAAGAGCTGCGTGGAGTGCCACGCGGAAGTGAAACCGGCGATGAAGGCGCCCCACGCCCACGAGCCGCTGCGCGCCGGCCAGTGCGAAGGGTGTCACAAGCCCCACGGCATCGTGGGCAGCCTCGTGCTGCAGGCGCAGGGCCAGGCCCTCTGCACCGGCTGCCACAAGGCGTTCGCGACCTTCCCCGAAGGCACGAAGCTGCACCAGCCGCTGCGCACCGGCGGCTGCATCGCCTGCCACGCCCCCCACGGCTCCGGCCAGCCCGCGCTGCTGGCCGCCGAGGGCGACGACGCCTGCTTCACCTGCCACGACCGCGCGGCGTTCACGCGCGCGAAGGTGCACAAGCCGCTCAGGGACGGCGGCTGCAAGGCCTGCCACGACCCGCACGGCTCCACGCAGCCGGCCCTGCTGAAGCAGGAGCCGACCGCGCTCTGCCTCTCCTGCCACAAGGGGGGAGCCGCGCTGGCGAAGCAGCACAAGGGGCTCGACGTCGCCACCGCCGACTGTTCCTCCTGCCACGACCCCCACAGTTCCGATCAGCCGTCGCTGCTGCTGGCGTCGCTGCACGGCCCCGTCGCCGCGATGGACTGCAGCAGCTGCCACACCGTGGACGCGGCCGGCAAAGTCGCGCCGGTGCCCGACACCGCCGGCCTGTGCGCCGGCTGCCACGCCGAGGTCGGCGCCGAGGGCGCCGTGAAGCACCCGCCGGCGGCCGAGGGCGCCTGTCTCGATTGCCACGATCCGCACGGCAGCGCGCGCGCCGGCCTGTTGAAGGGGAGCGAAGCGGCGGTCTGCGCCGCCTGCCACGACAGCGGCCCCTTCAGCCGCCAGGTGGTGCACAAGCCGGCGCAGGAGGGCCACTGCTCCACCTGCCACGATCCGCACGCGGCGGGGCAGCCGGCGCTGCTGAAACAGGCCACCACCGAACTCTGTCTCTCCTGCCATCAGCCGCTGGCTCAGCAGAGCGCCGCCGCCACGACCCGGCACGCGCCGTTCGTCAAGCAGGCGTGCACGGTCTGCCACGATCCGCACGGCGGCAACGACGCCAGCCTGCTCAAGCAGAGCGCCGGCTCCCTCTGCCTCGGCTGTCACGCCTCCGTGCGGCTCGAAATCGTCAAGGCGTCAAGTCACGCGCCGGCGCAGCGCGGCGAATGTCTCGCCTGCCACGCGCCGCACGTTGCGGGACAGCCGGCGCTGCTCAAGAGCGCGGCGGGCCCCCTCTGCGCCGGCTGCCACGCCGACATCACTGCGGCGCCCAAAGGGGGCAGCGTGCACGCCCCCACGGCGGACGGCCAGTGCCTCGACTGTCATCTGCCGCACGGCGGCGAGCGCGCCGGGCTGCTCAAGGAGGAGCCGCAGGCGATCTGCGCCACCTGCCACGCCGACGTTGCGGCCACCCCGTCCGGGGCGGTCGCCTGGCGGGCGCACGCGCCGGCCCGCGACGGCAACTGCGCCGCCTGCCACGACGCCCATCGCTCCGACCAGCCGCACCTGCTCGCCGCGAGCGATCCGCTGGTCTGCACGGTCTGCCATCAGGACGTCGTCGCGCCGTCCGCTGCGAAATCCGTGCATTCTCCCGCGCAGGACGGCTGTCTCACCTGTCATCAACCGCACGGCGGCGAAGGGGCCGGCATGCTGCGCACCCCCGCGCCCGCCCTCTGCCTGCAGTGCCACGACGAGAAGAGCGCCGGCTTCCAGGCCAAACACCTCGGCCGGGACGGCGCCGGCGTGAACTGCACGACCTGCCACGAACCGCACCACGCGTCGCAGCCCTCGCTGCTGCGCGCCAACGCGCATCCCGGCTTCGCCGAGCGCGCCTGCGACACCTGTCACCAGGGACCCGGCACGATCACCACGCCGAAGGAGCTCTGCCTGCAGTGCCACGACAGCCTCGTCCCGACCGATCTGCCGACCGGGCGGCAGCACGCGCCGTTCGCCGACGGCGACTGTCTCGGCTGCCACAATCCGCATGCCGCGTCCGGCAAGGCGCTGCTCCCGGCGGGACCTGTCGCGGACGTCTGCGCCACCTGTCACGACCTCGCCTCCCTCTATCCCGACGCCCGCACCGCCCACACGCCGGTGCGGGAAGGCAGGTGCGACGCCTGCCACGACCCTCACGGAACGCCGCAGCCGGCGCTCCTGCGCCAGGCGCCCGGCAAACTCTGCTTCACCTGCCACGTCGACCTGCAGGCGGAGCAGCGGCGGCTCCACGTGCACGCCCCGTTCGCGCAGGGGCGCTGCAGCGAGTGCCACGATCCCCACGGCACGGCCCAGACCGCCGGTCTGGTCGCGCCGCCGCGCGAACTGTGCGGCAAGTGCCACCAGCTCGACTCCCCCGCGCTGACCGCCAAACACCGCGGCTTTTCGCTGGCCGATGCCGACTGCCGGTCGTGCCACGCGCCCCACGCCTCGGCCACGGCCGGCCTGGCGTTCGCCAACGTCCACCAGCCGTACGCGCAGGGGAACTGCGCCGCCTGCCACCCGGCCGGCAGCGCCGCGCTGCGCGGCACGGAGTCGACGCTCTGCCTCTCCTGCCACCCCGGTCTGGCGCAGGACCTCAAGGCCGGCCGGCCGCACGGCCCGCTGGCCGGCGAGAAGTCCTGCACAGCCGTGCCACAATCCGCACACCGCCCCCGCGGCGCCGCTCCTGCCGGCGCGGCAGGCGCAGGTGTGCGGCCGCTGTCACGAAGCAGCAGGCCACCACCGCCAACAGCGCCGCCCACCGCCACCCCGAGCAGGGGGGCAAGGGGTGCACGACCTGCCACGATCCGCACGTGAGCCCGCCCGACGGGCGAACTGGCGGTCAGCCTGCAGGCCACCTGCGTCGGGTGCCACAGTTTCAAGGAGCACGCGAATCACCCCATGGGCGACAAGGTGATCGACCCGCGTACGAAAAAGCCGCTCACCTGCGTGAGCTGCCACGATCCGCACGGCTCGGCGTTCGAGAAGATGCTGCGCGATGATCCGGGCGGCCGCCTCTGTGTCCCGTGCCACACGGAAAAAGTGCGGCCCAGGCGGGCGCAGTAGGGGACGCCGTCACAGCGGTGTCCGACAAACGCGAAGCGGGCAGGAAAGGGGCGGGCGCCCCGGGTCCGCCGGAGCCTCGACACGAGTAATGCCTGATATTACCCAATTGAGTCTCCCTTTCAGAAATAAATACCCTATCCTGCACAATGAGATTGACTTAACGCCTAGCGAAACGCTAGAATATATCTGTTCACTTTACTGTGAATGACAGCACAGGGCCAGGCACGACGAACCTCGCCAAGGACAATCGTTAACGTGAATCGGTCCCGCGCGACATCGGCCCCTCTCCCGCGGTACGCCAGGCTCGGGCTCTGCCTCGGCCTTGGCCTCGCCATCCTCGCGCCGTGGACCGCGGCCCGCGCCACGATCGTCTACGTCTTCGATTACTCGCGCACGCTCCCGCTCGAGCGCGGCGAAGCGTCGGACGCGCGCCCCGAGGCGGTCGCCATCGATCCGGTCACCGGCGAAATCTGCGTGACCGAGGCGGTCAGCGCCGCGCTGCAGCTCTTCAACGGTCGCGGCGCCCTGCTCTTCCGCACCGGCCTGCTGGCCGGTCTGTCGACTCCCGCCTCCGGTTGCCTCGACGGCGACGGCAATTTCGTCTGCACCGACACCGACCCCGACAGTCCGACCACGCGCACCATCCGCCGCCTCGACCTGCGCGGCGAACCGCTGGTGTGGCGCGCCGAGTCGCCGCGCGCCGACTGGTCCCCCGTGCATCTGACCATCACCAGCGACGGCAATTTCGTCACGCTCGATCCGGGCACCGGGCTGCTCGCCAAGCACGACGCCCGCACCGGCGCGCTGCTGTGGCGGCGCGAACTGGGTGGCGAGCGGGCCGGCGAGCTGGGTCTCGGCCGCCCCTGCGAGGGCCTCGACCGGCGCCTCTACGTGCCGGGCGGCGAACTGCACTGCGTCCTGGTGCTCTCGCCCGACGGCGAGCCGGTCACCACGTTCGGCGAACTCGGCTCCACGCTCGGCGGCCTGATCTATCCGGTGGGCGTGGCGCCAGGGCCCGACGGCACGCTGGCCGTGCTCGATCGGATGCGCCACAAGCTGCTGCTGTTCGACCGCGACTTCAGCTTCCGCGCGGAGTTCGGCGCGATGGGCGCCGGCCCCGGCGACTTCTACCACCCGCTGGCCCTCGCCACCGCGCCCGAGGCCGGTCTGGCCTATGTGACGCAGGGCTTCGAGGGACGGGTCCAGGTGTATCGTCTTCTGAGTCTCGATACCTCGGACGCCCCCGCGGACGGACCCGGTACGGGAGCGGACGCCGCGGCGTCCGCCGGCTCCCCCGTCGCGAAAGGAGCTGCGTCCATGTAGTCCTCGCCAGCCGCAGCGTTTCGGCGGTCCGCCACGACGGAGCGGCCCGCAGTCAACGGCCCAGCACTTGTGACCAGGCATCCTGAGAGGAGAGTGGAGATGAAAGCGCTTCGAGTTTTGGTTCTGACCGCGGCCGCGATGGTGTTGGCCAGCGGCAGCGCCTTCGCCTTCCATGACGGCGGCGTTGCCTATTGCGCCGGCTGCCACACCATGCACAACAGCCAGAACGGCGTCGCGGTGGATGCGGCGCATCCGACCGGCAACGCCTACCTGCTCGCGTACGGCAACCCCAGCGACACCTGTCTGCGCTGCCACGCCGCCTACGGGCAGTTCGCCTCCGGCACCGGCTTCGGCCCCGGCGGCGACTTCTACTGGCTGACCAAGACCTTCACCTGGGGCACCGGCACCCGCGTGTCGTCCAGCGCCGGCAACACCCACGGCCACAACGTCATCTCGCCGGCCAACGGTCTGGTCCAGGACGCTCAGCTCACCCGGGCTCCGGGTGGCGACTTCCTCAGCCAGTACCTCAGCTGCACGAGCTGCCACGATCCGCACGGCAACGAGAGCTTCCGCATCCTCTACGGCGCCGCCGACGACGGTCCCCGGTACGACGGCACGCGCTACGACTTCTCCGCCCCGGCTCCCCTGGCCATGGGCAACAGCCGCCGCACCATCAACAGCGACGGCTTCGAGAACAACAACGAGCACACGGTCTACAAGTCGGGCATGAGCGAGTGGTGCGCCAACTGCCACACCGCCCTGCACTCGCCCAACACGACCAACTTCGTGCATCCGACCGGCGTGGCGATGGGCTCCGAAGTCGCCGCCACCTACAACGCGTACGTCAGCGGCGACGACCAGCTTACCGGCACGCAGGCCACCTCCTACTGGGGTCTGGTGCCGTTCGAAGCGGTCAACGCCGATCTGACGACGGTCAACACCCTGGACTACACCACGGGTCCGGATCCCCAGGACCGGGTCATGTGCCTGAGCTGCCACCGCTCGCACGCTTCGCCGTTCAAGGACATCGGGCGCTGGGATTTCGCGGCGACCTTCATCGCCGACTCCCACCCGCTGACCACCGACGGCGGCGCGACCGCGGACGACGTGGCGCGCAAGTACTACAGCTACACCTTCGTCAACAACCAGCGTTCGCTGTGCAACAAGTGCCACGCGAAGGACGCCGGAGACGAAGCAAGGCCGTAAGCGTTCAGCATCGCGACTGACCGCGCCGGGCCCCGCGGGGATCGTCCCCGCGGGGCCCTTTCCGATTCCCGGTTTTTCGTCGCGGACCAGCGCGCCAGACCGTTATGCTTGCCTTATGCCGTCGAATTTATTTTCGGCTGCGGCGGCGCAGCCCAGGTGCCGGTGATGGCGGCTGTCGATACGGGTGGCTGCTCGCGGCGCTCCTGCTGGCGCCCGCGGCCGCGCGCGCCTTCCACGACGGGGGTGCGGCGGCCTGCGCGTCGTGCCACGTCATGCACGGCAGTCAGGACGGACAGACCGTGCCGGTGGTCGGCCAGACCGGCCGGACGCTGCTGGTGGGAGGCACGGCGAGCGACACCTGCCTGCGCTGCCACGCCGATTACGGGCAGTTCGCCGACGGCCTCGGCTTCGGCCCCGGCGGCGATTTCTACTGGCTGACCCGCACCTGGACCTGGCTGGCGGGGGGCGTGCCGGTCAGCAGCCGCGGCGAAACGCACGGTCACAACGTGGTGGCCCCCGCCTACGGACTCGCCCCCGACGGCGTCCGCTCCGTCGCGCCCGGCGGCACCTTCCCGAGCGCGCAGCTCGGCTGCACCAGTTGTCACGATCCGCACGGTCGACCCGGATTCCGGCTGCTCTACGGCGCGGGTGAAGGCCCGCTCGTGGACGGCGCCCGCTTCCTCTTCAGCGCTGCCGCGCCGCTGGCCCGGGGCAACAGCGTGGTCACGCTCGCCGGCGCCCCCGGGGCCGGCGACGAAACGAACAGCCGGCACACCGTCTACAAGTCGGGCTTCAGCGAATGGTGCGGGAACTGCCACGGTCTCCATCACGACGAGGGGCCGCAGGGGTTCAGCCACCCGTCCGGGGAGCAGTTGGAGGCGGGTCGGGCCAACCAGTACAACCGGTACGTCAGCGCCGACGATCCCATGGGGGGCACCATCGCGACCTCGTACTGGGGTCTGGTGCCGTTCGAGGCGGTCGCGGTCGATCTGGCGACCGTCGACCCCGCCGCCGCCACCACCGGCCCCGGCTCGAGCGACCGGGTCCTGTGCCTCTCGTGCCACCGGGCCCACGCCAGCCCGTTCCGCGTGGCGGGACGGTGGGACTTCGACGCGGCGCTGATGGCCGCTTCGCACCCCGCCACGGGCGACGCCGGCGCCACCGCCAGCGATGTCGCGCGCAAGGACTACAGCTACACGTTCGTCCCCACCGAGGGCACCCTCTGCCACAAGTGCCACCGCGAAGTGCCGGGCGGCAGCGTCAGTGCCCGCGACCGGTAAGGCTCAACTCGCGCTCGGCCTGCATCCAGTTCTCCACTTCCCGGCCCGGCAGGCAGCCGTTCTCGTGCCAGATCTGGTAGGCCCGCAGACGAATCGATTCCTGATCGGGCCGGCTGCCCAACTGGGCGGCCGGTGGGCGCGGGGCGGTCTTGCGGGGACGCGCTGTGGGGGTGGATTTCTCAGCCATCGTTGACCTCCTGTGTCAGCCAATTGCCAGCGCCGGCGGCCGGTTGCCGCGGGCGGCGGGGTGCGACGGCCATCCCGGCCGCCGCGAAAGTTGAGGGGATTGGATGCGCGCAGGATAGCAGGACGCGGCGCCTTCGTCCAGCCCCCAGCTTGCGGGCCGACGCCGCGGCCTCTACAATGCGGCGTCCGCCGGCTGCCGGCGGAACCGGTCGCGGCGAACCGCCCGGAGTCGAAGGAAGGGACCAGGATGCGCTCCCGCCGCGTCAGCTTTCCCAATCGCGCGGGTGAGACGCTGGCCGCCACGCTCGACCTGCCCGAAACGGGCCAGCCCCACGCCTTCGCCCTCTACGCCCACTGTTTCACCTGCGGCCGCAAGCTCAAGTCGGCCGTGCACATCGCGCGGGCGCTCACCGCCCGCGGCCTGGCGGTCCTGCGTTTCGACTTCACCGGCGTCGGCGACAGCGCGGGCGACTTCGCGCAGACCACGCTCACCACCAACCGCGACGACCTCCTGACCGCCGCCGCCTGGCTCGCGGACCGTCACCAGGCGCCGCGCCTCCTGATCGGACATTCGCTCGGCGGCGCCGCGGCGCTGCTGGCGGCGCCGGCGCTGCCGACCGTCGCGGCCGTCGCGGTGCTGGCCACCCCGAGCGAGCCGTCGCACCTCGGCGGCGTGCTGGCCGCCAAACGCGCGGAGACGCTGGCGCGCGGCGAGGCGGAGCTGAATCTCGCCGGCCGCCCCTACCGCCTGCGCCCCGCCTTCTTCGCCGACCTCGAGACCACGCGCCTGCTCGACGCCGTGCGCACCCTCGACCGCCCGCTCCTGATCCTGCACGCGCCCGGCGATCCGATCGTCGACGTGCGCCACGCCGCGGCCCTCTTCCGGGCCGCGCGTCATCCCAAGAGCTTCGTCGCCCTGGCCGGCGCGGACCACCTGCTGCTCGACGAGCGGGACGCCCGCCACGCCGGGGAGATCATCGCCGCCTGGGCCGACCGCTGGGTGCGGCCCTGAACGCCACGGACAAGGAGTCGTCACGATGGAATACCGCCAGCTCGGAGCCTCCGGCCTGCAGGTGTCGGCCCTCTCGTTCGGCGCCTGGGTCACCTTCGGCGAGCAGGTCGACGACGGCACGGCCGAGGCGTGCCTGCACGCCGCCTGGGACGCCGGCGTCAACTTCTTCGACAACGCCGAGGTCTACGCCGACGGCCGCGCCGAGACGGTCATGGGCGACATCATCCGGCGGGCCGGCTGGCACCGCAGCGACTTCGTCGTCTCCACGAAGATCTTCTGGGGCGGCGCAGGGCCCGAACCGACCGCGGCCTGTCGCGCAAGCACGTCATCGAGGGCACCCGACGCCGCGCTGGCGCGCCTGCAGCTCGACTACGTCGACCTGCTCTACTGCCACCGGCCCGACCTGCACACGCCGATCGAGGAGACGGTGCGGGCCATGAGCTGGCTCGTCGACCAGGGCCTCGCCCTCTACTGGGGCACGAGCGAGTGGGACGCGCGGCAGATCCGAGGCGGCGCACGCCATCGCCCGCCGCGAGCACCTCGTCCCGCCGACAGATGGAGCAGCCGCAGTACAACATGTTCCACCGCGACCGCGTCGAAACGGAACTGGCGCCGCTCTACGACCTCGCTCGGCCTCGGCACGACGATCTGGAGCCCGCTGGCCAGCGGCATCCTCACCGGCAAATACAACGACGGCGTCCCGCCGGGCACGCGGCATCGACGCTGCCGGGCTACGAGTGGCTGCGCGAGTCGGTGACCGGCCCGGCCGCCCAGGCAAAGATCGCCAAGGCCCGCCTGCTCGCGCCGCTCGCGCGGGAGCTCGGCTGCACGCCTCGCCCAGCTCGCCCTCGCCTGGTGCCTGCGCCTGCCGGATGTCAGCAGCGTCATCACCGGCGCCTCGCGCCCCGAACAGGTGACCGAGAACATGCGCGCCCTCGACGTGCTCCCCCGCCTCACGCCCGAGGTGCTGGAGCGGATCGAAGCGATCCTGGAGAACCGCCCCCGGCCGCCGCACGATTTCCGCGGCTGAAGGGATGGTCTGAGATCCCGGCGTTGCGGCAGTCCGGGAGGATGTTGGGGGGACGCCGCCAGGCACCATCCGGAGGTCGACACCAGGCTGCGGTCCGTTGGGCAGTTGCGAGGATCGCACCTGCTCGCATATACTCAATGCGGACCGAAATGAAGGGCCCGCATGACGACCATTGAAGTGCTGCACTCGCAACGGGAGCGCGTTCTTGAGGTGGCGCAACGCCACGGTGTTACGTCAATCAGGGTATTTGGCTCGGTTGCGCGCGGCGAAGAGACCGATCGAAGCGACATCGACCTCCTGGTAACCACGGGCCCGCAGGTCAGTTCGTGGTTCCCTGCCCGGCTGATTCTGGATCTCGAGGAACTGCTTGGACGGCATATCGACATCGTTACGGAGTCCGGCCTCAATCCGCATATCCGCAATCGGGTTCTGTCTGAGGCGGTAAAGCTGTGACGAAGGATCCCGCCTACCTTCAGCACATGCTCGACATGATCGAGCGAATAGAGATAGCCAAACTGATTTGGCCCTGTCGATAATAAAATCTCGGCCTCTTGTATACAATTTCTTGCCGACGCCCGGTTGATTTGTGATACGCTTACAATGGAAGCGGCAGAGTGTCAGGGTCCCCTCCCTTCCACCCTGCGTCATTGTGGCCGGGGCCGGTCGCCTGCACCCTGGTGCTGGGTTTGCCCCGCCGGCCCCGGCCCTTCCTTCTCTGAACCCTGGGGCGCCTGCCGGACCAAACTGATCGCGCAACAGAGGTGGGACACCGGACCTCCCTGTTCCACCCCGCCGTCGCGGGGCAACAACGCCGGCAGAATTGTGAGGCGAGGCACTCCCCTCCAACCCCCAGCTTCGCCTCCACAGCCCGGGCGGCTCTCCGATGCCATCGCATTCGCCCAGAGCCGCCCGGGCACATTTTCCGCGCCGCCCCTGATGGCTTTGCCCGGCGCGGGCTTACGTCTGCTTCTGCACCCGGAAATTGACCGCTGCCGCGATTGAAGCACGTCACAATTGGCCAGGCCTGTTTCTGCTCAGGCGCCTTGTGACACGGCCTCATGCCGCGCTGATCGGTCCGTGCCTTCGGCGAATCGGATGACTGGGAGGGACAGGGCTACAGGGCCGCCGCCGCCAGCTTCCGCTTCAACTGGAGCACGCGGACATCGGGGTCCACCACCAGGCGCCCGGGCTCGAAGTCGCACTGCACGGTCACCGTGCGGCTCTCGCCTGCGGCGAGGGTGACCGTGGTGCGCGCGTCGCGGTAGGCCGGGTCCTGCTCGTACGTCGCAGCGGCGGCGCCCTTCACCTTCCGCCAGCGCTCGCCGGCGGTCGCCGCCACCTCGACGGGCATGGTGCCGGTCCCGGTGTTCGTCACCGTCGCGGTGACTTCCCAGGCGTCGCCCGCACCCGACTTCCGCGCGCCCTCGATCCGGTACTGCGGCATGGCCTTCTCCGCGAACCACTGCCGCGTGAACACGTCGTAGGCCGCGGGGTCGGCGGCGTACGGGCGCATGGCCGCGACGAAGTCCTGCAGCGCCGGGTGGTCGCGGCCCGTGCTCCACTTCTGGAAGAAATCGCGGTACCCGGCCTGCGCGCGGTCGCGGCCCAGGAAGTCGTAGAGCATCCAGAAGACCCAGCCGCCGCGGTCGTACAGCACGCTGGTGTCGTAGCGGCGCTTGCCGTCGACGTCGTACATCGGCCGCTCGTCGTCCGGCCGGCGTGCGTTGTTGTAGCGGTTCTCGATGCCCCTGGCGAACTCCATGCGCCCGCGCGGCCCCTTGACCTGTTCGAACAGCAGCATCGTCGAGAAGTGCGCGGCGCCCTCGGAGAGGAAGTCGCCGTTGGGGCCGTTGGCCGGGGTCAGGATGTTGCCCCACCACTGGTGGGCCGTCTCGTGCGCGGTCACCAGGAAGGCGGCGTCGGACTCGGCGTTGTTGCGCGTCAGGAACCCGATGTTCTCGCTGAAGGTGATGTTGGTGCCGAAGCCCTGCGCATAGTTCGCGATGCCGGGGAACTCGGAGAGCCGGAGTTCGCGCCACGGGTACGGCATGAACCACTCCGAGTACCAGCGGCGCGCGGCGTCCAGCGTGGCCGACATTTCGTCCACGTTGTATTTGTGGCCCTGGTGGTAGTAGATGGTCGACGCCTCGCCGCGCTTCTGCTCCCAGCGGCCGCCGACGATGTTGACGATCTTCACCGGATGGTCCGTCTCCCACACCTGCGTGCGCAGGCCGCCGCTGACGGTGTTGGCCGTGCAGACGCCGGGCGCGTTGAACGCGAAAGCCTCGGGCCCGGTGACGGCGATGCGGGACGGGAACCAGGCGGTGGCCCCGTAGCCGCCGCGCGTGAGGCCCAGGTAGTAGTCGCGCGGGTACCGCCGCGGCTCGGTCGTGTTCTTCTCGGTCTCGCCCACCTTCTCCATGAAGCCCAGCACCGGGATGAACGACGGCGTGAAACCGGTCAGCACGATGCCCGACGGCAGCACGAACTCGTCGGTCGCCTCGCCATTGCGAGTGACGCCGCCGGGGAAGCGGCCGTCGAAGGTCCAGCCGATGACGACGCTGTCGCCGGTGGCGAGCGGCTGCGGCGGCGTGAACACGTAGAGGTGCTGGCTGTCCTCGGGCTCGTACGGCTGGCCGTTCAGCGTCCAGGCCAGGTGCTGCCAGTGCAGGCCGCCGGTCAGCGGGAACCGCGCCAGCGGCTCGTCCAGCGGGTTGACCAGGGTCAGCGTCCCCTGGCTGGCCAGCCCGTGCCGCCGGGGATCGAGCTTCACCTTGACGTCCAGGCGCGCGATGTCCGGCAGCGGCGCCTCGAACCAGGTCTTCAGGTTCTTCGCCCAGTAGTCCCGCTGGGCCTTGCGCGCGACCCCGCCGTCCAGGCCCTGGTTGACCATCACGACCAGCGCGAGGCACGCCGCCATCGGCACGACCGCGAAGGGAAGCATCCGGACGCACGACACGGTCAACCGCCGCGGCGACAGGCCGTGCAGCGTGCGCATCGCGTCGGGCTCGCGCCGCGCGAAGATCCGCACCGCCAGGGCGGCGAAGAAGACCGCCAGTCCGAGCACCATCACCCGGTTGAGGACCAGCGCCAGCCGGTCCATCTCGAAGCACGCTCATGTCGCTCCAGCGCGTCGCGCCCCACAGGTCCCAGTTGAACGCCCAGTTCATCTTGCCGGTCAGCGCCTAGAAGCCGGTCAGGATCAGGATCCCCAGCGAGGCGCGTAGGTGGCGTAGCGGCTGCCGGTGAGCGCGAACGCCGCGGTCACGAACGCGGTCCAGACCAGGAACGTGGGCATGAGCAGCAGGCCCCAGCACAGCAGGAACGGCTCGAGCGGAACGGCACCTGCCCCTGCACCGCGAGGACGATGACGCAGGCCCGCGAGGGACGCGCCAGGATCAGGCCAGCGCCACCACGGTGTTGGCCAGCGCCTTGCCCAGCAGCAGCGAGCCGGTGCGCAGCGGGGTGGCGTAGAGGATCGGCGCCGAAGCCGGTGCCGCGCTCGCGCTGCAGCGACTCGACCGTGTAGAAGAGCAGCAGCAGGCAGACCAGCAGCGTGAGCGTGTTGATCGCTTCCGGCGGCGAGCCGGCCCGGCGTCAGCAGCATCGCCGTGTCGAAGGCGCCGACGCTGACGATGCTGCCCAGGCGTCTGGACCAGGATCAGTGGGCACGAACAGGTAGAGGCCGGGGTGCGTGCGCAGCTCGCGCAGCTCCACGCGCGCGACCTCCCACGCGCCGGCGAGGAAGCCGGGACGCCGCTCGAGCGCATCCCGAGCGACGCGAGCGGGGCCGCCTCGGCCCGGGCGCCGGCGCCGCGCGCGACCGGCCGCGGCGGCGGCGCCGCGGCCGCGGCGCACCGCTCGCGCGACCGCGCAGCGTGGCGGCGAACCGCCACTGCGTGCAGGACCACGGCGCCCAGGCCCAGCGAACACGAGCCATCGCGCGGTTCGCCCAGAACAGGCCGTCGTGCGGACGCCGGCGCTGTTGTAGAAGTCCACGCCGCGATCCACGTTGAGCCAGGTCTCGTTGAGCCAGCGGATAGCCCGACGGGTCCAGCACCATGAGCAGGCGGTTGACGGCGGGGTCGAGCCACGACGGCGACCAGTTCCACACAGGAAGAACGCCGCACAGCAGCATGGTCGCCACCGGGAACACGAACACCAGGATCGGCATGCGCGTGCAGCGTGCCCAGCGCGAAGCTGGTGCCGCGCCAGCGCAGCAGCGAGCGAGGCAGCGCGAACAGCAGCACGGGCACGCAGGTAGTTCGACCAGCGCGAACGGGCCGATGATCTCGGCGTTCTCGCCGTGGGGCAGACCGTGGTTGAACAGCACCATGAGCGCCACGTTCACCGCGAGCACGACGCAGGAAGCTGGCCAGCGTGGCGGCGTACTTGCCCCACACGTACTCGGCCGGCGTGAGCGGCGTGGCGTGGAGCAGCTCGCCGACCTTCAGCTCGTCGTCGCGGATCACGGTCATCCCGGCGGCCACGGCGACGAAGAAGGCGTAGATGATGCCCACCAGCATCGCGACGAGCTGCGACGATCGCGAACTCCGAGGTGATCCACGCCTTGGTGCCGCCCACCGCGCTGTTCCCCGAGCCGATCGTGGCATTGCCCGTGGAGATCCCGTAGGCGAGGAGAGCCGAGGATCAGCGAGCAGGACCCAGAACAGCGGCCGGCGCAGGCTGTGGAGGAACTCCTGGCGGAAGACCTCGAAGAGACGCCGCGCGCTCATCGACGCCCGCCCCGCGCGGCGCGGCTCCCGGCGAGCGGCGCGGCCGTCGGGTCACCGTTCGCGCCGCCGGAGGCCCGCATCAGCACGAGGTAGGCGTCCTCGAGCGTCGGCGTCGCCGGCTCGAAGCCCGGCGGCGGCGCGCCCGACGGCATCGTACACGCGCACGCGGTGGCGGCCCTCGACCAGGATCGCCTGCGTCACGGCGCGCTCCGCGGCGCAGGGCCGGCAGCTCGGCGGGCGTCACCGTGCCCTCGAAGATCGTGCCGTCCAGCGCGGCGCGGGCCTCGCTCGGCGTGGTCTGCGCGATCAGGCGCCCGTCGCGGATCACGGCGAAGCGCGGGCAGAGCACGGCCACGTCCTCGACGATGTGGGTCGAGAGGATGACGGTGCGGTCCCTCGGCCAGCTCGGCGAGCAGGTGGTAGAAGCGCAGGCGCTCCTCCGGGTCGAGCCCGGCGGTGGGCTCGTCCACGATCAGCAGCCGCGGGTCGCCGGCGATCGCCTGCGCGATGCCCAGGCGCTGCCGCATGCCGCCCGAGTAGGTCTTCACCTTGCGGCGGGCCGCGAACGAGAGGTTCACGCGCTCCAGCAGCTCCCCGGCGAGCTTCTGCTGCCCCACGGGCGCGGAGACGCCCTTGAGCCGGAGCAGGTGGACCAGCATCTGCTCGCCCGTCAGGTGGGGATAGAAGCCGAAGTCCTGCGGCAGGTAGCCGAGCCGCGCCCGCAGGCGCTCGGGGCGGGCGAGGACGTCCTCACCGTCGAGCGTCACGCGGCCGGAGGTCGGCTCGAGCAGCCCGGCGAGGATCCGCATGAGCGTGGACTTGCCCGCCCCGTTGGGCCCGAGCAGGCCGAACATGCCCGGCGGCACCTCGAGGTCGACGCCCTGGAGCGCGGCGACCGGACCGGGATAGACCTTGGTCAGTTCACGAATGCTGAGCACGGAGGCCTCCTGGGCGGGACTCGGTGGCGCCGGAAAATCGGCGATCAGGGCAACCGGAACTGTGAGACGCACGCGACCGCCCGGAGTTTCAGCGGCACGAAGCGGTGGACCACGAAGACACCGGACAAATCACGTAAGAGGTAGCGGATCGGCGCCTTATCGGGTTGAATACCGACTCCAGGGTCAATTTCCGGTGGTACGTGCCGATCATGTACCATAAGGTGTCGGTACCCGGGATCGATGACCATGAAGCCGGAGGCGCGCGACGACACGCCCAGGTTCGATTGCCCGGAACCGGACTGTCCACGGGATCTTCGCCGAAGTCGCCCGCCGGAGCCCGCTCAGCCCGGCCCTGGTCCTCGGCGCCGCGACGCTGACCTACGGTGAGCTGGACGAGCGCGCGGACCACCTGGCCGGCATCCTTCGCCGCGCGGGCCTCGTGCGGGGAGACCGCGTCGCGGTCTTCGCCGACCGCAGCCTCGAGGCCATCGTCGCCTTCCTCGGCACCGCGAAGGCGGGCGGCGCCTACGTGCCCATCGACACCGCGTACCCGGCCCCGCGTGTGGCCCTGCTGCTGCAGGAGTGCTCGCCGTTCGCCGTCCTGACCACGCGCGAACTGGCCGGCGCCTACCGGCGTCGTCAGGGCTGCTGGTCATGATCACCAAAGACCTGCTCGCCACCCGGGACTCGTCGCAGCCGCATCACGACAACGCCGCGCCCGACGGGACCGGCCCCGAGGACCTGGCCTACATCCTGTTCACCTCAGGCACCACGGGCAGCCCCAAGGGCGTGGCCGTGCCGCACCGGGCCATCGTGCGGCTGGTGTTCGACCAGGAATACGCCCGCTTCGGCGCGGACCGGCGCTTCCTGCAGCTGGCGTCGCTGTCGTTCGACGCCGCGACCTTCGAGCATTGGGGGCCGCTGCTGCACGGCGGCACCTGCGTCCTCTACCCGGGCGGCAGCCTGCCGGATCCCGGCAGAGCTGATGACCTGCATCCGGGACGGCGGCGTGACGACGGCCTGGCTGACCTCGACCCTGTTCAACACCATCGTGACGGTGAAGCCCGAGGCGCTCGGCGGCCTGAAAGAGCTCCTGATCGGCGGCGAGACGCTGTCGGTGCCCCACGTGCGCAAGGCGCTGCACCTGTTGCCGGGCGTGCAGATCATCAACGGCTACGGCCCGACAGAGAACACGACCTTCACGTGCTGCCACCGCCTGCCCCGCGAACTGCCGACCGACCTCGCGTCCATCCCCATCGGCAAGCCGATCGCGGGCACGCAGGTGTACATCGTG
>CAVYVY010000009.1:0-23905 GCA_963772145.1 uncultured bacterium
GTGAAACGCTGCGTATAATAATTTCAAAAAGTTCTTTTAAATCAATAAATTTTCAATTATCTTCCGCTAGCGCGCGGCGCTGCGCGCGCGGCATTTGCTGTGCCATAATTTCGATTACGCTGACTCTTTCAAGTCCGCTGCGTTGCATGGTGCGGGTAATCTGAAGTTCTTCCGAACAGTCAACTACCAAAGAGACGCGATCCAGCCAGTCGCGATAGTTGGCTACTTCAAATAATAGGGGAACCGCCACCAACGTATAGGGCGCTTGGCTTGGAGCGAATGCTGCTTGTTTGGTTTTTTTTCTAGAATAAGGGGATGCAATAATGCTTCTAGGCGCCTTTTTTACTGCATTCCCGAATACCAGCGAGCGCATTTTATGACGATCCAGTGCGCCTGTCTCATCAATATAGTTATTGCCGCAAACACTTTTCTGAGCGCTGGAATCGCCTCCCCTTGGGCTCGGGTAAGTTGTTTTGAAATTTCATCAGTATCTATGACGCGCGCACCTAACTTTTCAAACATTGCCGCAACGGTACTTTTACCGCTGCCAATGCCACCGGTCAGTCCGACCAGTAAGTGGTGGCGCGCACTGGCGATATCTTTTTCCAAAGGGTCAATCGAGTGCATGTGCTTTTCCAAATCGTTAAATATATTTCCGGGCAATCTCAACATGAAGACAAAGACGGCTTTCCCGTCAGTCTCTCCATTAACAATATTCAGAACTTATTGGATGTTTTTTGCTTTCAACGTATTGACAAGCGAAAATTTCATGGATAAATATTGTTGGCATGTTATTGAATTCTCTCCGGTAATTTCTATGAATTTCGCAACCATCTTGATGAATATGAAGATTTTTCTTATCCACAAATCCTGTGGATAACTATGTGAATAACTACTCAACAATAGGCTAACTACTGATGGTATATACAGTTTTTTTCGTCGCTCAATTTTAACAGCGCATAAATTTTATCACTATAAAAATCAAGTGGTTACATAATAACAACAAAGGCCACAGAGATTAGTGCTCGTGGCCTTTGTTAAATTCGATGCCGTGTGTATAACCAGCACCGTATGTCAAGCAGTTTTAATGATATTTTTTACTTAATTCATGCACGGCTTGCACCAACGCGGCTGCGTTGTCGGGATTGGTAAATTGCGAAATGCCATGACCCAAATTAAACACATGGCCGCTGCCGTAACCGTAGCTGGTAAGCACTTTTTCCACTTCATTGCGGATCACTTCCGGCGTCGCAAACAGGACCGTCGGGTCGATGTTGCCTTGCAGCGCCACTTTGTCGCCCACTTTTTGACGCGCCACGCCAATGTCCATCGTCCAATCCAAGCCGACCGCATCGCAACCGATGTCGGCAATGCTCTCGATCCACAAACCGCCGCCTTTGGTGAAGACAATGGAAGGAATGCGCACGCCGTCTTTTTCTTTGATCAGACCCTCGACGATGCGCTGCATGTAAGGGAGTGAAAATTCGTGGTACGCACCGTGCGACAATGCGCCGCCCCAAGAATCGAAAATCATCACCGCTTGCGCGCCCGCTTCAATTTGCGCGTTCAGGTAAGCGATCACCGACTGCGCGGTCACTTCCAAGAATGTGGTGCATCAACTTGGGCTCTTTGTACATCAAGGTTTTTACTTTGGCGTAATCGTCGCTGCCGCCGCCTTCAACCATGTAGCAGGACAAGCGTCCACGGGCTGCCAGAGAAACCGATCAACGGTACGCGACCATCTAAGCGCTTTACGAATTTGCGACACTGCATCGGTCACATACTTCAAATCTTTGCCGATGTCGGGAACGCGCAGCGCCTTGATAGCGGCTTCGTCACGCAAAGGGCGTTCAAACTTCGGGCCTTCGCCTTCGGCAAAGTACAGCCCCAAGCCCATTGCATCGGGCACAGTGAGAATATCGGAAAACAAAATAGCGGCATCCAACGGAAAACGATCCAGCGGTTGCAACGTTACTTCCGTCGCCATATCGGGACTTTTGCACAGATGCAAGAAAGCTACCGGCACGTTTACGAGTGGCGCAATACTCCGGCAAGTAACGACCGGCTTGACGCATCATCCAAACAGGGGTGTATTCAGTCGGTTGACGCAACAAGGCGCGCAGGAAGGTGTCATTTTTTACTTTGAAGTTCATGATTGTCTCTTTCTTATCGGAGCAGAGTAACTTCTGCCCATCAGGAATTCATCCACCGCGCGCGCTGCTTGACGACCTTCGCGGATCGCCCATACCACCAACGATTGACCGCGTCGCATATCACCCGCCGCGAACACTTTCTTCACATTGGTTTGATAGCAACCTACGCCGTCGGTGCTGGCTTTCGCATTGCCGCGAGCATCTTTCTCTACGCCGAAGGCGTCCAACACCTGTGCCAACGGATTCGTAAAGCCCATCGCGAGGAAAACGAAGTCTGCTTTGAGATCAAAATCGCTGCCCGCGACATCAACCATTTTGCCTTCTTTGAATTCGACTCGCGCTGCTTTGATTGACTTAAGTACGCCCTTCTCACCGACAAACTCTTTGGTCGTAATCGCCCAATCACGCACGCAGCCTTCATCGTGCGAACTGGACGTGCGCAACTTCATCGGCCAGTTTGGCCAAGTTAGTGGCCTGTTTTCTTGATCGGGTGCGCGTGGCATTACTTCAATTTGCGTCACCGAAGCGGCGCCGTGACAATTTACGTTTGCCTACCACAGATCCAACCCGGTATCACCACCGCCAATTACGACGACGTATGCCTGCCTTTGACGTTGATTGGATTCTTGGCGTCACCTGCACTTCTTTGTTTTGCGGAATCAAGAATTCCAGCGCGTAATGCACGCCTTTCAACTCGCGTCCGGGTGCCGCAGCTCCACGGCCGCCATGGACGACGGCAGCTCCGACGGCGCCAGCTGCCGCCGGCAGAGCGCGGCGGCGGCCGCCGGTCGCTCCTGCGCCAGGCGGACATCGGCCAGCTGGCAGACGGCGAGGATTTCGAGGTCGCGCAGCCCGAGCGCGCGGCAGGCGGTCAGTGCCGAGTCGAGCCCCGCGGCGGCGGCGTCCAGCCGCAGCTGGAGCAGCTGCGCCGCGGCGATGTCGATCGCGGCGAGCAGCGACTCCCGGTGATCGTGCGAGCGGTAGTGGATCGTCGCCGCCTCCCGGAGCATCGCGACGGCGCGGCCCGGATCGCCGAACTGCAGCTCGAGGCGGGCGAGCTGGTTGAGCGCCGTGGCCTCGTTGCGGGCGTCGCCTGAGGTGCGCGCCGCGGCGAGCGCGCGCCGGAAGGCGGCCGCCGCCTCCTCGTAGCGCCCCGCCTGCCGCAGCGCCAGCCCCTGCCCGCTCCAGGCCCAGAGCGCGCCGCGTGGCACGCCGGCCCGTTCCAGCACGCCGGCCGACGCGCCATACAGCGCGACGGCCGAGTCGGCGCGCCCGGCCTGGTAATGGTCGAACGCGAAGCCGACCCACGCCCAGCCGAGCTGCGTCGAATCGCCGGCGGCCACCGCCAGCCGCGCCAGTTCGCGGTAGAGGGCGTGCGCCTCGGTCCCGCGCCCCTGCGCGCCGACCGACACGCTCAGCCAGCGCAGCGTCTCCAGGCGGCCGGTCGTGTCACGCGCGGCGGTCGCCAGCGCCAGCGCCTCGCGCAGGTCCGGCTCCGCCAGCCGCGCCAGCCCGAACGCGGCCCGCGTGCGGCCGCGCGCCAGCAGCACGGCGCGCAGCAGCGGCGTGTCGCCGGCGGCGCGGGCCCCCGCGATGCCGAGCGCGCCGAGGCTGTCGACGCGGGCGACGTCGCTCGTGCGGTGCCAGGCGGCGAGGCTGTCGAGCAGGGCAGAGCGGGGCGGAGCGGCCGCGGCGGCCGCGAGCGAATTCGTCAGGAGGAAAGCGAGACAGGACAAGGCCGAAAGCGGGGCTCGCGGCCGGCCGGTCATTGCGGGCCGACGATCGGGCTGTGGGCCACGGTGTCCCCCTCGGCCAGGAACAGTACCTGGGCCCAGACCGCCTCCCGGGCCGTGTTGTCGCCGCCGATCGCCAGCGAGCTGTCGGCGCCTGCGGCGCGGCGGGTCAGCTCCCGCAAGCGCGCGTCGAACAGGACCACTACCGCCGCGTCGGTGCCGGGCGGACGCCGCCATGTCAACCGCCAGCCGTCGTTCTGCGGCAGGACGCGCGGGTCGCCCACGTTGTCCGCGCCGCCCCGCTCCACGCCGGGGCGGTCCGGCAGGCGCGGCCCGCGCAGGACCGACAGGTCGCGGGCCACGAACAGCACAGCGCAGGCGGCCAGCGCGGCCGCCGCGGCCAGCAGCGCGCGCCGCGCGCCGGGCCGCGCCGGCGCGCGGCGGCCGCCGCCGCCCGGCACGCCGCACAGCGGGGGCGGCAGCCCGAGCGCGTCCTGCAGCCGCGCCGCCAGCTGCGCGTCGGCCTCGTCGAGCCCGTCCGGCAGCGCCTCCGGGGGCGGCGCCTGGAACTCGCGCCAGGCGTGCGCCAGGGCGCGACAGGCGGGACAGGCGTCGAGGTGGGCGCGGCGCGGGTCGTTGGCGGGGAGGGCCAGCAGCGGCCCGAACTCCTCCGGCGTGAAACAGCGATCCGTCACGACGAGTCTCCTTCCCCGTCCTCCGGCGCCGGCGCGCCGGCCAGGGCGGCCCGCAGCTTGCGGCGCGCGCGCTGCAGGACCGCGCGGGCGCCCGACGCCTCGCGCAGCTCGAGCCGCCGGGTGATCGTCTCGACCGGCAACCCCTCGTAGCAGCGCAGCCGCAGCGCCTCCTGCTCCAGCGGCGTGAGCGTCTCGCGCACCAGACGCTGCAGCTCCTGCGCCTCCAGTTCGCGCTCGAACCGCACGTCGGGCCCGGGGCCGGGGTCGGCCACGAGCTCAAGCACGGCCGCCTCCGCCACCGGCACCTGCCGGCGGCGCAGCTCGCTCAGGCAGCGGTTGCGGGCGATGGCGAACAGCCAGGAGTCGAAGTGATCCTGCTCCTCGTACCCGCACAGATTGCGGTAGGCGCTGACCAGCACCTCCTGCGCCAGGTCGAGCGCCGTCTCCCGGTTGCGCACCACCTGCCAGCACCAGACCAGCACCCGTCGCCGGTAGCGGTCGAGCAGCAGCGACACGGCCCGCCGCCCTGCCTCGCCGTCCGGATCGCGCTGGAAGGCGACGACGAGCGAGCGGTCGTCGGGCTCGCCGTCGCCGCCGACGCGCCCCGACGCCTGTCGTGATTCAGAACGCTTGTCGCGGCCCGTTGTCACAGTCGCCCCCCGGATCGATGGTAGACGACCCGATGGGGAGTGACAAGCGTGCGACCGGCGGCGCGGCGTGCCGCCGCCTCAGAACGCCCGTCCGTGCTGCCGCGGCCGGTGGTGTCGCTGCTGGTGCTCTATCTCACCGGCGCCTGGCTGCTCTCGCACCGGATCTGGGATCTGAGCCATGCGCTCGCCTTCGCAACCGGCCGCAGATCCTGGCGGCGCTGGTGGCGACGATGGGGATCGTCGCCGCCGGCCTGGGGCGCGCCCAGCGTACCGCCTCCCCGGACGAACGGGAACGGGCGCGTCGCATCATGCTGTCGCACGGCGGCACCGGCACGGCGTTCATGACCCTCTGGCCCGGCAATGCGCTGTTCTTCGCGCCGGGCGACGACGCCTACGTCGCCTATCGCGTCCACGCCCAGGTGGCGGTAGTTCTTGGCGATCCGGTCGGTCCCGCGGCGGCGGCGGCCGGCGCCGTGGCCGCCTTCGACGCGCTCAGCGCCGCCATGGCGGTTTTGCGCGCCCACCTGCCGGAACTCGATGCGGCCGGCGTGGCCCGCCTGCTCGGCGGATCGCTGGCCGACCGCCTGCCGCTGCTGCGGACCGCGCGGCGAAACGGCGTGCCGTGCGGGGCGAGCGGCAGGTCGAAGACCCGCAGCCGGCTGCACACGATTCCTCAAGAGCCCGGCGTGCGCGCCGGGCAGACCCGGCGGCAGTAGATGCCGGTCGTTGTGACGGCGGGATCAGGCGAGCGGCAGCGGCTTGCAGAGCAGGTGGGGGTGGTTGGCGGCGCGGCCGCACTTGCGGCAGACGTGGGTGGCGCCGAGCACCGCCTCCGCCATGACGGTTGCGTCGGCGAAAGCGTCCTCGTCGCCACTTGCAGAGCGACAGGCGCTTCGCATCCCCGGCAGCCGCACCTGCGCCGGCCTTCCGGCCCGCCTTCTTCGCCTTGTCCTGCCTGTGCTTCTTCTTGCCCATCGCCGCCTCCATCCGCCCCGCGACCGCGGACCGGCGCCGTGGGCGGGAGGCAGATGGTAGCAACGATCGTTCCGAACCGCCTACTTCCGCTTGAGCACCGCGCGCCAGCCGCCGGCGGCCGACGCCACGGGGCGGTTCAGCTTGAGGACGCCGCCCAGCATTTCGGTCGTGTAGAAGGCGTCGGGCGCGGTCCGCTCGACGATCCGCAGGATTCGCGCGAGGTCCCGCCGGCGGCAGACGATGTAGATCATCGTGACCGGCCCGTGCAGCCCCTGGCCGGGGAACACCGTCACGCCGAATCCCTCGGCGCGGACGAGCGCCGGCAGGGCGTCGGCGCACTCGGGGCAGATCACGCGCAGCGCGACATCGCCGAAGGCGATTTTCCGCTCGAGCATGATGCCGGCGATGTTGCCGGTGGCGAAGCCGAAGGCGTAGAAGAGCCCCAGGATCGGCCGCGCCGCGATCTTGTCGAGGACGGCCGCGATCACGACCAGCCACATCGACACTTCGACGAAGGCCGAGGAAGAACGACACCCACGTGCGCCCCTGCACGATGGCCAGCGTGCGCAGCGTGCCCAGCGACACGTCGCCCACGCGCGCCATGAAGATCAGCGCGCCCAGCGCCAGGGTGGGTGCGTCGAAACCGCCGGTCATCCGTCCACCCTATCCCCGGTCGAAGCCGCGGCCCATGTTCGCGATCAGCGCGGTGGCGAACTCGCTCGTCTTCACTTCGCGGGCCCCCTGCATCAGCCGCGCGAAGTCGTAGGTGACGACCTTGTCCCTGACCGTCCGCTCGAAGGCGTCGATGATCAGCTTGCGCGGCCTCGTTCCAGCCCATGTACTCGAGCATCATCACGCCGGAGAACAGCAGGCTGCCGGGGTTGACCTTGTCCTGGTCCGCGTACTTGGGGGCGGTGCCGTGCGTGGCCTCGAACAGCGCGGTGCCGTCGCCGATATTGGCGCCCGGCGCGATGCCGATGCCGCCCACCTGGGCCGCCGTCGCGTCGCTCATGTAGTCGCCGTTGAGATTGGGCATCGCGAGCACGGAGAACTCCGCCGGCCGCAGCAGCATCAGCTGGAAGGCGATGTCGGCGATGCGGTCCTTGATGACGATCTTGCCCGCCGGCTGCTTCCCGCCGTGCACGGCGTACAGTTCGTCCTCGGTGATCGTCACGTCGCCGAACTCCTGCTTCGCCAGCTCGTAGCCCCAGGCGCGGAACGCCCCCTCGGTGTACTTCTGGATGTTGCCCTTGTGGACCAGCGTCACGCTCGGCAGGCCGCGCTCGACGGCGTAGCGGATCGCCTTGCGCACCAGTCGCTTCGTGCCGAACTCGCTGATCGGCTTGATGCCGATGCCGGCGTCGTCGCGGATCGTGACGTTGAACTCCTGCTTGAAGAAGGCGCGGATCTTCGCGGCCTGCGCGCTGTCCCAGGCGAACTCGATGCCGGCGTACACGTCCTCGGTGTTCTCGCGGAAGATGCAGATGTCCACCTGGGTGGGGTCGAGCATCGGGCTCGGCACGCCGGCGTAGTGGCGGACCGGCCGGATGCAGGCGTAGAGGTCGAGCAGGATGCGCAGGGAGACGTTCAGGCTGCGGAAGCCGCCGCCGACCGGCGTCGTGAGCGGGCCCTTGATGGCGACGACGTACTCGCGGATCGCCTCGACCGTTTCGTCCGGCAGCGGGTTGCCGGCGTACTTCGCCATCGCCGCCTCGCCGGCGTAGAGATTCATCCAGGCGATGCGGCGCCGGCCGCGATACGCCTTCTCCACCGCCGCGTCCCAGATGCGCAGGCAGGCGCGCGTGATGTCGGGGCCGATGCCGTCGCCCTCGATCACGCCGACGATCGGCCGGTCGGGCACGGTCAGGATTCCGTCCCGGCAGGTGATCTTCTCGCCCGCGGGCACCACGATCTTGTCGAACGCCATGGACCGTCTCCTTGCTGATGGCGGGAGCCGGCGGCGGCGGCCGCCGGTGCGAGCGGGACATTAACCGATCGCCGGGACAATGGAAAGCAGCAGGTGGGCCGGCGATCGCCGGCGTCGGGCGTGGCGGTCGGGCGTCAGTCGGCCGCGGGGCCAGGGCCGGGCGCCAGCGGCAGGCTGAAGCGGAAACAGGCTCCCTCGCCGGGACGACTCTCCACTTCCAGCCGGCTGCCGTGCCCCTCGAGGATGCGCGAGACGATGGCCAGGCCGAGGCCCGAGCCGTGGGTCGGGCCGCCCCGGCTGGGGTCGGCGGTGTAGAAGCGGTCGAAGATGTGCGGCAGGTGCTCGGCGGCGATGCCGCGGCCCGTGTCGCGCACCTCGGTGAGCACGCCGTCCGCGGTGGCGCGCAGCGTCACCGTGACGGAGCCGCCCGCGCGATTGAACTTGATCCCGTTCTCGATCAGGTTCTGCAGCACCTGGCCGATGCGCAGCGGGTCGGCGCGCACCGGCGCCAGTTCCGCGGGCAGGTCGCAGCGCAGCGTGACGTGCCGCTCGGCGGCGATGGTCTCGCTGCGTGCGATCACCTCGTGGCACAGTTCCGGCAGCGAGAAGTCCTCGGGGCGGAACTCCGCCTGTCCGGCGTCGAGGCGCGACAGCTCCAGCATCCGTCCGACCAGTCGTTCGAGGATGTCGACGTTCGACCGGAGCACCGCCAGACAGCGGTTGCGCTGCGCGGCCGGCAGGGTGTCGCCGCGCAGTTCGAGCGTCTCCGCATAACCGCGCAGGCTGGCCAGCGGCGTGCGCAGGTCGTGCGAGAGGTTGCCCAGGAGCTGGCGCTGGAACTCCTCCGACCTGCGCAGTTGTCCGATCAGCGCGGCGAGATGGTCGGCCATGGCGTTGAAATCGCGGCTCAGCCGCCCCAGTTCGTCCGCGGAGCGGTCCGGCACGCGACGCGTGAAGTCCCCCTCGCGGAAGGCCGCCAGCCCCACGGACAGGGCCGCGGATGCGCCGGCTGACCCAGGCCATCAGGATCACGCCGCTGATGGCGGCGAACAGCAGGATCACCACCGCCGCCTGCAGCGCGAGATGGCGTGTCGTGCGCTCGATCTCCCCCTCCTGGATGCTCACCGGGCGGAAGCTGCCCACCAGGTAGGCCGGCGGGCCGGGCCGTCGTCCGCGTCGCCGGCGGCGCGCACTTTCGCCACGGCGAAGATCCGGTTCTCGAAGGCGTCGACGTCGTACGGGTTGGGAAAGGACTCGAAGTCCCACTTCTTCAGGCACATCGAATCGAGGAGCGCCGGGCTGACGCGCACGAGCACGCGCGAGAGACTGTCGGGGCGCGACGAGGCGATGACGGCGCCGTCGGCATCCAGCAGCGAGAGCTCCGCCCGGTAGTGCCGCACCCGGTCGCCGTAGTCCACGAGGATGCTGTCGAGGTCGGCGGGGACCGGCAGGTGGACCGGCAGCAGACGCGCCAGGCTGTCGATCTCGGTCCTGGCGATCTTGTCGTACCACGCGTCCTCGCCCGGCACCGAGTCGGCCTTGAAGACGGTGTTGTCGATCCAGAAGTAGTAGCCGACGGCGAACAGCGCCATCAGCCCCAGGAACAGGGCCGAGATGCGGAAGTGCAGCGAACGCGTGAAGCGGGGCAGGGCCATGGCGCTCCGGTCAGAATTCCTCGCTGAAGCGATAGCCGATGCCCCAGACCGTCAGGATCAGCTCCGGCCGGTTGGGGTCCGCCTCGATCTTGCCCCGCAGCCGGTTGATGTGGGAGTTGACCGTGTGCTCGTAGACGTCGGAGTCCTGGTGCCAGACCAGATCGAGCAGCTGGCGCCGCGAGAAGGTGCGGCCGGGACGCGCGGCCAGCGTGTGGAGCAGGTCGTACTCCTTGACCGTCAGCTGCACCGGCTGGCCCTTCACCGTGACCTTGCGCATGCCGTGGTCGATGCGCAGGGGGCCCAGTTCGAGCAGCTGCTCCTGGCCGCCGCCGCCGGCCAGCTGCGCCGCGCGCTCGATGCGCCGCCGCAGCACCTTGATGCGCGCGGTCAGTTCGCGCACGCTGAACGGCTTGGTCATGTAGTCGTCGCAGCCGAGCTCGAGGCCGAGCACCTTGTCGGCCTCCTCGCCGCGCGCCGTCAGCATGAGGACCGGTGTCTGGCCGTCGCGCTCGCGGATGTGCCGCAGCACGTCGAGCCCCGACAGGCCCGGCAGCATCCAGTCCAGGATGACCAGCGCCCAGGGACCGTCCGCGAACGCCGCCAGCGCGGCCGGTCCGTCGGTCGCCGCGGTCACCGTGTAGCCCTCGCTCTCGAGGTGCAGCCGCACCAGGTCCACGAGATCGCGGTTGTCCTCGATGATCAGGATCCTGCGCAGCGGCCCGTTCACGTGGCGTCCCCTTCGCGGTCGTGCGCGCGCGGCGTCGGGATGGCGTCGCGCGGCGCCGTGGCTTCAGACCCTCTGATTATATCATCCGCGCGCCGCTGTCGAAACCGCAAACCGCGCCGCGGGCCGCCGCGCCGCGCCGCGCGTCACGAACAGAAAAGCCAATTCGCCGTGATGAATTCGTGACGTTTCGAGGCGTCTAATCAACTCCGGTCCGGGCCCCCGGCCAGGGAACGCGTGGTCGGCGGACGCCCACGGCGGACGCCGCGCTCGGACACCACAAGTATCCGGAATCGGACTGCGCTTCGGTTTCGGAGTCGGGGCTCGGGGTTGCCGGCGGGGGTGACCCCGAGCTTTTCCTGCCGCCCGGGCATGCCCCCTGCAGACCTGCCGCCCCGGGAGAAGCGCTGCGCCGCCCGGTCCGTGACGGACCCGGGCGAACGCCCGGCGCGCCTCCCAGGGGGGAATCGCATGCCGATCGGTGGCTCGAAGCCCCTCGGGCAGCGATTGCTCGAGCGCGGCCTGATCACGGAAACCCAGCTGCAGCAGGCCCTTGCGCACCAGAGACGCACCGGGAAGTACCTCCGCCAGGTGCTGCTCGACGAGCGACTCGTGGACGAGGACGCCTTCCTCAAGTTCTACGAGGAGGACCTCGCCATCCCGGTGGTGGATCTGGCCGACTATGCCATCGACCGGGAAATTCTTGCCCTGGTGCCGGCCGAGGTGTCCCGCCGCTGCCGCGCGCTGCCGCTGTTCCGGGTCGGCCAGACCCTCACGGTGGCGGTCGAGGATCCTTTCGACATGCTCGCCCTCGATGAGCTGCGTTCGCTGACCGGCTGCGACATCGAAACGTGCGCCTGCCGCCGGCGCGATCTCGACGGCGCGCTCGCCTCCGCCCACGGCGGCGCCGCCGCGGAGGCGCAGGCGGAGGCGGCGGAAACGCTCGGTCGCGAGCAGGACATCACCGCCTTCGTGCAGGAGGTGCTCGAGGCCGGCCTGCGCGCGCGGCGCCAGCGACATCCACTTCGAGGCCGACGAGACGACGCTGCGCGTGCGCGTGCGGGTCGACGGCATCCTGCGCGAACTGGCGCGCAAGCCGGTGACCATGCACGGCCCCGCCGTCTCGCGCGTGAAGATCCTCTCCGACCTGGACATCGCCGAGAAGCGCCTGCCGCAGGACGGCCGGTTCCAGACCGAACTGCAGGGCCGTCCCGTTCGACGTGCGCGTTTCCACCTTCCCCACGATCCACGGCGAATCGGCCGTGCTGCGGCTGCTCGACAAGAAGGGCGGCCTGATCCCGCTCGACGAGATCGGCATGGCGCCGCGGGAGTATCTCTGGCTGCGGCAGGCCATCCGCAAGCCGAACGGCATCCTGCTGGTCACCGGCCCCACCGGCAGCGGCAAGACCACCACGCTGTACTCCATTCTCAGCGCGATCGCGAACCCCGAGGTCAACATCGCCACCCTCGAGGATCCCGGTGGAGTACCTGCTGCCGCTGGTGCGGCAGTCGCAGGTGAACGAGGACATCGGCTTCACCTTCGCCTCCGGCCTGCGCTCGCTCATGCGCCAGGATCCGGACGTGATCCTGGTCGGCGAGATCCGCGACCGCGAGTCGGCCGAGATCGCCATCCGCAGCGCCATGACCGGGCACCTCGTCATGTCCACCCTGCACACGAACGATGCCGTGGGCGCCGTGGCGCGGCTGATCGACATGGAGAGTCGATCCGCTGCTGCTGGCCTCCTCGCTGCTGGGGGTCATCGGTCAGCGGCTGGTGCGGCGGCTCTGCCCGCAGTGCCGGACCGCGCTGCCCGAACCGGAGACGAGCCCGCACTTCGCCGCGGCTGCAGAGGGCCTGGGATGAGCTGCGGCGCGGCGCGCAGGGCGAATCGCCGCGCATCTGCCGGCCGCACGGCTGCCAGCACTGCAGCCAGAACGGGTACCGCGGGCGCGCCGCGATCTACGAGACGCTGGCGGTGAGCGACGAGATCGAGCAGGCCATCGGCCGGCGCGCGCCGGCCACGGAGATCCGCGCGCGGGCGCGCGCCGGCGGCATGACCGATCTCGCCGAGGACGGCTGGCGCAAGGTGCTGCGCGGCGTGACCTCCATCGAGGAGGTCGTGCGCGTGGCCCGACTGTCCGAGGATGACGCGGATGGCGGAGCCGACGCGCTGCCGGATCAGCTCGCGGTCGAGACCCTGGGACACAGTCTGATGAAGTGAGGCGTCTGTCGTGACGAACTACGCCTATCGTGCCCAGACGACCGACGCCCGCGTGGTGCGGGGGGTCGTCGCCGCGTCCGATGCCGGCGCCGCGCTGGCGCAGATGGAGCGGATGCGCCTGCGTCCGATCGAACTGCGGCCCTACCGCGAACCGCCGTGGCGCCGGTTGGCGGTTCGTCTGCGCCGCGGCGCGCCGGCGGGCGAGAAGCTGCTGCTGCTGCGCCAGCTGCAGACGATGCTCGGCAGCGGCATCCCCCTCGTGCGCGCGCTGGCGGCGCTCGGCTCCCAGGTCGAGAACGCGCGCGTGCGGGTGATGGTGAACGACGTCCGCGCCGACGTGGAGGGGGGCTCGACCCTGGCCGAGGCGTGCGCCCGTCAGCCGGGACTCTTCTCGCCGCTGCAGGTGCAGATGGTGCGGGCGGCCGAGCAGAGCGGTCTGCTGGAGGAGATGCTCGCCCGCATGGGCGATCTGCACGAGAAGGAGATGGAGATCGAGCGCAACGTCCGGTCGGCGCTCTTCTACCCCGGGCTGGTCGTGGGCGAACTGGGACTGGCCATCGGCGTGATCCTCAAGTTCGTTTTCCCGCGCTTCGTCCAGATCTTCGCCGGCTTCAGCGCCGATCTGCCGGCGCCGACCGTGGCGCTGATCCGTCTCAGCGACGCTTTCGATCGCTATGGCTGGCTGCTGCCGCCGCTGGCCGTGGCCGCCTTCACGGGCTACCGCCTCGCGCGGCGGCGACCCGGCTTCGCGCTCGCGGCCGACCGGCTCAAGCTGCGCCTGCCGCTGCTGGGCCCGGTCTTCCAGAAGATCCACCTCAGCCGCTTTTCGCACCTGCTGGCCAACCTGGTCGCCGCCGGCATCCCGCTCGTGGCCGCGCTGCGCCTGGGAGCCGACACGCTCGGCAACAGCTGGCTGCGCCGCGACGCGGTGGCTCTGCGCGAAGGGGTGGAGCAGGGCAAATCGATCGCGACGGCGATGGCCGAGCTGGCCGCGTTTCCCCCCGTCTGCCGCGAGATGATCGCCGTGGGCGAGGAGAGCGGGCGGCTGGTCGAGACGCTGCGGCGCGTGAGCGAGTACTACGACAGGCAGGTCGACTTCGCGATCAAGAACCTGACCGTGGCCATCGAGCCGATCCTGCTGCTGGTGCTGGGCGCGGTCGTCCTCTTCGTCGCGCTGGCCGTGTTCCTGCCGATGTGGAATCTGATGGGAGCCATCAAGGGATGAACCGCCGCGGCTTCACGCTGATCGAGCTGGCCATGGTGATCGCGATCTCGGCGATTCTCGCGGTCGTCTCCTACCCCACGCTGCGCGATCTGGGCGACTTCGGGCTGGCGGCGGCGGCGCGCGGTCTCGTCGCCGACATCCACTTCGTCAAGAACCGGGCCGTCACCACGCACACGGTCTGCGGTGTGGTGTTCAGCGCCTCCGGCGACACCTACACGCTCTTCACCGGCACGCCCGCCACGCCGCTGCAGCATCCGCTGCGTCCGGGGCAGGACTACCGCGTGAATCTCGGCGCGCAGGGCGTCGATCTGGTCGCCGCCAGTTTCGGCGGCGGCGCGCAGGTGCGTTTCGACGCTCTCGGCCAGCCGCTCGACGCCTCCGACCAGCCGTTCCTGGCGCAGGGGCGGGCAATCCTGGCCCGCGGCGCCGCGCGCGACACGGTGAGCGTCGACGCCTTCACCGGGGGGGTGCAGGGGCCGTGAGCGGACGGATCGATCGGCGGGGCGCCTCGATGTTCGAACTGGTGATGGTGATCCTGCTGGTGGGGGTCGGGATCGTGCCGATCCTCGCCGTGTTCCGCGAGGCGGCGCGTCAGGCGCCGGTGTCGGAACTGCAGACGCGCGCCGGCTCTGCTGGCGGCCGAGCGGATGGAGGAACTGGTGCGCGATCGCCTGGACCCGGCGCGCGGCTACGACTGGATCGTCGCGGCCAACTATCCCGTCGATGTCGCCATCGCCGGTTTTCCCGGCTTCACGCGCACGACGACGATCGAGCCCGACACCACGATCAGCGGCGCGCCGATCCGCCGCGTGCGCGTCACGGTGGCCAACGCGGGCGCGGCCGCGGTGGACCTGCGGACCTGGTTCGCGGAGGTGGCGCCATGACGCCTCGCCCGCGCCGGCCGGGACGCGCGGGCGTCACCCTCGTGGAGCTGGTCATCTCCATCGTGCTGGTGACGATCGTGTCCGGCCTGCTGGCGATCACGCTGCGCGAGGGGTTCGCGGTGTACGCGGCGGCGCAGGGGCGCAAGTCGGCCCTGCAGGAGGGACGCGCCGTGCTGCTGCGCGCCGAACGGGAGGTGCGCCAGATCCGCGACCGGGGCGCTCTGCTGGCCGCCGGGCCGGGCCTGGTGACGCTGCGCACCGTGGCCGACTCGACGGTGGGGCTGAGCTGGACCGGATCGCCGGGGGCGCCGCTGCTCTACGCGCGCAACGGACGGTCCTATGTTCTTTGCTCCGCCGTCGATTCGTTCGCGCTGACCTACACGCAGGGCGACGGCAGCGCGGCGGCGCCTCTGGTGGCGCCCGACAGCACGGATGTCCGCTACCTGACCCTCTACCTGCGGTTGTTGCGCGGCGGCCAGAAGGTGGCGCTGCGCGAGGGGATCATGTTGCGCAACCTGCGGGGGAGCTGACATGCGGCGCGAGGGGAGTTCGGTCGTGGCGGCCGTGATGGTGCTGCTCGTGTTGTCGTCGCTCGGGCTGCTCCTGTCGGCCCAGGTGGCGGGCGACCAGCTCGTGGCGGCGAACCAGATCGAGGCGTGCGCGCGCACTCTACGCGGCCGAAGCGGGCCTCGAACTTGCAACCCGCTGCCTGGACGACAGTCCCGACCTGGAGCGGCGTGCCGGCGCCGGGGCTGTCGGTGGGTCCGGCGCGGTTCACGGTAACGATTTCCGACAGTTCCGCGGCGGGGACCCCGCTGGCGAGTGGCCAGAAAAGGATCACCGCCAAGGGTGTTTCTGGCCAGGCGGAGCGGCGGTTGACCCTGTTGGCGCAGTTCAGCGGTTGAGAGGGAGGGGCATGAAGGGGCAGCGGACAGTACCGGGTGGCCCGCGCGTGCTGCGCGGTCGCAACGACCGCGTGACGGCGCTGCTCTGCGGGCACGACCGACTGGGCGTGGCGGCGGTCCAGGCGACCCGCGGTCGTCCGCGGCTGGAGAGCCTGGAACTGATCCCCCTGACCGCCGATCTGCTCGCCTCGCACGGCTCACCGCTCGACTGCTGCCGCGCGCTGTTGCCGGAGCTCGTCGTTCGGCACGGCCTGCGCGGGCGGCGCGCCGTGGTCGTGCTGGAATCGGCCCGCACGGCGGCCCGCTTCTGGGCCGCCCCGGACCTGCCGGAACGGGATCGTCTCGGCGCACTCGGCTTCGAGGCGGAGAAATGGTGCCAGACTCCCGCGGCCGGCCTGTGGCTCGGCTGCCTCGACGCGCCCGCCCCGGCGGTCAGCGGGATTGACGGCGCGCATCCGGGCGTCGGCGCCTACGCGGCGGAAGATGGGGTGCTCGCGGTCGCCACGCCCCTGGACGGAGTCGCGCCGCTGTTGCGCGCGGCGGCGGAGGCGGGACTCGAACCGTGGGGCGTGACCGTGCCGTCGCTCGCGCTCGAGAGCCTGCTCATCGACGGTTCCACCGACGATTCCGTCGCTACCTCGGCGGCCGTGCACGTCGGTGCGCAGCGCAGCTGGCTGACGGTCTGCGCGCGCGGGCGGCTGCTCATGGTGCGCGAACTGGAGGTGGCGCGCGACGGTTTCGCCGCCTCGCTGGCGATAATCCCGGTCGAGGGGCGCGGCAGCGTGCGGCTGACCTCGGAGGAGGCCGCCGAACTGCTGACGCGCGTCGGCTGGGTCGTGGATGACGAGCCGTTCGGCATGGCCAGCGAGCAGATTCCCATGGAGAGCCTAAAGTTCGCCCTGCGTCCGGTGCTGGAGCGACTGGCTTCGTCGATCAGCCGCTCGCTCGACTTCTGCCGCGAGCAGTACTTCGTGGAGATCCCGGAGACGATCGCGTTGACCGGCGAGGGGGCGAATGTGCCGCACCTCGACACGTATCTCGGCACGAACCTGCTCACCCGCTTCGTGCGCGGCGTCGCCTGGGAGGGGCATTTCGACGCCGGGGGCGAGGACGCGGAGTGCTGGTCGCGCGCGCCCGAGCTGGCGTGCGTGGTGGCCGGCGCCGCGCTGGGCGGTCTGCGCGGGCGGGTCCTGCCGGCGCGCGCCGGGGCGCTCGGTCTGCCCCGCTGGTTCACGCTGCCGGTGCGGCGGGTTCTGGCCGGCGCCGCCGTGGTCCTCGCGCTCGCCTGTCTGGTCACGGAAGGGCAGGCGATGCGCCTGCGGGCGCGGGCCGCGGCGGACAGCGCCAGAGTGGCGGAACTGGAGGCGCGTCTGGACGCCGCGCGGCGCGACTGGCGCGTTTCGGAGGCGGGCCGGGCGGAGCGGCAGCTGGTCGAGATCTTCGCGCGCGGCAACGTCCGCGCCGACGGCATCCTCAAGACGCTCAGCCGGGCCGTGGGATCGGAAGTGACGCTCACCGAACTGAGCCTGCCCAGCCTGAACGGCGGGTTGCTCGAACTCGGCGCCGCGTCCGCGGTGACCACGCCCGGCGGTGAGCTGCCGCAGGAACACGACATGCTGACGCTCAGCGGCGTGGTGCGCACGGATCGCGAGCGCCTCGAGACCGTCCTGTCGCGGCTCATCGTCGCGCTCCAGAACGGACCGTATTTCCAGAACGTGACCTTCGTGCGCAGCGAGGAGGAGGCACCGGGCACCGCCTCCTTCCAGTTGCGCTGCCGAGTCCGTCAGGGTCTGCGCCCCGGGGTCGGAGAACGGGTGGTGGCGAACCGATGATGGTGAACCTGCGGTCGCGCAACACGCGCGTTGAACTTCTGCTGCTGGCGGGCGGGACCGTGGCGCTGGCCCTGGCCGGCGCGCTGTTGCTCGCGCCACGCGTCCGGACCACGGCACGGCTCACCCGCGAGGCGGCGGTCGCGACGGAACGGGCGCAGCAGCTGCAGCGCGAACTTGACCCCTTCCTGCCGCTGCTGGCGGACGCGGCGCGGCCCGGCCCCGCGCGCGTCTTCGGCGCCGCGTCGGCGGAGGCCGCCATTCCCGGCCTGCTCGATCGTCTCGCCGCGCTCGGACGCGACTGTGCGCTCACCGTGACCGCGATGTCGCCCGAGACCTCCGAGTCCGCAGCCCCTGCCGGCGGCGCCCGACGGCGTGGTCATCGCGGGGACGGGGGAACCGTGCCGCTTCCGGGTGCTGACGGTGGCCGTGGAGGCGGAGGCCGACTTCGCCGGTCTGGGCCGCTATCTGGAGGCGCTGTCGGGCCTCGACATTCCGCTGGCCGTGCTCGCCCTGAGGGTCGAGCCGGCGGGTCGCGGCGGCCCGGAGCGGGTCGTGGCGCGGTTCACGCTCGGCACCTGGGTCCTCGAGGATCCGGCCGGCGGGGAAAAGAGGCGCGATGAAGCTGCGTAGGCGTGAGGCGGTCTGGCTGTTGGTGCTGGGTGGACTGCTGCTGGTCGTGCGGGGGATGGATTCACGCACGGCGTCGCTGCGTCGGAGCGCAAGCGCGGACCAGGCACGCGCGGCGGAGGTCGGCGCGCCGGCAACGGCTCCGGCCATGGCCGTGCCTGCCGCGCCGGGCGACGGCGATTCCGGCACCCTGATCTCGACGGCGGATCTTACGACGATGGCCTGGGGGCCCAACCCGTTCCGCGGCGGCGCCTCGAGGCGCGACGACGTGGCCTCCACCGGCCGCTCCGTGGAGGAGGGACCCGCCGCGTTCGCCACGCCTGCGGCGCCTGCCGCGCCGCGGGTGCCGCGCTTCTGCGGGCTGGTCACGGTGAAGGGCCGGACGCTGGCCGCGCTCGACGGGGAGTTTCTCGCCCCGGGCGAGCGGATCGGCGACTGGCTGGTGCAGGAAATCGGTTCCGGCGGAGTGACCGTGCGCCAGGTGCGCACCGGGGAAGTGCGTCGGTTGAGCCGGGAACGGACGGCATTCGCGCCCTGACGCGCGGAGCCACGAGGGAGATGGAATGAGAACGAGATTATGTCTGCTGATGGCGATGGCGTGCACGATGGCGTTCGCCGCGGCGTCGTCCGCGCGCGACGCCGTGGGCATGACCCGGAACGGGCGCACTGGTGACCCTTCACCTGGCCGATCCGGCGCCGGAATTGGTGCTGGCCATGGCCGGCCCGTTCCGCGACGCGGAGCCGGACGACCTGCCGCGGACGGCGATGCCGGTCGCTGACCCGGCCGACGGTCTGGAGGTCGCCATGGCGGCCGCGCCGCCCGCGGCGCCGGTCGCGGTCGCCGCGCTGCCGTCCACGCTGAGCCTCGCGCTCGATGACATGCCCCTGCGTTCGGTCCTGCAGGGCCTGGCGGAGCAGGCGGGGCGCAGCCTCGTCATCGGACCCGAGGTGCAGGGCGATGTTTCCGCCACGCTCAGCAACGTCACCTTCGAGGAGGCTCTGCGCGCGATTCTCGCCACCACGCCGTACGGCTACAGCCTGCGGGACGGCGTGTGGTCGATCGGCACGCTGGCGATCGAGACCCGGGTCTTCGGCCTGACTTACGTCGAGGGCGATGCGGTCAAGGAGGCGCTCACGCCGTTCCTGTCCGAGAAAGGACGGGTCGAGGCGTTGACCTCCCTCAACAACGGCGACATCGCCGGGGCGACGCCGAAGTCGAAGCTCGTGGTCACCGACATCCCGGATCGGCTCGACCGCATCGAGGCGGTCATCCGCAGCCTCGACGTGCGGCCGCGGCAGGTGCGCATCGAGGCGCGCATGGTCGAAACCACCGTCGGGCACGACGCGGCCCGCGGCATCAAATGGAATCTCGACGTTTCGGCGCGCGGCGGCGCGGCGCCGACGACGTTCCCGTTCCGCCACGACGGGGCGCCTCTCTCCGACTACTCCGTGACCGGCGACACCGGGAACACCGGCACCGCCACGGGCGGCCCCCAGTTCCTGCCGGGCGAGTTCTTCCCAACGGCGCAGCGCACCGATTTCGTGTTCGGCATCATGGATGCCAGCCAGCTTGGCGTGGCGGTGCAGGCGCTGGAGAACGACGTCAACGCGAACGTTTTGGCCACGCCGACGATCACCACCACCGACGGCCGGAAGGCGCAGGTGCTGGTCGGCCAGCAGATTCCGGTGCCGATCTATGAACGGCAGCAGGAGACCGGCGTGCTCGAGATCACCGGCTACACTCAGCAGGAGGTCGGCATCTCGCTGGATGTCACGCCCCACGTCGGGCGCGACGGCGAGATCCTCATGGAGGTCACCCCCTCCACCAGCGACATCGTGGAGTTCATCGGCGAGTTCAAGGACCGCCCGATCACCAAGACGCGGGTGGCGCGGACCCAGGTGGTCGTGCGCGAGGGGCAGACCCTGGCGATCGCCGGCCTGCTGTCGGAATCGGAGTTCACCACGCATTCCAAAGTGCCTTTGCTGGGCGATATCCCGCTGCTGGGTCAGCTCTTCCGCCACAGTGGGACCGAGAAGCGCAAGGTCGAGCTGCTGATCTTCATCACTCCGACCCTGCTGGACTGAAATGCCGGCTCAAGCGGACGGATCGCGGGACGATAGTTGGGCCGGACAGTTCGCCAGGAGCAGGCGGCAGGCCGCGCGCATTCGCGGGAAGGTGAAGATGGCCCGGAAAATTCTCGTTGTCGACGACCAGGAGAACATCGCGCGCATCGTGCGCATGATGCTCGAGAACAAGGGCTACGCGACCGTCTGGGCCGCCGATGGCGCCGAGGCGCTGCGCCTGGCGAAGACCGAGGAGCCCGACCTCATCCTGCTCGATGTCATGCTGCCGAAGATCGACGGCTTCAAGGTCTGTCGTCTCCTGAAGTTCGACAAGAAGTACAGCCATATCCCGATTGTTCTTCTCACCGCCAAATCGTCTCCCGGTGACAAGCAGACAGGCCGTGAGGTGGGGGCGGATTACTACCTGGAGAAGCCGTTCCAGCCGGTGCAGCTGATTCAGGTCATCGAGCAATTGCTCTCGTTGGAGGGGGTACAATGAAGCGCATCGACCGTCAGGGCTTCACGCTCATCGAATTGGTCATCGTGATCGTGATCCTCGGGATCCTGGCCACGGTTGCCATTCCGAAGTACGTGGACATGCAGACCGAAGCCCGGGAAGCGGCCGTCCGGGGGGCATTGGGCAACATCCGCGCGGCGCTGGCCATCGAGTACGCGCGCGCGGCGGTGACCACCGGCACGGCGGCGTTCCCGACGACGCTCACCGGGACGCTGTTCGCCGTCGGCACGGTTCCGCAGGATCCGGTGACGAATCTCCAGAAGGTCGTCACCACGTACGACGGCACGGGCGGCTGGGTCTACACCTCCGCCTCCGGTTCCGTCACCTGCAATGTGGCCGGCTACTCGACCTACTGAGCGCGCGTCCGGTGCTGTGCGACGGCGGTGATCGCTCCCCGGAGCGGTCACCGCCGTCGGCATGCCCGGCGCCGGGAAACCCAGGTCCGCACGACAGGAGCGGTCCGCGGCCATGCCCAGGGACTCCGCGATCGTGACCGTGACCGACGGCGGTCCGGCCGGGCGGTTGACGCCGCTCGTGGCCGGGCTCGGCGCGGCGGCGCTCTATGCCGCGACCGTGGCGCCCGACCTGACCGCGGGCGACAGCGGTGAACTGGCCACGGCCGCCGCGGTCTGGGGCCTGGCGCATCCACCCGCCTATCCTCTCTGGACCGGACTGGCCCATCTCTGGATCCAGCTGCTCGCGCCCGCCGGCTTCACCCCCGTGGCAGCCACGAATCTGCTGAGCGCCGCGTTGACCGCGCTGGCGATCGGCCTCGCGGCGGCGACGCTGCGCCGGCTGACCGGCGACGCGCTCGCGGCGCTGGCGGCCGCCGCGGCCCTCGCCGCGACCGGACCGGTCTGGGCGGGCGCCGTGGTGACGGAGGTCTACGCGCTCCTGCTGCTGCTCGTCGTGGCGCTGGCGGCGACGCTGCTCGCCGCGCCGGCGCGGGAGGCGGGACCGGGGCGCCTCTGCGCCGCCGGCGCGCTGGCGGGACTCGCCGCTGACGGCGCACCAGCTGGCGCTGTTGCCGCTGCTCGTGGCCGTGCCCTGGTTCGCGCGCGCGGCGCGCACGCCGCGACGCGCCGCCTGGGTGGCGTTGGGCGGCGCGATCGGCCTGCTGCCGCTGCTGCTGTGCCGCTGCGCGCGGCGGCCAGCCCCGATCTGCGCTGGGGGTGGCACGAGGCCGCCGACCTCTGGCGCTACTGTCGGCCGCGCGCATCTACGGCCGTCCCGGCCGTCGCCTGGCAGGCCTGGCCGGTCCGGGTCTGGCGGCTGGCCGGAGTTGCTCGTTGCCGGGGTCGGCGCGGCCGGGCTCGCGCTGGCCGCCACGGGGTGGTGGACGGAGGCGCGTCGCCGCGGCGGCCGTCGCGGCGCGGCGCTCGCCGCGGCGGCGTTGCCGACGCTCGCCCTGCCCGCGCTCGCGGCGCTGGCCCCGTTCGCCCCCGATGCCGACGGCGCCTCGCGCGTGGCGCCGTTCCTGATCGTGACGGCCCCGGCGCTCGCCGTCGGCTGGGCGTTCGCGTTCGCGGCGTGGGGGCGGCTGGTGCGGGCGCGCGGCCGGGCCGCGCGGCGGTCGGCCAGCCTGCTGTTCCCGCTGGTCCTCGCCTGGGCGCAGTGGCCGTACCACGATCACCGTCGCGATATCGCGGCCCGTCTCTACGCCGAGGATCTCCTGCGCGGCGTGCCGACCGGCGGCACGCTGCTGGTGGACGGTGACAACGAGGCGTTCCCCCTCCTTTACCTGCGGGTGGTGGAGGGACGGCGGCCCGACGTCGTCGTGCGGCACCGCCAGGGCTGCGTATTCGCCGCCGGCCCCGACCTGTACCGCCTGCCGCCCGGGGCCAGGGAGGCCGCCGCCCGCGCCGGAGACGTCGGGCTGGTGGCGCAGGCCGCGGCGGGACAGACGATCCTCTGCCTGGCGCCCGGCGTGGCGCCGCCGGCGGGAACCGGGGGCGCGCTTCGCGACCCGGCGGGCTGCTGCGTTGTCTGGTCCCGCGGGGACGCCGGTCTCCGGCGCGGGGTGCCGCTCGCGCAGCATCCCGACGGCGCCGGCGCCCGCTTTCTCGACTACCCGACCCGTCGACTGCTGCTGCCCTACGCCGCCGCCGCCTGGGCGCGGGCCGTGACGGCGGGCGACGGCGAGGCGGGGCCGCCGCCCTGCTCGCCCTGGCGGCGCTCGGGCACGACGCGCCCGACGTGCGCGCCTGGCTCGCCGCCGTCCGACGCCCGCGGCCGAGCCGGCGTCCGCTCGGCCGGTCCGTCCGCCTCCGCTGAGCGCCGGCCCGACCGATTTCCCCGCCGGCTTGCAGCGGGAACTTGCCTCGCGTCGCCGGACCCTACCATGGCCAGTTACCCCGACCGCCCTCGCGCTCCGCCGGTCACGCCGGCGCCGGCGCCGATTTTCCCCCAGCCGGGAGCACCCGAGCCATGGCGCAGAGCGCGTTGCCCCTGCCGCCGCCCGGCGCGCCGATCCTGAGCGTGCGCGGCGTGTCGAAGTCGTATGGCAGCGTGGAGGCGGTCAGGGATGTCTCGCTCGAGATTCCCCGCGGCAGCATCTACGGCTTCCTCGGCCCGAACGGGGCCGGCAAATCCACGACGATCCGCATCACGATGGGCATCATCCTGCCCGACCGCGGCGAGGTGACCTTCGCCGGTCGGCCGCTCGACGGGGCGGGCCGGGACCGCATCGGCTACCTGCCCGAGGAACGCGGCCTCTACCGGAAGATGAAGTGCGCCGAGCAGCTCGCGTTCTTCGCCGAGCTCAAGGGGATGCCGCGGCGCGAGGCCCTGGGCGCGCGCCGCGCAGTGGATGGACCGGATGGGTCTGGGCGACTGGAAGGGGCGCAAGATCGACGAGCTCTCGAAGGGCATGCAGCAGAAGGTGCAGTTCGCGGCCACCTTCCTCTTCGAGCCCGACCTGGTCATCCTCGACGAACCGTTCAGCGGTCTCGATCCCCTCAATATCGAGCTGCTGCGCGAGATCATCCTGGAGCAGAAGGCGCCGGGGCGGACCATCATCTTCTCGACGCACATGCTGGCGGAGGCCGAGAAGATCTGCGACCAGCGTCTGCCTGATCGACGGCGGGCGAGAAGATCCTCGACGGTATTTCTACCGTG
>CAVYVY010000010.1:0-50328 GCA_963772145.1 uncultured bacterium
GGGGTATTGGCGGCGGCACTTGCCCCGGCGCAAATCGGAGCGGGCTGACGTCCTGTAGACGCCCATGACAGGCGCACAGAGAATCCGGGGCCAGTTGACCAAAGACGGCCGGCCGCGACGCCCGGCCAGGAAATATTTCGTTCACCGTCGGCGCGATGCTCATTCTGATGCCAGGGCTGTGACCGTCATAAATTTCGCTGCCGCCCGCCACTCGCGTCGACAAAGAGCTGCTCCACCCAGCCTCTCACTTCGTGCCCCCGGCAGAACTCCTCCAGCGGACCGGCGTCAAAACCTTCGTCCAACGTGTGCAACACATTGATCACCGTCAGCTTCATGACTCCAGACATCCCGACTGCTCGCTAGGGCCACGGTCCTGCGGGTCGGCTGGCTGCGCCGCCCCCACCTCCGGACCGCCGCCCGGACTCGCTCCCGATCAAGGGCCAAGCGACCAAGGGGCAAGAGCTCTGATGCCGCGAAGCGGCATCACCAGGCAGACATCACGGGACGGAACCCGACGTTGACGACCGCGGCGCTCGGGTAGCTGTTGTCCCGGTTGGCTGAGCGGCAGTACTGCGCGCGGTCGTACGCAAACCCACCGCGGAACATCCGGTCGGAGCCCGCCACCGGGCCCACCGGATCCGTCACAGTTCCGTCGTACAAAGCATACCAGTCGTTGCACCATTCATCGAGATTACCGTGCATGTCGTACAGTCCGAAGTCGTTGGCAGGGTAGCTTCCCACTGGCACCGTCCAGCTGACGTACGGACCGGTTGGGCACCCGGTGTAGGGAAATCTCCCATCGTAGTTCGCCTCGGTGCCCGCGGTCAGACAGGACCCCGTGTTGAATGGGGTCTGAGTCCCCGCCCGACATGCGTACTCCCACTCCGCCTCCGTCGGCAGGCGGTACCCTTCGGCCGTATACGGGTTGTCGCCGTTGCACTGCCAGGTGCTGTGATCGTACGCCCGCGGCAATCCCTGCCGCAGGCTCAGCCAGTCGCAGTACGCCACCGACCCATACCAAGTCACGTACTTGACCGGGTGGGTCGGGTTGACGCAATTGAAGACGCCACCGCTGAAGGTCATTTCGTAGAGTCCAGAGCCCAGAGTCTTCAAGATCTGGGTGGAACCGTCCAGGTTGTCGCTCAGGCTGGCGCTCGTCGCCGTCACATAACCATGAGCGTACGCCCACAGCGCCAGCTCCATGTACTGCTGGTTCGTCACCTCGGTGGTCTGAACATAGACGCCGTGGGTCAGGGTCACCTGATGCTGAGTCTCTGCGGCGTCGCGTAACAGCTCGGTCGTTGGGCTGCCCATCATGAAGGTGCCGGGGGGAATCAATACGTAGCAATCCGGACTGTATAGCCCCGCAAACGTCACAACACCGTCAAGGGGCAGCACCTGCGTTTCCGCCGCCGGACTCGGTGCCGTCCACCCTGCCACCGACTCCCAGGTCAGCGTGTAGCTGCCTGCCGCCACATCCGCAAGCGTCGTGTCGCCATCGGCGGACAGGGTAAAGCCGTTAGGCCCCGTGATCTGCCACGGCGCGCTGACGCTGTTCGGTTCGGGGTCGATCGTGATCGTGCCCGTCTGGACCACGTACGTGCCCGTGAACGTCAGCGTCCCGTTCGTCGCCAGCGTTTGCGTTTCCGCCGCCGGACTCGGTGTCGTCCACCCCGCCACCGACTCCCAGGTCAGCGTGTAGCTGCCTGCCGCCACATCCGCAAGCGTCGTGTCGCCATCGGCGGACAGGGTAAAGCCGTTCGGCCCCGTGATCTGCCACGGCGCGCTGATGCTGTTCGGTTCGGGGTTGATCGTGATCGTGCCGACCTGCGGTGCAACGAGATTATCGTTGTCATCCTCGCAGCCGATCGTGATCGCGAACACCAGAATCAACAACCCGAACATGCACATGAATTTCGCTCGCATTAGCCCCCTCCATTTCAGCGGTGCCCATCCCAAATACTCCGTCAGCCTTGCCGGCTGGCGCTGACTTATCACACCGCGTGTAAGGTGAGTGGATGCCAACTCCCTTGTGACCGGGCTGGGCGAGGCACAAGTCTAACACTCACGCGGTTGGTGGAAGGAGGTATCTTTGCCGAGAGGTGGAAATCAACGGGGCGATGGCGAGCGGAACCGTCCGCATTCCTGCGAGCACTACGCCGCCCCGCTCAAATCACGCACGTCCCGGATAAAGTTCGGACCCTAGGCGATGTTGCCAGGTCGGCGCCCATGACGGACGCACCACCGAAAAAAAGGCCCCGGCGCCGACGCCGGGGCCCAGTCTTCGTGCCGATCGCGTGCAGCTACGACATCTGCTGCATGTCGGCGTAGTCCTGCATGTACCGGAAGGTCTTCGACGTGCGGATCTTGTCGAAGGCCTCCTCCTTGATCTGGCGGATGCGCTCGCGGGTCAGCCCCATGATCTGGCCGATCTCCTCGAGCGTCATCTCGTGATCGGTGCCGAGGCCGTAGTACAGCTTCAGCACCGTCGCCTCGCGATCCTTGAGGTCGGTCAGCATGCGCCGGATGCTCGCGTGGAGGTCCTCCTCCAGGATGCCGCTGTCCGGCCCGTGGCTGTGCGTGTCCTCGAGGAAGTCGAGGTAGGTGGAGTCCTCGTCGTTGCCGACGTAGTCGTCGAGGAAGAAGTTGTCCTGCATCAGCGGCAGGGTGTCCTTCACCTCGTCGAGCGACAGCCCGAGCTGGCAGGGCGATCTCCTCCGGGGTCGGCTTGCGCCGCAGCGTCTGCTGCAGTTCGCTCGAGATCTTCTTGATCTGGTTCAGCACGCGCGCGCGGTTGAGCGGCATGCGCACGATCTTCGACTGGTTCGCCAGCGCCGCGAGGATCGACTGCCGGATCCACCAGACGGCGTAGGAGATGAACTTGTAGCCGCGCGTTTCGTCGAAGCGCTGCGCCGCCTTCAGCAGGCCGAGGTTGCCCTCGTTGATGAGATCCTCCAGCGGCACGCCGTAGTGCGCGTACTCCTTGGCGATGCTGCACCACGAAGCGCAGGTTCGACTTGACGAGCGTGTGCAGCGCCTTCTGGTCGTTCTCGCGGATGCCGCGCGCCAGTTCGCACTCCTGATTGCGGTTGAGCAGCGGGTACGCCTTGACCTCCTGGAAGTAGAGGTCGAGGTTCGTCATCAGGCGGGCCGCCTCGCGGCGCGCCTTCGGCGGGCTCTTGGTGGCGGTGGCCTTGCGCATCTTGGTCTCCTTGGAAGGCGCCGGATGGTGGGCGAGGCGCCATAATCTGCGAAAGTCTGCGTCCCCACTTACAAGTCCCGTACCACGAACCCCGCCTTCCGTACTCCGCTTTTAAATTTTTAATCTTATTACAATGATAACGACTTGCACTGGCGTAGCGAGCGGACCATGAGCGCCGGCCGTCCACGGCGGGACCGGCCGGCTGACATATTGTCAAAAGTCATCCCGGCGCCGGTTCCAGATTGTCAAGGGGCCGGGCTGCCCAAAAGGGGGCCAGGCGACCCAAACTCAAGTTGGACCGCGTCCGATCCGGCGCCTAACGTATCCCCGGCCGCAGCAGACCAGGATCGTGTCCAGAGAGGACGGAGAACCGCGATGGCGTTGGGGACCGGCACACCCCCGCCCCGCGCCGGGCAGGGCGCGCAGCAGGGGAAGAGGCGCCAGTTCGCGCTCGCGCTGGCACTCGGGCTCTCACTCATCGTGCCTCTCGCGCTCGCACAGACGCTGACCCGCCACACGCTCAGCGATCTCGATCTCTGGCTGCACGACCGGGCCGGCACGGACCTCCTGCGCGAGCACGCGCTCGCAACGCACAACACATACAGTTTTACCGCGCCTGACTACCGCTGGACCGATCATGAGTGGCTGTTCCAGATCGGGGTGGCGCTGACGGCCGCCGGCCGCATCGGCGCCGCGCGCGCCGCCCCGTGGAGTCTGGCCTGCCAGGCGCTCGTCGCCGCCCTGGTGATCGTGCTCTGGCTGGATGGCGGCGGATCCCGCCCCCGCAATCGTTTGCCGAGCCCCGGGCGCGCCGCGGCCCTGACCCTGCCGCTGACCGGCATGCTGGCGCTCGCCTGGCCTCGTCTCGTGCTGCGGCCGGAACTGCCATCCATGATCGCCTTCGCGCTCGCTGTGCACTGGATCGGCCGGGCCGGCGATGCCGCCACCAGCGGCGCCGCCGGTGGCGCTCCCCCGCCCCGCGCGCGCGCCTGGCAGCGCTGGCGGCCGCTCTGCTCGCCCCGCGTCCCCGCGGGCCGGACGTTCTGGCTGGCCCTGGTCTGGGCGCAGTGGCACGGTTTCTGGATTCTCGTGCCGGCCCTCTGGCTGCTCGCCGCGCTGTTGTGGCCCCTGGAGCGCCGGCTCGCGCTTCGCCCCACGCGCGTTCCGGCACCTCGGCCCGCCGCCTTCTCCACTCCGCTGGGGTTGCTGGGACCGGCCGTGGTCACACTGCTGGCCGGCGCGCTGACACCGCACGGCCCCGCGGGCCTGCTCTATCCCCTGCGGGCGCTGGGCCAGCTTGGCGGCGGTCCCGACCTGCGGCAAACGATCGCCGAAATGTCGCCGCTGCTGAGCATGCAGAACGGGCTCGGCGTGACCGTGCTGGTCTTCCGGATCTGTCTCGCCTGGGCCGCGCTCTGGGCCGTTGGCACGGCGGGACGCGTGCCGCCGCTGCGTCTGGTGCTGCTGGCGGCCGGTTTTGGCGCCACTGTCTGGGCGCAGCGGAACCTCGGTTTCTGCGCGGTGGCTTTCATGCTGGCGCACGGCGGGTACGATCCGGCCCGGCCGCTCGTCTGGACCCGGTGGCTCGCCTCGTCCCGGCTGCGCCGCCCGGCGTCGCTCGGATCACGGACCGCGCGTGCGCTGCCGGCCGTGTCGCTCGCCGCCGCGGCCGTGGTCTGCGCCGCCTGGATCCCAGCGATCCGCGACGACGGCTTCTATCTGCGCGAGGGGGTTACCCGACGCTATGGCGCGGGACTGGCCCCGGCCCAGTTCCCGTTCGCCGCTGCCGCGGCGCTGCGCACCGCCGCCCCGGGTGCCACGCCCCGGGTGGTCAACAACATCGACGCCGCCTCCACGCTCATCCAGACCCGCGCCGGCCTGGTGTTCATCGACGGGCGCACCGAGGTCTATCCCCCGGAGGTCTGGCGCGAATACGCAAGTCTCAGGGCGGGAGGAGACGGCGCGCTCGCGCTGTTGGCGCGGCGGCGTGCGGACGCCGTGGTTCTGGCGCACGCCACGCGCACCTCCGACCGCCTCATCCCCACGTTGCTGGCGAGTCCGCGCTGGCGTCTGGCCGAGGCAGACGAGGCGGGAGTCCTCTTCCTGCCCTCGCCGAACACCGCGCCGACCGGTCTGCCGCCTGACCAGCTGTCACCCGATTCCGGCCCGGTGCTGCGCGCCGCGATGCAGCACCTGCTGGCGGATCTGCCAACCTCCGGAGGAGGAGCCCGCGCGGCGGATCGCTGCCTGGCGCTCGGCGATCTGCTGCGCCTGGGCGGTCTGGAGACGGAGGCCGAAACATTGTACCGGCGCGGCCTGGTCGCGCGTCCCGACCACCCGATCCTGCTGCACAACTCCGGCAACCAGCTCCTGACGCGCGGCGACATCGCCGGCGCGCGCGCGCGCTTCGCCGCCGCCGTCGCGGCCAACGACCGTCTGCTCGACACGCGTCTGAGCCTCGGCGTCTGTCTCTTCCAGGAAGGGGACGTGGCAGGAGCCGCCGCCCAGTTCGGCATCGTCGCGCGGCGGACGCCCCGCCGCGTGGACGCGTGGGCAAACCTCGGCGAGGCGCGCCTGCGCCTGGGCGACCGGGAGGGGGCCCGGAAAGCGCTGGCCAGGGCGGTCGCGCTGAACCCGGCCGATCCGCGACTGCGCCGACGGCTCGCCGATCTGGGCGGCTGAGCCGCGCCCCCTGCCCGCAGCCAACCAGGGGCGACCGCGCGGTCGCCCCGTTCTCCCGCCGACGTGCGAACCGGGGCCGCGCGCTAGTAGCTCACCTGCAGCCGGTAGGTCAGCACGGTCTCCCCGCCCGCCGGCACCGGCACATCGAACTCCAGTGCCGACACGCTGCGCTTGCGCGCCGGCAGCGACGACTCGAGGACCTGCCAGTCGCCCGCCGGTCGGCTCGACCACCTCGACGGTGACCGCCTCGGTCTTGTGGTTGCGCAGCACGAGACGGTAGGCCGACTGGTGGACGTTGTCGGCGATCCGCTTGTAGTCGGTCTGCGTCCGCTCCGCCACGAGGTCGAACGCGACGCCGATCTGCAGTTCGACCTCTTCGTCCTTCGGCGTGTGGTCGATGCGGTCCTCGCCCAGCAGCTGACGCCCGCCCGAGGCGGCCTGACCGTACACCCGCACGGTGCCGGCCGGCAGCGGCAGCCCGAGGCCGTTGGCCTGGCGGTTCTCGAAGGTGAGCGACACCGCCACCTTCTCCTCGGTCTTCTGCTTCGGGCGCGGGCTCTGGAACCAGTACGTCTGGCCACCGAGCCGGTAGTGCCGCTGCACACCGATCCCGTCCGCCGTCGAACAGCGACACCTGCTTGATCTGCGCATCCTTGAGCGTGGTCACGCCCGGCAGCGTGTAGAGGTGGTAGTCGTAGAGCGCCTCCTCCTGCAACCCCGTCCGCGTAGTCGGCCGTCGCCTCGGTCTTCATCATCATCAGCCGCGGCGACGGCTGCGGGACGCGACCTGATTGATCTCCCCCGCCACCAGCAGCAGGCGGGCGTCGGCGAAGGCGCCGCCGCTGCGGTTGTCGATCGAGACCCAGGCCTGCAGACCGGCGCGCTCTCCCCTGGGGTCGAGCTGCAGGACGTAGTCGGTCGACCAGGAGACGCCACGCGTCAGGTAGGAAGCCTCCACCTCGGCCGCGCCGCCCCTGCCCGGCGTCGAGCCGCCAGACCAGGGTGGGCCGCGCCCGCAGGTTGGCCGGCAGCGCCGGCAGGGCGATGCGGCCCGGCACCTCGAACAGCACCTCGCCGTCCACCTCGAACACCGGCCCGGCGGTCATGCCGAGCAGCCGCCCCTCGATGCGCTTGCCATCCTCCTGGATCCAGGCGACCTCCTGCCCGATGTACTTCTCGAGGATCTTCTCGCGCGAGAGGAGGTCGAATTCGTAGTCCTGCTCGAGCAGCCGCACCGGCGACTTCGCGCCGAAGTCGACCAGCAGCGACCGCGGCTCGATCTGCGCCGGCACGTCGCGGAACTCGAGCGCGCACGCCCCGGCCGGCAGCTCCACGGCGCGCACCTCGCGCACGAGCGCGAGATCGTTGTTGTAGATCGTCACGTCGAGCGACCTTGCGCCCCTGCGCGTCGGAGGCGCGCCACCGGGCGGCGGGCCGCCCCCGCCACGGCCCCGCCGAGCCACGCCGCGGCCACCCAGCCGCCAGCCGCCGCCCGGCTCCGGCACCCCCGGCCGCCCGCGCTTCCCGGACCGCTACCCTTCCCTGGCTCCGCATGCTGCCCCTCCTTCCCGACCGGCGCCCATCCCCCGCGGACATCAGGCTAAAGGGGGCCGCCGGTCGCGTCGAAAGCAAAGTACACCATGAAGATGCCCGACCGCCACGCCCGCGTGGCGCCGGACTCCGGCGCGGACCGTCCGCGCACCGGAAAGCCGAGGGCAGTCGGCGGCTCGCGGCCGCTCCGCCACCACCAGGGCAGCGCGGACCCTGGGGAGGTCATTGATGGGCAACACCGTTCTCATCGTGGACGACGCCGAATTCATGCGCGTGATGCTCAGGGAGATCGTCTGCGAGATGGGACTGACCGTGGCCGGGCGAAGCGGCGCGACGGCGAGCAGGCGGTGCGCCTGTACCGCGAGTTGAAGCCCGACCTCGTCGCCCTCGACATCACCATGCCCCGTCTGGACGGCATCGGCGCTCTGAAGGCGATCGTCGCGGCCGACCCGGACGCGAACGTGATCATGATCAGCGCTCTCGGCCAGAAGCAGAAGGTGCTCGAGGCGATCAAGGGCGGCGCGCGCGATTTCCTGGTGAAGCCGTTCGATCCGGATCGGGTGCGCGAAACCGTCAGCCGCTGCCTCGACGCGACGATCGCCTGATACCCCGTCCTCACGGCGCACGTTCCGTCCACGGCCGCCCCGGGCAGCCGCGGCGCGTGGCCGGGCGTCGCGGCGCGATCAGAGCGTGCCGCCGAAGCCGCCGGCGTTGACGGCGCGGGCGTGGCGGTAGTGCTGGCGCGCCTCCTGGTGCAGCAGCAGCGCGTCGCAGGTGAGGCCGAGCTGGTAGTGCAGCCGCGGATCCTCGGGGAACGACTCCAGCGCCCGCTGCAGCGCCAGCAGCGCCTCGTCGTAGCGCCCCACCTTGTGCAGGCAGGCACCGGCGTGGAACTCGGCGCGACCGAGACGCGCGTCGAGTTCGAAGGCGCGACGGAAACGCAGCGTCGCCTCGCGGTAGAGCCCCTTGCGCATCTGGCACAGGCCGGCGTAGTAGTGCCCCAGCGCCGAGTCGGGGGCGAGCAGCAGGGCCTGCTCGAAGCAGTGCAGCGCCCGTTCGAAATCGTCCTGGTGGAAGTGCACCAGGCCGAGGTTCTGCCAGCCCTGCGCGTCGGGCCGCGCCGCGATGGCCGCCTCGAACGCGCGCACCGCCTCTTCCGGGCGCCCCGCCTCCGCGTGGATGGCGCCGAGATTGTTGTGCGCCTCAGCGTTGCGCGGGTCGCGCGAGAGCGCCGCCTGGTAGCTGCGCACCGCCTCCTCCCGCTGGCCGAGACGGTCGAGCACGGTGCCGAGATTCAGCAGGTGGCGCGCCTCCTCCGGCGCCAGTTCGGCGGCCCGTCGAAAAGCGACCGCGGCCTCGGCAAGCAGGCCGAGCTTGCGGCTGACACAGCCGAGCCGGTAGTGCCATTCGGGCTGGCGCGGATCCCGCGCGACCGCGGCCGCGTAGGCGCGGCGGCCGGCGTCCAGATCGCCGTCCCCCTCGGCGCGCTGGCCGAGTGCGAACCATTCGGCTGCCGGTGTGCGCGGCGGGATCGCCGTCGGCGGGCTGAGCTGCGTGACGTGGTTCTGACATGTGGGGGAGGATAAGCGAGGCGGCGACAGCGGGTCAACCGCGACACCGGCCGGCGCCCTGCGCGCGCCGTTGGCCGGCGGCTCAGTCCACGCCGGGACCGCGACCGTCCACTTCCAACTCGAGCACGATCCGCACCGTGCCATGGCGCTCCAGCAACGAGCGCGGCACCCGTACCGGGACGACGATGGGAGGACGGCGGGCGGCGAACATGGTCTCGCCCCGCTCTTCCGGTTCGATGCGCAGCACCCGGTCGTCGCCCACCGCGGGCGCCGGCACGGCGACCGCGCGCGAAAACGCGGCCGCCTGTCGCCGGCGATGCGGACGCGGGCGCCGGCATCCCGGCCGCGGGTATGGTCACAACCGGATTTGGTTCCGTCGGTTTCTGCGGCCGCGGCGACGGTGCGATCGAGCTGGCGCATCGTCAGACCGAGCACGGCGCGCAGCGTCTCGCGGACCCCCACCCCCTGCGCCGCGATGGCCGGAAACGATGGCATGCCCCAGGGGTTGAGCAGGCTCTCGAGCCGATCCACCGGCAGGCGTCCCGGAGCGTCCTGGCGGTTGTACTGGATCACCATCGGCAGAGAGGTCAGATCGAACCCCCCCGCCTCGAGATCGGTCTTCAACGTCTCGATCGCGCTCAGGTTCAGATCGAGACGGTCGGCGCAGGAATCGGCCACGAAGACCACACCGTCGAAGGGAAATCCACGCCCGGCGGCCACGGGGACACCCACCGCTGCGGCGTCGGCCACCACCGCCTCGACGATCCAGGGGCCGAGATCGCCGGCATCCACGCGGAAGCTGAAACGCTCGCCCCCCCCCGACCCGGCGACCGGCACCCGGTACGCCTGCGGCACGCAACTGGCGATCTGGACCAGATTCGCCGTCTTGCCGCTCCCGGGCGGCCCAAAGTAGAGGACGCGGCAGGTGCGTGCCGGTGTGGCGACGGCGGTGGTCGAGTGGCTGTCCATCATGTGCAGGGGCCTTTCATCGCCGAATCGATATGCAAGCGCCGTGCCTTCCTCCAGGATCATTAACCGACTGATATTGCGACGTTTGCGAAATTATCCGCGGCATTGTTCCCGTTTGGCGGGCAATTTGCATGCAGCAACGATGCCCGGCGTGCGCCGCTCGCGGCCGCCGTGAAGACGGCTCAAGCGTGGCCCGCCGGGGGCGATATAGAAAGACGAACCGCCGCGCGTTCGCGGCACCGCCCACCCCCCGGACCTCGGAGCGAATGGCATGACCGTCACCAATACGGACCGGATTCTCAAGGCGATGTTCACCCGGCTGCTGCAGATGGAGATCGACCCCGCGGTCGTCGAGAAGCTGGTGCTCATGGTGGACGGCGTGATGGACCGCCTGAGCGACAACCTCGATCTCGAGACCGTCCAGGGTCAGAACACATTCCGCGCTTTGGTCTGCTCGATGATCGTCCACGGCTGGGGCATGGGCATGCACCCGTTCAACAATCCGGGCTGCAACCAGGAGGGGGAGACCATCGAGGTCAAGGTCTCCAAGGACATCCTGATGCCCATGACCGACCTGCAGTCGCTGCGGTACCTCAAGAAGGATTCCGACGGGCGGGTGCGGAAGGCGCTCTTCGAACCGGATCAGAACACCCGTATCCGTCAGCACATCGACGCCATCCTGACGGACATCAGCCGGGGCAAGGGGAGCTGACGGCGCGATTGCGTTTGACGAGGTGGACGGTGCGCCCCTCGTCGCGGTAGGACACTTCATCCATCAACTGCTCGATCAGGAACAGGCCCCGCCCTCCCGTACGCCAGATGCGGTCACCCTGGCGGGGATCGGCCACTCCGTCGCGTCGGAAGCCCTCTCCCTCATCGGTGACGGTCACGCGCAGCATCTCGACGTCGATGCCGACACTGACGTGCACGCATTTTCCCGGCACCCCCTGGTTGCCGTGGCGCATGGCGTTGGTCAGCACCTCGTCAAGCACCAGAGGCACGGTGGACATCCAGTCGTCCTGGGCGAAACCGAATTCCCGCAGCAGCAGTCCCACGGTGTGGCTCAATCCAGGGATGAGGGCCTCTTCGTTCGGAATGGTCAGGTCGAGCGTGGCCCGTCCATACCCGGCCAGTTGCGGCGCGGTGCGGAAGATACGTTCGAAGCGCCAGCGATCCAGAAATTCACGGAAGGCGCCGGTCTCCCCGCCGACCGGACCGAACGTTTCTCTTGTCGCTGTCGCTCCGGCAGTCCCCGCGACAGACTCGCCGCCGCCGCCGGTCGCGGCGCCGCCGCGACTCGAAAGGGCGATGAGATAGCGACCGCCGTCCAGGTGTTCGCGCATGGCGGCCACCAGCGCCGGCGGGATCTCCCCGCCGCGCTCGGCAGCGACCAGCAGTGCACAGAGGCGCTCACCCGGGTCATCGGGCGCCAGCACCGGGTCCTCGCCGGCCAGCGCCAGACGCAGACGGTCCCCCTCGGCCGGCACAAGCCCTTTGAGCTCCGCCAACGCGCGTGTGGACAGCCCGAAGGTGAGGGCTTCCGGGGCGGATTGATCCATCCCGGCCTGCTCCTTCCGTCCTAGAAGACCTTCTGGCCCTCGGCCAGGATTTCGTTCAGGGCATCCCGGAAATGCGAAGTGCTGTTGGCCACCTCGGGGGTCACCCGCTCCTTGTACAGCTCCCACGACTTCTTGATTTCCGGACCGAGCGCCTGGATGAGATTGCCCTCTGTCATGGCCCGGTCGCGCGATTCGCGGTTGTAGACCAGGATGTCGGACACGAGGGCGCGCGCCAGGCGACGGGCCTTGTCGCGATCGCGGCGTGGGCGACCGCCCGGATCGCCGGGAGCCTCGGAATCGGCGGTTGGAGCTGCTGCCGGCTCGGCCACCGCGGCGGCCGCGGCCGTGGTCGCCCGCGCGGTCGCGAAAGCGCCCGCCGGAGCCGCGGCCGGCGGGGCGCGGGCGCCGCGGAGCCGGCTGGGGGCGCGGGACGCGGGGCGCGGCACGGGACGTGGCATCTCCACTGCCGCCGCGGAGGCCGGCGAAGCGCTGAACAGCCCGCCGCCGGAGCGTTCGATGACGAGTCCATCCTCGACCGGCGCGACCTGCGCCGCCGCCTGCGTTCCGTCCAGGGCGAAGACCGCCTCGCAGCGCGGGCAACGCACCCGGATCCGACGCCGCGGCACACGGCCGTCGTCCAGGCGATAACGGGTCTGACATCCGGTACAGGTCGTAATCATGGAAAGAACCTCCTCGCCTCAGCGATGTCTCTGCCGGCGCACGCGCCGGAGCAGCGTCAACCCGCCAGCGCCGGCGCCGGCGTTGCCTTCTGGCCGTCCGACGCCGCGCCGGCGCCGTCGTTCGTGAACAGCGGAAACAGTTCGATATTCTCCTGGAATTCCGCCTGGACCGTCTCGATCATGTCCGGCAAAACCTCCGGATCGAGGCGCAGAGAGGCCCACGCCTCCGCTTGCACGGTCGGCAGCAGCAACGGCGACGGCCAGCCGAGTTCCAGCGCGTGCACGACAAGGTCGGCCAGCTGCACGACGAAGCAGGCCGACGCGTTGCCGGTCCCGCCCCCCACTTCATGGTGGAAACCGATCACATCCTGGTATACCTCCGGCAACCGCCAGCGACGCGCCAGGATCCGTCCGAGTCGGACGTGGGTCGTGCCCACCATCGCCAGTTCGGCCTCGAGCAGCGTGATGTTCGCCGCCGCGGCCGCATCGTGTATCGCCAGCAGATCGTCGGGGAAGAAGCGCAGCCAGATCAGTTTGCCGATGTCGTGCAGCAGTCCGGCGGTGAACAACTCCGGTGCCGCCGGCCCCCCTGACGGCGCCCCCAGGACTTGCGCGGCCGAGCCCACGGCGATCGCATGGCGCCAGAACGCGCTCGCGAGATCCTGGAGCCGCGGCTCGTTCGGCAGCAGACTCAGCACCGACGTCGCCAGCACGGTGTCGCGGACGGTGTGGTGCCCGAGGATGCTGACCGCCCGGGAAACGGTCGTAACCCGTTCGGTCAGCGCGTAACGCGCCGAATTGACCACCCGCAACAGCCGCGCGGTGAGCACCGGGTCACGGGAAATGAGCTGCGCCAGCTGCGCGGACGAGGCGGAGGGGTCGCGGGTCAGCGTCTCGACCTGCTGATAGACAGCCGGCAGGGTCGGCAGGTCATGGATCCGTCGGGTCAGCTCGTGCACGCGATCACGCATCGTTCCCCCCCCCGCACGGCGCGGCGGCCGGCTCGCGATCCGCCGGCGGAAAAACCTCCGCCGCGAGTCGCTCGCCGACCTTGATCTCGATCGTGGCCGCCAGGAGGGCAGCCCGATGCGGATCGGCGGAGACATCGCCGAAACGGTGCTCCTCGCGTCGGGTCACCTCGCCGCGGACCGCCTGCTCCAGAGCGTCGGGCGGGGCCGCGCTGCGATCGGGATGAACGTAGACGTGGCTGACCCCGAGCGAGCGCAGACAACCGATCATCCGCGCGTCCAGCACCACGCCCCGCTCGAGCAAAACGGTGTTGGCCGCGTTGCGGACCGCACGCGCCACGGTCAGACCGCACGGCATGTCATCAAGTGCCAGTCGACGCATATTGCAACCGTACTGCGAGGTCCCGTACGGCTCCTTTCCGGACGGTTTATCGTCCCCGGCGGCAACGGCTTGAGGAGAATGGCGGCGTCAGCCGGCCGCCGGCGGCAGCAGGTGACCGAATCCCCCGGCCAGCGCCCGCCGCAGACGTTCCCCGTCCGGCGAGGCGAGCCCCGGGTCGGCCTCCAGCAGGGCCGCCGCGTCGTCCGCGCAGGCCCGCACCACGGCGGCGTCGCGCAGCGGATTGGCGAGGCGGAATCCCGGCGCACCGTGCTGGCGCGTGCCGAGCAGTTCCCCCGGCCCGCGCCGCCGCAGATCCTCCTCGGCGAGAGCGAAACCGTCGGCGTGGGCGGCGAAGAAGGCGATCCGCTCGCGCGTTTCCGGCGCCGCCCAAGGGTCGGTCAGCAGCCAGCAGTCGGCCCGGGCGGCGCCGCGTCCCACCCGCCCGCGCAGCTGGTGGAGCTGTGCCAGGCCGAGACGCTCGGGGTGGTGGATCACCATCGCCGTGGCATTGGGTACGTCGAGCCCCACCTCCACGATCGTGGTCGCCACGAGCAGGTCGAGCCGGCCGTCCGCGAACTTCGTCATGACCTCGGCCTTTTCGCGCGGCTTCAGGCGGCCGTGCAGCAGCGCGACGCGCCAGGCCCGGAACGGCCCCGCGGCCAGCCGTTCGTACTCCGCCTTCGCCGCCCGCAGATCGCCGCCGGCCGTCTCCTCGATGACCGGAAAGACGACATAGGCCTGCCGGCCGGCCGCCAGCTCCGCCACGAGTCGCGCCTCGACCTCGTCCTGCCGCTCCGCCGTCAGGATGTGGGTGGCGACCGGCTGGCGTCCCGGCGGAAGTTCGTCGAGCCAGGAGAGGTCGAGGTCACCGTAGAGCGTCAGCGCGAGGCTGCGTGGGATCGGCGTGGCGCTCATCACCAGCATGTGCGGCGGCGCCCCGCCGTCGGTCGGCGCCGCCGCGCGGCCGCGCTGGGCGACGCCGAACCGGTGCTGCTCGTCGACGATGGTCAGCGCCAGGCGCGGCAGGCGGACATCGGCCTGCAGCAGGGCATGAGTGCCGATCAAGCAGGTCGATCTCGCCCCGGGTCGCGGCGTTGAGCACCGCCCGCCGCTCGGCCGCCGGAGTACCGCCGGTCAACGACGCCACGGTCACTCCGAGCGGTGAGGCCAGGCGGGTGAGCGTGGCCCCGTGCTGCGCGGCGAGGATCTCCGTGGGCGCCAGCAGCGCGGCCTGCCAGCCCTGCTCGATCACGAACAACGCGGCCACGAGCGCCACGACGGTCTTGCCGGAACCGACGTCCCCCTGCAGCAGACGGTGCATGGGGCGGCCCGAGCGCAGGTCGGCCAGGATTTCGGCCAGCACCCGCCGCTGCGCCGCGGTCAGACGGAACGGCAGCCCCTCCACCAGCCTGCGGGTGAGGTCGCCCGGCTTCTCCAGGCGTATCCCCTCGCGCGCGGTCAGACCGCGCCGCCGCAGCGCCATCGCCAGGTGCACGAGGAACAGTTCCTCGTAGACCAGGCGACCCAGCGCGGCGTCGCGCTCCTGCGGCGTGGCCGGGAAGTGGATCCCGCGCAGCGCCTCGCCCAGCCCGCTCAGACCGCGACGGCGGCGCAGGTCCTCGGGCAGCGTCTCCCCGAGTCCCGGCAGCAGCGCCATCAGGGTGTCGTGGATGAGGTGACGCAACCAGTGCTGCCCGAGCCCCTGGGTCAGCGCGTACTGCGGCACCAGCCGGCCGGTATGCAGCGGATCCTCCTCCCCGCCGACCAGGGCCCAGTCGGGATGGACGAACTGCGGCCGCCCGGTGTGGGTCTGCACCAGGCCGCTGCACATCATTCTCAGGCCGGGACGCAACTGGCGCAGCAGATAGCCCTGATTGAACCAGACGAGGAAGAGATGGCCGGTGCCGTCGGCGAGGGCGATCGTCTGGAGCGAACCGCCCCGGCGGGTGCGCCGTTCGCCGACGGTCAGGATCTCCCCCTCGACGGTGGCCTCCCGGCCGGCGGTCAGACTCTGGATCGGGGTGACGGTGCCGCGATCGAACCAGCGGCGGGGGTAGTGCCGCAGCAGGTCTCCCGCCGTGGCGATGCCGAGTCGCGCCAGCGCCAGCGCCCGGACCGGTCCGACCGTGCGCAGAAACTGCACCGGGGTGTCCCAGGTCGGGGATCCCGTCACGATCGCCCCTCCTCCGGCTGCCCGCCGGAAAGCCCTTGCCGCGCCGCGGAACGCATGCTAAATTGTCAGGTCTTGAATTTCCACTCGGAGCTGGAGGACTTTCTATGAGCCGGATCTGCTCCGTCTGCGGCAAGGGTCCGCAGTACGGCAATCGTATCAGCCATGCCCACAACGTGTCGCGCCACCGCTGGTTGCCGAATCTGCAGAAGGTCAGGTTCGAGGCCGCCGGCCGGGTGCAGCGCGGTTACGTCTGTACGCGCTGCCTGCGCACGCCCGGCTTCAAGAAAGTCGCCTGACCCGCCCGCTCACCGCACACGTTTGAAAAAATGCCACTGCCCCCGCGCCTCCAACGGGGGCGTGACGGCGTCGAACGCGAGCGTGCGGACCGCCGTAGCGCATCGGTTCCACCAGATCCTCCGGCGCCACCCGTCCGATGTCTCCGCCCTGCGCGGCGGTCGGGCCTCTGCTGTACCGCGTCGCCAGCGCCGCAAAATCGAGTCCGGCCTGCAGATCGCGCCGGATGAGGCGCACCGCCACGGTGTCGGCGGTCACGATGTGCAGCAGATGGACCAGTCCGGCCTGCGAGGCCGCCGTGTCGTCCCGCTGCTTGCCCACCACGTTGGCCCGCCAGGCGCTCAATTGCGAACGGTTCTCACCGTCCCGGTCGCGGGCCAGGAGCGTGTCGACGGCCGCCAGCGCCTCCGGATAGCGACCGAGTTGCTCCAGCAGCTGCCCCTGGACGACCCGCGCGGTCAGCATACCGGGCGACAACCGGACCGCCTCCTGGATCTGAGTCAGCGCCTCCAGCGGACGACTCTGGTTCTGCAGATGGATACCGTAATTGAAACGCCCCCGGGCATCTCCGGGCTGGAGCTTCACGTACTGCGCGAAGTTCTGCTCCGCCTCTTCGGGCTGATCGAGCACCTCGAGGACATTGGCGAGGTTGATGCGGTGCTGCGGCTCGGACGGCTCCAGCTCGACCGCCCGGCGCAGCACGCCGGCCGCTTCGTCGTAGCGCCGCGCGGCGAACAGCGCCTGGCCCAGGCTGCCGTAGCCGGGGCCGTCGGGGCGCAGGGCCAGCGCCTGCCTGCCCGCGTTGACCGCCGCCACGGTGTCCCCGGCGAGAATCGCGAGGTCCACTTCGGTGCGCCGGGACGCCGCGTCGTCCCCGTCGAGCGCCATGGCGTCGCGCCAGTGCTGCAGGGCGTCCGCCCACAGCCCCCGCCGCCGCGCCAGATCGGCCAGCATCCGGTGGGTCCACCCCTCCGCCTTGCCGATGCGCACCATCCGCGTGAGGAGATTGTACGCCTTGGACGTTTCGCCGCGCTCGATCGCCAGCCGCGCCAGCCCCTCGAGGATGCCGGCGTGATCGGTGGAGAGCCGCAGACCGGCATCCCAGGTCCGCTGGGCGGCGACCTTGTCCCCCTGCTCCATCTGGGCGCGCCCGAGCCAATAGCGCGCATCCACGCTGCTGCTGTCCAGTTCGACCGCGCGCGCCGCGTACTCGCCCGACCTGCTGCGTGCGTCCACCAAGCGATGCGATCGCCGCCAGGCAGGCGAGCGGTTCGGCGGCGGGGTGTGCGGTCCACACAGCGCTGCAGGAGCGGTTCGGCGGCCCGGAGATCGCGCCCCCGGAACAGGCGCACCCCTTCCGCGCAGGGCTCGGCGGTCGCCGATGCCGGCGGCAGAGCGGCGGGCTGGGCCGTCGCCACAACGACCGTCAACAACAGGAGGAGCCCCGCGACTCCGCTGCGACACGCCGCAAAGGCCCGTCCGCCGGGGGCTGGAAACGTTACGATAAACTATCATCTTGTTCTGCACTTCCTGGTCAAGCGCCTGGCCGTTCGGACGATAACAGCAACGCGAACATCCGTCCACGCCAGCGGTTCCAGGTCGATGATCGCCCGTGGATCATGAGAGGGACAGCGTATATGTCAGAGAATGACACGACCCATGTCCTGCTCGTGGAAGATGACCCCTCGGTGCGACGAATTCTCGCGCTGCAACTGGAGACGCGCGGCTTCGCCGTGCGGACGGCCGCGGACGGAGCGGAGGGGTTCCGCGCACTGCAGGAAGACCTGCCCGACTGCGTCGTGCTCGATCTGATGATGCCGGTCATGGACGGGTTCGAACTGCTCAAGCGGATCCGGTCCCTCGGACGCACCGCGAATCTGCCGGTCCTGATTCTCACCGCCTCCGAGGATGAGCGGCATCGCCTGCGCAGCCAGCAGTATCTCGCGGACGCCTACCTCAGCAAACCGTATGAACTCGACCGCGTCATCGTCAGCGATCGACCGCCTCGCCAAAACCCGGCGCGACCGGCTGAATGGCCTGACGGTGCCGCCCATCCCGTCAGCCGATCCAGCGGCGGACCGGCTCCAGCCAGAACGACGGCCATAACCAGGTCCAGCGCAGGTCCTCCCCGTGGAGCTCGCGATGACGCGCGCAGACGGCGTCCGCCTCGGCGGCGCGGCCGGTCCGGATCCAGAGCGGCAGCAACAGCGGCACACCGATTCCGGCAGCACCTCCCAGCGGTCGGTCGACGAGATCGGCGGGCGCCTCGCCGACCGCGTTCGCCGCGCCCAGCAGGACCAGCGCCACGCGCTCGGTACGCCACCCCTCCCGCCACAGCGCCGACGGCCCCCGCGAGGCTCTCGGCCCACTGTCCCCGTTGCGCGTAGCGCCCGCACCGCCAGGAAACGCCAGGCCGGGTCGCCGGCCTCCGCCGCGCCGGTCGGTGGGGACGGCACCGCCCGTCCGCGGGCCAGGGTCAGGTGGGTGTTCAGCAGCAGCGGCCGGGTATCAGCGTCCCCTTCGCCGGACGGCGGGCCAGCGCGACAGCACCCGCTCCAGCCAGCGGCGAGATCGCCGGCGCGCAGCAGGTGGCAGACATGCAGGTGCTGATAGTCGGCATCCCCGGGCCAGGCCGTCCGCCAGCGCCGCCAGCCGCCGACCGGCAGCGTCCGGACGGGCCAGCAGATCCTCGGCGCGCGGCCCGCACCAGTTCGCCGCGCGGGAAAGGTCAGCGTCAGGTCGTCCCAGTCGGCCAAGGCCGCCAGCGCCTCGGCCGGGCATCCGCTCAACAACGCCAGCACGCCGCTGAGGTAGGCGGAGAACAGCGCCTCGTGCGGATTGCCGGCCGTACTGCCGGAGGTCGGCGGATGCGCGCTCAGCACCGCGCTGCGCCGCGACGAACTGTCCCTGGTCCGCGAGCACGAGCGCCTTGAGGTGGGCGGCCGTGTGATAGTGCGGATGCACGGCCAGGGCGTGATCGAGCGCGGCCAGCGCCTCGTCATTGCGCCCGAGCTGGTAGAGCGCGGCGCCGAGCTTGAGCCGATAATCGGGATAGTCTGGGCGCGCCACGCAGAGGGCGCGCAGATTCTCCACGCCCTCCACCCAGCGACCGGCGCGGCAGAGCGCCACCGCCGCCGCCACTTCGCTGCCCGGCTCAGGCCCGGTGGCGAGGTGATCGATCCGCGCCTCGAGGTCGTCGGGCAGATTGTCGGCGCTGTAGCCACCGGCACGCGACAACGCGCCGATCAACGGGTGGTCCACGCGACGCCCCGACTCCACCAGCTTGTCGAGACTGGCCGCCGCCTCCCGTGGCCGGCCGAGACGCCGCAGCGCCGCGGCCTCGAGCAGCCGCGCCTCGACGTAGTCGGGATTGCAGCGCAGCGCCTCGGCGGCGGACTGGAGCGCCTCGGACCACCGGCCCGCCTGGGCCTGCGCCAGCCCGAGCAGGGCGTGCAGATCGGGATATTTCTCCCAGCCGGCCACCGCCTCGGCGAGAAAAGGTCCGGCGGCCTCCGCCTGTCCGGCCCGGAGCAGACGGCGTCCCTCACGTGTCAGCGCCTGGAGCTGGTAGAAGGCGGCCAGGTTGCCGGCCGCGGAGCGACGCCGCTTCTGCGCCGCGCCGCGCAACGCCTCGACCGCCTCGGCGATAGCGCCCCGCGTCGAACAGGGCGATCCCCTGGGCGTAGGGGTCGTCCTCGTGGCGCCCGAGCAGCTTGCCGATCAGCGACATGGCCCTGCCCCCGCGCGCGCGCGGCCGGCGCGCCGGGGCCGCCGCGCCGCCACCGTCGGCTCAGTCCAGGTACTTCCGCGTGTAGGCCGGTTCGCTGAGATCGGCCATGAGGGCATCGCTCAGGAACGGCGAAGTCCGCGCGACTGATGCGCCGAAAGCGTTGCCGGCCGTCCCGGCGCCGCGACACCGGCGGCGATACCGGATCGAGCGGAGCGAGGAACGGCTGCAGCGGATCGGCCGCATCCGGCGTGCGGGCCGGCAGAGCAGAAAGTCGTCGCTCGCCCGCGGCAGCCGCCGCGGCGGCGAGATTGCGGGGCGCGGCCGGCGCCGACGGCGACCGCCTCCTCCGCCCAGCGACAGGGTCGGCTCGGGCAGCGGCGCGGGACGCCGGGCCGGCGGTTCGGCCACGGACGGCGTGACAAAGAAGGCGTCGGGGACGATCCGCGCGGCCGGCAGGATCGGCGCGGCCTCGGCCCGGCAGCCGGAACCGGCGCGGCCGGAGCCGGCTCCGGACGCGCGGCGCGGCAGGCGCGGCCAGCACGCCGGCCGCCGGGGCCGGGCCAGGGCTCGGCGGGAACGGGCGGGCGCCGGCGTCCGGCGCCGCCTCCACGCGCACGGCGGCGACGCGCGACGACACGGGCGCTCCCCGACCGGCGCGCTGGCCCGCTGTGAATCCGGTCGCCACGACCGTGACCTGCAGCTCGTCGCCGAGCGCCTCGTCGATGCCATAGCCGAACATGATGTGCGCCTGCGCGCCGGCCGCCTCCTGCACGAGGCTCATGGCACGACTCACCTCGGCGATGCCGAGATCGGCGCTGGTGAGATTGACGAGCACCGCGCGAGCGCCGTGGATGTCGACATCCTCGAGCAGCGGCGAACTGATCGCCGCGCGCGCGGCCTCCTCGGCCCGGTTCTCGCCCCGCGCCCGGCCGGTCCCCATCAGGGCCACACCCATGCCCTTCATGACGGAGCGGACGTCGGCGAAGTCGAGGTTGACCAGATTCGGGCGGGCGATGATCTCGTGGATGCCGCGCGTCGCCTCGTAGAGCACGTTGTCGGCGATCCGGAACGCCTCGCGGAAGGTCGTCGTGGGCGGGATGACCTCGAGCAGCCGCTGGTTGGGGATCATGATCAGGGTGTCGACGTTGTCCCGCAGTTCGGCGGTCCCCGACCTCCGCCTGCGCCATGCGGACACGGCCCTCGAACATGAACGGCTTGGTGACGACGGCCACGGTGAGCGCACCGAGTTCGCGGGCGATGCGGGCCACGACCGGCGCGGCGCCGGTGCCGGTGCCGCCGCCCATGCCGGCGGTGACGAACACCATGTCGCAGCCGTGGAGGGCGTCGGTCAGCGCCGCCTCGTCCTCCTCGACCGCCTTGCGACCGATGACCGGATCTCCGCCGGAGCCGAGCCCGCGGGTGATCTGCGTGCCGATCTGCAGAGTCTGATGGGCAAGCGACTGGCGCAGGGCCTGGGCATCGGTGTTGACGGCCAGGAATTCGACGCCGGTGAGCCCCGCCTCGATCATGCGGTTGACGGCATTGCCGCCCGCCCCGCCGACCCCAACGACCTTGATCCGGGCTACCTGGTCGACCTCTTCAACGAACTCGAACATGATGATCGCCCCCTCATCCATGAGCCGGGTGTTCGCGATCTTCAGGCGGGACGCCATCCGTGACGGGGCGATAATTAGCACATGGTGACGGTTCCGTCCAATACCTTTTTCACACGCAGCGCCGCGCTTAACGCCCCGGCGCCGGCCCCCCCCCTCCGGGCCGCGAGGTCCGTCCCAGCCTGCCGCGCATCCGGTGCCAGAGAGGGACCGACGTCTCGCCGCCACCCGCCGACGCTATGGCCGCCCGCGGCTGCGGCTCGCCGCGCATCGCCCAGAGGGTCAGACCGAGCGCGGTGGCCCACTGACCGTCTCCCAGCCGCTCGTTCCCTGCCATCCCCGGCGGCAGATAACGGCAGACGGCCGGCAGACCGAACACCTCCTCGCAGAGCGCGGCGGCGCCGCGGCAACGACTGCCGCCGCCGGTCAGCACCACGCCGCGGCCCAGACCGGACAGCAGCCGAGGGTCGCGCAGATCGTTCTTCACCAGCGCGAAGATCTCCTCGAGCCGCGGTTCGAGAATCGCGGCGAGCAGGCCGGGCGACGGAGCCGGGCGTTCATCCTCGAACAGCGCCAGGGGATCGGCTTCGTCCACGAGACTGCGCAGCACGACACCGCACTGCCGCTTCACCTGCTCGGCCTCCTGGAGACCGACGCGCAGACCGTGCGCGAGGTCGGCGGTCAGATGGGCGCCGCCCCACGGCACGGCGCCGTTGCCGGCGAGCCGTCCGCCGCGGAAGAGCGCCCACTGCGTGGAGCGCCCCCCGACGTCGACCAGCAGCACCCCCTCATCGCGTTCCTGCGTCTGCAGCAGAGCCTCGGCCGTGGCCAGGCTGTCCACGGCGCGTCCGGCGACCTCGTAGCCGGCCGTCTTGATGGCGTGCTCCACGTTGCGCACGACGGTTCCGGAGGCGGTCACGAGGTGGGCATCGACCTCGAGCTGGCTGCCGAGCCGGCCGCGCGGATCGACGATGCCGCGCACCCGGTCCACCGCCCAGTCGACCGGGTTGGCGGCGAGGATGCACTGGTCGAACGGGATCTCCAGGGTGCGCGCACGGTTCAGCGCGGCGTCCATGTCGACCGCGGTGATGGCGCGCGGGACCGGCCCGAGCTGGATCTGTCCCCGCGCCGAGAGGGAACGCAGGTGACTGCCGGCGATGTTGTAGAAGAAAGCGGCGATGTCGACGTCGGCTTCCGCCTCGGCCGCCCCCACCGCCCGCTCGATCGCGTGGCTCCCGGCCTGCAGATCGACGAAATCGCCGTCGCGGAAGCCGGCGGCCGCCACGCAGGCCGCGCCGAGCACCTCGACGCGCCCGTCCACACCCACCGTGCTGACCAGGGTGCGGAAATTGGAGGTTCCGAAGTCGCAGGCGACCATCAGTTGTCCGTTGCTCATCCGAGGCTCCTTCCCGGTCGTCTAGACGCGCGCTCCGGCGCGTGCGCGTGCGGCGCGGCCCGCAGGCGCCGCGACCGTGGCCCGGCTGCGCCGGACCGCCGATTCCTCTGTTGCTCCCACCCCGTCGCCCGCGGGCGCCGGGTCGGCGGTCTTCCGGTCATCCACGAAAAGTCGCCGCTCGAACCGGAGGTCGACCACGGCGCCGTCCGGCAGCCGGTTGCGCAGCGCGAGGAACCGGCGCAGGCGCCCGGCATAGTCCTCGCCACCGACCAGGAGACGGGCCCGCCCCCCCTGCAGCACCAGGCTCAGCCCCTCGTCACCGGTCAGGATGAAATCCACCGGCGCACACCCCTCGATCCCGGTCTCCGCCACGGCCGCCGCGAGCGCGAGCACGCTGTCGGCCTGGTCCGGCGCGAGCCGCCAGCCGCCGTCGGACCGCGTCTGCAGCCGCGCGCCGACCAGCAACGGCAGATCGGGCCGCGGCAGGTGGCCGGGGAACGGCTCCACGCGCCCGTCGGCCAGCAGCACGAATTCGCCCGGCCCCGCGCCGACGCTCGAATCGGGCGCCACCTCCAGCAGCGGTCGCCACTCCTCGAGCTCGACCCGCAGTGTGCCGGGCAGTTCGCGCGCCACGCGGGCCCGGCGCACCCACGGCAGGGCGGGCAGCTCGGCCAACAGCCGGCGCGCGCCGGCGCCGGTCCAGATGTTGCTGCCGAGCGCGGCGCCCAGCTGCGCCTCGAGCCGGGCCGGATCACTGAAGCGATAGGAACCGGTCTCGATCCGCACGACCGCGAACCGCTCGGCCGTCAGCAGCCAGCGCGCCCCCCCGAGCACCCCCGCCGCGGCGATGACCCCCAGCGAAAGCAGCCAGAGCAGCCGGCGGCGCGGCCGACGACCCCGTCGCGTCGATGCCAACGCGGAACCGGCAGCCGGACCGCGCTCTCCCGGGGTGAGCGGGTTGCAGCTCATGGCAGACTCCTCGTATCCAGGTGGCCGCAGATCGGTTCGACCAGGCGTCCGATGTCGCCCGCGCCGAGCGTCAGCAGCAGATCGCCGGGCCGTACCGCGGCGTCGAGCCACGATCGCACCTCGTCCAGGTCCTCCACCAGCGCGGCGTCGGTCAGTCCCTTGTCCCGCAGCCCGCTCACGATCAGCCCGCTGTCCACGCCGGGCTGCGGCTCCTCGCTGGCGGCGTAGACCGGCAGCAGCGCGACCGTGTCGGCCACGGCCAGGGCATCGGCGAATTCGTGGCGGAAACGCGCCGTGCGCGTGTAGCGATGCGGCTGGAACAGCACGGCCACCCGCCGACCGGTATCGCACGCCACCTGCAGCGTGGCGCCGATCTCGGTGGGATGATGACCGTAGTCGTCGACCACGCGCACCCCGCCATGTTCCCCGCGCTCCTCGAAACGCCGGCCCACGCCGGCGAACCGGGCCAGTCCGGCGGCGATCTGCCCGAAGGAGACGCCCAGTTCCATCCCGACCGCGACCGCCGCCAGAGCGTTGACCAGGTTGTGCCGCCCGCGCAGACGCAGCTCGATCGGCCCCAGTTCGCGGCCGTGGGCAAAGACCGTGGCGACCGCCGGACCGTCGGGCGTGGACGCGGCCGGCACCGCCCGCACCTGCGCCTCCGCGGACAGCCCGTAGGTGATCACCTTGCGATCGAGACGCGCCACCAGGCCGCGCACCTCCGGGTCGTCCAGACAGAGCACGCAGGTCCCGTAGAACGGCACCCGGGCCAGGAACTCGGCGAACGCCGCGCGCAGCGCAGGCGAGATCGGGATAGTGGTCGACGTGTTCGAGATCGACGTTGGTCACGACGGCGATGGTCGGCGTCAGACGGAGGAACGTGCCGTCGCTCTCATCGGCCTCGGCGACGAGATACTCGCCGCTGCCCAGCACGGCGTTGCGGCCCGTGGCCAGCGCCCGGCCGCCCACCAGCACGGTCGGATCGAGCGACCCCTCGGCGAGCACGGCCGCCACCAGGGAGGTGGTGGTGGTCTTGCCGTGGGAACCGGCGATCGCGATCCCGTACTTCAGGCGCATCAGCTCGGCCAGCATGTCGGCGCGCCGCACGACCGGCACGCGCCGGCGACGGGCCTCGACGATTTCCGGATTGGCCGCCGTGACGGCGGACGAGTAGACGATGACGTCGGCGCCGGCGATCTGCTCCGGCCGATGACCGAGGTGGATCGTCGCCCCGAGCCGCGCCAGCCGCTCCGTCGCGGGCGACAGGCGCAGGTCGCTGCCGCTGACGCGGAAGCCGAGGTTGAGCAGGATCTCGGCGATGCCGCTCATCCCCACCCCGCCGATCGCGACCATGTGGATGTGCCGGGTGTTCCGGAACACGCTGTCCTCCTCCTAGTCGCCGGGCCTGGCGCGTCCGGCCAGCCGCAACAGGTCGACCGCGATGCGCCGCGCGGCGTCGGGCCGCGCCCGCTCCGCGCTCGCGCGCGCCATGGCCGCCAGCCGCGACCGGTCGCGATTCAGCTCATCCACGATCGCGGCGAGCGTCGCCCCGTCGCAGGTCTCGTCACGCACGACCACGGCGGCCCCGCCGACCGCCACATCCTGCGCATTGTGCCACTGATGATCGTCCGTGGCATGCGGAAATGGCACCAGCACGGCCGGCCGCCCCGCCACCGCCAGCTCGGCCAGCGTCATGGCGCCGGCGCGGCAGACCGCCAGATCGGCCCCGGCCAGCGCGGACGCCATGTCATCGATGTAGGCCACGACCCGCGCGCGCTCCGGCGCCCAGCCGGCGAAGGCGGCGGCGACCTCGTCGCGCCCGGCGGGGCCGGTCTGCACCAGGAGCGCGAGGTCTTCGCGCCCGCGCCAGAGCCCCGCCAGTTCGCGCGCCGCGCGGTTGAGCGTGCGCGCGCCGCCACTGCCGCCGAACATCAGCACGTTCAGGACACCGGGCGCCCCGGCCGGCCCGGCCGGCGCCGCGCGGAAGGCGGCGCGCACCGGATTGCCGGTGACGAGGCAGTCGCGCCCCGGGAACCGGGCGGCGGCCGCCGCCGTGCCGAGATAGATCCGGTTCGCAAAGCGCGCGAGCAGTCGGTTCGCGGAGCCGGGCACGGCGTTCTGCTCCTGCAGCGCCACCGGCACGCCGAGCGAGCGCGCCGCCAGCAGCGCCGGGGCGCTCGCGTAGCCGCCCGTGCCGAGCACGGCGTCGGGACGCCACCGCAGCAGCAACGCCAGCGCCGCCAGAACTCCGGCCACGAGGTTCGCCAGGAACCGCCCGCGCGCGACCGGGCCGAGCCCGCGCATCCCGGAGGCGGGGACCGTGTGCAGACGCCAGCCGGCCGCCGGCACGACCGTCGCCTCGAGACCCCGACGGGTGCCGCAGAAGCGCACCGCCGCCGCGGGGCAGAGCAGGCGCACCGCCTCCGCCACGGCCAGGCCGGGATAGACGTGTCCGCCCGTGCCGCCCCCCGCGATCAGGAGGCGGACCGGACGACCGTCGTCAGCCCTGTGCCCGCGACCAGACACGCGCGCTCCCCTCCCCGGCCGTTTCCCACAGGCGCGCCTGGCGCGGCGTCGCCGCCCGCGCGGCGCGCGCGCGGCGGTCGATGGCCAGCAGAAGGCCCACCGCCGCCAGGTTCGTCACCAGGGCGGAGCCGCCGTAGCTGACGAACGGCAGCGGCAGCCCCATCACCGGCAACACGCCGGTCACCATGGCCATGTTCAGGAAGGCGTACAGGGACAACAACGTGGTCAGACCGACCGCGGTGAACCGCCCAAAGCGGTCCGGGGCCAGCCGCGCGATGCCGTACCCGCGCAGAGCCACGATCACGAGCAGCGCCAGCGTCAGGGCCGCCCCGATCAGCCCCAGCTCCTCCCCCACCACGGAGAAGATGAAGTCGGTGTGCGACTCGGGCAGGAACCAGAAACGCTGATGGCTGCCGCCGAAACCGAAGCCGTGCCAGCCGCCGGCGCCCATTCCGATCAGCGACTGGTGAACCTGGTAGCCGGCGCCGTCGCCGGTCAGCCCGGCCCACCACGAACTGACGCGGAAGGTGATCTTGTCCACGAACAGCACCCCGAGCAGGGCCAACCCGCCGAGCGGGCCGAGGATCAGCCCGAACATCCGCAGCGGCATGCCGCCCGCGTACAGCATGACGAGCGTGAACAGGCAGATCACCAGGGCATTGCCGAAGTTCGGCTGCAGGGCGAGAATCACGACCAGGGCCGCCGGCGCCGCCAGCAGTCGAACCAGTTCGCGGTCGAAGGCCCAGTGGCGTGAGGGGTCGGCGAGACGCTCGGCCAGGAAGATCGCCAGCGCCACCTTGGCCAGCTCGATCGGCTGCACCGGCAGGAACGACAGCCAGCGGGCGCAGCCGGAGCGCGAGGAGCCGAGCCCCATCACGACCGTGAAAGCCATCAGCGCCAGCGCCCCGCCGAGCAGTCCCCAGTTCACGAGCGGTCGGCGCAGGTCGCGGTCGTCGCGGCCGGCCAGCACGAACAGCGCGGCCAGACCGAGGGCCAGCCGCGTGAGGTGGCGCAGCAGGTAGTCGGCGTGCCCCCGCGCTTCGGGCCGGAAGCTGCCCGCCTCGTAGACCATCACCGTGCCGAGCAGGCAGAGCACGAACACGGCCCAGAGCAGCCAGCCGTCGTACTCCTCCAGCCGACCGGACCAGCGGCGCAGGATCCTCGTCATGTGTCCTCCCCGGCAACGGCGCCCAGCGCACGGGCGGCCGCGGTGAAACGCTCGCCGCGATCGACGTAGTCACGAAACATGTCGTAGCTCGCGCAGGCGGGACTCAGCAGCACGGTCCCCCGCGGCGCGGCCAGGCGGGCGGCGGTTGCCACCGCCTCCTCCAGGGTGGCGGCCGGCGTGACTGGCACCAGACCGGCCAGCGTGGCCGCGATCGCCGGGCCCTCCTCGCCGATCGTCACCACGGCCCGGACCGGCCCGAGGGCGGCCCGCAGCGGTGCGTAGTCTTCGCCCTTGCCGCGTCCGCCCAGGATCAGCACGACCGCGGAGCCGTATCCCGCCAGGCCGGCGGTCACGGCGGCGACGTTGGTCGCCTTGGAATCGTCCACGAAATCCACGTCGCCCAACCGTGCCACGGTCCGCTGTCGGTGCGACAGGCCGGCGAATCCGGGCAGCCCGGCCGCCAGCGCCGCCGGATCGGCGCCGAGCGGCAGCAGGGCGGCCACGGCGGCGCAGGCGTTGAGCAGGTTCGGCGCCCCGCGCAGCCGCAGCGCGGACGGTTCGCAAAGACGGCGCACGGCGCCGTCCCAGTCGAGGCCGAGTTCCGCCGCGTCGGCCCAGACCCGCGCCCCGTCCGACCGCGCGCCGAACAGCAGCGCCGGGCCGTCCGGGCGCCAGCCGCGCGCCTCGCGGCAGCCGGTCCAGGTGACGAACCAGCCGTCGGGGGGCAGCGCCTCCACCAGACGCCGTTTCGTCCGGTAGTAGGCCGCCACGTCCGGATAGCGGTCGAGATGGTCCGGATCGAGGTTGAGCACCACCGCCACCGCCGGCCGGAAGGTCTCGATCGTCTCCAGCTGGAAACTGCTCAGCTCCAGCACCGCCACGTCGTCCGCGCCGAGCGCGTCGGCGACGAGGCTGAGCGGCCGTCCGACGTTGCCGAGCGCCTCCGCTCGCCAGCCGGCGGCGCGGGCCAGGTGGGCGGTCAGCTCGGTCGTGGTCGTCTTGCCGTTCGTGCCGGTGATGCCGATCAGACGCGCTTCGCAGAAGCGCGCGGCCCACTCCAGTTCGCCCCGGACCTCGACGCGTTCCCGCAGGCCGGCCAGCCGCGGATGGTCGGGCGGAAACCCGGGGCTGAGCACGACGCCGGCGAGACGTCGCGAATCGAGATCGCCCCAGACGCCGCCGGTCCGCAGCTCGTCGAAGGCCTCCCCGGCCAGCGTGACGAGATCCCGCGCGATCCAGCCCGCGCGCAGTTCGCGCTCGGGCGCGTCGTCGTAACCGATGACCACCGCGCCGTGCCGACGCAGCAGCGCTCCGGCCGCGCAACCGCTGCGCGCCAGTCCGAGCACCAGGTAGGTTCCGCCCCGCACATCCGGCCGCGCCATCACGCCCCCTACTGCAGCTTGATCGTGCTGAAACTCAGCAGCATCAGCAGAATGCCCACGATCCAGAAGCGCACCACGACCTGCGTCTCCGACCAGCCGAGCAGTTCGAAGTGGTGGTGGATGGGCGCCATGCGAAAGATCCGTCGTCCGCCGCGCCAGCGGAACGACGCCACCTGCGCCATCACCGAAAGCGCTTCGAGTACGAAGATGCCGCCGATCAGCGGCAGCAGCAGTTCACGCTTGATCAGGATCGCCACGGTGCCGAGCGCGCCGCCCAGCGCGAGGCTCCCGGTGTCACCCATGAACACCCGCGCCGGGTGGGCGTTGAACCAGAGGAAGCCGAGCGCCGCCCCGACCACGGCCAGACAGTAGATGGTCAGCTCGCCGGCCCCCGGCAGGTAGGGAATGTTGAGATACGCGGCGAAAATGCGGTTGCCGCTGACGTAGGACAGTCCGGCGAAGGCGCCGAAGGCCAAAGCGCACAGGCCGATCGCCAGACCGTCGAGACCGTCGGTCAGGTTGACCGCGTTGCTCGTGCCGGCGACCACGAGAATGATCAGCGGGATGTACAACAGCCCGAGATCGGGCAGCGCGTTCTTGAGGAACGGCACCGTCGTGCTGGTGACCAGCGGGTCGCTTCCGTTGCCCGCCAGCAGCAACAGACTCAGGATGATGCCGTAGCCGACCTGGCCGGCCAGCTTAACCCGGCCGATCATCCCCTTCGGGCGCTTCTTGACGACCTTCAGATAGTCGTCGATGAAACCGAGCAGTCCCATCCAGACCGTGGCCAGCAGGGCCAGCAGCACGTAACGATTGGTCAGGTCGGCCCACAGCAGCGTCGGCACGACGATGGCGGTCAGGATCAGCACGCCGCCCATCGTGGGGGTACCGGCCTTGGCCTGGTGCGTCGGCGGACCGTCCGCCCGGATGCGCTCGCCGATCTGCAGCGTGTGCAGCCGGCGGATCACCCAGCCGCCGAAGATGAAGCTGATGAGCAGGGCGGTGATCGTGGCGTAGGCGCCGCGGAACGTGATGTACTGGAACACCCGCAGCGCCGACCATTCGGTGTGCAGCGGATAGAGCAGATGGTAGAACATGCTGCCGCTCCCCCGTCAATCGCCCGTTGGGTCCGTGGCTGACCGACGCCACGCCGCGAGTACATCCTCCATGCCGGCCGAGCGCGATCCCTTTATCAGCACGCGATCGCCCGGACGCGCCTGCTCCACCAGCCACCGCGTCGCTTCCGGCTTCGCGGCCACCCAGAACCCCTGACCGGGAGCTGCCGCCGCGAACCCCGCCGCCAGCCCCTCGGCCCCCGCGCCGACGGCGAGCAGTCCGTGCAGTCCCGCCGCCGCCAGCCGCTCGCCGGTCTGCCGGTGCAGCGTCGCGCTGTCGTCACCCAGCTCGGCCATCACGCCGAGCACCGCCAGCGCGCGGCCATCGCCGGGCAGCGAGACCAGCGCGGCCGCCGCGCTCAGCACGCTGGCGGGATTCGCGTTGTAGCAGTCGTCGAGCACGAGCGTTCCGCCGATCCTTTCCAGATGGCCACGGTGCGGCGACGGCGCGAAGCGGGCCAGCCCGGCGGCGGCCGTGCGGTCGTCCACGCCGAGGGCGCGCGCGGCCAGCAAAGCCGCGGCGAGGTTCGCGCCGTTGTGGCGTCCCGGCAGCGGGACCTCCCAGGTCCGTCCCCCCAGCTCGAGCAGCCCGCGCCCCGGCTCGGCCGCCGGACGCCAGCGCCAGCGCCGATCGCCGCCGGTTTCGCCGTGCGTCACGAGGCGGCAGCGCGCCCGCGCCGCCCAGGCGACGAAGCCATGGCTGTCGGCGTTGAGCACCGCCGTGCCGTCGACCGGCAGGGCGTCGAGCAGCTCGCCCTTGCCCCGCACGATTCCTTCGAGCGAGCCGAACTCCGCGAGATGGGCCGGCGAGGCGTTCGTGATCACGCCGACCCGCGGCGCGGCGGCCGGCGCCAGCCGCGCGATGTCCCCCTCCGCCGAGGCGCCCAGCTCGAGGACCGCGAAGCGGTGAGCGCTGGTCAGCCCGAGCAGGGTCAGCGGCAGGCCGAGCGTGTTGTTCAGGTTGCCGGCCGTGGCGTGCGTCGGACCGGCGGCGGCCAGGATGGCGGCCAGCAGATCCTTCGTCGTCGTCTTGCCGTTGGTGCCGGTGATCGCCGCGACCGCGACCGGCAGCGAGGCGCGCCAGCGGGCCGCGAGCGTGGCCAAAGCCGCGCGCGCGTCGGCGGCGAGCAGGATGACCGCGCCGTCGCGCGGGGCCGCCGCCGCGGCCAGCGGATCCTCGCCCGCGTTACCGGCCGCGGCCCCCGCCGCGCCGGCCAGCACGCAGGCAGCGCCCGCGGCCAACGCCGCGGCCACGAAGCGCCGGCCGTCGACCCGTTCGCCCGGCAGGGCGACGAACAGCTCGTCCGGCCGGATCCGCCGCGAGTCGAGCGAGGCGCCGCGGAAGACGCCCGGCAGCGGCTGCCCGCCGGCGGCCGACCACGGCCGCCAGTGGCCCCCGGCGGCGATCAGCGCACCGGCGAGGAGCCGTGCCCCGGCGAGGTCGGCGGCGGCCTCGGCCACCGGGTATCCCCGCTCATCCATCGCGTCCCTCCCGCGCGATCCAGTCGCGGACCAGGCGCCGGTCGTCGAGATCCAGCCGCTGTTTGCCGATCAGCTGGTAGTCCTCGTGACCCTTACCGGCCACCAGGACCACGTCGCCGTCGCGCGCCGCGGCCAGCGCCGCGCCGATCGCCGCGGTGCGATCGATAACGACCGTGCAGGCCCCCGCGCGCGGCGCCGCCACGGCGTCGAAACCGTCGCGGATGGCGCTGCAGATGGCGGCCGGCTCCTCGCCACGCGGGTTGTCGGAGGTGATCCAGACGGCGTCCGCCTCGCGCGCCGCCACCGCGCCCATCAGCGGGCGCTTGCCCCGATCGCGGTCGCCACCGCAGCCGAACACGAGCAGCAGTCGCCCGGCGGCCAGTTCGCGGCCAGGCCGCGGCCGCCGCCGCCAGCGCGTCGGGGGTGTGGGCGTAGTCCACGACCGCCACCGCTCCCGTCGGCAGGGCGATCCGCTCCAGACGCCCCGGCACCTGCTCCGCGCCCGCCAACGCCGCCGCGCAGGCGGCGGCCGGCAGACCGAGCGCCACGCCGGCGGCCAGCGCCGCCGCCAGATTCTCCACGTTGAAGCGGCCCACCAGCGGGCTGACCAGTTCGAGCCGCTCGCCGAGGCAGTCGATGGTGAGCTGCGTGCCGGAGGCCGACAGCTCGCGCCGCACGACCCGCACCTCCGCCGTCCCGTCCGCCGCGCCGCCGCCCGCGTCGAAGCGCACGACGCGCAGTCCGGCGCCCGCCGCCGTCAGACCGCCGAAGGCCGGCTCGGCCGCGTTGTAGACGAGCGCGCCGGGGCCCTTCGTCCGCGGGCTGTCACGCAGCAGGTCGACGATGCGCGTCTTGGCGGCCAGGTAGGCGGCGAGGTCGGCGTGATAGTCCAGGTGATCGCGTCCGAGGTTCGTCAGCACCGCGACATCGAGCGCCAGACCGGCCGCGCGACCCTGGTCGAGCGCGTGCGAGGAGAGTTCCAGGGCCGCGGCGCGCGCGCCGACGCCGGCCATCTCGGCCAGCAGGGCGAACAGCGTGGGACCGTTGGGCGTGGTGAGCGGCGCCGGGCGGGTGGTCAGGCCGGTCTCGTAGCGGACCGTGCCGAGCAGTCCGCACGGACCGCGCAGCGTGCCGAGCAGCGCCCGCAGCAGGAAGGCCACGGTGGTCTTGCCGTTCGTGCCGGTGATGCCGGCCACGACGAGTTGCTCGTCCGGGCGGCCGTGCAGCTCACGCGCCAGCAGCGCCGGCAGGCGCGCCGTGCCGGTCGCCGCCACGATCGCGACCGGCCGACCCGCCGCGGGATCGAGCTCCAGGCCCGGCAGGCGCGCCGCGTCGACCGCCACCGCGGCACAGCCGGCGGCCACGGCGTCGGCCACGAAGGCATGGCCGTCGGCGGCGGCTCCCCGCACCGCCACGAACAGCGCGCCGGGGCCGGCCCGGCGCGAATCCACCGTCACGGTCGAGATCACCGTCTGCGCGTCGCCCGTCAGGTGCAGTCCGGGGCAGGAGGCGCACAGGCGCGCCAACGTCATCGCCATCGCGACTCCATCACGACCGTCACGGCGCCGACCCCGTCGAGCGGGGCGCCGGCGGCCGGCTCCTGACCCACCACGTAGCCGGCGCCGCGCACCACGACCGGCAGCCCGAGCCGCGCCGCGAGACGTCCGACCTGGCGGTTTGACAGTCCGCCGAGGTCGGGACAGATCTGACCCGGCGCGGTGGCCACGGCGCGCTCCGCGGCGGTCGTCACCCAGACCGTGTCGCCGGGGGCGCAGCGGGCGCCGCCGTCGGGCACCTGTTCCACGACCCAGCCGCCCCGCTCGCCGCCGCCCAGCACGAACCCGGCGCGGCGTAACTCCAGCGCGGCGGACGGCAGCGAGAGGTACAGCACGTCGGGCACGCTCGCGGCAGGGGCGGGTCGAGGCGCCAGGGTCAGCGCCGGGTCCGGCCCCTCGACCCCCGTCAGCCAGTCCGTCGACCGACGGATCCCCTCCACGAGTCGCGCGAACAGCGGCGCCGCGCTCTGCGACGCGTAGTGATGCGCGGCGTCAGGCTCGTCCAGCACCGCCAGCACGACCAGCTTCGGCGTTTCGACCGGCACGATGCCGAGGAAGCTCGCCATGTACTTGCCGGGCAGATAGCCGCGACCCGGCTCGGCCTTCTGGGCGGTGCCGGTCTTGCCGCCGGTCTTTGTCCAAGGCACGGCGGCGGCCTTGCCGGTGCCGCACTCGACCACCCGCTGCATCGCCAGCCGCACCAGACGGGCCTGCTCCGGCGTCAGCACCCGGCGCACGACCACCGGCTCCCCCCGCTCCAGGGTCACGTGGTCGTGGTCGCGCACCTCGCGCACGAGGCGGGGGGCGAGCAGGCGGCCGCCGTTGGCGATGGCGCCACCGGCCATGGCCAACTGCAGCGAGGTGACCGCCACCTCCTGCCCGATGGCGATCGTCGGCAGGCTGCGCGCCGACCACCGCGCCGGCTGACGCAGGATTCCGGCCGGTTCCGCCTGGTAGGGCGCCTGCGTGCAGCTGCCGAAGCCGAAATCCCTGAGTCCGCGGTACATGTCCTCGGGGCTCAGCCGACCCGCGGCGCGGGCGAACCAGATGTTGCTCGACTTCGCGAACGCCTGCATGAAATTCAGCGGGCCGTAGCTGTGACCCTCGGAATTGTGGATGCGGAAGGAGCCGAAGTTGTCGTTGGAGCAGTCGTAGACCGTGCTGGAGTCGATCGCGCCGCGACGCAGCAGCACGGCGGCCGAGAAGATCTTGAAGACCGAGCCCGGTTCGTAGATGCCGGTCAGGGCGAAGTTGTTCCAGACCGCCAGATCGCTCCCCGCGTGATCGCGCTCGCGGAGGAGGGGGCTGGCGGCGATCGCCACGACCTCGCCCGACTGCGGCTCGACGACCACCACGGCGCCGCCCCGGGCGCCGCACTCCTGCACCGCGCGCGCCAGTTCCTCCTCGCAAAGCTGCTGGACATCGGCGTCGAGCGTCAGCACCAGGTGATGCCCGTGGACCGGCTCCTGCAGGACGATGGTGCCGAGCGGACGGTCGGCCCGCGCGGAATCGATGCGCCAGGCGGCGCCCGGTTCGCCGGAAAGCGTGGCGCCGAGGCTGCGCTCGAGGCCGGTCGACACCGGACCACGCGGATCCTCGCGATGGAAACCGATCAGCGAGGCGCCGGCGCCGTCGAGCGGGTAGATGCGATCACAGAGCGGCTCCAGCGTGATCCCTGCCGTCTGGCGCAGGGAGTCGAGCGCGCCGCGGCGCAGCACCGCCTCCCTGTCCACCACGAAGTGCCCGCCGCGGGGGCCGCGGATACGCGCCACCACCAGGGCGGAATCGACCGGCAGGCAGCGGGCGAGCCGACCGGCCAGCGCCTCGGGCCGGCGCGCCTGCGAGGTGGCCACGCCGACCCGCCAGGTCGTCGCGGAGAGGGCCAGCGGTCGGCCGTTGCGATCGTAGATGTTGCCGCGCTCGGGGGCCAGCTCCTCGCGATGACGCCACTGCGCCTGCGCCAGCGTCAGGTAGCCCGCGTGTCCGACCAGCTGCACGGACCACGAGCCGCGCCAGCAGGACCAGACCCGCGCCCACCACCGCGACCTGCAGGCCGAACAGCCGTCCGCCGGCGCGCCGTTTCACGGCCGACGCTCCTGCGCCGCGGCCGCGGCCACCCCTGCCGCCCCGCCGACCGTGTCGAGCGCCCGCCGCCAGGCGGGATTGCCGGCTCCGGCGGCGTCGCCCATGACGACGACCACCACCCCGGGCCCCTCGGCGGTGACGAGGCCGAGCTCGCGTCCGGCCCGCGCCACGACCGAGTCGCGCGCGGCCAGATGTCCCCACGTCCCCTCGAGCCCGCCGATGGACGCTTCGAGATAGGCCTGCTCGCTGCGCAGACGATCGATCTCGGTGCGCGCGACCACGATCCGGTTGTTGACGGTGATGATCTCGGTGAGCGCCGCGGTCGCCGCCGCGCCCAGCACGATGGTCAGCAGCGCCGTCTGGCCCCCGAGGCGCCGCGGACGGGCCAGCGGACCGCAGTGACGCGCGTGCGGCCGCGGGCGACGGTCGGCGATGGGGTGCGGCCACCTCAGCATGCGCGACTCCCTGCCGGTGACGCCGGCTCGGCGAGTCGGCGGGCGGCGCGCAGACGGGCGCTGCGCGCGCGCGGGTTCAGGGCGAGCTCTTCCGGGCCCGGGGCCGAGGGGCCGACCGGTCAATGACTTCATGGTGCGACGGTGACGGCAGCGGCAGACCGGCGCGTCGGGCGGACAGATGCAATCGCGGTTCTCCCGGACCAGCCACTGCTTGACCAGGCGGTCTTCCAGCGAGTGATAGGCGATGATGACCACGCACGCCGTCGACGGCCAGCGCCTCGCGGCACCTGCGCCAGCGCCTGCGCGAGCGCCTCGAGTTCGCCGTTGACGGCGATGCGCAGCGCCTGGAAGACCCGGCTCAGGTCGCGGTGCGTCCCGGCCCGCGCGGGCACGGCCGACTCCACGGCCGCGCGCAGGGCGGTGGTCGATCGCAGCGGCTCGCGCGCCCCCGCCGCCACGATGGCGGCGGCGATCCGGCGGGACCGGCGCTCCTCGCCGTAGCGCCAGATCAGGTCGGCGAGTTCGCGCTCGGCGAGCCGCGCCAGGAGTCGCCACGCCGGTTCGCCGGCGTCGCGGTCGAAGCGCAGGTCGAGCTCCGCCTCCGCGCGGTAGGTGAAACCGCGCGCCGGATCGTCCAGTTGCGGCGAGCTGACGCCCAGGTCGAGCAGGATGCCGTCGCACACCGGCCAGCCGGCGTCCGTCAGGGCGGTCGGCGAGATGGCGGAAGGAGGTCCGGGAGCAGCGCAGGCGCGGCTGCCCGGCGGCCGCCCCGCGGCAGAGATCGATCGCCGCCCGGTCGAGATCGAGCGCGAGCACCTCCGCGCCGCCGGCGAGCAGCCCGGCGGCGTGCCCGCCACAACCGTAGGTGCCGTCCACGAACCGCCGGCCGGGAGCGGGACGCAGGAAATCGAGCACGGTCGTCCCGCAGGACCGGCACGTGCGCCGCGGCAGCGGTCATCGCGCCGACTCCGGACCGACGGCGACATTGGCATGACCGGCCGGCAGGCTCACGGGGCCGGGGCTGAGCCGCCCGCCCCAGTCCTCCACGCGGAGGATGGCGCGCAGGTAGGCATTCCAGCCGTACAGCAGGAGCTGGTGGTCGAAGGCGCGCAGGCCGTCGCTCCAGGCCAGGAGCTGCGGCACGCACCGATAGTCGAGGTGCATGAGGCGACGACCGTCGAGCACGACCCGGCGGCCGCGCCGGTGCAGCAGCGGCACGACCCGCCGCGTCAGCGGCGCGAGACGCGCCGCGTCGAGCACGCCCGAGAGAGTGATCCAGACGGTCGCGCCACGTTCGCGAATTTCGAAATCCACACCACCGTCGAGGACCTCGAACGCGACGTGCCGCCGGATCGACTCTCTCGGCGCACCGGGCTCCGTCCCTGGCATGGCGCCCCTCCCTGGGCTATCACGCGTACAGTCTGGCCTCCGTGCGGGGATCGAGAGCCGGCGCCGCCTCCTGCTTGCGCCGATACCGCTCCGGATCCCAAAGCTCCATCAGCCGCCGCATCCCGATCACGAGCACCCGGCCGGACAGACCCGCGTGGGAGAGGAACTCCTGCGGCACCGCGACCCGCCCCTGGGCGTCGAGTTCGAGCGTGTGGCTGCCGTGGCTGAGACGTCGCACCTGGTCGCGCTCCTCCGGCGTCTGGGCGTCGCGACTCAACTGATCGAAGACCTCGAGCCAGACGTCGTAGGGGTAGACGAGCAGAACGGCGTCGGGACCACGGACGATCGTGTACCGCTCCTTCGGGCCGGCCTCCCGCGCCTCGCTCTTGTCCTGCGCCCGCCACCGCGCCGCCGGAAACGGAAGGGGAGGTTGAACCGCCCCTTGCCGTCCACGGCACGCTCGTAGCCGCCGGCGAACACCGGCTCCGGCGACTGCGGCAGGTCCTGACGGGTGGCCTCGATCATCCCTGAGCCTCGAATCCTGTTTTCACCACTCAGGCCCTTTTTCCCCCACCTGAAGCCACCGCATCGTAGCCATCACCCCACGAGGCAGTCAAGCGGCTCATCGCACAATTTTTTCGAGTCGATCGGGAATCCAGGCGCCTCACGAGGTTATTATCCATAACTTATTATATTAAAAGCGTTTATCGATGTTTTCGGCGCGCGCGGGTGCGGTTTGCGGCGAGGCCGCAACGGCAGGGCCAACCCCCCCGGCGGGTGCTTCCGCGAACGACTGTCCTTCAAGATATTGAAATCAAATCAGATAGAATTGAAGACGAGTCGGTCAGGACCAGGCCCAGCAGCTCGCGCCAGGTCAGGCCGCTGGCGCGGCGGAAGCGCAGCACCATCCAGGTCGCCCCGCTGGCGTAAGCGATGGTCGATGCCCAGGCGGCCCCCAACAGACCGAAGCGCGGCACCAGCGCCAGCCCCGCGACCAGATTGACGGCGAGCGTGAAGACGCTCGCCTGCGCGTTCCAGCCGGGGCGACCGCGCCCGATGAAGTCGCCCGCCAGCACCGCGCCCGGCGCGAAGGCCACGATGCCCGGCAGCAGGGCGCGCAGCGCCGGCGCGGCGGCCGCGTAGCTCGCCGCCGAACAGACGCGGCAGCAGCCAGCCGGCGACCAGCCCGAGCGGCAGCGCCACCGCCGCCGTGGCGACCAGACCGATCGCGCACGGCGCGCGCCGCGAGGCGGTCCCGCTCGCCGGCGTCGCCGGGGCGGCCGAACTGTAGACGAGGATCGGGCTGAGCGCCGACGGCAGATTCCAGAGCAGTTCGCCCACCAGCACCGCCACCGAGAACACCCCCACGGCCGCCGCGCCGTGCCAGCGCCGCCAGCAGCGCGAAATTGAGCCGCATGTGCAGCAGCGACGCGACGGCGGACAGTTGCCCGAGCCAGCCGGCGCGCACCAGCGCGCGCGCCAGCGCGGGGGCGCCGCGCGGCCAGACCGCGCCCGTGGCGGCCGCGCCTCCGGTCGGCAGCTCCGCCGGACTCCCGCCGCCGCAGCAGCGCGAACAGCACCGCCCGCGCCGACGACCTGCGCCGCCGCGAACAGGCCGACGGCCGCACGCCGGACGCAGCCCGCCGGCCAGCGCGAGGCACGGCCAGCGAGCAGCAGCAGATGCGCGCCGGGACGCGCCAGCCCCGCCACCGCGCCGACGACCGGGCGGCCCAGGGCGAGCAGGTCGTAGAACAGCACGTCGCAGGCGAGCAGCGCGGCGGCCCCCACGGCGGCCGCTGCCCGCCACGGCGCCGGTCCAGCCCAGATGCGCGGCGGTCCAGGCGGCCGACGGGCCCGACCGTCGCGACGACGCCCGCGCCGAGCAGTCCCGCCCCGGCGAACCGCGAACCACACCCCCTGCGCGCGCAGCACCCGGCGCAGCGGACAGTTCGCGACGGCGCAGCGGCGGCACCGCGGACAGGCCGACGCCACCGTTGAACAGCGCGCCGGCGAAGGTCATCACGGCGATCGTCAGGCTGTAGCGTCCCTGCGCCGCGGGACCGAGCGCCCGCGCCACCAGCAGGCCGACAGCCGCGCCCGCCACGACCTGCGCGGCGCGCGCCGCCAGCACCTGCCCGCCGGTGCGCAGCAGCCTCACGGTCCGTCCCCGCGGGCGCCGCGGCCGTGTCGCCGCCGGTCGCTCGCCCGCACGCGACGCCGGCCGCGCGCAGCCGCCGCCAGACCCGGTACGAGCGGCGCCGCCGTCTCCCAGCAGCCCCGCGTCGCGAAGCGCGCGCCGAGCAGTTCCTTGAAGCGGGCGACACCGGCGATGCCGCCGCTGCCCCCGAGGTCGAGCCGCTGCGCGCCGCCCCGGCACGCCTCGACGACATCGGTCCAGATCAGCAGCGTGGCGGGGAAGACCGTCGGCGTGCTCCGGCAGCGTGGCGCCGTTCCAGGCGACGACCTCGACGCCGTGCCGGAAGCAGACGTGACCGCCGATGAGGCGACCGTCGCGCCGCACCCAGCTCAGGAACGCCGCGCCCGCGCCGCGCGCGAGCAGATCGCGCAGCAGCGCCTCCGGCGTCGGCTGCGACGCCCCAGCGCCGCGCGGCGGCGAGGTAGATCGGATAGTACTCGGCCAGCACGACCGGATCGGCGGTCACGCCGGCGGTGCAGCCGCGCCGCAGGGCGCGGTTGCGCTCGTTGCGCCGGTTCTTCGGCAGGACGCCATACTCGACCGCCTCCGGCCCGCCGGCGAGCGGAATCACCGCGAACGGCAGATCGCGCCGGCGCCAGCCGAACCGCGCGAGCCCACCGCCCCAGCGCGCGTCGGCGTCCGGCGACAGGATCAGCGAGGCGGCCGCCACGTCCGGACGCCGCGCCGCGCGTGCCCACCCCGCCAGCAGCGCCACAGCGACCGCGTCGCGCGTCCGCCTCCGGCAGGTCCGGCGCGATCAGCGGCCCACCCGCCGTGCCGTCGAAGTGGCTCTGCAGCAGGCGCAGCGGCCCGCGCCGCCGCGCCACCGCCGACAGCCCGCCCACGCAGCGCCCCTCCGCGCGCGCGACGAACCAGAGCGGCGTCACGCCGCCGGCGTGCCGGCGCAGGGCGTCGCTCCAGAGCGGCGTGTGGAAGAACGTGGCGTCCGGATCGTCCGCGAGCAGCGCCGCCCAGCCGGGCGGCGGCGCCGGCTCGACCGTCACCACCAGGCGCGCCCGCCGCCGTGACCGGTCCCCGGCGCCATCAGCGCACGCGGCGGCGGATGCTCGCCCGCACCGCGTCGGTGACCCGCTGCGCCTCCGCGTCGGTCATCGCCGGGAAGAGCGGCAGGGTGACCGCCTCGCGGAAGTAGCGCTCGGTGCGCGCCAGACGGGCCGCCTGCGGCGCCAGCAGCTCGCGGTAGGCTGGATGGTGGTGCAGCGGGATGAAGTGGACCGAGGTGCCGATGCGCGCGGCCGCGAGATCGGCGATCACGCCGTCGCGCCCGTCGCGCACGACCTCCGGATCGACGCGCAGCAGGTAGAGGTGCCAGGCGTGCGTGGCCCACGGCGCCTCGCGCGGCAGGGTCACGCCGGGCAGGTCGGCCAGCCGCTCGCGTGAAGTCCCGCGCCAGCGCCGTGCGCCGCGCCTGCAGCGCGTCGGCCCGGCGCAGCTGCACCAGACCGAGCGCCGCCGCCGGATCGCCCAGGTGCAGCTTCCAGCCGACGCGCACGATCTCGTAGTACCAGCGCCCGCGGTCGCCGTAGCGCTGCCAGGCGTTGCCGTCCATGCCGTGGAAGGAGAGCAGTTCCAGCTCGCGCGCGAGGCCGTCGTCGGCCGTGGTGATCAGGCCGCCGTCGCCGGTGGTGATGCACTTCGTCGCGTAGAACGAGAAGACCGTGGCGTCGCCGAACGTCCCGAGCCGGCGGCCCTCCACCGCCGCGCCGAAGGCGTGCGCCGCGTCCTCGACCACCGCCACGCCGCGCGCCGCGCGCCAGGGCGAGCAATTCCCGGATGCGACAGGGGTGCCCCGCCAGGTGGACCGGCACGATCGCCCGCGTGCGCGGAGTCAGCACCTCGGCGACCCGCTCCGGATCGAGGCCGAGCGTCGGCGTCCTCCACGTCGGCCAGGATCGGCGTCGCGCCGCAGTGCAGAACCGCGGAGAGCGTGGCGGTGAAGGTGAGCGACGGCAGCACCACTTCGTCGCCCGGGCCGACGCCGAGCGCCTTGAGCGCCAGGAACAGTCCGGCCGAGCAGGAGGCGACCGGCACGCCGTGCGGCGCCCCGAGATAGTCGGCGCAGGCGCGGCCGAACTCGCGCGTGCGCGGCCCGTAGGTGAGCCACCCGGAGCGCAGGGTGTCGGCCACCGCCGCGATCTCCTCCTCGCCGAGACTGGGCCGGAAGAACGGCAGGAAGGGGGGCTCGGCGCCCGAATCGGGACGTCATGGGCGCGACACCTCCGGCGCGGGATGAACGGCCGCCACCGCCGCCAGGCCCGGCAGGCGCGCCAGAGCCCGCCGCACCCCCGCCGGATCGCCGGCGCGGGCCGGCCGCAGCAGAGACGCCACGACCGCCTCCGGATCGGCCAGCACGGGACGCGCGGTGACCGCGCGCCGGATCAGCGGATTCGCCCCCGGCGCCAGCGTTTCGTCGGGGGCGACGAGCTCCTCGGTCAGCTTCTCGCCCGGACGGGCGCCGGTGATGACGATGCCGGGTCCGCCGTCGCCGCCGTCGGGATCGAAGCCGGACAGGGCGAGCAGATTGCGAGCCAGCTCCAGGATCGACACCGGCTCCCCCATCTCGAGGATGTAGGTGGCGCCGCTCTCGCCGAGGGCCATCGCCTCGATCACGAGCTGCGCCGCCTCGCGGATGGTCATGAAGTAGCGGGTCATGGCCCGGTCGGTGACCGGCAGCGGCAGGCCGCGGCGGATCCGGTCCTGGAACAGCGGCACCACGGAACCGCGGCTGCCGAGCACGTTGCCGAAGCGGACGGTCAGGAAGCGTGTCGGACCGCCGGCGACTCCGGCCGCGCGCACCAGCTCCTCGGCCACCCGCTTCGTGGCGCCCATGATGCTCGCGGGGATGGCCGCCTTGTCGGTCGACACCAGCACCAGGCGCTCCGCGCCGACCTGGCGGGCGAAGCGGATCAGGTTCGCGGTGCCGAGCACGTTGACCGCCACCGCCTCCTCGGGATTTTCCTCCATCAGCGGCACGTGCTTGTGCGCGGCGGCGTGCAGGATGAGATCGACGCCGTGACGCCCGGCAAGGACAGCGAGCCGTTCGCCATCCCGCACGTCGCAGATCAGCGTGCGCAGCGCGACCCCGCCCCGCCGCGGCTCCAGTTCCGCGACGATCTCGAACAGGCTGTTCTCGCCGCGACCGAGCAGCAGCAGCTCCGCGGGCGCGAACGGCAGCAGTTGCCGGCACAGTTCGCCGCCGATGGAGCCGCCCGCCCCTGTCACCAGCACGCGCCGTCCCGCCACGAGTTCGCGCGCGCCGTCGGCGCGGAAGGTGACGCTCTCGCGACCGAGCAGGTCGTCGGGCGCGACCGGCCGCACCTGGTCGAAGCGGACGTCCCCCTCGATGATGGCGCGGATGCCCGGCACGATGCGCACCGGCAGCCCCGCGCGCCGGCACAGCAGCACCAGCCGGCGGATGACCGCGCCGGTGGCGGAGGGGATGGCGATCAGGATCTCCTGCGCCCCGACGCGCGCGGCCGCGGCCGGCAGATCGGCCGTGGCGCCGAGCACCGGCAGGCCGCACGGCGACTCTCCCCGCAGAGCCGGATCGTCGTCGAGGAAACCGACCGGCGCGACCGGCCAGCCGCCGGCCTGCAGTTCGCGCACCAGCGACTGCCCCGCTTCGCCGGCGCCGATGACCAGCAGGCGCCGCGGCGCGCCGCCCGCGGGGCGACTCACGCCGACTCTCCCGCGAAAAATTCAGCGCACGACCGCGAGCGTCCGCACCGCGTTCTGTCCATCCAGCGTCACCTTTACCATGTAGAGTCCGCTGCTGACCGGATCACCCTGCAGATTGCGGCCGTCCCAGAACGGATCGCCGGCGCCCACGTGGCTCGCCCGGTGCACGAGCTGCCCCTGCAGGTCGTACACCTCCACCATGACCCCCCCGACCACGGTCGACCCGGTGGTCGTCACCTCGACGGTCACACCGTCCAGTTTCAGTCCCGCCGTCCCGGTGCCGCCCGCGAACGGGTTGGGATACAGGAACAGCCCCGCCAGCGCATCCGCGTCCACCGCTCCCAGCGGGGCGACGTCGATCACCACCGCGCCGTAATTGCTGCCGGCGAGCAGCCTCCCGGAACCGGGATCGGACGCCAGCTCGTAGAAGATGGCGCCCGGCAGCCCGGCGAGCACGCTCGGCGAATAGAGACTGCCGAGGCCATAGGCATCGTAGCCTTCCAGGTTGGTCCAGGCGTCGATGGTGGTTTCGTCCCCGCGCTGCCGGATCCGGTTGAGTCCCCCTCGAGCGCGACCCACAGATCTCCGTTGTCATCGAGTTCGAGGTCGGAAACCGTGCCGGTGAGAAGTCCGGCGAGATAGACGTCCGCTTTCGCGCCGTACGCCGCCAGCAGGACCGCGCCGCCGCCGTCGAGCGGGCGCAGGTGCGCCACGCCGCCGCTGCCGCCGGCCCACAGCGTGCCGTCGGCCGGCGCGGCGAGCGCCCGCGCCTGGGCAAAGTTGAAACTCGTGCCGGAAACGGCGGCGATCGGTCCGGTCCAGACATCGTCCGCGAGGTCGGACCACGTCAGCGGGGCCTCCGGGCCGGCCGGTCCGTTGATGTCCCAGCGCATCAGACCGATCCCGTTGACGGTGAACCAGACCACGTCCCGCCGCGCCACGACCGCGTCGCGCACGACTCCCCCGCCCAGACCGTCCGTGTCGACCGGCAGGCGGACCCAGGCCGCCGGATCGCGGGGACGCGCCGGATCGACCAGCACATCCACCCCGAGCTGGTCCGTGCACATCATCAGGGGACCGTCGGGATGACGCACGATCCGCACCGTGCGGTGGTGACCGGGAGGGGCGTCCGTCGGCGACAGCAGTTCCCCGGCGACATCCGTCAGATCGGCCGCGGCGCCGGGACGCAGGCGCAGCAGCCCTCCCTGCCCCGGCACGTGGAAATCGTACTGCGAGACCCAGACGTCCCCGTCGGGCGCGGCCGCCAGGGAGAGGATGTTGGCGCCGAAAACGAACAGTCCGGCGGAGTCGTTGTCGGCCGTGGCGAGACCGGCCACCTGCCCCCACTGGCCGGCGGCGGTGTGCCGCGCCACGCCCACCCCCTCGCGCGATCCGAGCCAGAGCGCGCCATCGGGTCCGAAGGAGACGCCGTCCACGCCGAGAAACAGCAGTTCGTTCGTGATCCACGGCGACCAGGTCGCTTCGTCGCGTCGGGCCAGGAAAGCCCGCGCGGCCCGCCCGTTCGGATCGCGGTCCGGATCGATGCGCAGCCCCGCGCACCAGAGCGCGCCGTCCGCTGGGCGATCACGCGCGTGCGCGGCTCGGGCAGGCCGGCCGCGGTCCAGGTGGCGCCGTCCCAGCGCCAGAGCCGGTTCTCGCTGCCGATCCCCTCGATCAGCGCCCACACCGCCCCGCCCTGCGCGGCGATCGCGAGCACCAGGCCGTCGAGCGCCCCGAGTCGCTCCCACCGGGCCGCGCCGCCGTCCCAGCGGAAGACGCCGTCGGTGAAGGTGCCGGCGAGCAGCAGCGTGTCCCCCACGGCCTGCAGGTGTTGATCCGGAGGTCGGTCAGACCGGCCACCTCGGTCGTGAACACGTTGGCGGCGAAGCGCGACACCCCCTCCTCCGTGCCGACCCACAGGTCGTGCCGAGGAAGGCGAGCGCGCTGACGCTGTTGCCGACCAGCCCGTGCTCCTCCTGCGTGTAGATCGTGCCGGGCAGACCGCTGTTGATGACCCCCACGCCGGCGCCGGGCAGACCGTAGTAGACCACCTCCGCGGTGCCGCGGGTCGTCGGCGATCACGGTCGTGATGTCGAGCCCGCCGAGATTGGCGTACTGCCGGAACTCCGGCACCGCCCCCGGCGTCACCCGCGTGAGCCCCGCGCCCGAGGTGGCGACCCAGATATCGGGTTCCGGACGCGGCCAGCGCGGTGACCCGCTGGCCGGAGAGCCCTCGCTCACCGTCCAGCGGGTGTAGACGCGGGATCGGCGGCATCCCAGACCACCACGCCGCCGTCGCTCAGCCCGCCGTAGATCCGCTCGCCGTCCGGCAGCAGGACGCGGCATTCGCGCGCCGCCGTCAGCGACGTGAAGGAGACCTCCTGCGCCACCGCCGGCAGCGCCGGCAGCGCAGCAGCAGCAGACCGCCGCGACCGCGCACCGGGCGCGCGAACCGGTCCCGCCAGGCAGGCCAGCATCACTTCGGCAACCTCCGGCCGACACAACCAGACCCGTTCAGGGGGCCCTGCGCGAGCGGCCGACTCTTTCCACTATATGGTATCTTCGCCCGCTTGCCCATGTCCGCCGCGCCGGGCGAACCCCGCGCCGCAGACCGGCCAGCGGGGATACGGTCTGCGGATCCACATGGAAGCGCAGCCGCGCCGCCCGCCTCACGCAGGGAAGCCCCGAAGACCGCAAGGAGGCGCGCACACGCGACCGATCTCCGCATCGGCGCGCTCGGCTCGGGCAGCGACTACACGGCGTTCATCGATCACCTGGGGGTCGCGTCGCTGGACGTCGGCTTCGGGGGCGAGGACGACGGCGGCATCTACCACTCGATCCACGACGACTTCTACTGGTTCACGCATTTCGCGGACAAGGATTTCGTCTATGGACGGGCCCTCGCGCAGACGGTCGGCACCATGGTGCTGCGCTTCGCCGATGCCGAGGTGCTGCCTTACGACTTCGCCGGTTTCGCCGATACCGTCCACAAGTACTCGGACGAGCTGAAGACCCTGCTCAAGGACAAGCAGGAGCAGGTCGCCGCGCTCGATCAGGATGTCGACGACGGCGTCTATGACGCTGTCTCCGATCCCCGCCGCCCACGCACGCGCCGCCGAAGGAAGAGCTCCCGCCATTCCTGAACTTCGCTCCGCTCGACAACGCGAGCTCGCGCTCGACCGCAGCGCCCAGCGCTATTCGAAGGCGTCGCGGCTTTCGGCGGCCGCGACGCGTCTCCTCGATCATTGCAAACGCTCAACGCCAAACTCCTCCAGACCGAGCGCACGCTGACGAGTCCGGACGGCTCGCCGCGCCGTCCCTGGTACAAGCATCTGATTGCGCCGGGCTTTTACACGGGATACGGCGTCAAGACGCTCCCCGGGGTACGCGAGGGAATCGAAGAGAAGCACTATCAGGAGGCGGACAAGGAGATCGTTCGCGTCGCCCAGGCGCTGCAGGACTACGCCGCCGCCGTCGATTCGGCCGCCGCGGACCTGGAGTAGAGCGCGTCCAGAGCGACATCGGCGGAATTCCGGCATTTTTCACGCGAAACGGAGATTTTGGGCCGATCACAAGGGCGCTCGCGGCGAAAACGGACGCGTAGGAAGGCCCAGAATCGACGATCTCCCCTCGCGGCAGGCTTCCGGACCCCCAGAATTCGACGAAAGCGCGGCGAAACGGAACGACGCCGGACACGTAAACGGTAGCGCCCCATGAGCGACTTCCACTTCGACTACGACGACGCCCCCAAGGACGTCAAGCTGGAGCGCGGACGACTGCCGCGCGCATCCTGGCGCTGCCTCGCGCCCAAGTGGGGCATGTCGCTGCTCGATCCTGCTGTGCATCGCGGTCTCGGCGCTGCTGGGCTGATCCCGCCGCTGCTCATCCGACGGATCATCGACCACGCCATCCCCGCGCACCGCGGGCGTGGAGCTGAACTGGCTGGTGGCCGGCATGATCGCGATCCCGCTGGTCACCGGGCTGATCGGGAGTGCTGGCAGAACTACCTGGTGACGGTGATGGGTCAGGGGGTGATGTTCGACCTGCGCAACGGATGTACGCGCACCTGCAGGCGCCAGTCGCTGCGCTTCTTCACCGACACGCGCTCGGGCGAGATCCTGTCGCGGCTGCAGAACGACGTGGGCGGCGTCCAGGGCGTGGTCGACCGGCACGCTGGTGTCGCTGGTGGCCAACTCGTTCATGGTGGCCAGCACGCTGATGGTGATCTTCGGCATGGACTGGCGGCTCAGGCTGATCGCGGTGGCGGTGCTGCCGATGTTCATCCTGCCCACGCGCCGCAGGTCGGCCGGATCCGCAAGCGGATCTCCAAGGAGACCCAGGAGCGGCTGGCCGAGCTCGACCGCGCTGGTGCAGGAGACGCTCTCGGTGAACGGCTACCTGCTGGCGCGGCTGTTCGGCGCGCAGGAGCACGAGCTGGCGCCGGTTCAGCGCGAAGGCCGGCGCGGTGCGCGACCTGCAGATCCGCCAGGGCATGGCCGGCCGGTGGTTCCTGATGTGGATCCTGATGTTCGCCAGCGTCGGGCCCGGCACTCATCTACCTGTTCGGCGGGCACGAGGCCATCGCCGGGCGCGCTGACCGTGGGCACCATCGTGGCGTTCGTCACCTACCTGGGGCGCCTGTACATGCCGGCCTCGGCGCTGGTCAACGCGCACGTGGACGTGATGAGCGCGGTGGCGCTGTTCCGGCGGATCTTCGAGTACCTGGACCTGCCGGTGGAGCTGCCGAGCCGGCGCACCCGGTGCGCCTCGCGCAGCCCGCGCGGCGAGCTGAGGTTCGAGAACGTGTCGATGGGCTACGCCGAGCGACGGGTGGACGCTGGAGGACATCTCGTTCGAGGCCTCGCCCGGGCACGATGGTGGCGCTGGTCGGGCCCAGCGGGGCGGGCAAGACGACGCTCACCTACCTGGCCTCGCGCCTGTATGACCCGGGCCGCGGCCGGGTGACCTTCGACGGGGTGGACCTGCGCGAGCTGTCGACTCGCCGACCTGGCCCGCTGGACCGCCAAGGTGACCCAGGAGACCGACCCTGTTCCACGCGCACGGTGGAGGAGAACCTGCGCTACGCCAGGCCGAACGACCCGGCGAAGGAGCTGCGAGCGCGCGTGCCGCCTGGCGCCAGGTCGCACGAGGTCATCGCCGCGCTGCCCGAGGGCTACGCCACGCTGGTGGGGGAGCGCGGCTACAAGCTCTCCGGCGGCGAGCGCCAGCGGCTGGCCATCGCCCGCGTGCTCCTGCGCGAGCCGCGCCTGCTCATCCTGGACGAGGCCACCTCGCTCGCTGGATTCGCGCTCCGAGGCGCTGATCCAGGCAGGCGCTGGTGCCGCTGCTGGCGGGCCGCACCAGCCTGGTGATCGCGCACCGCCTGAGCACCATCCTCAACGCCGACCTGATCCTGGTCCTGGACCACGGACGCATCGTGGAGCGCGGCACGCACGCCGACTGCTGCAGCGGGGCGGGCTGTACGCGAGGCTCTACGCGGAGCAGTTCAAGAAGGCGCCGGAACCAGGATCGGCTACCCTGTGAGCCTTGAAGGAGGCGTCATGCGAGGACTTGCCCCGGCTCTCCTGATCGCGGCCCTGTTCGGCGGAGCCGCGCGCGCTGGAACCGTCGACGTCGATTTCAACCCGAAGGCCGAGTTCCAGCGCTACAGAACGTGGGCCTGGGCCCCGGGACGCGACGAGAGCCGCCGCGGCGTGCTCGCCGATGCGACCATGAGAGAGCGCGTGGAGAAGCAGCTGGCGATCCGCCTGCGCGAGGCCGGACTGAAGGCCGTCGCGCCCTCCGATAACCCCGACCTGTTGGTGAACTATCGAGGGGACACCGGCACGGGAAGGAAGGGTCGTCGAATTTCGGCGGTCTGCGCAGCATGGACAACGCCGCGTACACCTCCATCGAGTTCACCGAGCAGACCGCCACGCTGATGGTCGATCTCGTGGACACCTCGACGAACGCCTGGCGTGGCGCTTGTACATCGACCAGACGGTCAAAGGGGTCGATCGGATCCTCCGACAAGCTCGCCAAGGCGCTCGACAAGGGGTTCGCGAAGTACCCGCCGTCCGCTTCGGCGATCGCCAAGAAGGCGCGGGCACTGGAGAAGTCCTCGGGCTCTCGGATCGGCTTCGCCTTCGCGAGCGCCTTCGCGACGGCGACACCGACCTCGCGCGAAGCCTGAGCCGCGGTCCGGGGGTTCGACGTTCGCTCGTCCCCGTCCACACGAGCTGCCCCTTCCCGCCCGACGCGCGCCGAGATCGGTGCGCACGCGCACCTTCTTCCTTCTCGAGGTGGCCGGAACGAAGACCTTCTCGTACGTGTACCAGCACCCGCCCAGTGATCCATCCCCTGATAGGTGGTCTCGTCGGAGGTGCGGCCTTCCGTCACCTTGGCCTTCTCGTCCGATCCGACGATGCGGCTGATCATCACCGCATCGAAGCCCTCCGCGACAGCTTGGCCTCGAAGGGGGCGCGCTCTTCGGGAGCTCGGGAACGAAAGGTGCGACGCCACGGCGGCCGCGCCGCGAAGAGATCTCGCGATCACGTCCTCGTACGAGGCCCTCGGGACGGATCGGCGGCGACGGCGAGCACGAGGATCTTCGGCGGCGCCTCCTTGGCCTTCGCCTCGTCCTTCGTGTCCACCATCTTCGTCTCGGCGCTCGCCGAAGCGACCGCGAGGCCGCACGCGACGGCCGCCGCCAGGACCATGAGAACGACGACTCATCGTGGACCTCCTGATCCAGGCGACGGCGCGATCGCGGTTCGTCGGAACAGCGGATTGTATCGGGACGGACGCATCGTCCCGGTCAGGCCGCGGCAGATGCTCGACCTGCTCCTCCAGCCGTCGCGCCGTCGGGGCCTGCCTTGAGGGCGTCGAGCTGGTCGTCGTCGCAGCCGAGCCGATAGAGGCCGAAGTTCGTGGCCCGGCTGGCGAGCGCGGCCTCGCGAGAGCGAAGCGGATCTTGTCGATCTCGGCGCGCACGTCGAGCAGATGGGCGCACGCTCGGATTCGAGCGCCGAACGAAAGGCCGGGTCGGTGCCGGACCGAGAACATCGTCGAGTGCGCCGGCGCGGGTTCCAGAAGGCTCGCGATCTCGCGATCCGACATCGTGCCGGCCGGAGCGCCGGAAGAACTCGATTCGGGGCCGATCGTCGGTGATCAGGTCGGCCCCGCCGACCACCGCGCGATCCCCGTCCGGTCCAGGAGGTACGTTCCAAGGAGCGCTTCGGGCGTCTCGAGATAGGCGGCGTCGAGGCTCGCCGCGTGGCGGGGAGGCGTACGCCGCCGAAGCCTGCCGGGTCCAGATGCAGCGGCCGGTCGGAGCCGATCAGCACCGCATCGCGGATCGAGGGGAGCCAGAGCTGCGCGTAGGGAAGGCCTCGAGAAACGTGCGGGCCGTCGCCTTCGCGGAGGCGAGGCTCTGCGCGTGGAGGGGCAGCCGCTGCGCGACGACGCCGCCGGGGTCGAGCCGTAGCGGCAGAGCCGGTAGAAGTCGAGCGTGTAGAGGCCTGGACCGAGCCGGC
>CAVYVY010000011.1:0-315349 GCA_963772145.1 uncultured bacterium
CGAAGTCGGGATTCCCCCTGTAACGGATAAAGAACGCCGAGCCTAAGTAGACGATCTCGATCGGCACGCCCAGCCGCCGGTAGCAGCGGTTGACGCGCTCGGCAAACATCGCGGTCTTCTTGTTCAGACGCTGCTGCAGTTCGGGCCCTTCCTCCCTGAGCTTCAGCAGGACCGCCTCCATCGCGGCCAGGGCCACCGGGTGGCGGACGAAGGTGCCGGCGAAGTAGGTCACCCCTACCTCGGGGAAGGAGTCGTCGCCGAACCGCCAGGCACCGCCGTCGAGGGCGTCCATGTACCGTCTCTTCCCGGCGATCACGCCGACCGGGAAGCCGCCGCCGACCACCTTGCCATAGCAGGCCAGGTCGGCCTCCACGTCGAACCAACCCTGGGCGCCCTTCGGGTGCAGGCGGAACCCAGTGATGATCTCGTCGAAGATCAGGGGGATGTCGGCCTCGCGGGTCACCTTGCGCAGTTCGTGCAGGAAAGCGCGCGGCTGAATCTCGCAGTGGCGGCTCTGGATCGGCTCGACGATGACGCCGGCGATCTCGTCGGCCCGCTCGCGGATCACGTCCAGTGACTTCGGATCGTCATAGTCCAGGATCAGGATATTGCCGCTGGCGGCAGCCGGGATGCCTGGTGCGACCGGAACGTTGCGGCGCTTGCCACGTACGTCCTGACCCCGGACCAGAACCTCGTCGAAGATGCCGTGGTACGAGCCCTGGAACATCACGATCAGGTCGTTGCCGGTCACCGTGCGGGCGATGCGGATCGCCGCCAAGGAGGCCTCCGACCCGGTGTTGCAGAAGGAGACGCGGTCCATGCCGGTCATCTCGCAGAACATCTCGGCGATGCGGCCGGCGGCCGGCGACTGCGGACCGTAGTCGATCGACTGGTCCAGTTGCCGACGCACAGCGTCCAGCACGAAGTCCGGAGCGTGGCCGAAGAGAATCGCTCCGAAGCCGCCCTGGCAGTCCACGTACTCGTTGCCATCGACGTCCCACACGTGGCTGCCCTTGGAGCGCTGCCCGACCAACGTATATGTCAGTTCCTTCAGGATGGTCTTGAAGCCCATCACCGTGCGCGGATCGGCGTAGCGGAAGCGATGCGACGCCGCCAGTTCCTTCGACTTGCGGGTCCGTGCGCAGTAGTCCCGGATGAACCCGTCGAGGTACTCCCGCTGCGCGTCGCTCAGGCCCGAGCTGACGGACTTCTGCAGGGGCGCGAACGGGCCGTGCGCGCCGCCCCCGGCCGGAACGGCCTCCGCGACGTCCTCCGCGGCCGCAGGGGCGGAGACCGCCGCAGGGGCAGGAGCGACGGCGGGAGCACCGCCCACCAGGTGCTGGAGCAGAACGTTGGAAGCCTGGATCTGCATCGCGATGGCCTGCGCCAGGCTGCCGAGCGAGGCGTCGGGCACGAACGCGGCGGGGAACGCCGCCGGCATCCCGGCCAACGGCGCGGCCGCCGAGGCACCCGACGGTGCGACCGCCGCGGGCGCGGCCTGCAGTTCTTCCGCGAATGCACCCTCGGGCAGCTTCGACTCGATGAACGCCGTCAACGCGTCGATGGTCGGGCTTTCCCGCAGCAGTTGCTTCAGCGTGATCTTCACGCTGAAGGTTTTCTTGAACTTCAGGTTCGCCTGGGTAAGGAACAGCGAGTCGAAGCCCATGCTGAGGAAAGGCACGTCGTTCTGCAGGTCGGCTCCCTCCAGGCCGGACATCTCGCCGAGAATAGTCCGCAGCTTCCTGGTCACCAGATCCGCTCTCGTCATGGGGCTTGCACTCCCACTGGTCAGACCTATCACCGGCAACGGCGCCGGAGCCGCTGCCGAAAAAGTCGGCATGGGGAAAAGGGACGACGCCGCGGTCCCGGCGCGCTCGGACGCGGGAACGCCCGCGGCGTCCAGGGACGCCTGCGTGATCGTCAGCAGGGCGCCCGGCAGGTCGCGCCCTAAAACGCTCGGATCGAGGGGCGCCCCGAGGGACAACAGGCGCCCAATCCCGCGCAGCAGGAAGGTGCGGTCCTCCGCCTCCTCCCGAGCGTTCCGCAGGGTGGGCACGGAGCGAGCGCCGAGTGCCTCGTTCTGGGCCCGCAGCAACGAGCCGAGGGTCTTGCCCGGACCTGTTTCGATGACCACGAAACAATTCCGTTCCGCCAGTCGGTTCACGCAGTCGGCGAAGCGGACCGGGCTGCGCAGGTGCCGGACCCAGTACTCGGGGTCGGTGGCCTGTTCGTCTGTGATCCAGTCGCCGGTGACGTTGGACAGGAAGGGGATCGCCGGCTTCTTCAGTTCGATGCTCCGCAGATAATCCCCGAACTCCTGCAGCACCGGGTCCAGGAGGCGGGAATGCGGCGCCGTCGTGATCGGGATGCGCTGGGCGTCGATGTCCGAGGCGGCAAACTGGTCCAGGAGGGCCTCGATGTCCGCCGTCCGCCCCGAAATCGTGCACATCTGCGGCGCGTTGATCGTTGCCAGGTCCAGCCGGTCTCCTAGATAGGGGGCTACCTCCGCGGGCGAGAGGGGCACGCTCAGCATGCTGCCGGGCTCCGTCTTCTCGAACAGGCGCCCCCGCAGCGTGACCAGGCCTAAAGCGTCGTTGTAGCCGATCACGCCGGACAGGCAGGCGGCCGTGTTCTCGCCCAGGCTGTGTCCGAGCAGCGCCGCCGGTCGTAGTCCCCAAGACTGCCAAAGCCGGGCCAGGGCGATCTCCAGGATGAAGATGGTCGGCAACTGGACCGAGGGCCGCTGCATCTGCCCGGAGGCCCACTCCCGCTTATGGTCCGCGGCGAACCAGACCCGCTTCAGGTCGTGGCCAGTCCGGGAGGCGAACAGGGCCAGGCCCGTGTCGATCTCCGCGCGGAACTCGCCGAAGCGGTCGTACAGGCCCCGCGCCATCTGCAGGTACTGCGCCCCCCCGCCAGGGAGCAGAAAGGCGACCGGTGCGGGCGGCCCGGCGGTGTACGCCAGGCAGGCCGGATGCGAAGCGGGATCGGCCAAGATCCGGGCGGTCTCGTGGCTGCCGAGGGAGACGAAAGCGATCCGGCAGGCATCGCCGGCCGCGTCACCGCGGCTGCACAGATCACCCAGGTCGGTCTGCGGCCGCTGTTCTTCAGGTAGGCGGACAACCGTCCGGCGGTGTCCGTCAGGGTTCCTTGTCGGGCGCGGCCAGGGTCACCAGCCGGGCTGACGCCGGGCAGGTCCAGCCAGTGCCGACGGCGGTGGAAACGGAACGGGGGCAGCGGCACCCGACGGACCGGCCTGCCCGCGTGGTAGGCGTTCCAGTCGATATCCGCCCCGTGGACCCACAGGTGGCCGGTCGCGAGGGCGACCGCGCGCTGCACGGCCTCCACCCCGGCCGCGGGCGGGAGCGCCACGATCCCCCCGTCTTCGGCGACGGTTCCCAGGGTGAGCACGAACCGATCCACGGCGTCTTCCGCCACGCGCGCGGCGGCGGCAGCGAACGTTCCGCCGCGGAGATTCCCTGCAGGCGGGAACAACCGCCCGGCCGCCTCGGGGAGCGGCAGTTCGCCGGCCAGACAGGAAGCAGCCACGGCCCCGGCTCCGGATCCGGAAACCGACGCGGGCCGTACCCCCAGGGCGAGCCAGTAGCGTCCCAGGAGTACTGCAAGCAGGAACGACGCTTCCGGACCCTCCGGAAGCCCGGCCACCGAAGCGGCGAGCTGCGCGGGCCCGGGCCAGGGGCGCCGCGGCCACAGGGCCCGCCAGGCCTCCTCGAGTGGACTGGCCATTCCATTGAACCCCGCCAGAAGGGACTCCAGCAGGGTCGGCGCCCCCGGCACCACGGCTGGCAGGTGGAAAGCCAACAACCCGGCCCGGTGATCGGGCCCGACGCGGCAGATCTCGCCCAGTTCCCTTTCGCCGAAGGCGCCTCCCTCACTCACGACGAAAGCGCGATGGGCCAGGGCCGGACGACATGCGGCTAGGCTGAAGGCCACGTCGGCCAGTTCGAGGTCCTTGTGCCGAGCCAGATATTCCGTCAGGCCGAAGAGATTGGCGTTGAGCGAGGTCTCCGAGGCCGCCGAGAGCAGCACCAGCAACGGACCTTCCCGCCCGTCAGACCCGGCGCAAGCAGTCGTCGCGGGCGCCTGCTCGAGGATCACGTGGAAGTTGGTGCCCCCCAGGCCGAAGGAACTCACGCCGGCCCGCCGAGGATGGCCAGCCGGCGGGTCCCAGGGAACGGGCCGATCCGCCACCAGGAAGGGGCTCTTGGCGAAATCGATGCCCGGGTTCGGGCTCTCGTAGTTCAGCGAGGCCGGGATCAGGCCGCGCTCCATGGCCAGCAGGGTCTTGATGATCCCCGCCACCGCGGCGCCAGCGTCCAGGTGCCCTATGTTCGGTTTCACCGTGCCCAGCCGGCAGAAGCCGGTGCGCGATGTGTGCCGGCGGAAAGCCTTCGTGAGGGCCAGGACCTCGATCGGGTCGCCCAGGGATGTCGCCGTGCCGTGGGCCTCGACATAGCCGATCGAATCGGGATCCACCTGAGCGCGCCGCAGCGCCAGGTCGATCACCTGGGCCTGCCCCGTCACGCTCGGGGCGGTGAAGCCCGCCTTGTCGCCACCGTCGTTGTTGACGGCAGTGCTCCTGATGACTCCGCGCACGCAGTCCCCGTCGCGCAGGGCGTCGGCCATCCGTTCGACGACCAGGAAGGCACCGCCACTGCCGCGCACCATGCCCGTCGCCCGGCTGTCGAAGGCGTAAAGTCGCCCGCTGGACGAGAGTGCGCTGCCCTCGACGTAGCGGTAACCGTACTTCGTGGGCACCAACACCCGACAACCGCCGACCACCGCGAGGTCGCACTCGCCCAGCCGGAGGTTCTGGCAGGCGAGGTGCAGAGCGGTCCCGGAGGTGGAGCAAGCCGTCTGCACGTTCACCGCCGGGCCCTTGAGGTTGAACCGATAGGCGACGCGCGTGGCCGGGAAGTTCTTGTCGTTCCCGATGTTCGTCTGGAAGTCGCCCAGCGCCCCGGCCGTGTCCGGGTGCCGGGTCACGTAGTGCTGGACGTAAGCGTCCCGGGCGATGCCGCCGAAGACGCCGATCCGGTTCTCGCCGCTGTCCAGGGCGCGGGCGTAGCCGGCGTTGTCCAGCGCGGCCCAGGCCAGTTCCAGGAACAGGCGGTGCTGAGGATCCATCCTTTGGAGTTCCCGGGGCTGGTAACCGAAGAACTCCCCGTCGAAGGCGTCCAGGTCGTCGGCGCTGAAGTAGCTCCGTACGTAGTCCTCGTCGGTGAACTCCTCCTCGGGCACGCCCTCCCAGAGCAGTTCCTCGTCGGTCGCCCGGCGCAGGGCCTCGACGCCGTCCGCAGGAGCTCCCAGTAGGCGTCCACGTCCGCGGCGCCGGGGAAGCGGCCGGCCATCCCGATGACCGCGATGTCGCCGGCCACAAAGATGCCGTCCCCGTCGCTCCCGTCCCAACCGGCTTCCCTTCAGCTGCGGCCCCGAACGGGTGGCCGGGGAATCGCCGCCGCAGGGCGTCGGCGTGATCGGCCTCCAGGGCCCCGACGATCCCCTCGATCGGGGCCGCGGGAGAAGAAGCTGGCGACGGGGACCGGCTCGCCCAGTTCCCCGCCCAGCCAGGCGATGAACTGGAGGGCCTTCAGCGAGGTGCCCCCCAATTCGAAGAACCGGTCGCTGACGCCGACCTGGTCCACGCCCAGCAGGTGGCGCCAGCGATCGACCAGGAAGTTCTCCAGCTCCGACTCCGCGGTCTGACCGACCCGCCCAGCCCGGAGCGCTTCAGTTCCAACGCCGGCAGAGCCTTGCGGTCCACCTTGCCGCTGGAGGTCATGGGCATCGTTTCCAGGACTGCGATGTGCTGGGGCACCATGTACTCCGGCAGGGCGCAAGTGTGCGTGGGCACGTAACTCCGCCGCGTCCTCGTGGCGGCCCCCTGCCGAAGGACCACATAGGCGACGATCCGCTGATCGTCGGCCGTCGGGCAGACGACCACGACCACGCAATGCAGGATGTCCTGATGGGCCAGCAGAACGGTTCCTCAATCTCGCCCAGCTCGATGCGCAGCCCCCTTACCTTGACCTGGAAATCGTTCCGGCCCAGGAAGTCGACGTTCCCATCGGACCGGAAGCGCGCCAGGTCGCCGGTCCGGTACAGCCGGTCCCCCGGCTTTCCGAACGGGTCGGGCAGGAAGCGCTCGGCGGTCAGGTCGGCGCGGTTCAGATAGCCCCGAGCCACCTGGACGCCACCGATGAACAGTTCGCCGGCCACTCCGATCGGACGTGGGCGCATGCGCCCATCGAGGATGTGGAGCCGGGTGTTAGGAACCGGCTTGCCGATGGGAACGGCCGCCAGAGCATCGTCCGGCCGGCACTCCCAGACGGTGACGTTGACCGCGGCCTCGGTCGGCCCATAGAGGTTGTGCAGCCCGACGCCGGGCAGGGTCTCGAAGAACCGGGCCTCCAACTCCTTGGACAGGGCCTCGCCGCTGCAGAGCACCGTCTTCAGCGATGTGCAGGTGCGAACCCGGGGATCGGCCAGGAACAGGTGGAGCATCGAAGGGACGAAATGGATCAGGGTGATCCCGTGCTCGTTGATCGTGTCCACCAGGTACGTCGTCGACTTGTGTCCGCCCGGCTCGGCCATGACCAGCCTGGCGCCGGCTTCCAGGGGGACGAAGAATTCCCACATCACCACGTCGAACGTATAGGGCGTCTTCTGCAGCACCGCGTCCTGCCCGGTCAGGGCGTAGTTCTCCGCCATCCACATGCTGTGGTTGACGATGGCGCGGTGTTCGATGATGACGCCCTTCGGATTCCCCGTCGAGCCGGACGTGTACAGCACATACGCCCCGTCCTGCGGCCGGACCATGCAGACCGGTCGGTCGGCGGGGAACGTCGCCACGGCGTCCCACTCGCTGTCCAGGCAGAGGCTCCCGATCGCATCCCCGGCCTTCTCGCGCAGCGACTCCTGGGTCAGCACCAGGCGAGTCCCGGATTCCTCCAGAATGCGTTTGATGCGTTCCTGCGGGTGGTCCGCGTCCAGGGGCATGAACAGGCCACCTGCCTTCAGCACACCGAAGACGGCCACCATCATCTCCAGGGACCGCTCGAGGACCAGGCCGACCGGCACGTCGGGCCCGACCCCGCGGGACCGCAGATAGTGGGCCAGCCGGTTGGCCCTCTCGTCCAGCTCGCGGTAGGTCAGCTGCCGAGCGCCAGCGCTGACCGCGACCCGGTCAGCATGGGCATCGACCGAGCGTTCGAAGAGGGCGTGCAGCACCTCGCCCCCCAGCGGGTAGTCCCTCTCCGTGGCGTTCCATTCGTCTAGCTGGGCGGCCTCGGCGGCGGAGACCGCGGGAACCTCGCCCACACGGACGCCCGCCAGACGGGGCAGCGAGCCAAGCAGTCGTTCGAAACGGTCCAGCAGTGACCGAGCCACCTGCTCGGCGAGGCGGTCAGGGGCGTAGTCCAGGCAGAGACGCGTCCGCGGACCCTCGTAGACCGCAACCAGCAGGGGCAGCGTGGTCTGGCCCAGGTAGCGGTACTCGCCGCGCAGGGGATGGTCCGGACCCAGACCGGCCCCGAGCTCGGCCGCGTGGTGCGCCAGCAGCGTCTCAAACAGCCTCTCGCCGCTGCGGACCTCGCTCGCGCGGTGGATCTCGTCCAAGGGGAGTTCCTCGTGGGCCGCGACGCTGCGGTCGAGGCCCCGGACGCGGGTCAGGAAATCCCCGACGGTCTCCTGCGGATCAATCCTCACCGGGAAGGGGACGGTGTTGACCGCCATGCCGATCATCCGGGCATCGCCCTCGTTCGCTCCGCGGCAGGCCCTGGCGCTCCCGAAGAGGATGTCCGCCGTGTCGGAATGCTGGTGCAGGACCAACGACCAGGCCGCCAACGTCAAGGTCCGCGGACCCATGTCCCGTTCGGCGGCGAATTTCCGCAGCGCCGCCGTGGACTTCTTCGTCAGGGCCGTCTCCAGCCTCCCTGGCGCCGCCATGACGCCGTCACGGGATATGTGCTGCTCGTACAGGAGCTCGGCCTGCGCACCGAACCCGGCCATGGCCTTCTGCCAGAAACCGCGAGCGGGCGCGGGGTCGGCGGCGATCCGCCGACAGATGAAGCGGGCGAAGGCATTCACCTCTTCGCCGGCGGGCGCGCCGGCGCCGGCCCGACTCGTCTCGTACAGCTCGCCCAGTCGCTCCAGCAGCAGCCCCAGCGAGCATTCGTCCAGAACCGCGTTGTGGAAGGTCCACAGGAGCCGAAAGCGGGCCCTGGCCAAGCGCAGGATCCGGAGGCGAATCATCGTCGGCGAGTCTGAAGCGAACCCCTGCCGCCGTTCGGCCTCCAGCAGGGCGGCAAACCGCTCCTCCTGCTCGACGGCCGGCTGCCGCGTCCAGTCCTCGGCGACCGGCTGCGGCACCGGGCCGGCGACGAACTCCTGCCGGAAGTCGTCCTCGTCGGCCAGGACGAACCGGGTACGCAGGACCGGTTCCCGGCGCACGAGATCCAGCCAGGCGGCGGCCAGGGTCTCGGAGTCGAGGTCGCCCGCAATGTCCCCGACCAGCTGGCCGACGGCCACGCCCGTGCCCGGAGTGGCCACCGACTGCAGGACCATGCCCCGCTGGATGGAAGTCAATGGAAGGGTGTCGATAAAGATCGCATCGGTCGCGAATTCCCGGTTGGGAAACTCGCCGGCCAGGAAATCCCGCAGGGCGACCGCGTCCGGCCTGGCGCTCCCCGCCGCGGAGGTGACGAACACCGCCACACGGCCGGAGGTCAACGACGCCGCGACCGCACCCACCCCGGGCCGGCCACGCAGCGCGGATTCGATCTTCGCAAGAGTATCTATCGGAACCACTCCCCCGGTGCCCGATCCGATCGAACAAGAATTACCTGGTCTTCTGATTATCGTCTGCTGGCGTAGCGGGTTGATCTGCGATGTCGCTGCCCTCTGGCCAATTGGCAACTAGCTACAATCATAATCGATCCGTTGCAAATCGTCCGGAAACCCGGCTTACGAGACGGAACCCGCGCCCGCTACGGTCCTTCGGGCGAATTTTGATCCGGCAGCTCGATGATTTGATGGTTTACTCGCAGAAACCGGCGGGATGCCGTTCCGGACTCCTGCCTGCTCGGACAGTCGTCAGATCAGACACTTTGTGAACCTATATTTCCCGGACTTCTCCTGGGGAATGCCCTCTACCAAGTTCAAGTCCACCTGCATTCCCGCACCCAGTATTCTCCGGAGAGAGGCCACGAGTTCGCCCCCCGACTCAGCGGTGTAATCCCCGCTGGCAACGAGGTTCACCAGCAGGTGGTCGGCCCTGTCCTGCACAATCTGCATCTGGCGCAGACCCGGGATCCGAGTCAGGGAGTTCTCGATGATCGAGATTCCTGCCACCCGGTAGCCCTGCTCGGCCACCAGGAAATCGGCCGTCCGGCCTGTGACCGACTCCATCAGGGGCAGCCCGCGTCCGCAGGGGCAGAGGCGATCGGCGGGCACGCCGCGGTCGCCGACATCGTAGCGGATCATCGGCATGCCGAAGTTGACCAGCTCGGTGATCACCAGCCGGCCGTCCTCCCCGGGCCGGCAGGGCGTCCCGTCGTCGCGCAGGAACTCCACGATGTTGTGATCGGCGTTCAGGTGCAGCCCGCGGTGCTCCTCGCACTCGCAGGCGATCAGGCTCACCTCCTCGCAACCGTAACGGTTGGTCACCTTCGAACCGAAGGCCTCCTCGATCACCCGCCGCTCAGAGGGAATGAGCATCATGCTCGTGGCCACGATACCCCGCGGGCGGATCGAGATGCCACGCCCGAGCAGGTTCTCCGCCAGGATGAATAGCGAGTGCGCGTGCCCGAAGAGCAAGCCCGGGCGCAGCACGCGCCACTGCGCGACAAAGGTATCGATTGCCGGACCGTCGATCCTCATGGTGTCCAGGTAGATCAGGCGGTCCTTACAGAGGGCGCGCAGTCGGTTCTTGAACGTGACCGGTACCGGCGGATTGCCCCAGACCGCCGCCAGGGGTTCGCCCAGCCGCCAGCCCGACCACTCGTCCGAGCGCAACGCCGCAGCCTTGCGCACCTGCACGCCCCGGACATCGCAGTAGATCTGCAAGGCCACGCCCGTGGAACCGCCGGTCTTGGCCCCGATCAGGTCGCCCTTCTCGTAGTCGCCAGAGAGGATCTCGTCCAGGTGGGCACGAATGTCGGATTTCGTCAGGAGCGGCAGGCCGTCCAGGTCCGCGATCGAATGGACGGCCGCAGGGTCTATCCCCGCCTCAGCGAAGCGGCGGCGGTAGAAGGGGCTGGTCCGGACCGCGTGGCCGACGATGAGCGCGAGCATGCGGTCCTGCTCCGCCCGGATCCGCTCTGGCGAGTGGAACTGCGTCCGCCGCAGGCTGCGCAGGGTCTTCAGGCGCACACTGCCTTCGTACACGTCCCACAGGGGTTCGAAGAAACTCCTCACCAGGAAATTCGGGAATCGCGCCATTTCCGCTCCTGCCCAGGGTCACTCGCCGAGGTAGATCGCCTCGTGTCCGGCCACGCATTTCTCCCAGTCGAAACCCGCTTCGGCGAAGGCGCGGGCCTGCCGCGCCAGCTCCCGGCGCAGGGCCGTGTCCACTATCAGTTTCTCCAGGGCTTCGGCGAGGGCCGCGGCGTTTCCCGGCGGCACCAGCAGTCCGGTTCGACCGTGCCGAACAGCCTCCGCGTTGCCTCCGACATCGGTGGCCACGCAGGCGCACCCTTTGAGCATGTACTCGAGCAGCGCGTTGCTGAATCCCTCCGAATCCGAGCAAAGCACGCCGACCTGGAGTCTCTCCAGGTACGCGGCGACATCGGCAATGCGACCGGCGAAGACCACCCGGTCGGCGATGCGCTCGGCGCGGGCCAGCGCCTCGTACTCGGCCCTCAGTCCTCCGTCCCCGACGACGTGCCAGGTCACGCTTTCGCCCGACGGCCGGCGGGCGATCGCCGCGGCCGCCTGGATGAACAGGTCCGTCCGCTTGACCCGGCGAGTCAGGTTCCCCACGATGCCCACGTGCAGGGTGGGCCCGGCATGGTCCACCCAAGGCAGCGCCGCGGTGTCGATCCCATTGTAGACCACGTCGACGCGATCAGGCCGCAGCCCGTGCTGCGCCACGACGTGCCGCTTGACCACGTCAGCGTTGCACAAAAAGCCGGTCATCATGGGGTAGACCCGGCGCAGCAGCAGGGTCTGACCGCGCGTGCGCCAGAACCCCAGGTCCCGGAAGCAGGCCAGCCGTACGGGCACGCCGGCCAGACGGGCCGCGGTCCCGCCGAATATCGTTGAATCCTGGAAGAAGGTTTGTACGACCCGGAAATCCTCCCGGCGCAGAATCCCGACCAGCCGCGCCATTGCGCGTACCCCGCGCAGGGAGAGCAGCCGCGGCACTTGCCACGCCAGGTGGGGACAGTCGTCCGGCGTCAGCTCAGCGGGGGAGGGCCGGATCGTCAGGAGGTAGGGACTGAACCGGCGGCGGTCCAGACGTTTGATCAGCCCGAGGAGCTGCAGTTCGGTGCCGCCGCGCACGAGCGCGTCGATGCAGTAGAGGACTTTGATGGGCTCCGCTTGCGGCGCACGGTCCCCCATGGCCACGACCGCAGGATCGCAGCTCGAGGCGCCGATCCGGGCCCTCACCTGCTCGCGGGCCAATCCCCAGAAGCGCCCGGGCCCCAGGCGATGGAAGTTCCGCAGCACGTGGAGAACCTTGGCGCGCTGATTGACCACTGTCCTGGCCCGGACGCGGGCCAGGAACTCGGGCGAGGGCTGTTCCCCGGGAAGCCCGGCGACGAGCCCGGCGACGCGGGCCGAGCGCTCCTGCAGCCGAGCCAGCCACCGCTGCCCGGCCGGTCCGACCACTGGCGCGGGCCGGTGCTGACGGTCGATGACTGCGGGCACGACCTCCCAGGTCGGCGGCCGCCCCCTGGCCAGCCGGATCCGGGCCAACCCGGTTTCCCGGCACTTCCGGCACCAGGCCAGGTCGAAGATGAAATCCCCCAAGCTGTAGAAGATCACGCCGTGGCGGTAATCTTCGACACCCTGCCAGACGTGCGGATGGTGGCCCAGCACGACCCGAGCCCCGGCGTCGATGATGCCCCGGCCCAGGGCCACGACGCCCGGCGGCGGATCCTCAGCCAGTTCCACTCCCCAGTGGCAGGCCACCACGACGTGGTCCACTTCAGTCGCCAGCCGGGCCACATCGGCGAAAACTCGTTCCGGCTCGCCGCGGGCGTAGCCCTCGGCGGCGGGATGGAAATTTTCGTCGGTGAACGAATAGCCCAGGAAGGCCAGGGTCTGGCTCTGCGCCTCAACGAACTCCGGCCGACAGGAGAAATCCCCCCGGGCGTGCAGCCCCACTGGCCCGACGCCGGAGTTCCGCAGGTGCTTGACCGTCTCGCTGAACGCAGCCTCGCCCTGCTGCAGGGAGTGGTTGTTGGCCACGGTTACCAGGTCGAAGTGGTTCCGGGCCAGGGCCGCCGCCACGCGGGGATCGCTGCGGAAGGCGGCCGGCCCCGGCCCCCCCTTCGCCAGGCTCGTTTCCAGGTTGCCGATGACCACGTCGGCCCTCGCCAGCACGTCCGCCACGCCCCCGAACGGAAAGTCGAACCCCTTCCTGGCGATGTGCGCGCCCACGCCGAAACCCGCGCAGAGCGGGTGGTCGGAAAAGCACATGTCGCCCACGGCCATCAGTTCGATGGTGTGGTCGTCTCGGCACGTGTCCCGGTCCTGGGTCATGTCCCGGCGCCTCCGTTCGGGCAGCGGCCGTCGGGCGCGGCCAGGACCTCACGGTAGATTTCCTCGTAGCTGCGGACGGTCCGACGGATATCGAATTCGACCGCGACGCGGCGGCGTCCCGCCTCGGCCATCCGCCGGGCCTCTTCCGGCCTGGCCAGGACCGCTCCGATGGCCGCCGCCAGAGCGGCCGGATTCTCGGACTCGACCAGGGTCCCGGTCTCGCCGTCCCGGATGATCTCTGGCACCCCGCCCACGGCGGTGGCGACGACCGGCACTCCGGCCACCTGAGCCTCCAGGATGCTCATGGACAGCCCTTCGAAACGCGATGGATTGACGAACACGTCGGCGCCGGCCAGCCAGGAGGACACCTCCGGCCGGTAGCCGGCGAAGGTCACCGACTCCCCGCTGCCCGTCCTGCGGACCAGTTCATGGAGGGCGTCCGCCTCCGGGCCGTCACCGACGACCACCAGCCGCAGCCGCGGGTGAGCCCTGACGACTTCGGGCCACGCCTGCAGGAGGATGTCCACCCCCTTCTCGCGGCTCAGCCTAGCAACGGCGATCACCGTGCGGGCATCGGTCGCCCGGCCGGATGCCCCCGGCAGCGCCAGGTCTGGCGCTGGTTCCGCCTCGGGGGCCATGGTATCGAGTCCATTCCGGACGACCCGGATCAGTCTGGGGTCAATGTCGGTATTCGCCAACAGATGCCTCTGAACCGCCTCCGAGATAGCCACCACGGGGCGTCCGGCGCGGTTGATGGAGGTGGTCTCGATCCGCGCCTTGATCCGGTCCGGGAGAGTGCGCCCCAGAAAGTAGGGATAGGGACTGTGGATCGTCGACAGGACCGCCGCACGGCCCCGGCTCCCGAAGAGCCGCGCCCAAACGCCGGGCTGGAAGGAATGGGTGTGGACCAACGCGGCATCCGGCCGGTTGACCAGCGCCGCAAGTCGCCGTAGGGCTCGCAGCGGATCGCGGCCGAACCCCAGGTCCATCGCGGCGGGGCAGCGCCGTGCGAACCAGGCGAGTTCCTCCTGCTCGGCCAGGAGGAAAGCGATGCTGTGCGCGAAGGAATCCGGATCCGCGAACCGGACCAGATTCTTCAGGAACGAGGTGATCCCGCTACGGGGCCAGTGCACCACGTGCAGGACGGGTATCGGTCCGGGATTCGCTGGGGACGATTTTCGCAAGCGGCTTTCTCCGGTTCTCTGCCTCAGGAAAGCCGGGAGATGACCGCCCGGAATTTCCCGTTCCTGTCCTTGGGTATCTCGGCCACTTGTTCGATCCGAATTCGCATGCCCCGTCCCGCGCGTTTCTGCAGCTCGCCGATGAGGGCGCGTTCGCCGGCCTCGTCGAAGACGCCGTCGGGCACCAGTCTGACCACCAGCAGGTCTCTCTCCTGCTGGATGATCTGGGCCTCGGCGATGCCGCCCAGCGTCTTGAACACCGGGTCCAGCCGGGTCAGGGGACGGCCGTCGACCGTCAGCAGGACGTCGTCCAGGCGACCCTCGATGCCGCCGAGCAGGGGAAAGGCTGAACCGCAGGGGCAGGAACCGGAGCCGGCCATCAGGCGGTCCCCCAGGCGGTACCGGATCAGGGGCATGGCTCGGTTCAGGAAACCGGTGCAGACTGCGGAGCCCGTCTCGCCCGGCCCCACGGGCCGGTCCCGGTCGTCCAAGATCTCCAGGTATCCATGTTCCGGATGCAGATGGTATCCGCCATGGACGCATTGGGCCGCGAAGATCACCATCTCGGTGCAGCCATACTGGTCGATGACCGGGGCGCCGAAGGCCTCCCCGATCGTCGCGCGCTGCTGCGCGAGCAGCGTCTCGGCGGTCGTAAAGACGACCCGGGGGGCGGGAAAGGGCAATCCTTCCCGCACGATGTAACGGGCCACCTGGTAGAGACTGGAGGGATAGCCAATGATCTCCCGGGGCGCGACCTCGCACAGCTTCCGGTAGTAATGGGGCAGGTTCCGCTCGGCCAGGTGGTAGGACGAGAAGAGCAGGATGTTCTGGGCACGATCGCGGCGCCAGAAGGGCGGCGTCTCCGCGTCGGGGGCAAGGATTACGCGGCCGAAGAAGGTGGCCCGCAGCGCACCGTCCGGAATCCCGTTCTGCCGCCTCAACCGCGTCCAGAAGGCGTAGTGCCGCTGCCGGGCAGGGCTGTCGCAGAGCAGCTTGAGCGGCGTGCCGCTGGTGCCGCTGGTGCCCAAGGAGAACACGGGGCCCCGATAGGAGCCTCGTTCGGCGTGGAATCTCTCCGGCGTCTCCCGGAGCATGCCCTTGTCGATGATAGGGAGGCGTGCGATGTCGTCCAGGGAAGGCGGCCGGTCCCCCAGCGAAGGATCCCGGCGCACCAGATCCCGGTAGAAGGGCACCTGGTCCAGGGCGAACCTCACGAGATCCGCGAAGCTCTCCCGCTGCAGATTCTCCAACTCGGCTGCCGACAGGCGCTGCGTGCGGTCCAGAAGTTCCGAGAAGGTCCGTCCCGCGGGGCCGTATCGCCGCAGCCGCAGTTGCAGGCCCATGGTCGAGACCGCCAGGTCCTGCAGCCAGCCCGGGGAGTTGTAGTAAAGCCGTTCCTTCCAATTCACCATGGGACTCCCTCGGGATGCGCGGGGACAGTCACCGATAGACCACGGCGATGGCTCTGGCCAGGTAGTAAATGTACCAGACCCCGACCAGGGGCAAGTAGTGCCGGATCGTGCGCAGCTTGACGCTGATCAGCGCCGCCCGCAGGGCCGGCAGCCCCAAGGGCAGGGCCAGGCTGACGGCCGCCGCCAGCGGCCGGCCCGCCAGGAGGAGGACCGGCGGCAGCAACAGCAGGACGAGTTGGACAACCGGGATCAGGATGCTGGCGGCCTCCCGCGGGTTCTCGCGCAGGCCACCGATCCGGCCGATGCTGTTCTTGCCGCGCCACAGTTCCTTCCGGAACATCGCGACGACAGACTTCGACTCGCCAGTGTGAACCACCGTGGCGCTACGAACGAACATCAGCCGGTAGCCAGCCTGCCGCAGCCTGGCGCTGATATCCACGTCCTCGCAGGTCGTGAGGTTCGCGTCGAAGCCCCCGACCAGCCGGAACGCCCCACGTTCGATCAGCAGGTTCCCGGACGGCAGCCAGGGGAATTCCGCCTTCTGCGGCTTCGTCCGGCGGTTCAAGCACCACGCGCGCTCGACCCAGGGCGCATCGTCCGGGATGTCCATCATCCCTCCGACGGCGCCCACTCCATCTTCTTTCAGGACGGCAATAGCCTCCCGCAGCCAACCGGGCGAGGGGATCATGTCCGCATCGAGGAAGGCCAGGACATCGCTTCGGTGGGCGTCCGCGCCCCGATTGCGTAGGCCGGCGATGGTCGACTCGGTGTCCAGCAGGACGGTAACGCCAGCCCCGGCGGCCAACTCCCGTGTATCGTCGGTGGAGCCGTTGTCGACGACAACGACCCGGACCAGTTCGGGCGGATAGTCCTGGGCCGCGAGGGCCTCCAGACAGGTCCGGATATTGGCCGCCTCGTTCTTGGCCGGAATAATTACGGTCACCGAGAGACCCGCGGGGCCGTCCCGTCCCCGGATCGGCGAGAAGCTGTCCAACAATTCCCTGCCTTCCTGGACATATCCGTTTCCGGGCCAGGCGAAGCACCGCGGCATCCGGGGCGATGACCTGCTGGAGGATCGAAGGGCCTCGCGAGGGGTGACCTGCCCCGGCCCTTCGACACTTCCCGTGACTAACTCGCCAAAGCCAACGGGCAAGAACCGGGAGCTGTGCGAATCCTGTGGTCAATCAATCACAAAAATCGGCTGTAATCATACTGCCACTGGACACTCCTGCGGCAGGAGATAGAGAAGCACTCACTCCGTCCCGCCGGCAAACTCCCCGTCCGGCCAGGCCCCGGACCAGGCCCCCGCCCTCCTCAGCAACTCAGCCCCGATGCGCGCCGCGGCGTGACCGTCGCCGTAGGGATTGACGGCCCTGGCCATCGCCGCGTACGCCGCTTCGTCGTCGAGCAGACGCTCCGTCTCCCGCACGATGCACGCCTCGTCCGTGCCGACCAGCCGCGCCACGCCGGCGGCGATCGCCTCCGGGCGCTCGGTGCAATCGCGCAGGACCAGCACCGGCTTGCCCAGACTCGGCGCCTCCTCCTGGATGCCCCCCGAGTCGGTGAGGATGAGCGTGCTCTCCGCCATCGCCCACACGAACGACCGGTAATCGAGCGGCTCCGTCAGCGTGACGTTGGTCAGCCCGGACAGCGCGTCGATCGCGACCTCGCGGACGTTCGGATTCGGATGCAGGGGGTAGACGAAGTGGACATCGGGCCGCGCGGCCAGACGCCGCAGCGCGGCGCAGATCGACCGCAGGCCGGCGCCAAAACTCTCGCGCCGGTGCGCCGTCACCAGAATTCCGCGACGGTCCGCCGGGAAAAGCCGCGGCAGCGCCGCCGGTCGCGGCTGGGACAGGACCATCTGCAGGGCATCGATGGCGGTGTTGCCGGTCACCCGGATGTCCTCGCGCCGGACATTCTCGCGAAGCAGATTGTCGCGCCCGGCGGGGGTCGGAGCGAAGTGCAGGGTCGCCAGCGCGCCGGTCAGCCGCCGGTTCATCTCCTCGGGGTAGGGGCTGTGGGGATCCCCGGTGCGCAGGCCGGCTTCCACATGCCCGACCGGCACCCGTCCGTAGAAAGCCGCCAGCGCCGCCGCGAAGGTCGTGGTCGTGTCGCCCTGCACCAGGACCCAGTCCGGCCCGATCCGGTCGAGAAAGGCCTGCACCCCCTCCACCGCGCGGGCGGTCACGCGGGCGAGGCTCTGGCCGGGAGTCATGATGTCGAGGTCGTGCGCGATCCGGATGCCGAAGTGGGCCACGACCTGATCGAGCATTTCGCGGTGCTGGGCCGTGGCGCACGTGTGGACCGCGAACGCCTCGGGGTGATTCTCCAGCATGCGGACCACGGGGGCCATCTTGATGGCCTCCGGCCGCGTGCCGATGATGACGACAATCTTCAACATTCCCGGCCTGCTCCTCCGTCCAATAGGGGCCCACTCCATGCCCCCCCGCAAACTCCTGTTGATTCTGCCTCAAGATGCCTGTGATATCGAGCGATAGCTCAAGGATTGACCGTGCGCCCGCGGGAAGGGCGCCCGTCCGCGCGGAGCGTGATGTCGCAGACCCTGCATTTCGGACCGGTGGCGCTGGCCTGGCGCTTCGATGCGGACGACCCGCGTTGGCGCCCGTTCGAGGCCGCCTACGCCCCCTGGCTCGACGCGGCGCCCGGCGACCTGGTCGTCGAGGCGGCGCTTGCCGGGGATGTCGACGACGAGCCCCCGGCGCCCCGCCTCCCCTCCTCGCTCTACCGGGCCCGACGGGTCAGCGGGCGGGACTTCGACCTGGGCGACGGGCTGGTGCGCGGCACGCTCGTGCGCACCGATCTGTGCCGCTGCGTGATCCATCCGATCCTGCTGCGCGGCGTCGGCCTGCGGGTGCTGGAGCAGTTTTTCTACCTGCTGTTCTACCAGACGGCCCTGGCGACCGCGGAGGCGGAGGCGCGCGCGCCGTTCCTGCTGCACGGTTCGGCAATGCTGGCCGGCCGCGGCGTGCATGTGTTCTGCGGACCGTCGGAAAGCGGTAAGTCGACCACCGTCGGCCACCGTTGCGTACACACGGTGTTGACCGACGAGTGCGTGGTTTTTTCGCCGGACGCCGGCGGACTGCGCGCCGCTGGCAGCCCGGTCAACCCGTTCTGCGCCGAGCGACGCCCCGGAGCCGGTCCGCTCGCCGGCCTCTACCTGATCGAGAAGGCGCCGGCGCACGCCCTCCTGCCGATCGGACGCGCGGAGGCGGTGCCGCGGATCACGGCGGAGATCATGCTGCCGCTCGGCCTGCTCGAAACCAGCCTGGCACGCGGCATGGCCCGCGCCCTGGACCGAGCCCTGCTATTGTTCGCCGGCGGCATGGTGCGCAGACTGTGCCTGCTGCCCGATCCCGGTTTCTGGACCCTGATCGAGCCGGCCTGAGTCCGGCGCCGCCCGGAGAGGATGCCCGTGTCGACGTCCACCACCGCCGCCCCTTCCGGAGCGCCCACGCCCCCCAACGCCGCCCCCGTCCGCACCGGACTGCGCACGCTCGGGCCTTACATCGGGCGGTTGCGCCACCACCGGCGCGAGGTGGCGCTCGTCCACCTGTTGATGCTCGCCTCGACCGCGTTCAGCCTGGCCATTCCCCTGCAGGCGGGGCGCTTCGTGGATGTGCTCGCGGGCCACTTCCCGCGCGACGCACGCCTGTCCACGCTGACCATCGTCTGCGCCCTGCTCGCCGCACAGCTCGCCGGCACGTTCCTCTCCACGATCGTGGCCGAACGGCTCAGCCTCGACTACATCTCCCGGCTGCGCAAACGGCTCTTCGCACATCTGCTGGAACTGCCGAGCCTCTTCTACGGCGACCAGCAGGGGGGCGATCTCTCCACGCGGGTCACGTCGGACGTGGGGAGCGTCACCTACCTCGCCACCGGCGGCATGGTCACCCTCGCCCGCGCCACGATCACCCTGGTCGGTGCGGTCTGGCTGATGCTGCGCCTCGATCCCGGCCTGACGTTCGTCATCGTGTCGGTGGTGCCGGCGACCATGCTCCTCGTGCACACGTTCGGCCACCGTCTCCACCGGCTCGCGCGCCGGATGTACGAGGAACTCGGCCGGATCAGCAATCACGTGCAGGAGGTGTCGGGCGCGATCCGGGTCATCAAAAGCTACAACAGCCAGGCCCACGAGGCGTCGCGCTTCGACCGCCTGGTGGACAGCTACCGTCAGGCGGGGCTGCGGCGCGCCATCCTGTCGGCGGCCCTCGAATCGGTCTCGCAGGTGCTCCTGTGGATCGCGCTGATCGTGGTGGTCGTGTACGGATTCACGCAGATGACGCGCGGCGTGACGACCCAGGGCGAGCTGGTGGCGTTCTTCCTGCTGGCTTACCGCGTGGCGGGGCCGGTGTCGACCGTGACCTCGCTCTACGCCTCGGCGCAGGGGGCGGTGGCGGCGGCCGGACGGCTCGACGGCATCCTGGCCGTGCCGGCCGAACAGCGGCGCGCCGGTTCGCCCCGCCCGCAGTTCGCCTGTCGCGGGGAGCTGGGTCTCGAGCAGGTCTCGTTCGCCTACGGCGAGCGTCCGGTCCTGCACGACATCAGCACCCACATCGCGGCCGGCGAGTGGATCGGCGTGGTCGGTCCGTCGGGGGCCGGCAAGACCACTCTCACCGGCCTGCTGCTACGTCTGTTCGATCCCGCCGCGGGACGCCTGCTGCTCGACGGGCGCCCCTTCGACACCTACGACCTGACCGATCTGCGCGGGCAGATCGCCTACGTCTCGCAGGATCCGGTGCTGTACGACCTGTCGATCGGCGACAACATCCGCTTCGGTCTCGTCGACGCTTCCGACGAAGAGGTACGTCTGGCCGCGCGGCGCGCGCACGCCCTGGAGTTCATCGAGCAGCTGCCGGAACGGTTCGACACCCGCTGCGGCGAACGGGGACAGCGCCTCAGCGGCGGCGAGCGCCAGCGCATCACCCTGGCCCGCGCCTTCCTGCGCAACCCGCGCATCCTCATCCTCGACGAACCGACCTCCGCGCTCGACGCGCGCGCCGAGGACGCCGTGCACGCGGCGCTGCAGGCCCTGATGGCGGGGCGCACCGCGATCGTGATCGCGCACCGCCTCTCGACCGTGCGCGATCTCGACCGGCTGCTGGTCCTGTCACACGGTCGTCTCGTGGAGGAGGGGAGTCACGCCGAGCTGCTTGCGCGCGACGGGCTCTACGCCGATCTGTACCGCATCCAGCACGGGCGCGACACCGCGCCTGACCCCCGGGCAAACGGACGGTGACGGCCATGCGCCTGCGCCGCATCCCCCCTCCTGACGCCGCCGAACGTTACTTCCTGGCGCTGCTGGCAGAGCCTCACCCTCCCCTGCCGCTGGCGACCGGCGAGCCGTTCTGGGCCCGCGTGCTCGACCTGGCCGTGCGGCACCGGCTGGGCGAGTTCCTGCACGTGCGTCGCGCCGCGACATTGCGGGCCGACTGGCCCGCCGCGGCCCGCGCCACGGCGCGCCGCTGGTACGTCGAGAACTCGCTGCGCAACGCCCGCTTCCACGCCGAGCTGACGCGGGTGGCCACGGCGCTGCGCGGGGACGGTCTCGCGCCGGTGCTGCTCAAGGGGGGCGCGCTGCTGCTGACCGTGTACGACGATCCCGCCGAGCGACCGTTCGGCGACTGGATCTGCTGGTGCGGCCTGACGAACTCGAGGCCGCCGCCGCGGTCATGCGACGACTCGACTACCGGCTGGACGAAACGTATCAGCCGGAATCGTTCTACCGCGCTCACCACTATCACCTCATCTTCCGGCACGCCGCGCGCCCCTGGCTCTGCTTCGAAATCCACTGGGACCTCTCCCTGCCGGTCATGGATGTGACATTCAACGCCGACGGCCTGCGCCGGCGGGCGGTCCTTGCCGGGCGCGACGATCTGGAGATTCTCGTCCCGTCGCCGGGCGACGCGCTTCTCCTGCTGGCCCTGCACGCCGGGCTGAACGGTTTCGCCAGACTCGGCCTGATCCGCGACGTGGCGACGCTCGCCGACACCGATCCGGCAGAGCTCGCGGCCGGCGACCTCTGGCGCGCGGCGCAGATCGGCCGGCTCGCGGTGCCGTTGGCAACCAGCCTCAACCTCGCACGGTTCTTCGGCGGGGAGGGGGCGGATCGCCTGCTCGCCGCCCGGCCCCGACCGTGGCGCGGCGGGCTTTTGCGGCGGATCCTGCGGCCCGAAATCGTCCTGCGCCAGAGTCTGGTGCACTCCTCCGCCGGTGGGAATGCGGCGACGCTGCTGCGCCGGGACGACTGGTCCGGCCGGCTGGCGCAGCTGCGCCGGATGGTCTGGCCCGACGCCGGGACTCTTGGCATGGCCGGCCACCAGGCCCAGGGACCGGGCGGACTCACTCTCTGGGCCGGGGGGCGCTATGGTCCGGGCGCACCGCTGCGTTCCGCCATCTGGACCGCGCTGGCCCTGACCGGCCGGGAACTGGATCCGGGAGAGTCCAGCCTCGTCGAACAACCGGGGAAACACGGCCGGCCGAGAATTAATGAGTAAAATTATCCCCTGGACCCCCTTGACGGGTATGGGTATTGGGTTATATAATATTGCCCTGAGAGTAGAGATGGGCGCACTTCAATCCAGAGAATAATGTGAGGATAAGTCATGAAAATCGGCGGCAGCGGGAAGGACAACGGCCTGAAAAAGCCTTACCGCAAGCCCATGGTGGACTCGCGAGAGTCAAAGCCTGGCGTCTATGGCGACTACGGCCTCGACGAGAAAATCGGTGGCAATAACAACGGGCCGGGGAACGACCAGGGGCACCTCGGTCGCGACAACGTGCACTGCTTGTAGACTGCATCGTTTGCCGGGACACATGGAATCCTGCCGGTCTCCCCTGGCTGGCAGGGTTTCTTTTTGCGCACGGGATTCGCGAACCGGGAGGCGGGTCATGGATCGATGGGGGCCACAGGCCGTTCCCAGGCGCAACGATGAGGCGGTCTGGCGCGAGGTCGAGGACGAGATTTTCGTCTGTGCGCCGGACGGCGAGAGCATGCACACGCTGCGCGAAGTTGCGGCCGACATCTGGCGGGCCTGCGACGGCACGAACAGCGTGACCGACATCAACGCCCTGCTGCTCGAAGCCTACGAGGTCGAACCGGACGTGCTGAGCGCCGATCTCGAAGCCTGTCTGGGTGACCTGGCGGCCCGCGACCTGCTGCGTGGTCTTGATACTTGAAACGGCCTCTCGTATCCTGACCCCCGTGACGACCGCAGAAATGGCCCCTCCGGGGCGAACATGACTGAGCTGCCCGTGACCCACGTCGAAGCCGCCGGCCTGACCGACCGCGGTCTGGCGCGCGCCAACAACGAAGACGCCTTCTTCGTCGATCCGCAGGGCCGCCTCTTCGTGATCGCCGACGGGCTGGGCGGCCACGCCGCCGGCGAGGTCGCCTCGGGGCTGGTGGTCGACACGCTGGCCGCCGCCGCGCCCGGCGCGGTGACCTGGTCCGACCCCGCGCAGGAACTGGGCGCCAGCCTGGCCCGGGCCGACGCCGCCGTGCGCGAACAGGCCCGCGACGCGCTCACCGGCATGGGCGCAACCGTCGTGGCGATTCACCTCGCCCCCCCAATGGCCGCCGTCACCGTCGCGCACGCCGGCGACAGTCGGGCCTACCGCCTGCGCGCAGCCGCCCTGTCGCGCCTCACGCGCGATCACACCCCGGAGGCCGAAACCGGCTCCGCCCGGACGGCCGCCGCAGCAGCATCATCACCCGCGCCATCGGCGTCGGCGACGGGCCGACCGCAATCGACTTCGGCCGCACCGACATCCACCCCGGCGACCTTTACCTGCTCTGCAGCGACGGCCTCACCGACATGATCCCCGATCAGGACATCGCCACCCTCCTCGGCCGCAACGCCCCCCCCGACGCCCTGCCGCGCCCTGGTCGACGCGGCGCTGGCCGCGGGCGGGCGCGACAACGTCACCGTGGTGGTCGTGAAGATCCCGGCCTGAGCCCGCCTGCCGTTGACGCGCCACGCGGTAAGGGCGGAGACCGGGTGATTTTCAATCAGTGATTCAGGCGCTCTTCCTGGCGACGGCAAGGCAGGAAGTCGCCAGTATCGGCAGCGGAGTGCGATCCCGGCCGAAGACCGTCCAGCGCAGGACCCGCCGCAGCGGCGCCCACCGGACGACATCCATCGGGGCAGTGACATAGGCTTCCTGCCGGATCTCGAAACCGGCTGCTTCCAGCAATTTGCGGACTTCCCGGCGCCGGTAGATCCGGGCGCGCGCGAAGCGGTCGTGCAGACGTTTCGGCAGCCAGCTGAAGAGCGGAACCCGGTTCCAGCGCAGCAGCGGCAGGTCGGCGCCGTGCGTCTCGAAGATCCACCAGCGGTTGGGCACGGAGATGGCGAGCACTCCCCCCGGCCGGAGGATCCGGTGCAGTTCCGTCAGCGCCAGACGCTCGTTCATGACGTGTTCGAGCACTTCAAAGCTGATCACGAAGTCCACGCTCGCCGTCCGGATCGGCAGTTCGCCGCCGTCGAAGCAGACGGGCCAGGCGCGCGGGACGATCGACCGCCGTTCCTGGTCGGCCGCCAGCTCGCCAAGGTAGCGACGATCGATGTCCAGTCCGAGAACCGTGTCGAAATGAGGCGAGAAGCAGAGCGTCTGCGCGCCATTGCCACAGCCGAAGTCGAGCAGCACGCCACCGCGCCCGGGCAGATGCGGCTGCACGAGCCGGTAGCGCCGGGCGAGCAGGAGATCATCCCGTTGCGCGGGGCGCCCGGCGGCAAGGTTGGGAAGAACTGCGTTGTCGGTCTTCATGCGCGCATAGTGGACGATCTCGCGTCTTCCAACAAGCGCGAGGGCATCAGCGGGCGCCTACCGGTCGGACCGCAGCCGCGACCACTGCGTCGACGACGGCGTACGCCTCCTTTGCGCAGTGGTTCACCGAGATGCCGTAGAGCGAGTTGCCGGTCAGGTGCAGGCCGGGCAGCGCGGCGAGGCGCTGCGTCACGTCGGCGAGGCGCTCGGCGGTGGCCGACGGCGTACTGCGGAATCCCTTCGCGATAGCGGAACAGGCGGACCAGCTCCGGGGCGGTGCGCGGGGCCATCGTGCGGGCGAGGTCGGCGAGGGCGATCTCGAGCACCGCGGCGTCGGGGAGACCGGCCACGCCGGGGTCGCGGGCGCCGCCGATCATCACCCGCAGCAGGACCTTGCCGGGGGGGGCCTGGAACGGGAAGAAGCTCGGAGGTCCAGAGGACGCCGAGCGAGCGCACCTTCTCCTTGCGCGGGATCAGGAAGCCGAAGCCGTCGACGGGACGGGCGAAGGCCGCGGCGTCGTAGCCGAGCGAGACCACCGCGATCGGGGCCGGCGTCACCTCGCGCAGCGGGGCGGCCAGGGCCGGATCCCAGGCCGCGAGGATCTGCGCCGCCTCGCGCGCCGGACAGGCGAGCACGACCTGCGCGGCGGTGAGCGCGCCGGTCGCGATCGGCGGCGCGGCGCGGCCCGGCGTGGTGTCGCGCGTGCCGACCGGCGCGACCTCCCCCTCGGCGAACTCCACGCGCCAGCCGCCGGCGGGGTCGGGGCGCACCGCGGTCACGCGGCAGCCGGGGCGCAGGCGCGCGCCACAGGCGACGGCGAGACGATCGGTCAGCTCGCCGATGCCGCCGGCGAAGGTGTGCAGGACGCCGCCCGGTCCGGCCGGACCGGCGCCGCCGCCGGCGCGCTGGCGCGCGATCATCCCCCGGACCAGCGAGCCGTGCTCGCGCTCGAGCGCCGCCATCTTCGGCAGGGCGCCGTGCAGCGAGAGTCGCTCCACGTCGCCGGCGTAAACGCCGCTGATCATCGGATCGAGCAGGTTGGTCACGAACTCCGGGCCGACGCGGCGGCGGGCGAACGAGGCCACCGACTCGTCCTGGCCGTCGCGGCGCGGCGGCACGAACGGCTCGATCGCCAGGCGCAGCAGGCCGCGCCAGCTCAGCAGGCCGCTGCGCAGGAACGGGCCGGGCCGGGTCGGGATCGGACGCAGCCGGCCGTCGAGGAAGAGGTAGCGGCTGGCGGCGGCGTCGCTGGCGCGACGCAGGCGGTCGCGCAGACCGAGCTCGTCGACCAGGCGCAGCGTGGCCGGCTCGTTGTCGAGGAAGCCGTTGGGGCCCCAGTCGAGCAGGTACCCGTCCACGTTCTCGGTCACGCAGAAGCCGCCCAGGCGCGGGGCCGCCTCGAGCACCGTGACGTCGTCGGGGGTCCAGCCCGGGAGTTCGCCGGCGTCGATCCGCCGGCGCACCTGGAACGCCGTCGCCAGTCCCGCCACGCCGCCGCCGATGATCACCAGCCGCGTCATCGCGCCACCTCCCGGCGCACGCCGTCGACCGCCAGGACCGCCGCGGCGAGCGCGCGGGCCGCCAGCGGGGAGGTCGCCGGCGCCGGGGCGCGCACGAGGCGCGTCACGCCGGCCTTCGCCGCGTCGCGCGCCAGTTCCACGTCCAGCTCGACCAGCGTCTCCACGTGGTCGGTGAGGAAGCTGATCGCCACGAGCAGGATCTCCCGCCGACCGGACGCGGCCAGCCGCACCGTCTCCTTCACCACGTTCGGACCCAGCCACTTCACCGGGCCGACGCGGCTCTGGAAGGCGAGCCCGTGATCCAGTTGCGGGAAGCGCGCGGCGATGGCCGCCACCGAGGCGCGCACCTCGCGCTCGTACGGGTCGCCGCGCCTCACGTAGCTTTCCGGCAGGCCGTGGGCCGAGAACAGCAGGTACGGCCGCGCGCCGGCCGGGAAGCCGTCCGCCAGCGCGCGTCCGATGGAGTCGGCCCACATCTCCACGAGCAGCGGCGCGTCGTGCCAGGTGCGGACGACCGGGAAGTCCGCCAGCGTGCGCGGCACCGGGGGCTGCGCGCGGCGCAGGGCCCGCGCGAGCGCGCGCAGCGAGGCGCCGGTGGTCGTTGCGGAGTACTGCGGGTACTCCGGCACCGCGACGAAGCGGCGGGCGCCGCGCGCCACGAGGCGCGCCAGCGCCGCGTCGGCGTTCTGGCCGCAGTAGAGGAAGGCCGGCTCCACGACGGCGTCCTCCCCCGCCTCGCGCAGCGCCATCTCGACCCGCTGCGCCAGCGCCGTCACCTGCGGCACCGACGGCGAGCCGCCCCCCATCAGGGCGTAGCGCGCGCGGGCGGCGCGGGCGCGGACCAGGGAGATCAGCGCCGCCAGCGGCAGACGCGCCGGCGCCGGCAGGCGGATCATGTCGGGGTCGGCGAAGAGGCGGTACAGGAAGGGACGCACCTCGCGCTGGTCGCGCGGGCCCCCCATGTGGAGCAGCAGGACGCCCAGAGCGGCCTTCGCGGTCGGCCGGCGCGGTCATGGTCTCCACCTTCCTCCGTCGCCGCCTTCAGACCGTGCGGCTGAACCGCGGACCGTCCCCGGCGGGGGCGGCGCGACGGCGGCGCAGCCAGGCGTCGAACGGCATGCAGACGTTGCGGATGAACAGGCGTCCGGTGTCGGTCGCGCGCAGGGCGTCCGTCCGATGATTTCGATCAGGCCGTCGGCGGCCAGCGGCGCGAGCTCGGCCAGCTCGACGGCGAACGTCGCGGCGAAGTCGAGGCCGAAGCGCGCCTCCACCTCGGCGAAGCGCAGCTCGAAGTTGCACATCAGGGTCGAGATGACGTGGGCCCGCAGCTTGTCGTCGTCGTCGAGGGCGATCCCCTTGACCGCCGGCAGGCGCCCGGCGTCGAGCGTCCGGTAGTACTGCGCGAGGTGCGCCTCGTTCTGCGCGAAGCGGCCGGCCACGTCGGAGATGGCGGTGATGCCGAAGCCGATCAGGTCGTCGGCCGGCAGCACGGTGTAGCCCATGAAGTTGCGGTGCACGCGTCGCTCGCGCCGCGCCTCGGCCAGCTCGTCGCCGGGACGGGCGAAGTGGTCCATGCCGACCTGCACGTAGCCGGCCGCGAGGAAGAGGCTGCGCGCGTCGTGGAACAGCGTGAACTTCGTGCGCGCGTCGGGCAGGGCCGCCTCGTCGAGCGCCGCCTGGTGCTTCTTCAGCCACGGCACGTGCGCGTAGCTGAAGAGGGCCACGCGGTCGGGCTGCATGGCGATGATCTTCTCCACCGTACGCCGGAAGTTGTCCGGCCGCTGGTGCGGCAGGCCGTAGATCAGGTCGAGGTTCACGCCGGCGAAGCCGGCCTCGCGGCAGGCGTCGTAGATGCGCGCGCGTCAGCGCCTCCGGCTGGCGCCGGTTGACCGCCTGCAGGACGGTCCAGTCGAGGTCCTGCACGCCGAGGCTGATGCGGTTGAAGCCGAGCTCGCGCAGCAGCCGCACCTGCTCGGGCGAGGAGACGACGGGGTCGATCTCGAGGGCGACCTCGGCGCCGGGCGCGAGGACGAAGCGGTCGCGCAGCATCGCCATCAGGCGGCGCAGGCGCGGCTCGTCGAGGTAGTTGGGCGTGCCGCCGCCCCAGTGCAGCTGGGTGACGCGCCGACGCGCGCCGAGCCGATCGGCCACCAGGTCGATCTCCCGCTCCAGCCGGTCGAGGTACGGGTCGGCGGTTTCGCGCCGTCGCGTGATGACCACGTTGCAGCCGCAGAAGGTGCAGCGCTCCTCGCAGAACGGCATGTGGACGTAGAGCGCCAGCGGCCGGTCGGGGGCGGCCGCGGCGGCCGCGCAGCGCGGCGGCGTAGTCGTCGGGCCCGAAGTCGTCGCGCCACTCGGGGGCGGTCGGATAGCTGGTGTAGCGCGGCCCGGGCCGGTCGTACTTCTGCCACCAGATCGAACAGGCGCTCGTCCATCGCGCCCTCCTCTATGTCCAGTGCCGCGACCGGAAACCGCGCGCCGCCTCGACGACGGCCGACACGGTCGCGGGCGGGGTGTCCGGCAGCACGCCGTGCCCCAGGTTGAAGATGTGGCCGGGGGCGGCGTCGCCCTCGGCGAGGATTTCCCGCGCCCGCGCCACGGCCGTGTCGGCCGGGCCGAGCAGCAGCACCGGGTCGAGGTTGCCCTGCACCGCGGTGCCGGGCGGCAGCAGCTCGCGCGCGACCGTCAGCGGCGAGCGCCAGTCGACCCCCGCCACCTCCATGCCGAGGGTGGCGAGATGCGGCAGCAGGTGCGCGCCGCCGGCGGCGAAGTAGATGCGCGGCACCCCCGCGCCGGCGAGCCGCTCCAGCACCGTCCGCACGTGGGGCGCCACGCGCGCGGCCCAGGTGGGGCCGTCCAGCAGGCCGGCCCAGGTGTCGAACAGCTGCACCGCGTCGGCGCCCGCCTCGACCTGCGCCAGCAGGTAGTCGGCCACGGCGTCGGCGAGGCGTCGCATCAGCGCGTCGTAGGTCTCGCGGTCGGCGTGCATCATGGTGCGCACGCGGGCGAAGCTGGCCGAGCCCTCGCCCTCGACCATGTAGCAGGCCAGCGTGAACGGCGCGCCGGCGAAGCCGATCAGCGCCTCGCCGTCGGGCAGGCCGGCCTTGATCGCGCGGACGGCGGCCGGCACGTAGGCGAGATCGCGACCCGGATCGATGGGGCGCAGCCGCGCCAGGTCGTCGCGCGTGCGCACCGGGTCGGCGAAGCGCGGCCCCTCGCCGGCGCCGAAGCTCAGCTTCAGCCCCATCGCCTCCGGCACCACGAGGATGTCGGAGAACAGGATCGCCGCGTCGAAGCCGAACCGCCGCAGCGGCTGGAAGGTGACCTCCGCCGCCAGCTCCGGCGTCTTGCACAGCGTGAGGAAATCGACCTTCGCCCGCACCTCGCGGTACTCCGGCAGGAAGCGCCCCGCCTGGCGCATGAACCAGACCGGCGGCCGGTCGCACGGCTAGCCGCGGCAGGCGCGCAGGAAACGGTCGCGTTTGGCGAGGGTCGGCAGTGCGTTCCGTTCAATGGTTCTCCCCGGACTGCAGGACGTATCCGGCGCCGCGCACCGTCAGCAGATGGACCGGCCGATCCGCGATCGGGTTCGACCGCCTTGCGCAGCCGTACGATGAAGTTGTCGATCGTGCGCGGCGTCGGCGTGGCGTCGTAGCCCCACACCGTGTCGAGGATCTGGTCGCGCGTGACCGCCTCCCCGCGCCGTTCGAGCAGCAGACGCAGGATCATCGTCTCCTTCTCGGAGAGCCGCACGGTCTCGCCGGCGCGGCGCACCTCGTGCGCCCGCAGATCCACCTCGGCCTCGCCCACCCGCGCCACCGGCGCCACCGGCAGGCGCGCGTACCAGGCGCGCCGACGCAGCATGCCGTGCACCCGCGCCAGCAGCTCGGCCAGGTGGTACGGCTTCGCCAGATAGTCGTCGCCGCCGATCTCGAGGCCGCGCACGCGGCTGTCGGGATCGCCCAGGGCCGTCAGGAACAGCACCGGCGTGGTGTCGCCGCGGACCCGCAGACGCCGGCATACCTCGAAGCCGTCGATGCCGGGCAGGCGCACGTCGAGCAGGACCAGGTCCCAGCTGCCGCCGCGCAGCAGTTCGAGGCCGTCCTCGCCGTCGGCGGCCCAGGCGACCTCGTACCCCTCGTCGCGCAGGTTGTCCTGCACGATCTCGGCGATGTGCTCCTCGTCCTCGACGATCAGGATGCGTCCCTTCACGACCGCGGCTCCTCTCCGCGGCGCGCGCCGTCCCCGCGGCGCGGCGCCGCCGGCAGGACGATTTCGAAGCGCGCGCCCTGCCCCGGGCCGTGGCTCGTCGCGGTGAGCGTGCCGCCATGCTCCGCTGACGATGCGGCGCGCGATGGCCAGGCCGAGGCCGGTGCCCGGCACCGTGCCGCGGCGCGCCGCCGTGCCGCGGCCGAAGCGGGCGAAGATGACCCGCTGGTCGTCGTGCGTCAGGCCGGGGCCGGCGTCGCTCACGGCGACGAACGCGCGGCGCCCCTCGCGGACGCCGTGGGCGACGGTGACCCGACCGCCCGCGGCGGCGTACTTCAGCGCGTTCTCGAGCAGCACGCGTCACCGCGCGGGTCAGCTCGCCCGGACGTCCGCAGCACCTCCGACGGTCCTTCGGCGGTCCACCACGACCGCCATTCCCGCCGCCCGCAGGCGCGGGTCGAGGCCCGTCAGCGCCGTCGCCACCGCGTCGGCCAGGGCGCACGGCTCCGGCGGCGTCGGCGTCGTCGACTCGAGCCGCTGCACCTCGAGCAGTTCGTCCACCATGGCCGCGAGACGGTCCACGTCGCCGGTCATGCGCTGCAGGTAGCGCTCGCGCCGGTCGGCCGGCAGGTCGCGGGCGGTCATCGTCTCGAGCGAGAGGCGCAGCGCCTGCAACGGCGTGTTGAACTCGTGGCTCACCGCCTTGATCAGCTCGTCCTGGCGCTGCCGCGAGCCGCCGCTCGCGCCGATGGGCAAGGTGCAGCAGACCGGTGCCGGCCGTGATCACGGCGAGGAAGAACGTCCCCTCCGCGATGAACATCCGGGTGCGCTGCCGCGTGCGGGCGTGCAGCGCCGTCCGCGCGCGCGGCGAGCCCGGCGCCGGCTCACCGGATCGCCGGACGCCGCCGCCCTGGCGACGAGCAGCTCGACCTGCAGCCGCTCCACCTCGCGCGTGCGGTCGAGCTGATAGAGGAACCACCAGACGACCTGGCCATAGCAGACCAGGACCAGCAGCGCGTACAGGACAGCCGCGCGATGTCCCGCCGGGCGCCGCACGGCCGCTCAGTCCGCGCGGCCGGCGGCCAGCGCCGCCGCCAGCGTGACGCCGAGTCGATCCACGTCCGTTTCGTTCATGGCGTGGCTCAGGAACGCCACCTCCCAGCCCGGACGGCGCGAGATAGACCCCCTCGGCCAGCAGCCGCGCGTGCAGCGGCGCGTAGCGACGGATCGCCGCGGCGTCGACCGCGGCGAACGCGGCCGGCGCCCCGATCTGCGCCACCAGCCAGAAGATCGAACCGAGCCGCGTGAAGGTCGCCCCGGCGGCGACGGCGGCCGGCGCCACGACCGCTTCCAGCCGCGCGCCCAGCGCCTCCAGCCGCTCGTGCACCCGCTCCTCGACGAGGACGCGCAGCGTGGCCGCGCCGGCCGCCATCGCCGCCGGATTGCCCGACAGCGTGCCGGCCTGGTACACCGGCCCCAGCGGCGCGAGCTTCGTCCATGATCTCGCGCCGGCCGCCGAAGGCCCCCACCGGCAGGCCGCCGCCGATGATCTTGCCGTAGGTGGCCAGGTCGGGCCGGATCGCCGTAGTGCGCCGCGGCTCCCCCCATGCCGATCGCGGAAGCCGCTGATCACCTCGTCGAAGATCAGCAGCGCGCCGTGCCGCTCGGTCACGGCCGCGCAGGTGGCGCAGGTACTCCGGGCGCTGCAGCAGCAGGCCGCAGTTGGCCGGCACCGGCTCGATCAGCACCGCGGCGATGCGGTCCCCCTCGCGCGCGAACAGATCGCTCACCGCCTGCTCGTCGTCGAGCGGCAGCACCAGCGTGTCGGCGACGGCGCCCGCCGGCACGCCCGCCGACGAGGCGATGCCGAAGGTCGCCAGGCCGCTGCCCGCCTCCACCAGCAGCGGATCGGCGTGGCCGTGGTAGCAGCCGGTGAACTTGACGATGCGGTCGCGGCCGGTGAAGCCGCGCGCCAGGCGCACCGCGGACATCACGGCCTCGGTGCCGCTGCTGACGAAGCGGATCATCTCGACCGCCGGGCAGGCCGCCATGACCGCCTCGGCCAGCTCGATCTCGCCGCGGTGCGGCGCGCCGAAGGTGAGGCCGTCGGCCATGGCGTTCTCGACGGCGGCCAGCACCTCCGGATGGCCGTGGCCGAGGATGAGCGGGCCCCAGGAGCCGCAGCAGTCGAGGTAGACGTTGCCGTCCTCGTCCTCGAGATGCGCGCCCACGCCCCGCCGGATGAAGAGCGGATCGCCCGCCCACCGAGCGGAACGCCCGCACCGGGGAGTTCACGCCGGCCGGCATCAGCTCGCACGCCCGGCGATACAGTTCGCGCGACCTGATCGCGCGCCGGTCCGTCGCTCACAGCCAGCCCTCCCGCAGGGCGTCGCGCCCGTGGTAGGTGATGATGATGTCCGCCCCGGCGCGCGCCATCCCCCAGAGATTCTCGCGCACGATCCGCGCCTCGTCCACCCAGCCGGCCCGCGCCGCCGCCTTCACCATGGAGTACTCGCCGCTGACGTTGTAGCACGCCACCGGCAGCGTGACCTGCTCGCGCACGCGGCGGATCACGTCGAGGTAGGCCAGCGCCGGCTTGACCATGACGATGTCGGCCCCCTCTTCGACGTCGAGCAGCACCTCGCGCACCGCTTCGCGCGCGTTGCGCGGGTCCATCTGGTAGGAACGACGGTCGCCGAACGCCGGCGCGCTGTCGGCCGCCTCGCGGAACGGGCCGTAGTAGCCCGAGGCGTACTTGGCCGAGTAGGACATGATCGGCGTGCCCGACAGTCCGTTCAGGTCGAGCGTCTGGCGAATGGCGCCGACGCGCCCGTCCATCATGTCGGACGGCGCCACGATGTCGGCGCCGGCCGCCGCGTGCGCCAGCGCCATGCCGGCGATCAGCGGCAGGCTCTCGTCGTTGAGGATCTCGCCGTCGCGCACGACGCCGCAGTGGCCATGGTCGGTGTAGGCGCAGACGCAGACGTCGGTGGTGACCAGCAGGTCGGCGCCGAACCGCTTCTTCAGCGCGCGCACCGCCTGCGGGATCACGCCGTCGGCGGCGACGGCGTCGTCGGCGTGGGGCGACTTCGTCTCCGGCAGCCCGAACAGCAGGACGTGCCGCAGGCCGAGCTTCAGATCGGCCGCGACGGTCTTCAGCAGCCGGTCCACGCTCTCGCGCGCGATGCCGGGCATCGACGGGATCTCCTCGTGGCGATCCTTGCCCGGCAGGACGAAGTGCGGCTGCACGAGCATGTCGCGGTGCAGACGGGTCTCGGCCACGACCTCGCGCAGGACCGCCCGGCCGCGCAGGCGGCGGGGGCGATCGATCATCAGCAGGCCCTCTTCGCAATCGCACTCGTGGTCGGGTCCGTGCTCATGCTCGTGGTGATGGCTCATCGCGTTTCCTCCTCGGCGGGTGCGCTACGGCGCGACGTCGCCCGGACCACGGTCCGGACGGACGCCGCGAGCGGAAAGTCAGGCGGTCAGTTCGCGGTGCGCCAGGCGCGCCGCGCGTCGCGGGATCGGCGGCGCGCACCGCGCAGCGACGCACGGAGCCGTCGGGCTGCCCGAGCGTGGCGGTCAGGATGATCTCGTCCCCCGCCAGCACCGCCCAGGCCCCCAGGGGGAGATTACAGCCTCCCTCGCAGGCGGCAAGCAGGAGACGCTCGGCCGCCACCGCGCGCGCGGTCGGCGCGTCGTGCAGCCGGGCCACGGCCGCGGCCACGGCGGCGTCCTGCGGGCGCCGCGCCTCCCCGGCGCGGATCTGCACGGCCAGGGCCCCCTGGGCCGGCGCCGGCACGAAATCGGCGGGGGTGAAGAGGTGCAGGCGCAGCGGCGCGGGATCCAGACCGAGACGCACGAGCCCGGCCCGGGCGAGCAGGATGGCGTCGTACCGCCCCTCGCACGCCTTGCGCAGCCGGGTCGGCACGTTGCCGCGCAGGTCGGCGATCCGCAGGTCGGGGCGCAGGGCCAGCAACTGGCTGCTGCGCCGCAGCGAGCCGGTGCCCGACGACCGCCCCCGCGCGCAGCGGCAGCGCCGGCGCCGCGTCGTCCCACGCCTCCGCGCGGACGAGCAGGCACTCCTCCACCGGTCCGCGCTCCGGCACCGCGGCCACGGTCAGGCCGGGCGGCGATTCGGTCGGCAGGTCCTTGTGCGAATGCACCGCGAGATCGATGTCGCCGGCCAGCAGCGCCGCCTCGATCTCCTTCGTGAAGAAGCCCTTCCCCTCGAGGCTGGCCAGCTGGACGTCCTGGATGCGGTCGCCGGCGGTCTGGATGATGCGGATCTCCGCAGCGAGGCCGGCGCGCGCGGCCAGCAGGCGCCTGGACGTGCTTCGCCTGCCACAGCGCCAGGTCGCTGCCACGGCTGCCGATGACGATCATGAAACGCGTCCGTCCCTTCCCCGCGCCTCGCGCGGCGGCTGGCCGGGCCCGGCGGGCGCCGGCTGGCCGGGCGGCGGACCTCCGGGGTGTCCGCCGGCGCCGCCGGCGTCGGCGGCGAACGACTCGCCGAGCGCCTGGATCCCGCCCAGGCAGCAGAGCGCGCCCTGTTCCGCCTTGCAGCCGGCGGCCATCTCCTTCAGGCCGGCGATCAGCATGTGGGCGTTGCGCCGGACGATCTGGTTGATGCGCTTCTCCACCTGCCGCCGGTCTTCGGGGCTGAGGTTGCGCAGCGGGCCCTCGAACAGGGTGTCCATCTCCTGGCGGTTCTGGTCCAGGAAATTCTCGCGGTACTCCAGCAGCACCGGCAGCACCGAACGCTCCACCAGTTCGTCGCGCAGCTCCTTGATGTGCGCGGAGATGATCGGCAGCGCCTTGCGCCGCTCCTCGAGCCGCGTCTGGCGGTTCTGCTCCGTCTGACGACGCAGGTCGTCGATCGTGATCACGTCGACGCCGTCGGCCGTGGCGACGTCGGGCGCGGTGTCGCGCGGCACCGCCAGGTCGGCCACCAGCAGCCGTCCACCGGGGCGGCGCACGACGGCCAGCCGGGCGGCGTCGAACAGCGCCGTGGGCGCGCTCGTGGCGGTGACCAGCACGTCGCAGGCTCGGGCGCGGCCAGGAAGTCGGCCAGCGGCACGGCGCGGCCACCCCAGGTCGCGGCCAGCGCCTCGGCCCGGGCCACGGTGCGGTTGATCCAGAGGAAACGCAGTCCCGGCAGGTCGCGCACGGCCTGCGCCACCTTCTCCCCCATCGGACCGGAGCCGACGATGCCGACCACCGGCGCGGCGACGCCGGCCAGGTGCGCCGAGATCTTCTCCTGCATCAGACCGGCCATCGAGACACGCCCCTCGGCGATGCCGGTCTGGGTGCGCACCTCCTTGGCGGTGTGGAGCGTCCAGTTGAAGAGGCGGCTCAGGTCGGCGCGCGCGAGGCCGAGCGCGAAGCACTGCTCGTAGGCGGCCTTCACCTGCGCGATGATCTGGCTTTCGCCCAGCACCAGGGAGTCGAGGCTGGCGGCCACCTCGGCGAGGTGCCAGACCGCCTGCTCCCCCTGCCGGAAGTAGAAGCTGGGCCGCGGCGCGAGGCTGATCGCCCCGCCACCCCGCGCGCGGTTCTCCCGCTCGAAGAACTCGAAGAAGCGCGACAGCTGCTCCTTCGGGCTGCGCCCGCCGCGACTCGTGAAGATCACTTCGACGCGGTTGCAGGTGCCCAGGTAGACCATCTCGGCGAATCCGCACCAGTCCCGCAGGCGGGGCAGCGTCTCCTCGATGCGGTCGGCCGGCACGGTGTAGTAGCCGAGATCCGCGGTCCCGCCGTTGTGGATCGAGGTGCCGAACAGGCCAAACCGTTCCACGCGTCACTCCTCAGATTCGCGGCGCGGCGCCGCCGGCGAGCCCGCGCCGGGCGTCGCCTCGTCGCGCCACGGCCAATTCCCCACCAGGACACCGGGAATATTGTCGCCGAATGGCTCTCGTGGTGTGTCACGGTATTGTCACAAAACAACTTACGCTTTCCCAGACCATTTCGACAAACACGCCCCGGAAGGCCGCGCTGTCAAGCGGCGTGCCGGGCGCTGGCGTCCGCTGGCACACCTCTTGCGATCGAGCTTCTCCCGGGACCGGTGATTTCGGTCCGCCTGTCGGCACAAGCTGCTGTAATTGAATGACTTGACAGATCATGGCGGCCATCCGGCCAGGGGCAGGAACGACCGTTCGACGGTCGGAATCGCCCCGGTTGGCCGGGACCTGGACAGTCCGGGTGGGTGGATGATCTGCGCCTGGGGAGGTGCCGAGTTGACAAAGGAGTGCGATTGCACCGCCGGGGTCCCGGCGCCGGACGTTTCGATCATCGTGCTGATCCACAACGCGCTCGCCGCCACGCGCCGCTGCGTGGCGGCCCTGCGCGCCCACACCGGTCCGTCGCATGAACTGATCCTGGTCGACAACGGCAGCGCCGCCGACACCGTGGCGTTCCTGCGCGAGACCGCCGCCGCGCACCCCGCCTGCCGCCTCATCCTCAGCGCGGAAAATCTCGGCTTTGCCGCCGGCAACAACCTCGGCCTTGCCGCGGCGCGCGGGCGCGACGTGGTGCTGGTCAACAGCGACGTGGTCGTCACGCCCGGCTGGCTCGAGCGTCTGATCGCCTGCGCCGACGCCCATCCGCGGGCCGGACTGGTCGGCCCGTGCACCAACCGCATCTCCGGTCCCCAGCAGGTGGCGAACGTCGACTACGACCAGGACTCGCTCGCCGGCCTCGACGACTGGGCGGCGCGTTTCGCCGCCGGGCAGGCCGGCCAGGCCTCACCGCACTGGCGCGCCGTCGGCTTCTGCGTCCTGATCCGCCGCGCGCTGCTGGAGACCATCGGCGGCCTCGATCCCCGCTTCGGCCGCGGCAACTTCGAAGACGACGACTATGCGCTGCGCGCGCGCCTCGGCGGCTTCGAGAGCTGGATCGCCGGCGACTGCTTCGTGCACCACGACGGCGGGCGCAGTTTCGCCGCGGCCGGCATCGACCTCGCCGCGAGCCTGACGGCGAACTGGGAGATCTTCAAGGCGAAGTGGGGCCTGCCGGCGACGGCGCCGTACGGCCAGCCGGTGCAGATCGGACAGTATGTGCGGCGCCCATTCGAGCCGGCGCGCGACCGGATCCCGCTGACAAACCGTGGCCGAATCCGCGCCGCCGACTGCGGGCGACGCGGCCGCCCAGGTTGCGCGGGGCGAGGATCTCTATGCGGCGGGCCTCTTCGCCCCCGCCGCGTCCGCCTTCCGCACGGCCCTCGCCGCCGACCCCACGCACGCGCGGGCCGGCAACAACCTCGCCTGCGCGTTGTGGCAGCTCGGTCAGGGGGACGAGGCCCTGGCCGTGCTGTGCTCGATCCTCGCCCGCGACGCGTCCGACCGGGACGCGGCGTGGAACCTCGGACAGTTCCTGTCGGCGCTCGGCCGGCACGACGACGCGGCGCGACTCTTCTCGGCGTTCCTGGTGCGACACCCGGACGCACCGGGCTTCGCCGCGGCGTTGCAGACATGGGGTGGGAAGGACGGGCCAGGGCCCGGGAAGGATGATCGAGATGCACAGAAGCTGGTTGCGAATCATCGGACTCACGGCGATGGCGTTGCTGCCATTGCTGCTGTCGGCGTCCTGTTCAAGTAGCGGCGGCTCTGACGACAGCACCACGCCGGCGGTCGATACGACGGCGCCGCTGGTCATCAGTGTCTCCCCTCACGACGGCGAAGTGGGAGTGGCGCTGGCCCACACCATCCTCGTCGCCTTCTCCGAAGCGATGGATCCGGCGACAACGACCGGCAACGTCACCCTGACGCCCGGCGCCAACGTCACCCTGACCTGGGTCGCCGACGACACGCTCGAAATCGGCCACGACAACTGGGCCGAGGGGGTCGAGGTGACGCTGATCCTGGGCGTCGGCCTCGCCGACACGAGCGGCAACGTCCTGCCCGCGGTGCACACCAGCAGTTTCTGGACCTGGACCTCACAGGTGCAGCTGTTGAGCACCGACCCCGATTCCGGCGCGGTCGGCGTGGCCACGAACGCCGGCGTGATCCTGCACTTCTCCCACGCGATGAACACGACGACCCTGCACGACGCCATCACGGTCTCGCCGGCGATCGACGATCGCTTCACGCAGGAGGTCACCGAGTACGAGTTCCGGGTCGGCTCCCCGTCGGGCTGGGCGCCCGGCACCGAATACACGCTCACCGTCGGGACCGGCGCCATGACGCGCTATCCCCCCTACCAGTACCTCGCGGCGCCGGTGACCATCACCTTCACCACCGGCACGGAAGCCGACACGACTCCGCCCTACGTCGTTTCGACCCTGCCGGCACGGGGAGCGTCAGGGGTGGCGACCGCGACCAATCAGGCGATCATCACCTTCAGCGAGCCGATCGACCCGAACCAATTCGATCCGACGCGCCTCGGGGCGCACGTCTTCATCTGGATCGCCGGCGAGCCGCAGTGGAGCGCGGACCGGCGCACCGTCTCGCTCTTCTTCCGCACCCCGCTGCCGACCGGCGTGCGCTTCTTCGCCGTTTTCAATCCCGGCGACTTCCGGGACGACGCCGGCAACCCGAACGTCACGGCCGACTCGCTCTCCTTCACGGTCGCCAACGCGATCGACTTCACGCCGGTCGTGGAGGGCGCCTGGTTCGGGTTCGCGCGGCAGTGGACGGATTCGAATGTCGGCGGCAGCTGGGCCGGGCGCGACACCGTCTGGGTGCGGGACGAGAACGTGCAGCTCGACGGACGCTTCGACCGGGTTCGCGCCAACGGCCCCGGCTTCGCGCTGATCGACGACCTCAAGCACTACCAGCTCACCAACACCGCGCTCGGAATGCGCGGCTTCTACGACTTCAATCTGGCCGCCGAAATCTGGTTCACCCCCGCCGTCGACTACATCATTCTCCCGTTCCAGGTGCGCAACTGGAGCGGCACGTCCACCGTGGGAGACATGTCGCTCACCTACGACGGGCATATCCTGGGGCAGGAGGTCCTGCACTACGACAGCACCGAGATGGATCGCTCCCTTGTGCTGGAGAAGTGCTGGAAGACGATCCTCAACTACTCCTTCAGTGACGGGGGCTCCGCCGGCGCCGACACGCTCTGGTGGGCGCCCGGCCTGGGCGTGGTCCAGCAGTTCAGCTCCGGCACGGAGACCCGCGATTCCGTTCTGCAGCACCTACTGGAGCCGCGACCGGCTGATCTCGCTCGACCCGTTCGGCGACTAGAGCGCGTCGCAAACCGCGGTCAGACAAAGCCGGAGGGCGCCGCCAGGCGCCCTCCGCGTTTCCCGGCCGGTGATGAGGGCAACGGGCGGCGCCGACCGCGGGAGGCCCTGGAGAAGGCGGCCCGCGGCGGTCGGGTCAGGCCCGGCCGCTCTCCTCGCGCGCGGACGGCCCGGCCTCCGGCGGCGGGGCGGCGGCGAGCGCGCGATCGAGGAGCAGACGGTGGTGGCGGCGGTGGCGCAACGGCGTGATCAGGTCGGCATGCTCGCGGTCGGACAGGGCCTGCCAGTGGTCGCGCAGGAAGGTGACCAGGCCCGCAGTGGCCTCGTCGTAGGTCGTCAGCACCTCGGCGAAGGGGCACCCCCGCAGGCGTTTGCGCTCCTGCCGATCCCGCGCCTCGAAATCGGCAAGGCCCGAGACGGTCCGTCGGTCGTTGAGACGATCCTCGAAAAAGCGGACGGTGAACCCATCCCAGAAGGCAAGATGACCGAGAGTCTCCTTCGCGTTTGTCATCCTGGTCGATTCCGCGCACTCCCGGGCCTCCGGCGACAGCCGGTCCACAAGCGCCCGCAGGCGTCGGTCCTCCTCGACAATGCTGGCGATCAGGGCCTCCAGACGGTCCATGACGCACCCCCCTCCCTGGGTCGGCGCCACCATATCGCTCAGACCGGCAGCCGGCAACAGCAAACCGGCGGGCGACGCGTCAGCCGGCCGACGGGCGCAAACCAGCCTTGTCAGCCCGCCGGTCCCGCTCTAGTATCCCCGACAGACCGCGCCCGGCTCCGGCCCCCGGCCGTCCGCGCCCCGGCCGCGGTGGATCCAGACCATTGAGGAGAATGCCATGCGCCGCTCCCTTTTCCTGGCGGGCCTGACGGCAATCGCCCTTGCCTGCCTCGCGATCCCGGCGGGTGTCCGCGCCGACGACGTCTCAGGACGAACGGCCGTGGGCTTCGAGTCCGGCCTCATGTCACTGACCGGCGGAGAAGGGGACTACAGCAACGCCCACCCGTTCCTCGACCTCGACCTGCGCCGCGGCCTCTCCCCTCACTGGTCGCTCGACTTCGCTTTCAAGTACGGCTGGGTGCGTCCCGGCGCGGAGTCCGGCTTCACCACGACCTCGGTCACGTCGCTCTACACCATGATCTGGCAGCCGCGCCTGGGCGTGCTCTGGCACCCGGCGCCGACGCATCGCGTGTCGCCATTCCTCGGCCTCTCCGCCGGTCTGACGAGCTGGCGCGTGAAGGACCTGAACGGCGAGAGCGCCGGCCTCTTCCCCGGCGGCACGACCGTGCAGGGCTTCGACGAGGACGGCAACCCCCGGACGCTGGTCGGCAACGACCCCACCGCCTCGGTGGCCGTCGGCCTCGACCTGTTCGCCTCGGCGAACCTGGCCTTCTCGCTGGGGGCCCGCTACCACGCGTTCCCCGGCAACAATGTGGACAACATCGGCTACAGCGACGCCTACAACTACGCCGGCCCATTATACGTCGATGCCAACAACGGCCTGATCGAGGCGTTTCTGGGCGCGCGACTCTGGTTCGGCAGCCCCGACCGCGATCAGGACAACATTACCGATCGCCGCGACCGCTGCCCCGACCAGCCCGAGGACCGCGACGGCTACCAGGACGAAGATGGCTGCCCCGACCCCGACAATGACAGCGACGGCATCCTCGACGCGCGCGACAAGTGCCCCGTCGCCGCCGAGGACAAGGACGGCTTCCAGGACGACGACGGCTGCCCCGACCCCGACAACGACAGCGACGGCATCCTCGACGCGTCCGACAAGTGCCCCGACACCGCCGAGGACATGGACGGCTTCCAGGACGACGACGGCTGCCCCGACCCCGACAACGACGGCGACAACGTGCTCGACGCCTACGACCGCTGCCCGGACACGCCGATCGGCACCGAGGTCGACAGCCGGGGCTGCCCGATCGTCCGCGCCGCCCCCGCGCCGGCCCCGACCGTGCCGCAGCCGGAGGAGATCAAGGGCGACCTGATCCTCGACGGCGTCAATTTCCTCTCCGGCAGCGCCGATCTCACGCCGGCCTCGCTGGAAATCCTGAACAAGGTGGCCGAGTCCCTGCGGGCCTGGCCCGACGTGACCATCGAGATCCGCGGCCACACCGACGACGCCGGCCCCGCCGAGACCAACCGCGACCTGTCGCAGCGCCGCGCCCTGTCGGTGCGCGACTACCTGATCAGGCTCGGCATCTCCGCCAATCGTCTCTCCGCCGTCGGTTACGGCGAGGACTACCCCCTCGCCGACAACCGCACCCCCGGCGGCCGCGCCATCAACCGCCGCGTGGAAGTCCACCGCATGGAGTAACACACAGCGCGCGAGAGCGCGCTCAACATCGAAGCGCCCAACAGCCCGCGAAGCCAGTCCCGACAAATGACCAAGGGGCTGGCTTCTCGCATCCCCTCACCGAGCATTCCCCTAGTCGCTCGTCGCGTCACCAGGGGGCCCCGTCAGCTCGGATTCCAGCTGTTCGATCGTGGGCAGCCGGCCTTTCAACTGCTCGGGCAAGGTATTGCTGAGGCGGTGCTCGGCGACCCCGATGGGTTTGCTCATGTCCCGCAGGGAATACTCGGCAACGAGGCCCCTCCGGCCTCGACATATGATGAGACCGATACTCGACCGGTCGTCCGGGTGGCGGAGGATGTCGTCGATGGCGGACAGATAGAAGTTGAGCTTTCCGGCGTACTCCGGCTTGAAGTCCGTTGTCTTGATTTCTATGGCGACATAGCACCGAAGCTGAAGATGGTAGAACAGAAGATCGATGTAGAAGTCAGCGTTTTCGACTTCGAGGTGGAATTCACTTCCGACAAACGCAAAGCCGGCACCGAGCTCGATCAGGAACTCCCGCAGGTGCTGAAGCAACCCGCGGTGCACTTCGCGCTCCCTGGCATCGTTGCCCAGACCCAAGAAGTCGAAAACGTAGGGGTCCTTGAGAATCTGGTGGACAAGGTCGGATTGCGCTGGCGGCAAGGTGCGCTCGAAGTTCGTAACTCCGCGACCCTGACGCCGATAGAGATCGCTGTCGATCTGACAGTCCAGGATCGCGCGACTCCAGCCATGATCGATCGTCGCGCGGGCGTACCATGCCCGCGCTATCGGGTCCTTCACCCGATCGAGGAGCAGCCGGTTATGGCCCCAGGGGATTTGGGCCACAAGCTGTGGCACTATTGAAACGTCGGGCCAGGACTCAGCCAACTGCCGCATGTATTTCAGGTTGCGAGGAGAGAACCCCTTGATGTCGGGGAACTCCCGGCGCAGGTCATCTGCGAGTCGCAGGATGACTCCCGCGCCCCATCCCAGGGCCTCCTGGCGGATCAGGATATCCCGCCCGATCTGCCAGTAGAGCATCACCAATTCGCGGTTTACGGCGAGCCCCGCGCGAACCCGAGCCGTCCGGATTCGCTCTTTCAGTTCCGCCAGGAGTTCGGGGTATCCGGCAGGCGTTGGCGGATTTTCCTGGGTCACGGCTTCGATCCCATCCCGAAGCCGGTGGCGAGGATCTGCGAACCAGGTGAGCGGTCGCCGGTGGAACCTGTCAACCGCCGGTCACAAGGGGGGGATATGGATCGGGTGAGGATCCCGGCATGTCCAAAGCGCCAGACATCGGTCAAGATATTGTGATATAGGCAGATAGGATCCTGGATACCGGGCGGCACGAAACGGTCGCAGGTCCGATCGGTGGTATGCATGACCTGAACAACTGCAAAGGGGACGCCAAGGGCCTTTCCTGCCGCGCGACGCGAAGGACGTTGTCGACGCCATCCCGGTTTGGAAATCTCCGCGGCCTCCCTCACCCCACCCGAATCCGCCAATGCCCCTTCTTCCCCACCTGCAAAGCAATCACCCCATCCCGCACATCCCCCGTCACCAACCTCCGCATCTCGTCCCCCACGCTCTCCCCATTCACCCGCACCCCCCCCTGCCGCACCATCCGCCGCGCCTCCCCCTTGCTCCCGCACAGTCCCGCCGCCACGAGCGCGTCAACAAGCGCCAGCCCCTCCCCGCCAAACTCGGCCGCCGCCCTCACACTCGACGGAATCCCCGCCGCGTCGCCGCCCCCGCCGAACAACGCCGCCGCCGCCCCTTCCGCCTCCTCCGCCGCCGCCGACCCATGCACCAGCGTCGTCACCGCCCGCGCCAGCGCCCGTTTGGCCTCGCGGACGGCGGCCCCCTCGAGCCGCTCGAAGGCTTCGATCTCGGCGTGGCCGAACAGCGTGTAGAGCCGCAGGAACCGCGACACGTCGCGGTCGTCGACATTGATCCAGTACTGGAAGAAGTCGTAGGGGCTGGTCCGACGGGCGTCGAGCCAGACCGCGCCGTCGGCGGTCTTGCCCATCTTGGCGCCGGTGGCGGTGGTCAGCAGCGGGAAGGTGAGGCCGTAGACCTCCGCGTGCTCAACGGTGCGGGTCAGATCGACGCCGGCGCAGATGTTGCCCCACTGGTCGTTGCCGCCCATCTGCAGACGACAGCCGTGGCGACGGTTCAGCTCCAGGAAGTCATAGGCCTGCAGCAGCATGTAGTTGAATTCGAGGAACGACAGTCCCTGCTCCTGCTCGAGGCGCAGCTTCACGGAGTCCTGTTTGATCATCTCGTTGATGCGGAAGTGCCGGCCGATGTCGCGCAGGAAGTCCACGTAGCGCCACGGCTCGAGCCAGGTGGCGTTGTCGAGCAGCAGGCCGTCGCGCGGACCGTCGCCGAAGCGGAGGAAGCGCGCGAGCTGCGCGCGGATGCCGACAAGGTTGGCGGCGATCTTCTCGCGCGTGAGCAGATCGCGCATTTCGGTCTTGCCGCTCGGATCGCCCACGAGCGCCGTGCCGCCGCCGGCGATGGCGATCGGGCGATGGCCGTGGCGCTGCAGGTGGACGAGTCCCATGATCGGCAGCAGGCTGCCCACGTGCAGCGAATCGGCCGTGGGATCGAAGCCGATGTAGGCGGTCACCGTCTCGCGGGCCAGCAGTTCGCGCAGGGCCGCCTCGCCGGTGCACTGCTGCGTGAAACCGCGCCAGCGCATTTCGTCGAAGAAGGCGTCGCGGGGCAGGGTGTCGATCGCGTTCGCGTGGTCCGTCACTTGGTCCGTCCCTTCGTCGGTTTGCGGGTCTGCGCGCGGCGCAGTTCGCGACCGCGCGCCCGCATCACGTCCAGGCGATCCCCACCCAGCGCTTCCACCAGCGCGCAGGCCAGCCGCCACGCCACCACCGCTTCCCCCACCACGCCGGCCGCCGGCACGACGCAGGTGTCGGAGCGGACCCACGGCGCGCGCGCCCCCTTCCCGGTGGCCAGGTCGACACTCGCCAGACCGTCGCGCACGGTGGAGATCGGCTTGGCGTGGCCGCGTACGCGCAGCGGCTCGCCGTTGGTCACGCCCCCCTCGAGGCCGCCGGCCCGGTTCGTGTCCCGTTTGACGCCGCACGCCCCCGCCCGGTCGGGCCGCAGCGCATCGTGCGCCTCGTGACCGGTCCGCGCGGCGCCCGCCACGCCGTCGCCCACCTCGACCCCCTTCACGCTCGGAATGGCCATGACCTCGGCCGCCAGCAGCGCGTCGAGACGCCGGTCGGGATGGACGTAGGCGCCGAGCCCGATCGGCAGACCGAAGGCGACCACCTCGAACACGCCGCCCAGGGTGGTGCCGGCCGCCGTCGCGGCGTCGATCGCCGCCACCATGCGCGCCGCCGCCGCCCGGTCGAGGCAGCGCACCGGCGTGCCGGCGCGGATCCGCCGCAACCGCGCCGCGGTCACCGCGCCCGGCGCCGCCGTCACGCCGCCAATCGCGACCACGTGGCTCAACACCGTCACCCCGAACTCGGCCAGCAGCAGCTTCGCGCACGCCCCGACCGCGACGAGGCCGGCCGTCGAACGGGCGCTCGCCCGCTCCGCCACCGGCGCGCACTCGTCGAAGCCGTACTTCACGAGCCCCGCAAAGTCGGCATGCCCGGGCCGCGGCGTCGTCCAGCGCTGCGCCGGCCGGCCGGCGCCCCGCGCGAAATCGCGGTTCTCGATCACGAAGGCGAGCGGCGAACCGAGCGTCACCCCGTTCCAGAATCCGGCCAGGAAGCTGACGCGGTCGGTCTCGATGCCGCGCGCCCGCAGCCCGCGCCCGTGCCCCTCGAGCCGGCGCGCCATCTCAGCGTCGACGTCGGCCTGCGGGATCGCCAGACCGGCCGGAAAACCTTCCACCACGCCGACCAGCGCCGGTCCGTGGCTCTCGCCGGCGAGCAGATAACGCATGCGCGATGACTCCTGGCCAAGGGTTGGGCGCGGCGCCGTCGGCGCCGCTGCGGAACAATAAGGTCAGACCGACGGCGGCGTCCAGCGCGCGGCGGCGGAGGTCGGTGGGGGGTCCCAAATCCCGTACGCGCAGAGACTGCTACGGCTGCAACGATTTCGCGCCCGAAATCATCCCCGGTCAGCGCCGCCACCACCGCGCACTTTTTGCCGCTGTAGCAGTCTCTGTGAGTACGCCCGCAATCATCCCCGTCAGCGCCGCCACCACCGCGCATTTTTTGCCGCTGTAGCAGTCTCTGTGAGTACGCCCGCAATCATCCCGGTCCGTGCCGCCGCCACCGCACACTTTTTGCCGCCGTAGCAGTCTCTGCGAGTACGCCCACGCACCACCCCCGCACGGCGTCCCCTCCCCGGCACGGCCGCCCCATCAGACCTGCAGCCGTGCCAGCGCCGCGAAGAAATCCGGAAAGGAGATGCCCACGCAGGCGTCGTCATCCAGGGTTGCCGGTCCGTCGGCCACGAGCACCGCCACGGCCAGCGACATGGCGATGCGGTGGTCGCCGCGGGTGGCGAGCACGGCGCCGGAATCGGCGGGACGCGCGGCGGGGGCACGCAGCGCACAGGGACCGCGCACGGCGAAGCCGTCGGCCCGCTCGACGAACGGCACGCCGAGGGCGCGCAGCGCCTCGCCCATGGCGGCCACGCGGTCCGACTCCTTCACGCGCAGCTCGGCGGCGCCGGTCACCGTCGACTCGCCGTCGGCGTGGGCGGCCAGGACGGCGAGGATCGGCAACTCGTCGATCAGCGACGGCACCTCTTCGGGTGCGATCGTGAAAGCGCGCAGCGGGCGGTGCCGCACCGTGATCGAGCCGACCGGCTCCCAGCCGTCGTCGGGACGCGGCCGGATGGTGAGGTCGGCCCCCATCCGCCGGATCACGTTCAGAAAGCCGGCGCGGGTCGGATTGAGGAGGACATCGTCGACGGTGACCTCGGAGCCGGGCACGAGCAGCGCGGCGGCCAGCAGGAACGCGGCCGACGACGGGTCGCCCGGCACCGTCAGGTCGAAGGGGCGCAGCGGGCCGGCCGGACCCGCCGTGAGCGTGTCGCCACGATCGGCCGCGTCGAGCGGCGCGCCCATCGCGCGCAGCAGCCACTCGGTGTGGTCGCGCGTGGCGCCGCAGCCGCTCAGCGTGACCGGCCCCCGCGCCGTCAGCGCGGCCAGCAGCAGCGCCGACTTCACCTGCGCCGAGGCGACCGGCAGGCGCACGGCCCCACCCAGCAGCGCCCGCCCCTCGATCCGCAGCGGCAGGCGCCCCGGCGCGTCGAGCCAGGCGATCCGGGCGCCGAGCGTCGCCAGCGGATCCGCCACGCGCTCCATCGGGCGGGACCGCAGGGAAGCGTCGCCGTCCAGCACGGCGGTCACGCGCCGCCCCGCGAGCAGGCCGAGCAGCAGGCGCGCCGTCGTGCCGCTGTTGCCGCAGTCAAGGCGCAATTCGGGCGTCATCGTCGTCGCCGTCGGCGTCGGCGTCGGCGTCGCCACGACGGGCACCGCCCGTGACCGGCCGCGGGCGCCGGGAAGTTCCCGGCCGCGATGGTCAGCAGGCCGTCGCGCAGATCCACCACGGCGCCGAGCGCCGTCACGGCAGCCAGGGAACAGCGGGTGTCGGCGGCGTCGAGCCAGCCACGCGCACGGCAGACGCCGCCCGCGAGCGGCGCCATGAGGGCGACGCGGTGCGAAATCGACTTGTCGCCGGGGACCGACAGGCGTCCCCGGAGCGGTCCGGTCGAGGGAAGGAGCCTGCGCATGGGCGACCTCCTGGCGTCGGCAGGGCAAGGCCTCACCGGCCGCGCCCACGAGGCGCCAGCACTATCAGAGTCGCCTCCGGGGGTCAAGCGACCGGCCGCGGTTCGTCCGCTCCCGCGGACCCGGGGCCGGGACGCCGGGCGCCTTTCGGATTGACGCTCTCCCCGCCGTGTGATAGCTGTTGATCAGGGGTTGGCACGCACATTCCCGTCGGCACAACAACGAAGCTCCTGTTCGCACAATTCTCAATATGGCAATGACTTGCGCAGGAGGCGTCCTCATGATGAAGCATGCCCGCTGGCTGATCCCCGGCTGCCTGGTGCTCTGTCTGCTGTGGAGCGGCTGGGCCGGAGCGCAGGCACCCACGACCATGGCGTACCAGGGCCGCCTCCTGACCGCGGCGGGAGCGCCCGTCCTCACCACCACGAGCGTGGTCTTCTCGATCTACGCCGCCGCCTCGGGCGGCTCGGCGGTCTGGACGGAGACGATCAGCGTCACGCCCGACGCCAATGGCGTATTCACCGTCAATTTGGGCGCGACGAGCGCACTGACCACGACGGTCTTCGACGGCACTGTGCGCTACCTGGGCATCAAGGCGGACGCCGATGCGGAGATGACGCCGCGGCAAGCGCTCTCCTCGGTGCCGTACGCCCTGCGCTCCGGCGCGGCGGCAGCGCCGACATCGATCGAGGGCGTGGCCAACAACGGCGCCAACATCGACCTGATTCCGGGCGCGGGCCTGACGATCACGGGCAACGATGCGGCGAACGCCATCACCTTGACCCCGGCCGCGGGCGGCATGCACCCGATTGCGTATGGCGTCGTCAGCACCAGCGGCACAATCGTCAACGCCGGCAGCGGCAATTGGACTTGCTCATGGAACGCGACCAACAACTGGTATCAGATAGCCATTACGGGCGTTAACTTCAGCTTCTATGATCAATTGGCGCTCATTCAGCCAGCAGGGGGATCCGGGGCTTCGTCCGCTCGCTTCTTCGACATCGATAGCAACGGCTCCCTGCTCGTCAGGCCGTGGTTGCACGACGGCACGGTCTCCCCGTTCATCTTCCAGTTCGTGGTGTACGAACTGCCTGGCATGAAGCGCGCCGGAACCGTTCAGAAGCTTCCCGAGAGCGTAACCGAGGCAGAACTCCTTCGCTAGGAGGCCGTCATGCGCAGAGCCTCCCTTGTCCTTGGCGTCCTGATCGCTCTTCTGGCCGGCGCGTCGTCGGCCTGGGCCCAGGGCGCCGTGAAGCCAGGCGGCTTCGTCGGCGGCGGCGGCAGCGGATACACGCTGGTGCCGGGCGGCCTCCACCTGGTCGGCAGCACGTTCGGGGTGGTCGGCGGCCGCTCGACGTCGACCAACTACGCGGAGGTCGGCGGGATCATGGCCGGCGCGCCGACGGGGCCGGCCTTCACGCTCTCGGCGGTGACCCCCGTCTATCCCAACAACCCGATCACGGTCACCGCGCAGGTGTCCAGCGGCAGCGGCGGCTCCCTGGGTATGACGCTCTACTACCGCCAGGGTGGCGCCGTCACCGGCGGCGGGTCCGTGCAGATGGTCAACACCGGCGGGACGACCTACGCCGGCCAGATACCCAACAATGAAGTCACCGTGCGCGGCCTGGAGTACTACGTCGTCGCGGCGCAGTACGGCGGGATCACGCCGCACACGCGGCTCAACCCGCAGCCGCTGGCGGTGCTGCTCAGCAACCACGCGGGCGTCTCGCTGCCCGACGCGCAGTACCGGCTGGTGGGCTTTTCGCTCAACGTCAACCCCAGCAGCGTGACCGACGTCTTCGTCGACGATCTGGGCGACACGAATTCCACGCAGTGGAAGCTGGGGCGCTGGAATGACGCGACGCAGTTGTACGACAGCTACCATGCCGTGGGACCGATCAAGCGCGGGCGCGGCTACTGGGCCATCGCGCGCGGCAACAAGTCTGTTGGCGCCAGCGGCACCTCGACAGCCCAGGACACCGTGGTGGGCACGCAGCGCTACACCAAGATCGTCCTGCAGACGGACTGGAATCAGATCGCCAATCCGTGCGCCTTCATCGTGGATTGGACCGGCCGGCTCGTGCCGGACGGCGGCGTCGACGCCACGCTCTGGGCCTGGAACGGCAGCGGCTACGCGGCGGCCACGACGCTCCAGCCGTTCCAGGGCTACTGGGTGAACAACACCTCGGGCGCCCTGCGGATGCTGCTGCTGCCGTACGCGGAGGCGACCATCATGCGCGCTCCGCCGAACGTGGCCAAGCCCGCAGGCGACTTCTGGCGCCTCGGGCTGGAGCTCGCGGCCGGCGACCTGCTCGACGCCTCGACCGAGGTCGGTCTCGCGGACGGGGCGAGCGACGACTACGACGCCGCGGACTACGGCAAGCCGCCCTGCCCACCGGGCCGCTTCCTGGCCGTAAGCTCGCTGCTGACGCGCGACGGCGCGCGCACGGCGCGCCTGGCCGGCGATTTCCGCGCGCCCGACGACGCCGACGGGTGGCGCTTCCCGCTCCTCGTGCAGGGCAACGTCGGCGCGCCCGCCACCCTGCGCGTGACCGATCTGCCGAGTCTGCCTGAAGAGTACGCGGTCGCCCTCGTCGACCTGAGCAGCGGCCAGGCGTACGACCTGCGCGCCGGCGGAGGGCTCGTCCTGCCGTTGGTCCCGTCGGCCGAAGGGAACCGCTACGATCTCGTCGTCGGGTCGGAGGCATGGCTGCGCGGAGAAGTGGGCGAGACGACGACGATGCCCAGGCGCACCGCGCTGCTGCCGAACTACCCCAACCCGTTCAACCCGAGCACGAAGATCGCTTTCGATCTGGCCGCTCCAACCAACGTCCGGCTGGAGATCTTCGACGTGGCCGGGCGGCGCGTGACGACCCTGGTGAACGAGCAGACACCGGGCGGCCGCCACGTCGTCACGTGGGACGGGCGCGACAACCGCGGGCGGACGCAGGCCAGCGGGGCGTATTTCTATCGCCTGACCGCCGGCAGCGTCATGCTGACCCGTCCGTTGACGATGCTGAAGTAGCGACGCGCACTACCGCGGAGAGAGGGCCTCCTGCGCAAGAGGCCCTCTCTTGTTGCCGGGGCGCCGCGAGCACGCGATACCGGCCGGCAAAGCAGGTTACTGCCCCATATTGGCCGGCAGCCTGAACTGTTCGAAGAAGCCGGGGACGAACGGGTTCTCGCGGGCGCGCGGCTGCAGGTCGTAGCTGGCCAGCTGGCGCTGGCCGCTGCCGTCCTCGAGGGCCCACTCGAGTCGGACCAGGCCGCCGTCCTGCGGCGTGACCGTGGCCGTGTCGAGCAGGCGGAAGAGGGCCCAGACGCCGTCCTGTGCGTTCTCGGGTTCCGAGCCGTCGCGCAGGTGCAGGGCGACGCGGGCCGCCTGTTCGCCCCCCAGGTCCGGCCACTGGTACGGCCAGAACTTGCGCCCGCCGCTGCCGCTGGAGTACTCGATCGGGGCGCTGTTGCCGATCTTGAGGCTCGAGTACTGGGCCGGCGGCGTCACCTGGCGCGGCCGGATGTCGAAGCTGAGCCGCGGCTCGTCGGCGTTCTCCAGGCCGAACGCGCGCCGGATCGCCGCCGCCGCGTCGAGCGCCTTCTTCATCTCCGGGCTGAGCCCGGCGTCGCCGGCGCCGGCGCCGTCGCCCGCCGCCGCGTACTGGGGCAGTTGCTGGTCGGTGAACGCCTTGAGCGTCCCCCGGGTCCCGCCGAAGAAACGGGCGAATTCGTCGATGGTCACGTCGATGCGGCTGGTGCGGTCGAACGGGTACTTCGACGCCAGCGAGCGGTACGGCTCGAGCACCTGCCGCTGCCACGATTCGTCGAGCCGGCCGAACGACTCGCCCCGGCAGGCCCGCAGGGCGACCTGCGCCGGGCCGCGCAGGAACGTCCGGAGCGCCTCGTTGCTGGCCGACTCCCCGGTCCGCGACGCGCCGCAGAACCGGTTGGCGATGCCCTGCAGATGTCCGAACACGTGGTCCTCGCTGTCCGGCTTCTGATCGATCTCGCGCGTCAGCTCGAGCGCCCGCCGCCCGGTGTCGCCGGCGCCGCGCAACTCGGCGACCTTGGCCGCCAGCTTGGTGAACGCGGTGTGGTAGTCGCCCGCGCGGCTCCCCTCCGGCCCCACGTCGCCCGCCTTCCGGGCGAAGGCGCGCAGGGTGGCGAAAGCGGCGTCGATGTCGAGCAGGCGGCCGTAGGTGGCGCGATCGTCGCCCTTGAGCTGGCCGTCGAAGTCGACATTGCGCGCGACCTCCTGCAGGAGGCGATAGAACGGCGAGTCGTCGCGCGCCAGCTCTTCGAGCCGATCCACCGTCTCGATCATGCCGCCCTGTCGCGACACCGCCACGGCGGCCAGGAAGCGGTTCCAGCGTTCGATGTACTCCCGCACGTACCAGGAGAGGAATCGGGAGGGGTCGGCCGCGCCGCTCCCGCCCCCCGGCAGGTCGGCCATCAACCAGGCCGGCAGCGCCTGGTTCCCCGTTTTCGCGAGCGACGCCCGGATCTTCTCCCAGCCCGGCGACCGTGAAAGCGCCTTCCACCCGCGGTCCATCCTGCGCGCCGTCGGCGGCCACCAGCATGAGCGGCGCGTCCGGCACCGAAGCGAGCGTGAACGGGCCGGTCTCGCGGCTGGCGGCGTCGGTCAGCGCGGTGAACAGCAGATCCGCGCGCGACGACGCCTCCCAGAGGCCCCGGAAGCGGTAGGTCAGATCGCTCGACGGCGCGACGCGGCAGGACGCCAGGTCCTCCTTGTGGGTCCAGGCGAAGGCGACATGCTGCTGGATCAGCGTGAGCAGCTCGGCGCTGTCCCCGCCGCCACCGCGGCCTCTCCAGAGGCGACCGAGCTGGCCGGTCAGCAGCGGCGCGTCACCGAGGGCGGGATCGCACAGCATCCGGTAGGCGACGTAAGGTTCGTAGAAGGCCTCCCACGACGACCGTGCTTCCGGCGCCGCGAGCTCGCGACCGAGCTCTTCGCGACTCGGCACGACGAGAGCCCGCGCCAGGCCGTCGAGGTAGCGGCGCCGGGCCTGCCGGTTGACCTCGCGTCCCTGGTAGAGGCCCAGCCCGAGGCGGAAGCCGGCGCGCGCGTCCCGCGCGTCGAGCTGCTCCAGCTGCCGGCGCAACGGGTCGAGCTGCTGCAGCTGCAGGCGCAGTTCGCCCGGCGTGCGCGGCGTGGCCGGATCGGCGCGGGTGTCGAGCGCGACGCGCTGCGCTTCGCGCAGCAGCCGGCGGTTGCCCACGAACGACGTCGTCATCCAGACGCCGCCCAGCAGCAGCAGCAGGCCGGCGGCGACGGCGGCGATCAGGTGCGTCCGCCGGAATCGCTGCGTGGCGCCCGCGCTGGGGCGGGCGATCGCGTAGTCGGGAATGATCACGTTCAGGAACAGATTGGCCAGGAAGCAGGGAGCCTCGGACGGCTGCCCGCCACCGCCGCTGGCGAAGTACAGTCCGCGCAGCAGCGGGCCGTGCTCGTACGCTCCGGGGGCGAACAGCCCCTGGATGCAGCGCCGCAGACGGGCCCGCAGGGCGTGGAACTCCAGCGGAAAGAGATAGATGCCGCCCATGCGGTCCAGCCGCTCCTCGCGCACGAGCCGCGGCATCCGCCGCTTCAGCAGGGTGTGGAACAGGAGCTGGAACTCCTGGTCGAACAGTTTTTCCGGCGCCGTCTCCGCCATCAGGGCGCCGCTGAGCGTCGCCCCCCAGACCTGATCGCGCGCCGCTCCCGTGAGGTCGCCGAAGAACTCCCCGAAGCCGTGGATCAGGTCGATCTTCGTCACCACGACGTAGACCGGGAAGACGAGGCGCAGCTCGCGGCTCAGATCGTCGAGGCGCCGGCGCAGCAGCTGGATCTGCGCGTCCAGCCGCGCGCTGTCGCCCCGGCTGAGATCCTCGGCGGAGATCGTGACGACGACGCCGTTCAAGGCCGGCTGGCGCGTCTTGCGGAGCTGCTCGAGGAAGGCGCTCCAGTCGCGCTCGGTGGCCTTGTCCTGGGCGGGATCGGCGAAGCGGCGGTCGGCCTCCAGCAGCACCGCCTGGTTCGTGAACCACCACTCGCAGTGCCGCGAGGCGCCGATCGCCTTCATGTCGCCCGGCTGCCGGCCCGGCACCCGCAGGCCCGAGTTGCGTACGAGCGTGCTCCTGCCCGACTGCCCGGCGCCCAGCACCATGAACCACGGCAGGGCATGGAGCGCCGCGCCACCCCCCACGCCGCCGGCCACGGAGGTCTTCTTCAGCGCGGCGAGCGCCGCCACCAGCTCCTGGCGGGCCGCCTCGCGCGCGCGCTTCTGGTCGGCCCCGGCGTCGGCGACGCTGGCGTCGGCCTCCTGGATCAGCGACACCTCGACCTGCTCGGACTTCCGGCGCCGCCGCAGGGTCATGACGATCTCCGCCGCCAGCGCGACGACGATGATCCCGATGATGAGGTAGAGCCGCAGGTGGCCGGTGATCCCGAAGCGGCCGCCGAATCGCAGCAGCAGCGCCACCAGCGCCGCCGCGACGAGCAGGACCACGCTTTGCGGGTGGAACAGGAACTTGAAGATCCTGGCGATGATGTTCATGGCCCTCCGCCACGCCCCGGGTCGTCCGCCTCGTCCGCGCGACGCCGCCCACTGCGCGCCGCGCCGCGCCCGCTCAGCGCAGCAGCGCGAGCGCCTTGTGCGCCGTGCCGCCGATCGCGAGGCGCAGGATCACGTACAGGATCAGCAGCGCCCCCGCGCCGCCGCCCACCGCCCACCAGAGGGGAAAGCCGCCCGCCGCACCCGCCACCGGGTTGTCGCGTCGCTTGCCGTTCGGGGAGAGCCGGATCTCCCGCCGGTCGCGCGGATCGTGCCCCAGTTCGCGGCGGATCTCGTCGATCAGCGGCCGCAACTGCTCACGGCCCGCCACCCGGTACTGCCCCTCGAAGCCGAGCGTCAGGCAGAGATGGTAGACCTCGAGCAGGTCGTGCCTGGCGTCGCCGCCGCGCCGGATCTCGTTGAGGTTCGTGAAGAAGCGCGTGCCCGCGAGGCGATCGTTGAACAGCTCGTTCACCAGCGGGTTGGTGCGCCACAGCTCGCGGTGCTCCCAGTTGGAGCCGAGGATCGTCTCGTCGATGAAGGCGAGCAGCGGGTACTTCACGGCCCTGATGTCGTCCTGTCCGAGGCCGGCATCCAGCCCCTCGCGATCGATGCCGTCCAGGCAGGCCCTGATCCGCTGGCGCAGCGCGTCCTCGCTGCCGTAGCTGCTGCTGCCGCGCAGGGAGAGGATGACGCTGAACAGACCGGTGGCGAGATCCTGCAGACTGCGCCGCGGTCGGACCTGCTGCGCCCGTTCCATATCGGCCACCCCCCGGATTCTCTACTGCATGACGACCAGTTCGTAGGTGAGGCTCGCGCAGATCGTGGCTGCCCGTGTAGATGGCCAGCGAACGCCCCTCGGCGATCGTGTCCCAGATCTCGCCCCGGGACTCGAGCTTGAAGTAGGTGCGCCCCACCTTGAGCGGGAAGTTCCGCGGCGGCACCGCCACGTGGACCGGCACCACGCCCGGCGTCGCGGTCCGGACCAGGAAGTCGATGTTGTGCGGGCTGCCCACGATGACCTTCACCGGCACCTCGTCGCGCACGCGCGCCTCGGACAGGTCGCCGCCGACGCCCAGGAACCACTGCACCGTCGGCTCGAACAGCCGTTCGTCGGCGCAGTTGCCGACGAGCACCCACTCGTCCCGCGCGACAAGCGGGATCGCGTTGACGAGCTGGGGAATGCCCTTCTCCAGCAGTTCGCGGATCGTGCGCTCCAGCTCGCGGAACACCGGACCGAGGTTCTCGTGCTGGTAGGCCGGCAGGTCGCGCGGGTGCCGGTCGACCACGAACGTGCAGAGCGCTCCGGCCAGCTGCGCCAGCGTGAAGTAGAGCGGCAGCGGGTGGCCGCGCGGATTGCGCTGATGATGCGCCAGGAGGGGGACGAACGAGTTGGCGGTGTGCAACAGCCAGAAGTGTCCCACGTCGGCGGTGCCGAAATCGACCAGGCCGCCGCCGCGCTGCCGCGTCCCCTCGCTCAGGTAGGCGCTCTTGGTCACCAGCGTCTCGAGCAGGAAACGCACGATGCCGGGCAGCGGGCCGGCCGCCGCGATCGTGAGGCTGGCCGGCGCATAGTCGCGGGCGAGGACGAACCGGCCGTCGCCGGCGCGCTCGACCTCCGCGATCTTCAGGGCGGCGTGACCGGACAGGTTCTCCCCGCCGAGCACGAGCTTCAGGTTCAGGCGCGAGACGACGATCTCGACCTGCTTGGCGGGGTCGTTCTCGTCGATGACCCGCACGACGTCGCCGAGCTGGCGCGTTTCCGCGGCGCCTGTCTGCCCGGGCAGGCGGCAGAGCGGCACGCCGGCCCGCTCCTCGGGCGTGGCCAGGAACACCTCCAGACGCGTCTGGTCGGGGCCGAACTGCTCGCTGAGCAGGCGGCTGGGCGGCAACGGATCCACGGCGGGCGCCCGGACGACGCAGCCGTCCGGCAGGACGGCGTCGATCTCGAGCAGGGTCAGCCGTCCGTTGGCCAGCGCCTCGGTGTCGATCTCCATGGAGCGGACGCCCCACGCGAACGGGATCGTGGCGTCCTGCCGGAACTGGATTTCGCCGAGCAGGGCGCGGTCACCCTGCTGGAAGTGCTGAGGGCCCAGGAACATGCCCTCCTGCCAGACGATCCGGTTGTGACGGCTCATGTTCGCTGCGACCCCTTCGCGGTCCGCCCGCTCACGATTTGTCCGCGGTCAGGCAGAGTTTTTCCAGGCGGATGACGATCCGGGCGGACCCCCCGTCGAGCATGACGATCTTCTTCCAGCAGCCCGACTTGTGGTCGCAGAAATCGGCCACCACGCCGAGGGCCGTGACCCCTTTGCCGCGCGGCAGGCCGAACTCCTGCACCGGCTCGCCCGGCATGACGGTCAATTCCCTGACCGACGCCACGACCTCGCCCAACGCCCGACCGCGGTCGTCCCAGAGCCGGTCGAAAGCGGCGTCGCGGAACACCTCCGCGTCGCGCAGGCTGTAGATGCGGACGATGACGGCATGATCCGCCGGATCGTCGCACGAGTTCAGGCGGGCCGCCCCCACCACGCTGATGGCGTCCTTCGCGGCGCCGCCCAGGCCCAGCATGCTGCATCCGCAAACGCCCAGGGTCAGCCCGAGGAGCGCCCCGAGCGCAAGCGTCTTGCCGATTCTGACGGACATCTTCGACTCCTTCATGCGCGGCCGACACGGGAAGAGGCCGTGCCCGGCGCGGCCCCGGATCGCAACTCTCAGCGCCCCGCGGCAACCGGCGGGAGGGGGAAGCCCGGCAGCGGACCGTCCGGCGGCGTGTCGCCGCCGCCACCGCCGCCACCCAGGCTGACCGCCAGGCCCCCGGCCACCGCCACGATCAGCGCGATGCCGAGCGGCTTGGCAAAGAACGACTTGCCGCTCTTCGCGGCCGGGATCGGCGTCGGCTGCCAGGTCGGTTTGGGCGCGGGAGCGGGCGTCGGCGCGGCCTGCGGCGCCGTGTCGAGGCGGCAGCCGGCGAGAGCCTGGTCGAAGTCGACCTGCTCCTCCCTGGGCAGCAGGTTGACCTCCGGTCGCCAGCCGGCGTCGAGCCGCAGCGCCTCGCAGAACATGTCGCGCGCGATGCTGTGATTGCCCAGGTTCACCAGGCAGCGCGCTTTGAGCACGTAGACGTCACGCAGGGCGTCGCCCGCCAGCGTGCCGCCGCCGATGAGCGTGTTGCAGATGTCGAGCGCGGGCTGGAATTCCGCGAAGTCGTAGTGCTCCCGGGCCCGCGCGAGATCCGGGCTCTCGGCGGCCAGGGCGGAGCGGATCCAGAGCCCTCCAGGGACCACGGTGGTCAGAAAGGCGGTCAGAGCCGCCAGACCCAGGATCCGGAAGGCGATGTGGCGACGGTACTTGCCGATCATCCCCGATCCTCCCTTGAAGACAGTCCGTTGGTCGCGGCGAAGCATCCGACAATCATCCGCACGGCTCAAGGGAAAAATGTTCCGCGCACCCCGGCGCCAGGCGTTGCGGCATCACGGCCTGGCGAGTTCGAAGCGGATCCGGATCTCCTGGCTCTCCGCCAGCCGGATCAGCACCTTCCCCTCCCCCCGGCGCCACGGGTCACCGTCAGGGCGCCGCCCCCGCCCCCGCTCACGGCGCCGGTCACGACGTAGCCGGGACAGCGCACGCCGATCGTGTGCTCGCCGGCCCCCAGTTTCTCCAGCAGGAACGGCGTCTGCTGGCCGGTGTCGATCCCATCGACCGTCACGAACGCCGCCGGGGTGGCGGCCACGCGCAGGGTGCCGGTCGTCTGGAAGCTGTGGCGCCCGAGCGCCAGGGTCTCTCCCGGCACGATCTGGAAGGCCGGCAGGTCGAGGCGCCCATACGACGGCCGGTGCCGCAGGGAGACGGTGTGACGCCCGGCCGCCGCCTCCAGCACGGCGACCTTCGCCCCTTCTTTGATCAGCTTCCCGTCCAGGTAGACGTCGGCGAACGGCGAGATCACGACCCGCGCGTGGCCGCGTCCCGGCGCGGCGGCGACGGAGGCGACCGGCGGCGGAGCCGCGACCGGCCTGGCCGTGGTCGCCGGCGGCGTGACCGGTGCCGTCGCTGGCGGCACGGCGACCGGCGCTGCGGAAACCGGCGGCGGATTCGCCGCGGTGCCCGGAGTTGTGACCGTCGGCGCGGACGTTGCGACCGTCGGCGCGGGCTTTGTGACCGTGGGCGCGGGGGCGCGCGTCCGGCTGACCAGCACGATCGCCGCGACGACCACGACCGCGAGCACGGCCGCCCCCGCCCGGCGCGCGCCGCTGGAGGCGAACCACGGCCGGGCGCTGCCGGCGGTCGCGGAGCCGGCGCTCGGTGCCGCCTTCCCGCCCGCGCGGGGCCTGGCCGCGGCCGACGCCTGGGGCATGACGAGCGTGCGGCCCGTGGCGTCCTCGTCGTCGGCGCGGACCGGCGGCGCGACGACCGCGTGGCTCTGACCCGACTCCTCCGCCCGGCGCTTCAGTTCGCGCATCGCCTCGCCCGCCTTGCTGTGCTGCGGGTCGAGCGAGAGGACGTAGTGGAACTCGCGGATCGCGTCGCCGATGTTCTCCAGCCCCATGTTCTTGAAATGGTAGCCGAGGTTCAGGTGCGACTTGATGTTCTGGTGCCGCAGCTCCTCGGCGAACGTCACCGGTTCCTTGGCGAAGCGGGCCAGGTAGTCGCGCCGGTACTTGATCAGCGCGCCCGACCGATCGATGCTCTCCATGCACTCCTTGAGCGCCATCAGCACCTGATCCATGGACTGGTAACGTTTGGCCGGATCCTTGGCGAGCATCTTGTCCAACAGGGCCGAGATCTCGGCGGTCAGCAGCGGGCACGCCTCGTGGGTCAGCGGCTCGGGCGCGTTGTTGATGATCGACTCCTGCACGGCCGTCGGCGTGTCTCCCTTGAACGGCTTCTCTCCGGTCAGGAGCTGGTAGGCCATCACGCCGAGCGAGAAGATGTCCGTGCGATGGTCGAGGTCGTCGCGGCCCGCCGCCTGCTCGGGCGACATGTAGGACGGCGTGCCGACGACCATCCCCGGCTGGGTCAGGTTCTGGGCGGACAGGCGGGCAAAGGCGCGGGTGTCGCGCGCGAGACCGAAGTCCGCGATCTTGACCTCGCCCTCGGTGCTCAGCAGGACGTTGTTCGGCTTCATGTCGCGGTGGATGATCCCGTTCGTGTGGGCGGCTTTCAGGCCGTAGGCCACCTCCTCGAGGATCAGCAGCGCGATCTCGGCGGGCAGCGGCCGTGACCGGCCGACCGCCTTCTGGAAGTCGGCGAACAGTTTCTGCAGATCGGGACCGTCGATGTGCTCCATGACGATGAAATACATGTCGTCTTCGGAACCGAAGTCGATCACGCGGGTGATGTTGTTGTTGCGCAGCGAGGAGGCCGCCCGCGCTTCGCGCTCGAAGCGGGCGATGAAGCTCTCGTCCCCGGCCAGGCCGGGGTGCAGCACCTTGACGGCGACCGGATAGCCGAGGGTGCTGTGCAGCCCCCGGTACACCGTGGACATGCCGCCGGAGCCGATCTTCTCCTTGATCTCGTAGCCGTGGAAAATCGTCCCCACGTCGCTCCCTCCCCCCTCGCGCGGACGCCGGCCTCTCAGGTCCGCGGCTTCTTCTTCAGCTGCAGGTCGATCCTGAGCCGATCTCCCTGCGCGACCGTCACGCGGAAGGACGTGTACTTGCCGCCGGTACCGGACGCCGGGAGCGATCGCTGGCTCCCGTCGGCGGCCACCAGCGACGCCGCCTGCACGGCATAGTCGTCGCTGCGCACCGTGATCGTGTGCTCGCCCGGCTCGAGCCGGCCTGACCACGGAGTGCTGCCGACGCGCTGCTGGTCGATATCCAGAGGGACGGACTCGGTCGCTCCGATCGCCACCTCGCCCCCGCTTGGCACCAGGGTCAGCCGCGCGACCACGGTCTGCCCGCCGATCACTTTCACTTTCATCATGGCCGGCGCGAAGCCCGGTTTCTCGGCCCGCACTTCCCAGCTGCCTACCGGCAGCAGCTCGGTGGTGACGGGCGCGGGGCCGACCGGCCGCCACGGCGCCTCGGCCTGGCGCACCAGCACGCTCGCGCCGTCCGGCGTGACGCGTACGCGGATCTGACCGTTCAGGCGCACCGGCTCCGCGGCGGCGACCGCGGCGCGCGCGCTGTCGGCGGCCCCGCTCCCCGGGCGGACGATCCCCGTGGCGCCCGGCGCGGCCGCGGACGTGCCGTCGGGCACCGCACCTCCCCCGGTCGCGACCAGCGCGCGCAGACGTCCGCGAACGGAGACCGGCCCGCCGGCCGACGCCGTCACGGCGAGCACCGTGTCCGCGTACCCCGCGAGCGACAGCTTGAACTCCCAGGCGCCGGCCGCCAGATCGGCCAGCTCGCAGTCGGTCTGGCGTCCGGTCGGCGCGAAATCCGCGCTGCCGGCCCGCCGCATCCAGACCTGCGCGCCCACCGGCTCGCTGGCGACCTGCACGGCCACCGTGGCCGGCGGCGCGGGCGGACGGCGCCGCGAAACCAGGGCCACGGTCACCGCCACGACCACCACGGCCCCCAGCACGCCGGCCACCAGGCCGGGCCGGCGGCGCAGCCCGTCCAGCACGCCGGCCGCCGCCGGCCGGGGCGGGCGCGGCTCGCGCGGCGGACGCTTCTCACGCGGCGGGCGCGACGGACGCGGCTCCCGCGGCGCGACCGGAGGCGGCGCGGCCGGCGCCGGTTCGGCGGCGCGCGGCGGCCTGCCGCCGGCCGGCATGACCATCGTGCGCCCCGCCGCGTCCGCGTCATCGGCAGCGGCAGCGGCGCCACCCCGGTCCGGAGCGGCGGTCGGAACGGCCGCCGGCGGCGGCGCGGCGGCCATGCCGACCCCCGAGTCCTCGGCCCGCTTGCGCAGCTCGGCCACGGCCTGCGAAGCCTTCGGATTGCGCGGGTCGAGGCGCAGGACGTGCCTGAACTCGCGCAGGGCGTCGGTCATGCTGGCCAGACCGAGATTCTTGAAGTGGAAGCCGAGCCGCAGGTGCGAGTTGATCGCCTGGTGCCGCAGGTCGTCGGCGGTGGCGGCCGGATCCTGGGCGAAGCGCAGCAGCAGGTCGCGCCGCAGCTTGATCAGCCCGCCCGACGAATCGATGCTCTCCATGCACTCCCGCATCGCGTGCAGCACCTGGTCCATCGACTGGTAGCGCTTGCCCGGATCCTTGGCCAGCATCCGGCCGACCATCTCCTCGATCTCATCCGTGAGGAGGGGACAGGAGGTTTCGGCCAGCGGCCGCGGCGTGGCGTTGATGATGCGCTCCTGCACCTCGGTCGGGCTGTCGCCCTGGAACGGCTTCTCGCCGGCGAGAAGCTGGTAGGCCATGACGCCGAGCGAGAAGATGTCGCTGCGGTGGTCGACGTCGTCCCGGCCGACCGCCTGCTCCGGCGACATGTACGACGGGGTGCCCACGACCATCCCCGGGCGGGTCAGGTCCTGGTCGACCATCCGCGCGTGGTCGCGCGTGTCGCGGGCGAGGCCGAAGTCGGCCAGCTTCACTTCGCCGCGCCGGTTGATCAGGATGTTGCTCGGCTTGATGTCGCGGTGGATGACGCCGCCGGCGTGCGCCTCGCGCAGCCCGTACGCCACCTCTTCCAGCACCAGCAGCGCGATCTCCGGCGGGAACGGCTGCGCCGCGCCGCTCTCCGCGCGCAGCATCTCGAACACTTTGGCCATGTCCGGCCCGTCCACGTACTCCATCACGATGAAGTAGCAGTCGTTGGCGCTGCCGAAATCGATGACCGACGTGATGTTCACGCTGCGCAGGGCGGAGGCCGCCTTGGCCTCCCGCTCGAAGCGCGCGATGAACTGGGTGTCGCCGGCGAGGCCGGGGTGCAGGATCTTGATCGCCACGGGGTAGCCCAGCGTGGTGTGGATCCCCTTGTAGACGGTCGACATCCCGCCCGCGCCGATCTTCTCCTGCAGCTCGAAGCCGTGGAACGCTGTGGACACGCCGCCTCCCTTGCCGTCCGGCTCACGCCCGATTCAGACGGGCCACCAGAACGGTGATGTTGTCGGGACCGCCCTCCTTGCGCGCCCGCTCGACGAGGAGCTGGCAGGCGCGCTGGGGCAGGTGCATCGAAACGATCCGCAGGATGTCGGGATCCCGCACGACCTTCGTCAAGCCGTCCGAGCAGAGCACCAGGGTCGCCCCCTCGGCGAGGAGGACCGGCTCGCCGATGTCCGGCTCCACGCCCGCCTCGTTGCCGAGCCAGCGCGTCAGGACGTTGGACAGGCTCTGCTTGTCGGGAGGCAGCGGCTGACCCTGGCGCCGGTACTCGCCCCCCAGCGAGTGATCTTCGGTCAGCGAAAAGAGCTGCCCGTCGTGCGCGAGATAGGCGCGGCAGTCGCCGATGTGGCCGATCACCAGTTCCTGTCCGCGGACCACGGCCGCCGTGCAGGTCGTGGCCATGTTGGCGCGCAGCGGATTGACGGCCGCGTCGGCGAGGATGGCCTGGTTGGCCTCCTGCAGGGTCTGGTGGAGGGCCGTCCGCAGGTCGACCGGCACCCCGGCGGCGAAGAACCGCTCGCCGAACGTCTTCACCGCGGTCCGGCTCGCCACCTCGCCCGCCGCGTTGCCCCCCACGCCGTCGGCGATGACGAACAGCACGGCGCCGGGCGGATCTTCGCAGGCGAAGGCGCCGACGGCGTCCTCGTTCTTCTCGCGCCGACAGCCGATGTCGCTGAGGCTGGCGTGGATCAGGCGCAAACCGGTGCCCGGCGAAGACGGCGGGCTGTCGTGGTTCATGAGCCTCCTCTGCGGTCCGGACGCGCAATACGCCCCGGGCGCGTTGTCTTACGATAGACGAGCTGGACCGCGCCGCCCAGAAGCACGCGGTCGCCTTCGCCGATGGTGGCCGTCCGCACCGGCTGGCCGTTGACCTGCGTCCCGTTCGTGGAGCGCAGATCGGTGATGATGATCCCGCCCCGCCGCACGCGCAGCACGGCGTGCTGGCGGGAGACGCGCCGATCCGCCACGACCACCGTGTTCCCGGCCGCCGAGCCGATCGTGGCGCCGGAGCGCGGCAGGCGGTGCACCGACGGGCGTCCGTCCACGGTCACGACCAGTTCGCCGGCCGACGCGAAGCGGGTCCGCACCAGCACGACGACCGCGGCCGCCACCGCCAGCGCCACCAGCAGCAGCGCCGGCCAGCGCCCGATGCCGCGCTCCGCGAGCGCCCGCCGGGCGCGCAGCGTGCCGCCCGCTGCGAGCGCACCGCCGTCGCGCGCCAGGCGCAGCGTCACTTCGGCGGGCAATTCCAGGCCGGGGGCCGTGAACCGCGCCCCCAGCGCCCCATCCACGACGGCGACCAGGCGCCGCACCGCCCCGCCGGCATCGCCGACGCCGGCGACGAGCATCCGGCCGCCGCTCCCGTCGGCCAGGCGCCGCAGCCGGGCCGCCTCCGGGCCCGCTTCGGCCCCCTCCGCCGCGTCGGTGGACGAGATCAGGACGACGTACACCGCGACCCGGGCCGAGTCGGCCGCCGCCAGGCAGCTCGCCGAGGAGTAGCGACTCTCCCGCCCCTCCCGGCCGCCGGTCACCAGAATGAGCGCCCGCCGCGCCGGCAGCTCCGGAAAGGCCAGCCCGGCCAGCGCGTCCTTCACATTGTCCCACAACGGGACCGGCGTGTCGCCGGCGAGGGCGCCGGCCAGCTCGGCCGCGGACGGCGCGCGCGCCGACCCCGCGCCGCCAGACGCCAGCCGCCGCAACGCCTGCGGCCGGGACCCCGCGGCGTAGACGCCGCGCCAGGCGTCGGGCGCGGCGCGCGCGACGAAAACCGCCAGCGCCTCCCCGCACGCCGTGACCGCGGCCGCGGACAGGCCGCGCAGGTCGGCCAGCACCGCCACCGCCGAGGGGGCCCCGCCCGGGGCCGGGGCGAACGGCGTCAGCGTCGGCGAGGCGACCGCGCGCCCCCCCGCCTCGATCGTCAGCGCGGCGGCCGACACGGCCAGCGGCGCACCGTCGGCGTCGACCAGCGTGAACGGGAGCTGGAACTGCCCGCCGGCCAGCGGCGCGCCCGGCTCGAGCCGCAGCGCGGCAGGGGCGGACTGCGCCCGGACGTCGTCCCACGGCGCCAGCAGCGCGATCGCGACCGCGACCGCCCGCAGCACCCGACCTCTGCGGCATGACGGCATGTCGGCGCCGCCTCCCCGACGGTCCGCGCGTGAACACCGGCGGGGGAATCCGGCCGGCATCGCGGAGTCTAAGCCGCGGCGCCGACCATCGCAATCGCTAGTCGGCCGGCAGGTCGAACTGCTCCGGACAGCGCATCACGACGGCCGCCGCCAGGAAGCGCGACACGTACTCCCGCGTCTCCACCGGCAGGCACGGCGCGTCCTTGCGCACCAGATCCCAGAACTTCCAGCGCGACCACCAGTCGATCTCCATGCGGCGCAGGCAGGCGCGCAGCCCGTTGTCGCCCTTGTTGTAGGCGGCCACCGCGCACATGCAGTCGTTGGAGCCGTAGGCGATCATCAGGTCCTGGAGGTACTTGCACGCCACCTCCGTGGCCCGCGCGGGGTCCTTGCGCTCGTCCACCACGTCGTCGACCCGCAGACCGTAGTCGCGGGCGGTGCCCGGCATGAGCTGCCAGAGGCCCACCGCCCCGGCCGGGCTCACGATGTCCGTCTGGTAGCCGCTCTCGATGAACGGGAGGTAGCTGAACGCCTGCGGGATCCCCTGCGCCTCCAGCCGCGTGCGCAGCATGTCCAGATGCGGCCGCGCACGGCGCAGGGTCCGCAGCGTGTAGTCGCGCCGCTCGACCGTCCACATCCGCACGGCGTCGTCCACCGCCGCCACCATCGTGACCGGCAGGGCGTCGCGCCGCGTGTCGACCCCGAACTGCGCGAAGATCTGCGACAGCTCCTCCTCCAGGCTGAAGGCGGGCAGCGGCGGCGGCGCGGGCACAGGCTCCGCCGGCGTGGCCGCGATCGGCTCCGGCGGAGGCGGCGGCGGCCGCCGCCGCCCCTCGCGCAACTCCTGGAACAGCGCGTAGAGATCGCGGTCGCGCAGACGATCCTTGTCGAGCCGCCCGGCCGTCTCCCGGAACGCCTTGCGGATCTCCGTCTCGCTCTGCCGGTCGGGCGGCAGCAGGTCGGCCGCGATCAGCGAACGGATGGCGATCTCGAACTGCGCCTTCGCCACCGTGTCGTTGGGCGGCGAGGCATCGCAGGAGACCAGCGCGTCATCGAGACTGCGCCGCGCCTGCTCGACGTACATCTCCCGCGTCCACAGCCGCTCCACCCGCTCCCCCGACGGCCGCAGCGACGGCATCAGCAGCGCGCCGACCAGCACGAGCGCCGCGATCCCGAGCAGCAGCGCCCCGTGCACGGACGGCACCGGACTGAGCCGCACGACGAAGACGACGTCGGCGAAGCCGACCCGGTCCCCCACCCGCAGCGCCCGCTCCTTGATCGCCTCCCCATTGACGGTCGTGCCGTTCTTGCTGCCGGCATCAGTCAGCACCAGCCGGTCGCCCCGCCGCTCGATCCGCGCATGGACGCCAGAGATCTGGGTCAGCGGCAGCAGCAGGTCGGCCCCTTCGTCGCGACCGATCACGCTGAGCTTGCGCCCGAGCAGCAGGGAGGCACCGCGCGCCCGCGCATCGCGCGAGACGAGCTGGAGGCAGAGCAGCGCCGAAGGATCGGGCATCCGCCGCGCCGCGCCCCGCACGCGCGGCGCCCGCTCGAGGCTGAACACGAACTCACGCTCGGGCCCGAACCGCACGACCGCCCCGTCGCGCAGCGGCTCGCGTTCCACGCGTTTGCCGTCCACGAAGGTGCCGTTGGCGCTCACCTGGTCCGCCACGGACCAGACGTTCCCCTCCTGCGCGAACATCGCGTGCCGCCGACTCAGCGCCGGATCGTCGAGGAACAGATCGCAAGCCGGATCACGTCCGACCAGCAGCCGCCCACCGGCCGGGATCCGCACCGCCTCGCCCCCCGCCGCGCGGACGCAACACCGCCCCGCGCGGCGCGCGCGCCGCGCCAGGCCCCGCCGCCGCGCGTCCGCCGCCCGGAGTCATGCCGCTACGTCGCCACAGGGAGAGCAAAACACTTGAAGAGGAACCGCGTGCTCCCCAGCTGCACCCGGTCCCCATCACGCAGAACCTGCTCCACGATCCGCACATCGTTGACCAGCGACCCATTGGTCGAGTTCAAATCGCGCAGCACATACTGCCCCGCCTCGAACGCCACCTCCGCATGCCGCCCCGAAAGAAACTTGTCGTCCGCAATCACGACATCGCACCCCGGCGTCGTGCCAAACCGCAGCGTCCCAGCCGTGAGCCGGAAGTCCCGCCCGCGCTGCGCCCCACTCACCGCGACCAGCCACGCCACCATATCCTGCCGCCCCACCGGACTCATCAGGACGGCCGTGGTGTCGTTGTCGATCGGCGCAACCACGCCGGGAGGAGCCACCGGAGCCTCGGGCCGGGCCACCGGAGCCACCGGCCGCGTCGGCGGCGCCCAGGCCGGCGGCGCAGCCGCAGGAGGCGGCACCGCCGCCGACGGCATGGCCGGCCGCGCCCCGATGACCGTGATGTCGTCCCCCCCGCCCGGAGTCCCAAATGCCGGCGGCGCCACCGCCTCCCGCCCCACCGCCGCCGGCGTCTCCCTCACCGGCGCCGCATGCTCGATCCGCCGCACCGCCTCCGGCGCCCGCGGATAAGCCGGAGGCCCCGCAGCCGGAGGCGGCGGCCCATAGGAGGCAGGCGGCGGCGAGTAGGCAGGAGGCGGCGCGTACGGCGCCGGCGGCGGCACATAGGGAGCCGCCGGAGGCGGCCCCGGCGCCCGCCCCCCCCGCCCCGACGCAGGGTACCCAGGCTCATCGTCAGCCTGAATGAAGTCCCCGCTGGCGTCCCCCCCCGCCTCACAATAGGGACAAGCATCCCACGACGGATCCAGAACATGATTGTTCGGACACCGCCGTACCTTGCCCCCCCGCTTCTTGAACAGCATGCTCCCCGCACTCCCCCGACCAAGGCCATCCAGGCCAAGGCTAACTTCATGCCTGAAGGAAAGTTCGCGGCAGTCTACCAGCGACGCGCGGAGGGTGTCAACTTGAGGTGGGGTGCCACCCATGAGGCCGTCTGCGACATCGGCGCGTTAGACGCAAGGCAAACACGCACGTGAGCTGGCCGAGGCTTCAGTTGTCAACTCCAGGCTGACAACTGCGGCCGACGGGAGGCGTTACCGGGTAGTTGTACGACAATCTGGCCGCCATTCTGGCGGTGGCAGGCCCTGTAAGAAATACTTACAAGTTCGTAACGGAGGCACGCGGCAGATCAGCCGGACGCATCGACCCCGCCGCCACAGCCGACTCCACGGGACCTGCGCCCGGCACGGCAGACCGACCCCAGACCGCCCGCCACTTCCGTCCCTGAATCTGTCTCCCCCTCCCTGCCGCAATCGGTTGACAGGTCTCCTCCCGGTGTCCGCAACATGGATACAATTCGTTACTTACGGGAGCGGGTCTCCGTGCCGATGACTCCTGCAGTGAGGGCAGGGGCAGCAACCGGGAGGCAGGGTCATGGAAGTATCCGGAACCGGCGGGACACATGTGTCGATGCTGGTGCAGGCGTCGCAGCTTGCCGGGGGGAAGTCGGGCGCCGCGAGCGGACAGGCGGCGGGTGGGGCCGGCAAGGCGGGAGCGGCCGCCGGCGGCGGGTCCGCGAGTCAGACCACGAGCACTGACAAGAAGGATGCGAACAAGGATGGGGTGGTGAGTGCGATCGAAGAGCTCACCTACGACCTGGAGCATCCCGCCGCCACGGACGGGTCCGTCATCGACGTCAAGGCCTGAGCGGCGTCTCGCGCCCTTCGTATGCTGCGTTGGCGCGGGCCGCGCACCATTGCGAGAGGGCCGGCGGAGCATCGCCCCGCCGGCCCCTTTCCTCGTCTGCAGGCCCGGCCGCTACCGAATCAACATCAGCTTCTGCGTCTGCACCACGCCGTTCGCTTCGAGCCGGGCTACATAGGTGCCGCTGGGCAGGGCGCGTTCTGCCGTGTCGCGGCCATCCCACGCCACTTCGTGGCGGCCGGGCGCCAGGTCGGCGTCCACGAGTCGTCGCACCAGCGTGCCGCGCAGGTCATAGACTGCCAGACGGGCCCGGCCGGTCGACGCGAGGTCGAAGGCGACGGTCGTGCGCGGGTTGAACGGGTTGGGGCTGGCGCCGGCGAGGGCGGTGACGGCGGGGAGGTCGCCGTCGTCCGGGACCGGGGTGCCGCCGGGGGACATGCTGAGCTGGTACTTCATGCTGCCAATGGAGTCGAAGTCCTGGATCCAGACCGCGAGGCAGCACCAGCCGGGATTCACCACCTGCACCTGCAGCCAGAGGTCGCCGCCGCCGGAAGGGTAGACCGAGGCGTCGACGCGCTTGCCGGTGTAGATCTCGTCGGCCTGGTGGAAGGTCATTCCGTATCTGTCGCTCAGGCTCAGGTTCTTCAGATGGATGATCCAGTAGCCGGCCGTGAAGTACCACTCGCGCAACTGCATCATGTTGATGTCGGGGCTCGTGTACGGCGCGTAGGTGAGCGAGCCGGCGTTGCCGAGCGTGGTCGACTCGACGTACTCCGGATGGTAGCTCTGGGTGCCGCCGTAGTTCAGCGTGCTGACGTCGAACGGGCGGCGCGCGGTCTGGTTGAGGTTGACCAGCACGTAGTCGGTCTGGTTCTGGCCCCAGTGCGAGGCGGAGATGGCTTCGCCGAGCCCGTTCTTCGCGCCGCGCAGCGCCTCGTGCAGTTGCAGGTCGTAGTCGTCGCCGGGGAGCGGGGCGATGATGTAGCCCTGCCACCAGACGGTGAGCGGGGCCGTCGTCAGCCGGCGGGCCTGGTTGTTGAACCAGAAGGTCTCGCCGCTGCCAACGACGACATCCTGCCAGCCGCCCGACAGCGGCGGCGGCGACGGGTCCCAGCCCAGGTCGCCCAGCGGCGTCACCATTAACGGCGCCCAGCAGTACTGTTCGCCGTAGACGTTGTTGTCCAGCGTCGCCTCATGGATGGCGCGGTTGACGTTGGCGATCAGGGAGATCGTGTGGCGCCCGGCCCGCACCTCGCCCATGGTCGAGGTCGGGTTGCAGTTGTAGACAGCGCCCGGATCCAGAGGCGGTGTCACGATGCCGTACCTCGACGCGCCGTCGAGGTACACTCCCGTTCCGCTGGCCCAGTAGGAGTCCGTTCCGCCGATGTTGCGCACGGACCAGTTCGCGTAGGGGCCGGTGTTGAAGGCCGGCAGCGAGTCGGGCAGGGCGACCGAGGTCGGGGTGCCGTCGGCCGCGAGCCGCGGCACGATCGGCGAGTGCCAGCCGGCCGGCGCGTACGGGACCAGATCGGGCATCGCGGCGGCGACCTTCAGGCCGAAGGAGCGCGGGCCGGTGCCCCAGTCGGGATCGCGGAAGACGATGACGGCGTAGTTGCCGGCCGCGCCGGGCGTCACGTCCAGCCGCGCGCGCCCGGCCGCGTCGGTGGCGGTGTTGGCGGCGATGTCGGTCAGACCGCCGACCGTGAAGGCGCGGTCGACCCACATCAGGACGACGCTCGGATCGGTGGTCGCCGTCTGCAGCCAGACGCTCACGTCGTCGGACGTGGGCACGGCGACGTCGAACAGCTTGAACATCTCGTCCTGGCCGAAGGTGACGGTGATGGAGTCGTCCCACGCGAGCGCCTGGCTCGCCACATGATCGAAGCGGTAGTCTCCCGATCCGGCGTAGCGGACGATGCCGGCGTCGTACGAGTGCGTCCCGACGTTGTGGCCGTTGGCGATGACGGCCTCGAGCCCGCGCCGGTCGTGAACGTGATGCCGTCGCAGTTGTCGTACTTCGCCTCGCCGGCCGGAATCGCGGACCAGCCCCCCTGCGGATCGGGGGGGCCTTCCCGGTAGCCGTACCCGCCGGCCGGGAGGAGGCCGGCCATCCAGGTCCACTGGTGGGCGATGTTGTTGTCGGTCTCGTCCGACTCGGCGACCACGCCGCCGGCGTCGACCCGCAGTTCGAGGGTGTGCCGGCCGCAGTGCAGGAGGAACGGACCGCCGTTGATGCCATAGGCGCTGGCGCCGGCCGCGAGCGAGACGCAGGTCCGGTCCACGATGATCCACTCGCCGTCGAGCACGGTGTTGTTGTGGAAGCTGCCGCTCGCGACGGTGCCGGCGTTGCGCCAGGCGCTGTTGAGGTAGGTGGTGAGCTGTTCGCCGGAAAGCTGCGTGGGCGCGGGGACGTAACTGCTCGTGGCGTCGTTCGTCGGACGCGGCACGACGGGCCAGGCCCACCCGACCGGCAGATTGGGGGCAAGGTTCGGCTGCGCGGCGGCGATGGCGGCCAGCAACAGCGTCGCGGTGGCGATCGCCAGGAAGAGGCGTATGCGCTTCATGTCGCCCTCCTCAGCGCGCCGACGGCGCGGTTGGAGGCAGGGGTCGCGTCTGCGGCTCGCCCGCCGGCGGATTCTTCATCCGCGCCAGCGCGCCCGCGATCTCGGCGATCTTCTCCGCGCGGCCGTCATGGCGCGCCCACTCGAGCTGGACCTCGAGCAGCCGCCGCTGCAGGTCCGTCTTCGCCTGCACGATGCCGGCCTGCGCCTCGAGCGCCGGCTGTTCGTCGCGCGCAGCTTTGACCTGGATCTCGAGCGCCGCGATCGCGGCCAGCCCCTCGTCCAGGGCGGCCTGGAGCGCGGCGGCTTCGGTGGCGGGAACGGGCGCCGGCGCGTCCGCCGCCAGGACGGCGATCGGCAACGCGGCCAGCAGCAACGCGGCGGCGAGCGGGGCGACGCAGGCGCGGGGCGATCCCCGGCGCGTCACCGACGGGATGGGAACGACAGCGGACGGCATGTCTGACGACCTCCGGCTCGGGAGCGACGGGTTGGGGCGAGTCCTGTGCGAGGCACTCGATTGCAGGGAGTCGAAGGAAAGGGGGAAATCACATCGGCCTGATGCCCTGGCCGTCGAGTGGGAGGGCCTATCGCGCGGACAGGAATGCTCCCGTTTTGGCAGTTCACGCCAGCCTCATGAGGAGGTCCACCATGCGGCACGTGACGATGGATTCCGGGCGAAGGTCCCTGTACGTTATCCGAGGGCGTGAAGCCTTCCTGGTGTGGTCGCATCACCGGGATCGGCTGCGAGTTCGCGCGGGGACCGAGAGGCGGGCATGCGGCAGGTTTTCGAAACCTATGCCAGCGACGAAAGAGTGTCATCGCTGGTGACACAATTGCCATGGACCCACAATCTGATCGTCCCTGGGCAGTCCAAACGCCCGGAGGAGCGCGAGTTCTACCTGCGCATGGCCATCAAAAGTTGCTCCGTGATTCGCGCATGGCGAGCCGGCCGAGGCTTCAGCTGTCAACTCCTGGTTGACAACTGGGGCGGACGGCAAGCGTTACCGGATGTCGCACTACAACCTGGACGCCATTCTGGCGGTGGGGCGGTACGATGAATTCCGGGGGGCGCTCACGGGCGTGCCGGGGTTGCAGGTGAGTCAGGAATTCGTGGCGACCCGCGCCGCCAGGGGTCGATGAGGCTTTGCCTTAGCCGCTTCGGCGGTAGGAGGATCCGTGTTTTCCGACCTGTCCGCACTCGAACGGATCGGGTATTCGCCGCGCTGGCAGACGCTTTTGGAGCCCCATGTCGCCGGGGGGCTGAGTCCCGGGCGGGTCATTCGCAACGATCGCGGCAGTATGCTGATCGCGACGACGGCCGGAGTCCTTCGTGCCAGGCTGTCCACCCGCCTTCAGAAGGCTGCTGGCGGCCCGGCGGATCTGCCGGCCGTGGGCGATTGGGTCGCCGTGCGGATGTCCGGGGATTCCGCGGACCCGCTCATCGAAGTGGTGCTCGAACGCGCGAGCGCCATCACGCGCGGGGATCCGGGGAAGACGTCCAACGTCCAGGTGCTGGTCGCGAACATCGACGTCGTGTTTGTCGTGCAGCCGATCGCCGGGGCGCCGAATCTGCGCCGCATCGAGCGCGAGCTGTCCGTGGCGTGGGAGTCGGGGGCGCTGCCGGTGGTGCTGCTCACCAAGGCGGACCTGTCGGACGATCCGGAGGGGGCGCGGGCGGCGGTCGAGGCGATCGCGCCGGGGGCGGACGTGCACGCGCTGAATGCGCTGGCCGGAGAGGGCGTTGAGCCCCTGCTCGCCTATGTCTCGGGGCATCGCACCGCCGTTCTGATCGGGCCTTCGGGCGCGGGGAAGTCGACGCTGGTCAACGCGCTGCTCGGCGAGCAACGGCAGGCCACGCGCGAGGTGCGGCTGAGCGACGGGCGGGGACGCCACGCGACGGTGGCGCGCGAGCTGATCGAGCTGCCGGGGGGCGGCGTGCTCATCGACACGCCGGGACTTCGTGAGCTTGGGCTGACTGGGTCGGAAGAAGGAATCGCGGCGGCCTTTCCGGAGATCGAGCTCGCCGCGCAGGCGTGCCGGTTCCGCGACTGCGCGCATGGGGATGAGCCGGACTGTGCGGTCCGGGCCGCCGTCGAATCCGGTGCGCTGTCGGCCGAGCGACTGGCGAGCTACCACAAGCTCGTGCGGGAGGCGCAGCTCGCGGCGGCGAAGACGGACGTACGGCTGCGCTCGGAGGAGAAGCGCAAGTCGAAGATCTTCGGCCGGGTGGTCAAAGAGTTCCACAGGCGGGGCGGGCGGGGCTAGGCGATCCCCGTCGTCCGCTCCCCCACTCCCGCGCCTGAACCGGCGATCACTCCGTGATCATTCGGGGCAGCACGCCTCCGGGGCGACCGAAGTGCGGAGCGGTGTCGCCGACGTCCATCGGGTCCGGGGCCACGAACTCACGTTTCGAGGCCGAGAAGTACAGGCACCCGGATTCGGTCGGTGGGCGACTCCGCACGAAGGCCTCGGCCTCCTGCAGCGCAGCGATCCAGGTCGCCTTGAGTTGGACGAGATCGATCGGGACCGCCAGATCGAGGTGCGCCAGATCCTCCGGCCGGACCCTGCCCCGCCGCCGGAGCATCTCCAGCAACGAGAGCGGCGCGTAGCCGGGGTCCTTGCCCACGGCGGCCCACACCAGGGCTCCGAGCGGCAGGACGTTTTCGTGCAGATAGACGGTGTCGAGCAGGTCCCGCGGTTCGTCGCGCCCGGCGAGGGCCAGGACCTTGTTGGTCGCCAGATCGATCGGGTGGAGCTGGTAACCGAACTCGTCACTGCGCATGACCGGCATGAAACGCCAGGCCGAGTCCTGGGCCCACTCGATTTTCGTCGCGGTCTCGCCCTGGCGGACGATCGCCCGGATATGGCCCGGCTGGCTGATCTCCGTTTCCACATTGTAGCCGTTCGCCACGAGGGTGGCGTGATCAGCCGCGAAGGCCGAGGCCACGCGGACGGCGCTGTCGTGGAAGTAGTCGAGGTCGTGGCTGAATCGGTGGGTGTTGGGGGCCACCAGAATGGCCGCCGCACCGGCGAGATAGCTGTGCTCACTGCGGTTCGTCGCGAGCAGGCGTCCCAGCCGGGCCTGGAAATCAGTCAGCGGCACAGTTGAGCCCCTTTCTCCCAGGCGTCGCGGCCGCCGTGCCGCATCAGTTGCTCGGCGACCCAGGCCACGTCGGCGGCGCCGATCTCGAGATCAGGCGGACAGGACCAGAAGCAACGGGCGTGATAGGTGCGATAGGCCCGACGAGCCTCACGCACCCGGACCATGGCCCGGGCTTGCGCCGGGGCAAGTTCACGGCGGCTCTTGCGGCCGCCCCGGCTGCCGATCTGAGCGAGGTACCTGCGGACTGGAGTCTTCATGGAAATATCATAAGCGGCTTATGATCTAACGTCAATGTATGTATATTTATATATGTCTAGTATGGCTCATTTCATGAATCCGCCCGCCCCCGTGCGCCGAGGGGCCCACAAGTCCGCGGCTCACAGCGGATGGATCGCACAAAGCGTCTGGCGCTGGTCGATTCGGGGCTGGAGGCGTTAGAATCGGGGGACAACCCTCGCACCGGGAGGAAGCGATGCAGGCCAGCGAGCACGAGGCGATGTGCCAGGCGGTGGTGGACGGCGACACGGAGCGGGCCCGGACGCTCGCCCAGGGGATCGTGGAGTCGCGGGGGGATCTGCTGGCGGCGGTGGAGCACGGTTTCGCCGCCGGGATCCGCCGGGTCGGGGAGCTCTGGGAGGAGGGCGAGTACTTCCTGCCGGAACTGGTGCAGGGGGCCGAGGCGATGAAGGCCGCCATGGAGATCCTGAATCCGGCGCTGGTGGCGGGGCGCGGAGGCGCGCCGGCGCGGGCCGGGGTGGTCATCGGAACGGTGCGCGGGGACCTCCACGACATCGGCAAGGGGCTCGTCGCCACGCTCCTCTCGGCCCACGGATTCGAGGTTCACGACCTCGGGAGCGATGTCCCCATCGAGGCGTTCGTGGCCCGGGCGGGCGAGACCGGGGCCAGGATCGTGGCCGCCTCGGCGCTGCTCACGACGACGATGACGGCCCAGCGGGACCTCGTGCGCGCGATCGCGGAGGCCGGGCTGGCGCCCCGGGTGCGGGTGCTGGTGGGCGGAGCCCCGACCTCCGCGGCGTGGGCGGCCGAGATCGGCGCCGCGCACGCGGAGAACGCGCTGCGCGCGGTGGCGGTGGCGGAGGGGTTGGTCGCGTGAGCGGCCATGCGGGTTCGATCGGCCTGGGCGCCCGCCTGCGGGCGGGGCCGGTGCTGCTTCTCGATGGCGGCCTCGGTTCGTCGCTCATCGAGCGGGGGCTGACCGCCGGGATGGCCCCCGACGCCTGGAACCTCGAGCGGCCGGCCGACGTCGCGGCGGTCCATCGCTCCTTCGTCGCGGCGGGGAGCGAGGCGATCCACGCCAACACCTTCGGCGGCAACCGGATCAGGCTCGCGCGCGCCGGGCTGGCCGATCGGCTGGCGGAGGTCAACGCGGCGGCCGTGGCGCTGGCGCGCGGGGCGGGCGCGGCGTTCGTGATCGGCGACCTCGGTCCCACCGGCGAGTATCTGCCCCCGGTCGGCGCCGGGGATCCCGAGGCCTGGGCCGCGTCCTCCCTGGAGCAGGCGAAGGCGCTCGTCGCCGCCGGGGTGGACGGCATCCATCTCGAGACGATGAGCGATCTGCGCGAGGCGCGGATCGGCATCGCCGCGGTGCGCTCGCTCTCGGCCGACCTCCCGCTCCTGGCCTCGCTGACCTTCGAACGGAAGAAGCGGGGCTTCTTCACGGTCATGGGCGACCGGCTCGTGCCCGCCCTGCAGGCGCTGCGTGAAGCCGGGGCCGACGTGGTCGGGGCCAACTGCACGCTCGGGAGCGACGATTTCCGGGCGCTGGCGGCGGAGGCGCTCTCGGCCGGGTTGCCGCTCGTCCTCCAGCCGAACGCCGGGCAACCCGAGGTGGTGGCGGGGCGCGTGGTCTACCGACAGACGCCCGCGGCGTTCGCCGACGACCTGGCCGCGGTCCTGGCCCTGCCCGCGGACGGCGGCGGGCGGATCGCGGCGGTGGGCGGATGCTGCGGATGCGACGCCCGTTTCATCGCGGCGTTGCGTGGCCGGATTTCCGGGGCGCCGCCTCCATGATCGACGTCCTGTCCATCGAGACCCCGCTGGCGGAGGTGCATCGCCTGCTGGGATATCCCGCGGGACGCGTCGTTCCGGAGCGCGTGCAGTCGCGGCTGGAGGCGCTCCTGGCGGAGAGCCGGAGCCTGATCGAGGCGCGCGGGGCCCACGCGCGGTTTCCCGTGGCCGACGCCGCGGCCGTGCAGCTGACCCGGCCGGGGCCCGCGCACGCCCTGGGGGGCTTCGCGCTCGGACTGGTCACGATCGGCCCGGGGGTCGAGACACGCGCCGCGGCCATGCTGAACGCGGGGGACGCGAGCGGCGCCCTGTTGCTCGACGCGATCGGATCGGCGGCCGCGGAGGCGGCGGCCGATGCGCTCGGGAGCCGCATCGCGGACGGGGCGGCGGCCGGCGAGAGGCTCGCCTCCCCGGACTCCGGCGCCGGCGGTGGCGGTGGCGCGGAGATGGCGCTCTCCCCCTGCCGCGTCAGCCCCGGCTACGGCGACTGGCCGCTGTCCGCGCAGGAGGCGATCTTCGCGCGTCTCCCCCACGGGGAACTCGGCGTGCGGCTCCTCCCCTCGCTGCTCATGGTGCCACGCAAATCGGTCACCTTCGCCCTCTGGTTCGACGCCGCCGGACACGCCCTCGGCGACCGGCGCGGCTGCTCGTGCTGCCCGCTGGATCACTGCCCGCGGCAGACGACACGGCAGGAAGGAAAACCGGCATGAACTCCGCGTATCGTCCCCTGGTCCGCGTTCTCGATCCGGCGGAGCCGTCGCGCATCGTCGACGAGGCGATCGCCGTGCTCGAACACATCGGCGTGCGCGTCGACAGCGAGGCCGGGCGGACCCTGCTCCTCGACGCCGGGGCCACGGCCGGCGGCGACCGGCTGCGGATTCCCGAAGCGCTGGTGCGGCACGCGCTGGCCACGGTCCCGCACGCGATCCCCCTGTTCGACCGCGACGGGAGCCCGGCCGCCGATCTGTCCGGAGACCGGGTGCACTTCGACCCCGGTTCGGCGGCGATCCATGTGCTCGACCCGCGCACCGGGAAGCGACGCGCAGCCGTCACCGCCGACGTCGTGGACCTGGTGCGTCTCGTCGACGGCCTCCCCCACTACGCGATCCAGTCGACGGCCCTGCTCGCCGCCGACGTCCCACCGGAGGTGGCCGACCGCTACCGGCTCTACCTGGCCCTGCGGCACGGCCGCAAGCCGATCGTGACCGGCACCTTCCGCACCGACGGCTTCGCGCCGATGCGCGACCTGCTCGTGGCGGCGCGGGGTGGCGCGTCGGCGCTGGCCGAGCGCCCGCTGGCCATCTTCGACTGCTGCCCGAGCCCGCCCCTCGCCTGGAGCGATCTCACCTGCCAGGCGCTGCTCGACTGCGCCCGCGCGGGGATCCCGGCCAACCTGATCTCGATGCCGCTGGCCGGCGCCACGGCGCCGGTGACCCTGCGCGAGTCGGTGGTGCAGCATGCGGCCGAGAGTCTCTCGGGAATCGTCCTCCACCAGCTGGCGGCGCCCGGCGCGCCGATCTCGTGGGGCGGCGCACCCGCGGCGTTCGACATGCGCCACGGGACGACCCCCATGGGGTCGATGGAAACGATGCTCCTGAACCTCGCCAACGCCCAGGTCGGCAAGCACCTCGGCCTGCCGGTCCACGGGTACCTCGCCCTCTCGGACGCCAAGACGCCCGACTACCAGGCCGGCATGGAGACCGGCATGGGGGCGGTGCTGGCCGCGCTGGCCGGGATCAACCTCGTCTCGGGGCCGGGGATCCTCGACTACATCCTCACCCAGTCGCCGGAGAAGCTGCTGCTCGACCATGAGGCCTGCGGGATGGCGCTGCGGCTGGTGCGCGGCATCGCGACGACCCCGGCCGACACGCTGGCCCTCTTCGCCGACCTGGTGCGGACCGGGGAGTTCCTCTCGCATCCGCACACGCGGGCCAACTGGAAGTCGGAACTGACCGTGCCGTCGGCCCTGATCGACCGCGACACCTGGGCCGACTGGGAAGCGAAAGGGGCCCTCGACGCGGCCGCGCGGGCGCGGGCGGAAGTGACGCGCCGGCTCGCGAAAGCGACCGGCTCCCCCGCGCCCGACCCGCTCGCGGCAGAGCTCGACCGCATCATGCTGGCGGAGGTCTCCCGCTATGGGATGACGCGGCTGCCGGGGGTGGGGCGGGGGTAGCGCGGAGTCTGGTTGCGCGGCTGCGGGCCGGACTGAGTCGAAATCAGGGGCCGGATCTACGCCGTATTCGAACCCGAGCAGGACCCGGCAACGTCGACCGCGATCGTGCCCGATCCGGCCGGCGCTTGAAGCCCGGCTCATCTGGCGTTAGGCCTAGAAATGTAGATAGGGCAGCAATGAATGGCATAGATGTCCGCAGAACAGATGATCATCACGTCGCATTCTTGAGCGGATGGGCCGACGCTTTTCCTGAGAACATCTGGATCGCGGGGGTTGATCTCCGAAATCACCCGCGCCCGCGCGAGTACCGGCTTAAAGCCGCCATGCCAACGTGGTCCGGTCCCGAGGGGAAGACTTCTTCCTGCATCGCAGCTTCCTTCGACCTACACATTGAATGCGTCGTTGATGACGCCGGCCAGCCAAAAGGCGCGCTGAAAGTTCATCTTGAGACTAATCCCTATGCACTCGAGAAAAAGAGCGGATGTACAAGCGGCCAGTGGGATCCAGGTTGCGAAGCCTGCCAGCGGAGACACGCGGCAAAACACCTATTGGCTCAAAGTGGCGCCATCGACTTTGGGACTTGGCAGATCGCGCCGAGTCGAAACAAGTTGACGTTGGCCAAGTTGCCCAAACGGTTGCTGAGCCAGCAAACGTCCACAGAACAAGTGTCGGCGTTCTTGAAGTCCGTCATGGGAGCAAGCGAGAAGTGGGCAAATGCAGCAATTCAGGGCTGGACGATGTGGCGCTCTTAATTGTCCTCCGGAGCACCCTGTCGGCCCCGCAATGGCCCGCGCTGACGCATGTCCGGTGGTAGGCGTGTCGAGTTCGCCACGCTCGACTGGATGGACTGGTTCAACAACCGGCGGCTGCTCGAGCCGATCGGATACATTCCCCCCGCCGAGTTCGAAGAGATGTACTTTCGGAGTCAGGAAGCCCCGGCCTTGATGGCCGGACTCACGTAACGGAGGCTCCGGAGAACCCGGGGCGGTTCACGGCCTGACGAATTCTGCGCCGATCCTGATTACCGTCAAGCGTGGGAGTCTGTTCGCAAGCGGCGTCATCGGTCCGCCACGGTCGTGTCCGCCATTGAATCCACCCACATACCGACCTATCATCGAATCCGATCGGCCCCGCGGCCTCCGTTGAGTCGTCAGGATCTGCCCGCACAGGGACGGATGGGATTATTGGTAGGCAAGGGGAAACCCAGTCGGCAAGGAGACTATGGCCAATCACATGGCCTGATGTGTCTCCTGGAGATACCAGGTCCTGCCCAAACCCAGGGGGGAACCAGATGGGACGCATTCTTCAAGGTCTATTGTTGACGCTGGCTTTCGCCTGCTCCGCCATTCCTGCGGCAGCCCAGGCGGACTGGCTCCAGGATGGTTTGAATCTGACGAATGGCCTGGGTGATTTGATTGTGGAACGAGCGGTCACAGATGGTCACGGCGGCTGCATCGTTGCAATGCTCATCTGGGGCCAAGCCGGTGTTGATGTCCGGGCGCAGCATGTCGATGCCGCGGGGACGCGCTTATGGGGCACCGCTGGCACCCTGGTTTCAGCTGGAACAGCCAACAGCTACTGGATCGCGTGGCTTCATGTGGTGCCGGATGGAGCGGACGGCGCCATTGTTGTCTGGGCCGGCGGCGATCAACAGAGTGCCCTAATCGCGCAACGGCTGAATGCGACTGGCGAAAGGCTGTGGGCCACTGAGGGCGTTCCGCTATGCGCGCTGGCCGCAAGGCCGGGCAACTCTTCGGCTGCTGCGTCTGATGGCCTGGGTGGCGCCATCGTGGTCTGGGAAGACGGACGCGACCCGGCCGGGAGCGACATCTACGCACAACGAATCAGCAACAGTGGGCAGTGCCTGTGGGACCAGGACGGCGTTGCAGTGTGTCTGGCCGCGGGCGATCAGGTCAATCCACACGCAGTTCCAGACGGCACAGGGGGAGGAATCTTTGCCTGGGAGGACCAGCGCAGTGATTACTCAGGCACGTGGACAGACATCTACGCGAGACGCGTGAATGCTGCGGGCCAGGCACTGTGGGCCACCGACGGCACTGCCGTTTCAACCGCAGCGGGCGAACAACACGACGTCGCCATGGCGATCGATGGAGCCGGCGGTGCTTATGTAAGCTGGGATGGGCCGTATCAAGATTCGCACGGCATCGCAGCGCAACGCCTGAATAGCGATGGCATGGCGCAATGGTCGGCGGGCGGAGTGCTGATCGGATATCGCGGAGGCCAATACGTCCTGACACCTGATGTCGCCGGCGGCCTGAGTGTTGTGTTCAAATATGACCCAACATCTGGGCCGCCATTCTACATTATGATGCAACACTTCGATGGCACTGGAACATCGACGTGGGATGGTCCGATGTCCGTGTGCAGAAGCACGGAATCGATCTACAGTATTCGCGCGGTGGCTGGTGCGAACGGAGACGTGATTGTCTCGTGGACTTCTGGCGAACGTCTTCGCGCCCAGCTCGTGAGTGAGCGAGGGGAGCAACTTTGGGCTGCTGCCGGGGTCCCCGTCTGCAACCTCCCGAATGTTGTTGAGCCTCAACTTGTGCCAGGCGCTGATGGATCAACGATCTTCGTCTGGCTGGACTGGCGGAGCCAGCAGTTCGAAATCTACGCACAGATCATTGACTCCCGGGGTGTCTGGGGGGCGCCTTCTCCGATCATCGGATGGCTGCGAGATGTGGCTGCCGATGAAGGAGGATGGCTCGACCTGCGCGTCATGTCGCCGACTCACGATCGGGAGGGAGTAACCGACGACCCCATCATCGGCTACAACGTATGGCGGAGATTGCCTGCTGCCCCGGGCGGCGGGAACGCGAGCCTCGACAGCGACAAGACGGGAATGGAGATCTTCTCTGCGATTGAGGCGCCACTCAACACCGATTGCGTACACCTGACGGTCGAGCAGGCGACAACAGCCGGGTTCCCTCCAGGTGAGTGGGCTTCCGTGGGATTCCATGCGGCGGTGCAGGCTGAAGAGTATCGATTTGTAGTTCCCACAAGGCAGGACGCTATCGGAGACATGACTCCCTGGGAAATGTTCGCCGTAAGCGCCCACACCGCAAGGCCAGGAATCTACTTCATCTCCGGCCAGGACAGCGCCTTTTCCATAGACAATCTCGAGCCGGCCACGCCGGATGGCATCGCGGGTTTTGTCAGGGAGGATGCGAACGGGCTGGACTTGAGTTGGTCTGCCGCCAGGGAGAGCGATTTCGCACAGTATGTCGTCTCAAGGGGAGCGAACCCGGAATTCACGCCCGGACCGGATTCCTGGCTGGCCTATCCGACGCAGTCACACTACTTCGATGCGGAATGGACTCCAGATAATCGCTACTACTACAAGGTGGTGGCCGTCGATCGGCATGGCAACCAGAGCGCACCCGCGCTTCTGGCGCCGGACGACGCGCGCGGAGAAGACGTGCCATCCGCGCTGTTTCTGGCCCAGAATGCGCCCAATCCCTTCAATCCCCGAACCAGAATGGCCTTTGGTTTGGTCAACTCCGGAGCGGTATCCTTGCGCATCTACGACGTGGCGGGGCGTCTCGTGAAGACTCTCGTGGAGGGTATGTTCCTGCCGGGATCTTACTCACGCGAATGGGATGGTCGTGGCGATCACGGGGAGGCCATCGCCTCCGCGGTCTACGTGGTTCGGTTGGTAACGGAACAGGGAATTCGAACTAGTAAGCTCACGTTGGCCCGGTAGCACTGGTTCCTTTCCTTTTTCCGTCACGCGAAGAGTCCTTCCCGGGAAACCATGTCGGGCTTTCCGGCGAGGTTATCTGCGCACAGAATCGCCCCTCCACGATGACGAGGCCAACCGCCCCTCTCGGCCTTCGCGTGCCCTTCCCTCACTCCCGCGCTTGAACCTTGGTGCAATTGGCGTTAGGATGCCCTCAGTTGTCCGAGCGGATGTTCCGTCGCCCGTTTGCTGCTAATTGGAGAGGATCTTCCTATGCCCCCCATGGGCCGTCTTGGCGACAAATCCCAGGCTCCGGCCGACATGCACGGCTGTCCGGCCTGTCCGCATCCCGTCATCGGGCCGGCCATCGTCGGGTCGCCGAACGTGATGGTGAACAACCTGCCGGCGCTGCGGGTCGGGGACAAGGGGATCCACATGGTGTGCTGCGGACCGAACATGTGGACGGCGGTGAAGGGGAGCGCCACGGTGCTGATCAACAACCTGCCGGCGCATCGGATGGGTGATCAGGACCAGCATTGCGGCGGCCCCGGGACCCTCATCGAGGGCAGTCCGGACGTGATCGTCGGGGGCTGAGACGGGGGGGCCATGCCGGCACCGAATGCGCAGATGTTTTCCCAGCTCACCCGCACGAATTTCAGCGCGAAGGGCATTCGGATTCCGCTGGACTGGGCGCCGCCCGGCGAACAGTTCCCGGATGCGTTCGCGCCGTCGGAGCGGCAGGTCGCGCCGGGGTCGCCCACCGAGCTGTTCCATGCGGCCACCCTGAACCGGTACCACGTCGATGCGGCCGCCGGCATGAGCGACAGGCTCGGCACCTACATCGACGGGGTCTGCGGGGCGATCTGCGGCGCGATCGGCAACTGGATGCAGACCGCCATGGTCGCCGGGGCGCTCATCAACGGGCCGGTCGGGACGCTGCTGCCGGGCGGGGTGGTGGGGCCTCCTCTGCTGCCGCTCATCCTGGGGCAGGCCCCGAAGACGACGCCGCTCGAGACGCAGTACTCGCTGGCGATCGCCAACGCGTTCAGCTCGGCCTGGCTGGCGTGGCAGACGGGGCTGACCGGGATGCTGACCTATCCCGCCTTCGCGGCGGTGCCGTCGCCGGTGGCGCCGCCGATGCCGAACGTGCCGATGCCGCTGGTGACCTTCCCGTCGGCCGGCGAGGCGATGCTCTCCCCCTCCACGCTGCAAAGCGCCATGGTGGGGATGCTGGGCAATCCGACGGCGCAGCACGCGCCCGAGCTGTTCGACGCGCTGGCGCAGGCGTTCGGCATGGTGTTCCAGATGTTCAAGGCGACGACCATCGTGCAGAATGTGCTCGGCACCGGGCCGGTGCCGACGTTTGCGCCGCCGTTCGTGCCGGTGGGGCCGGTGCTGGCCGGCACCGTCATCCCCACGCCCGGGGTGTTCGTGTGAGCGACCGGCGGAGGGTCGCAGCGCCATGAAGATCGTCAACGAGACGCCGTTCATCGCCGAGGCGCTGCCGTTTGTCTGGCCGGACGGGCGGGCCGCGCTGACGGTCATCCTCAAGGGGACGTTCACGATCCGTCCGGATGAGCCGGCGGAGCCGGCGACCGAGCAGTTGCCGATCCTGTTCGCCGACGCGCCGCTCGACCCGGAGAACCCGGCGCTGGGCGCGCGGTTCGAGGCCGACGTCGTCCCGTTCAAGCCGCGCGCCGACATCGTGCTCGTGGGCCGGGCGCACGCGCCGCCGCACAAGCTGGCGCGGGCGCTCGACGCGTCGCTGCGCGTGGGCAAGGTGAAGAAGGTCGTGCGGGTGATCGGCGACCGGCACTGGACCTGCGGCGGACGCCTGCTGCCGGCCGCGTTCTCGGCGGCGGAGCCGTTCAAGAGCATGGACCTGGTCTACGCGCGCGCCTTCGGCGGCATCGACCAGAAGGGGGGCGGCTACTGCCGCTACAACCCCATCGGCCGCGGCTACATGGCGAAGAAGAGCAAGAGCGCGGTCGACGGCACGCCGCTGCCGAACGTGGAAGACCCGCGCCACCTGATCAAGGCGTGGAACAGCCGTCCGCGCCCGGTCGGCTTCGGCTTCTACGGCCGCGGCTGGCTGCCCCGCCTGCGCTACCTCGGCACCTACGACGAGAAATGGCGCAAGGAGCGGGCGCCGGCGCCGCCGGAGGACTTCCGCTTCGAGTCGTACAACGGCGCGCATCCCGACCTGCAGGTGAAGGAATACCTGCGCGGCGACGAGGACGTGGAGCTGGTCCACCTCACGCCGCAGCCGCGGCTGCGCTTTTTGCTGCCGGCCGTGACGCCGGTCTGCGCGGTGCTGCGGCACGGCGCGGCGGTCGAGCCGCCGCCCGCGCGCGCCGGGTCGTCCGGGGAGCCGCTCCCGCCCCCGGTCCCGCGCGAGGGCGAGGATCGGGTCGTCGACGAGCCGACGCCCGGTTCGACGGCCGGCGAGCGGGTCGCGCTGAATCTCGACACGCTCGTGTTCGTCCCCGAGGAGATGCGCTTCACCCAGGTCTGGCGGGGCGTCTTCCCGCTGGCCGACCCGTCGGCGCGCGAGGTGGCGGAGATCGGCGTCTGGCTGGCGTGAGCGCGCCGGCCCGTTCCCGCGACACGGAGCTGAGCGATGGCGAACGAGGTCCACCTCATCGGTCAGAACGTCCTCAACCCGCCGCCCGCGGACCGCTGGTTCGTCGACTACCTGCCGCTCAACGGGGGCGACGAGCTCACCTACTACGTCGACGGCGAGAGCTACGCCACCGACCTGCACGCCGCCCTCACCGGCGCCACGCAGGAGATCTGCCTGACCGGCCTGCACTTCAGCGGCCACTTCCACCTCAAGCGGCCGGGCGGCTGCGACCCCCTGAAGCAGGACGACCCCGACACTCTGCAGGAGATCCTGGCGGCCCGCAGCAAGGCCGGCTGCGAGATCTATCTGCTGGTCAACCAGTTCTGGCCGGACGAAGGGGAGATCGCCGCCGACTACTGGCGCGCCTACCGGGACCTCGACAAGCTGCTCTGGAAGATGCCGCACGCGATCGCGCGGCACGATCATGGCCTCGGGCGGGATTCCCGACTACCTGGAGAAGACGTTCGCCTTCTTCGAGTACCTCAGGCGACCACGGCAACGCGGCGAAGATCCACTGCTACACCGACATCCACCAGGGCTACATCTTCCACAGCAACCACCAGAAGACGATCATCGTGGACCGCAATATCGCCTTCTGGGGCGGCATCGACCTGACCGACATCGACGGCGACCGCTGGGACGCCGCCGCGCACGCGCCGGGCAACAAGCTGCGCAACTTCGACAAGCCGGAGCGCAACTGGCACGACCTGCAGCATGCGGGCCGTCAAGCCGCAGGGCGCCAAGGTCGAGCGCCGTCGACTACGTCTACGCCAACTTCCTGGCGCGCTACAACCACGGCTACCTCTACACGCCGTGGCGCAACGGGCAGGGCGTGCTCGAGGCGAAGCGGGAGAGCAGCTTCCCCAAACTGTCGCCGCCCGGCGGCAAGACCGCGCGGGACTACGTGCCGAAGGAGTGCTGGTACTACCCGCGGCAGCGCGAGCGCTACCAGCAGCAGGGCGTGCTGGCCTGGCCGCTGGTGCAGGTGGTCCGCTCCATGCCGGCCGGCGCCGGCGGCAACTACTCCCGCAACCAGCATCCGCTCTGGAACGAGCTGCGGGTCGAGGTGCAGCCCGACGCGGATTTCCCGCCGCAGTACGTCAACCCTTCGTTCGAGCACTCCGCGCGCGACGCCTACCTCAAGGGGATCGCCGCCGCCGAGAAGTTCATCTACCTCGAGAACCAGTGGGTGGCCGACGACAGGATCTGGGCCGCGCTGTTCGCCGCCGCCGAGAAGCACGGCGCCGAGGCCGACTTCCGGCTGCTCGTCGTCCTGCCCAAGAAATTCCTGGCGGCGGCCGGCTTCGGCAGCGAGCAGACGATCGACCTCAACCCGTACGTGGAGCGGCTGGCCCGCATCTTCAAGGACAAGGGACGGCCGGAGAACTTCGGCCTGTTCAGCATCCTGCAGCCGGCGGGGCACCAGGATCCGGTGCGCGAGCAGACGAAGGTGCCGGAGTGCGTCTGGGACTACACGTACGTGCACTCCAAGCTGCTGATCGTGGACGACTGCTGGGCGCTGCTCGGCTCGGCCAACGCCGGCGGCATCTCGCTGACCGGGCTGGGCACGACGAGCGAGCCGGACACGGAGCTGTCGGCCATCGTGCTCGACGAACGGGGCGACGGCTCCCTCGTCAAACAGCTGCGCAAGAAGCTCTGGGCCGAACACCTCGGACTCGCCGAGGCGGACGTGGCCGACTACAAGACCGGCGCCGACCTGTTCCACACGCAGGCGAAGGGGCAGCCGTTCAACACGACGAGCGCGAAGCGCGTGCACTACAACCTGCTCTACTACCCCTCCTCCCCCAAGGCCGCGGCCGCGCCCAACAAGGGGGTGTGGCGGCACCTCAAGTGGGAGCAGATCCAGCACCAGGTGAAGGCGCGCGTGGCCGACCCCGACGCCATCCACCAGACCTACTACAACCTGAGCGGCCCGCTCACGGCCGTGCACATGCTGCTCGAGCGCGATCCGTCGCGGTACGAGAAGCTGGTGGACAACCTCTACAAGACCGGCGTCGACAAGGCGTGCGACGTGCGGCTGCAGCTGCCCGACCCCCACCTGCACGACGTGCCGGTCCTGGTGCGGCCGCAGGAGCTGGTCGAGTTCGCCGTCGAGCCGGAGCACCCGATCCTCGAGGTCGACTGGATGGTCGGCGGCGCGCTCACCGACAGCGCCAACTGGGTGCTCGACTACCAGGGGGCGGTGTCCGAGACCACCGCCACGGTCTGCTCCAACGGCGACATGGTCCGCCACCTGAAGAAGATCGTCCCGTGCCAGGGCGGCGTGACGCATCTGAGCTGCGAGAGCTACGGCGAGCTGAAGGAGGCGCAGCGGGCGAGCGTGCTGTTCGGCACCGGCGCGCCGGCGAAACCGCACACGGTGTTCGGCGCGGTCAAGCTCGGCACGGCGCTGCTGCTGCAGCCGGACGAAGCTGCGGTCGAGCGCGACAAGGGCGTGGCCAACCGCGACCTGGGCGACCCGAAGTACTGGATCAGCCGCGTGACCGACAACCCGTGGCTGCAGCTCAGGCGCGACCGCGCCTACCCGCTCTACCCCGGCGTGCTGACCCCGTACGACGTGAAGCACATCCTGGGCGACCGGATGTACGTGCGCCTGCTCCAGCCGCTCGAGTTCAAGTACGACGGCGACAAGATCACCGACGTGCGGATGAGCTTCTGGACCTGGGGCCGCCGCTCCACGCTCGAGGTGCCCGCCGCGCTGTTCGCCAAGCAGGTCTACGGCTTCTTCATCGGCTACTACACGAACGGCGCGCGGGCGAGTGCCGAGGAGAAGCTGACGCTGCGCGCCAACCGGGTGCGGCTCAAGGCCGGCTGGCAGCGCGACTACGTGCACGACGATGTCGACGGCAGCAAGCTGACCGTGATCTGCCACGGCGGCGCGCTGCGGGTGGAGCTGGCGCGATGCGTCTGGTCGACGTGGGAGGTCGTGCAGACCGTCGACGTCGGCGCGGGGCAGTCGGTCACGCTGCAGATCGGCGAGGCGTCGAAGGTCAACGACCAGGACGACCGCGCGCGCATCACGGCGACGGCGGACGCAGAGTACTCGCTGGAGATGAAGAGCTGGACGTAGGCACGGGCCCGGCCCGGCCTGCGCCCGATCGCCCCGACGCCGGCGCCCCCGCCTACCGCATCCCCTCCAACGGCACCGCGGCCAGCGCCGCCTTCGCCGCCGCGTTCTCCGCGGCGAGCGAGCGGGCCAGCGCGTCGACGACCTTGCGGCATTGCGCTTCGGCGAGCAGCCACTCCAGGGCGCGTTCGCCGGTCGGCGCCGTCTGCACGAGGACGAAGGCCCAGCGGTGCGGCAGCACGGACGTGTCCGGAAGTGCGCGCGCGAGGTTGTCCAGGATCGCCGTGCGCTCCTCGGACGAGATGGGCGCCCGGCGCAGGTTGCCAACCTCGTCATTCGCGTAATTGACGCCCCCGGACTGGTGCCGCTTGAACAGCGCGCCGTCGGGCGGCGCCGCCCCCTCGTACAGGACGACGCTCGCCACCGGCTTCTCCTGCGGACCCACATAGGTCAGCTTCGCCTGGATCGGCTCGCTGCGGGACCAGGCCCCCGGTTCGCGTTCCCCGCCCTCTCGCGTGCTCATCGTATCCCCTCCTCTGTGGCCGCAGCCGATCGCGAGTGCGGCCAGGATCGGCAGCGAGACCGCGATTCGCCAGGGTGTCATCCGACGGTTTTCCACAACTGGCTCCAATCAGGGGACGAGGGCCGGCTTGACGAACCCGTCCGCGTCGTTGCGCGCCTTGTTGAAGAGCTTGAAGGCGTCGAGGACGTTCTTGTCCGGCTCCGTCAGCTCCCCCACGTACTGCGAAATGCCCGGCCGCCCGTGCTTGTTGTCGTCATGGGTCTTCGTGAAGCGCCAGGCGATCCCCTCGTACCAGATCCCGTGGTCGAGACCCTTGCTGCAGAAGGCGAACACCTGGAAATCGAGCACGCAGGTCTTCCATCCATTCGGTTTGGCGGTCTTGTCGTAGAACCCCTTCACGCCGCCGTCGTTGTTCGGCTGATCCGTGATGCGACTGAGATGGACCGGCGCGTAGCGCAGCGTGTTGTGACTGCCTTCGTGATCGACCGCCACGCTCGCGCGGCGTCCGTTGAGGTTCGCGAAGCTGATCTCGCCGACGGTCCAGCCCGGGCGGGCGGCATCGCCCGCCACCTCGGTCCCGTACGAGTCGTTGTACCAGGGGTGGGTCTCGTTCTTGAGGGCGTCGATGCTCATGCCCCGCGTCTTCGCGCCGGTGAGGCAGGTCGCGTCCTTCCAGTCGAACCCGGCCCCGGGGCCGTAGTATTCGGACGGCAGCAGCGGCGTGCCGTCGAGGAACCGGGCCACCGCCTGCACGAGCACGATCTTCTCGCCGAACGGCACGCGGGCCGAGCGCTGCGGGTCGTACTCGACCATGATCAGGTTGGGCGCACTGGTCGGGCTGATCGCGCGCCCGGACAGGACAGTGAAAGGCCCGCTCATGCCCGTTCCCCCTAGATCCCGTGCCGCTGCAGCAGGCGCGCGCGCAGGTCGTCCGTGATGGTGCCGGTTTCCGCGATGACCTCGAGCTTCTGGAACAGGACGATCGAGCGGGCCGTGCGCGGCCCGAGGACACCGTCCTCCCGGCCGGCCCGCAGGCCGAGGTTGTTCAGGCGGGCCTGGACCCCCGACACGCCGCGGTCCGGCGTGTCGTCGCCCATCGGGATTGAGGTGCCCGATGTCCAGCGCGACGAACACCTTGCCGACCTTGAGGGTCGCGGGATCGTGCAGCCGCGGCACCGGCGATTTCGTCTTGCCGTCGCCACCGCTCGAGCCGGAGCCGCGGGCCACGCCGGCGATCGTGTAGGCGTACGCCACGCCCGCGTTCGGCTTGCCCTTGTCGGCCTCGATCACGATGGTCAGTTCGTCGCCCTTGCCCTTCGCCTTGAAGGCGTGCTTCGCGCCGTCGCCCGCCGTCACCGGGCGCTGCCGCACCGGCGGGATCCAGACGAGGTCGCCGGCCTGCAGCAGGTTCGGTTTGCGCAGCTTGCGCAGGTCGGAATTCTTCGGATCGTTCCAGATCGTGCGCCAGTCCGCGAACCCGTAATCCTGGCACAGCTTGCGCAGCCACTCGCCCTGCGACGCCGGATGGTACCCGGGCGGGATGATCTTGCCACTCACCGGCACCATCCTCCTGTCGGCCGCCCGGTCCGGGCCCCGCCGCTCACGCGTCGTGCTCCGCGGCCAGCTTGTCGCACGTCTTCTGGTCCGGCTCGCCGGTCGCTTCGAGATCGCAGGCCCGCTGGAAATCGGCGAGCGCGCTGCGCGTCGGCTCGTCCAGCTCGCCGGAGGCCGGGCAGGGATAGCCCAGGTTCTCGAGCCGCTGCTGGACGCCGGTGATCGAGGCGACCGGGTCGAGCCCGCTCAGCCGCAGCTCGAATTTCTGCTGGTCTTTCTCGTCCTGCCCCACGGTCAGGGTGCCCCGCTGCGCGTTCGGCGGCACCGGCACTTCGACCACGCCGTCGCCATCGGTGCTGCCCTGGCTCAGCTTGCCGTCGATGTTGAGCGTGTACGGCTCGTTCTTGCGGGGCTCGCCGTCGCGCAAAATCCGCACCCGCAGCCGCGACGGCAGCCCCTTGCGGCGGAAGCGGTGCTTCTGCCCGTCGGCCGCCTGCTCCTGCCGGAGCCGCGGGTCGGGAACCTGCACGCGGTCGCCCGGCAGCAGCAGCGACGGGTCCTTGCGCTCCCGCTTGAGCTGCGCGTTGTCGGGGTGACTCCAGAGGGTGTCGGGCAGGAAGCCGTGCGCCAGCGCGATGCTCTCGATGCACTCGCCCCGCTTCACGACGTGATTTCCGCCGCCCACCGGTTTGGCCGCCGCCTGCTCCGCCATCTAGGCCTTCTCCCAGGTGTCCTGGTCCAGGTCCGGGAAGGTGACCTTGCAACTGCCCGGCTCGATCCCCTCCACCCGCGCCTGCCCCTTCTCGTCGAGCGTGCCCTCGGCCGTGGAGCCGTCGGACAGCTCGATCCGGTAGCGCTCGCCCGGCACCGGCTGGCCGTCGTCGTCCACCAGTTCGATCTCGATCCAGCTCGTCTTGCGCGCCTTCTCCTCGGGCGTCTGCGGCGGCTTGTGCGGCGTGACCTGCGTCATGGCGCCGGCCACCGCGTCGCCCGCGACGACGGCCGCGATCGGCACCGCCGGCGGCACCAGGCCGAGCGCGCTGATCGCGTCGGCCGCGGTGCCGGGGCCCGAGTTGATCTTGGTCATCCCGCCGTCGATGGTGACGAGCGAGCCGGTCAATGTCACGCCGGCCGGATCGATGACGACGCTGTTCCCGCCGCACTTCAGCGTGATCTTCGACATCCCCTCCACCACGATGCCCATCGCCTTCAGGTGCAGGCTCTGCCCCACCTCCTGGTAGTGGTTCGCGCTGTACCCCTCGCTCACGTCCCCCTTGACCTTGACCGAGCGGCTGCCGCCGATCTCGATCGCCTCCTTGCCGACGACCTTCCGGTGGCGGTCCTTGCCGATCTCCTCGATGTGGTCGGCGCCCACCTTCTCCTGCCGGTTGTTGTCGACCTGCTCGATCTGGTCCTTCTTGACGTACAGGTGGCGGTCGTTGCCGATCCACTCGCGGGCGTCGTTCTTCACCCGCACGTCCTGGTCCTTCTCGGCCTGTACGAACAGCTGCTCGGCGCCCTTCTTGTCCTCGAAGCGGATCTCGTTGAAACCGCCGCCGCCCTTGCTGGAGAGGCTCTTGAGCGTGGACATCGTGGCGTTGGCCGGCAGGTCGTACGGCGGCATGGCGGCGCTGTTGTAGACCCCGCCGGTGATGAGCGGGCGGTCGGGATCGCCCTCGAGGAACTCGACCACCACCTCGTGCCCGATGCGCGGGATGAACAGACCGCCCCACTGCTTGCCGGCCCACGGCTGGGCCACGCGGATCCAGCAGGAGCTGGTCTCGTCGGCCTGGCTCAGCCGGTCCCAGTGGAACTGCACCTTCACGCGACCGTGCTGGTCGACGTGGATCTCCTCCCCTTTGGGACCGACCACGAAGGCGGTCTGCGGGCCGGGCACGCGCGGCCTGGGCGTCAGGCGGGCCGGCCGGAACGGCACCGCGTGGGGCATGCAGACGAAGCGGTTCTCGTACTTGCTCGTCCAGCGTTCCGCGGCGCCGGTGCTCTCGAACACCGCCTCCTGGGTCAGCTCGTGCCGCACCTCCGTCAGCAGGTAGCTCTGCGCGAAATCGGCGCGGGGGTGCCCCGTCAGATCGAAGCGGTGGCCGGCCAGGAAGCCGCGGCAATCGCTCTCGCCCCGCGCCACCACCGCCTGCTGGTCGCCCTCCTGGCGGCGCAGCTTCAGCCGGGCCTCCCCCTTGTCGAGCTTGCCGGCCTGCTCCCCTCCGAGCGACGCGTAGGCGCCGGGGTAGTCGTAGACCTCCAGGCGCCGGTCGCTCCCCTCGGGCACGGTGCTGTTGGCCGAGACGAGCAGGCTGGTGCCGGGATCCATGAAGTTGAAGTCGCACAGGCTGTAGGCGCCGGTCTGCAGCGCGTGCTCGACCGTCCACGCGTTCACGTTGTCCTTGTCCTCGTGCCGGTCGGATCCCGGGATCGAACTCCGCGGCCGGCTGGTCGGGACAGGCGGGGTTGCGGCCGGGCGCGTCGGCCAGCACCAGCTTGTGCATCGACGGGCCGTGCTCGAAGAAGTAGAAGATCCCCTCCTCCTCGAGCAACCGCGACACGAAGTTGAAGTCCGACTCACGGTACTGCACGCAGTAGACCCACGGCTCGTAGGTCCCATCGAGCCGCAATTCGAAGTCGTTGAGCTTCAGCCCGGCGAAGACCTGTTTGACGATGTCCGGCACGGTCAGGTTCTGGAAAATGCGGCAGTCGACGCGCCGCGTCAGCAGCCACAGCCACGGCACGATCTCGGCATGGTAGACCGTCAGCCGGCGGTCGGCCCCCCCCTGCGCGAAGCGCGAGATCAGGCCGTGGATGCGCCGCGAGCCGCCGTCGCCGAGCGCGATCTCGATGAGCGCCGGCTGTCCGATCAGCGCTTTGAAGTCGATGGCGTCGTCCTCGGACAGCAACTCGAGCTGGAACTGGAACGGACGCGACACGCCCTCCCAGCCGGTCAGTCGTCGGACCATCAGCCGGTCCTCGCCCAGCGGCGTGCTGAGACGGCAGATCCGGCCCTCCTGCTGGAACAACATGGCGGCTCCTGTCGCTCGATCGTCAGGTCATCCGGTACTGGAACGTCCCCTGGTCCACGACCACCTCGACCCGCGAGAACGGCTCGCTCGCCGCGAGTCGTGTCAGGAACTCCACCGAGATCTGCGGCAGCAGCGTCTGCGTGAGGAGATGGTCGATGGCCCGGGCCCCGCTTTCCGCCTCGGTGCACCGCGCGGCGATCGTTTCGAGCAGATCTTCGCCGTAGACGAACTCGACGCGGTGGTTCTGCCGCACGCGGCGGGCGATCCGTTCGAGCTGCAGGCGGATGATGCGCCGCAGCGCCTCGCCGGCGATCGGGTAGTACGGCACGACAACCATGCCGCCCGAGCAGGGCGGCGGGGAACTGCCGCAGCAGCTCGGGGCGGATCGCCTCGGCCAGCCCCTCCGGCTCCGGGCAGGTCTCCGGGTCGGCGCACAGCTTCATGATCGTGTCCGATGCCGACGTTGGAGGTCAGCAGGATCACGGTGTTCTTGAAGTCGATGTCGCGCCCTCGCCGTCCTCCAGCATGCCCTTGTCGAACACCTGGTAGAAGAGGTCCATGCACGTCGGGATGGGCCTTCTCCATCTCGTCCAGCAGGACGACGCTGTAGGGCCGGCGGCGCACCGCCTCGGTCAGCACGCCGCCCTCGCCGTAGCCGACGTAGCCCGGCGGCGAGCCCATCAGGCTGGAGACCTTGTGCTCCTCCTGGAACTCGGACATGTTGATCGCGATCAGGTTGTGCTCGCCGCCGTAGAGCAGCTCGGCCAGCGCCAGGGCGGTCTCGGTCTTGCCCACGCCGCTGGGCCCGACCAGCAGGAACACGCCGATCGGCCTGCGCGGATCGGTCGAGGTTGGCGCGCGCGGTGCGGATCGCGCTGCGCGATCGCCTCCAGCGCGTGCGTCCTGGCCGATGACCCGCTGCTCGCAGGCGGTCCTGCGAGGTCGAGCACGGTCCGGATCTCGTCGGCCACCATGCGGCCGACCGGGATGCCGGTCCAGCCGGAGACCACCTCGGCGATGGCCTGGCGTCGACCTCGCAACCGGATCAGCGGCTGCTCGCCCTGGAGCTGCGCGCAGCTCGGCCGCGCAGCTTCGTCCAGCTCGGCGCGCAGCTTCGCCTGCTCGGCCTTGGTCGGCGGCTTCGGCGCCGTCGGCGCCCGCCTGGTCGGTCTCCCCGCTGCCAGCCGGGTGCGGCACGGCGCACGAGCCGGTCCGACCAGCTCCAGCTCCTGCTTCCAGCGCGCCTCCAGCGGCGACCAGGCGCGCCGCGGCTTCGGCCGCGCGTCCGCGGCGAGCTCGGCCAGCCGCTCCGCATGGTCGGCGCCCGGCGCGCTCTCGCGCTCGAGGATGCGCGTCTCGGTGTCGAGCGCGTCGATGCCGCCGGTGGCAGATCCTCGACCGGCGCCGGCGTGGCGCTGCTGGCCGATGGCCACCCGCGCGCAGGCCGTGTCGAGCACGCTGACCGCCTTGTCGGGCAGCTGGCGGGCCGGGATGTAGCGGTGCGACAGCCGCACCGCGCTCGACACCGCCTCGTCGAGGATGCGCACGCCGTGGTGCTTCTCCAGCGTCGGCGACAGGCCGCGCATCATCTCGACGGCCGCGCTTCTCGGTCGGCTCCTCGACCTTGACCACCTGGAAGCGCCGCGCCAGCGCGGCGTCCTTCTCGAAGTACTTCTTGTACTCCGCCCAGGTGGTGGCGGCGATGGTGCGCAGCTCGCCGCGCGCCAGGGCCGGCTTGAGCAGGTTGGCGGCGTCGCCCTGCCCCGCCTGGCCGCCGGCGCCGATCATGGTGTGCGCCTCGTCGATGAACAGGATGATCGGCTGCGGCGAGGCCTTCACTTCGTCGATCACCGGCTTGAGCCGGTTCTCGAACTCGCCCTTGACGCCGGCGCCGGCCTGCAGCAGGCCGAGGTCGAGCGTGCGCAGCGCCACGTCCTGCAGCGAGCGGCGGCACGTCGCCCGCCGCGATGCGCAGCGCGAACCCTTCGACGACCGCCGTCTTGCCCACGCCGGCCTCGCCGGTCAGGATCGGGTTGTTCTGGCGGCGGCGCGTGAGGATGTCGATGATCTGGCGGATTTCCGCGTCGCGCCCCAGCACCGGATCGACCCGGCCGGCCTGCGCTTCGGCCGTCAGGTCGATCGTGAACTGGTCGAGCGCCGGCGTGGCGGCGCCGGCGCCGGCGCCGCCCGCTCCGCCGCCCGGAGCGCCGCCGGCGACCGGCGCGCCCGCGCCGAGCGCGAACACCTCACGATCCTCGGGCGAACCGGCCACGATCATGGCCAGTTCGCGCTCGAGCACCTCCGTCTTGATGCGGCGCAGGTCGGGCGAGGCGTCCAGCAACCGGCGCTGCAGGTGGCGATCGTTGAGCGCCGCCAGCAGCAGGGCCCCCGAGCGCACCCTGGCCGTGCCGAGATTGATGGAGGAGAGCACCCACCCCTCCCGCATCACGTCTTCCAGGCTCGGCGCCAGCTGGGGCCGGCCGCCGTTGCCGGTCTTGTACTGGTCGAGCGACTCGTCGAGGTCGCGCAGGAAGCGGTCGGGATCGATCTCGAAGCGCCGCAGGATCCGGTCGAAGTCGCCGCCGGTCCCCTCGCCCAGCTTCATGAACCAGTGCTCGAGCTCGACCTCGTAGTGGGTGCGGGACAGACAGAGCCCCGCCGCGCCCTCCAGCCCGCGCCGGGCGTTGTCCGTCAGCTTGCCGACCAGCGACTTCAGGTTCAGGCTCACGGGTCTCCTCCTCGCATCCGAATTCTTTGCGCTCAGGCCGCGGCGCCCTTCGGCGCCTGCGCGTCGATGAGGACCTCCGCCGGCGCGTCCCGCGTCTGGGCCGTGAGCAGCCAGGTGGACCAGCCGAGCCACGGCGCGCCGTGCTCGTCGGCCACCCCCAGCCGCAGGCAGGGCACGGCCTCCGGGCGCAGCACGAGCTGCAGGTCGAAGTCGCAGCTCCGCGCCCGCGCCGAGCCGGACCATCTCGACCAGCGGCCGGAAGCCTCCGCCGGACGGCAGGAGCTCCTGGAACGCCGGCCAGTCGAGCGGACCGAGCGCGCAGCCGGAAGCGCGCCTGCGCCACCTGGACCCGGCCGCCGAGCGTCAGGTCGCAGCCGAGCTGATGCGCGTGCCGGCCGAGCCGGCTCTGCTCCTCCTCCCCGATGACGTACCATTCGGGGACGAACTGTTCGACCGCGACCGGCACGCCGAAGTAGCCCTCCAGCAGATCCGTCAACGCCACGGCCGACACCCGGCCGCGCCGGAAGGCCGACGCCCGCGCCAGCAACAGGCGCGCGTCGAACGGCAGATCGCGCCACCGGGTCGGCGCGCCGAGCCCCAGCAGCGAGAGCAGGGCGCGCTCGAACACGCCCGGCCCGGCGTCGTCGCCCCGTTCGTAGGCGATCGGGAAGTGGTACTTGGCCCAGGCGCGGTAGAACAGCGAGATCAGGCGGTGGTTGAACAGATCGAGAAAGTCGCGCAGCGCCGTGTCGCGTTCCCGCAGACGGGAGAGCACGTACTCCGTATAGACCGTCGGCAGGCTGCCGAAACTGGCCGGGGTGGCCACGCCCATGAACGCCACGGTGAGCCGTGCCGGCCCTTCGGCGGTCGGGCGGGTCACCTCCCTGACGTCGCTGGGCGCAAACGCCAGCGAGACGTCGGAGGCGAAGCGGATCGCCTCGCGGCGCGGGTCGTCCCCTTCGCCGACCGGGACGGACTCCGGAGCCGCCAGTTGCAGCAGTCGCACCGCCTGGAAGAACTCGAAGCGGTACCCGTGCGCGAACAGCAGTTCGCTCAGGTCAGCGTGATCTGTCCGGCGCGAGGCGGCCACCGCTTCATCACCCCTTCCTGCTGGCGCCCGACGGCCACCGTCTGGGTGAACGAGTTCACCGTCGTGTAGAGCCCGAAGAAACGCTCCAGGACGGACGCGAAGAGGAACGCGCTGCTGCCGGCGTACCTGGTCTCGTCGAACTCCAGCGTGACCTCCAGGCCACGCACGAACAGGCGGCCGCCGCCGGTCGCCACGCGCCGCAGGGCGCGCTGCGCGCGCACGCCGACCAGGCCGGCGATGCGCTTGCGCGTCGCCTCGGAGTTGACGAAATCGAGCAGGGAGAGCAGTTCGCGCAGCGCGACCGGGTCGGCAGCGGGCGTCGCGGCCGGGGCGGCGTCCCCCTCCGCCGCCGCGTCCGCCATCGCCAGACCGGGCAGCGAGAGATGGTTCAGCTGCAGCAGCGACACCAGGCGCCAGTGCCCCTCGCGCTGCAGCGGCAGGCGCAGGGAGGGGGTCGGCTTGCGCAGCGCGCGGACGCGCGTCACGCCGGGCTGGCCCTCGATCTGGAAATCGCCCCGCGCGTCGCCCATCAGCAGGCCCGCCGGCACGTCGCGATTGCTGCAGACGGCGCGGACGAGCAGGGTCTCGGTCGGCAGCTCCTGCAGGGGACGCCCGTTGCGGTCCACCAGCATCAGGAAGAGGTCCGTGCCCGGATCGCCTTCCCGCGGCGACGGGCGCCGCGTGGCGGACCAGAAGGCCGGCTCACGACCGCGCGGATCACCGTGGCGAAGCGAGTAGAACGGCCGGTAGTTCTTGACCCCGCCGGTCCCGGGCTCCACGGACTCCACCTCCCGCACGGCGATCACCTCGTAGGCGGCGGCAGCGTGCAGGTCGGGCAGGACCGCGTACTCCGACACGGCGTGCGTCAGACGGATCGGCTCGGCCTGATGGAGGAACAGGTTGACGGCGGGCGCGCAGCCGAGCCGCAGGCTCTCGGGGCCGAGCGCGCTGGCCAGGGCGAGCGGCGGCTGATCGAGCAGGACCAGGAGCTCGAGGTCCGGCCCGCAGCCGGCGAGCACGTCCGGAGTGAGGCCGACCACGTCGACGAACAGGAATTTCTCGGGGAAGCAGAAGTAGTCCTGCAGCAGGCCGTAGCCGAGCTGCGAAGCGGGCGTGCTTTCCAGCAGCATCTCGTCCGGGCCGAAGCCGACCGGCTGCAACCGGTCGGGCGGCAGGAACCGGCCCGCCACGCGACGCCCGGCCGGCGTGGCCGGCGCGCCGGGCGCCTGGCCGTTCTGCACCAGCACACCCAGGGGGGAACGGAACAGCAGGCCGTAGAGCTGGTGTGCGATGTCGGACGGACCGTCCACGAAGAAGCGCAGGGAATCCAGCGGCAGCTGGGCGAAATTCTGCGCGCCGACCGTCCGCAACCGGATACGGATCGCTCCCGCCGCCTCGGCAGGGGCGCCGGGATGACCGCGATCCAGGGCCAGAACGTCCACTCCGGCCACCTCGATCGGCCAGAGCGTGACCGGATAGCTCGTGCGGAACTTGCAGCGCACGCCGCCGACGGGACGGGTGTGCAGCAGGGAGTGGCGCGGCACCCGGATGCCGGTCGTCGCCTCGGCGCGGCTGGCGTCGGGCGTGAACTGCACGATGGTGAGCGACGGCACCGGGCGCCAGCAGCTGCGGGTAGAGCGCGCCGAGGAAGGCGTTGGTGATCTCGGGGAACTCGTCGTCCAGGCGCAGCTGCACGCGCGCCGTCAGCACCGCGAACGCCTCGATCAGGCGCTCGACGTGCGGATCCTCGCACCGGTCCGGCTCCAGGAGGAGCTGGCTGGCGATGCCGGGGTGCTTGGCGGCGAACTCCGCGGCCTGCCGCCGGATGAAGCGCAGTTCCCGTTCGTAGTACTGCAGCAGCTCGTCGGACATCAATCCCCCGTCGTGACCTGGACCGCTCCGCTGGCCGTTTCGACGCTCGTGTCGAAGGAGATCGGCTCGCGCACCGGATCGACGTTGAGCAGTGCGTGGATGTTGAAGTGGAGACGCACGTGGGTGTCCTCGCGCGTGGTCACGTGCGCCACCTTGATGGAGCGCGGCAGCAGCCGGGGCTCGAACGTGCGCAGCGCCTCTTCGATCAGCGTGCAGATGCGCTGGCAATCCGTCGGGTTGCCGGAAAAGAGCGTCAGATCGGCCAGGCCGTAGGCGAGAATGGAGGTGCGCGCCTCGGGCAGGTCCGTCAGATCCAACAACGGCCGGCGCGAATTGAGCAGCCACTCGATGTCACGTCGCACCGACTGCTTCAGCTCCTCCACGCCGATGCGCAGATCGCGACGCCGACTGCCGCCCCCGATCGGCGCCAGCCGGTCGAGCACGGAGTGCCGCAAAATGTCTCCGGGTCGCGAATCCGACATCGCCGTCCCCCACGCCGTCGCCCGGCGCTAGGCGGCCGGGCCGAATTCCAGTGAGCGCACCGCGAGCAGGCCCGTTTCGCGCTCTTCCCCGTCACGACCCGCGCAGGCCAGCAGCCGCTGGCCCAGGCCGCGGTAGAACGGACCTTCGTCCTGCCAGTCGGTCTGCCGTCCCAGGCGGAGCTGTTCGTCGGGCGCCGCGGCCGACCCGGCGTAGAGCGCGGGCAGATGCACCGCGGCCGTCTCCCCGTCGCTCCCCTCCAGGCGGGCCGGCAGCCAGAGCAGGTCCAGCAGATGCCCCGGCTCATCGATCGTCAGCCGGCGGATCCGCTCGAACGGCAGCCAGAGGTAGCGACCGCCCGCGAAGACCTCGAGCACGGAGCCGAGCAGATCGTCCAGATCCCGCAGCCCCGCGAACTCGCGGCCGTCGAGCCGCCCGACCAGCGCGGGCTGCGCGGCGACCGCCGCCTCGAGGCGCCGGCCGGCCTCGACCGCGTCGCCGCCACGCCAGGCGATCAGAGCCGCCTGCCGCGCCACCGCGTGCGCCGGCGCGTCGGGGGGAAGCAGCGGCGCCTCCTCCCCGGCGAAGACCGCCACCCGGCGGCGTTCCGCCGCCAGCAGTCCGCCGTAGACCCCCGCCGACGTGGTCAACTGGGGGTCCTGGTGGACCAGAACGTCAAGCTGGCGAGCGGCGCGGTCCCACTCGCCAGCGAAACAGAGCAGACCGAACAGCAGGTAACGGCCCCCCGCGTCGAGCGGCTGTGCCTTGACCATCGCCTGCTGCGCCGCGACCGCCTCGGCGAGGCGACCGGCCTGCAGCAGCGTCCGGGCGTCGGTCCCCGCCATCACTCACCGCCTCGTTGCCGCCCCTACTTGGTGGCGTTGGTCTGCAGGTTCCAGGAGCCGGCCGTGTTGCCGCCGCCGCCGCCGCCCTCGCGCTTCTGGATCGTGTACTTCCACTCGATCTTGCCGTAGTTGAAGGCGACGGTCTCGATCGGCAGGCCCTGGCCCGACCCGCCCACGGCGACGCTCGAAATGATGGCGTTGGTCAGCTTGTACTCCATGTACTGCACCTGCCCGCCCCCGGTGGAGCGGCAGAGCGTGAGCAGGATCTCCTTCAGGTGCGTCCCCTCGCTGCACTTCTGGGCCAGGATGGGCGACGCCTTGTCGAGCTCCTTGCTGATCGTGAAATCGCCGTGCTCGCAGCGACCCACCGAGGCGCCGCCCGCGGTGCTGACCGCGGCGGCCGCCGGCTGGCTGACCCCGTGCGAGAACGACAGGACCTCGATCCAGTCCTTGAAATTGGTCGCGGTGCTCTCCCCAGGGATGCCGTCGATCTTCAGATACGCATCGGTCATGACGTTACGTCCTTTCGGCACGGCGGGCGCCCCTGTGACACCTCGCCCCCTCCATTACCGTGGACGGCGGGCCCGGCCCGCCGTCCCTTACTTCGCCGCCGCGGGCAGGTCCGCCACCAGCCGCAGCGAAACGTTCAGCTCCTCGAGCTGGAAATGCGGCCGCAGGTGCGCCACGGCCCGGTAGCAGCCGGGCCGCGCCTTGTCCTCGACCACCTCGATGTTCGCCTCGCGCAGCGGGAACTTGGCCTTCTGCTCCTGCGTGGCGTCGTCCTGGTCGAGCACGTAGTGGCTGATCCAGTTGTTCAGGAACGTCTGCACCTGCGAACGCGACGCGAAGGCGCCGATCTTGTCCCGGCAGATCGCCTTCAGGTAGTGCGCGATGCGCGAGGTGGCCATCAGATACGGCAGGCGCCGCGACAGGTCCGAGTTGGCCGAGGCCGCCGCGTCCTGGTAGGTCTTGGGCCGCTGCGCGGTGTAGCCGCTGAAGAACGCCGCATAGTCGGTGTTCTTGCAGTTGACCAGGCCGATGAAGCCGAGGTCGGACAGCTCCTTGTCGCGCGTGTCGGGGATGAGCACCTCGGTCGGGCACTTGCTGCCGACGTCGCCCTCGCGCGTCTTGAAGACGTGGATCGGCAGCCCCTCGACCAGGCCGCCGCCCTCCGGTCCGCGGATCGCCACGCACCAGTGGTGACGGGAGAACGCCTCGGTCATGCGCCCCGCCATGGCGTAGGACGCATTGCTCCACAGGTACTTGTCATGCTCGGCCCCGTCCACGTCCTCCTCGAAGTCGAAGGCGTCCACCGGCGTCGTGGCGCGCCCGTAGGGGAGGCGCGCGAGCGTGTGGGGCAGGGTCAGCGCCACGAAGCGGGCGTCCTCGGAGTCACGGAACGACAGCCACTTCGTGTTGTCGGGATTGCTCTTGTCGAAGATCTTGGCCAGGTCGCGCGGGTCGGGCAGCTGGGAGTAGCTCTCCAGGCCGAACATCTCCGCGCCGGCCGCCGAGATGAACGGCGCGTGCGCCGCGGCGGCGACGTGCGAGACGTTCTCCAGCAGCTCCATGTCCTGCGGACCCTTGCCGAACTCGTAGTCCCCCACGAGCAGGCCGTACGGGTCGCCGCCGTAGAGGCCGAACTCGTACTCGTAGACCTTCTTCCAGAGCGCGCTCTCGGTGAATTCGGGCGCCGCCTGGAAGTCCCGCAGCAGGTCCTTCTTCGAGATGTTCAGCACCCGGATCTTGAGGGTCTCGCCGGTCTCGCTCTTGTGCACCATCTGGTGCAGCCCGCGCCACGACGCCTCGAGCTTCTGGAACGGCTCGGCGTGGATGATCTCGTTGAGCTGGCTGGAGATCAGCGCGTCGATGGCGGCGATGCGCTGGTTGACCGTCCGGCTGACCCCCTTGGCCACGACCGTGCCGGGATCGAGGAGCTGGCCGACGAGCGTCTTGATGAGCTGCTCGCCGTACTCCCGCGCGGTCTCGTCGCGCGGCTTGATGCCGGTGGCGAGGATCTCCTTCAGGACGTCCGCGCCGTCGAGCTGGACCAGCTCTTTGGTCGGAATCGGCTTCGATTTCCTGGACTCGGCCATGTTACTTCGCCTCCCCGTCGCCGGCGTCGCCCGGCTGCCCGACGTCCAGCGCGCCCCGGAGCTTCTCGCGCAGTTCCTTGTTGTCCATGATCGTCTCGAGCAGCTCCTCGAGCCGGTCGTTCCCCTCGGTCTTGCTCAACAGCGCCTTGAGCTGCGTGCGAATCTCGAGCAGATCGTTGAGCGGCTTCACCTGCCGCACGACGTTCTCGGGCTGGAAGTCCGCCATCTTCTCGAAGTTCAGCTCCACCGACAGCTCACTGCCGTCGTCCGCCAGCTGATTCGGGACCTTGTAGGCGAGCCGCGGCTGCATGCTCTTGAGGACCGAATCGAAGTTGTCGGGATCGACATCGACGAACTTGCGATCCTTCGGCTTGGCCAGCGGGGTTTTCGGCTGCCCGGACAGGTCGGACATCACCCCCACGACGAAGGGCAGTTCCTTCATCGTCGGCACGCCGTTGAGCTCCACCTCGTAGGAGATGTGCACGCGCGGCGGCCGCACCCGCTCCTTCTTCTTGTAGATGCTCTCACCCATCTTGGTTCCTCCCTCTCAGGCGTCTCCGGGTGGCTGCAGGCCCAGCAGGTCCTGCACCTGACCCCGCACGTCCTCGTTCTTGACGAAATCCCTGAACAGCGACTCGAACGGCAGATCTCCCCACTTGACGGCGCGCTCGATCAGCAGCGCGACCGGGCTGTGCGGCTCGGTGCGACGCAGGAACTCGGCCACGACGCGCAACTGCCGGTAGGCCTGCTCGCGCGTGGCGATCGGGCCCGCGGCGCCCCCGCCCGCCGCCAGCGACGCCCCGGGCAACGCCCCGACCGTCGCCGCGGCCACGGCCCCGTCGTCCGGCTGCTCGCCGCCGCCGACCTGGTCCAGCTGCGCCTGGCACGCCTCGAGCAGATTGCGCAGGTCGAGCAGATGCGGCGCCTCGGGTCCGAACTTCGACTCGCAGGCATCGCCGAGAGCCGTCAGTTCGGCGGCGCAGGCCGCGATCGCCTCACGCAGCGCCGCCAGCCGGGCGGGCGGCGTCCGGCCCAGCGCCGTGCGCCACTGCTCGCCGGTGATCAGGCCGGCGTCGATCAGCTCCTGGTACTGCTGGCGGTCGGACCGCCGCCCCGCCTCTTCGACCCGGCGCGACTGCTCGAAGTCGAACAGGCTGCGCGGCGCGTCCCCCGGCGCTCCGGCCAGGGGGATCTGCCGGACCGCGGTCAGGAAGTCGCGCGAGGCGCCGAGCCAGGCCAGCGGCCGGGCCCGGATCGCCAGATCGATCCCCTCCTCATCGCACCCCGGATAGAGGGCGTCCCAGTAGCGGTCGATCAGTTCGCGGATCAGCTTCAGGCCGGCGGCCAGCCCCGGAAACCCCTCCGTGCGCGCCAGCGCCAGGGTCAGCGTGGCGGCGAGCTCCAGGTCCTTGCTCCGCTCGCGCAGGGCGGCGCCGCACTCCCGCAGCACGGCCGGCCAGTCGGCGTTGCGGCCCTGCCCCTCGGGATCGGTCGTCGCGTCGACTTCCCGGCGCAGCTCCGCGAGGCGGCGGAAGGTGGTGTCGCCCGCGATCAGGCGCAGATCGACGCCGGTCGGACGCTCGGCAGAGATGGGCTGAAGAAAACTCTCGATATCGACCATGGCGGAACGGCCGGACCCTGCCGTGCACCTTTTCCCTGACGCGGTCGGCGAAGCACAAACCGCGACGTGGCGCTCGGACAACCCGCCGGCACCCCCCTTGTGCCGCTGAGCTTAGCCGCCTCGATACCTCGAGTCAACACGCGGCTTGGGGCCGCAAGGGAGCCGCCGGATCACGCCGGGCGGCCTTGTGCAACCACCGCGTCTGCCCTATCCTCCCCCGTCCATGTCCACCGCAACCGCACCTCCCGCCGGCCGCCCCACGGTACGGTCGCTCCTGACCGTCCACCACGGACGCGAGATCTCGCGTCTGGCGGGGCCGACCATTCTCACGATGCTCTCCCAGACCCTCATGTGGACGGTCGACACGGCGCTGCTCGGACGGGTGTCGAGCACGGCGCTGGCCGCCGCCGGCCTGGGCGGGATGATCACCTGGGCCGGCTACAGCCTCTGCAACCAGCTCAGCCGCATCACCGGCACGTTCGTGGCGCAGGCCCACGGCAAGGGGGACGACGAGGCGGTCGGCGACTACGTCTGGCAGGGGATCTGGCTGGCGCTGGCCGGCGGCGTGGTGCTGCAGGCGATCGGCTACTTCAGCTACGTCTGGCTGCCGCTGACGCGCAACCCGGCCGAGGTGCAGGCCCTCTCCTACGACTACATCAAGTGGCGTTCGGCCAGCGCCGTCGGCACCCAGCTCACCTTCGCCCTCATGGGCTTCTTCCAGGGCCGGCGCGACGTGCACGTGCCGATGTGGGCCGGCGTCGCGGCCAACCTGCTTAACCTCGTGCTCGCCATCTGGCTGATCTTCGGCTGGACCGGCGTCGAGCTGGCCGGCCACCGCTGGCTCGCCATGGCGCCGCACGGCGTGACGGGGGCCGCGATCGCCACGAGCATCAGCGTGACCGCCAACGCCGCGATCCTGGCGGCGTGGCTCATGCTGCCGCGGGTGCACCGCCTGCGCTACCGGATCCACATCCCGCGCCGCCCCCGTCCCCGCGAGATCCGCGACCTGGTGCGCGTGGGCAGCCCCTCGGCCGGCGAAAACTTCATCGACATGGCGTCGTTCGTGGTCTTCAGCGCCCTGATCGGCCGGGCCGGCGCCACCCAGCTCGCCGCCAGCCAGATCACCATCAACCTGCTGTCGTTCTCGTTCATGCCGATCTGGGGCCTGACGATCGCCGGCTCCGTGCTGGTCGGCAACTGGATCGGCGCCGGCCGCCCCGACCTGGCCGAGCAGTACGGACGGCAGGTGTACAAGCTGGGGATCTACTTCTCCCTGGCGATCGCCGCCCTGCTCGTCCTGCTGCGCACCCACCTGTTCCGGGTCTTCACCCCCGATCCCGCCGTGATCGCCCTGGGCACCGGCCTCGCCCTCGTGGCCGCCGCCTTCCAGTTCGGCGACGGCCTGCGCATGATCGGCGGCGGCCTCCTCAACGGCGCCGGCGACACCCGCTTCCCCATGGTGCAGAGCCTGTTCGTGCTGTGGGGCATTTTCCTGCCCCTGTCCTGGTGGATCATCGTGCAACGCGGCGGCGACGTGCGCGCCGCCTGGCTCGGAGGAGCCGCGATCTATCTGCTGCAGGCGGTGGGGCTGTGGTGGCGGGTGAGGTCGGGGAAATGGAAGCGGGTGCGGATCTTTACGGCAACCCATACCAGGTCGAGCGCCCGCCGCCATGGCGAGCCAGGAGCTTCTTCTCGACCAGGCGGCTGAACGTTGCCTTCAACGTGTTGGGACTGGCGCCCGTCTCGCGGACCATGTCGCGCGTCGTGACGCGGCCGTGGTCGCGGACGTAGTCCAGAATCCCGACCGCCAGCACGGGCAGCGCCGCGAGCACGTTCTTCTCACGCTCGACCTTGACGGCCAGCCGGCGCTTCTGCTGCTGCAGGGCGCGCATGAAGAACATGAGCCAGGGCTGCCAGTTCGGCGCCTCGCTGCGGATTGTGACCTGCGTCTGCCGAAGCGCGAGGTAGTAGCCGTCCTTGCTGTTCTCGATGACGCTTTCGAGCGAGCTGTAGGGCACATGGGCATAGCCGGCCTGCAACAGCAGCAGGGTGGTGAGGATGCGGCTCAAGCGGCCATTGCCATCCTGGAAGGGGTGGATTTCCAGGAACGCGACGATGAACACCGCGACGATCAGCAGGGGATGAATCCGACCCAACTCGCGCGCGTCTTTCAGCCAGGCGATCAGCTCGGTCATGCGGCGGGGCGTGTCGAACGGCGAGGCGGTCTCGAACACGATGCCGATCATCCTGCCGTCATCGTCGAAGGCGCCGACGTTGTTCGGCAGCGTCTTGTACCCGCCCCGGTGCCATTCGTCCTTGTCGCTGTGGCGCAGCAGGTCGCGGTGAAGCTGCCTGATGTGGTTTTCGGTGATCGGGATGTCGGTGAAGGCACGGAAGACGGTTTCCATGACCTCGGCATAGCCGGCGACTGCCTGCTCGTCGCGACTGTCGAACCTCCTGATCTCCAGCCTGGCAAGCAGATGCTCGACCTCGCGGTCGGTCAACTGGCTGCCCTCGATTCGGGTTGAAGAACCGATGCTCTCGACCGTGGCGATGCGGCGCAGCGCCAGCAGACGCTCCGGCGCAAGGTTGCCCAGAGCGCGCCAGACACCCTTGAATTCGTCGATTTCGGACAGCAGCGCCAACAATTCCGGCGTGATCTGGATGGATTCGGTGTTCATCATACCTGGATATATACCTGATTATGCCCGATTGTCCACCCAAATAATCACCGGATTGTACCTGAATGCGCGATTTTCACCCAAGCCACCCGCTGGATGCTGGTGGGCGCCCGCAACGTCGCGAGGTGCGTCGTTCACTGGCCGGACTCGATACCGTAACGGCGGCAGGCTTCGTCCAGTTTGATCTGATGAGTCGTCAGGATCTCGCCATCAACATCTCTTCGGCATCCGCGATCACCGTCGCGACCTGCGCCTCGGGAGCCGGCAGTGCGATATCGGTGTACGCCGCGGCCAATTCCCCGGCGCGGGAAATGAGCGCCACCTGTTCCAGACGCAGGTCACCACGCGGCACCAGGATCTCGTACAGCAGGCGTGGCGTGGCGAGTGAGGCCTCACTGTCGGTGGTGGCCAGGGACCGCGCGACCGCGAGCATGCAGGCGTGGGCGTGCGCCATGGCTTCCGCCCCGGCTCCTGCAGCCTGCAGGGCGCGCGCGGCGGCGAGCTTGCGCCGCGCGACGACGAGATGCTCGTCCCTGTGCACTCCGTCGTGCGTCGCTCCGCTCGCTCCGTGATCGAGCAGCACCTGTGCCGGGGCCGGCGGCGAGTCCTCCCCGAAGGACTTCTCCGATCGGGCTTCGCCATCCGCGCCGCTGTCATCCATCCCGGTCGCCGCACGGAATGCCCACAGGCAGCTGGTCGGCGCGTCAACGGTCGCGGCTGTCGACTTGTGGTCCAGCGCCGCGTCGAAGAGTGCGCGCTTGGCGCCGAGCGTGCTCTTGAGACCGCTCTCGAAGGAGTCTTCCGCCACAAGGAAGAACACCTGCACGGGCTCGGTCTGGCCGTGGCGATGGACGCGGCCGATCCGTTGCTCGATGGTGGCGGGATTCCAGGGCAGCTCCAGATTGATGACGGCGCTGGCGAACTGCAGGTTGAGCCCGACGCCACCGGCGTCGGTGGCGAAGAACACTCGACACGCGGGATCGTCGCGGAACCGCTCGATCACGGCGCCGCGCCGGGACGTCGGGACGCCGCCGTGGAAGCGAACGAACCCCAGGTCCAGCTTCTGCGCCTGTTCGGCGGCCATACGGCCGAAATTTTCCCACTCGCTGAAGACGACGACCTTGCGTTCGGAGTCGACGCACAGCTCTTCCAGGAGGCGGGCAAACTCGTCCAGCTTGGGCGAGCCGTGCGTCTCCTTGTCCACCAGTCCGGCGGCGTTGCAGGCGAGGCGCGCCATCTGCATGGCGCGGAAGAGCCGCTCCATCTCCTCGGGGCGCAACGGACGCTTCTCGGCCAAAGCCGCGTAGCGGGCGGCGGTCTGCACGCCCTCATTCATGTAGACGCGCTGGGCCGACGTCATCGCGACGTGAAACCATGCGTCAATGCGCTCGGGCAGCTGCAGTTTCACCTCGTCCTTGGCGCGGCGCAGCACCACGGGCGCCAGCCGGCGGCGCAGCTCGTCGAGATTGCGGTATCCGGCGATCCTGCTGCGTCCTTCCTCGCGAACAACGAACCGTCGGTTGAACGCCCACAGCGGCCCGAGCACGCGCCGGTCGACGATCTGCAAAATGCTGTAGAGATCATCCAGCCGGTTCTGCAGCGCGGTGCCGGTCAGGACAAAGACGAAACGTGTCTCGATGCGCTTGATGGCCTCGGCGGTCAGGGTGTGCCAGTTACGGATGCGCTGCGCCTCGTCCAGGATCAGCAGATCCGGATCGAGAGTCGGTACGGCGAACTTGTCCCGCATCAGCAGTTCGTAATTGGCGATGGTATAGGCGCGCCGTTCGCGGTACCGGGACAGGCGTTCGCGGGGCGGGCCCTGCACGACCTGCGCCTCCAGACCGGTGAAGCGCCGGATCTCGTCGGCCCACTGGGATTTGAGCGACGCGGGACAGACGACGAGCGTCCGGTGCACCTCGCCGCGATCGTGCAGGATCCGCTCGGCGGCGATGGCCTGCACCGTCTTGCCCAGCCCCATCTCGTCGCCCAGCAGAGCGCGCCCGGCGGCCGCCAGAAAGGCCGTGCCCTCGAGCTGAAAGGGGTAGAGGGCGCTGGCGAACCCCGGAACCTGCACTCCGTTTTCCAGCACGGCGCGATGCACTTCATCGCGGCGCCGCCGGCGTTGCCGATCCGCGGCGAGGAGCCGGGACAGATCCACCGCATCGTCGCACACGACGATCTTGCGCAGCCGGCGGGCCTGGACAAGGAAGCGCGCGAAGTCGTCGACGGGGTCGCCGCTGAAATTACCGCCGCGGTCGAAGAATTCGGCCGCCAGTCTGGTCACCGCAGGTGTGGGCTGCTCGGGCAGGAGCAGGCGGATGCGGGGCGCGTCGCGCCGGTCGGCGACGACCTGGGCGATTCCCGGGCCGGCAATCGCCAGGCTCTCGAACCTGCGTGGCGCGCGTTTCTTCAACTGAGCCAGCGCCGCCTCGATGTGTTTGCAGGTTCCGATCATCGAGGTGGCCTGGTCCGGACAGGTGCAACCGTTCACCCGGTCGCTCAACGAGCGGATTTCCACGACGTACTCGCGGCCTGATGGCGAGGCGACCCCGAAGGAGCCAAAGTAACGGTCGCCCGCGAGGTGGCGGATCGTGAACTCGCCCTGCCGGCCGCGATAGCGGCGGACTTCCAGTTCCTGGGAATCGAGGTCGGCGAGCGATTCCGGCGCGGGCAAGGCTGCGTCATCATCCGCGGACCCGGCGTCGTCCACTGTGACGGCGGCTCGGCTAACGGCGGCGAAGCCGTTGTGCGCAGCCAGCACCGCGACGGCATGTTTGCAGAACGGCTCCCAGTCGAAGGCGCAATTGCAGGTACAGCGGAGTTCCTTGCCGTCGTGCTTCAACTCGACCAGATACGGCTCGGGGCCTGATCCCGCCACTCTCGCCTGCAACCGACCGGACGTCGCGACGAGATGTGTGACGCGCCCCGTGCGGGCATAGTCAAGACCGCGCCGGACGATCCGGTCACTGGCGAGATCGTCGAGGCGGATGCCGGCAAAAGGATCGGCGGCGGCCCCGGTGCTGGCGGGACTTCTGCGCATAATCACTCCACCGAGAGGTCGGCACCATACCCCGGCAGTCTTCGGCTCCGGCCGGTCGGCTGATCGCGTTTCTGAGCGCGTTCTCTCGTGCCCGGGTCGGACGGTCGGGGTCTTTTTCATGTGCGGGGACTTGCGCGCAAATCCAAGCGCAAGGCCAAAGAGGTGCGCGCCCACGCCGCACGCCGCTCCGTACAGGCTATCAGCTCAGCGACGGCAGCCGCCCTGCGACCTCCATGATGGTCTTTCTCGTGACACCGGTCGCCTCGGCGTGGACGGGCCAGCGGTCGATGGCTGCCCTGACTTCCTCCAGGATCCTGACGGCTTCGGGTCTGGAAAGACCAGCCTGCTCGCCGACCTGCAGCAGGTGAGGACGTCCCGGGTGCCTTCCTTCGCCGGCCACGGTCATGGTGTGCTCGCCGCCGGGTCCCGGGAAAAAACCAGGTCGTACGCCGGCGACAAGGACCATTCGCCGGAATGCTCGTCCAGAAGGAAGGCGAAATTCTTCACGTGGTCGTCGCGATTGTGGGCCGCCACATTGAACACCATGCGCCGGAACGCTCGGGAAACCTGCCGCTGATCACGCGTGAGCAGGCTGGCAACCTTCATCAGGTCGGCATAGTCCGCCGACGGAATGCGAAAGTTCGAGTGGATGAGGTTGCCGAAGGTATGCACGTGGATCCGTCGGTGACCCTCGCGGTCGAATCGCCGGACGCCAAAGAACCGTGCACCTCCGGCGGTCGCGAACAGTCGGGTCGGAGGAAGGTCGATCCCCGCCTCGGCGGCCATGAGAGCGTACGCGTACTCCAGCGGACCGGCATCACCGCGGTCGGCCGGGCCGGCGAACTTGACGATCCAGGCTCGTAGCCGGGGGGCGGTTCGTCGGCGCCGGAGATGACCTCGTCACGGTCGAGTCGCAGGCCCACCAGGACCTTGGGGCGGGCGCCTCCTGGCGATCCGCCCGCGCGCAGCAGGCGAGGCAGGACATCCTGCGTGGTGCCGGCAAGGATCGCTGTGGCCTCGTGGGCCATGTCGCGCAGATCGAGGCGACGGTTGTCGACGCCAGCCTCATCCGATGACGGATGATAGGTCAATGCCCCCATGGTGCGCTGGCCGAGCCACGCCAGGCGATCGAGCGGGGTGATCGCGCCCGACTGCAGGCCGCGGGCACGGAAGTGCCGGTCCATCAACAGGAGCCCCCAACCGTCGGGCAGCGAGTCGTCGAAGAGGCCAGGCAGAGGCCCGAACTCACGGTCCCGATGTTCGATCAATCCAGGCTGGAGCGGCAGCCGGAAGGGGGACAGTTCCAGCCTGCGGTCCAGGAACGACGCGTCGTACTGGAAGTAGATCCGACCGCGGTCCTCGGCCAGGGCCCCCACCGACACGTCGTCTTCGCGGCATCCAAGGCAGACGTCGAGCTTCCTCATCGGCGACCTCTCCTGCGCACGGGCTGTGCCGTCAGCCGTTCGAGTTCATCGAGGCTCCGGGCGGGCGGCGGCTGCCACAGTGGCGCGAGTTCGTCGAGACGGCCCAACGCGTGGGCGACTTTCAGCACCAGTTCCAGCGAGCTCTTTCCCGTGGTCTCGAATCGTTTGAGCGACGCCGGGGTGACGCCCGCACGAGCGGCCAGGGTGACACGGGTCCATCCCACGTTCAGTCGCAGACCGCGAAGACGACCCGCCAGCAGGCTGGCCATCTCCGGGGCAGATTGCGCGGAAAGGAGCTGGCTGATCATGGGATACAGTATAGTTCATGCTTGGTTATTGGGCAATCTATTATCTTTATATGTCATAAGCAATATAATAGATAATATGTAGTCCCTTATAAATGAGTTGCGTGAGTAAGTTTTCGGCCGTGATTTTAGGCTCGAGCAGGTCGGGCCGCTAGGCCATGACCGCTCCTCCGGGCCACCGTGCTCCGCGGCGCCGCTAAGCCCAGTGGGCATAAGACCGGTCAGGATCCCTGTGCAGAATGCCGGAAGCGTTCGATCCCGTTCATTGACCACCACCCCCTTCCCACTAGATTACCCCCCATACCCCGACGCCGCGACGCACACCCGTTCCCGGGTGCCTGCCAAGGGAGAAGTCTGCCATGTCCATGCATTCGCTTCGTGCCGGGCCGCGCGCCACGCGTGCGGTCGCCGGCCTCGCACTGTCCCTGACTGTTCTGCGCCGCGCTCGTCGGCGCGTCGTCCGCCGGCGACCTGCCCGCCTACACGCCCGACGCCACGGTGCCGCGCAGCGCGGTGCCCGACGTCTACAAGTGGGACCTGGCGCCGCTGTTCCCGTCGGACGGGGCGTGGGAGCAGGGGCGCGTGAAGCTGCTGGCGGATATCCCGGCGCTGGCCAGGTACCAGGGCAAGCTCGGCGATCCGAAGGTGCTCGCGGACTGCCTCGACCACTACTTCCGGCTCCACGGCGACGCCAACTGCCTGACGCTGTACGCCAACATGCAGCTGACCACGGCGCAGTCCGACGACAAGGCGGGCGGCATGCGGCAGCAGGCGCAGGACGCGATGAACGAGCTGATGATGGCCGCCTCGTTCATCCGCCGCGAGGTGCTCGCGCTGCCGGCCGACAAGGTGTCGAAGGTCTACGCCGCGGAGCCGCGCCTCGCCCCGTACCGGGCGTACCTCGACAACCTGCGCCGTCGCGCAGTCGCGCGTGCTGAGCCCCGACGCCGAGCGCGCGCTGGCGCTGCTGGGCGACAATCTCTGGGCGGAGATCGACCTGAACGAGATCCCGTCGCCGCTCGAGGACGCCTTCAACGGCATCCTCAACGACATCCCCTGGCCGATGGTGAAGGACGAGCAGGGGCGCGACGTCCAGCTCACCCTGGCCAACTACAGCCGCTTCCGGCAGTCGCCCGACCGCGCCGTGCGCGAGGGGGCCGTGACCGCCTTCCTGGGCACGCTGCGCCAGTACCAGCACGCGCTGGCGGCGACGCTCGGCGGGCAGTACAAGCTCGACGTCGCCTACGCGCGCGCCCGCGGCTACGACACCGCGCTGGCGGCCTACATCGACAAGGACGACGTCTCGACGGCGGTGTACGACAACCTGCTCGCCACCGTCGAGGCCAACCTGCCGCTGCTGCACCGCTACGTCGCGCTGCGCAAGAAGGCGCTCGGACTGCCCGACGTGCACCTCTACGACCTCTACATCCCGCTCGCGGCGGGGGTCGAGGCCGACATCCCGTTCCCGCAGGCGCGGCAGACCATCATCGAGGCGCTCAAGCCGCTCGGCCCGGCGTACGGCAAGGTGCTCGCCGAGGGGCTCGACCCGCGCAACGGCTGGCTCGACCTCTACCCGCACATGGACAAGGAGAGCGGCGCCTATCTCGTCGAGCGTCTACGGGAAGCATCCGTACGTGAAGATGAACTACCAGAACTCGCTCGACGACATGTCGACCCTGGCGCACGAGTACGGCCACGCGCTGCACAGCGACCTGGCGATGAAGGCGCAGTCGTACCCGGACTACCGCTACACGACGTTCCTGGCCGAGATCGCCTCGACCTGCAACGAGGCGCTGCTGAACGACTACCTGGTGGCCCGCGCGCCGGACGACGCGCAGAAGGCGTACCTGCTGGTGGGCCGCCTCGAGGACATCCGCACGACCATCTTCCGGCAGACGATGTTCGCGGAGTTCGAGCGCACGGTGCACGGCTTCGTGGAGCAGGGCATGCCGGTCACGGCCACGCTGCTCGAGTCCACCTACACCGACCTGGTGCGCCGCTACTACGGCCCGGCCTACACCATCGACGCCAACGACGGCATGGAGTGGGCCTACATCCCGCACTTCTACTACAAGTACTACGTCTACGTCTACGCGACCGGGCTGTGCAGCGGCATCGCCATCGCCGACCGGGTGCGCGAGCTCGGCCCGCCGGCGGTCGACGCCTACCTCGGCATGCTCAAGGGGGGCTGCGCCGAGGCGCCGCTCACGCTGCTGCAGAAGGCGGGGGTCGACCTGACGAAGCCCGACGCCATCGCCGCGGCGATGCGCACCTTCGAGCGGACCCTGGCCGAGGTGGAGAAGCTGGTCGCGAAGAAGTAGCCGGTCCGGTCATCCGGTGGGACAGGCGAGGGCGCCCGCGCATGGCGGGCGCCCTCGTCGTTCGCCGCCCCCGCGGACGACGCCTAGTGCGCCCCTCCCCGCCGCGGCTTGACGTTCCACAGTCTGGCCATGACCAGCGCGCCGATGATGGCGAAGGGGATCGGCCACAGCTTCCACACCTGCCAGCCGTACTTCGTGGTGATCTGCCCGACGAGCAGGCCGGTGAACGGGGCGGCGAAGAAGTACTGCATGCCGTCGAAGAGGCCGGCCGCGGTGGCGGCGCCGCGCTTGCCGCCGAAGTCCATCGAGGCGGCGCCGCCGATCAGGCCGTGCGCGCCGTTGACGAAGAACGACAGCAGCGAGATCGCGGCGAAGGCGCCCCAGCCGCCGAGCCCCATGCGCGTCCGACAGGTAGAAGAGGCCGAGGCAGACGGCCATGCCCGCGAAGCCGATCACCACGACCGGCGCGCGCCGCGCGTCGAACACCCGATCGGACATCGGCCCGAGCACGAAGCCGCCGAGGATGCCGAACACCGCGATGCCCCAGGCGGTGAACTGGTAGATCAGGTCGGTCCGGCCGACGTGGTGGACCTCCATGAAGTAGATCGGCCACCAGGCGTCGACGATGCTGCGGCGCACGAAGCCGATCATCACCGAGGCGATGGCGATCATCCACATCACGCGGCTGGTGAAGATCTTCCGGGCCACCTCGCCCACGGTGACCTTGCGGTCCGGCTCGCCGCTGCCGGCGTCGCCGGTGTCGAAGGCCGCGTAGCCCGCCTCCTCCGGCTTGTCGACCACGAACAGCAGCGTCAGCACGGCGAACACCGCCACCATGATGGCCGGCATCCAGAAGGCCCACTACCAGGGCAGCACCGAGGCGATGAACGGCACGCCGGAGAAGGCGAAGATCAGGCCGAGGCGGATCAGCACGCCGAAGATGGCGCCGAAGGTGCCGCGCTCGCTGATGTGGAACCACTGGGCGTTGATCTTGACGATCGACAGCGCGCCGAACGACTGGAAGTAGGCGTTGATCGCCCAGACGCCCGACATGACGTAGGCCATCTGCCGCGCGGTGAGCCCGCCCGCGAACACCGCCGGCGTCGTGATGACGCGCGCGGCCCCCTCGCCGGCGATGACCGGCGCCTGCAGGATCAGGCGATGGCTCGCGCCGAAGACCACGTTCATCACGACCACGCCGCAGGCGCCGATCAGGAACGCCTTGCGCCCGCCGATCCGGTCGGCGATCGCCGCGTTGACCAGCACCGAGATGCCGTAGAGGAACGGCATCGCCGTCTCGAGGAACGACAGGTCGACCTTCGTCCAGCCGAAGACATTCATCAGCTGCGGCGACAGCGCGGTGAAGTTGTACCGGGACATGTAGAAGAACGAGTAGAGCAGGCCGATGATCATCCAGTTCTGCGTGCGGCGGGCCGGGTAACCGGCGGGCATCGCCGGCGCGATCGCGGTTGCGGCCATCGGAGCCTCCGGGGCTGGGGTCGGGCGGCGCCGCAGGACGCGGCAAGGGAAGCGGGATTGTAGCGCATTGGCGACACGCGGGCCAGCGCGGCGTGCGGTCGACGCCCCTGAATGGCGGACCCGGAGGGCCTACTCTCCCACCGCCACCCGCAGCGCCACGCGGATCATGCCGTCGAAGCTGGTGCGCCGCTCCTCGGGCGAGAGGTGCTCGTCGCGGCGGATGTGGTCGGAGACGGTGAGGATGGCGAGAGCGCGGACCCCCTCGCCGGCCGCCACGCCGTAGAGGCCGGCCGCCTCCATCTCGACGCCGAGGATGCCGTACGCCTCGAGCAGATCGAAGAGCGAGGCGTCCGGCGGATAGAAGAAGTCCGACGAGAAGACGTTGCCCACCCGCACCGGCACGCCCGCGGTCCGGGCCGCGGCGACGGCCCGCTCGACCAGGCCGAAGTCGGCGATCGCGGCGAGGTCGAGGTCGCGGAAACGCAGGCGGTTGACGCGGGAGTCGGTCGAGGCCCCCAGGGCGATGATCACGTCGCCGAGCTTCACGCCGGGCGCCAGCGCGCCGCAGCTGCCCACGCGCACCAGCGTCTTCACGCCGTACTCGCGCACGAGCTCCGTGGCGTAGATCGAGCACGAGGGGATGCCCATGCCGTGCGCCATCACCGAGACGGGGCGGCCCGCGAAATTCCCGGTGTAACCCCAGACGTTGCGCACGTCCGTCACCCGGCGCGCGTCCTCGAGGTAGGTCGCGGCGATGTGCTCGGCGCGCTGCGGGTCGCCCGGCATCAGAACGGACTCGGCGAAGTCGCCCGGCCGGGCGTTGATGTGCGGGGTCGGCATGATGGCGACAGCCTAGCACACCGTCCGCGGCCTGGCGACCACCGTCCGGCGGCCGCTCAGCCGAGCCGCCTCACGACCACCAGCGTGATGTCGTCGGACGGCGGCACGCCGGCGGCGTGCCGCGCCACCGCGTCGAGGATGGCGGCGCGGATCTCCCCGGCGCCCCGCCCCGCCGTGGCCCGCAGCACCGCGTGCAGCCGCTCGTCGCCGAACAGGTTGATCCGGTCCTCGTCGTCGAGGTCCTCGTCATCGTCATCATCGTCGTCGTCCCGGTCGGCGCCGCCGACCGGCTCCCGCCCGTCCCAGGTGGCGTCGCCCCGCCTGCCGCGCGGCGCCGCGTCCGGTCTCGCCCGGCGGCAGCGGCGGCCCCTCGGCCTCGGTGATGCCGTCGGTGAACAGCACCAGCAGGTCGCCCGGCTCGAGCGTGACGGTCTGCTGGCGGTAGGTCTGGCCCTCCAGCATGCCGATCAGCAGCCCCCCCTCCTTCAGCTCCTCGAGGCGTCCGTCGGCCCGGAGCAGCAGCGGCGGGTTGTGCCCCGCGTTGGTGGCGGTGAAGGCGCCGGTGGCGCTGTCGAGCGCGCCGTAGAAGAACGTGGCGAAGCGTCCGATGTCGGTGGAGCGGGTCAGCAGATCGTTCATGTGCGCGACGACAGACGACACCTCCGCGAGGTGGATGACCTGCCCCTGCAACAGCGCCTGCAGGTTGGCCATCAGGAGCGCCGCCGGGATCCCCTTGCCGGAGACGTCGGCGATCGCCACGCCGAGCCGTCCGTCGGGCAGGTCGAGGAAGTCGAAGTAGTCGCCCCCGACCTGGAGACTCGGCACGCTGACGCCGGTGATCTCCCAGCCCGGCAGCTCCGGCATGTCGTGCGGCAGCAGGCGCTCCTGGATCTCGCGCGCGGTGCGCAGTTCGCGCTCGAGCCGCTCCCGCGCGACGGCCTGCTCCCGACCCGAGCTTGACCGCCTCGGTCATCTCGTTGAACGAGTCGGCCAGGTCGCCGAATTCGTCCTCGTTGGGCACCTCGATGCGGGTGTCGAGATCGCCGCGCGCGAGGCGCTGCGTGCCGTCGTGCAGCGTCCGCACCGCCGAGGTGATGCCGGTCGTGATGCGCACGCCCAGGAAGACGGCGAACGCCGACGATCAGCAGCAGCAGGATCGCCAGCGTGAAGCATGCGCGACGAGAATCACCCGGTTGAACTCGTTGTCGCGCGAGCCGAACTCGCGCGCCAGGTCGGCCGGCGCCGCCTTGACGTGCAGCAGCGCGTTGTCGCGCACCAGGCCCGCGGGCGCGAGGCGGACGAGGTCCAGCACCGCGCCGCCGAAATTCAGCGGCCGGCGCCAGGAAGCCGCCGTCGAGTCGGGCGCGGGCCGGGGCGGTCGAGCACCCCGTTCAGGCCGCAGCGGGCGTGCGCGTGGAATCGGCGGCCAGCACGTTCCGCGTGCCCCCGCGGCTCGCTCGCTGATGATCAGCCCGCCGTCGCTGTAGATGCCGACGTCGGACGCGCGGCACCGCCGCCAGGCGATCGAGCACGCCATCGTCCACGCGGTATCCGGCCGCGGCGTCCAGACCGGCGGCGGCCGCCTCGCGGCGCAGCCTCAGCACCCAGACCTCGCGCGCCGCTGCGCAGGAAGAGACGTGCTGTCGACCGGCGCCCAGCGCTACCCGGCGTCCGGCTCGCGCCGGACATCGTCGCCGTCGACGTTCCAGGAGACATGAGGCCGCCGGCGCGCGATCGCGCGCGATCCGCGAGCGCCAGCGCGCTGTCGCCCGCGGCCGACCCCGTGTCCGGCGTCTGCGCCGGCGTCGGCCGGCGCGCGCAGGGCGATCCAGAGCGCCGGCAGCCAGGCCGGCGCCGCCCGGCCGACGGCGACCCTCCTCGCGCGCGGCGAAGGACGTGGTGAAGAGCGCCCGCCCCGCGGCCGGGTCGCGCGCCGCCAGCTCCGCCCAGTCCCGCAGCAGGTCGCGGCCGCCGTTGACGCGGGCGGCGCCGAGCAGGCTGAGCAGCGATCGACGATCCAGAGCACGATGACGAGCAGCAGCGGCACCAGCGCGATGAAGATGCCGCTCGTGACGAGCTTCGGCCGCAGCCGCAGGAAGTGCAGCCGCATGCCGACCACCAGGCGCGCGATGGTCAGGGGCCAGAAGAAGAGCAGGGCGCCGCGCGCGTAGCTCAGCGCCGACTGGCCGAGCGCGGCGAACCCGACCGAGCTCGCGCGGCGGGACGGAAGTTCCAGCCGGCGCCGTCGTCAGGAGGCGCCGGCAGCGCGAGGCGAACAGCGCGGCGCGCCGGCGCGAGGTGAGGTGGCGGTACGGACGGTAGCGGCGCAGGAACAGGAAGATCGCCGCCAGCGACGACGCGACGCCTGCCACCCCTGGCCCGCGGACTCCCGAACAGCGGCACGAACAGCGCGCTCGCCCGCCACCCAGATGAGCCAGAAGCGGCGCCACCTGGTGTCGAGCAGCAGCAGCCGGACCGCCGCCACCCAGGCGGCGAGCGCCGGCAGCGGCGGCCAGCCAGACGCCGACGGCAGTGCTCGGTGCCGACCGTGCGCGCGACCAGCAGAAACGCCAGCGCCGCAGCCGCCGCGCCGCCGCAGGGCGAGCCGCCAGACCGGATCGTTCAGCGGGGAGACGCACGGACCCGCGCCGGTGCCGCCGGCGACGGCCGGAACCGGGGCGCGCCGGCGCCGGGCGGCGGCAGCCTGCGCAGCGGCAGACCTCACCGGACCCCGTGCTCCCGCTTGTACCGCACCCAGTTCGCCTTCAGGTCGTTGAACGCGTCCAGATCGGCGCAGAGCAGGAACGGATTGTGCGCGCGCTCGTACCCGAGCGTGGAGAACGGCCGCTCCCCCTCGCCCCCCCAGTAGTCGTGTCCCGGCAGGACGATCGTGTCGTCCGGCAGTGTCAGCAGGCGCTGCAGCGAGGTCCACTCGGCTGCGGCCGACGAGCCCGGAAACGCCTTCCCGGTGCCACCCACCTTGCCACAGAACAGCAGGTCGCCCGTGAACAGTCGGCCGTCGCCGAGAAAGCAGAAATGTCCCGGCGTATGGCCCGGCGTGTGGAAGGCGAGCAGGCGTTGCGCGCCGAGCGCGAACACCTCGCCTTCCTCCACCGGCTGCGCCCCGGCCACCCGCTCCTGCGGGCCGGCGTGGACGGGCGCCCCGGTCGCCGCCGCCAGCGCCGCCGCCCCGCCCACGTGGTCGCCGTGGCCATGCGTGACCAGCAGGTGCCGCAGCCGGATCCCCCGCTCCATGGCGATCGCCGCCAGACGCTCCGGGGCAAAACCGGGATCTATGGCCACCCCCTCGCCGCTGGTCCGATCGGCGAACAGGTAGCAGAAATTGCGATCGCCCCCGAGGTGGATCTGCAGGCAGTGCAGTCCGGCGTCGGAGTGGTCGTGGACGATCATCGCCGCTCCTTGCGTCGTGACGGGAGCTACAGCCCCGTGAGCAGGCTCACCGAGAGGGCGATCCACCGGTCCCGCCCCACCGCTTTGAAATCGCTGTCGGCGCCGAACGGCTCGAAGCTCGAGCGGGCATACTCCTCCAGGCGCAGCTGGAAGTCGAGCAACCGCTCCTTCTTCTCCTTGCCGGAGGCCGGCAGGGCGAGCTGCAGCCCCACTCTCGCCGAGCCTCCCCAGTCCTGCAATTCGAGCACGATCGTGCCGCCGTACAGGTAGCCGTCGGAGCCGAGAAACTGCTCGCCCCCCCAGCGCAGCGACCGCATGTAGTACCCGCCGCCGAGACCGAAGTAGGCGTGGGCCCGACGCGACACCGGCGCGCGCGCGAGCAGCCCCATCTCCAGGGCGTAGAGGGCGCTGCGTCCGTTCTCCGACACCGCCTCGAAGTCATCCTGGATGTCGCCGAACCCATACACGAACGCGGCGTACGGCTGGAACGTGCGCCCGATCCGGTGCGTCACCGCGACCTCGATCTGCCCCATGTCGGTGAAGAACCGGTTGAAATCGGACCCGCAGTGGCGATAGCCAAGCCCGGCCGTCACCAGCCAGCGCGCTACGACCGGCGCCGTCGCGCCGGGCGGGACGATCCCCAGCCCCGGGGGTGAGGGACGCGACGCCGGCAACGGCACCTCCGGCCAGACCCGCGGACGCGCAAACAGGGCGGGCGCGGGCGCCGGCGCGGCAAGCGAGTCGGCGGCCACCGTCAGACTGTCGCCACCGGCGGGCGCCGCGCCGGCCGGCGGGACGGCTGTCGTGTCGACCACAGCGACCGCCACGGCCGGAGTCGCCGTTGCCGCCGGAGCCTCGAGCAGCCGCGTCACCCGCTCCCGCCACTCACGCAGCATGGCGGTCGGCACGTTGCGCTCGCGGGTGACCGGTCCCGCGGGAGTGTCGAGGGTGAGCCGGGCCAGATAGCCGCCCCACAGCGCCGGCAGCAGCACCGCCGTCCGCAGCCCCGGTTCGTCTGCGAACAGGCCGAAGCGGGCCGCCTCCCGGGCGTCGAGCGTGTCGCCGATGGCCGAATGGATCGCGATCGGCGCGTCGCTCTCCGCCCGGCCGACCGCCGCGCCAACCGCCAGCGCGGCGAACAGCGCCGCGACACCGGCCACAACGGCGCCCGGACCCGAAACGGCCCGGCGGCGGACTGGGCGACTGCGTGCTCCAGAGCGACTCATGCCGGCAATATAAGGCACCTCGCGCGCGGGGTCACCCGGCGAACTGCGTCGTTCCCGGCGCCAGGCGCCGCGCCCGCCCCGTCGCTAGCGCGCCAGCGTCAGCTTGATCGAGCGCACGCCGGCTGCGGTTTCGATCCTGGCCACGTACACCCCGGACGGAACCTCCCCGCCCCGGTCGTTGCGCCCGTTCCAGTCCACGGTCTGTTCGCCTGCCGGCAGATCCGCGTCCACGAGCGTCGCCACGCGCGCGCCCCGCAGATCGTAGATCGCCAGATTCACCCGGCCCGCCTGCGTCAGGCCGTAAGCGATCGTCGTGTGCGGATTGAACGGGTTGGGGTGGTTCTGCGACAGCGACAGCGCCGTCGGGATCTTCGCCGCGGCCAGTTGCGCCGGACCGTACCAGCTTTCCGTCCCGTCGGTCGCCAGCTCCTGCAGCCAGTACTCGACCTGCCCGGCCGGAGGCGCGGGGTCGGTGAAAGCGTAGGCGCTCCGGCCGCTCAGGAGCGCCGCGCTGACGCGCACCCGGGCGCGCGCCGGTTCCTGCCGCCAGAGTTGGAACCCGAGGTGCGCGAGAGGCTCGGAAACGGCCCAGCGGATGACGGCCGTCTGCCCGCGCCGCTCGGCAGAGAACTGCGCCAGCCGGACCGCCAGCGGACCGCTCCGCCGGATGCCGAGGCTTTGGCCGTAGTCCGCCGCCACGGCCACGAATTCCGCGTTCGGGGCCGGCACCACGCTCTGGCCGAATTCGTTGCGGCCCCAGGCCACGATCGAGCCGTCGCCCTTCAGGCCCACGCTGTGGCTGCGACCGGCCGCCACGGCCACGAAGCCGGCGTTGGGGACCGGCACGTCGCATTCGCCGTAGTCGTTCTGCCCCCAGGCCACGATCGTGCCGTCGGATTGCAGCCCCAGATTGTGGTACCAGCCTGTGGCCACGGCCACGTAGCCGCCGTTGGGCTCCGGCACATCGCACTCGCCGTGGGCATTGTCACCCCACGCCACGATCGTACTGTCGGCCCTGAGTCCGACGCTGTGGCTGATGCCCCCGGCCACGGCCACGAAGCCGCTGTTCGGGGCCGGCACCAGGCACTGCCCGTCCGCATTGCTGCCCCAGGCGACCACGACTCCGGCTTCCTTCACGCCGAGGCTGTGATTCACTCCCGCCGCCACGCTCACGAAGCCGCTGTTGGGCAGCGGCACGTTGCACTGTCCCGAGATGTTCTCTCCCCAGGCCAGCACCGAGCTGTCGCTCCTGAGGCAAAGACTGTGGGCGTAGCCCGCCGCCACGGCGACGAAGCCCGCGTTCGGCTGCGGCACCGTGGCCTGGCCGTAGTTGCTATAGCCCCAGGCCACCAGCGAGCCGTCCCGCTTGAGGGCCAGGGCGAACTGGTACCCGCCCGCCAGGGCCGCGAACCGCGGGTCCGACGACGGCGTCACGCGCTGCGCGTGGTAGTTGTCGCCCCAGCCGACGAGCGTGCCATCGGCCTTCAGGCCGAGACTCTGGAGGTCACCCGCGGCCAGCGCCGTGAAGCCGGCGTTCGGCGCCGGCACCGCGTTCTCGCCCTCGAAGTTCCTGCCCCAGCCAACGATCGAGCCGTCCGACTTCAGCCCCAGGCTGTGATCGCCGCCCGCCGCCACGGCCGAGAACCCGGCGTTGGGGGCCGGCACGGTGCACTGGCCGTTGGCGTTGAACCCCCACGCCACGACCGTGCCGTCGGCCTTCAGGCCGAGAGAGTGGTTGTTGCCGCCGGCCAGGGCCGTGAAGTCGGCGTTCGGCGCCGGCACCGTGCACTGGCCGTAGTAGTTGAAGCCCCAGGCCACGATGGTGCCGTCGCTCTTCAGGCCGAGACTGTGGTTCCGCCCGGCCGCCACGGCCACGAAGCCGCTGTTCGGCGCCGGCACGGTGCACTGTCCGGAGTCGTTGTTGCCCCACGCGGCGATCGAGCCGTCGCTCCGCAGGCCGAGGCCGTGGTACCAGCCCGCGGCCACGGCGGTGAAACCGCTGTTCGGCGCCGACACGCTGCACTGGCCGTAGCTGTTGTCGCCCCACCCCACGATGGCGCCGCCGGTCCCGAGGCCGAGGCTGAACCGGTAGCCCGCCGCCGTCGCCGTGAAACCGGCGTTCGGCTCCGGCACCGTGCACTGGCCGTAGAAATTCCCGCCCCACGCCACGATGGCGCCGTCCGTCCCCACCCCCAGGCTGTGGTAGGTGCCGCCGGCCACTGCGGTCAGCGGCGGGATCACGGCGGGCACGATCACGTTCGGAACGCCCCAGCCGACGATGACGTCGCCGGCGCGGGCGATGCCGCCGGTCAGCGGAGCGATGATCAGTGTGAACGAGGCCAGGACAAAGCAGGCGAAGGTGCGGACGGCGTGCAACAAGGCGGACCCTCCCCAATGATGAAGACGATGGCGAGCTTCAGCATCGGCGAGGTGCGCGCACCGTAGCAGAGCCGTGACGCGCCGACAACACCCGGCCTCGCCGCGGATGCCGCGCGGCGGCCGCGCGCCCCGCCTTGCCCCCGGCCCCGCCGTCGGCTACCCTCCCGGGGCGCCGGGCCGCGGTGGCCGGCGGGGAGGCGACATGACGACAGCGGGCGGCGGACTGACGGACATCTGGCCGGACGGGGCGGAACTGGCGGCGCTCTGCGACACAATCGTGGCGACGTGGCTGGCGCGCGCGGCGACCCTGCCCGCCTGGGAGGCGACCGAACACGCCTTCCCACCGACGGGCGCCGGCTGGCGTCCGCACGCGGCCCGCCTCCAGGTCATCAACGCGTTCCAGTGGCGGGAAGAGGACCTCAGCCGCGATCCGGCGGCCGACGACGCGGCGCTGGCGGCGGTCAAGCGCTCGATCGACGCCTCCAACGGGCGGCGGGTGCGCGCCGTGGAAGCGCTCGACGTTCAGGTAATCGACGGGCTGGAGCGGGCCGGGCTGCTTGATCCGGCCGCGCCGCTCGCCAGCGAGTCGCCCGGCAGCATCGTCGACCGCCTCACCGTGCTCGCGCTCAAGCGCCGCCACGCGCGGGACCGCGACCGCCTCGCCCTGCTCGACGAGCAATGGCACGACCTGCTCGGCTGCCTCGACCGGCTCGGCGCCGATGTCGCGGCCGGCCGCGCCCGCGTGAAGCTCTACCGTCAGGTCAAGCTGTACGGCGCGCCGGAGGTCACTCCTCCAGCGTGCTGACGTTGCCGCATAGTTCGTCCGGCACGCCCCCCGCCCCGCCCCCTTTCGTCGCGCAACCCGGCCCTGGCGCTTGTTGCGAACCACCGTTGGGGGCATACTGGCCCGGCCCGGCCGAACCGCCCCGTCCTCTTCACGGTGGAGGCATCGATCATGCGGCACCTTCCCCCTGCGGCCCGCGCGCTCACGTGCGCCGTGCTCCTGGGCGCGCTCTTGCCCGGCCCCTCCCGCGGCGCCGCCGCTCCGTCCGACAGCACCCGCTACTATGTCGAGGAGGACGGCCGCGGCACCGGCTGGTTCGCGGTGGGCCGCACCACGAATCCCCAGGGGCAGCTGGTCTACCGCGGCAGCGGCGAGAAATCGGACACCTACAAGATCAGGCGCTTCGAGGTCGTGGTCGGGCCCGATTTCGTCCCCGTCAGTTCTTTCGTGAAGATGAGCGCGCAGGGCCAGCCGATCGAGTTCACCTCCACGTACGCCGGGGGCAGGGCGGTCACGTCGGCGAAAATCAGCGGCCAGAAGATGCCGGTCCCCGAGGCGCGCCTCGAAGGAATCACCTTCGTGTTGCCGGGACAGGTGGCGAGCGCCTTCGCCGTCCTCTCGGACTGGCTCGCGAAACGCGACGCCGCCACCTTCAAGGGCGCCGTGAAGGCCTACATGCCGCCGCTCGTGGCCGACCTCGAGGTGACCGGACTGGGCCGCCAGACGGTGCAGTCGGGCGGCGGGTCAACCGAGGTGCGCGCGTTCCGCCTGACGGTGAAAATCCCGGCCAGCAGTCAGCTGCCGCGGGGCACCACCCAGGAAGTCGTCCTCTGGCAGTACCCCGACGGCCGCTTCTTCGGCCTCGAGGTCGCCGCCCAGAAAATGCGGGCCTACCCCTTCCCTTCGGACGCGAAGCTGGAAGTGGCGCCCAGGGTCTTCCCGGAGGTCGCCGTGCGCTTCGTGTCGGGGACGACACGCTGGCCGGCACGCTCATGCTGCCGGTGGCCGATCCGGCGCGGACGGCGAAGCCGCCGGCGCTCGTGTTCGTCTCCGGCTCGGGTCCCTCCCTGCGCGACGAGTACGTGGCCGGCTTCCCCGTCTTCCGGGTGCTCGCCGAGAAACTCGCCGCCGCGGGCTGCGCCTCGCTTCGCTACGACGACCGCGGCATAGAGGAGAGCGGCGGCGATTACGGGCTGGTGACGATGGACATCCTCGCGGCCGACGCCGCCGCGGCCACCGCCGCGCTGCGGAGCCGCCCGGAGATCGACGCCGCGCGCGTGGGACTGCTCGGCCACAGCGAAGGGGCCCTGCTGGCGGCACAGATCGCGGCGCTGACGGAACAGCAGTCGGGACAGGTGCTCTGGTGCGCGATCCTGCTGGCCGGCTCCACGGCGAACGGTCATCAGATCATCATGGAGCAGTTCGAGCACGCGCTCGCGCTGCAGGAGACCACGCCCGAGAAGGCAACCGCCCGGCGCGCCCTGCAGGAGCAGGTGCTGGCCTGGGTCGAAGGCAAAGCCGCCTGGGAATCGATCGCCGCGCTGGCTGACAGCGAGGATGCGCAGAACCTCGAGCTGCAGAAGGCGACGCTCGAGGCGCCGTGGCTGCGCTCCTTCCTGGCCTATGAGCCCCGGCCCTGGCTGGAGAAGCTCAAGGTGCCGACACTCGTTTTGCACGGCGAGCTCGACACGCAGCTCCCGATCGCCCACGGCACGGCGGTGCGCGACCTGCTCAAGGCGAGCGGCAATCCGACCGTGTCGTTCGTGCCGGCGCGCGGCGTGAACCACCTGTTCCAGCTGGCGAAAACCGGCGAGGCGGACGAGTACGCCACGCTCAAGCCGGAGTTCGCCCCCGGCGTGGCCGAGCGGATCACGGCGTTCGTGGCGATGCGGGAGAGGATGAAGTAGCCCCGGGCGACCGACGTCCGCTCGCTCCGGGTCCGCCGGCGGCGCGGCCCCCGGCGCGCGCCGCAGCGCGTCGAGGAACTCGGCCGGCATCTCCCCGCCGAGACGCTGGCACGCCGCGGCATCCTCCCGCGCCCCCGCGTAGCGGCCCAGGGCGAAGCGGGCGAAGGCGCGGATCCGATGGGTATCGGGCTGGCCGGGGTCGAGTTCGAGCGCCCGGTCGAACTGCGCGAGCGCACCGGCCGCGTCGCGCCGCAGGGCCAGTTCCCGTCCGAGGTTGTAGTGCGCCCGGGCGATGCCCGGCCGTTTCTCCACCGTGTCGGACCAGATCGCCACGCCGCTGCGGTAGTCGTGGTTGCGCCGGACGGTCAGGCCGCCGAGCACCGCGATCGCCAGCGCCGCCGCCACGAGCGACGCCCGGCGCGGCCACCCTGCCCCGCGGCCGGAACCCGGGCGCCTCCAGGCCGCGCGCCCCCCCAGGACAATCAGCGTCAACACCGCGGCGAGCGGCAGGTACATCCGCTTCTCGGCCGTGGTCTGGGTGGCCAGCGGCAGAATGGTCGTCGTGGGAGCGAGGACGAGAAAGAAGGCGGCCCCGAGGAATCCGACCCGCGGCGCGCGGCGCAACGCCCCCACCGTCGCGCCCAGCAGCACCGCCACCGCGAGCGCGGCCGGCAGAACCGTCACGACCGGCCCGGGCGACTCCATCCCATAGTCGAGCACCAGCGGGTGCGGCCAGAAACTCAACCCGAGGTAGCGCAGGACATTGCGGGGCTGCAGCAGCAGGTACTGCCATGGCCCGAGCCGCTGCGCCATTCCTCCGGTGCCGCCCGGCTCGTAGAAGCCGCTCACAAGCAGGGCCAGCAGCGCCCAGCTCGCCAGCAGGCCCGCGTACAGCCACCGGCGACGACGCGCGATCTCGCGCCACGACGAGGCGAGAAAGACCCGGTCGTAGAGCAGCACCACCAGCGGCGCCGTGACGATGACCTCCTTGCACCCCGCTCCCGTCGCGCACGCGACGACGGCCGCCGCGTGCCAGCGCCCCGGGTGCGCCGACGTCACGGAGCGGACCACCGCGTAGAGCGTGCCGAGGTAGCACAGCGCCATCAGCCCCTCGCCGCGGTGGACGATGACGTTGACCGTTTCCGTCTGCAGCGGGTGGACCGCCCAGAGGATCGCCACGACGGCGGCGAGCCCCGTGGCGGAGTCGCCGAACCGCGCCGCGGTCGCCGGCAGCAGCAGCGTGCGGCGCACGAGACCGAACAGGGCCAGCGCCGTCAACGCGTGCAGCGCGACGTTGAACAGGTGATACCCAGGAACCGCCTCGCGTCCCAGGGCCCAGTTGACGGCAAGACTCAGGTTGACGACGGGGCGCCCCTCGACGGCGAGCATCCCGCCCGGAGGCGAGAGGACCGTGCCGAGCCGGCGCAGGTCGCGGATCGTGGGGTTGTCGACGATCGAGGCGGGATCATCGAAAACGAACGGACCGCGCAGGCTGCCGGCGTAGACGGCGAGCGTCGCGAGCACGATCAGGGCCGCGGCGAGGGCGCACTCCCGGCGCCGCCGCGACGCCGGCAGGCCCGCGGCGCTGTCGTCGCCGCGCCCCGTCACTCCCGCCCGCCCCGCGCGCGCAGGAGCGCTTCGGCCCGCGCGAGATCCGCGTCGGTGGTGACTTTCCAGTTCTCCGGCTCCCCACTGACGACGACCGGCGCGCACCCCCTCGCCGCCAGCAGCCCGCCGTCGTCGGTGAAATCGAGGCCCCGTTCGCGCGCCCAACGATGCGCGGCGAGGAGGAGCCCCCCCCGGAAGACCTGCGGCGTCTGCAGGGCGCGCAGCGCGCCGCGTTCGAGGTAGCGCGCGACCGGCTGCGCGTCGGCGGACGGGACGATCTCCACGATCGTGTCCGCCACCGCCACGCCCGGCACCGCGGCGCCGTGCTCCCCCGCCGCGGCCGCCACCCGCGTGAGCAGATGGCGCGAGGCGAACGGGCGCGCCGCGTCGTGCACCGCGATCAGGTCGCGTCGCCGACGGGACGGCCCGCGAGCAGCGCCTCGAGCGCGCACCAGGTCGAGCCGGTGCGCGTCTCGCCGCCCGGGGTCACCTGCCAGGCGCACGGAAGCAGCGCCGCCGCCAGCTCGCCGCGGACGATCGCCAGCCACGACCCGGGCACGGCCACCGTCACGGTCACCACGCCGGGCGCCTCGACCAGTTCGCGGATTCCCCACAGCATGAGCGAGGCCCCGTTCACCTGCCGGAACTGTTTGGGCGGCTCGGCGTCGGCGCGGCGGGCGCGCGCGCCGAGGCCGCCGGCCATCACCAGCAGGTGCAGCGGACGCACGTGGGGCGCGACCATCGGCTCATCCCTCCCGCGGGGCGGCGGGCTTGACCGGCGTCGGCGCCGGCGCCGCGCGCGTCGGCGCCAGGGCCAGGACCACCGCCTCCTCCACGCTGACCGCCGCGTCGATGGTCAGCCCCTCTTCCCGGTTGCGGTGCCGCTTGGCCCGCGCCGTCACCACGCGGGTGAACCCGTGCCGCGACGCCTCGCGCAGGCGGCTGGCGCGGTCCGACACGTCGCGCAGTTCGCCGGTCAGTCCCACCTCGCCAAGCACGAGCGTGTCGACCGGGACCGGCACCTCGCGCAGCGACGAGGCGAGCGCCGCCAGGATCGCCAGATCGGCGGCCGGGTCGTCGAGCCGCGCGCCGCCCGCCACCTTCACGAAGATGTCGCAGCCGGCGATATCCATACCGGCCCGCTTCTCGAGGATGGCGGCCAGCAGAGCGACCCGCTTCGAGTCCACCCCCTGCACCACCCGCTGCGGGGTGCCGTAACGCGTGGGCGACACCAGCGCCTGCACCTCGACCAGGAAGATGCGCGATCCGTTGCGCACGGCGCACACCGCCGCGCCCGGCTCCACGCCGCGCCGCCCGCTCAGGAACAGCGCCCCGGCCTCGTCGACCGGCTGCAGGCCGTCGCCGCGCATCTCGAGGATGGCCAGCTCGCCGGTGGCGCCGAAGCGGTTCTTGAACGCGCGCACCATGCGCACGGCGCCCCCCTCCGACCCTTCGAAATAGAGCACGGTGTCGACCATGTGTTCGAGCAGCTTCGGCCCCGCCAGCTCGCCCGACTTGGTCACGTGCCCGAGCAGGAACACCGGACAGCCGGTCTGCCGCGCGAAATCGGCCAGCACGCCGCCGCAATAGCGGATCTGGCTGACGCTGCCGGGCCAGCCGTCGATCGCCTCGCTGTGCAGCGTCTGCACCGAATCGGCGATCACCACGCACGGCGTGTCGGGGTGGGCGGCACGATCGTCGTAGAGGGCGTACAACAGACGTTCGAGCTGCACGTCGTCAAGAATGAGGAATCCCGGCTCGCGTTTGCTGTCGAACCCGAGCCGCTCCCCCCGCATGCGGATCTGCGCCGGCGACTCCTCGCCGGCGATGTACAGGACCCGCACGCCGGCGCGCACCCAGCGCAGGGCGAGCCCGGTCAGCAGCGTCGACTTGCCCACGCCCGGCTCCCCGCCCAGCAACACCACCGACCCCTCGACCAGCCCGCCGCCAAGTACCCGGGAAACCTCCTCCGGCTCGACCGCCAGGCGCTTCGCCTGCGCCGACGAAATCTCGGCCAGCGGCACCGCGCGCAACGGCCCCTCGCCGCGGCTCGGCGCGAAACCGGGCTGGCCGACCCCCTCGCCGGCGGCGCCCTGGGCGGGACGGCCGGCGGCGCGGTGCGAGCCATAGCCGCGCGCTCCTTTCCCTTCGCCCCCCCCCGCGGCGCCGGGGATCTTGACCTCGGTGAACGAATTCCATTCTCCGCACCCGGGGCAGCGCCCCATCCAGCGGACCTCCTCGTGGCCACAGCTCTGACAGAGGAATTTCGTCGAATCGCGCGCCATGCAGCGCTCGCTTTCCGGGAGGGAGATCGCCGCGTCGGGCCGGCCGCCGGCCGAGCAGCCGACGTGCCACGCCAGCTTACGCGTTGAGGGCCGCGGGGTCAAAGGGCGGGGCGGCAGCGCCCGCGGCGTGTTGCCACCCAGGGTCATTTCTTGTTATGCTTGGTAATCGCGATGCTTGATCCTCCTGTTTCCATGCTGCCGCGGTCGGCCTCTTGTATGCCATAAGATCAAAAAGGCGGGCTCAGATGAGAAAACACAATTTCGGCGGCACAGGGCGCATCCTGCCCCGCGTCCTGATCGTGGCCTGTTTCGGGCTGCTGGCGCTGCAGCTCCCCCGCCTGGTCGGCCTCGGCAGCGACGCCACGGCCGACCCCGGCGCCCGCGATCTGGCCCGCCTCGAACGCTGGCGCGAGCATGCCCGGCCCGGCAGCGCGGAGCGTTTCAAGATTGAGCGCCGGATCGACCGGCTCGAGCGCCAGCGCGCCGGAAAGCCGGCCTTCGACGAGCCGGACCAGTTCGCCCGCCTGCTGAACGAGATGCGGATCCCGGCCGACCGCCTGGAGTCGGAGTATGACGCCGGCTACCGGGTGCGCGAGCTGCGCGTGGCGCGCCAGGCGCAGAAGGCGCTCGGCACGCCGCTGGCCTGGGAGAGCCGCGGACCGGGCAACGTGGCCGGCCGCGCCCGCGCGATCGTTGTCGATCCCGACGACCCGACGAACCGCACCTGGTACATCGGCACCGCGGGCGGCGGCGTCTGGAAGACCGACGACGCCGGCGCCACCTGGGCGCCGCTCACCGACGGATTCCCGGTCCTGTCGTGCCAGTCGCTGGCCATGGCCGCGAGCAACCACGACGTGATGTACGTCGGCACGGGCGAGAGTTTCTTCAATATCGACACCATCAACGGCAACGGGATCCTCAAGACCACTGACCGCGGCCTGACCTGGACCCACCTGGCGGCGACCGTCGACGACCCGGCCTTCAACAATGTCGCGCGCCTGGTGATCGACCCCGCCAACGCGGACATCGTGCTGGCCGCGACGACCGTGGGCCGCTACAAGGCCTCGGTCCTCCAGCGCTCGAGCATCTACAAATCGACCGACGGCGGCGCCAGCTGGACTGGAGGTGTACGCGGTCACCGACCTCGGCACTTCCGGGACGGCGAAGAAAATCCTGCAGATCGTGGCCGACCCGACCGACTTCAACGTACTCTACGCCACCGTCGATGAAGCAGGCATTCTCAAGTCCACCAACGCCGGCGCCACCTGGGCCTGGGCCAACACCGGCATCGTCAGCTTCACGGGCCGGTTCGAGCTGGCGATCTCGCCGATCGACCACAACCGCCTGTACGCCTCGGCGGAGGGAGCCAGCCACGCCGAGCTCTGGATCTCGACCAACGGCGGCGCCACCTGGTCGGAAACCTTCGAGAGCGGGACCGAGCCGAACTGGCTCGGCGCCCAGGGCTGGTACGACAACACGATTGTCTGCCACCCGACGAACACCAGCATCGTCTATGTGGGCGGGATCCAGCTCTGGCAGATCACCCTCAGCGGCACCAGCCGCACGTCGAGCCTGCTCACCACCGGACCCGTGCACGTGGATCACCACGGCCTCGTGGTCCTGCAGGACGGCGACGGCGCCTGGCGTCTGCTCAACACGAACGACGGCGGCGTTGGCCTGTCGTCTGCCTCCGCCTCCGGCTGGAGCGCGCCGATCGACGGTATGACCACCACGCAGTTCTACGGGATCGACAAGCGCCCCGGCGCCAGCGCCTATTTCGGCGGCATGCAGGACAACGGCACCTGGTTCTCGCCGCCCGGATCCGACGCGCTGACGCCATGGACCTTTGCCATCGGCGGCGACGGTTACGAAACGTCGTGGCACTTCGACGACCCGCTGAAGATGATCGGCGGCTACCAGTACAACGGGCTGCAGCGCTCGCTCGACGGCGGCGCCACCTGGAACGGCGCCACGAGCGGCCTGCTCGACCTCGGTTCGGCCCGCGCGCCGTTCGTCACCAAGATCGCCAAGAGCCGTCTGGCTCCCGAGCTGCTCTGCGCCGTCGGCCGCGACGGCGTCTGGCGCTCGACGGACTTCGGCGGCAGCTGGGTCCTCTCCGCCATCTCGTCGACCACCTGGGGCGCGGTCAGCAGCTTCCACGACGTGAAAATCTCCCGCGCCGACCCCACCATCGTCTGGGGCGGTTCGCGCATGGACGCCACCGTCAAGATCCACCTCTCGACCAACGGCGGCGTCACTTTCGCCCCCGTCCCCAGCTACAGCGCCGTGACCATGGGCGGCATCTCCGGCCTGGCCACCCATCCCACCGACCCCGCCACCGCCTACGTGCTGTTCAGCTTCGCCGGCCGCCCCAAGATCCTGCGGACCACCGACGCCGGCGCCACCTGGACCGACCTCACCGGCTTCGCCGGCGGCAGCCCGAGCACCAACGGCTTCCCCGACGTCGCCGTCTACGACCTGCTCGTGTTCTCGGACAACCCGAACCACCTGTGGGCCGGCACCGAGATCGGCCTGGTCGAATCTCTCGATGGCGGCGCCTCCTGGGCACTCGCCGACAACGGACTGCCCGCGGTGGGGATCTGGGACCTGACCGAGGTCGAAGACGAAGTGATCGTCGGCACGCACGGCCGCGGCATCTGGAGCGTGAAGATGCCGTCGCTGGTGGCGGGCCAGACCTTCCGGCCGCTGATCGACAACCTCTACCAGGGCCCTGACGGCCAGCTGAGCATCGACCTCAACCTGCGCTCGGAATACGACTCGACGACGGTCTTCGTGGACGGCGCCCCACTGACCGTCCTGCCGGCCAACACCTTCCAGCAGGACGCTTTCGTGCAGGCGCCCGTGCTCGCGGCCGGCACGAAGAGCGTGTTCGCGCGCGGTCACCGGGGCGGCATTGCGTACGATTCGGTCACCCGCACGCTCGCCGTCTACGCGCTGCAGACGCCCGTATTCGCCTACGCGAACGACTTCGAAACGCCCACCGCCGACTTCGCGGGCAGCGGCTTCACGATCGAAGGAACCGCCAGGTTCACCGGCAGCGCGATCAACTCCGCCCACGACTATCCCGACAACGTCACGTCCACCTGTCTGCTCACGGTCCCGATCCGGGTGGCGCAGAGCAACGCTTACGTTTCGTTCGACGAGGTCGCGCTGGTCGAGCCGGGCGACCCGGGCACGGTGTTCGGCGACACCAGCTTCTGGGACTACGTCATCCTGGAGGGAAGCCGCGACGGCGTGACCTGGCTGCCGATCGAGCCGGGCTACGACTGCCGGCGCGATCCGGCCTGGGAAAGCGCCTGGTACAGCAACACCCCCGGCAGCACCGCCCTGCTGCGCCCTCACGTGTTCGACCTGCAAAACGTCTTCGTCTGGAACGAGACGATCCTGCTGCGCCTGCGACTCTACGCCGACTCCTCGGTGAACGGCTGGGGCTGGATCGTCGACAACCTGGAGATCCAGGTCGGCAGCCCCACCGACGTGCCGGACGGTCCGGCCGCCCGCGTGGTCGCGCTCGCCCAGAACACGCCTAATCCCTTCAATCCCGCCACGACCATCCGGTACGCGCTGCCGCGCGACAGCGACGTGAACCTGCGCATTTTCGACCTGCGCGGACGTCTGGTGCGGACGCTGGTCGACGAGGTCCGGCCCGCGGGCGAGCATACGGTGCTGTGGGACGGCCGTTCGGCCGGCGGAGGCGCCGCCGCCAGCGGCGTGTACCTGTATCGTCTGCAGGCGGGCGACGAGGTGCGGCAGCGCCGCATGACGCTGGTCAGGTAGGAGACGCCGCGCAGGCGGCGGCGCGGGCCGCCGCTTTCAACGTACGAGCGTGAGCCGGCGCGTGTGCGTGAACCCGTCCGTCGCGAGCCGGCAGACGTAGACGCCGCTGGCGACGGGATTGCCGGCGTCGTCGCGGCCATCCCAGACGACGGCGCCCGCGCCGGCCGGCAGGTCGGCGGCGAGCAGCGTGCGGATGACGGCGCCGCGCGCATCGTGCACCCGCACCGTGGCGCGGCCGGCTCGCGCCAGGATGTAGCGGATCTCCGCGCGCGGATTGAACGGGTTGGGCAGGACCGCCAGCAGAGCCGTGCGCGCGGCGGGAAGATCGTCGGCGCCGGTCGGAGCGCCCGCGACGACGACCCGCAGCGGCGCCGCGGCGCCGGTCGCCGGATGCAGGGCGACGATGCCGGCCGCGTCGGCGGCGGCGAGATAGTACTCCAGCGTCGTGCCGTCCACGGCCGCCGGCAGCGCGGCGAAGAACGAATCCGGGCCGGCGGGCGCCAGCGTCAGCGCCTGCCAGGCGCCGGCGTCGGCGCGCCAGAACAGCTGCAGCGCCGGGGGGTCGAGCGGCAACCGGTCTTCGATCCGACAGCCGACCGGATAGCCAAACGCCGGCGGCAGGGTGTCGGCCAGCGCGACATGCGTGATGTGCGGCCCGTAATATTCGAGCGCGGCCGCCGCGTCGAGGATCCCCCAGCCGAAATCGTTGTCGGGCAGCGTCGCGCGCGAAGCGGTCTCGCGCAGCGCCTCGCGGACCTGCCACGGCGTCAGGCCGGGCGCGCGCTGCAGCAGCAGCGCCGCCACCCCCGCGGCCAGCGGGCAGGAGAGCGAAGTCCCCGAGACCGCGACATACCCGGTATCGACGCTCGGCGACGCCGCCGGCACGGACACGCCCAGCGCGCAGAAGTCCGGCTTGATGCGACCGTCGGCCGTGGGGCCGGGCGACGAGAAGCTCGCAATGGTGCCGTCGAGACGCACGGCGCCGACCGCCAGCACGGAATCGCCGTCGGCGGGGGCGAGGATGTGCCCCCAGGCGGTGGCCCGCTCGTTGCCGGCCGCCGCGCAGACGACGATGCCGCGGGCCGCCGCCAGATCGGCCGCGCGCGTGGTGACGGCGGTGTCGCCGTCGAGATCGTCGAAGGTGTACCAGTCGTAATAGCCGAGCGAACTGGAAACGAGGTCCACGCCGAAGGTGTCGAGCCACTCGATCCCGGCGACCCAGTTGTCCTCCTCGACCGGCACCTCGACGGCGATGTCCTCGGTCTTCGCCAGCGCCACGACGGCGTCGTACGCCGGTCCGACCAGCTCTCCCGGCTCGCGCCCCATCAGCGCGGACAGCGTGTAGGTGCCGTGGTTCTGCGCCCCGATCGGATCGCCCGGCTCGTCCTGCACCACCGGATCGTTGTTGACGAAGTCCCAGCGCCCCAGCACCGGGATCTGGTCGAGCGCCTCGTGGGTCGTCCTGAAGCCGGTGTCGAGCATCCCGATGATGACGCCGGCGCCGGTATAGCCGGCGGCATGGACGGCCGGGACGTTGATCTGGGCAAGGGCGGCGAAGCTGGCGCCGTAGGCGGCAGTATCAATGATGGCGGCGCCGGCGGGCGTCACCGCACCCGGCGCCGACTTCGCCGGCCACCCGTCGTCCGACGGCGGCGGCGGCGTGCGCCGGAACTTCGCCACCAGGTCCACGCGCGCCACCGCCGGCAACGCCGCGATGCGGCGCACCTGGTCCGGCGTGGCGTCGAAGCTGGCCGCGTTCAGCCAGCGGCTGACCCGGCGCGGCGCGGCGCCGGTGGCCGACACCGCTTCGAGCCCGCGCGGCGCGACCGGCAGGTCGCCCACATCCACCAGGCGGACACTACCGTCGGCGCCTCGCCTGCCCACACCCGCGCCGGTTGCCCGCATCTTCCCCCGTCGCCACGCCGCGTGGGGCGTGAGCGAAGCCTCCGCCTCCGCGAGCGCCGCCGCCAGCGCCTCGCCCCGCACTCCTTTGTCCCGGAAAAACACCCAGATCGCCAGCCGCCCCTGCCCGTCGCGCGGACAGGCCGCCGGATCGGCAAGCGCCCGTTCGAGGCGTGGCCCAAGATCCGCCGCAGCGCCTGCCGTCGCGGCCCCCGCGCCGCCGGCCAGTCCGAGCCACGCCGGCAGGATCATCATCAGGAGAGACCTGGTGCTTCGCATGTTTATTCTCTCCGCGTCTGGCGCGCGCCTACATCGGCGAAAAGCCCTGGTCGGCCCAGTAGGCGTCCTGCATAACCTTCTCGATCTCCATCAGCTGGTTCAGGTGACCGACTTCCCACTCGGCGAGCCAGCCGAAGATCTTCTTCAGGTCGGGATCTTCGGCCTTTTCCGCCCCGGCGCGATAGAAGCTGATCGCCTTGTTCTCAAGATCGCAACCGATGCCGATGACCGCCATCTCGAACGTGCCGCGTTTGACCGAAGCGCGGAATACGTCGTCGATGATCGGCGCCGCGCCGTGGTCAACCTCGGCGGGATGCACCACCGACAGGTCCATCCGCCCGTGCTCCATCAGGCTGCGGTACTGCGCCTTGAGAATCGCCACGTGCTCCTCTTCGTCGTGGGCGAGCGCGGCGAACATCGCCTTCGCGTCCGGATCGGGGGTCTGGGTCACGGCGTGCGAGTAGAGCTGCTGACCCTTGATCTCGGTCATGAGAGCGGTCTTCACCGCGTCGAGCATCCGCTTCTGCTTCGCGTCCATCCGGTCCTCCTCCGCCCCGCGCCGCGAGCCGCGGCCGGCGGGTTAAAAGTCGATCACGTTGAAACGGAAATAACGCTTGGGATTGCGCCGGAAGTCCTTGAGGAGCTCGCGCACCTCGCTCAGTGTCTGCGTCGTCTCCTCGTAGAGGCGGTCGTCGGTGAGCAGCTTGCCGGCCGTCCCCTGGCCCGCCTCGAGCCGGGCCATGAGCGAGAGCAGGGAATCGGCGGTGCGCTCGACAAGGGCGAGCGTCGAGTCGGAATGCGCCAGCGTGCGGGACGCCCGGGCCAGCGTACCGGCCGCGCCGCTGTCGGGCGCCGTGACCGCCTCGCGCAGGGCCGTGGCCGAGGTGCGCAGCTCCTGCACGAGCACCCGCAGGTCCTGGCGGTTCTCGCCCAGCGCGCCGTCCACGTTCTGCAGCGTTGACCGGGCGGCGTCGACCGTTCCGGCCAGACGTCCCTCCCGCTGCAGCTCCTGCACCAGAACGCGCAGATCGCCCATCAGGTCGTTGAGGCCGGTCATCGTCTCGCCGGCGGTGGCGGTCATCGCGGTGAGCGACGGCTCGGCGATGCCCTTGAAGACATGCCCCGGCTTCACGGCGCCCCCCTTGCCGGGCGACACCTCCACGATCTTCTCACCGACGATGCCGACCGTGGCGAGGCGGAATTCCGCGTCGTCGCGCAGCGTGATGGTCCGGTCCAGCAACACCGTCACCCGCACCACATCCCCCACCATATCGAAGCCCATCACCTTGCCCATGCGCATGCCGCGCACCTGGACCCGGTCGCTCACCTGCAGGCCGTCCACCGCGGGAAACTCCACCTGGTAACGCACCATGCTCCCGGCGAAGCGGAACTGCTTGAACCAGAGCAATCCGAACACGAACACCAGGGTGGAGAGCAGCACGCAGACTCCGACCTGGATCTCTTTCCGGCGCTGCATCATGACCGCCTCCGTCGCGGGCCCGCGCCCGCGCGTCAGGGCTCAGAACAGCCCCAGGGGGCCCTGGGCGCTGCCTTCGATGAACTGCCGCACCGCCGGATGGTCGGTGTGGCGGGTATTGTCGACCGTGTCGGCATGGATGATCCGCCCGCGGCTGAGCATGGCGATGCGGTCGCCGATCTTGAAGGCGCTCGCCATGTCGTGCGTCACCGCGATCGAGGTCAGCTTCAACTCCTGCTGGAGCTTGAGGATCAGGTCGTTGATGGCGTCGCCCGTGATCGGATCGAGCCCCGTCGTCGGCTCGTCGTACAGGATGTACTGCGGCTTCATGGCGATCGCGCGGGCGAGCCCGGCGCGCTTGCGCATGCCGCCCGACAGCTCCGAGGGAATCCTGGCCTCCACGCCCACCAGCCCTACCATCTCGAGACACTCGCGCACGCGGTCGCGGATCTCGCCGGCGGTCATCGCCGTGTGCTCCTTCAGGCCGAAGCCGAGGTTCTCGGCGATGGTCATCGAGTCGAACAGCGCGGCGCCCTGGAACAGCATGCCGAAGCGCTTGCGCAGTTCGAACAACTCCGGCCGCGTGGCGCCCGTGATCTCGGCGCCGTCCACCCAGATCCGACCGGCGTCCGGTTCGAGCAGCCGGACGATGAGCTTGAGCAGGACCGACTTCCCCTCGCCGCTGCGCCCGATGATGACCACGGTCTCGCCGCGATGGATCAGGAAGTCGAGGCCGTCAACCACCTTCTTGTCGCGAAACGACTTCGCAACGCCCTGGATGGCAATGCCGACGTGCGCCGCCGGGTCGGCCAGGCGGAAATCGGGCGGCGGCGGCGTGGCGGCGGCGTTCGTCATGTCTCGAAAATCACCTGGAAAAGGACCGTGGCCAGCATGTAGTCGGCGACGAGGATCGACAGGCAGCTCGACACGACCGCCTTCATGGTCGCCTCGCCCACCCCCTCGGCGCCCCCCTCCGTGTTGAACCCGAAGTAGATCCCCGACAGCGCGATGATGCCGCCGAAGAAGAACGATTTCATCAGGCCGCTCAGCAGGTCGGACGACTTGAAGAACATGAGCAGCCCCTCGCGGAAGGTGCCGCTCGTGACGTCCAGCGTCGCCACGGAGACGAAGAACGCGGCCACGACGGCGATCGCGTCCGAGAACACCGTGATCACCGGCAGCATCAGCACCGCCGCCACGAAACGCGGCATCGCCAGATAGCGCACCGGGTCGACCGCCAGCATCTCCATGGCGTCGAGCTGCTCGGTGACCTTCATCGTGCCGAGCTCCGCGGCGTAGTTCGCGCAGAGCCGGCCCCCCACCACGAGCGCCGTGATCACCGGACCGAGCTCGATGAAGACCGACTTGGAAATCACCGTGCCGAGGAACTTCATCGGGACGTAGGCCTGCATCTGGTAGACGCCCTGCACGGCCGTCACCGCGCCGACGAAGATGGACGTCGTCAGCACCAGCGGCAGCGAGCCGATCGCCACGACGTACATCTGCGCCAGGACCTCCCGACGCATCCGCCAGATCGTCGGAACCTGGCGGAGGATGTCGCGCAACAGGGCAAAGCCACGACCGGTGCCGGCCATGGCGTCCAGGGACCGTTTGCCGATGGTCTGGGTCAGAGTGGACATGATGCGGCGAATATAACCGGGTGGCGCGGGGGTGTCCACCGGGGCGGGAGTGACCGGCACGGCTGTTGCGGGGGGCGCGGCCTCCTTCGACCCGCAAGGAGACGCCATGCCGTCCCGCTTCGTGACCCCGCCCCGCCCCGCCGCTCCGCAGGCCCGGCGCCGCGCCCCGCGCGCCACGCGTCTGGCGACCGCGGCGGCCGTCGCCCTGGCGATCCCCGCCGCTCCGCCGCCGTCACCGCCCCGTGTCGCCCCGCTCTACCAGAACACCTGGGCCAAGGACTTCATCATGGACGCCCCCTGGCGGGTGGTCGACGCGGCCACGCCGATCCCGCTCCTGGTCGTCTTCAAGGACTGCGAGGCGGACGAAATCTCGGCGCTGCGCTGGCTGCGCTGCCGCGACCTGACCGGCGGCACCGCCGTCACCCTCTGGCTGCACGACGGCGCCGACGAGCGGATCGGCGACGACCCCGCCGAGCGCGACTGCCGCGCCTGGCTCACCACGGTCACCGAGGGTCACCCGGCGCTGCCCGACGGCACCCCGCTCACGCCGGCGAATCTCGGCTACCGGGCGGGCGATGTCATCACCCTGGAGGTGTCGATCCGCTTCCGCGACAACCTGTTGTGGGACGAGACCGCCACCCGCATCCTGCGCGTGCGCGTGGGCGACGGCCCGTTCCCCTGGCCGTCCGGCTGGCACGGCGGCGATCTCCACGCCCACTCCATGTTCACGAACAACATCGCCGAGTGGGGCGCGCCGCTGCCGGCCTTGCGCGCCGCGGCGACGGCGAGCGGCCTGCGCTGGGTCACCGTCACCGACCACTCCTGCGACCTGGACCAGACGGTTGACGGCCCGTGGTCCTATGTCACCCGGGAGTGGCAGTACACCGTGCAGACGCCGGCCGGCGAGCAGACCTTCACGCGCGACGTGTTCGCCGCCGACGGCACGACCTGGGGCGGCCTCACCGCGGAGATCGCGGCGGCGGACGGCCCCGGCCTGCGCCTGCTGCGGGGGGTGGAGATCAACCTCGCCTCGGTCGATCCCGCCACGTCGGGTCGCACCCTGCACGCGCTGTTCCTCGGCGCCGGCTACATCGCCTCGCCGCTGAGCGGCGCCCCGGGCGAGCGCCCGGTCTTCCCCACCGTGCCGGTCGGGCTGGACGCCCTCGCCGCCGCCGGCGGCTTCGCCTTCGCCGCCCATCCGTGGGACGACCTCGCCAGCGAATGGGCCGACGTCGACCTCGGCGTGAACGGCGCCGTCTGGGGCGCCGGCGACTTCGCCGCCGCCCTCTCGTGCGACGTCTTCCGCGGCGTGGAGCTGTTCAACACCCGCACCCTCGTCCGCTCCAACGCTGAAAACGACCCCTGGGCCGACTTCGACGCCGGCCTCCCGGCCACGGACCCCTACCCCGCCCCACTGCTGGCCGGCCTCGCGCGCTTCGACGCCCTCCTGCGCGCCGGCCTGACCGGCTGGCCGCCGCGCCGACAGCTCCTCGCCGCCGGCAGCGACGCCCACGGCGACTTCAACTACGCCACCCACCTCGCCCTCGACGACTGGGCCGACGACAACGCCCTCGGCAAGGTCCAGACCGTCCTGCGCGTGCCGGGCCCCTGGGGCCCCGGCAACGCCCCGCCGGCGTCCGACCTCCTCGCCGCCCTGCGCGACGGCCACTCGCTCGTCACCGACGGCCCGTTCCTCGAACTCGCCCTCGACACCGACCGCGACAACTCCCCCGACGGCCCCTCCGACCTCCACCCCGGCGACACCTCCCGCGTCAACCCCGCCACCTGCCCCCCGCTCCTGCTGCGCTGGGCCTCTCTGCCGGAGTTCGGCCCCATCGCCCAGGTCCGCCTCCTCGCCATCACCCCGACCGCCACCCGCGAACTCGACACCCGCGACCCCCGCCTCACCGGCCAGCCCTACTCCGGCTCCGCCACCGTGCCGCTGACGTCCCGCGGCCTGACCGGCCCCATCGCCCTGCGCGCCGAACTGACCACCGCCGACAACGCCGCCGGCCACCGCGCCTTCACCAACCCGCTCTGGCTCGACTTCAATCCCGTCATCGCCATCGACCCCGACGATCCCACCGATCCCGGCGACCCCGCCAACGCCCCCCACCCCGACGCCGTACTGATCCTGGCCCCCGCCGCCCCCAACCCCGCCGTCGCCACCACCACGATCCGTTTCACCCTCGGCAAACCCGCCCCGGTCACGCTGACCATCCACGACCTCGCCGGCCGCCGCGTCCGCCGCCTGCTGGACGCCCGCCCGCTGCCGGCCGGCCCGCACACCGCCACCTGGGACGGCCGCAACGACGCCGGCGGTCCCGTCGCCGCCGGCGTCTACGCCGTCCGTCTCACTGCTGGTGGTCATCGGCGCGGAGGATTGGTGCAGATATCACGGTGATGCATACGGCAAGGATATGGGAGAATCCTGGCACGGAGAAAGTGATCCAAATGCCTGCTGTAGTTTGTCTTACAATCTTAGTGTTGCATATGATATCATATAGTGATATCATAGCCATCAAGACCTCTGCCCGGATGTCGATCAACTGGGATGGCGCATGAATCATCGGCAGCGCGCCACCTTGTCCGCCATCTTCGAGGAGCCCAATCGACCGGACATCGAATGGCGAAATATCGAATCGCTGCTGATCGCGCTCGGCGCGACCGTCACCGCAGGCAGGGGATCCCGTGTCCGGGTGGCGCTTGGAGAACGCACCGCCGTCTTTCACCGGCCTCATCCGGAGAAGGAGACCGACAAAGGCACGATCGGATCGCTGCGTCGGTTCCTGATCGAGGCAGGAGTTGAGCCATGAGCGCCACGCTGCAATACAAGGAGTACCTGGCAAGGGTCGAGGTCGACCTCGACGCCGGGATCCTCCACGGCGAAGTGATCAATCTGCGGGACGTCATCACGTTCCAGGCGACCTCGATCGATCAGCTCCGGCAGGAGTTCGCCAATTCCGTCGAGGACTACCTCGCCTTCTGCGCGGAACGGGGGCAGGAGCCCGACCGCCCCTACTCCGGCAACACGCTGTTGCGGATGCCGCCGGAAGTTCACCGCGCCGTGGCAACCTGCGCCGCCCGAGCGGGAGTGAGCATCAACAAGTGGGTGGTGGCGAAACTCCGTGACTGCACGGCGCACGATCTCCAACGTGCGCCCACCCCGGAAGTCAGAATGCCTTGGGTCTGATGGCAGGCTCATGTGACGTAGACTCTGAGAATCCCGAGGCGGTTCAGATCACCGAAACCACCTAACGAATGGCGGGGGGATCGCTGTTCACGCCCCCGCATCCCCGTCCAGAAATCCCAGCATCCCCGTCAACGATTGCCGCGTGAACGCCAACTCCCGCCCGCGGATATCCTCCGGCAGCGCCGACCACCGCGCGTAATGCGGATCTTCGGCGAGCAGATGCGCCTGCACGCGCACCAGCAGGCTGCCGGGGTCGCCGTCGCCCAACTGTTCCCCCCGCCGCCGCTCGTGGCGCAGGACATTCAGCCAGCGTTCGAGCTGGTGTCGGGCGTCGTTGAGCAGCTCCCGCGTCCGCCCTTTGGCCAGACCGTGGTGGGCGAACGCCAGGCGCGCCGGCACCGGATTGAGCACGAGCAGACGGTCGAGCGAATCCAGCGCCACGGCGGGATAGAACCGCGGCGGCGTGGCCGGACGCAGGTAGCGCCCGCCATCGGGCAACGCCGCGAAGGTGCCGGCGGCCTCGCCGACGAACAGGGTGGCGTCGTGGCGGAAGCAGAGGTGGTGGGGGGCGTGGCCGGGGGTCGGGATGATCGTGATGCCGGCGCGGGCGAACGACTCGCCGGTCAGTTCCGCGCGTGCGGCGAAGCGGTCGGCCGGCACTGATGACGGCTCGCCGTAGACTTCGGCGGCGGCGCCGAGCACCGCGCGCGAGCCCTCCCACAACCGCTCCGGCTCGACCAGATGCCCGCGTCCGTTCTCGTGGCAGACGATTCTCGCCTCGGGAAACGCCGCCGCCACCTCGGCGGTGCCGCCGGCGTGATCGAGATGAATGTGCGTGAGGAGGATCCAGTCGAGCCGTGTCACGCCGCGCGCGCGCAACTGCGCCACGAGCTGCTGCGCGGTGGAGCGCGGCCCCGGATCCACGATGAACGTGAGTCCCGGCCGCCGCTCCAGCCAGCAGCTGATGAATTCACGCTGGCCGGGCAGGGGCTGGTCGAGGTCGATCAGGTCGAGGGCCATGCGCGCCTCCGGCCGGACGGTCGGCCTAGTTCTGCTGCTGCTGTTGCCGCTGCAGGTTGTCGAAGCGGGTGAAGTTCTTGTTGAACATCAGGTCGAACTGGCCGGTGGGGCCGTTGCGCTGCTTGCCGATGATCACGGTGGCGAGATTGCGCACCGATTCGTCCTCGGGGTTGTACATCTCCTCGCGGTAGATGAAGAGGACCAGGTCGGCGTCCTGCTCGATCGCGCCCGACTCGCGCAGGTCCGAAAGTTTCGGCTTGTTGTCGCCGCGCGACTCGACGGCGCGCGAAAGCTGGCTCAGCGCCAGCACCGGCACGCCGAGATCCTTGGCGAGCGCCTTCAGGTTGCGGCTGATGTCGGAAATCTCCTGCTGGCGGTTCTCACTGCGGCCGTGGCCGGTCATCAGCTGAAGGTAGTCGACCACCACCAGGCCGATGTTCGCCTGTTTCTTCAGCAGGCGCGCCTTGGCTTTCATCTCGAGCGCGGACAGGCTGCTCGTGTCGTCGATGTAGATCGGCGCGGCGGCGAGGCGTTCGCAGGCGGCGGTCAGCCGCGGCCAGTCCTGCGGCTGGATCTGGCCCCGCCGGATGTCGTGGTTGTTGAAGCCGCCGCTGGCGCAGAGCATGCGCATGACGAGCTGTTCCTTGGCCATCTCCAGGCTGAAAACCGCCACCGGCACCTGTTCCTTCACCGCGGCGTTGTAGGCGAGATTCAGCGCGAGCGCGGTCTTGCCCATCGACGGGCGGGCCGCCAGGATGATCAGGTCGGATTTCTGCAGCCCGGCGGTCAGGCGGTCGAAGTCGGCGAAACCGGTGCGCAGGCCGGTCACGTCGCTCTTGTTGCGGAACGCCTCCTCGATCGAGCGGAAGGTGAGCGGCACGACCGACTTGACCAGCTCGAAGCCGCCCTTGCGCGTGCTCTCGGCGATCTTGTAGATGTTCGACTGCGCGCGATCGAGGATGGTGGCGGCCGACTCCGCCCCCTCGTACCCCTCGCTGGCGATGACCGTGGCGGTGCTGATCAGCGCGCGCAGCATCGCTTTCTCCTGCACGATGCCGGCGTGGTAGGTCACGTTCGCGGCGGTGGCGACGGTCGCGAGAAGGTAGGCGAGATACTCGGTGCCGCCCACCGTCTCGAGATCGTTGCGCCGCTGGAGGATCTCCGCCACGGTCACGGTGTCGATGGCCTGATCGCGGTCGTACAGCTCGCGCATCGCGGCGAAGATGAGCCGGTGCTCCTTGCGGTAGAAGTCGTCGGCCGACACCTTTTCGATCGCCAGGCCGAGGGCATCGCGCTCGAGCATGATGGCGCCGAGGATGGCGCGCTCGGCGTCTCCGTTCTGGGGCGGCAGCCGTTCGGCGCTTCCGGTGCCGGCGGCGCCCGGGCGGCCGGGGGCAGAGAAGGAATCCACGGCGACCTCGCGGGGGATGAGGAACGGGAGTGGCGCGGCCCGACGGAATGTAGCACACGACCCGCGCGCCCGCGGCGGCGAAGCGCGCCGGCGCGTAAAATAGCTGGTGACAACAGGTGCGCAACCTGTGGACAACCGCCCCCGAACCGGGGGACAATCCGGTGGACAAGCGGACCCTGTCGGTGGACAACCACGATATCCCGTGGACAACTTCCGGTACGCGCCGGCTTTGGCGGCTTAAGTGGCCGCCCCTCCCCGCCTCCCGCGAGGCGCAACCTGTGGACAACCGCCATGCCGTCTGACCAGCTGCGCGCCTCCCTCGCCACCATCGCCGCCGCCCCCCACCCCCCGGTGCCGTGGCGCGACGGCGCGCAGATCCCCTGGCACGACCCCGCCTTCAGCGAGCGGATGCTCGGCATCCACCTCGACCAGTCCACGCACATGGCCAGCCGTTCGCGCGCGGTGATCACGCGGCATGTGGCGTGGCTGCGCGAGCGCATGCGCGAGACGCCCGGCGCGGCGGTGCCGACGGCGCGCGTCCTCGACGTGACGTGCGGCCCCGGCCTGTACTGCCACGAACTGGCGCGGCTGGGGCACCCCGCGACCGGCTTCGACTTCGCGCCCGCGCCCCTCGCCTGGGCGCGCGCCGTCGCCGCGCGCGAGGGGCTCGCCTGCCGTTTCCTCGAAGCGGACCTCACGCGGCTCGACGACGCGCGGCTCGCGGAAATCGGCCCCGTGGAGGTAATCACCTTCTGGTTCGGCGAATTCCACTCCTTCCCGCCCGAGACGGCCCACCGCTTCCTGGCGCAACTGGTGTCGCTGCTGTCGCCGGGCGGACTGTTCGTGCTGGAGTACCAGCCGTACGAACTGTACCCGCGGGAGGACGTGCAGGAATGGCGCGCCTGCGACCGTTCGCCGCTGAGCGACCGCCCCCACCTCTGGCTGCAGGAGTACCACTGGGACGAACGGCAGCAGTCGGAGATCAACGTCCACTGGGTGATCGACGCTGAATCGGGCGCCCTGGCCCGCTACGCCCAGTCGGGGCGGGCCTGGCGCGACCGCGAACTGGTGGCGGCCTGCCGCGCGGCCGGTCTCGAGCGCCCGGTCTTCCACCCGCCGATCACCGGCGTGAGTGAGCGGTTCGAGTTCGCCATGCTGACCGCGCGACGCCCCTGACGCGCCCCCGCGACCGGTCCGCGCACTTTTTGCACGTGTAGCAGTCTCTGTAAGGAAGCACCCGGGGAGACCATCGACGGGCCACCCGCCCGCGCGCCCCGGCCGCCCTCACCGCGCCAGGAGCGCCCCCAGATCGGCGGAATCGCCCAGCGCCGGCATGATCGGCGTCACGCCCCAGCCTGCCTGCAGCTCCCCCGCGAACGCGCGCGCCGACTCCGGCTCGCCGTGCGTGACGAAGACGACGCGCGGCGCCGCGGCCGTGCGCGCCCAGCGCAGCAGCTCGCTCCGTCCGGCGTGCCCCGACAACCCGTGAACCGCCAGCACCCGCGCGCGCACCGGAATGTCCTGGCCGTGCAGCCGCACCGAGGCGGCCCCCTCGAGCAGCGCGCGTCCGCGCGTGCCGGCGGCCTGGTAGCCCATCAGGCAGATCAGACAGTCGGGATCGGGCGCCTTGCGTTCGAGGTGATGCAGCACGCGTCCGCCGGTGAGCATGCCGCTGGCCGAGATGATCACGCGCGGACCCGGCAGGTCGTTCAGGTGCTTCGATTCGTCGGTCGTGCGATGGAACTTCACCTTGCGCGGGAACAGGTGCGTGCCGTCCTCGGAGATCCCCTCGTCGAGATTGCCGTCGTGCAGATGGCGCGCATAGATGCGCGTCGCCTCGGCCGCCATCGGACTGTCCACGTGGATCGGCGCGTTCGGCAGTTCGCCGGAGCGCATCAGGTCGCGCAGGATCAGCGCCACCTGCTGCGTGCGCCCGAGCGCGAAGGCCGGGATCAGCACGGTGCCGCGCCGCGCGAAGGTCTCGCGGAACGCCGTCCGGATCTGGTCGATCATCGACTCGGGGTCGTGCTCGCGATCGCCGTACGTGGATTCGATGACGAGCGCGTCGCTGACCGGCCGCGCCTCCGGGTCGACGTGCAGCGGCGCGTCGTACCGCCCGACGTCGCCGCTGAACAGGATACCCGCCTCGCGTCCGTTTAGCGGGAAGCGCACCTCCACCGAGGCCGAACCGAGGATATGTCCGGCATTGTGGAAGCGGGCCCGCGCGCCACCGCCAAGGTCGAGCCAGGCGCCGTAGTCCACGGCGTGCAGCAGCGTCAGCGCCCGCCGCGCATCCGCCTCGTCGAACAGCGGCAGCGCCGTCTCGTGCTTGCTGAAGCCCCGCCGGTTCGCGTACGCGGCGTCCTCTTCCTGCAGCTTCGCGGCGTCAAGCAGCATCAGCGGCGCCAGGTCGGCGCTGGCCGGCGTGCAGTGCACCGGCCCGGCGTATCCCTCCCGCACGAGGCGCGGCAGGTAGCCGACGTGGTCGATGTGCACGTGCGTCAGCAGCAGGTGGTCCACCGACGCCGGCTCGAACGCCGGCTTTTTCCAGTTGAGCTCGCGCAGCGCCTTCAGCCCCTGGAACATCCCGCAGTCGATGAGGATGCGCCGCCCGGCGACCTCGAGCAGGTACTTCGAGCCGGTCACCGTGCCGGCGGCGCCGTGGAAGGTCAGGGTGGCGGTCATGCGCATCTCTCCGTGCCGGGTGTCAGTTCGAGCCCCAGTTCATGTGGCTCAGCGCCCAGAAGGCGAGGATCGTCAGCGACAGGGAGATGCCCACGGCACCCATGAGGAACGACCCTATCGACCTGTCCTCGAGGCGCTCGACCGTGGCGAGGTCGGCCATGGCGACGGTGACGGAGTCCCCGTCCGCGAGTTGACGGCAGGGCGCCCGCTCCGCGGCCGCGCCAAACTCGGAGTCCGCCCGCGGCAGCTCGCGCGCCACGATCACGATGAGCGAGTCCGTCCCCGCCTGCGCCAGCCGCCCCTGGAACGCGCAACCGTCGCGCAGCCGCAGCAGCACGCGGTCGCCCGGCGCGAGCGGGGTCTTCGCCCCGCGGGACGGCTCCCCGGGCGGGCCGACCTCTCCCCAGCGGCCCGCCGGGACCTCCCGATACGCCGAGCAGCCGGCGGCGAGCGACAACAGCAGCAGCGCGAGGAGGAGCACCGGCAGGAGCGGACGCGACCTCATCGGCTCACCTTCCCTTCTGCAGGGCGTCGTAGAGCGCCCGCAGCTTGCGCACGTCGTCCCAGGCAGGGCGTTTCCAGTGCGGGTTGCGCAGGAGGGCGGCGGGGTGGTAGGTCACGATGACCGGGACGCTGCCGTAGAAGTGGGCTTGTTCGCGCAGTGCGCCGAGGGTGGCGTTGGTGCGCAGCAGGGTGTGCGCGGCGTGGCGGCCGAGACAGCAGATCACGGCCGGGTCGATGATTTCGAGCTGCCGCTTCAGGTACGGCTCGCACGCTTCGACCTCGTCCCCCTCCGGATCGCGGTTCTCGGGGGGCGGCACTTGAGGATATTGCAGATGTAGACGTCTTCGCGCCGCAGCCCGATCGCCTTCAGGATGTCGTTGAGCAGCTGCCCCGCGCGTCCGACGAACGGCTCGCCCCGTTCGTCCTCCTCGCGGCCCGGCGCCTCCCCCACGAACACCACGCCGGCGTCGGGACTGCCCGTGCCGAAGACGGTCTGCGTGCGGGTGCGCGCCAGCTTGCACTGCGTGCACGGCGCAACTTCGCGGTTGATCGCGTCGAGCGCCTCGCTCTTCTGTGCCGGCGTGAGCCGGACCGGAGCGGCCGCCGGGACGTTGAAGATGTCGGCCGGCGGCATCGCCTCGCGGCGACGAGCCAGCAGTTCGAGCGTGTCTTTGACGAAAACGGCGCGGGCGGCGGCGGAGGGGTCGTCCTTCGGCGCTGCGGGCGCAGGGGGCGCAACGGCCCGCGACGGTTTCTCCGGCCTCGCGGCCGCGGGCTTCACGGTCACCGGAGGGGCCACCGCCGGTTCGGGCGCTGCAACGGCCGCGGAAGCCTCTTCGGCGCCCGGATCGATGAACCACTCCACGCCGGTGTCCCGCTGCTGGCGCACGTACAGGCGAAGGTCGGCGGCGAGGCGGTCCAGGTCGTCGGCGGGGAACTCATGCCCGATCCGCGGCCACGTCGCCGAGGTGATCGAGCAGCCCGCGCGCGAGGTCGCGCTTGGTATGGGAGCCGCTGTCCCAGAGGAGGCCGTCCGGCCCGAGCAGGAAGACCCGGTGCTGGCCGTCGCCGAATCCGGATCCGGGGGCGGTCGGGTCGTTGGCCACGATGAAGTCCATCCCCTTGGCGCGCAGTTTCTTCGCGGCGCGCGCGAGCAGGTCGCCCGTCTCGAGGGCGAAGCCGACGACCCGCAGCGCCGGCGCGCGGCCAGGCGCGACCACGTCGCCGAGGATGTCGTCCGTGCGGCGCAGGGCCAGATTCCAGGAGGTGCCGAGGCTCTCCTTGGGCAGTTTCCCGCCCTCCACCTGCTCCGGAGCGAAATCGGCCACGGCCGCGGCCATGAAGAGCCAGTCGGCGCCGGCGGCGAGCGCGTCGCGCACCGCGACCGCCATCTGCGCACAGGTCTCGACGCGCACGGAACCGATCACCGTCGGCGGGATCGGCAGGGTCGTCGGCCCGGCGATCAGCGTCACCGCCGCGCCGCGCGCCGCCGCCTCCGCCGCCACCGCGAAGCCGAACACGCCCGACGAACGGTTCGCGATGTAGCGCACCGCGTCGATCGGCTCCCAGGTCGGTCCGGCCGTGACGACCACGCGCCGCCCCGCCCACGCGGGATCGGGCCGGGCGGCTCGCGCCACCGCGGGGGCCGCCGCGGGGGCCGCGACCGCGACCGCCGCCGGTCGCGACGGCAGGGCCGCCAGCAGCGCCGACACCGCCGCCGCGATCTCCTCCGGCTCCGCCATCCGGCCGACCGCCTCCGTGCCGCAGGCCAGGAAGCCGCTCCCCGGTTCGATCACACGGGCGCCGCGTTCGCGCAGAAGGGCGAGATTCGCCTGCGTCGCCGGCTGGCTCCACATGACGTCGTTCATCGCCGGGGCGAGCAGGAGCGGCCGATCCGAAGCGAGCAGCAGGGTCGACACGAGGTCGTCGGCAAGGCCGTGGGCCGCCTTCGCCAGGATGTTCGCGGTGGCCGGCGCCACCACGACGACGTCGGCCGCCCGCACCAGTTCGATGTGGTCGAGAGGATCGGTGTCGCCGTCACCCCAGAGATCGGTCGCCACCGGCTGCTGCGACAGGACCTGGAAGGTCATCGGGGTGACGAAGCGCCGGGCGGCGGCGGTCATCCCGACCCGGACGGAAAAACCCGCCTGCACGAGCAGGCGGGTCAGGGAACAGGCCTTGTAGGCGGCGATGCCGCCGGTCACGAGCAGCAGGACACGGCCGCCGGCCATCGCGCCTACTCCTCCGCGGCCTTGGCCGCCTCGCGCTCCCGCTGGAGCTGGGCCCAGCGCTCCTTCTCATCGTAGTACTGGACCTGACCGCCGAGCAGCCGCCGGATGGCGATGCTGGTGATCTTGCCCGGCAGGCTCAGGCCGAGGTTGTGCGCCCGTGCGTTGAGCCGGCGCGCCTCGAGCGCCGCCACCTTGATCGCTTCGAACTTGTTCGGAATCAGATCGGTCACCCGGTGGCGCGGAATGTAAGTCATCGGTTACCCGCCTCGGACAGAGGGGTACGGGACAGCGGAGGGCCGCTCCGCCAGCGGCGGCCCGGCGATCCGTTCCGCAAACCGTTTAATATAGCACGGTTTCCCGCCTTTTCAACCGTGACCCCTCTCCCGGCGTCCGGTGCGGCGGGGGGGGCATGACTTTTCTGTTGTGGATAAATGACTTGCGGAAATTCCGGCCCGCCGGTCCCGGCGCGGATCTCCGGCGTCAGCCGTCCGCCAGCGGGGGGGCGGCGTGCCGGACGCGGCGGCAGCGCTCCGCGGTGACGATGGCCCGCATGCGGGCGAGGGCGTCGGCAAGCGTGTCGTTCACGATGTAGTAGTCGTAGCGCGCGGCGAAGCCGATCTCCCAGCGGGCGTTGGCCAGCCGCGTGCGGATGACCGCATCATCGTCGGTGGCCCGGGAACGCAGGCGCGCCTCGAGGGCCTCCCAGGACGGCGGGAAGACGAACACCGACAGCCACTTCCGGCCCGAACAGATCGATCACGCGCACGCCCCCCTGCACGTCGAGGTCGAGCAGCGGGGTGAGACCGCGGTCGAGCATCGCCCGGATGTGGTCGCGGCGGGTGCCGTAGCGGCGCTGATGCACCTCCGCCCACTCCACGAAGGCGTCGGCGGCGACGAGGCGGTCGAATTCGGCGTCGTCCACGAAGTGGTACTGCACGCCGTCGGTTTCACCGCGGCGGGGCGGCCGGGTCGTCGTGGACACCGAGAAGCTGAGCCCCGGCTCGGCGGCGAGCAGAGCCTGCACGAACGTGCTCTTGCCGGCGCCGGACGGCCCCGAGATCAGCACCAGCATCGGCCTCTACTCCAGGTTCTGCACCTGCTCGCGCAGGTTCTCGATCTCTTCCTTCATCCCGATCACGAGCTGCGTGAGCGTCAGCAGGCTGGTCTTGGCCCCCATGGTGTTGACCTCGCGGTGCATCTCCTGCAGCAGGAAATTGAGCCGCTTGGCCACCTGGCCCCGTCTCGGCCAGCGTCTGCTCGAACTGCTCGAGATGGCTGGCGAGCCGCTCGCACTCCTCGCCGATGCTGGCGCGATCGGCCAGGATGGCCGCCTCCTGGGCCAGGCGCTGCGGGTCGATGCCGTCGGTGACGAGCTGCGTCAGGCGCGCGTTCAGACGGTCGAGTGTTTCGCGCGCCACGGTCGGCGCGAGCCGCTCCACCTCCGCCAGCTGCGAACGCAGGCGGGCGGCGCGCCCGGCCAGCTCGGCCGCCAGCTCGGCCCCCTCCCGGTCGCGCATGACCTGCAGGGCGGTTGTGGCGGCCTCGAGGGCCGCGCGCAGCGCGCCGAGCACCGCCTCCTGGTCGACCCCGTCCTCGGCGCCGCCGAACAGGTCGGGAATGGCCAGCACATGCGACAGCTCGAGCGTCGGCCGGCGTCGTGTCTCGCGCTCCACCCGGTCGGCCAGCAGATGCAGCAGGGCCAGCCCCCGCTCCAGGCGCTCCTGGTCGATACCGGCCGCGCCGGCCGCCAGATCCCCGAGGAACTGCGCGGAGCAGGTGACCCGGCCGCGCGCCACGCGCTCCCGGAGCAGGTTGCGGATTTCGAACTCGTAGGGCGCCAGGGAGTTCGGCAGCTTGAGCGCCACGTCGAGGAAGCGGTGGTTGACGGAGCGCAGTTCGACCGAGATGGTCACGCCGCCGACCGTCCCCTCCCCCGCGCCGAAACCTGTCATGCTGCGCACGCGCGATCCCCTTCCCGGCTGTGAGCGGCCCGTCCGGCCAAGCGGCCGGGGCGCGCAAGCATAGGCCGCAAGCGACGGAGCGGCAAGGGCGATATGGCCCCGCAGGCTGCGGTTGTCGGCGCAGCCGCCAGCGATTACCATCAGCACTCCCCCCGCACCGACCCCTGCCAAGGAGACCTGATGAAGCGCCTGACCGCGTTCGCCGCCGCAGCCCTGCTTGCAGTCGCCGCGCCCTCCCTCGCCCTGCCCAATTTCGGCGCCCGCGCCGGCTTCACGAGCGGGCCCGATCAGATCCATCTCGGCGCGCACGCCGAGGTACTCGAGCTCAGCCCCGGCCTGATGTTCCTGCCCGGCGTCGAGGTGGGCCTTGGTGACGACCAGACCGTCTGGGCCCTGAACGGCGAGCTGGCCTGGACCATCGACCGCGGTGACTGGCGGGGCTGGCGCCCCTACGTCGGCGGAGGGCTCGGTATCTTCATCGTCAGCTTCGACCCGCCGGACGCGCCGGCCGGTTTCGACGACAGCCGCACCGACGTCGGCCTGAGCGCGCTCGTCGGCGTTTCGAAGCTGCTGAATCTCGGGCACAGGTTCTTCGCCGAGGTCAAGGTCGGCCTCGAAGACGCCCCCGACGTGAAAGTCACCGCCGGCCTGACGTTCTTCTAGGGGGCATCGTGATCGACCTGCCGCCCTGGCGGCGTCCGGACGCCCTGCAAGCCCTGCTCGCCGCCTGGCGGCGCGATTTCTCGGGACGGACGGTGGCGCGCGCCGTCGCGGGGACCGGCTGGCTGCGACTCACCCTGATCGCTCCCGGCGCGTCGGCCGCCCACCTCTTCCTGTGCGCCCGTCCCGGCGCGGTGCTGCTGTACGACGAAGACGCGCCGCCCGATCCGGCGCTGCGCGAGGCGCTGGGCGAGACGCGGCGCGGTCCGCCGGCGGATCGCCTCGCCGGCGCCCGGCTGCTCGACGCACGCCCGTTCCCTGCCGATCTGGCGGTCGCCCTCGTCTTCGCGCCGCGTGGCGGAGGCGCACCGCTGCGCGTGGTGCTCCAGCTCCACGGCAGCCGCGGCAACCTGCTGCTGGTCGATGCCGCCGGGAGCCTCGTCTGGGCGCTCTACCCCGGCGCCACGCTGGCGCTGCTGGCCGATCCGGCGGTCGGCACGGCGGGCCATGTCACGGCGCCCGACCTCATCGCGGCCGACGTCATGGCGCCCAACCCGACCGGCAACGCCACCTCGCCCGCGGCCACCGCCGGCGCGGAATTCCGCGCCGCCGCGCGACTCCGGCTGGAGAACCGGCTCGCCACCGACCTCGCGGTCAGCAGTGCCCGCGCCCTGCGGACCGCCGCGGAAGCGACCGACCGCCTCCGCGTGAACCTGGCGCGCGACCTGGCCGAGGCGGCGCGGGGCGACGATCTGCGGCGCGCCGCCGAAGCGCTCGCCGTCGCGCTGCCGACCGTGCCACGCGGCGTCTCCCGCGTGGAGGTGGCCGATCCCGCCGGCGGACCCCCGCTCGCGGTGCCGATGGATCCCGCGCGCTCGCCGGCGGGAAACATGGAGGAGTACTTCCGCCGCGCCCGGAAGGCGGAGCGGGGCCGCGCGCTGATCGCCGAACGTCTCGCGGAAGCGGACCTCCGCGCCGTCGCCCTGGACGCGGCGCGCGCGGAACTGGCGGCGGCCACGGCGCAGACCGACGGGATGATCGCGGCCTGCCTCGCCTGGCGCCGCGCGCACGCCACCCTGCTCGGCCTGCGCACGACGGCGGGCGGCGGCGTCACGCGCGAGGCGCCCGTTCCGGCGCGACCGTTCCGCCGCTATCTGATCGAAGGGCGCTGGGAGTTGTGGGTCGGGCGCGACAACGTCGAGAACGACCTGCTCACGCACGGCACGGCCGCGCCGGACGACATCTGGCTGCACGCGCAGGGGGTGACGGGCAGCCACGCGGTGCTGCGCACGGGCGGCCGTCCCGACACGGTGCCGCGCCAGGTCCTCGAAAAGGCCGCCGCGCTGACCGCCCTCCACAGTCGCGCGCGGCACAGCGCGCTCGTGCCGGTGATCCACACCCTGCGCAAGTATGTGCGCAAACCGCGCCGCTCCCTGCCCGGCACGGCGACCTGCCAGCGCGAGAAGACGCTGTTCGCCCCGCCCGGGGTGCCGGAGGGGGTCGAGCCGGCGTGACCGCGCCGCTCAGTTACGATGGCGGTGGTGGATGCGCTGGAACTCGGACGTCAGGCGCGCGAAAATGAACACGAGCCGCGGGTCGAAGTGGGCGCCCGCGTCGCCGAACACGATCCCGCTCGCCTTGTCGTGCGCGATGGCGGCCTTGTAGATGCGTTGCGACGTGAGAGCGTCGTAGACGTCGCAGATCGCGACGATGCGCGCCGACAGCGGAATGGCCTCCCCGGCGAGACCGCGCGGATAGCCGCCGCCGTCCCAGCGCTCGTGGTGCGACCAGGCGATGTCGGCCCCCATCTTCAGCATGAAGAGCGATCCGTGGCGCTGGATCATCTCCTCGATCGTGCCGCCCCCGATGCCGGCGTGCGTCTTCATGACGTCGAATTCGTCCCGCGTGAGTCGGCCCGGCTTGAGCAGGATGCTGTCGGGGATGCCCACCTTGCCGATGTCGTGCAGCGCGGACGAGCGGGTGAGGGTCTCGACGTACTCGTCGTCGATGAGACCGGCGTACCGTTCGTCGCGCGAGAGCTCGCCCGCCAGGAGCCGCGCGTAGGCGCAGATCCGGTCGAGGTGGCCGGCCATGGCGCCGTCGCGCGACTCGGCCAGGCGCGCCATGCCGAGGATGATGGCGTCGCGCGTGGCCGCCAGTTCGTCGAACAGCCGGATGTTCTCGAGACAGGTCGCCATCTGGTCGACGAGCATGCAGCAGAGCCGGACGTCCTCGTCGGCGAAGGCGCTCGAGCTGGCGGCTGCGCGAAATCGAACACGCCCAGCGGACCGCTGCGCGTGCGGATCGGAATCACCAGCTCACTGCGCAGTTCCGGATCGGCAAGGAAGTAGTTGCGATCGGCAAGCACGTCGGGCGCGTAGATCGGCCGCTCCTCATGGAACGCCAGGCGGCACAGCCCCAGCTCCCGGTCGAGCGGTACGGCCACTCCTTCGACGGAATCGGCGTACCCCCGCCAGGCCCGGATGCGCAGCGTGCGATCGCGCGGTTCGTGGATCAGCACGGCGCAGATGTCGTAGCCGAGGATGCTCAACGCGGCGGTCATGACCTCCTGGAACACGCTGTCCGCCTCGCGCATGAAGGTCAGGCGACCATTCAGCTCCTGCATGGCGGCGAGCTTCGCGGCGAAGCCGCTTGGCGGTTCGGGCCGCTCGGCCGCCGGCGTGGCGCCTGGGCGCAGGCCGGCAAGCGGGCGGGCCGCGGCGCGGCGGGGGCGCGCTTCATCCACGGGCACGGACAAGGAGTCCTGATCGGAAAGCTGCGATAGCAACTGGTTCATCGCCTTGCGACCACTCCGCCGCACCGCCCGGACCCCATTGACCGCGCCGGCGACGTTTTGATCGAACCTCAGGATCGGCGGCGGGAAGAGAGACTTGACCACAAAGGCAGTTGCCTGCGGGGCGACGCGGCCTACGGACTAGCGCAGACGCTCGATCTCCTCGCTGAGCGCCTGCTCCAGATCCTCCCTGGCCACGTTGCGCACGATCCGGCCGTGACGATAGATCGCAACCTTGCTCCGACCGGCGGCGATGCCCAAATCGGCCGCCTTCGCTTCGCCCGGACCGTTCACGATGCAGCCCATGACGGCGATCACCCGGTCGGCCGGGAGATCGCGCGCCAGTTCCTCCACGCGGGCGGCCAGGGCCATGACGTCCACCTCGGCGCGGCCGCAGGTGGGACAGGCCACCACGCGCGCGTAGCGCTGGCGCAGGCCGAGCGCGGCGAGCATGTGCCACGCCGCGATGACCTCCTCGACCGGATCCGCGGCAAGCGAAATGCGCAGGGTGTCGCCGATCCCCTCCGCGAGCAGGACCGACAGCGCCGCCACCGACCGCACCGTCCCCGCCCTCAGGGTGCCGGCCTCCGTCACGCCGAGATGCAGCGGCGCATCACAGGCCTGCGCGAATCGCCGGCAGGCCTCGATCACCTCGCCGCAGTCGCTGCTCTTGACACTGACCACGACGTCATGGAAGCCGACCGCCGCCAGCGCCTCGACCTCGTCCAGACCGCTCTGCACCAGGGCGCCGGCGGGATCGCGTTTCGCCAGATCCTGGTAGCGGACGTGCAGGCTGCCGCGGTTCACGCCGATGCGGATCGGCACGCCGCGGTCGGCGGCCGCTGCAGCCACCTCGCGCACCTTGTCGGCCGAGCCGATGTTGCCGGGATTGATGCGCAGCTTGGCAATGCCGGCCTTCAACGCCGCCAGCGCCAGCGTGTGCTGGAAGTGGATGTCGGCCACCAGCGGCAGCCGCGCCTCGGCCACGATGCGGGGCAGGGCGGCGGCCGCCGCTTCGTCATTCACCGTGACCCTCACGAGCTCCGCGCCGGCCGTGGCCAGTTCGCGGATCTGCGCGAGCGTGGCGTCGGCATCGCCGGTGCGGGTGGTGGTCATCGACTGCACCCGCACGGGGGCGCCGCCGCCGATCGTCACGTCGCCGACCCGCACCTGCCGCGTCGGGCGGCGGGGGGCGGTCACGCCGGTCTGAGCGTCTGTCGTCATTCACTCTCCGTGTCCATGGCCGGCCCGGCGCGGCGGTTGTCGCCAATGCGGACGGTCAGCCCGACCTGGTCGAGGTGCTCCAGCATGGGGATGCCCAGCTTGCGCGACAACCCGCTCAGTTCCCGGAACCGGGCAAAGGTCAATTCCGGCTCGGCGCCGAAGTGAGCCCGCAGCGTCGCCATCAGGTCCGCGTACGGCCGCGCCGCGACATAGTAGTCGGACCCCGCCTGCACGGCACGATCGTGATCGACGAGATGTTTGAGGAACTCCTCCTCGGACAGCCCCGGCACCGCTTCCGCCGCGAGTGCCTCCCGGAACCCATCCAGCCCGGGCCACTGCAGACCGTACGCGCGCAGCGCCTCCTCGCGCCGGATCGCGGCCCGGGCCAGGGCCGGCGTCAGCGGCGGCCCCTCCGCGGTCGGGGCGATGCGATCCCCCGCCACCACCCAGCCGCCCAGCGGCGCCAGCACCTCGCACAGGGCGACCCACTCGGCCCGCCCGCCGGGGAAGTCGACCCGCCGGCGCGCTTCCTCCTTCGGAATGCCCAGGCGCAGCGGGAAGCGCCGGTTGTAGTCGGCCACGAGAACGGCGATGCGCGCCGCGAGGTCAGCCAGCACATCGCGGTGGTAGAGACGATCGACCACGACCACAGCCTCGGCGTCGCCGGCGTGCGCCGCCACCGCCTCGCGCGCCAGACCGGCCGCGCCGGCGTCGCGCAGCGCCTGCCGGAAGACGGCCGCCGGCTCGCCCCGCTCACGCACCGCCAGCGTGTCGATCGCGCCGGGATCGTGCCGGCGCCGGGTGGGCGCGTCGACGCCCAGGACCCGGCCGCCCGCCACGGTCGTCACCGGCGAATAGAAACGCAGCACGAAACGATCGTCCGGCAGAGCCACGAGCGGCGCCTCCAGCACGAGCTGGACGAGTCCCGCGCGCGGCACGGACGTGTCGTCCCCGCCGAGTTCGTCGCTGTCGAGCAGCAGCACGCGGCCGAGCACCTCGCGGCCGGCGTGATGCACGTGCAACCGCTGCCGATTGCGCAGCGTGCCCCGCCAGTGGGGCACCAGCGTCACGCGGGCGTCGAGCCGCGAGCCCGGCGTCACCGCCTGCGGAGTGACGATCTGGTCGCCGCGCGTCAGGTCCTCCTTCTTGACGCCGTGCAGCGCCAGCGCCAGCCGCTGGCCGGAGCCGCCCTCGGGCACCACCGCGCCGTGCGCCTGCACCTCGCGCACGCGCACCTTCAGGCCGCCCGGCTCGGCGGCCAGGATATCGCCCGGCGCGACCGCGCCGCTCCAGCAGGTGCCGGTCACCACGACCCCCACCCCCGGCAGCGTGAACACGCGATCGACCGGCAGGCGGAACGGCCCGGTCCGCGCGCGCGGCGGCACCCGCTCCGCCTCCTCGCGCAGCAGGCGCCGCAGCTCCTCCAGCCCGGCGCCGGTCACGCTCGACACGGCCACCGCCGGCGCGGTCTCCAGGAACGTGCCGCGCGCCAGGTCGCGCACCTCCTCGGCCGCCACCGCGGCGATCACCTCGTCCACGAGGTCGGCCTTGGTGAGGACGATCACCCCGCCCTTCACGCCGAGCGAGGCGAGGATCTCCAGGTGCTCCACCGTCTGCGGCATCACCCCTTCGTCCGCCGCCACGATGAGCACGGCCAGGTCGACCCCCCCGGCGCCCGCCACCATCTGCCGCACGAACCGCTCGTGCCCCGGCACGTCGACGACCCCCAGCACGATGTCGTCGCCCAGGCGCAGTTCCGCGAAGCCCAGCTCGATGCTGATGCCGCGCAGCTGCTCCTCCTTCAGCCGGTCCGTGTCGACGCCGGTGAGGGCCTTCACGAGCGCCGTCTTGCCGTGATCGACGTGCCCGGCCGTGCCCAGAACGAGATGGCGGGGGGCCGGCGCGCTCATCCCGCCACCCGCCGGATGCGGGCGCCGAGCGCCGCCAGCTTCTGTTCGATCCGCTCGTAGCCCCGGTCGATGTGGTAGATCCGGTCGACGGTCGTCGTGCCGTGCGCCGCCACCCCGGCCAGGATCAGCGCCGCCGACGCCCGCAGGTCCGTGGCCATCACCGGCGCCCCCTGCAGCCGATCCACGCCGAAGACGATCGCGCTGGCGCCGTCGAGCCGGATGTCGGCGCCGAGCCGCCGCAATTCCGCCACGTGCGTGAAACGATCGGGGTAGATCGTGTCGGTGATGAAGCTGGTGCCGGCAGCGAGCGTCGCCACCATCATCACCTGCGCCTGCATGTCGGTCGGGAAGCCGGGGTAGGGACGCGTCACGACCTCCACCGCCCGCGGACGCTCGCCCGCCTCGACGGTCAGGGCGCCCGCGCCGGCGGAAGTCACCGCGCAGCCCATCGCCTTGAGCACCGCGGTGCAGGCGTCGAGGTGATCCGGCCGGCAGTGCGTGAGCGTGATCCGCCCCCCCGTGACGGCGGCCGCCGCCATGAAGGTCGCCGCCTCGATCCGGTCGGGAATGACCTGGTGGCGCAGCGGCGCCAGCGCGGAAACGCCGCGCACGACCAGCGTCGGCGTGCCGATCCCCTCGATGCACGCTCCGGCCCCGGCCAACGCCTCCGCCAGCAGGGTCACCTCCGGCTCGCAGGCGCAGTTGAGCAGCTCGCTCGTGCCGTCGGCCAGGACGGCCGCCATCAGCACGTTGGCGGTCGCGCCGACCGAGGAGGGCTCGAACCGGAAGCGCCCGCCCCGCAGGCCGGCCGGCGCGCGGCCGACGATGTAACCCCCTTCAAGGTCCAGCTCCGCGCCCAGCGCGCGCAGGCCGTCGAGGTGCAGGTTGACCGGGCGCGGCCCCCAGGCGCATCCGCCCGGCAGCGAGACCCGCGCCTGCCCGCGCGCCGCCAGCAGCGGCCCGAGCACGTAGACGCTCGCGCGCATCGTCTTGACCAGCTCGTAGGGAGCCTCCACGCCGTCGGCCGCCGAGGTGTCGATGCGCAGCGCGTCGCCGGCCAGCTCGCAGCGCGCGCCGAGCATCTCGAGCAGGCGCATGAACGTGCGCACGTCGCGCAGGTCGGGCACGTTCCCGATCAGCGATTCGCCACGGGCAAGCAGCGCCGCGGCCATCAGCGGCAGCACCGCGTTCTTCGCCCCACCGATCCTGACCTCGCCCTCGAGCCGGGTCGGTCCCTCGATCACGAAGCGGTCCATGCTCACCCTCCCGAAACGGGCGTATCGCCCTCCGCCGGCGGCGGGCCCTCCTCCGACGCGCGCCGCGCCGTCACCACGCGCGGGCGTCCGGCGAGGTCGCGCGTCATCACGGTTTCCGCCCAGCCGCCGCGGTCCAGAATCCCGCGCACGTCGGCGTCCTGGTCCGCCCCGATCTCCATCGCCAGCCAGCCCCCCGGCCGCAGCCAGCGCCGGCCCAGGGCGCCCAGGGCCCGGTAGAAGCCCAGCCCGTCCGGTCCTCCGTCGAGCGCCTCCCGCGGATCGTGCCGCGACACCTCCACCGGCAGGCTGTCGATCTCGTCCCGCCTGACGTAGGGCGGATTGCTGACCAGCAGGTCGATCTGCCCCGCCAGGCGCGCCGGCAGCGGATCGGCCAGGTGACCGGCCAGGCAGACGACACGCGGCGCCACCCCCAGCCGCTGCGCGTTCGCCTCGGTCAGCCGCACCGCCGCCGGATTGATGTCGGTCGCCCAGACGCTCAGGGCCGGGATCTCGGCGGCGAGGGAGAGGCCGACCACCCCGCTGCCGCAGCACAGGTCAAGCGCCACCGGCGCGATCAACCGGCTCGTCCCCTCCGTCAGCAGGGCCACGCACCGCTCGACCAGCGCTTCCGTTTCCGGACGCGGAATGAACACTCCCGGCTCGACGCGAAACGGGCGCGAATAGAATTCCTGCTCGCCGATCAGGGTCTGCAGCGGCTCGCCCGCGCCGCGCCGGCGCAGCAGCTCCCGGAAACGTTCCAGCTCACCGCTGGTCAGCGGCCGGTCGTGGTGCAGGTACAGCTCGAGCCGCGAGAGCCCGAGCACATGCCCGAGCAGGCGTTCGGCATTCAGCCGGGCGGAGGACACACCCCTCCCCTCCAGCCAGCCGGCGGCGGCCGGCATCAGATCGCGGACGCTCTTGAGGGCTTCGGGCATTGGCGAACGGGGCGGGCCGCGGACCGGGACCGCCGGACCGCGGGAAAAGGAGCGCCGCCGGGGCGGCCCCGGTCAGCTCCCGGTGCGCCTGGTCTGCAGGGCCTGATCGCGGCGGTAGGTCTGGATCGCCGCCACGATCGAATCGAGTTCTCCCGCCATGATCGCTTCGAGGTTGTGAACGGTCAAGCCGATCCGGTGGTCGGTCAGCCGGTCCTGCGGGAAGTTGTAGGTGCGGATCTTCGCGCTGCGATCGCCGCTGCCGACCAGCGAACGCCGTTCCGCCGCGATGGCCGCCTCCTGCTCGCTGATCGCCTTCTCCAGCAGTCGGGCCCGCAGCACCTGCATCGCCCTGGCCTTGTTCTTGTGCTGCGACTTCTCGTCCTGGCAGCTGACGACCAGGCCGGTCGGAAGATGGGTCACCCGCACGGCAGAATCGGTGGTGTTGACCGACTGCCCGCCCGGCCCGCGCGCGCGGAACACGTCGATGCGCAGTTCCTCGGGCCGGATCTGCACGTCGACCTCGTCCGCCTCCGGCAGGACGGCCACGGTGACGGCCGACGTGTGGATGCGCCCCTGGCTCTCGGTCAACGGCACCCGCTGCACGCGATGCACGCCGCTCTCCCAGCGCAGGATGCCGTAGACCCCCTCGCCGCGCACGGCGTAGATGACCTCCTTCATCCCCCCCGCCTGCCCGGGCGTCCCCTCCAGCGGTTCGACTTTCCAGCCGCGCCGCTCCGCGTGACGCACGTACATGCGCGCGATCTCTTCGGCGAAGAGGGCGGCTTCATCGCCGCCCGTGCCGGCGCGCACCTCGAGAATGACGTCGCGGTCATCGATGGGGTCGTGCGGCAGCAGCGCCACTTCCAGTTCGGCCGTCGCCTCCGCGAGACCGCGCTCCAGGTCGGGCAGTTCCTCCCGGACAAGCTGGATCAATTCGGGGTCGCGTTCGGTCTGCAGCACCTGGCGGTCTTCCTGCACCCGGCCGGTCAGCGCCAGCCAGCGCTCCCCGATGGCGAGAATCCCCTTGAGGCGGGCGTGCTCGCGGGTCATCACACGGTACTGGGCCTGGTCCTTGAGCACTGCGGGATCGCCCAGACGGCCTTCGAGTTCACGCGACTGCATCTGCATATTCTCAATGATGTCCCTCACGGCGCCCCCTCCCGTCCGGAGCTCGCGGGGGGCGCGGAGACCTCGCCGGGCTCCTCCCGGGTCGTCTCCAGGAAATCGACCTCCTCGGGCGCGAGCACCGCGCGCAGGGCCGCCATCGCCACCTCGAGCTGGGCGTCATCCGGCTCATTGGTGGTGATGCGCTGCAGCATGAGGCCGGGCCAGATGAGCGGCTTCAGCGCCGGCGCGCCCCGGAAGCGACCCGACAACTTGATCGCTTCGTAGGCCAGTCCGCTGATCAGGGGCACGAACGCCAAACGCAGCAGGCGGGCCCCCACGGTATCCGGCCGACCGAGAAAGACGAAGACCACCACCGAGATCAGCATGACGAAAAACAGGAAGCTCGTGCCGCAACGGGGGTGGAGGGTCGTGAACGGCCGCGCCCCCGCCGGCGTGAGCTCGCGCCCGTTCTCGAAAGCGTGGATCGTCTTGTGCTCGGCGCCGTGGTACTGGAACACCCGCGCCATGTCGGGCAGTCGGGAGATGCCCCAGAGGTAAGCCACGAAAATGACGATGCGGAACAGCCCGTCCACGAGATTGAACCAGAGCGAGTGCTCGATGCCGAGCAGTCCCGTCAGCACCAGGGGCAGGTAGAAGAAGAGCCCCAGCCCGAGCACGAATGACAGGACCAGCGTGCCCCACATCAGCAGGGTCTCGCCCGGCTTGCGCGGCCGCGCCTGCGCGACCGGCCCGTCGTCGGCCGCCTGGTCCGCGGCGAAGGTGAGCGCGCCCAGCCCGATCGCCAGCGATTCCACCAGGTGCACGCCCCCGCGCAGCACCGGCACGCCAAGCACCGGTACGCGCCGCACGATGCTGCGGAACGGCCGCTTGCGCACCACGATCCGCCCGGCCGCGTTGCGCACGGCCGTCGCCACAGCGGTCGGCGAGCGCATCATGACCCCCTCGATCACCGCCTGTCCGCCGATGGCGAGATCCAGCTGGCGGGGGTCGCACGGAGCGGGGGAGGCGGGAGCTGATTTCAGCTGCATCGGATCGCTCTCGGGAGGTCGCCCGTCGGATCAAACTCCCGACGCGCCGCACACGCAGCCGCCGCGGGGAACGGCCCGGCGAGGCGGGGGAAAACAGAGAGGGTGCCGACAGGCCTCAGCCCGGCACCCTCGCGAGCGGTCACGGCGCCCACGGTCGCGCGGACCGGGTCCGCGCCGCGGGGCCTCGGGTCATGCCTTCTTGCCGTAATCGGCCCCCGCGTAGCGCCTGCGGAAGCGCTCCACGCGGCCCGCCGTATCGACGATCTTCTGCTGGCCCGTGAAGAACGGGTGACAGCTCGAGCAGATCTCGACGTTGATTTTTGGCAATGACGACCGCGTGTGGATCACGTTGCCACAGAGGCAGGTGATTTCACAGGCGACATACTTGGGATGAACGTCCTTCTTCATTTCCAGCAACTTTCGCTGTCCGTTCGCCTGCGTTGCGATCGCCCCAAAGAAAGCAGGGAATCGCCGCCGGGCAAGATCTATTTTCCCGACCCCGTCCGGACCGGGATCAGGTGTTCATGGCGCCAAGGAACTGGGCGTTGTTCTTCGTCTTGCCCAGCTTGTCCAGCAGGAACTCCATCGCCTCGACCGGGCTGTAGTCGTTCAGGTACTTGCGCAGCACCCAGATCTTGTTGATGTCCTTCTTGTCGAGCAACAGTTCTTCCTTGCGCGTGCCCGACTTGAAGATGTCCGTGGCGGGGTAGATGCGCCGGTCGGCGATCTTCCGGTCGAGCACGAGCTCCATGTTGCCGGTCCCCTTGAACTCCTCGAAGATCACTTCGTCCATGCGACTGCCGGTCTCGATCAGGGCCGTGGCGATGATCGTCAGCGACCCGCCCTCCTCGATGTTGCGCGCCGCGCCGAAGAACCGTTTCGGCTTCTGCAGCGCGTTCGAGTCGACGCCGCCGGAGAGGATCTTGCCGGAGTGCGGCACCACGGTGTTGTGAGCGCGCGCGAGACGGGTGATCGAGTCGAGCAGGATGACCACGTCCTTCCCGCACTCGACCAGCCGGCGCGCCTTGGCCAGCACCATGCTCGCGACCTGCACGTGCCGCTCCGCCGGCTCGTCGAACGTCGAGCTGATGACCTCGCCCTTGACCGACCGCGCCATGTCCGTGACCTCCTCGGGCCGCTCGTCGATGAGCAGCACGATGAGGTGCACCTCGGGGTGGTTCTGTGAGATCGAGTTCGCGATCTTCTGCAGGATCACCGTCTTGCCGGCCCGGGGAGGCGACACGATCAGCCCGCGCTGTCCCTTCCCGATCGGGGCCATCAGGTTGATGATGCGCGAGGTGATCTCTTCGCCGTTCGTCTCGAGATTGATCATCTCGTTGGGGTAGAGCGGCGTCAGGTTGTCGAACAGCGTGACTTTCTTGGCCGTTTCCGGATCCTGATAGTTGACCGTTTCCACCTTCAGGAGCGCGAAGTAGCGCTCGTTGTCCTTCGGCGGCCGCACCTGGCCGGCCACGGTGTCGCCCGTCTTGAGGTCGAATTTCTTGATCTGCGACGGGGAAAGGTAGATATCGTCCGGGCCTGGCAGATAATTGTACTTCGCCGACCGGAGAAAGCCGTAACCCTCCGCCAGGACCTGCAGGACACCCTCGGCGTAGATAAGTCCGTTCTTCTCGGTCTGGCCTTCAAGGATCTTGAAGATCAGCTCGGACTTGCGCATGGTGCTGACGCCCTCGATGTTCATCCCGCGGGCGACTTCCACCAGCTCGTGGATGTTCTTCTCCTGCAACTCCTTGATGTCCATGGTACTCCCTCGCCGCGAGGCGCGGAAAATGGTGGCCGGGATGGGATAGCTTGTTATCGGGAAGAGGGCGCGTTGTGAGCGCCCTCTGATTCGACCAGGTTCGCGCCGCTCTCCAGGGAGCGGTTGCCCGCGGACATCCGCCGGCCGTCAAATGCAATTGTTGTGCCGCGTTTTCGGCACGGATCAGAGGCAGATGTTACTGACCGCCGCTGCCGGCGGCCCGCAACTCATTGAATTTCAACGTGCTGATCTCTCCCGCCTTGTAGTCGCCCATTTCGAACTGACACCGGGCCAGAATGAGGTAGCAGTTGGCACAGTCAAAGAAGGCGTCCACGGCCGCGTTCCCCACGTTCACGCCCTCGCCGAACTGGACCCCGGCCTGGCTCTCCAGCTCCGTTTTGGCCGCCGGATCAACAGCTTCAGCCGCCTGCTGCTTGAGGTAGAGAGCGAAGTCATAGTGCGCCAGGAGCTGCCCCAGCATCGTCTCCTGCTCCGGCACGAGCTCGAATTGAAGGGCGCGTTTGTAAAGATCGAGAGCCTCAGGATATCGGTGGATGTCCTTCTGCGCCAGCCAGCCGGCCGACTGCACCATCAGGTTCTTGAGCTCCGTATCATTCTCGGGATTGCCGTCGTTCTCCAGCAGGTCGATCAGGCGGATCGACAGGTCCGCGGCCCGCTCGAGCTTGCCGTCCTGCACGGCGAGGTTCGTCATGTCGATCAGGAGAGCCGTGTCGTTGCCGTGCTCCCGCAGCAGGTCGTCATAGATCCGGGCCGCTTCGTCGCTGCGCCCGAGCTTGGCCAGCACGTTCGCCTTGTCCGCGAGCAGATCGTAGGCATCGGGACGCTGCTTGAGCACATCGTCGAGCAGCGAGAGCGCCGTCTCCAGGATGGCGGGGTCGTTGTTGTTCTCGTTCGCCTGTTTGATTTTCATGATCGCGATGTTCTTGATCGGCGCAATGGAGTCGGGCAGCGAGGCGTAGGCCAACTGGAAAAAGCCCTCCGCAGCCTCGTAAAAACGCCCCGCATACTCGGTTTTCGCATCATTGTTGCGCAGCGTGTAGTTGTGCAGCAGCGCCAGCTCGACGTTCTCTTTGAACTGCTCGGGCTGGAGGGTGCGGGCCTTGTTGTAGTATCCGTACGCCATCTCGTAGTTCTGCCGGGCTACCGGGAACTTGTTCTCCGAAATGGCCACTTCCGCCAGCTTGCTGTGCGCTTCGCCCAGGAAGTAGAACGCGTCCGCTTCCTCGGGGTTGTACTCGAGTGCCTCGTGCAGGACCTTCACGGCCTTGTCGTACTTCTGCTCTTCCATGTAGAGGATTGCGCTGGTGGTCTGCGCCGAACGGCACCCGGCCAGAGCTATCATAAGCAGCAACGCTGACAGACACAGCGAACGCATCCGAGTCATGCGGATTCCTCCTCGCGCTGGATGAGCGGCATGGCAGACATCGCCTGGGTTACCCTGCTATCGGTGGGGTTTTGACCAGCACTCCGGAAGATCGCGCCAGGCGGGCAGCGGAGCCTTTGCACCCGTCAAACAGGAGCGCCTGCAGTAATAGATAGTGTCCCGTCCATTGCGCTGTCAAGCGAAACCGGCCCCGACAGCCGGGACCGTGGCGCCACTCACCGGGAATTCCGCCCCCTTCGCGCCGCGCCGCGGCCCATCCCATCATGCGGATGCTCGCCCTCCCACGGCAGGGCCTCCAGGTAGGCTCCCCGCTGCGCCGGGGTAAGGACCGCGATCTCGCGCAGCATCACCGCCGCCACCAGCGAATCGACGCGGGCCTGGGCCGCGCCCAGTTCCGCCAATTGCGTGCGCACCGCCACGGTGTCGGTCGGATCGGCCCGATAGGCCGCCAGCAGCGCCTGTCGCGCGCGGTGCACCGCCTCGCGACGCCCCGCCATCGGCTCCAGGCCGGCGCGCCGGATCATCGCGAGATGCTCGCGCTGGACCGGGTCGAGACCGAGCTTTCCGGCCAGGCGATCCAGCCGACGTTCAGCCAGACGGTCCCAGCGCGGGTGGCCGGGCAGGGCGCCGCCCGGTTCACCGGACGCGCCGACGAATCGCGGCCGCGGCGGCGGTCCGCCGAGCAACGGGCGGAAGAAAAGCCCCACGTTGAGGCCGAGCGAGAGAATCAGCAGCAGCAGCCAGCCCCGTTTCATGGCGCGCCTCCCGCCGCATCCGGCGCTTCGTCGGCGTCGGCGTCGGCGTCGGCGATCGTGTCAAGATAGATGCCATCGAGCGTCGTCGCGGCGCCCGCCACGACCAGCGTCTGCGTGCCGGCCCACTCCGACGCGCCGTCGTCGCTGTCCGCCGCCACTCGGGCTCCGGCACGGCCGGGCTCCCCGACCAGCAGCCCCACCAGCAGGCCGGCCGTGGCGGCGGCCAGACCGGCCGCCCACGGCAGCGACGCGCGACGCGGTCCCGCGAAACTCGCCCGCAGGCCGGGCCAGGCCGGACGCGGCGCCGCTGGCGGCCGCGCGACCGCGATGGCGTCCCAGACCATCTCCAGCTCCCGCGCGGCGCGCTCACAGTCGGGACAGGCGGCGAGATGCGCGCGCACGCCCTCGGCCGCCTCGACAGGCAATTCGCCATCGCGCCAGGCCTGCAGTCGCGCGAGGACATGAAGTTCGTGCCGGTTGTCGTCCATCCCGCTCACTCCTCCCGTGCGAGATCCCGCCGCAGGGCGGCAATGGCCCGCGTCAGCAGCGATTCCACGGCGGACTCGGTCGTGTCGAGCACGGCCGCGATCTCGCGATAGCTCAGCCCTTCGTCCTGCCGCAGCGCCACCGCGGCCCGCTGGCGTTCCGGCAGGCGCGCCAGCGCGGCCCGCACCTGCCGTGAACGCTCCCGTCGCTCAAGCGCCTCCTGCACCGACTCGCCCCCGGAGGCCCGGTCGTGCCGGACCATGTCGAACCGGACCCAGCTCAGCACCCTCCGGCGCCGCAGGGCGCTGCGGGCCAGGTTGCCGGCGATCCGGAAGAGCCAGCTGCGGAACAGGCCGGCCCCCTGGTAGCGCCCGGCCTGCGCGTACACCCGCAGGAAGGTCTCCTGCCGCAGGTCGAGCGCCTCCTCCGTCGAACCGGTCATCCGGTAGAGGAATCCGAAGACAGGCCGTTCCCAGCGCTCGACCAGCTCCCGGAAAGCGCTCTCCTGCCCGGCCGCGGCCCGCGCCATGAGGGCATCGTCCGGATCCGCCGACTCCCGCGGCCGGAGCGCAGACCGGAGACCGCGAGCGTTCGGCTCGCGGTCTCCGGACAGACCTGCGTTCGGGGCCGCTGGCATGACTCAGATGCCATCGCCGTGCAGGGGACAGTCGGCGAACGGCTCGTCGCCCGGACCCTCCGCGCAGCCGGGCATGTCACCGCGGCCCGGGCCGTGACCGGCGCCGCCGAAGTGCCGCCCCGCGCGACCCGGCCGGCCACCGTGTCCGGCCCGCGCGCCGCAACCGTCACCCCGCGGTCCGCGCAACGCACCGAGCGTCAACAGACGATCGCGCTGCTCCGGCGTCAGCAGGCCGCGCATGGCAAGACGCTGGCGCAGGTGGTGCGCCTGCAGTTTTCCCTGCGCCTCGCCGATCCGAACGGCGAACTGTTCCACAACCTTGCTCTCGGGTGCGTCCTTGAGCATCTCGCCGCGCAATTCGTGACGCAGCCGCAGCAGATCCTTGCGCAGGGCCAGCCCCTCGGCGCGACCCGCTTCGCGCAGCTTGCCCAGCTGTTCGCGCTGGTCCGGCGTGAGATCGAGCCGTTCCCAGAGTCTGCCCATCCGCTCGCCGCGGCCGGAGCCATCGCCGCGACCGGCGCCGGGGCCGCGACCGGGCTGGGCCGCGGCCGCGGCCGCCAGGCCGAGCACCAGACAGAGGGCGACCAGCGCCGCGCCCCGCATCGTAACCTGCTTGCCGTTCATGCTGGGTCCTTTCCTTGGCATTGTCTGCGGATTGCCGCTCCGGCGCGTCGGCCGCGAGCATCCCCACCGCTCAGCCCAACGCCCGGAGGCACGGTTTCCTGCGCACCCTGTCGCCGCGGAATCCGGGGGGTGGACCGCAGCACGGGCTTCAGCGCGGAGGCCGAGCCGCCGGAGATGACCCGAGCAGCTCGAGATTGCGGCGCAGATTGGGATCGGACGGCCGGCGCTGCAGACCACGGGTGAACACCTCGCGCGCCTCGTCCCGCCGTCCGGTGCGCGCCAGCACCACCCCCAGATCGACATAGCCCTGCGGATCGTCGGGCGCCGACGCCACGAACCGCCGCGCCGCCTCGATCGCCTGCTCCGGACGGCCGGTCTGCTCCAGCGCCACGATCAGAGCGTGCTGCATCTCCCGGTCGTCCGGCCGGTCGCGCAGGTACGGCACCAGACGGGGCAGCGCCGCTTCGCTCCGGCCGTCCCGCAGCAGCAGGGTGATCAGATCGCGGTCCAGCAGGCCGGGGGGCAGCGCGCGCAGCGCGCCATCGGCCAGAACGCTCTCGGCCTCGCCCTGGCGCCCCGTCACAAGCAACACCCGGGCCAGCCCCTGCCAGGCCATTGACTGGGTGGGATCCACCTCCACCGCCTCGCGATAGAGCCGCTCCGCCCGCGCAAGGTCGGGCGCCGTGGGGGAACGGGCCCAGCGGCGCGCCTCGTTCGCCAGACCGGTCGCCCGCCAGGTGTCGCGTGCGGTGCCCAGCCCCCAGGGCCAGACGATCAACACCGCCGCCAGTCCGACCCCCGCGGCGGCCAGACGGGCGCGGCCACCGCGCCGCACCACCTCCGCCCCCCATCCCCCGGCGAACAGACAGAGCGCCGGCACCAGCGCCAGGCGGTAGCGGGAGACGACGAAGAAGAGACTCTGCGCCGCCACATACAGGACGATCGCCAGCGCCCATGGGCGCCACGCCCGCTCCCGCCCCCGCAACATGAGGCCGGCCAGCCCCCCGGCCGCGATCACGGCCCACGGCACCGGCAGCCCCCGCAGGAGCGGGGCGTCGCGCGTCCAGGCCGCCAGCGGCGTGACCTGATCGATCTCCACGCCGACGAAGTGCAGCCAGACCTTCTTCAGCCAGAGGCCGAGCGAGCGGACCGGATTGTCCCGCGCCCACGCCAGGGCCTCCTCGCGCCAGAGCGCGTCGGCCTCCGCGGGACCCGTGAGCCGCCGCCCCGTGCGCCCCGACAGGAACGCCACGCCGGCCGGATCGTGCTCGAAATCGAACCCGGCAAAGGTGCGGAAGAAGCCGTTCGCGTCCTTGCCCTGTCCGATGTAGAAATTCTGCCCGCCGTTGAGCGTCGGCCCGACGAGCCGGCCGGACAGCACGCTGTTGCTGATGATGGCCGGGGCGAGCACGGCCAGCAGGGTCCCCGCCAGCACCAGCAGCGGCCGGCGGGAGACACGCCGCCGCCCCCGCGCGGAAGCGGGCGGGATCAGCGCCAGCGCCGCCGGCACAACCAGCACCACCGCCACTCCCCTCAGGAGCGTGGCCGCGCCGATCAGCGCCCCCAGGAGCGCCGCCCGCCAGGCTCCGGGCGATTCTTCGGCGCCGCCCGACCGGGTCGCCGAGGCCGGCCGCGGCAGCAGGCAGAGCGCGAGCGTCACCGTGAAGGCCAGGGGGATCTCCAGCAGCGGAGTGGTGACGAAGACGGCGGCGGGGCGATAAAGCGCGAACAGCAGCGGCGGCACGCCGGCCCAGCGCCCCGGCAGCAGACGGCGCGCCGCGACGTACAGCGCCACCACGATGCCGAGCCAGAGCACCGCCTGCAGGATGCGCAGGCCGTGGGGCGGCGGTCCGATCCGCACCCCCTCCGTGTCGAGCTCGCGCCCGCTGCCGGTCGCCGCCACGAGCCACGGATAGAGTGGAGACATCACCGCCGGCTGGTCCGGCAGCAGCCGTCCCCCCTGGATGGCGGCCGCTTCACGCAGGTAGTGGGCTTCGTCGAGCACCGGGACCCGGGTGAGAATGGAGCGATCGAGGCTGCGCCACAGCCCCCCCCAGAAGAGCGACCAGCAGGACCAGCCCCAGGCCCCACGCCGCCAGCCGGCGACGGTCGCGCGTCACCCGCATGCCGTGCCTCCCCGCCGACCGTGGCGCGAGCTCAAACGCTGAACCGGATGTTCAGGACATCGCCGTCGCGCACCTCGTACCCCTTCCCCTCGAGGCGCACCTGATTGGCCCGTTTCGCCTCGGCCAGTCCGCCGGCCTTCAGCAGATCCTCGCAGGCGCAGACCTCGGCCCGGATGAACCCGCGCTCCAGGTCCGAGTGGATGACCCCCGCCGCCTCCGGCGCCAGGGCCCCCTGCCGCACCGTCCAGGCGCGGCACTCGTCCTCGCCGACGGTGAAGAAACTGTGCACGCCGAGCGCGCGATACGCGGCGCGGATCGTGCGCGGCAGCGCCGGTTCGGCGATCCCCAGCTCCGCCAGATACTCACCCTGCTCCGCGGGCGGCAGCTGCGCGATCTCCGCCTCGAGCCGCGCGCAGAGGTCCACGACCTCGCCGCCGCGCGCCCGGGCCTGCACGATGAGGGCGGGGTCCACCCCCGTTTCGGGCCCGTTCAGCACGACGATCAACGGCTTGAGCGTCAGGAATGCGAAGCCAGACACGGAGCGCGCCTCGTCCGCGGAGATCGCCTCGAGCCGCAGCGGCTCCCCCTTCTCCAGCCGCGCGCGGAAGCGCTCCAGGAGCGCCGCCTCGAGCGGACTGGTCGGCTTGTTGCCCCGGCGCCGGTCGGTGGCGATCCGCTCCAGCCGGTTCTCCACGACCTGCAGATCGGCCAGCGCCAGCTCGGTGGCCAGGTCGTCCAGCTCCGTCAGCGGCGCGTACGGCCCGAGGCCCTCGTCGAAACAGCGCGCCACCTGCACGAGGGCGTCCATGCGCCGCCCGTGCTCCAGGAAGCGCACCCCTTCGCGTGCCCCGGCCGCCCCCTCGCCGGCGAGTCCCGGCACATCGACCCACTCCACCGCGGCCGGGACGGTGCGACGCGGCCGGAACATGGCCGACAGCAGGTCGAGACGGGGATCGGGCACCGGCGCCACCGCCCGCAGCGGCTCCACGCCCCCCTGGCCCACCGGCGCCGCGGCGCCGGTGATGGCGTTGTAGAGCGTGGTCTTGCCCGTATAGCGGAACCCGACGATGCCGATCTGCACGCGAACCTCCCGGCGGAAACGGGGGAAGCGACGCCGTCCCGTGCGCCGCGCGTCAATATAGTGCATGCCCCGGCCGCCGTCCGGCACAAAGCCGCGCCGTGAGAGCTCAACCCCGCAGTCGCGCCACGATACCGGCCGCCGGGCGCCCGTCGGGATCGTCGTCCTCCCGGTAGACGAGCGTTTCGAACGGCGGATCGGGAAACAGGAGCGGCAGTTCGCCGGGCGCCAGCAGGAATCGCTGCCGCATGGCGGCGGTGCGCGCCCCCGCGCGCCGGAAGGTGCGGACCATCACCACCCCGCCCGGCCGCAGCTTCCCCGACAGGCTGCGCAGCAGCGGACCGCTCCAGGTAGCGGAACGCCAGCGCCGCCGCCCAGGGACCGGGCGGCACCGCGTCCGGGTCGCACAGATCGCGGACCAGCAGGGTGACGCGCGCCGGATCGACCCCCTCCGCCCGGATCAGCTCCCGCGCGAGTTCGAGCGCGTCGGGCAGGTGGTCGATGGCCGTGACCGTATAGCCGCGCGCCGCCAGCCAGACGCTCGCCCGCCCGCTGCCGGCGCCGAGATCCAGGATCGGACCGGCGGCGGGCGGCGGCAGCAGCGCCGCCTGCTCGCGCAGGAAGAGGGGCGGGCGCCAGAGTCCGGTCGCACCGGGTCCCGTCGTCACCGCGTCGGCCGGCAGCCGCGCCAGCGTCCGTCCGCGTCGAACAGGCAGGCGTCCACGGTGAGCCGGCAGCGCGCCCGCAGAAAATCGCGCGCGGCCCGCGCCGCCGCGGCAGAGGCGGCCAGGATCAGCAGCGGCTCGTGGCGCGACGGCAGCAGCACCGCGGGCAGCGCCACCGCCAGCGCCTGTTCGCTCCAGGGCGGGGCGGGCAACGGCCGGCTGAAGGCGCCCGCCACGTGTCCGGCCGCGAACGAGGCGGCAGGCCGCACGTCCAGCAGATTCCCGATCCGCCAGGCCGGGTGCGCCGGCGCGGCGGACGCCTCGATCAGCGCGTCGTCCATCCACTACTCCCCGCGACTCCGGCGCGCGCTAGGCGCGCCGGGCGGCATCTGCTAGAATCCGTCCTTCGATCCCGCGTCCCGGCGGGCGGGGAGAACCATGGTCCTGCGCCACACGCTGCTGCTGACCGTCATCGGCCCGCTGCTGGCCGCCGCCAGCGAGCGCGGGTTGCTGTGCCTGACGTTCATGCACGAACGTCACGAGTACCACCTCCGCGCGCGCGCACTCGCCCGTTCGTTCGGCCGGGTCGCCGGGGAGTCCACGCCGCCGGCCGACAGCGAACCGGCTCCCGACGACAACGCACCCCTCCCGAAAACCACTCCCACCGGACCGGCGCGAGGAGATCGAGGCGGTGGAGGACCCAGCCGCCTTCGCCCCCCTGGCGGCCCAGTTGGGCGAGTATTTCTGCGGCCGGCGGCAAAGCTTCGATCTCGCCCTCGACCTGCGCGGCACCCTGTTCCAGATGCAGGTCTGGCGTCAACTGCTGAACATACCGTACGGCCGGCTGCGCACCTATCGGCAGGTGGCCGTGGACATCGACCGCCCCGGCGCGGCGCGCGCCGTGGGTCAGGCCGTCGGCGACAACCCGATCGCCGTGGTCGTGCCGTGCCACCGCGTGATCGGCGCCGGCGGCAATCTGGTGGGGTTCGGCGGCGGTCTTTCCCTCAAGGGGCAACTCCTGCGCCTCGAGGGCCATACCCTGGGCGAAAAGCCCCGGATCGTGGATCCGCGGCTGTTCTGAGCCGCCGCGCCACACTTCTGATAGCAGCCGAAGACGATCCGGGATTATGCTGGCGATCGAGGCTGCGGAGACCGGCCCTACACCCGCGCCGTCTCCCGCCGATAACCGGACGACAGAACCGTGCCTTCGCTCCCCCGTCATGGAGAGTGCCGCATGTCGATCGTGAAACGCTTCGTGGTCACGCCGAGCCTGCCGGTGAAGCTGCAGCCGCTGCTGCAGATCGCCCACAACGTCTGGTGGACCTGGAGTCCCGAGGCAATCCAGCTGTTGCGCCGGGTCGACTCCGACCTGTGGGAAAAGCACTCCCACAATCCGGTGGCCCTCCTCGGCAACCTCACTTCGGAGCGCGTGGACGAACTGCTGCGCGACACGGCGTTCCTCGCGAATCTCGAGCGGGTGCGCGACGAGCTGGAGCGCTATCTGACCTTCGAAACCTGGTTCGACCACGAGCACGCCGACGACAGGAAGGCCCGCATCGGCTACTTCTCGCTCGAGTTCGGCCTGCACGAGTGCCTGCCGATCTACTCGGGCGGCCTGGGCATCCTGGCCGGCGATCACCTGAAGTCGGCCAGCGACCTGGGCCTGCCGCTGGTCGGCGTCGGCCTCGCCTATCAGCGGGGCTACTTCCGCCAGTACCTCAACCACGACGGCTGGCAGCAGGAGGAGTACCGGGAGAACGACTTCTACAACATGCCGATGACCGAGGAACGCGACGACGACGGGCCAGCCGGTGCTGATCGAGGTGGAGTTCCCCGGCCGCACGGTCGTGGCGCAGGTCTGGCGGGTGCAGGTCGGCCGCAATCCCGCTGTTCCTGCTCGACACCGAATCTGGCGGCCAACCGCCCCGAGGACCGCGAGATCACGCAGCGTCCTGTACGGCGGCGACCTCGACATGCGCATCCGCCAGGAGATCCTGCTCGGCATCGGCGGGCTGCGCGCGCTGGCGAAGCTCGGCTACGAGCCGACGGTCTGCCACCTGAACGAGGGCCACTCGGCGTTCCTGAGCCTCGAGCGGATCCGGCGCGCTGATGCAGCATCGAGAAGCTGCCCTACCGCACGACGCGCTCGAGGTCGTGCGCGCCGAGCACCGTCTTCACGACGCACACGCCCGTGCCGGCCGGCAACGACGCCTTCCCGCCCGACATGATGCATGCACTACCTCGGACCGGTGGCGCGCGATCTCGGGCTCGACACGGACCAGTTCCTCGCCCTCGGCCGGCAGGACGCCGGCAACCGCGTGGAGCCGTTCTGCATGACGGTGCTGGCGCTGCGGCTCGCGCACGTTCGCCAACGGCGTGAGCGAGCTGCACGGCGAGGTCTCGCGCGCGATGTGGCGCGCGCATCTGGCCCGGCGTGCCCGAGGAGCGAGATCCCGATCACCCACGTCACCAACGGCGATCCACACCGCAGTCGTGGAACTGCTCCGAGATCGCGCGGCTCTACGACCGCTACCTCGGCCCGCGCTGGTACGAGGACCCGACGAACCAGACTGGTCTGGGAGCGCGTGGCGCGCATTCCCGACTCCGAGCTGTGGCGCAGCCACGAGCGCCTGCGCGAGCGTCTGGTGGGCTTCGCGCGCGGCCGGCTGCAGGCGCAGCTGCAGCGGCGGGGCGTCAACCGGGCGCAGATCACCGACGCCGACGAGGTGCTCGATCCCGAGGCGCTGACGATCGGCTTCGCGCGCCGCTTCGCCACCTACAAGCGGGCGGACCTGCTCCTGCGCGACCCGCAGCGCCTGGCGCGCATCCTCAACAATCGCCGACCGGCCCGTGCAGTTCATCTTCGCGGGCAAGGCGCACCCGAAGGACCATCCCGGCAAGGAGCTGATCCGCCAGATCATCCACCTGTCGCAGCAGCCGGAATTCCGCCGCCGCATCGTCTTCCTCGAGGACTACGACATCGAGGTGGCGCGCTACATGGTGCAGGGCGTGGACGTCTGGCTGAACACCCCGCGCCGCCCGCTCGAGGCGAGCGGCACCTCGCGGCATGAAGGTGCCGGCCAACGGCGGCATCAACCTGTCCGTTCTCGACGGCTGGTGGTGCGAGGGCTACAAGGGCGACAACGGCTGGGCGATCGGCGCCGGCGAGGAGTACGAGGACACCGCCTACCAGGACGAGGTGGAGAGCGCTCGCCCTCTACGACCTGCTCGAGGACGAGATCGTGCCGACGTTCTACGAGCGCGGCAGCGACAGCGTGCCGCGCGAGTGGGTGCGCGTGATGAAGAACTCGATGCGCCGGGTCTGCGCGAACTTCAATACCAACCGCATGGTCGAGGAATACGTCCAGCGCTTCTACATCCCCTGCGTCCACGGGAGCGGAGCGCCTGACGGCGGACCAGTACGCCGGCGCCGGCGCGCAGGCGCAGTGGCGCACCGACATGAGCGCGCGCTGGGCCGAGGTGCAGGTGACGGAGGTGCGCGCCGAGATCGATCACTCCCGCCCGATGGGCTCGCGCCTGCCGGTCACCGCCACGGTCCGCCTGGGCGGTCTGCCCACCGCCGACGTGCTCGTGGAGATCTACCACGGACCGCTCGACCCGCAACGGCGCCATCGTCCAGGGCGAGACGACGACCATGCTCCCGTCCGGCCAGCCGTCGGGCGGCACTGCTGACCTACGCGGGCGACATCCCCTGCCGCCGGTCCGGTCTGCGCGGCTTCACGATCCGCATCGTGCCGCACCGCGAGGGGACGCTGCTGGGCCGGTTCGAAACGGGGCTCGTGCGCTGGTGGGACACCGAAGGGCGCGCCGCCCGTGCCGGGCGCGCCGCACCCGGTCGACGCTTCCACCGCGACGCGCTGAACCGCGCCCGGAGCGGGTCAGTCCGTCAGCCCCGGCACGAGGCGCCGCAGATCCTGCACGTAATCGCGTGAAGCGCCGCGCACCGTCTCCGGTCAGCCGGACGATGGTGCGCGGCCGCCTGCCCACGAAGCCCTTCTCGATCTCGACCACCCCCCCCTCCTGCAGACGGGCGAGGTGCACGGACAGCGTGCCGTCGGTCATGCCGACCAGTGCACGCAGTTCCGTGAACGGAAGCGTTCCGAGACGGGCCAGCTGGCAGAGGATGAGCAGACGCCCCCGGCTGTGCAACAGCTCGGGCAGCGGGGCGTCCACCGGCGGACGCGCCGCCGAGGAATCGTTCAAGCCCGCGGGGCCTCCCTGCCCAGCCGACGGCCGTCCGTGGCCACCGGTCCCGGAAGGAGACAGACGCCTCCCCCGGAAAGCGGTTCATCCCGCCAGTTCGGGAGCGCCGTGTCGCTCTTCGCCGGCCACTGAGGGCGAAGGGGGCGACCGGGGGGCGGTTCCCGCATCCGGGCGAGCCGCCCCCCGACAACGGCCGGTGGGGTTCCGTCCCCTTCCCCTTGCGGGGGTCCTCGGCCTGCAACCGGTGCTCCGTCAGGACCCGGCGCTGTCCAACGGGATGAACCGTGTCACGCCGGTCATCCGGGCTGCCGATCAGGCGCGTCCTGCGCCCGCGACCGGCACGCATACTTTATAATTCAAAGTGCTTTGTTCCGTCAAGTCTTTTTTTCAAAATTATCGGGCCCGGGGGAGGGGCCGGCCCGGCTGGACTTCGCCGGGGCGTCCGCTATCTTGAGGCCACCGTCACGCGGCGGCGCCGAGGGGGTCGTCGTCGCGCCGGCCAGCCCGTCAGCGAGGAGTCGAATCATATGAGCAAGACCGAGAAGTTCATCGCGCTCGAGGAGCAGCACGGCGCCCACAACTACCACCCGCTCGACATCGTCATCCGCAAGGCCGAGGGGGTCTGGGTGGAGGACGTCGAAGGGAAGCGCTACCTCGACTTCCTGGCCGCCTACTCGGCCGTCAACCAGGGCCACTGCCATCCGCGCCTGCTCAAGGTGTTCCGCCGCCAGGCCGCGCGGGTCACGCTGACCAGCCGCGCCTTCCGCAACGACCAGCTGCCGCTGCTGTGCCGCGAGCTGAGCGAGATGACCGGCTACCAGCGCGTGCTGCCGATGAACTCCGGCGCCGAAGCGGTGGAGACCGCGGTCAAGGCCGCGCGCAAGTGGGGCCACAAGGTGAAGGGGATCCCCGACAACCAGGCCGAGATCATCACCTGCGCCGGCAACTTCCACGGCCGCACGACGACCATCGTCAGCTTCTCCACCGACGAGCAGTACCGCGACGGCTTCGGCCCCTTCACGCCCGGCTTCAAGACCATCCCCTACGGCGACGTCAAGGCCCTCGCCGCCGCCATCACGCCGAACACCTGCGCCTTCCTGGTCGAGCCGATCCAGGGCGAGGCCGGCATCGTCGTGCCGCCGGCCGGCTTCCTGAAGAAGGCCGCCGAGATCTGCAAGGCCAACCGCGTCCTGCTGCTGTGCGACGAGATCCAGTCCGGCCTCGGCCGCACCGGCAAGCTGTTCGCCTACGAGTGGGACGGCATCCGCCCCGACGGCCTGATCATCGGCAAGGCGCTCGCCGGCGGCTTCTATCCCGTCTCGGCCTTCCTCGCCGACGACGAAGTGATGAACGTCTTCCACCCCGGCGACCACGGCTCCACCTTCGGCGGCAACCCCCTCGGCGCCGCCGTGGCCCGCGAAGCCCTGCAGGTGATCGTCGACGAGAAGCTCGTCGAGCGCAGCCACGAGCTCGGCACCTGGTTCATGGCCAAGCTCAACGGGATCAAGAGCCAGAGCATCGTCACCGCCCGCGGCCGGGGCCTCTGGATCGGCCTGGTGCTGAATCGCCCCGCCCGCCCGTACTGCGAAGCGCTGATGGCCGAGGGCGTCCTCTGCAAGGAGACGCACGAGAACGTGATCCGGCTGGCGCCGCCCTTGTGCGTGACGAAGAAGGAACTGAGCTGGGCGCTGCGGAGACTGGAGAAGGTGTTCAAGAAGATCGACGGGTAGGGTCAGCCGGCGTCATGATCGGAAACAGGGGCGGCCGGGGGGCCGCCCCTGTTTCCTTTCCCGGACCACTGCTGGCATTTCGACTCGAAGCCTTCGCGCTGAAACCGGCTGGCTCCCAAATGGGCGAAGCGGCCAACCCGCGGCAGCCACCCTCGCCCACTTGGCAGTTGACGACTACTCTCCGATGGCCATTTAGTGCTTGTTCCTCAGGCTGTGCACCCAGTCCACCAGTTCATGGAAGGCCGCCATCGTCTCCTCGGTGGTAAAGCTGTGGTCCTGAAAATCGACGATTCTCTGCCTCAACAGGTCTGAGCGCCCGGCCGCCGCGACCATCTCGGCGTAGGATTCCTCGTGGCCCAGCGGCACGAGCGGATCCCTCGTATGGTGAAGCGTCAAAACCGGAAATTGCGGCCGACCCTTGGGCACGTAGTACCTGTCGAGGTAGTTGTGCGCCGCTGGAGGCATCTGGAAACGGGCGACCCTGGCGTTCAGGTCCGCATCATTCGATGTTCCTGTGTAGTACACGTCCTGGTTGTCCAGCGGAGAGCCGCCGATGCGCGCCGCCAGTTCGTTCGTCGCGATGAGTTGGTAGTAGAGATGCCACATGACGCACGTGACGAGCTCATCGGGCCCCTCATAGCGCAGGTCCAGCTGATCAACCGAGGCCAGATCCATGAGCGGGGCCGGATCGTTCATCATGGCGCCGACCGCATTACTGACGGCGCCCCATACATCAGCGTCCTGCGGAATGCTCACCGCGGTACCAGGCATGATGCCGGGATAGAAATAGTCGAAGAGCACTCGGACGCCGATCACCTGCTGAAACACCTTGTATGTCCCACCGAGAGGACCCGATTCGACTAACGCGCCCGCGTACTGCCGAGCGGACTGCTCCGCCATGGCGACCACCATCAGACCGCCCATCGACAAACCCGCGATATATGTGTCCTTGGGGGAACCGAAACGGGCGGTGAACTGGCCGTGCAACTGCTGCAGGGCGACCAGCCCCTCCTCCACGCACCATCCCAGTTCAGGGTAGCTGGTGTACGCCAGGCCATAACCGAGAGCGAGCATGCTGTCGCGACAGCTGCTGAAGAAAGGTTCGTCGGCGCGCGGGGGCACGGGGGTATCAATGGACGCATAGTAGCCATGCGCGATGACGACGAGGTCTCCATTCCAATTCGCGGGCCTATAGAGAGCATAGTAGGAGCCTGGCCCGATGATACCTTCCACGAAACCGTCCGACTGCACGGTGACGACAGTCGCAGGTGCGGCGGGTGGCTGGGTGGTCTGCTCCGTGCTCGAACACCCCCCCGTGATCAGCAGCGCGCATCCCAGACCAAGCAGGAATCGTCGCCTCTTGTTGATCATGACCATTCTCCTTTTGCGTCCGCAGTCACCTCGAGCGGCAGACTGGATGCAGCCTGCTAATAGGGATATGTGAGTCGTCCCCGTAGATCGTGGCTCTCCGTCGATGCTGTTGAATCGCGGTGGACGATTCCACCACTTTCACTTTCGGCTGGCGGTCCAATGATTGCTGGATAGCGCTGCGCGGACACCAGGCCCCCGCTGGTGACCTTATCGGGCGAGGCGGGGAGCATAGCGCCGCTCCGATTTTATGGAAAGGACATTCCGGTCGGGATCAGAAGTCCACGCGACAGTGACGAACGGCTGGGTTTCGGATGCTCGCCAAGTAACAGGCGCCCAATACGACCCCGGGCCGGAGTTAGACCCTATGGAGTGACCGGCCCCCCTGTCGTACCGTCGTCACCGTCGTTCTGGTGGTTGGCGATGGCGACCGGGTGGCAAGCACCGCCGTCGCGGGCAGAATGGTTGCGGCGTTGATTCACGATTGATGCAGCGGAACCGGAATTTCTGCATTGTGCCCAATCCGCGCAGCGCTGACGGGACAACCCTGGTTCTTCCGCCGAGATGACTGCTCGCCGGCTCCCCACATTGCCCCCTGGCGCCATTCCCCCAGCGGCCCGCCGCGGAGTCATCGATCGTCGATTGAGGTGGCATGAGCGGGCGATCTGGCCTATCAAGGACCGACATCGCCGACGCTGGCATCCTTCCCACCTGAAGGAATCACATGGCTGTCCCGCTCCGGTCGGCCGTTCTCTGGTCCTGGCGCTGGTCGTTCTTCAGTTCGTTTCCGTGGCGCACGCCGCGGAGGCACCGGTCGATTCGGCCGCTGCCGCCCGCAGCAGCCTTTCCGTGGTGCCGGCTCTGTTCTATTCGCCGGAGACGCGGCTCGGGGCCGGGGCCTTTGCCATCCGCACTTTTCGGCCGGCGGCTTCGGATGAGAAGACGCGGCCCTCCAGTCTCACAGTGGGGCTGCTGGGTACGGTGGAGAAGCAGGCGCTGGTGATCGTGGCGGCGGATCTGTACCGGCGGGGAGAGGCCTGGCGGTGGATGGGGCTGGGGGCCTGGAGCTACTTTCCGACGAAGTTCTATGGGGTCGGGGCGGAGACTTCTGATGCGAACGAGGAGGACTACACGCCGCGGACGCTGGCGCTGCAGGCGCAGGGGTTGCCGCGCGTGGCGGCGGGGCTCAGGGCGGGGCCGCGGGTCGAGTATCAGCGGTTGCGGCTGGCGGAGATCGAGGCGGGAGGACTGCTGGCGTCGGGTGGCGTGCCGGGCGCCGGCGGGGGCGACGCGCCTGGAGCCGGATTCGTCGTGATGTACGACACGCGCGACAACGTGTTCTTTCCCACGCGCGGACAGTTGCACGAGGCATCGGTGACGGCGTTCGGGGGGCCTCTGGGCGGGGACTTCGACTGGACGCGTCGGCAGATCGACCTGCGCCGCTACCTTCCACTCGGGCCGCGGCACACCGTGGCGTTGCAGGGGCTGCTGGTGTCCAACAGCGGGGAGCCGCCCTTCACGCAACTCGGCCTGCTCGGGGGCAGAACGTGCTGCGCGGATATTACGAGGGGCGCGACCGCGACCGCAATCTGGCGGCGGTGCAGGCGGAGTACCGGCGGCCGCTCGGGGGGCGGTTCGGGGTGGCGCTGTTCGCGGCCGGGGGAACGGTGGCGCGCGATCTTGACGGGCTCGCGCTGGCGCGCCTGCGCGTGGCGGGCGGCGCGGGGCTGCGCTACCTGCTGAGCGTGAGCGAGGGGATCAACTTCCGGCTCGACTACGGCGTCGGCGACGACTCGTCGGGGATGTACTTCACGGCGACCGAGGCGTTCTAGGAGGGGCGATGCCGGTCACGCTCGCCGCCCTGCATGTCTACCCGGTCAAGGGGTGCCGTGGGCTGGCGCCGGCAACGGCATGGGCCGGGGCGCGCGGGCTGGAGGGCGACCGGCGGTGGATGGTCGTGGACGGGGCGGGACGGTTCGTGTCGCAGCGGACGCGACCGCGGCTGGCGGTCGTGGCGCCCGAGCCGGCGCCCGGCGCGCTGGTGTTGCGAGCGCCTGGGCGCGAGCCGCTGGTGGTGCCGCTCGGGCCCGACGGCGGGCCGGCCGGGGGCGCAACTGCCACTGCGGTCACCGTCTGGCGCGACACGGTGGCGGCGCTCGATGCGGGTGCGCCGGCGGCGGCCTGGTTCGAGGCGCTGCTCGGCGATGCGGCCCGCCTCGTCTTCATGACGGACGACACGCGGCGCGCGGTCGATCCTGCCTACGCGGCGCCGGGCGACGTCGTCAGCTTCGCCGACGGCTTTCCCTGGCTGCTGATCTCCGAGGCGTCGCTGGCCGATCTCAACGCGCGCCTCCCCCGTCCCCTGCCGATGAGCCGCTTCCGCCCCAATCTCGTCGTGAGCGGCTGCGCGCCGTATGCCGAGGATGGCTGGCGGACGCTGCGGATCGACGAGGCGGTCTTCCGCGTCGTCAAGCCGTGCGCCCGCTGTTCCGTCACCACGGTCGATCAGGAGACCGGCGAGTCGGATGGGCCGGAGCCGCTGCGCACGCTGGCCGGTTATCGGCGCGTCGGGAACGGGGTGATGTTCGGGCAGAACCTGCTGGCGGAGCGGGGCGGCGAGTTGCGGGTCGGGGCGCCGGTGGAGATCGTCGCCTGAGGCGTCAGTCGATCATTTTCGCCAGCTGCGCCGCCCGCCGGCCCACGTAGTCGCCGTTGACATGGTAGCGCAGCGGGGCCGGGATGATCGCGGCGAGACGGCAGCACTGGTCGCGCGACAACTTCGCCAGCGGGACGCCGAAGTGGTGCTCCGACGCGGCCGCCACGCCGAACACCCCCGGACCGAACTCGATCGAATTCAGATAGAGCTCGAGGATGCGGTCCTTGGGCAGGAGCAGCTCCATCACCGCGGCGATGGCCGCCTCGCGACCCTTGCGCACGTAGGTGCGCTCGGACGAGAGGAACAGGTTCTTGGCGAGCTGCTGGGTGATCGTGCTGCCGCCGCAGCCGGACCTCGTCGGCCTGCTCGTTGCGCGCCCGCGCCGCCTTGATGGCCTCGGCGTCGAAGCCGTGGTGGCGGTAGAACTTCCCGTCCTCGGCCTCGAGGACGGCCCGGCGCAGGTCGCGCGGGATCCGGGCCAGCGGCGTCCAGACGTGGCGGACAGTGTAGGTCTCCTGGCGCTCGTGCGCTTCGCGGTCGCGCATGCGCATCCAGGCGGTCGACTGCGGGTCGAACCAGCGCAGGGCGAGCACCTGGGCGAACGTCGCCCCGATGGCGATCCCGAGCAGGATGCCGGTCCAGCGGAAGGTGTGGCGGAGAAAGCGCGGCATGGTCCTCCGGTCGGCGGCGACCGCGGCGGCCCCGCCGGCGCGGGAGCGTACCCGCCGCCGCCGTCCGCGGCAAGTCCGGACAGACAGCGGGGCCGGCGCCTCGTGGCGCCGGCCCCCGGATCATCCCGCAGCGCGAAGAACGGCCCTAGATCTTCGGCCCGGCCGCCTTCACGTCGTCCGGGCAGTCGTCGGCGAACTTCTTGAAGTTGTCGATGAAGCGCGCGGCGAGCCCCTTGTAGCGCTTCATGTAGTCGTCCTTGTTGGGCCACGCGGCGGCCGGGTTCAGGACGTCGTCGGGAACCTCGGGGCAGCTCTCGGGGCACCTGCGAAGCCGAACACCGGGTCGGTGAAGTACTCCACGTCGAGCAGCTTGCCGTCGAGCGCCGCGTTGAGCAGGTCGCGCGTGTACTGGATGCTGATGCGCTTGCCCACGCCGTACGGACCGCCCACCCAGCCGGTGTTGACCAGCCAGCAGTTCGACGCCGTGCCGCTCGATCTTGCGCGCGCAGGAGCTTCGGCGTAGAAGGCCGGGCGGTGCACCATGAACGGCCCGCCGAAGCAGGCGCTGAAGGTGATCTCCGGCTCCTCGCCCAGGCCGATCTCGGTGCCGGCGATCTTCGACGTGTAGCCCGAGATGAAGTGGTACAGCGCCTGCGTCACGGCGACAGCTTCGCGATCGGCGGCATCACGCCGGAGGCGTCGCAGGTGAGGAAGATGATGTTCTTCGGGTGCGCGCCCGGCCTTCTCGGGCACGGCGTTGTCGATGAAGTCGAGCGGGTACGAGGCGCGCGTGTTCTCGGTGCGCGTGTCGTCGTCGAGGTCGATCATGCGGCGTGACCGGATCGAAGACGACGTTCTCGAGGATCGTGCCGAAGCGGCGGGTGGCCGCGAAGATCTGCGGCTCGGCCGCGGCGCGAAAGCGCGATGACCTTCGCGTAGCAGCCGTCCTCGAAGTTGAAGATGCCGTCGTCGCTCCAGCCGTGCTCGTCGTCGCCGATGAGGCCGCGCTTCGGGTCGGCCGAGAGCGTCGTCTTGCCGGTGCCGGAGAGGCCGAAGAAGAGCGCGGTGTCGCCCTGCCGCGCCGACGTTGGCCGAGCAGTGCATCGTCATCACGCCCTCGCAGCGGCAGCAGGTAGTTCAGGATCGTGAAGACCGACTTCTTGATCTCGCCCGCGTAGCCGGTGTTCGCCGATGATGCACAGCTTCTGCGCGAAGTTGAGGACGATGAAGGTCTGGCGACGGCGTGCCGTCGATCTGCGGGAACGCCTTGAAGCCGGGCGCCGCGATGACGGTGAACTCCGGGACGTGCCGCCGGTATTCCTCGTTGGTCTGCGGCGTGATGAACATGTTGCGCGCGAAGAGCTGTGCCAGGCCGGCTCGGTGACGATGCGCACCGGCAGGCGGTAGTTCGGGATCGGCGCCGCCGAAGCAGTCCTGGACGAAGAGGTCGCGCCCCTGCAGGTAGCCCTGCAGCGCGGCTGAGCAGCTCGTCGAACTTCTCGGGGCTGAGCGGGCGGTTGTACTGCGCCCCACCAGATGTGCTCCTCGCGTGTCCGGCTCGCGGACGACGAACTTGTCGTTCGCCGCGCGGGCCGTGTGCTTGCCGGTGTTGACGACGAGCGGCGCCGTGCAGCGCGATCTTCCCCTCGTTGCGGAAGACGATCTCTTCGTAGAGCGCCTCGGTCGGCAGGTTCCAGTAGACCGGTTCGGAGGTTCGACCAGGCCGTGGTTGTCGAGGCCGAAGTCGCTCTTCAGGGCCTGCCGCCTGGCCCTTCGGCCGGGGTCTTGATGTCGAGGATGTTGTTCACAGCCAGTCCCTCACCATCTTGCGGTCACCCGATGTAGATCTCGTTCGGCGAGTTGGGATCGAGCGCCCACTTCATCCGCTCGATGCCCTCCGTGATGTCCTTCACCGTGCCGGCGTAGCTCAGGCGGAGGTGCCCCTCCATCCCGAACTCCTTGCCCGGCACCGTCACGACCAGCGCCTTGTCGAGCAGGAACTTCGACAGCTCGACCGACTTGCCGCCGAATCGCGGCTGTAGGCGCGGAAGTCGGGCAGGCAGTAGAAGGTGCCGTCGGGCTTGCGCGCAGCTTCACGTCGCGGAAGGTCCGGAGCTCCTGCATCAGGACGTTGCGGTTGTTCTCGATCGTCAGGCGGAGCGCTCTCGACGCACGCTCTGCAGGCCGGTCAGCGCCCCCTCGGCCGCCGCCTGCAGCACCGTCGAGACGCACGAGGTCGTCTGCGGCCTGGACGTTGGTCATGACCCGGACCAGCTTGCGGTTGGCGACCACCCAGCCGATCCGGAAGCCGGTCATCCCGTACGATCTTCGAGACGCCGTTCATGACGATGACCTTCGTCGATCTCGAGGTCCTTCTTCGTGTACTCGTACGGCGGACGGCCAGGTCTTCCCGTCGAAGACGAGCTTGTGGTAGATGTCGTCCATGATGAGCCAGATGCCCTTCTTCTCGCAGAACTCGACGAGCTCCGCGAGGAACGCCTCCGGGTAGATGCGCCCGACGGGTTGTTCGGGCTGTTGACGATGATCGCCTTGGTGTAGCGAGGCGACCGCGCGCTCGATGTCCTCGCATGCGCGGACTGAAGCTGCCGTCCTCCGGCGTCACGACCACCGGCACCCCGTAGCACATCTTGACCATCTCGGGGTAGCTGACCCAGTAGGGGGCGAGGACGATCACCTCGTCCTGCGGGTTCAGGATGCGTGAAGAGGATGTTGAACAGCGACTGCTTGGCGCCGTCCGAGACGATCACGTTCTCCGGGCGCCACCACCTGGTCGTAGTTCTCCTCGGTGTAGCGGATGATCGCCTTCTTGAGCGACGGGATGCCGTCGGTCGGCGTGTACTTGACGTCGCCCGCGGTCAGCCTCGCCGCCGAGGCCGAGGATCGCGCGTGATCGGCGCCTTGTTCTTCGGTTCGCCGATGCCGAGGTGGATGACCGACTCGCCCTTCTCGCGCAGGATCCTGGCCTCCTCGTTCAGGCGCAGGGTCGGCGATTCGACGATGGAGCTGGCAAGCTTGCTGAGAATCATGGCTCGTCCGCTCTCCCGGGTCCGGAAAGGGCGGCCGCCGGCCGCGGCGATGGCCGCGGACCCGCGCGACGCGCATGGCTGCGTGACCGGCCAAATGTAGGCAGCGCCGGAGGGGGCGTCAACGCGACTTTCCCGCCGACCACGCCGCGCCGACCGTCTCCCCTTTCCGGCCCGCCTGGCGACAGAACGCCCATCCTCCGCTATCTTGGTGCGGCCCTTTCGACCGACGCGCAGCCGCGCCGGCGCACACAGGAGAGCGCACATGTCCCGTTTCACGGCTGTTCGTGGCGCTGGCCGCGTTCGTCGCGCCGGCCGCCCTCCCCGCCGCCCCGCCGCCGCCGCGCCGCGCCGGACGCCGCCGGTGACCCGCCTGCTCGCCGCCGCCCTCGCCGACAGCCACGCCTGGTCGCGGCTCGGCGAATTGTGCGACCTGGTCGGCCCGCGCCTGAACGGCTCCGCGGGGCAGGCCCGCGCCGTGGCGTGGGCGCTGGCCGGCGATGCAGGCCGACGGCCTGACGGCGGTCCGCGCGGAGCCGGTGCAGGTGCCGCACTGGGTGCGGGGCGACGGAGTCGGCCGAGTGCCTGGCGCCGACCCGCTTCCCCCTGCCGGTGCTCGGCCTCGGCGGCACGGTCGGCACCCCGCGCCGGCGGGATCGAGGCGGAGCTGCTCGCCGTGCGCGATTTCGACGAACTGGCGGCCCGCGCCGCCGAGGCCCGCGGCAGGATCGTGCTGTTCGATCCGCCGTGGGAGGGCTACGGCAGGACCGTCCAGTACCGCGGCCGCGGCGCCGACGCCGCGGCGAAGCACGGCGCCGTGGCCTGCCTGATCCGCTCGGTGACCGACGTCAGCCTGGCCACGCTCCACACCGGCATCATGCACTACGCCGACCGCGCCGACAGCGCCTGGGCCGGCGTGCCGCGGATCCCCGCCGCCGCCCTCACCGTGGAGGACGCCGGCCGCCTGCACCGCCTGGCGCGCGCCGGGCACGCGGTGCGCGTGCGCCTGTCGCTCGGGGCGCGGACCCTGCCCGACACCGCATCGGCGAACGTGGTCGGCGAGGTGCGCGGACGCGAGCGGCCGGAGGAGATCGTCGTCATCGGCGCCCACCTCGACTCGTGGGACGTCGGCACCGGGGCCCACGACGACGGGGCCGGCTGCGTCATCGTCATGGAGGCGGCCCGCCTGCTGGCGCGGCTGGAGGCCGCGCCGCGCCGCACGGTCCGGGTCGTGCTCTTCGCCGACGAGGAGAACGCGCAGACCGGCGGCAGGGCGTACGCCGCCGCCCACGCCGGCGAGCTGGCGCGCCACGTGGCGGCGCTCGAGTGCGATTCGGGCGGCTTCGCGCCGCGCGGCTTCTCGGTCGCAGGGGGACTCCGACCGCGGTGGCGCGGGTGCGCGCGCTGGCCCGCCCGCTGGCCGTCGGTCGGCGCGGCCGAGATCACGCCGGGCGGCAGCGGCGTGGACGTGTCGTTCATCGTCGAAGCAGGGGGTGCCCGGCATCGGCCACCGGGTCGATGGCGCGCGCTACTTCGACTATCACCACAGCCCGGCCGACACCTTCGACAAGGTCGATGCCCGCGACCTGGCGCGGAACGTGGCCGCCGTGGCCGCGCTCGCCTGGCAGCTGGCCGAGGATCCCGAACCGCTGCACCGCGTCGCCCCGACGCCCTGAGGGAGAGAGCCGCATGCCCGGATTCCTGGCGCGCCTGCGCCGCGGCCACCGCCGCCCCGCCCCCGGCGAGCCCAACGCCATTCTCGAGGGGCCGGTCCGCCGGACCCTGCTCGGCCTGAGCATCCCGATGATCCTGGCGATGCTCCTGGTGACCGGGTTCGGCCTCGTGGACATGATCTACCTCGGTCGCTACAGCAAGGAGGCGATGGCCGCCATCCAGCTCGCCTTCCCGGTCAGCTACCTGCTGATGGCGCTGGCCGGCGCGCTCGGCACCGCGGCGACGTCGCTCGGCTCGCGTCTGCTCGGCGCCGGCGACGAACGGCAGGCGCGCAACCTGGTGCTGCACGTGCTCGTCGTGGTCGGCGGACTGACCGCGCGTCGATCACCCCGCTCGGCCAGCTGTTCATCCGCGAAGCGCTCGCCCCCGCCCACGCCGAGCCGGCGGTGCTGGCCGGCGCGCTCGCCTACGCGCGCATCTCCTACTGGGGCGCGATTTTCGCCCTGTTCCCGCAGGTGGTCAACGCGCTCTTCCGCGGCGAGGGCGACACGATGTTGCCGTTCAAGACCATGGCCCTCGCCCTGGCGCTGAACATCGTGCTCGATCCGCTCTTCATCTTCGGCCCCGGCCCCTTCCCCGAAATGGGCGTGGCCGGCGCCGCCTGGACCACGGTGGCCAGCTTCGGCATCGCCTCGCTGCTGGTGACGCGCGAACTGTTCAACCGGCAACCGCCGGATGCACCTCGAGCGCGCCGCCTGGCGCTGGGATCCCGGCCTGCTGCGCGGCCTGGCCGTCGTGGCCGGCCCCGCCTTCCTGGCCAACCTCGCCACGCCGCTCTCGTCGAGCTGATCAACCGCCAGCTCGCCCCTTTCGGCACCGACGCCCTCGCCGCCTTCGGCGCCGGCAGCCGCCTGCTGAACTTCGTCTTCCTGCCGACGCTCGGCATCTCGCTCAGCATGCTGATCATGGTGGGCCAGAACCACGGCGCCGGCCTGCGCGACCGCGTCCGCCGCATCACCTGGACCGCCGTCGGCGCCGCGATCACCCTGCTCGTCGCGCTCGCCGTCCCGATCATGCTGTTCCCCCGCGCCGCCATCGGCATGTTCACCGACGAGCCAGTCCGTGATCGCCCTCGCCGTCCCGTTCGTCCTCTGGGTCACGCCGGCCCGCCCGATGCTCAGCCTCGTGAACATCACCGCCTACTGGTTCCAGGCCCGCGGCCAGGGCCTCGCCGGCATGGGCCCCAACTTCCTGATGCGCGTGATCCTCGAGCCGCTCGGCGTCTACGTCGGCCTCCACGCCACCCGCCAGCTGACGGGCGGCTGGATCGGCATGGCGGCGGGCAACGTGGTGGGCGGCCTCGCCTGCCTCTGGCTGCTCTGGTGGCGCCTGCGGGCCTACTGCGCGGGCGGAACGCCGGCCACGGTCTGCCGGAATAGGCGTGAGCGGCAGGTCGCTTCTGCAACATCCGCCGCGATCTTCGTGATACCCTGTCCACTCTCCTGCGCAGCGCCGCCCCCGGGCGGCGCACCCCGTTCCCCGAAAGGAACCCCACGATGAGACGTCTGTTCGTCGCGTGCGTGCTGGCGGCCCTGGGCCTGGGCGCCGCAATCGCTGCCGCCCTCACGCCGCCCGTCATTCCCGACCGCGCCGACCCCGAGGACATGCGCCTGCTGCGCCAGCCCGACATCCACGGCGACCGGATCGTGTTCGTCTACGGGGGCAACCTCTGGATCGTGCCGGCCGCGGGCGGCGAGGCGCGGCGGCTCACCAGCGCCGTCGGCTACGAATCGCTGCCGAAGTTCTCGCCCGACGGCACGCAGATCGCCTTCACGGGCGAGTACGACGGCAACAACGACGTCTACGTGATGCCCGGCCGCCGGCGGCGAGCCGGTGCGGCTCACCTTCCACCCGCGTGCCGGACCGGGTGCTCGACTGGGAGCCCGACGGCCGGGCGATCCGCTTCCTGTCGCCGCGCCGGCAGTGGGGCGGCTTCTCGGTCCCGATGTGGACCGTGCCGGTCGACCGGCGGCCTCGAAACCCAGCTGCCGTTCTCCGAGGGCGGGCTGTCGAGCTGGTCGCCCGACGGCCGGAAGCTCGCCTTCAACCGCCAGATCGTGGAGAACCGCTACTGGAAGCGGTACAAGGGCGGCATGGCGCAGGACATCTGGGTCCACGACTTCACCGACGGCAGGACCACGCGGCTGACCGACTGGGTCGGCGCCGACAACTTCCCGATGTGGTCGGGCGACACGGTCTACTTCACCAGCGACCGCACCGGCCGGCTGCAGATCTGGGCGCACGACCTGAAGACGCGGCCAGGAGCGCCAGGTCACGCAGCACGAGGAGTACGACGTCAAGTGGCCGAGCCTCGGCACCGACGCCATCGTCTACGAGAACGGCGGCTGGCTCTGGGTGCTCGACCTGGCGTCCGGACAGTCGCGCCGCGTCACCGTCTCCCTGCACGACGACCGCATCCTGGCCCGGCCGACGTTCCGGGACGTGAGCGACCGGATCGAGAACGCCGGCCTCGCGCCCGACGCGAACCGCGCCGTGTTCGTCGCCCGCGGCGACATCTTCACGGTGCCGGCCGACAAGGGCGACGTGCGCAACCTCACCCAGACCCCCGGCATCCGCGAGCGCGGCGGCCGCCTGGTCGCCGGACGGCCGGTGGATCGCCTACCTGAGCGACCGCACCGGCGAGTACGAAGTCTGCCTGCGGCCGGGCGACGGCAAAGGGCCCGGAGAAGCAGCTCACGCGGGGGGCCGGCAACTGGCGGTTCGACCCGCGCTGGTCGCCCGACTCGCAAGCGCCTCGCCTTCTCCGATTCGGATTTCGATCTCTGGCTGGTCGACGCGCACGACCGGCGACGCTGACGAAGGTCGACCACGCGCACCGACGCGCGAAATCGACGACCTGTGCGTGGAGCGCCGGACGGACGCTGGCTGGCCTACGCCAAGGCGCGAGCCGAACCAGTTCCGCTCGATCTTCCTCTACGACACGCAGACGAAGAGCATCACCCGCGTGACGTCGGACCTGACCGACGACGCGAACCCGGCCTTCGACACCGGCCGGCAAGTACCTCTTCTTCTCCTCGGCGCCGGCACTTCCAGCCGGCGTTCGGCGGCTACGACCAGCGCCCGTTCTTCACCCGCCAGGACGGCCTCTACCTCGTCACGCTGCAGGCCGGCGCGACGCCAGCCCGTTCGCGCCGGAGAGCGACGAGGTCGCGGTGAAGGACGCGGACAAGCCGGCCGACGGCGCGAAGGGACAAGCAAGAAGGAGAAGGGCGACGACAAGAAGGGCGACAAGAAGGACGACAAGGAGGCCGCGAAGCCGGCGCCCGTCGAGATCGATCTGGACGGCATCGGCGAGCGGGTCGTGGCGCTGCCGGTCGACGCCGGCAATTACGGCCGCCTGCGCGCGGCCGAGGGCAAGCTGTTCTTCCTCGACCGCCCGGCGCTGCCCGAGGGCGGCGACGACGACGAGGACGGCGGCGGCGGCGGCGGCGCGCTGAAGGTCTTCCTCATGGACAAGCGCGAGGTCAAGGACGTCTTGCCGGGCGTGACCGGGTACGACCTGTCGGCCGACGGCAAGAAGCTGCTCTACGCCATGGGACGGCAAGTACGGCATCGTCGACGCGGCGGCCGACCAGAAGCCGGCCGAGAAGCCGCTGCGCACCGGCGAGATGAAGGCGAAGGTCGATCCGCGGGCCGAGTGGGCGCAGATGTTCCGCGAGGTCTGGCGGCTCGAACGCGACTTCTTCTACGACCCCGGCATGCACGGCGTCGACTGGGAGGCGATGGGCCGCCGCTACGGGCAGCTCGTCCCGTACGTCGCGCACCGCGCCGACCTCGAGTACCTGATCGGCGAGCTGATCGGCGAGCTGAACTGCTCCCACACCTACGCCGGCGGCGGCGACCTGCCGAAGGTGCCGCGCGTCGGCACCGGACTGCTCGGCTGCGACTTCCGGCTCGAGCCGGGCGCCGACCGCTACCGGATCGTCGACATCCTGCGCGAGCGCGACTGGAACGCCGACCAGCGCACGCCGCTCGCCGGCCCCGGCATCGACGTGAAGGAGGGCGACTACCTGCTCGCCGTCGACGGCGTCGACCTGCGCGCGCCCACCGAGCCCCTACAGCCTGTTCGAGAACAAGGTCGACCGGCAGGTCGTCCTGAAGGTCGCGGCCGACGCGTCGACGGCAAGGACGCCCGCGACGTCACGGTGCAGCCGATCGGCTCGGAGCTCGGCCTGCGCTACGTGAAGTGGGTCGGCGACAACCGGCGCAAGGTGGCCGAGCTGTCGAAGGGGCGCATCGGCTACTTCCACATGCCCAACACGGCGGTCGGCGGCGTGCAGGAGTTCACGAAGGGGTACTACCCGCAGCTCGAAGCGCGACGCGATCATCATCGACGAACGCAACAACGGCGGCGGCTTCATCCCCGACATCTTCACGCTCGTGCTCGGCCAGAAGCCGATCAACATGTGGGGCCGCCGGCCCGGCATGCAGAACGAGGTCACGCCCGGCACCGCTTTCGCCGGCCCGCTGGCGATGCTGGCCAACGGCTACGCCGGCAGCGGCGGCGACGCGCTGCCGTGGTACTTCAAGCAGGCGAAGCTCGGCCCGGTGATCGGCACCCGCACCTGGGGCGGACTGGTCGGCATCGACCGGGGCATCTCCCTCATGGACGGCGGCAACATCACGATGCCGTCGTTCGGCTTCTACACGCTCGACGGCAAGTGGGGCGTGGAGAACCACGGCACCGAGCCCGACATCGACCTCGACAACCTGCCCGACGAGGAGTTCCGGGGGCACGACGCCCAGCTCGAAAAGGCGGTCGAGGTGCTGCTGAAGGAGCTCGACAAGGGCGGGTCGCGCCTGCCGGAGCGACCCGCCTATCCGCGCGACAAGGCGCAATAGCGGCGGCACGCCGCCGGCGAACGGCAAGTCCGTGAGCCGCGCGACGCCCCGGACCACTCCGGGGCGTCGCGCTTTGGGCCTCCGCGGCGTCGCGCTGTTCAGGCCCCGCCGCCGCCCTCCCCCAGCCGCGCGGCGGCGGCGCGGATCGCCGCCCAGGCCGCCACCACGTCGTCGCGCGTCGTGGTGGTCTGCCCGACGCACAGGCGCAGGGTGTAGGCGCCGCCGAGACGCGTGTGGCTCAGGTAGAGGCCGCCCCCGTCGTTGAGGGTGCGTCAGCAGCCGTTCGTTGAGCGCGTCGAGGTCGGCCGGCGCGGCGAACGGGGGACGCCAGCGCCAGCAGACGAGATTCAGCGGGGTCGGCGCGAGCAGCTCGAAATCGGGATCGGCGGCGATCCAGCCGCGCAGCTCCCGCGCCCAGGCGACGTGCCGGCGCACCCGTTCCCGGATCCCCTCCACGCCGAAACTCCGGATGACGAACCAGAGCTTCAGCGCGCGGAAACGACGGCCGAGCTGGACGTGCCAGTCGCGGAAATTGCTCACGCCGCCGTCGTGCGCCGTGCGCAGGTACTCCGGGTTCACCGCCAGCGTGCGGACGAGGAAGTCGGGATCGCGCACGAAGTAGGCGGAGCAGTCGAAATTGGTGAACATCCACTTGTGCGGGTTGAACACGAACGAGTCGGCCAGCTCGACGCCGTCGAGGATCCAGCGCAACTCCGGCACGATCGCGGCCGTGCCGGCCAGCGCGCCGTCGACGTGGAACCACATGCCGTGACGGCGGCAGATCTCGCCCACCGCCCGCAGCGGATCGAGCGCGGTCGAGCCGGTCGTGCCGACCGTGCCGACGGCGCAGGCCGGGATCAGCCCCGCCGCGAGATCGGCCGCCACGGCCGCGGCGAGTGCGGCGGGATCGAGCGCAAAGTCGCCGTCGACCGGCAGCTTGCGCACCCGGTCCCGCCCGAAACCGGCGATCTTCGCCCCCTTCTCCAGCGACGAATGCGCCTCGGACGAGGCGTACACCACCAGCCGGTCCGCGCCGGCCGCCGCCGCCCCCTCCCGGTTGAAACGTCCGTCCGTGGCCCGTTCGCGCGCGCACAGCAGCGCGGTGAGGGTCGCCGTGGAGGCCGTGTCCTGGATGACCCCTCGCCAGCCGGCCGGCAGGTCGAGCATCCGGCGCAGCCACTCGATGACCACCTCTTCCAACTCCGTGGCGGCCGGCGAGGTCTCCCACACCATGCCCTGCGCGCCCAGACCGGCGGCCAGCAACTCCCCCAGCACCGACGGATAGCTCGTGTTGGCGGGGAAATAGGCGAAAAAACGCGGATGCTGCCAGTGGGTCACGCCCGGCATCAGCAGCGCGTGGAAATCGGCGAGCGCCGCGTCGAGCGGCTCGCCCGCCTCGGGGGGGGCCTCGGGCAGTCGCGCCCGGATCTCGCCCGGCGCGACCTGCGCGCGCACGGGGTAGGCGCGCACTCCGCCGTCGAGATAGTCGGCGATCCAGTCCACGAGCGCGTGGCCGTGGCGGCGGAACTCCTCCCTCTCCATGACGCAACCTCCCCGCTCGTCAACCGGTCAGGCGACGCGTCGCCACGGTCAGCGCCCACAACCCCGCCGCGCAAAGCAGCGCGCCGAGCAGCCGCAACGCGCGGGGGAGCAGCGTCCGGCCGAGCCGGGAACCGGCATGACGCAACAACCAGAGCAGCAGCGCGAACCACGCCACGATCCCCGCCGGCACTCCGGCGGCGAACTGCAGCCGGGTCTGCTGGGTGGCCGGCTCGAGGCCGACGGCATGCAGCGCCGCCAGCACGCCGGCCCAGCTCAGCAACACCCCGGGATTGACGACGACCAGCGAAAAACCCAGGACGATCTCCCCGAACCAGCCGCGGCGCGGCGCGGGAGGCAGGTGGGGCGGCGGCGCCTCGCCTCTGCGCCCCAGCAACAGGCGCAGGCCGAAAACCAGCACGAGCGCGCCACCCACCGCCCCGGCGGCCGGGCGCAGCCAGTACCAGCGGTCGAGCAGGGCTCCGTAGCCCAGCAGCGCGCCCGCGCACCAGCCGGTCTCGGCCAGCGCGGCCCCCGCGGCCAGCGCGAAGCCGTGGCGCGCGCGCCCGGAGAGACCCCGCTTGACGACCAGGGCCGACACCGGTCCGGCCAGCGGCATGGAGCCGAGCCAGCCGAGCGCGCAGCCGAGCAGGGTCGGGTTCACGACTCCGGTCCGAAGGTCCGTCGCGCGCGGGCAAGGTCGTCGGCGGTGTCGATTTCGAGGCAGGCCAGGTCGCCGATGTCCACGGCGTGCACGGTCTCGCCGGCGCGGATCAACTCCACGAACGCCGCCTCATAGAACTCGCGACGGCCGGGTCCCGCGTGCACGCGGCGCTCCAGCTCCGCGAACAGCTTCGCCGCGAACCCCGGGCTGAACAGTTCGATGCCGACCGACTCCCCGGCCGTCTCCCCCGGCGGCAGCTCCTTGCCCAGGTCGCTTACCGTGTCGTCGGGCCCGAGACGCACCTTCATCTCCTCGTCGCCCAGCTCGCCCTCCGAACGCAGCAGCAGCCGGTTGGGACGCGGATCGTCGAAGAGCAGGTCGAGCACGTCGGGGACGAAGGCGAGATCGCCGTCGAGCAGGAGCAGCGGCTCCGGCTTCTCGTACCGGGCGAGCCAGAGGGAGTAGGCGTTGTTGGTCTCGGCCCACGCCGCGTTGCGCACGAAGCGGAACCACTCGGCCGGGAAGCGGGCGGTCAGCGCCTCGCGCACCTGGTCGCCCAGCCAGCCATCCACGACGGTGAAGCGCGTAAGCCCCCGCTCGCCCAGCAGGTCGACGGCCCGGACGATCAGCGGCTCCCCGCCCACCTCGAGCAGGCACTTCGGCCGCGCATCGGTGAGCGGACGCAGGCGTTCTCCGCGCCCGGCGGTGAGCAGCACGACCCTGATGTCAGACCTCCTCGAACGGAACCGCGAGCAGCCGGCGCCGCACCACGAAGCGCGCCACGAAGACCCCGGCTCCCCAGGCGTTGCCCACGAAAAGGGCGCCCAAAAACAACCACTCCGGACGCAGGCAGGCGGCCGCCACCGCGACACCGGTCAACTGCATGCTCGGTCCGGCCAGCACCGCCAGACGCAGGAGCGGCCGGTAGCCGGCGGACCATTCCGCCACCGGCACCGCGTCTTCGGGCGCCGGCGCCAGACGCTCGCGCGCGCTGCGTCCCTCCCAGAGACGGGCGTAGAGCGCGTAACAGACGACCAGCAGGCGCTGCGCGCGGTGCGTCCCTTCCCGGCGCCAGATCGCGGCAGTCTCCGTGAGTTCCGCCAGCTCCGCGGCGCGGTCCTGCCGACGACCGTACACCCGCCGCATCCACTCCAGGCGCAGCCCGTCCACGACGGCGCACCACCAGGCCATCGACACTCCCGCGACAACGGCGATCGCCCACCAGGCCGCCGGATCGCCGTGCCGGATCACAACCGCCCGCCCGAGGCCCAGCAGGATAGCCAGCGTGCCGACGTAGCCCGCGAGTCCGTCCAGCACGTAGCCGTACGGACAGCGCATGCCCCGCACCCGGGCCAGCATGCCGTCGACACAGTCGAGCACGTTGAAAACGACCACCGCGACGGCGCCCCAGCGCAGCGACGCGGGCGTACCCAGTCCCAAAAGCCCGCCCGCGCCCAGACCAACGATGATGCTGGCGAGCGTGACCTGGTTCGGCGTGACCGTCGTGCGCTCCAGGAGACGAACCCAAAGATAGGCGAGCGGACGATAGACGACGAGGTCGAGCGGTTCCTCGGTTTCGGGGGCTTTGAGTGTCTGCCGGTAGCCGTCGCGCAGGCTCCGCAGCCATTCCCGCAGACGCGCCGTCACGCGGCCCGCACCAGCAGAGTCGGGAGAACCGCTTGCAGCACGTCCAGCAGCGCGGCGTTCTCTTCCCGTGTCCCCAGGGTGATGCGCGCGCAGTCCAGGAAGCCGTCCTCCCTGAAGAACTTCACGATGAAGCCGCGCCGACGCAGTTCCGCGTCGAGCTGCGATACGACCATCTCCGGAAAGCGGGCCAGCACGAAGTTGGCCTCGGATTCGTAGACGCGGACCCCCGCGAGCGCGCGCAGCCGGGCATAGAAGAACTCCCGGTCGGCCGCCATGAGCCCCCGCACGCGCGTATAGTAGTCGTGGCTGTCCAGCGCGGCGAGCGCCAGACCCTCCGAGATGCGGTTGTAGCCGAGGTTGCGCGAGCAGAACTTCACGAGGTGCTCATGTCCGGACCCCGCGATCGCGTAGCCGATGCGGGCCCCCGCCAGCGCGTACAGTTTCGAGAACGAGCGCAGCACCAGCAGGTCGGGATACTCGTGCGTGAGCGAACCGTAGTCGTCGCACTCCCCTTCGTTAAAGCCGAAGTAGGCCTGGTCGAGCAGCAGCGGCACGCCGCGGTAGCGTTCCAGCACGGCCCGCAGCGACGCGCGATCGAGCACATTGCCGGTCGGATTGTTGGGCGTGGCGATCAGCAGCAGCTTCACCGGCACGCGCTCGCGCAGCGCCAGCAGGGCGTCGAGATCGTAGCGATAGGCCGTCGGCGTCTCGACCAGAGGATACTCGACCGTAAGGCCCCCGACCTCGTCGGCGACAGCGCGGTAGTACCACCACGACGCGCTCGGCACCAGGATGGCATCGCCGACCCCCACGTAGTGGTGCACGGCCTCCTTGAGGATATCCTCGCAGCCGTAGCCCAAAATGATCCGCCGTTCTTCGACGCCGTGCATCCCCGCGAGTCGCTGGGAAAGCCGGCTGTAGTGGCCATTCTGGAAATCACGGGGATAGTCGTGCAACAGAGCGGGGTCGATCCCGCGCAACAGCTCCCCGCAGGCAGGCGCCGGCCCGTAGCGGTTCTCATTGCGATCGAGGGTGATGGGAATGTGCACGGTCATGAAGCCTGGACCCGGACCTTTCCGAGCGGGGAGCGCTCTGCGTCGGAACGAGCGGGAAACGCGCCGGCAATCCCGGACAAAGTCAGCCTTTGCCGTGCCCCCGTCAACCTTGAACCGGTCGGCGCCGGACCTGCAGCACGGCCCGACGCAGAAGATTGCCGACTTCGACGTTGTCGGGGGCCAGTTCGGCGGCGCGGCGCAGATCGAGCACCGCGTCCTCCCAACGACCGGAATTGAAGTGCAGAAGACCGCGGTTGTACCAGGCGGCGGTCTGATGGGGATCGAGGGCGAGAGCGCGGTCGAGAGCTGTGCGCGCCGCCTCGATATCGCCGGTCATGACCAGGGCGTAGCCGAGGCTGCTCCAGACCGGCGCACGCCCGGGGTCGAGGGCGGCCGCCTCGCGCAGCAGCGGCAGTGCATCCCCGGGCTTTTCCCCCTTCACCTTGAGAAAGCCGAGCCAGTACAGGGTGGCGACGTCGGGCCGACCCAGCTGGCGGAACTCGGCCAGCGCCCGGACAAGATCGGCCTCTGCCAGTCCGTAGGCCCCGAGCTGCGCATAGACACGCCCGCGCGCCGCGCGCGACTCCGGCGGCGCCTGCCCCGTCCGGATACAGATGCCCAGCGCCCCCACGGCCGCATCGCTCCAAAGGGTGCGAGAGGTGGAATCGGTGGCGGCTTCGAACCGGCGCGTGGCCTCGACCGCGTACGCGCGCCAGGAACCGGCGGCGCGGAAGCGGTCGAACGCGAGCCACACCGGCAGGCGCGGCCCTCCTGCGTCATCCTCGTTCACCGGCAGGTCAACGCGTCGCAGGCAGATCGGCTCCCTCAGCGGCAGCGACTTCAGGGACGCCTCGTACGCGTTCGCCGCGTCGGACCACCGTTCCAGCCGCTCGCAGACCAGCGCCAGATCGTGCCAATAGCCGGCGCGGTGGAGGAGGTCAGGCGTGGCGCCGTGGCGACCGATCGCGCGGGGGTCGTTGCCGCCGAGCCAGTGCAGCGCGTCGGGCAGGCTTTCGGCGCCGAGCGCCGCCAGGCCGAGCACCCAGATCCAGTCGGAGACGAGCGGATCGATCCGCTCGATCTCGTCGGCGACGACCAGCGCGCGCGACTCCTCGCCCCGCTGTCCCAGCAGCAGGCCCTGCAGGAGCCTCGCTTCACGGTCGGCCGGGAAAAGAGCCAACGCCGAATCGGTCCAGGCGAGTCCCCAGGACCACTCGGCCAGGTCACGATGCAGCCAGGCGCGGGCCAGGGCCAGCCGCAATCTCCTGCCGGCGAGCGGCGCCAGGTCGATCGCCGCCGCGGCACGGTCGAGCGAGTTCCGGGCCGAGACCCGGTCTCCCAGTTCGCGTTCCAGTTCGGCGAGGGCCAGCCAGGTGGACGCATCGTCGGGCGCAAGACCGGCCGCCGTGACCAGCGCCCGCCACGTCTCCGTGGCGCGCCGGGCGCGTCCGGCCTGCGCGCGCCACCGCGCCGCCGCCTCGTATCGCTGCGCCTGCCCGGCGGCCGGCAGCAGGCGGAAGGCATCGAGCCCGAGGGAGTCGGCCTCGCCGGCGAACGAGATCTCCCGTGGATAGCCGCACGGTGCGGGAACGTGGCCGGCGCAGCCCGCGATCAACAGCAGGCCAACCGACAACGCCGGGAACGCCCCCCGTCCACGCATGCCACTCCCTCCGCTCAATACAGCGACGCGTCGCCCTTGTGACACTCGAAGCACGGCGTTTCGGTCTCCGCACCGCCGATGTCCACCGGATGCCGGAACGGCAGACCGGTCGTGACCAGAGTATCGCCGCTCGCGCCCGCCGGCCCCTGCGCCACGATCTGGTGGCAGAGGTTGCAGTCCTTGCTGATGGTCCGGCCGTCCGCGGTGGCGAGATCGGAGCCGTGGCAGCGGAAACAGCCGGGAAAGATGAAGTGCCCGCGATTGTCGGGGTAGACGTCCCAGCGCGCCTTCATCTGCGGGAACATGTTGCGCTCGTACAACGCCCACGACGGCCTCCACGGCGCCGGCCGGCGTCGACTCGCCGCGGCCGCGGTAGAACTCCTCCAGCGACGACCGGATCGAGTCGCGCGCCCCCTGCGCGGTGGTGTACGACACCGACAGCGCCCTGCACCACCTCGCGCTTGATGTACGGCGCGCGCGCGTCGAGCAGCCCCTGCGCCAGCGCCTCGTTGACGGCCGTCATCGGCGGCTTGTAGATGTGCGACGGCCGGTTGTGGCAGTCCATGCAGTCGAGCGTGCGCTCGCGTCCCTCGCGCCGGGCGGCGGCCAGGGTCGAGTCCGGCAGCGGCGCCCCCCCGCGCGTGTAGACGATCTCCCGTTCCCCCTTGCGCCAGGTCACCCGGTCGAAGGCCTGCCGCGGCTCCGTCCGCGGCCACGTAGGTCATGCGCGCGGCTTCGTCGATGTGCCAGTGGATCCCCGCGGGGTGCCCCTGCGGCGCGCCGGCGGCGCCGCCGACCTTCACCAGCATGCTGATCCGCCAGTGCGTGTTGGCCTCGTCGCCCAGGTAGTGGTCGCGCGTGACCTGCGTGGCGGCGTAGAACTTCTGCGGCCAGTGGCACTGCTCGCAGACCTCCTGGGCGGGGCGCAGATTCCGGATCGGGGTGGGGATGGGGCGCGGGTAGGTGCCGAGCGCGGTCTTGAACACCTGCCGCGCGCCGGAGATCTTGCTCTGCACGTACCAGCCGGCGCCCGGTCCGATGTGGCACTTCACGCAGTCGACCTTGGCGTGCGGCGAGTCGCGGTGGGCCACCCGTTCCGGCGCCATCACCTCGTGGCACACCTCGCCGCAGAACTGCACCGACTCCGTGTAGTGGTAGCCCTCGTACATGCCGATCGTCGTCACCAGCAGGAAGACGCTCGTGCCGACCAGGAAGACCAGCGCCGCGTTGCGGTGCCGCGGGTTGCCGAGATCGAACACCAGGGAGGTGGCCCGGCCGCGCTCGATCCGCCGCTGCTCGCGCCACATGCCGAGCGGGATCAGCAGCAGGCCGCCCACCATGACCCCGGGAAAGACCAGAAAGGTGAAGATCCCGATGTAGGGATTCTCCCCCTTCGCGAACCCGCTCAGCAGGAACAGGATCAGGATCGCGGCCAGCCCGAACAGCGCCAGCCCAACTCCCAGCAGATGAGATGGGATTATAGAAGCGGACCGGAAAGCGTCCCTTCACGATCTTCCTCCTTCGGCGGGCGCGGCGAGACGTGTGCCGTCGGCTGAGCATAGCGGGTGGGGGACGGGCTGGCCAGAGCCGGTTCCGGTCGCCACCGCGGCGAACCGGCCGGAGCCTGTCACTGAGAAACCCCGCCCCCCTCGCGGGGGGCGGGGCAGAGACCGGATCAGCGTCGAACCGGCCGGCGATCAGCCGCCGGTGGCCGGCGCCGCGGCCGGCTTCGGGTGCGCGATGACCTTCACGGCCTCCGCGAACTTGAACGGCTTGTAGGTCGGACTCTTCTCGTTGTGGCACTTCACGCAGGTCTTCTCGTCCGGCACGACCATGCCGGCCGCAACGGCCTTGGCGCGATCCTTCATGATCGCCATCGCCTTGTAGTCGGATCCGGCGCCGTGGCAGCCTTCGCAGCCCACGCCCTCGGCCTCGACATACGCGGTGCCGGCCTCGGCCTTGAGGAACGCCTTGGTGGTGTGGCACTCGAGGCACTTGGGATCCTTCTGCGGCTCGGCGACGCCGAGCTTCTTGCCCACTTCGATCGCTTCGGGCGTGGCCAGAGCCGCGAACGCCTTGGCGTGGGAGGATTCGGACCAGATCTTGAACTGATCCCCCTTCGCGGCGTCCCTGATGGCACATCTTGCAGCCCTTTTCGGAGCCCACGATCGTGTGGGCCGGGGCCTGCGCGAACGCGGCGGCGCTGAACGACAGCGCCAGCACGGCAGTGAGCGAGACAATCATCCACTTCCGAGACATGATTCCTCCTTGCACTCTGACTTCGTTTCGATCCGGGACTCCGGGACGTACCGGCGACTGAGACGTCCGGGAGCCCTGCCCATCAGCCACGCGCAACGCTACACCCATACCCGGCAAGGGGCAAAAGGTTTCGCCAAAACCGACCGAAAATACCGGGACAATTGCTGCTTTTGATTCGCGATTTCGACGGCGCGGGGTACGCTGGTCCGGATCCGCCGTCACCGCCCGCCCCCTGCGCCCCTGGAGGCTTCGCCATGTCCGCTCCGTTCACGCCACTGATCACCTCCGAAATCGGACCGCTCGAGGGGGTCATTCTGCACGCCGCCGGGGCCGGAAATCGAGAACATGAGTCCGCTCGAGGCGGAGCGGGCGCTCTACAGCGACATCCTCAATCTGGGTGTGGCAACGGCGGAGTACGCCCAGCTGGCCGGGGTGCTGCAACGGGTCAGCCGGGTGTTCGCAACCGGCGAACTTCTGACCGAGGTCCTGGCCGACCCCGCGGTGCGGCGCGATCTGATCGCCGCCGTATGCCGCAACGAGACGGCCGACATCCTCAGCGAAGGGCTGGCGTCCCTCGATCCGCCCGCGTTGACGGCGGCGCTGATCGGCGGCGTGCCGCTGCGGCGCGACACGCTCACCAGCTTCCTGAGCCAGGAGATCCACGCCCTGCGCCCGCTGCACAACCTCTTCTTCATGCGCGACACGGCGGCCGTGGTCGGGGAGCGTGTCCTGCTCAGCCGCATGGCCAACGCGGTGCGCGAACGGGAGTCGTTGCTGATGGCCGCGATCTTCGCGCACCATCCCCATTTCCGGTTGCCGGTCAGCGACCCGCTCGACGCACCCGGCGCCACCATCGAGGGGGGCGACGTGCTGGTGGCGCGGTCGGACGTGCTGATCGTCGGCATCGGCGCCCGCACCACGCCGCAGGCGGTGGATTTCCTCATCGCGCGGCTTTGCGCCGACGGCGCCGCGCGGCACGTCGTGGTGCAGGAGCTGCCGACGACCCCCGAGTCGTTCATCCACCTCGACATGGTGTTCACGCTGCTCGATCGCGACCTCTGCCTGGTGCACGCCCCGGTGGTGCTGCAACCGAGCCGCCTGGCCACGGTGCACATCGCGGTGGAGGGGGGCCGCGTGACGGCGATCCGGCAGGAGGCGGGACTGCTGCCGGTGCTGCGCCGGCTCGGGCTCGACCTCGAGCCGGTTTCGTGCGGCGGCGACGATCCGGCCGCCCAGGAGCGGGAACAGTGGCACAGCGGGGCGAACGCTTTCGCCTTCGCGCCGGGCAGGGTGCTGGTGTACGGCCGGAACGCGCGCACCCTGGCCGAGCTCGACCGGCGGGGCTTCGCCATCGTGACCGCGCGCGACGTGATCGACGGCCGGACCGACCCGGCCGCTTGCGGCACGATGCGCGGTGACGATCGAAGGGGCGGAGCTGGCGCGGGGCGGCGGCGGCTGCCGCTGCATGACGCTGCCGGTGCGGCGGGCGCCGCTGGCGTGAGCGCGGCGTTCAGGCCCGGCGCAATAATCACGATGTCGTGTGAGTTGCGCCGGCGCAAAAGGTCCGTCGATGCTACCGTCAGGCAAGCGCCCGTTCTGGAGCCCCGACCGAATCTGTTGTCATTTCTGTTGTTGCGGCGACATCTGCGGATTGTGCAACAAATTCACAATTGGCAGGATCAATTGACGAGTCCAGGCTCAGTCCATGTGCCAGCGCACCCTGGCTCCCCACCTGCGCGCCACTGCTGGACAGTTCCGGGTGGTGTTCCTATCGCCTGCGGGCGACGGTCTCGCCGCCGCTGTCCGGGGTCATGGGGAGCGAACACTTCGGGATCCGGCCTCTGTTGCAGACGCCTGGCACCGGACCTGCGGAATTCAGGGTGATCGTACTGCAGGCGGCAAACCGCAGGGAATTCTTGTGATATCGCATCCACTTGCCGTCCGGCAGGCCATCGCCGCCGCACCGGACTTCCCGCTGTCCCCTCCACTTCAGGCAAATGCCGAGAGTGGCAGGACGCTGACCCGTTCGGCGAGAGGGAAAGAGTCCTGACCGGGATAGACGACCGTGATGTTCGTAAGCGCGAGGGTCTCAAGCGCGCCACGCATGGACGGCGTGAACCGGGGTGCAAGCGTGCGCTTGAACTCGAAGCCGAGTCTGCGCCCATCCCGTTCGACCACGAGGTCGAGTTCCGCGCCGGTATGGACAGCCCAAAAGTTGCAGCGCTGATCCGGCACGTCGATGCTCCTGATGACCTGTTCCATGGCGAACCCCTCCCACGAGGCTCCAACGACGGGATGTCCGGTCAGGGCCTCATGATTCGTGATTCCCAGCAGCGCATGGAGCAAGCCGGGGTCTCGCAGGTAGACCTTGGGCGATCTGACTTGCCGTTTACCGGTATTGGCCAGGTAGGGCTGCAAGATCCTGACCATGAAAGTGCCGTGCAAAATGTCCAGGTAGGCGCGCGCGGTCGTATGAGCCACGCCGAGCGAACCACCGAGTCGCGACCCATTCCAGACTTGCCCGTGGCAATGGGCGACCATAGTCCAGAAGCGCCGGAGCGTATCGGCGGGCAGATTGATTCCCAGCCCCGGCAAGTCGCGCTCAAGGTAGGTGCCGATGAAGTCCTGGCGCCAGAGATCGCTATTGGCATCGCTGCCGGCCAGAAAAGAGCGGGGGTATCCGCCGCGCAACCAGAGTGCCGCTTCGTTGACGGCCTTGACCTCGTTCAAGGTCAAGACCGGCAGCTCGTAATAACTGATGCGGCCGGCCAGGCTCTCCGCGCTCTGGCGCAGTAGTTCAGGTGATGCGCTGCCAAGAACCAGAAAACGTGCCGGCTGGTCGGGGCGGTCCGCGAGGACCCGCAAGAGCTGGAAAAGGCCTGGCAGCCGTTGGACCTCATCCAGGATGACCAGCCCGCATAAGGGATCGAGAGTGAGTTGCGGATCCGCCAGGCGCGCGAGGTCCGAGGGCTTCTCGAGGTCGAATCGGGTGACCGGGCCGTCGTGGAGATCACCCACCATACCCGCGAGCGTCGTCTTGCCAACCTGACGCGCGCCGATGATCGCCACGACTGGATAAAGCCCAAGCCGCCGCCGAATTTCCTGGACATGTCGTTCCCGCTGGATCATTTCCAGATACTAACCGTGAAATGTGAGTGCGACAAGCTCAATTTTCACGGACGCGGCTGTTCGGTCGGCTGGTCCGCGCAGGCGGCGGTTCAAGTGGCGGCTTCGTGACGATTCCCGTGGGCGCGCTCTAGCCCGGCGCAGGTATCACGACGTCGTGAGAGTTGCGCCGGCGCAAGCGGCCTGCCGACGCTGCCGTCCGGCAGGCGCCCGTTCCGGCGCCTGGGCTGACCCGGTTGTCATATTTCACCGCTGCCGGTGCAGCGGGCTCCGCTGGCGCGAGCGCTGCGTTCAGGCCCGCGTGACGACGAAGTCGACGCAGACGCCGTTATTGGCAGGCACGCCCACGAGCCGGAGCGGGTTCTATCCCCACACTGCGGCTGGGGACCGAGCGGGATCCAGGCCGCGCAGGAATTCCTCACAGGGCAAACAGAGGATGCCGTCGATCCTCTTGCGGTCACGGCCCCGATACAGGAAAAGGCAATCGGCTTCGGGGAAATCCTCCCGGAAGGTTTTCAAACCGCGCAGCATCTTCGGGTCCACCCGGGTGGAATTCTTAACTTCGATAGCCGCGAAAAGACCCTCGCCGTACAAGACGAAATCGACTTCGACCCCGCCGCGAGTGCGCCAGAAGTAAAGTCCGCCGTCGCCTTGCCGGTAAGCCAGCCAGGCGCGCAGGTGCTGGGCCACCAGGCCCTCCAGTGCGGCGCCGTCGAGCTCCTGTCTGGTGTCGATGGGCCCGCTCGGACGCAGAGAGCGGAATACGCCGCAGTCGAAAAAATAGAATTTGGGGTGGGCGACCAGCTTTCGCTTGGCGCGTCTGGAAAAAACGGGCACGCGGAACGAGAGCAGCAGGTCTTCCAGGATTTCCAGATAGCCCTCAACCGCTTTGCGGTTGGCCGCGCACTCCCGGGCGATTTCAGTGATGTTCAAAACCGAGCCGTGGGAAAATGTGGCGGCTTCGAGAAAACGGTGGAAAGCGCCCACGTTGCGCACCAGGCTTTCGGCCTGGACCTCTTCCTGGACGTAAAGAGCGATGAATGCGGACAGGGTTTCCCCGGGAGCAGGGGATTGCTGAACCAGGGGTACCATTCCCTGGCGCAGGGCGAATTCAAGGTCGAAGGCGGCGCCCATTTCCGCGGCCAGGAAAGGGTGCATGGTCTTGAAGACCGCACGGCCGGCCAGGAGATCGACCCCCGACCTCTTCAACTTGCGGGCGCTGGAACCGGTCAGGACAAACCGGATCGCGGGAAATTTTTCCATCAACAGGTGCACCGCATCCAGCAGACGGGGAACCTTTTGGATTTCATCAATCACGACGATGTCCGCAGCAACCCCGGCCTCGACTATGGCGATCAGTTGTTCGGGGTGTGCAGAAAATTCTCTTTCGGTCCTGGGGTCGAGCAGATCCAGGTACAGGGCCTGGGGCAGGGATTGCTTCAGCCAGGTGGATTTTCCGGTGCCCCGGGGCCCGAAAAGAAAGAAACTCCGGCCTGGATCTCGAAACAACCTGGGGATAGTTCCCATTGTCCCGCCTTTTTGGAGTTTATGTTTCCAATAATACCGACATTATGGAGCTGGCGCAAGGGGATTAGCGTGGCAGGGTCGAGGATTGGCGCGGTGTTCCGCAGGACTCCCCTTGTGGTTCACTTACGTTGCGGCCCGATGACTCGCTCACCCTCCTCCTTACGTGGGCGTTGTCGATCGGCTTCATCAGCTTCGTTTCCTCCACCGATGCGATCCAAGCTACGGGGATTCTGACTCTTTGCCCGGTGGGACTGATTCCCGCTGAACAAGCCCCGCCCAGGCTGGACACACTCCCTCCCAAAATCTCCACCCCGCGAGGGCCGACTCAAGTATCACGACGTCGTGTGAGTTGCGCCGGAGCAAGCGGCCTGCAGACGCTGCCGTCCGGCAGACACCCGTTCCGGCGCCTGGGTCGACATGTCCGCGGCTGACGCAGGCCGAAGCGGGCAGAAGGGGAGGGACGGACAATGGACGTCGGCACGCTCGGCTTGCTCTTAACGCTCCGCGCCTTCGGCGCGATCGGTTGGAGGACCGCGCACAAGCGCTCGCGACCCGCAGGCGCCCCGAGGTTCGTCTTCCTGTTGCTGGGAGCGCTCGTCGGCCCTCACCTCATCATTGACCTGCTCACGGATTCATTCACAGTGCGCTCCGGGCCGGCGCAGGTATCACGAAGTCGTGATAGTTGCGCCGGCGCAAGCGGCCTGCCGACGCAGCCGTCCGGCAGACACCCGTTTCGGCGCCTGGGTCGAACCCGGTTGTCATATATCGAAGCTGCCGGTGCGGCGGACGCCACTGGCGTTAGCGCCGCGTTCAGGCCCGCGTGACGACGAAGTCGACGCAGGCGCCGTCGGGTGCCGGGTCGGCCGGCGCGCAGCGGTAGGTGCCGAGCCCATCGGGGTAAGGCTGGTCCGCGCAGGCCAGATCCATCAGGGCCGCGGCCATGCCGCGCAGCAGCGCCGCCTGGGGACGGACATCGGCGTCGCGTTTTTCCGGGCCGCCCGCGGGAGCGCGCGGCGCGCGCAGGGCCAGCCGCTCGCGCGGCGCGAACGCCACGATTTCCGCCTCCGGCCAGCCGCAGGCGGCGAACGCGGCACAAGCGCCCGCCAGCAGATCGTCGGGCAGACGAACCAGGTTCGGCGCCATCGATTCGAGCCAGGCGTCCGAGGTGAGGATGCCGTAGCCGAGGTGATAGCCCGACTCCTGGGCCGAGTCGACCAGCAGCTCCTCCGCGTCCGTTTCGAGATCTTCGCCGACCGCGTCGAGCAGACGAACGGCGAAGCCGTGCCAGAGGTCGGCCGGCAGGCGGGTGAGCGGGATGCCGAAGGCGGCGATGAGGCCGTCTTCATCCTCGCCGACCTGGGTCCGCGTAAACCCGGCCGCCACGTGTTTGCGATCGTCGCTCATGCGCCCTCCCCTACTTGATCGCGGCCTGGAAAACCGAGGCCTCATCGCCACGCGCCAGCGAGGCGCACTCCTCGACGGCGAACAGCCCGGGAGGCAGGTCACTCACCAGGGCCGCCACCGCGGCCACGAATCCACGGCCGATATGGTTGACCGGCGCGTCGGGGCGTCCCCAGCGGCGCACCCAGCAGATGTCCACGAGCGAGCGATCCATGACCGCCGTCAGGCGGTCGGGCCCGATTGCGGAGAACTCCACCCGCCCCATGCCGGCGCGGCGCCACGCCTCGCGGGCGACCGCCAGTCGCTCCTCCGTGGCGCGGGCCCCGTGCTCCCGGCAGTGTCGGTCGAGCTGCCGATAGAAGGCGTTCTCGGCCGCCTCGCTTAACAACCGGGGGCCGTCGCACCGGGCCGTGTCCAGGGCGAGCTGGGTGCACAGGAGCGCGTAGTGATAGGGGTGCAGGACGGCTCCGGTCAGGTCGGCGCGGACCGGCCCGCGCGACACCTCCGGGGTCTGCTCGACGACGAATCCGGTCAGCCGCTCCCCCACCATGTCGTCCTCCTAGAGCGCCACTTCCCGTTTGATGACGGCGCGCAGCGCTTCGCGCATCCGGGCGAGTTCCTCGGGGTGATCGGGCGCGGTCCGGGCCGCCGCGGCGGTCAGGCCGAGCCGGAGCGCCAGGCGCCGACGGGCCCGTTCTCCGCCCGCCTCCTGCGCCGCCAGGAATCCCCGCGCCAGCCTGTCTCCCATGCTCGCCTCCCGGACGCCGTCCCGACGGTGACACCTCGACCGTGACCCGACGGGGTGCGTTTGCAAGAGCAGGGCCAGTCCCCGCCTTACAGCGGCGGGGCGCAGGTGCGACCAGTCTGTTGTCATTGGATGCCTTACAGGTATCCCACCGCCCTGGCCCGCCGGCGCGGGCCATCCCCTGCCGGCAGTTTCCGCCGCGCCACGGACGGACTTGCCGCGCCAGCCCGCCGACAGTGCTGCGGGCGGCGCCCATGACGAGCGCACCCACGAGAAGGGGCCGCCCTCCCGAGGGAAGGCGGCCCCTGAGCCAGGTTCACGCGCTGATCAACGATACATCGACTTGATGCCGCTCCAGGAATCGGTCTCGTTGGCCACGACACAGTTGATCGACATGTCGATGCAGCCGGCAGAGAACAGTTCGCCCGTCGCGGCGCCGCAGAGCAGCGGCGGGTAGTTCGCCGGCGCCAGCGTGACGTAGCTGCTGTCCCACACCTTCATGGCGTTGGCGATGGCGAACTCGATCACGCAGCCCTGATATTCCGGACAGTTCGTGAACTGCCCCGTCAGGGTGACGTTGCTGGTCTGACCCACGGCGACGCCGTTGATCAGCGTCACCGTGGTCGTGACATGGTACGACGTGACGACACCGGTAAGATCTCCGCTGCCGTCGGACCAGGCATAGTCGCGCGACAGCCAGAATTCGCCGCCGTCGTAGTCGGTGACGTAGTCGATGTACATATAGGAACCGACGGTGCGCGAGCCGACCATGACCGCGCCGGACGCATCGATCGTCATCCCCCAGAGTTTCCACTGCGCCCCGAGGGACGCGCCGTCCCACGACAGGGCGTTCTCCATGTTGCCCGGCTGGCCCGGCCCCACGCCGGTGCACCAGGCCTCGGAAACCCGACCTCCCAGGAGCGTGCCGTCCTGGGTCGAGAACGGACCGTTCAGGCTGGGACAGGTGGCCAAAGCCGGCGTCGCCAGCGAGAACAGCAGCACCATGGACAACAGAGCCATCACTTTGCGCATCATCCACCTCCGGTTCGAGCATCCCCAAAAGATGTTCATGCCAGGCAACACGCCCGTCGTACGACAACGGGAGCGACTGGGCGATTCTGCTCTCCGGGCGAAGAGAAAAGAGGACGGCGGAGAAACGGGGGCGATGCGCAGCCTGCCGACCGTCCAGGATTGCCGGCGGGAGAGGGCGAAATTTCCGACCAACTGGATGACTATAGCAGATGGTCGCGCATTGTCAATGGCCGATTTCGGCTGTGTTTATTTTATAACATTCTGCAAACAAACAACTTGCCTGATTATTGCGGCATTGACGGTCGCGACCGGGACGTCGACCGAGCTCGAGACCCGGGTGGGGTGCGGTGCCCGTTCGCCGGCTAGTCGCCGCTTTCCGGAGCCAGCGGCAGCGGGGTCGGCGCGGGGGCGCCCGGCGAGAAAGCGGGCGGGTGGCGACGATGCCAGCCGGTCGCCTCCTGCCACACCTTCGCCAACGCCAGGGCGGCCCCTTCGCGGTCGTGACCGGCCACGAGCGTGATGCTGACCGGCGTGCCGTCCGCCCGGAATCCGGACGGCATGACCACCTCGGGGTGTCCGGACAGGTTCGTCAGCGCGAGCGTGCCGGCGCCGAAGGTCGGCGAAATGATCACGTCGTAGTCGGCCATGAGCCGCGCCATGTCGCGCAGCAGCAGGGTGCGGATCCGGTTGGCCGCGATGTACTCGACGGCCGGGATCAGCCGCGCCTGGCGCAGCACGTTCGGCCAGGCGTCGGCGCTCTGGCGCACCAGCTCGTCGTCCTGCGACCCGCGCGAGAAGGCGTCGAAGGCGGCGCCCGCCTCGGCCGTCAGCAGGATCATCATGTCTTCGACCGGCCACGCGGGCCAGTGCGACCGGGCGCAGGGTCACGCCGAGGCCGCGCAGCGCGTCGAGGGCCGCCACGTCCAGCGCCTGCCACTCGCGCGCCTCCCCGGCCGTCCCTGTCTCCGCGAAGGCCTTCTCGAGCCAGCCGACGCGCAGGCCGCGCGGATCGAGCCGGGCGTCGAAGCGGAACGGGCCGTCGATCGCGTCGGGATCGCTGCGGATCGGCGCCGCGGATCGCGTCGAACACGAGCGCGCAGTCCTCGGCCGCGCGGGCCAGCGGGCCGATCTTGTCGAGCGACCAGGAGAGCGCCATGCAGCCGTGACGGCTGACCCGTCCGAACGTCGGGACGCAGGCCGGTGGCGCCGCAGCGCGTGGCGGGCGAGACGATCGAGCCGTAGGTCTCGGTGCCGATGGCGAAGCCGACCAGGCCGGCGGCCACCGCCGCCGCCGAACCGGCCGAGGAGCCGCTCGATCCGTGATCGGGCTGCCAGGGATTGCGCGTCGTCCCGCCGTACCAGACATCTCCCCAGGCGAGCGCGCCGCACGACAGCTTGGCCAGCAGCACGGCGCCGGCGTCGTCCAGCCGCCGCACCACGGTGGCGTCGAGGTCGAAGGTCTGGTCACGATACGGCCGGGCGCCCCAGGTCGTGGGGTGGCCCCGCACCGACAGCAGATCCTTCACGCCCCAGGGGATCCCGTGCAGCGGGCCGCGCCAGCGGCCGCGCGCGATTTCGGCGTCCGCGGCCCGGGCCTGCGCGAGCGCGCGTTCCTCGGTCAGGGTGATGACGCAGTGGAGGGACGGATCGAATCGCTTCAGGCGCGCAAGGTACATCTCCGTCAACGCGAGCGAAGTCACCCGGCGCGTTCGCAGCAGCGCGGCCAGCTCGGTCACGGACCGAAAGGCGAGTTCCTCCAGGTCGGACGGCACAGGGGGCGCCACGACCCGGCTCCAACGGCTCGGCGAGCCGTCGCGCGGAGCGACTTCCCCCCCCCGCGCCGGCTGGAAACCGAACGCGGGCGGCACCGCGTTGTCGAGCGGCACGGCGCGCAGCTTTTCGTAGCTGTCCAGCGCCTCGTCGAGACCCTGGAGCATGAGATCGCGTTCGGAATCGCTGAAGGAGACCCCGGCGACCTTCTCCGCGGCGGCGAGCATCTCGCGGGTGATACGGCGCTCGCCCGCGGCCTGGGCCCAGAGCGCGGCGGGAAAGAGCGTCGCGCCGAGGCCGGCGGAGGCGAAGTAGGCGAGAAAACGGCGACGATCCACGGCGATGCCTCCCGGTCGGGGTGACGGAGCGGCGCCTGGCGCGGCCGCCCGGGTCAACCGAACAGGCGTTGGAAGAACGATCCCCGGTCGACCGCCTCGAGGGCGATGATCGGCACCTCACCCAGCACTTTGCCATCGAGCTTCGCCACGGCCCGGCCGACGACCTGTCCCGGTTTGAGAGGGGCATCCACCTTGTCCGGCAGCTGGTTCTCGAGGACCACGTTTCCGGCGCGCCCCTTGAGCACGAGCACGGAGAGCGGTTTGGCGTAGGCTACGACCACGTCGCGCGCGGCTCCCCCCTTCACCCGGACGTGCACCTCGATCGGCTTGTTGGCCGAGTCCACCAGCTTTACCTGGGTGTACAACGCAAAACCCCGCGTAAGCAGGCGCGCGGTCTCGGTGGAACGTCCCCGGCCCGACTTCGCGCCCATCACGACCGAAATCAGACGCGCGCCCCGCTGCTGCGCGGTGGCGGTGAGGCAGAAACCCGCCGGCACGGTGTAGCCGGTCTTCATGCCGTCGAGGCCGGGGAACTTGCCCACCAGCCCGTTGGGGTTGTGCAGGGTGAATTCCCCGCCCCGGAACGGCGCCTCCGCCTGCGAAGCCCAGCGGGTCGACTCGGGGTGGGCGAGCAGGGCTTTGCACAGCAGGGCCATGTCGAACGCGGAACTCAGGTCCGACAACTGGCCGCGCGCCGGCGGCAGACCGTGGCACGAATGGAAGACCGTGTCCTTCATGCCGAGCTCCTGCGCCCGCGCGTTCATCAGTTCGATGAACGCCTCGACGGAGCCGGCCACGTGCTCCGCCAGCGCGGTGGCCGCGTCGTTGGCGGAGTGGATCGTCACCGCCTCCAGCAGCTGCTCGACCGTGAAGGTTTCGCCGTCCTTCAGGTAGACCTGCGAGCCCCCGATCTTCGCGGCGTGCCCCGAAACGGCGACCGGGTCGGCCAGCGTGAGCTCTCCGGCCGTGACCTTCTCCAGCACGACCAGTTCGGTCATCATCTTCGTCATGGAGGCGGGCGGGCGCCGCTCGTGCGGAGTTCTTCGCCATGAGGACTTCGCCCGAGGCGGCATCGACCACGATGGCGGCGGCGAAATCGCCGTCGACCGGGATCGGCGCGGGGGCAGCACCGGCACCGCCGGCAACGAGGACCGCGACAAGAGCGCTGAAAAGGGCAACCCGCCGGGGAATACCGGCGTGCGGCCGCGCGAGGCGGTCCGGACTCAACGTGGTCATGAGGCGCATCCTTGCGGCAAGTTGTTGTATTTGCGTGGGCTACCGTGCCCTCCGGCACAGTAGCCACGAGCCGGAGGCCTGTCAAGGATGGGGAGAACCTCAGGACCCGACGGGAGAAAATGACCTGCGTCCGAACCCGAGAAAATTGTTCAGGAGCTGACCCCCGGCAGGGGTTAGCACCGACTCCGGGTGGAACTGCACCCCGAACAGCGGGTGCTGCCGGTGACGCAGCGCCATCAGGTCTCCGTGCCCGCTGTGGGCGAGCGGCACCAGTTCCGGCGGCAGGGTGGCGGCGTCGACGATGAGCGAGTGGTAGCGACCGGCCTCGAACGGGCTCGGCAGACCGGCGAACAGTCCCTGCCCGTCGTGGTGGACGGGGCTGCTCTTGCCGTGCATGAGGCGCGGCGAGCGCATGATGCGGCCGCCGAACGCCGCGGCGATGGCCTGGTGCCCGAGGCAGACCCCCAGGGTCGGCACGCGCGTGCCGCAGACCCGCACGAAATCGAGAAGATGCCCGGCCCGCGACGGTTCGCCGGGGCCGGGCGACAGCACGAGATAGTCGGGGCGCAGAGCCAGCGCCTCGTCCGGGGTGATGGCGTCGTTGCGTCGCACTTCGATGGCGGGGTGCAGCACCCCGAGCATCTGCACGAGGTTGAATGTGAACGAGTCGTAGTTGTCGATTACAAGGATCACCGGGCCAACAACAACGACCGCGTCCGCGACTCCCCTGCGAACGAGAGGCGCGCGAAGTACGCGCCGGAACCGACCGGGCGTCCGGCCTCGTCGCGGCCGTCCCAGCGCGCCTCGTGCGCGCCCGCCGCCGCCTCGCCGTCCACGAGCGTCCGCACGAGACGCCCCGCCGTGTCGTACAGCGCCAGCCGCGCGCGCCCCCCGCGCGGCAGCTCGTACGGGATGACCGTGGCCGGATTGAACGGATTCGGCCGGTTCGCGCCGAGGCGCGCCACGGCCGTCGGCGGGGTGGCCGGCACCGCCGTCACCGCCGCGCCGCTCGCGGTTTTGAGGATCCAGTTGTCGCGGTCGAGCGTGACGTTCGACGCGACGCCCGGCACCGTCAGCGTGTAGACCTGCTCCGCCTGGTCGTTCTGCACCACGCGCACCTCGGTCCCGCGATCCGTGTCCACGAAAACATCGACCGGCAGCGTGAACAGCCCGGTCAACGTCTGCGTCTGCCGGATCCGCAGGTTGACGCGCGTGGAATCGCCCGCCGGCGCGAACCACCAGGAGTACTGGTACTGCGGGTAGTACTGGCCGTAGATCCACTGCTGGAAGAAGGCGTCGAGATCCTGGCCCGACACCGCCTCGCAGACGTCGCGGAACTGCTCGGTCGTGGCGCTGCCGTAGCCGTAGGCGGCACGGTAGGCGGTCAGCGAGGCGAAGAAATCGGCGTCGCCCAGCACGTGCCGCAGCATGTGCACGACCCACGACGCCTTGTGGTAGGACAGGTTGTAGTCGAAGATGGCCGTGAAATCGGACGGGTCCTCCACGAAGATCGTGCCCGGCGCCGAGGTAGACCGCGGCCGCCATCTCGGCGTGGTAGGCGGCCATCCCCTCGCTGCGCTCGCGCCAGTAGGCCTCGCACCAGGTGGCGAACCCCTCGTTCAGCCAGATGTGCTGGAAAGTCGGCGCAGGTGATCAGGTCGCCCCACCACTGGTGCGACAGCTCGTGCGCGATGAGGCCCGACGAATAGGCGTTGTACGTCAGGCTGGTGCAGCGTCTGGTGCTCCATGCCGCCGCCCCACGGGAACTGGGCGTGCCCGTACTTCTCGTCGACGAACGGATACTCGCCGAAGCCCTGCGCGAACGCCGTGATCATGCTCACCGTCGGCGCGTAGCCGGTCTGCGCCTGGGTGAGCCGGTTCTGCACGACGAAGTACTTGACCTCCATCGAGGCGCCGCCGGCCAGCGGCGTGTACCAGTGCGAGAACGTGGCGTAGGGATGGATGGCGAGCGAGACGAGGTAGGTGGCGATCGGGTACCCCTCGTGCCAGTGCGCGGTGCGGCTGCTGCCGACGATGACGTCCGATTTCAGCAGGCCGTTGGACGCCACGATCAGGTTGCTCGGCACCGTGACCCGGACGTCCACCGAGTCGGCCTTGTCGGTGGTGAGGTCCTTGCACGGCCACCAGTCGCGCGCGCCGTACGGCTCGCTCAGGGTCCAGATCAGCGGCTGCGTGGAGTAGGTGTTCCAGCCGAACGACTCGCCCGCCGGATTGCCGGCGTAGGTGACCGCGACGACGACCGTCTCCCCGGTCGCGTACGCGCGGTCGAGGTTGACGCTCAGCACGTCGAGGCTCCGGGTGAACGTCGTCGGCACGCCCCCCGCGACACAGCCGCTCACGGTCATGTTCGCCTTCAGGTCGAGGTCCATCACCGCGAGCGACGGCCCCGTGACCGTGGCCGTCACCGTGACCGTGCCAGCGAGGATCTGCGTCGTCGGGTTGAGGTTCAGCTGCAGATCGTAGTGGTGGACGTCGTAGAGATCCTGCGCCGGCGACCGCATGGCCTTCGCGCGCTCCAGCCCCTTCGCCACCCGCGCCTTGACCACCGATTCGAGATAACGCGACTGCCGCGCCATCACCTCGGCCGGCACGGGCCCCTCCGGAAGGGGGGCGGCGGGAGTGGTCAGGACGGCGCGGGCGGACGGCGCCCCCAGACAGACGCAGCAGAGGACGGCCAGTCGGAGAGCAGGGCGAAGATGCGGATTCATGGGCAGACCCCGTGCGCTTGATGTGGAGATCCGGGCTGCGGCGCGGGCGGCGGGAGGCAACGGCGCCGGACAAAGATTGCCTGTCATATTGTACACCCGCGCGGGAGGGCGGCGCAAGGCGGCCCCAGCGGAGGAGGTGTCAGGCGGGGCGCTTCGGAGTCCTTCCGGACAGCCACTGCTACCGGGGCAATGAGTGCGCGGCCCGTTCAGCGCTCCGGACGACCGCGCACTCATTTCCGCCCGCAGCAACCGCTGCAAGGGCGCGCGCCGGGCGCCGGCCACTCACGGGACGCGTGTGATATCCATGATTTCACCAGGCAGACCCGCAAAGGTGTCAAACACGCCGACTGTGCACGGCTGCCAGTCCCGCGAAAGCGCCAGGACATTCAAGCCGCGGCAGGTGAAGGCTTCATCGCGTCCGTCCAGCCGAATTCTCACGGTATTGCCGTACGGCAGACCAGCGGAGACGATCTCAAGGGAACGCGGGCAAACGGCATCACCAAGGCGGTCTCCGGCCGCGAAGGTCGCGTTGACCGGCGCGGCATTATCCACCCTGTCCCAGACAACGCGCCCGTCGATGCTGACGGCGGCATACGATCCACGGTAGGTCAGCGCTTCGATGGTTGATCCCATGTCTTTCAGCAACTGCCGCGCCGACGCCGACAGATTAGTTGTCGCCTCATCCCGCACTGCCATCACCAGGATGTCAGCGCGGTGCTCGGCCAGGAACGCGGTCAGTTCGCCCTGGCGAGGATTCACGTAGGCGGTGGCATTCGCCAACGGGTGGGAGCGGTGCAAACAGACGCGGAAGCCGTCGAGGTTGTAGCCGCGGAAGTCGCGCCCGACTGGGCGAAACAGCGTGAGGAAATCGCTGTCGCGAAAAATGTAGAGAAGCTCCGGATCCAGTTCGCCCCGTTCAACGCCGCGCCGCCAGGCGTCAGCAACCTGGCCCCCCCTGGCGCCGGGGTTGCGCGCCACGTAAGCGGCGCTTACCGGCTTCCTCGCCTCCACGGCCGGTAGCGCAATATCTTCGAAATCGGCGTGGTACTGGGTGCTGTGCTGGAAAGGCGGATAGGTGAACACGCCCTTCGTGGCGGCGAACGCCTGTTGCCAGGCCGGGTCACGCAGACGAGACACCTGATGGCGCGCAGCCAGCATTGGTCGCCGGACGAGCCACGGTGAGATGTCCGCCAGCTGTACCGCCACGGCCACCGCCAGCCACGCCGTCACCCAGCGTCGCGGAAGCGCGCGAGCGAGCGACCAGAGCGCGAACACCGAGCCCGTGTAGACGAGCACCCAGACGAAGCGGCCACTCGAGCGGAACGCCCGGCTCAACGGCTCGATCACTCTCGGCACGTTCATCTTCAACAGATAATGGTCGTTCCAGGCGATCTTGTTGGAGAGCGCGAACACGAGGCAACCGATGACGACCGCCAACAGCGGCCAGTGCCGTTTGGCGCGGGACCACCAGCCCCCGCACGCGAGGAGCGCGCACAGCGCGATCAGCCAGGTACAGAGAAGTCCCAGTCCGAGATAGGCGAACCCCTCCCACTGGGCGCCATCGGCGTATGGCAGCGATTTCAGGAATCGGCTGTGCCCGGCGGGGTTGAACAGCGAGTTCAGGTTGAGCGAGTACAGACCGTAACCATCGACCGCATCATTGGCGCGCAACCCATACACAAACATGCCGGAGATCCACCAGGCCAACAGGGCTCCGCCGGCGATCAGGCCGACGGTCACCACCGCGCGCTTCCAGGGCAGGGCGCCGGTCACGATGACCTCGCGAACGAGCCATGCCACGGCAATCGCCAGCACCATGGCAAGCAGATACGGATGCACCAGGGCCGTCACCACGGTCAATAACATCCATGCACGCAACTGCCGGTGCGACGACGGAGCCGCGTAGAGCGCCAGCGCCACGAGCAGCAGTCCGTGCGTCGACAGCGCGATATGGCCCCAGCGGTCGCAGAATACCGGCATCAACAGGAACAGCAGGGCACCAAGAAATCGCTGCGCGCGGTCGGCAACGATCCTCTCCATCAGATACCACGCCGCGACGGCCTGAAGAACGTGGGCGAACAGGAGCCAGGCGCCGAGGTACTGCCACGATCCCGAGACCCAGGCCAGAAGGAGCTTGGCGGGAATGGCAACCAGCGGGATTCCATCAACGAGCGGGATGGACGACCCGAGCGGAGCTCCGTAGTCGCGGATTACGCCCAGCGGAAAACCCCACGGCTCGCGTTGGAAGGAGCGCCAGGCGATCTGCGTCATGGTGGTGTCCCCACCGCCGAAGCACCACCGCGTTGCGGCCGGATTCAGTACTTTCCAGCCGAAGCGCCAGAAGCAGAGCAGCGCACCAACCAAGCCCAGCCCGACAAGCGCCATACGGTCAGAAGTGACAACCAGCCGCGTTCGAAGTTTCACAACCGCCACCTCGTTAAGGTCTTGTCCTTACCTGCGTGATACAATTGACTTGGTGCGACCCGCTGCCGATCAGCCTGGCAGATGCCGCCACACCAGGGTGAGCCGCTTCTGCCTCGCGTCGATAGCTGTCTGTCGCCAACGGCGCAAGTCCTGAGCCCAAGTGAGTCCGAGTATGCCACAGCGCCGTGGAGATACCTCCGTCCGTCACCGCCGCGCGCCGCACCCTTCTTCCTCGGCCGACGTGGCCGCCAACGATATCCTGGCGAACGGAAGCGCCCTCGGGCGGCGATCGACATCATTGCCGGGCCACAGCGACGAGAATCGGATCGTAATCTCCTGGCCGCCGGGAACCGGTCCGGACCGAAGCGGAATCTGCTGCCCCTGCCACTCCCAGGGAGATCCCGTGACCTCGAACATCAATGCGGGAGCCCCATCCAGGAACACTTCACATTTCTGCGGACCGCCCAGACCCTCGTATGCCGCCACGCAGAACACCAGTCGCGCGTCGCATGGCAGCTCGGGCACCTCGATCTTCGCGTCCGACCGCACGGCCCATCGCCCCCATGCCTCGAGGGGATCCCAGCCTGCCGGGTAACGAAGAGGCCGGTTGAGTCGCCGATAGGTCCTGACCCGTACGCCTCCGCAAGCCTCGAGGCGGGAGTCCATGAGCACGAACCACGGCGAAACTCTGAGTGCGTCCACATAATTGCGCTTCCAGGCATTCCACCGGTCGTAGTCGTCGGTGTTGAAGGCGCCAGTGGGCAGAACATCGATTGTGATCGCCGTCTCCGCGGAAGTGGCGGCCGCCCAGTCATCCATGGCCGCCGCATAGGCCGGATCGGGACGCGGGTCCTCCCGCTCGCGCCCGGCCACGAGGGGGAAGGGGAGATCGACCGTGAGCCGATCCGTGGATTCGCGCTTGTGACTGTTCCACAGAATGGTCAGCCAGGCGGGGCTCAATTCGTTGAAGGCCCCGACGACCAGACAGGAGTGACAGTCGGAGAACTGGCTGCTGAGATGCCGCGACAGTTCCACGAGCACGCCAGAGGACGCCGGATACAGGCCCTTGCACCAGCCTCGCGCCTGTCCGGGCGCCCTTGCCAGCCCCATGACGGATGCCAGCAGGAGGACGCTGATGATCGCGATTCGCAGGAACCGGTTCCTGCCGGCCAGGAAGCCCGCGACAGCGCTGGCGCCACAGCCGATGGCGATAACGAAAACGGCGCTTAGGGAGACGAGATTCCTGTCCAGCAGGTAAGGGTGACGGCCGAGCGCGGCCAGAGCGAACCCGACATAGGTCCACGCGCTCAGGGCAAGTCGATCCCTGAGCCGGGCCAGCCCTGCCAGCCCCAGCGCCCAGACGATCCAGGCCAGCCATGGCATGGGCAGGAACGAACTTCGATAGAGATCAAGGTACCACTGCAGCCGGCCCGTGAACGATTCGTGCTCCGCGTTCGCGCGATTCCGGGCAAACGCCAGGAAACTGTTCCAGCCTTCGTGCTGCCAAGCCAGAAACGCCAGCCACAACGCCAGCGAACCCAGCGTCGCCATGAGCACGAGCACGGCGCGCCGGCGCTCACCGCGGAACAGGTTAACAACCCCGAGCACCAGTCCGACCGGCAGCAACGGCAGGCCGATGTTGTACTTCGTGAGAATGCAGGCGGTCATGACGAACATCAGCCCAAGGGCAGCCCGCATCGAGTCAACGCACGTTCCGCCCAGAAGCACGAGCGCGGCCATGGCAAGGCCCGTGGCCGGCACCTCGACCATGAGCGACTTCGACAACACCACCAGAGGTGTAGTGAGCAGGAGCGCAGCGGCCGCCGCGATAAAGAACGGCCGCCTGTCGCCGATCGGCAGACGACCCCTGGCGGCCCACAGGGTCGCCAGCAGAAAGAACCAGCCGCACAGCTGGAAGGCGCGAACGCTGGCGCTCGACTCCCCGCAGGCGGCCAGCCAGGCGCCGAGAATGACCGAGTGCCCCGGCGGATACAGATCGCCTTCGCGAAGGGCTGCGACGAACTTCTGAGGCGATGCATCGCGAATGCCATCGCGGATCGACAGCGCGCCGAGAAAGTGATGGGACATGTCCCAGGGCAGTGGAGTTTCACGGTCCAGGCGCGGCGCCGGACACGCCAGGAACAGCGCCACGCCCAGGACGACGACCAGCGCGGCGATCAGGAGATCGGGGCTGATGCTTCGTGGATGAATGTGCGGCAATGGGCAACCTTTCCGGGTCGCGACCGGGGGGGGCCTTACGGACTTGCCCCCGTAACCCGCCACGTCCCCCTCGACTACAGAAACGAGTACGTCACCCCGATGCCCAGCACCTGCTGCCACTGGATCTTGTCCAGGACATCCTTGTTGTAGAGCAGCTCGAACTTGAGGGTCAGGCCGAGGGCGCCCATGGCTTGCAGGTTGATGTCGGTCATCCAGTCGATGTCGACCTGGTCGCTGTTGTTGAAGGCCCAGAACAGGGCGAGCCGCGACTTCAGGCTGAGCTGCTTGTTGAGCGTCTTGTCGAGCTCGGTCACCGACTCGAGGCCGCCTTCGATGCGGCTGGTCTCGATTTCGTCGGCGGTGTCGACGTCGTCCGTGTAGACGGCGGCGAACTCGTCGGCATAGGTCTCCTGCAGGCCGAGACCGAAGCGGGTGATGACGTACGGCTTCACCTGGAAGCCGACGCCGGCGCCCTGCGTCAGGTAGAGCGGGTCGGCGAAGTCCGACACCTTCACCTTCGGATCGACCGCGTAGTCGTAGCCGCCGGCGAACTGCGTCTTGAGGGAGGCGCGGGCGTACGGCTTGATCAGGCGGCTGGTGTTGAAGTCGACGATCGACTCGGCGAAGATCAGGTCGTACGCCTTGCGCGAGTCCTGGTTCTTCTGCTTCACCTCGCCGTACTCCAGGCGCAGGACGTTCGACCAGTTCGTGCGCACCCCGTAGCGCTTGAAGCGACCGCGTCCGCCGAGCAGCCACGACGCGTTGTCCTCGCCGCCCGCCGCCCAGTTGCTGAACGAACTCTGCGTGAAGTTGAACGAGCCGATCAGCTCGTTGCGCCAGCCGAGGCTGTCGGCCGTCGCGACCTCCGCGGCGCGGGCGATCCCGCCCGCCGCGACCGACAGCGCGACGACCACGAACAGGACGACCACTCGCGCATCATGCCGTCCGGCAAGCCTTTTCCGCATCGTGTGCGACCTCCCCGGAAACAGGATTTCACCGCGCTTCGAGCGCTCCATTACTACCGAAAGCGCCCCCCGTTTGCCAGCCCTCACACACCCCCGGGTATCCCTTCCCGACGGGACGGTTTCGTGATAGGATGCGCCGTCGCCATGACGGGGGTCGTGGCGGCTGTCGCCCCGGCGGATTCGCCCCGCCTGTTCAATCATCAGGTCGCCGCCAGCAACCATGGTCTTCGGCTGTCCGCCGGCGCGGGACCCGTCCGCGTGGCCGGCGATCCGGAGGTGAATGATCGCGACGGGTCCGGGTCCCACCGGGACCGCTCTGCGGCGCGTCCGGGTGAATCATCGGGGTGAACAAGGGGGAATATCCATGAGACGAGCCTCAGTCTGCGCAACTTTGCTCCTGATCCTGCTGCTGACCTCGGGCTGCGGTGAGGATCGGGTCGCGGCTCCCGGGCCGACGACTGAAATCTCCGGCGACGGCGGTCTGAATCCGGAAACGGCCGCTGCCATACTCCTCGTCCTGGCGGGCATGGGAGTTGGCGGAAGGCCAGCAACTGCCCAAGGACACCGACGGGGCCAAGACCCTGGGCCTCATCACCAACTGCACCCGCACGGTGGTCGCGCCCGGAATCGCGCACTACGTCTGGACGATCCGGGTCGGCGCCGATCCGCGCGACATGATCGCTCTGCACCGCGTCGTGAAGGAACAGCGGCCGTTGCTCCCGATCCGCACGCGCAAGGCGATCTTCCTGCAGCACGGCGACGCCAAGAACTTCGTCGGCATGTTCCTGCCTGGCACGCTGTCGGCCACGACACCCGACGACTTCGGCGCCGCCGTCTACTGGGCCCGGAGCGACGTCGACGTCTGGGGCATCGACCAGGCCTGGAACCTGGTGCCGGCCGAGACGACCGACTTCGCCTTCATGGCCGACTGGGGCATGGACAAGCAGTCACGCGACCTCGGCTGCGCGATCGCCATCGCGCGCGTCGCCCGCCTGCTGACCGGCAACGGATACGACAGGATGAATCTGCTGGGCTACAGCAGCGGCTCGGCCACCGGCTACGCCCTGCTCAACGCGGAGACACAGTTGTCGCCGAACCTGCGCCAGGTCGGTGGCTGGATCGCGGCTGACTACAGCCCGGTTTCCGACAATCTCGAGTGGAACGAGATCCAGAACTGCAACTACGTTCCCATCTATCAGCAGATGATCGACAGCGGCCAGTACGGCTACTTCGTCGGCTTCGATTTCCTGGGCAATCTGGCGCGCGACGATCCCGACGGGGATTCCCCGGTGTTTCCCGGCTTCACCAACCTCCAGGCCGCGCTCTACCTGGGAGCCGGCCCGATCTTCAACGTCGGCGCGATCCACTATCTCGCGGGGATCTGGGCGGACGGCCTGCCGGTCGCCCTCGAGCACCTGACCGTGGACCAGTGGCTCGACTTCATGATCGCCGGCGCCCCCTGGGAGCCGGTGCGGTTCATGCTCGACTACTCCATCTGGGGCTGCATGGGCGTCGATGTGCCCTGGGATGACCACTTCGGCGAAATCACCGTGCCGGTGCTGAACGTGGCCGCCGCCGGGGGCATCGGTCCGACAACCGGCTACTGCCTGAGCCTGCTCGGCAGCACCGACATCACCACCCTGAACGTGCAGTTGCGGCCGGAGTCCGAAGCGCTCTACGACATGGGCCACATCGACCTCTGGATCGCGGACAACGCGCCGGAGCTGGTCTGGCGACCGATTATGGATTGGATCGAGACGCACACCGGCGACGAATAGGCGAACGAGCCGATCGCGAAGAACAGGTGTACGGCGCAGGGGCGCCGGCGTCCGAACCCGGAGCCGGCGCCCCGCGCCCGCACACTTCAAGCGAACGACCCCCGGGCGCGCGGGCGCCGGGGGTCGTTCAGGTCGGATCCGGAAATTCCGGGGACCGGCTAGAGCATGTCCTTCATGGCCTTCAGCGGACGGACGCGCACGGTGCGCGACGCAGGACGGGCCTTCTGCTTGACCATGTCGCCGGTGAACGGGTTGCGGACGAGCTTGCCGCCGGCCACCGCGGGCTTCTTCACCAGCGTCAGCTTCAGCAGGCCGAGCTGGTTGAAGGCGCCGTGCTTCTTGACCGACTTGACCATGACATCGGTCAGGGCGTCACAGGTCGCGACGACGTCCTTGCGGGTGAGACCGGTCTTCGTGGCGATCTCGCGGTAGACCTCGTTCCGTGTCGGCGGCTTGATCGACACCGGCTTGGCCGGCGCCTTGCGAGTCTGCTTCTTTGCCATGTAGCCTCTCCTCCTTGTTGGCTGGAATGGAAGCGCACACCATCCCGAAGACTGGAAAATAGCGTATAAATCGCCCGGCGTGGATGCAAGATTTTGCTATTTTTCCACGTTTTTTTCAAGGCGGAACCTGCCGGACGGGGCCCGGACCCGCCCGGACCTCACTCCCCGCCGCCCCCCAGGGCCGGTCCCTTGATCTCCGGCAGCTGCCAGACACTGTCGATTACGGTGCCATCCACCCACTTGATGGCCGCCACGACGCGATCGACCGTTTCCGGCGGCAGGGGCTTCCCGCACAGCGCCTCGACCTCGGCCTTGATCTCGGTCAGCGGCCGGATCGGCAGCGACGAGCCGCGCAGCTTCGCCAGCAGGTCCGCGCGCCGCGGGTTGATCGCGATGCCGCGCTCGGTCACGATCACGTCGATCAGCTCGCCCGGACCGCACAGCGTGGTGACCCGGTCGACGAGGACCGGGATGCGGTCGCGGAACGACGGGATCGGCAGGATCGTGCACTTGCCGAACAGGCAGTTCTGCCAGCCGCCGATGCCGTGCAGCAGGCGGCCGTCGGAGTGGGTCACGACGTTGGCGTTGAAGTCGACGTCGACCTCGGTGGCGCCGAGCACCGTGGCGTCCACCATCGACGCGAAGTTCCCCTTGCCGTGCCAGTTGTAGCTGGTGAACGGCGAGGTGTTGACGTGCCCGGGGTTCTCGCGCATCGAGCGGACGCCCTTCGAGATCGAAGGTCTGCCCGTCGAGGATGTAGTCGGTCAGCCCCTCCTCGAGCATCTCCACGAGGTACTGCGTGGAGCCGCCGCGCACGAAGCGGGCCTTGATCCGGCGCTCGCGCATGATGTCGCGCAGGAACAGGGCGAACGACAGCGCGGTGCCGCCGGCGCCGGCCTGGAACGAGAAGCCGTCGCGCACGATGCCGGCCTCGTCGCAGAAGCGCGCGGTCAGCTCGGCGATCAGCAGGCGGTCGGGCGACTTCGTGATCTGCGTCGTGCCGGAGACGATCTTGGCCGGGTCGCCGATCTTGTCCATGACCACGACCTGGTCCACGTGGTTGCCCTGGATCTGCCACGGCACGCAGGGGAACGGCACCAGGTTGTCGGTGACGACGATGACGTGGTCGGCGTACTCGCTGTCGGCCAGCGCGAAGCCGAGCAGGCCGCAGGCCGACGGGCCGCGATCGCCGGTGGCGTTGCCGAACGGGTCGGCGGTCGGCGCGGCGATGACGGCGATGTCGATGTGCACCTCGCCGTCCTGGATCGCCTGGTAGCGCCCGCCGTGCGAGCGCAGCACGCACATGCCCTGCATCTTGCCGAGGCTGCAGTAGTCGCCGAGCGGGCCGTTCATCGACCCCTCGATCTGGCGCACGACGCCCGACTCGAGGCAGCTCGATGCACCGGCGCGTGGCACGGGAACGAGGCGCTGGGGAACCAGCGGATGTCCTTCACGCCCAGCTCGGCGGCGGCCTTGAAGCACGGCGTTGGCGACGAGGTCGCCGTTGCGCAGGTGGTGGTGCGTGGAGATGGTCATGCCGTCGCGCAGGCCGGCCTTCCTGAGGGCGGTCTTGAGGTCGGCCGTGACCTTGTCGCCGTCCGGCGGATACTGGCCGCAGTGCGCGATCGGCGGCGCCGCCCGGCGTCCCTGCGGCACGTGCTTCGCCACGCCCTTGTACGGGATGGCCGGCTCGCCGTTGATGAGCGTCGGCACCAGCCGCCCGGCGGCGTTCTCCTGCAGCGGCACGCCGGCCGCGTCCTTGCGGATCGCCCTGCTCATGACGTCCTCCCCTCGCCGCCGTCGGCCGGCGCGCGCCAGTCGGCCGCCAGCCGGCCGGCCGCCAGGGCGGCCGCCACGGTCGCCTGCGCCCGCTTGACCACCGGCGGGTCGATCATCTTGCTGCCGAGCGAGACCACGCCCAGCCCCCTCGCCTGCGCCGTCCTCGAAGGCGCGCACGATCTTCGTCGCCTTCTCGATCGCCGCCGCCGGCGGCGCGAAGGCGTCGTGCACCACCGGAATCTGCCGCGGGTGGATGCAGCCCTTGCCCACGAAGCCGAGCGACCGCGCCTCCTCCACCGACCTGCGCAGCGCCGTCCATGTCGGCCACGTCGGAGAAGACGGTGTCGATCGGCTGGACGCCGGCCGCGCGGGCGCCGTTGAGCACCTGCGCGCGGGCCCAGAACGACTCGCGCCCCTCGAGCGTGCGCTCGGCGCCGATGTCGGCGGTGTAGTCCTCGAGGCCGATGGCGAGGCCCGACGACGGTGTCGGTCGCGGCCGCGATCTCGTACGCGCAGCCACGCCCCGCGCGCCGACTCCACGATCGGCATCAGCCAGACCGGCGCGGCGCGGCGGTGCGTCGCGCGCAGCGCGTCGATGCGGTCGCGCGCGGCGACCACCTGCTCCGGCGCCTCGACCTTGGGCAGCAGCACGAGCTGCACGCCGTGCGGCACGATCCAGTCGAGGTCGGCGAGTCCGTGCGCGCCCTGGTTGATGCGCACCATCCGCTCGGCGCCGTGGAAATCGACCACGCGCAGCGCGTTGCGCACCAGCACCCGGGCCGCGTCCTTCTCGGCCGGCGCCACCGAGTCCTCGAGATCGAGAATCACTCCGTCGGGCTGGTGCAGACCGGCGTTGACCATGAACTTGGGCTCGTTGCCCGGCAGGTAGAGCCGCGAGCGGCGCAGCCGTTCGCGCTCGCTGCCGCCGGCGGTGTCGTCACGCGCGGCCGGCAGCCAGGCGCCGGCGCAGTCGGGCCAGGCACGCTTCACGGCCGCCTCGAGCCGCGCGTCGAGAACGAACGGCAGGGCCCCCTGGTCGTCCACCTCGATCGCCGCGTGCGCGACACCGAGAGCGGCGCAGCCCGCCTCGAGACGCCGGCGGATGTCCGCCCCATAAAGCGCCTGAACCTTGCTCTTCAGATCGACCGTGATCCCGCCGGCGTCGCGAATGTCGATGCCGATCCAGCAGTCGGACCGGACCTCCTTGCCGCGGCGGCCCGCCTCCCCACGTCGGGTCATGGCTCAACCTCTTTCCGGACAGCGATTTCCGCACCTGCGCGCCCGTGGCGCGCAACAGTTCAATGATGGGTGGCACAGCCGCGCTTTTCAAGCACCGCCGTCGGTGAAGGCGAATCGGATGGCGAACCGCCGGGGGAATCACGACGATGGTTGTTGATAAACTCAGCTTTTCGTGATGTGCGAAAAATGTAGCAATTGTTACAATCATGCAAGCGCCTGCCGAAAAACAGCTTACAGGCGCGGCCCCAGCGGTTCCGCAGGAATCGGCAATTCCTGCCCTGTGGATAACTTGTGCATAAACTCCCACTCCCCACCACCCCCTCCTCAACTGATCCCGACCCCCACCAACCGCCCGATCGACCAGGTCACGCCGGTCGCCGTGACGCCGGGCCTGCCCTATCCGTTCCGCCACTTCGCCGCCATCCCCCAGGCCCAGAGGCCGACCGTGAGAATGGTCGCGAGGGTCCCGACCAGATGAGGCTGAAGGCGCAGGGAGCCGGACCCGGAGACTCTATCGCGAAGGCGTCGGCCGAGAACGAGGCCGACGGGCACCGCCACAGCGCACCCGGCCGCGGCCAGGCTCCCTCCCACGCCGACATGCTGCCAGAAGCCGCCGATCCCCTTCCCGCGCCAGAATTCGGAGCGGAAGACGACGATCATGGCGAGAAAGAACAGGGCATGGCCGAGGTAGCAGGCGAGCGCCGCTTTCAGACCGGCCACGCGCAACGACGGGAGGTTGCCCGGGATTGGGCCGGCCGCGGCGTGCGTTTCCCGCGACCCCCGGCCGAAAACCAGGTCGAAGGAGAGGCCCAGAAGCGCGATCCCGGTGAGGTGGCAGGCGAAGAACGGCACATTGAGAAATTTGTACAACATGGCCAGGGAGGCGATGACCGTAGCGCCGCCGCGATGGGGAACGAATTGCGAGGCCACGGCCAGCAGGAAGAACCCGATCACCGTCAGGTAGACCGAGGCGAAGGGAACCGCGGCCGAGTAGAGCGCGTTCCCCAGGATCGCCTCGCTGAATCCCCACAGACCGCCGAAGAGAAGAATGGCCGGCAGATGTTCCTTCTTCATGCGCGTGTCCTCCTGTTCCATTCCGCCTGGGCCACCAGCACCTCGAGCACTGGTCTTATCATTGCGGGTTCGAGTCCCTTCCGGACCAGCGTCAATTGCCAGGCGGGTGGATCCGGGCCGGGACCTCCCCGCTCCAGCACCACCTGGGCCAGGGAGCGGAGCAGGTCCGCGTCGGGACGCGCACCGGGCAGAAACCCGTGGCCCCCGACCGCATCATCGGGAAGACCGTGGCCCCCGGTCGCAATTTCACCTTCAAGAAAGATAATTATGTCGCCCCTCCCGCGTCGGGCGAGCGCATTGCTTTCCACCACGAGATGGCGGTGACCCGCCCCCTCCGCCTGCCGGAGAAACGCGTCCATCTCGTCGTCGGTCCGGAAATAGCTCTCCGCTTTGCCGGGTCGACGCGGGCTCGTCCCCTGTTTGGCGTAGACCGCCCCCGGCAGGATGCGGCTGAGCGCCAGAGCCACCTGCGTCTTGCCGACCCCGCGGCCCGCCCCGCAGACGATCCAAAGCAGCGGCCCCCCGGGGGACGACCCGACATCGGTCAACGGAAACACCCCAGCTTACAGTCATGGATCTTGATTTTGAGCAGGTTCATGAGCCGGCCGATGGAGTCCGCCGGTGCGTGGCAGACCTCCGCCATCTCCAGGGCGACGGAGCAGAGGATGCGCCCGCCCGGGACCAGGCGCTCAAGGTCGCACTCCGCGGACTGCGCCGCCTCGACGAGATTGAGCTGTCCGCCGGGCGCGTCGACCAGCGTCCAGGGCAGCGCCTCGGCGTCGATGAATTCCTGCAGGGAGGCGCGCTGTTGCGCGCCGACACCGATGGTGATTGCCGTCGGGTTCATGGCCGGTCATCCTCCGTGGGCCAGGTGAAACACCGCCAGGCTCGCCCCGTCGGGCAGGAGCCGCAGGGAGTATTCGTCCTCGGGCACCAGAACGCCGTCCACGGTCACGGTCATGAGGACATAGTCGTAGCGGAGGATGTCCAGCACATCCTGGACGGTCAGCCCATCCTTCCACTCGATCCGATCCCGATCATTGACGATCAGCATTTATTCGCCGCGCTCCTCCAGGCTCCGCCGGACCAGGAACTCCACCGCCGCATTGGCCTGCAGGTTGGCCGCGATGGCCACGCGGGGGGCGCACAACCCTCGCTCGAATCCGATTCGCCGTCACCGCACATGACGATCATGCCGCTGCGCCGCACGCGCAGCGCCTCGGTGTTCCCCAGGCCGGACACGCCGCTCGCCGCCACGACCGGACGGTCGGGAAAGGCCCGGCACCAGGCCTCGATCAGCCACCGCTTGCTCTCGGCCCGATCGAAGGCCTCGATCAGGAGCTCGGCCTCGGCGAAGATCGGAGCGACGTCGGCCGGCTCCAGCTGCAGATCCCGGTGCGGTAATCCGGACCTCCGGGTTGATCGAACGGAGCTGGCGGCGAGCGCCTCGATCTTCAGCCGGCCGATGTCGTCCAGGAAGAAGTGCTGCCGGTTCAGGTTCGATTCCTCGACCCGGTCGAAGTCGACCAGGATGAGGCTGCCCGACCCCCGCGCGCACGAGGGCCACGGCGGCGTTGGATCCCAGCCCGCCGCAGCCCGCGATGCCGACCGTCGACCGGCGCAGGATCCCGGTCGAGCCGGGGACGTTGCGGTCGAAGATCCCCATCCGGTCGGCCCTCCCCGCTACCCCGACCGCCTCAGGATTCCTGGTGCCCCGCCACGATCCGGACGATCTCCGGCAGGTCGATGCCGAGCTCCTTCAGCCGCGCCGATCGTCGGCACGCCGTTCGGCGTCCAGCCGCGGCGCTGGTACGCGGCGTCGATCACCTTGTCGGTACTGCTCCTCGCGGTACTTGCGCAGGATCGCCATCTTCTCCTCGACGGTACTTGCCCGCCGGATCGACGCCGACGAGTCTCCTTCAGCTGCTTGTCGTAGCGCTCGGCGCGCGACTCGTACTCCTCCTTCGTGACCGGGCCGACGGCGCGGTACGGCGGCATGTCGTCCTCGCGCGTGCCCCTTGCCGAGCATGTACGCGAGAGGCAGCGCTGCAGGTTGTACACGCGCGCCGACTGGTCGAGCATCTTCTCCTCGTCGAGCGGGCATGCCGGTCATGCCCTCGAAGAACTTGAAGTAGTTCTCGACGTGCTCGGGGATCTTGGCCGCCTGCTTGCGGCGGCAGCGTCTTGTTGTCGGCCGGGACGACGTCGTTCCAGATGATCTTGCAGAGGCCCATGCAGGCCGAACCAGGTGCGCCAGAGCGGGAAGTAGTAGAGCGCCTCGGCCTTGTCCTCGAAGGTCGGGATCTGGTTGTTGACCATGTCCATGAAGATGAGCCAGGCCTCGTCGTGCTGCGGCCCCTTGACGGCCAGGGTGTAGCCGGCCTGCTGGGCGAGCGACTCCTTGGAGACGTACTCGGAGATACTCGAGCCCCTTCGACCTCCATGCCGATGTCCTGCAGGAACGCCGGATCGGCCCCGTACTCGCGCCACCCACTTCTGCTTGAGCCAGCGGATGCCCTGGCCGACGTCGACGCCGAAGCCCTCGCCGCGCGCCATCTGGTGCAGGAGTTCGAGCACCGCGTCCGCCGGCGCCGAAGTTGAGCTTCAGGCCGCCGGTGTGGGTCTCGTCGATGACGCCGGCCTCGAAGGACTCCATGACGAAGGCGATGCAGGTCGCCATCGGAGATCGTGTCGATGCCGTAGGTGTCGCAGTAGAAGTTGAACTCGACGCAGAAGTCGGCGTCGAAGCAGCCCATGTTGGCGCAGCCGGCGGCGGTCTCGTACTCGGGGCCGTCGACGCAGACCCGCTGCCCCTCGTAGGGGCCGGTCTGGAGCACGAAGTCGTCGACCGCCTTGGCGCAGGCCATCGAGCAGCCGTTCCAGCAGCCGTCGGCCGTGCCCTGCGTGAAGTAGTCCTGCTTGCAGGACCTGCGTGTCGATGCTCGGTGCGTCTCGGGTGCGAGCCGAAGCGGTAGTTGTGCACCGGCAGCAGATCGTACTTGTCCATGACCTCGACGATGTTGGCCGTGCCGACCTCGCGCATGCAGCACTGGGACTTGTCGAGGGTCGCCATCTCGGCGTTGATCTTCATGCCGTGGTCGCGGATCAGCTGCGGGTCGACCGGCCGGTTCAGGTCGTCGACGATCTCGATGGCGCCGGTCGGGCAGACGTAGGCGCACGAGGTGCAGCCGATGCAGTGCGGATCGACCTCGTCGAACGGCATGGTCAGGTGGCGCTTGATGCCGCGGCCGGCGAAGTCGAGGATGCGCTCCAGCACGAACTCGTCGCAGGCGCGGACGCAGTGGCGCGCAGAGGATGCAGGCCTTGGGATTCTCGTCGGTCAATTCGCTGCGAAAGCGCGACTCGGTGACGCCGCACTGCGCGGCGACCTCGCGGATGACCGGCACGTTCGGCCAGCGGCCGAGGTACATCTCGGCCAGCACCTTCCGGTGCTGCCGCACGCGCTCCGAATGCGGTCTCGACCTTCATCTCGCTCGCGCACCGGGATAGTTGCAGGCGGTGACCAGGCGCTTCTTGCCCGCGCACCTCGACCTCGCAGACGCAGAGCCGGCAGTTGCCCGTCGGGGTCGAGGTCCTTGTGGTGGCAGAGGGTCGGGACGCTTGAATCCCGCCATCTCGCACGGCGGCAAGCAGGAACGAGTCCCTGGCCGCGACGATCTCGACGCCGTTGACCGTGAGCTTGATTTTCGGGTCGGCCATCACGCGCACCTCCACGGCGTCGCGCTTGCAGATCTCGACGCAGATGCCGCACTTGATGCACTTGCTGTACAGGATGGAGTGCGGTCTTGCGGACCTCGCCCTCGATCGCGCCGGTCGGACAGGCGCGCCCGCAGGCGGCGCAGCCATCGCACATCTCGGGGAGGATCGAGTAGGCGATGAGCTCCTTGCAGACCCCGCCCCGGCAGCGCTTTTCTCGAATGTGCTCCAGGTACTCGTCCCGGAAGTAGCGGAGCGTGCTCAGGACCGGGTTCGGCGCCGAGCCGCCCAGCTGGCAGAGGCTCGTGTCGCGGATCGTCGCGGAGAGCTCCTCCAGGAACTCGATGTCGCCCTCGCGCCCCTCGCCGTTGCAGATGCCGCCCGAGCGTGCCCGCTCAGGGCGAAGAGACCTTCGCGGCAGGGCGTGCACTTGCCGCACGACTCGTCGACCAGGAAGTTGATGAAGTAGCGGGCCACGTCGACCATGCAGGTCGTGGTCGTCCATGACGATCATGCCGCCCGAGCCCATCATCGAGCCCGCCTCGGTCAGCGAGTCGAAGTCGACCGGCATGTCGAGCAGGCTCTCCGGCAGGCAGCCGCCCGACGGACCGCCGGTCTGCACCGCCTTGAAGGTCGCGGCCCTCGGGAATGCCGCCGCCGATGTCGAAGATGATCTCGCGCAGCGTGATCCCCATCGGCACCTCGACGAGCCCCGTGTTGCGGATCTCGCCGACCAGCGAGAAGACCTTGGTGCCGGAGGAGCCGTTCCACGGGTTCTCGCTCACATCGCCGGTGCCGATCGCGGCGAACCAGCTGGCCGCCCTTCTCGATGATGACCGGGATGTTGGCCCAGGTCTCGACGTTGTTCAGCACGGTCGGCTTGTCGCGGAAGCCGTACTCGACGTTGTGGACGTACTTGGCGCGCGGCTCGCCCGGCGCGGCCGGACATCGAGGCCATGAGCGCCGTCGACTCGCCGCAGACGAAGGCGCCCGCGCCGCGGTGCACCGCGATGTCGAAAGAGAAGCCGGTGCCCAGGATCTCCGTCCCGAGAAGTCCGCTGCTCGCGGGCCTGCTCGATGCGCGATGTGCAGCCGCTCCATGGCGAGCGGATACTCCTTGCGGATGTAGATGAAACCCTCCCTGCGCCCCGACGGCGAAGGCGCCGATCAGCATCCCCTCGATCACCGAGTGGGGATCGGTCTCGATGATGCTGCGGTCCATGAAGGCGCCCGGATCGCCCTTCGTCGCCGTTGCAGACCACGAACGCGACCTCGCTGCGTTCCTGCGCGCGCCTTGCGGCCGGACTCCCACTTGACGCCCGCGGGAAAACCGCCGCCGCCGCGACCGCGCAGGCCCGAGCGCGATGATCTCCCGGATGACCTCCTCGGGCGTCAGGCGAGGTCAGAACCTTGCGGAGGGCCAGATAGCCGTCGCGGGCGATGTAGTGCTCGATCTGCTCGGGGTCGATGAGCCCCTTGTTGCGCAGGGCGATCAGCTGCTGCTTGGAGAAGAACGCGATCTCGTCCATGCGGCGGCTGACGACGCCGCTCACCGGATCCTTGTACAGGAGGCGCTCCACGACCTGCCCGTTCAGAAGGTGCGAGTCGACGATCTCCTTCAGGTCCTGCGGGCCGACCTTCTGGTAGAAGACCCCCGCAGGCTGCACGACCACGATGGGGCCCATGGCACAGAACCCGTTGCAACCGGTCTGCACCACCAGGTAGTCCTGCGCGAGGCCCCGCTCGCGGAGTTCGGCGTTCATCCCGTCGCGCACGCTCGAATCCGCCGGCCGAGACGCAGCCCGTGCCGGTGCAGACCATGAGCATGGCCTTGTAGCCCGCCTGGAGCTTCGTCTGTTCGGCCGCGATCCGTTCCAGATCCGTGAGGTCGAGCCTAGGCATGATCCGCACCCCCCGAGGCCTTCTTCGTCGCCATCTTTTTGACCAGCCGGGCCACGTCTCTGGCTTTGACATTGCCAACGATCTCGTTCCCGAACCGGACCACCGGGGCGAGACTGCAGGCGCCGAGACAGGCCACCGGTTCGAGGCTGTATTTGCCATCTTCCGAAGTCTCGCCGGCCCGGATCCCGAGGACCCGCTCGAAGCCCGCCAGGATGAGGGCCGAGCCCTTGACGTGGCAGGCGGTCCCCATGCAGACCTGGATCACCGTCTCGCCCCGCGGCTCGAGGCTGAAGGCCTTGTAGAAGGTGGCGATGTGGTAGAGGTAGGCGGCCGGCACGCCCGTTTCGAGGCAGATCTCGTCGAGGGCCGTCTTCGGGAGATGGCGGAACCGCTCCTGCACGTCCTGCATCATCTCGATGACGTATTCCGGGTCGTTGTTCCACTTGCGGACAATGGCCCGGACCTCCTCCACCTCGTTCGCGCAGGTCAGGAGGGAGAGGCGCTTCGGGGTGATTTGGGCCGCCACCTTGTTCTCGGCGATGCGCCAGGCGGGGGTGATGCCCGGATTCTTGATCACGAGAGCCTTGAGCTTCTTGTCGCGGAATACCGTGCCGATTCCGCCGCGCCCGGCCTGCTTGAGCCGCGCCACGCGCCGGCGCCAGTCCCAGAAGGAGAAGTTCGAGAACCCCCATCCGCGTGTGCTCGGCGCCGCGTCCGGCGGAGACGACGGCGATGTTGCGCATGTCGAGTTCATCCTCGGCGTACATCCTGGTCAGCTCCTCGGCCAGGACGTGCGAGTCGACGCTCTCGAGCGGGGCTCCCTCGATCGTGATCCGGCGGGCGGCCGCGTCGATGGCGACGATGGTCTCCTGCGACGCCTTGCCGACGATGGCCAGCGCGTCGAAACCGGCGAATTTCAGGAAAGGACCGAAATAGCCGCCCGACGTTGCAGTCGATCACGATGTCGGTCAGGGGGGAGATGGCCGTGACCAGCGTCTTGCCCGAACCGGGAAACGACGTCGTGCCGCCGAGCGGGCCGGAGCACAGGCAGATCGGATTCTCCGGGCTGTCCCACTTCGTGTCCGCGCTGATCTCCTGGAGCGTGATCCAAAGGTCGAAGCCCTTGCCCCCGGTCCAGAGTTCCTTCATCTGCTCCGTCACCGGATGCAGGGTGATCTCGTTCCGGCCGAGATCGATCCGAAGCCAGCGACCGGCATAGCCCCGGTGGAGCTCGACGGGGTCGTAGATCAGCTCCTGGAGCAGGCAATGGGCGCTCCGCATTCGGTCCGTGTCGTGCATGGGCATGCCGTTGTCTTTCGGGTAGTAATGGACTCCGCTCGGGCAATCAGGATTGACAGGGAACATTAGGCCAGGTGCGGGGCGGGGTCAACGGCCGGGCAACAGACCCCGTTTGCGCAGGAGCGGCTCCACCGAGGGATCCTTGCCGCGGAAACGGCGGTACGCCTCCGCCACGTCGCCGGTGCCGGCGCGTTCCAGGATGTTCGCCCGGAAAGAGGCGGCGGTGGCCTGGTCGAAGATCCCTTTCTCCCTGAACGCCTCGAAGGCGTCGTTGTCCAGCACCTCGGACCACAGGTAAGAGTAGTACCCGGCCGCGTACCCGCCGTTGAAGATGTGGTAGTAACCCGGCGTGCGGTGGATCGAAGCGGCGTAGCGCGGCATCCCCATGCGCTCAAACGACGCCTTCTCGAACGCTCCGGCATCCACTTCCCCGGGCTCGGTCAGGGTGTGCCAGTCGAGGTCGAGCAGCACGGTGGAGACCATCGCCACGGTGCCCAGCCCCTGATTGAAGGTCTCGGCCTGCTTGATCTTCGCGATGACCTCGTCGGGCAGGACCTCGCCCGTCCTGTAGTGGCAGGCGTAGGTCTTCAGGACCTCCGGCTCCAGCGCCCAGTGCTCCATGATCTGGGACGGCAGCTCGACGAAGTCCCACGGCACGCCGCCGAGCGCCGAGTAGTGCACGCGGGTGAGCAGGGAGTGCAGGGCATGGCCCAACTCGTGGAAGAGGGTCAGCGCCTCGCCACGGGAGAGCAGGGCCGGGACGTCTCCGGTGGGCGGCGTGAAGCTCGCCACGTTGGTTACGATCGGCCGGATGTCCTTTCCGTGGCGCACGCAGGCGTCACGATAACCTCCCGACCACGCGCCGCCCCGTTTGCCCGCGCGCGGGAACAGATCCATCATCAGCACGCCCAGGTGGGTTCCGTCCGCCTCCTTCACCTCGAAGATGCGCACGTCGGGGTGATATCTGGGAGCGTTTTCCAGCTCGGTGAAGGTCAGCCCATAGAGCCTGGTGGCGACGGAAAACGCGCCTGCCCGCACCCGCTCGAGGGGGAAATAGGGCCGCAACGCCTCCTCGTCGAGGTCGAAGCGAGCCTTCTTGAGCTTCTCGGAGTAGTAGCTCCAGTCCCACGGCTCGATCTGCCCGCCCTTGACGTGCTCGTCGAGCATGGCCTGCAGAACCCTGGCGTCCTCATCGGCTTTGGCCACCGCCGGCGCCCAGAGCTGGTTCACGAGGGAGTAGACGTTCTGTGGTGTCTTCGCCATGTACTCCTCGATCTGGAAGTCGGCGAAGGTCCGGTAGCCGAGGAGCCGCGCCCGTTCCGCCCGCAGGCCGGCGATGCGGGCGGCATTACGGTTGTTGTCGCGCGCGTCACCGTGATCGGCGCGGGTCCTGTACGCGGTCCAGAGCTGGCGCCGCAGTTCGCGGTTGTCGGCGTAGGTCACGAATGGGCGCGCGGAGGAGGGCTGCAGGGTGAAGATCCACTTCCCTTCCAGGCCCGCCCCCTTCGCCGCCCCGGCGGCGGCAGCGATCGCCTGCGGCGACAGGCCGGAGAGGTCCTCCGATTTTTCGATCACCAGCCTGAACGCGTTGGTCTCGGCCAGGAGATTGTCGCCGAACGAATTGGAGAGCACCGGCAGCTCCTGGTTGATTTCCCGGAACCGCTCCTGCTGTTCCGCGCCCAGGTTGGCGCCGCCACGCACGAACCCCTTGTGTGTCTCCTCCAGCAGCTTGCGCTGTTCCTGATCGAGCGTGAGAAGGTCGCGCCCGGCCCACACAGCCTCGACGCGGACGAACAGCCGCGGGTCCAGCGCCACGTCGTCGCGCAGGGCGGCGAGCAGCGGCGACACCTCCTGCTGGATCTTCTGCATCGCCTCGCTGGTGTTGGCTGACGCGAGGTTGAAAAAGACGCCGGAAACCTTATCCAGCAGTTGTCCGCCCTCGTTGAGCGGCTCGATGGTGTTGGCGAAGGTCGGTGGCTCGACACTGGTGGCGATCGCCTCCACTTCCCTGCGTCGCTCGGCAATGGCGCGTTCGAACGCCGGCAGGAAATGCTCGACCTTGATGAGATCGAACGGCGGCAGGCCGAACGGCGTCGCCCACTCCTCGAAGAACGGGTTGACGGCGACCGCCGGGGCCGCCGGCTGGGCAAGCGCCGGCTGCCGCACCGCGGCCCCGATCGCGCACACACCGATCAGACCGAGAGTTGTCATGAATTTCCGCATCTCGCAATTCCTCCTTCACGAGCGTCAGCTTCCGCTCTTTGACGTCCGCCTGCGTCGCGCCCGTCTCCCGTTCGACCTGCTGCCCTGGCCGGCGACTCCCGCAGATGACTTCGATCCGGTGGTCTACGTTCAGAATGGGGATGAAGGTTCCAGTTGACGATCATGCCGGCGTCCGTGCGGGCGCCGGCCTGGCAGGCGATCCGGGATCGCCTCGTCCGCAGTACCGGCTGCCGGGATCACACCGATAAGCAAACAACCCCCGGCGCCCGCGCGCCCGGGGGTCGTTCAGGTCAGGCCACTGCGCCCGAGGATCGGCTAGAGCATGTCCTTGATGGCTTTGAGCGGACGAACGCGCACTGTGCGCGAGGCCGGCCGCGCCTTCTGCTTGACCATCTCACCGGTGAACGGGTTGCGGACGAGCTTGCCGCCCGCGACCGCCGGTTTCTTCACCAGCGTGAGCTTCAGCAGGCCCAGCTGGTTGAAGGTCCCGTACTTCTTGACGGACTTGACGCCGATGTCGGTCAAGGCGTCACAGACGGCGACGACGTCCTTCCGGGCAAGACCGGTCTTCGCGGCGATGTCGCGATAGACCTCGTTCCTGGTCGGCGGCTTGATCGACACGATCTTGGCCGGAGCCTTGCGAGTCGGTTTCTTTGCCATTGGCACTCTCTCCTGCTTTACTGGCGCGAATGGAAGCGCATGACTTCCGTGAACGGCGCGAATGATAGCGCAAGAGCCGCGGCGTGTTTACAGAAATCCTCGATTTTTGGCCGATTTTGTGGGGTCGGGGCCGGGAGCCCCGCTCCCCCCGGATGCGGAGGCATGACCTGAGACCGGCGCGGGCTCCTCACTCCCCCGCGTCCAGCAGTCTCACCGTCAGCCCGCTGCGCAGCTTGGGCTCGAACCAGGTGGACTTCGGCGGCATGACCTCTCCCGCAGTCGGCGACGCGCATGAGCTGGTCGAGGGAGGTGGGGTAAAGCGCGAAAGCCACGGCCCCGCCGGCGCCGCAGCGCTTCTCCAGCTCCGCGGTGCCGCGGATGCCGCCCACGAAGTCGATGCGCTGGTCGGTGCGCGGGTCGGCGATGCCGAGGATCGGGGCGAGCAGGTTGTCCTGCAGGATGGAGACGTCGAGCCCGCCGACCGGATCGTCGGCCGGGTACAGGTTCCCGGTCGCGCCGTCGAGGCGGTGCCACGTCCCGCCGAGGATACATGCCGAAGGTGCGGGGCGGCGGACGGCCGCGCCGTGTCGGCCGGGGCCACGGTGAACCGCTCCCCCACGCGTTCGCAGGAACTGCTCGACGGTCAGGCCGTTCAGGTCCTTCGACGACACGGTTGTAGTCGAGGATCTGCAGCTGATCGTGCGGGAAAGACAACCGCCATGAAGAACTCGTACGGCTCGTCGCCGCGCCGCCGCGGGTTGCGCGCTCGCATCGCCTGGCCGTGGCGCACGGCAGCGGCGGTGCGGTGGTGGCCGTCGGCCACGTAGAGACACGGGCACGTCGGCGAACAAGCGCGACAGCGCATCGATCTCCGCCGGGTCGGAGACGACCCACAGCGCGTGCCCGATGCCGTCGTCGGCGACGAAGTCGTACGCCGCGCGGGCGGGCGCGCACGGCGTCCGACGAGCGCGTCGATCGCGCCGCGCGCCGCGGTAGGCGAGGAAGACCGGCTCGGCGTTCGCGTTCGCCTCGGTGACGTGGCGCGTGCGGTCGTTCTCCTTGTCCGGGCGCGTGTGCTCGTGCTTCTTGATGAGGTCCCGCTCGTACTCGCGCACGCTGCACAGGCCGACCAGGCCCACCTGCACATGCTCGCCCATCCGCTGCTGGTAGACGTAGAGGCACGGGCTCGCGTCGCGCACGAGCGTCCCTTCGGCGATGAGCCGCCGGAGGTTCTCGCGCCCCCTGGCGTAGACCCGGTCGTCGTGCACGTCGATCGCCGGGTCGAGGTCGATCTCGGGCTTGCAGACGTGCAGGAAGGAGAACGGATTCCCGCGCGCCAGCTCGCGCGCCTCCTCCGAGGAGATCACGTCGTACGGGAAGCTCGCGACCTCACGCGCCTGCTCGGGACGCGGTCGGTAGGCGCGGAACGGCTTGAGGACGGACATGCGATGCTCCTTCGCGTGGCGACGGCCGGCCGCGCCCGGCGCCTCCTGCTCAGGCCCGAGGAAGCGCTCCTTCAGGAGGTCCCGGAACGGCTCGTAGTCGGTCGTCAGGTGCCCGTACTCCTCGGGCTTCGACTCGATCCCCGCGAGGCTCGGCGGCAGCTCGGGATCGATGCCGAGCAGCGCCTGGATCTCCTCGGGGAACTTGGCCGGGTGCGCGGTCTCGACCGAGACCGCGAGCGGATCGGCCGGCGCGCCGGGCTCGGCGAGGAAGCGCTCGCAGACCCGCCCAGCCGACCGCGCCGTGCGGCTCGAGCAGGGCCGCGTGCCGCTGCCAGGCCTCGCGGATCGTCGCGCGCGTCTCGTCGTCGGAGATGCTGACCGCGTAGAAGTCGCGGCGCAGCCGCGTCCATGTCGGGCGGCTCGCGCAGCACGCCGGTCTCGTCCATCCAGCCGCCGTAGGCGTCCACCAGGCGCGCGAGGTTCGAGGGGTGCCCGACGTTCATGGCGTTCGAGATGCAGACGCGCGAGGGCACGATCTTCTCGTAGCGGCCGGTGGCGAGGAAGCGGGGCACCTCGTCGTTGGCGTTGGTGGCGATGACGATGCCGCGAGATCGGCACGCCCATGCGCGTCGCGAGCACCGCGCCCATCATGTCGCCGAAGTTGCCCGAGGGCACCGAGAAGACGATCGGCTCGCGGGCCGCGCACGTCGGCGAGGCGGACGTAGGCGTAGACGTAGTAGACCGACTGCGGCAGCAGCCGGCCGATGTTGATGGAGTTGGCGCTGCTCAGCCGGATGCCGGCCAGGTCGGGATCGGCGAAGGCGCGCTTGACCATCGCCTGGCAGTCGTCGAACTTGCCGTCCACGCGCGAAGGTCGTGACGTTGCCGCCCAGCGTCGTCATCTGCTGGCGCTGGCGGTCGGAGACCTCGGCCACCGGGAAGAGCACGACGCTCTGCACGCGGGGCACGCCGTGGTAGGCGTGGGCCACCGCGCTGCCGGTGTCGCCCGAGGTGGCGGTCAGGATGACCAGCTCGCTCGCGGCCGTCCTCCATGAAGGCCCCCATCCAGCGGGCCATCATGCGGGCGGCGAAGTCCTTGAACGAGGCGGTCGGCCCGCGGTCGAGGCGCATCAGCCAGCGGCGCCCGTCGACCCGCTCGAGCGGGACCTCGTAGTCGTAGGCGTCCGCGCACAGGGCCCGCAGCCGCGCGTCGTCGAGCACCCCGGCCGTGAAGCGCCGCAGCACGAACCAGGCGATCTCGGGTAGGGCTGTCCCGACGAGCGCGGCGAGGTCGTCGGCGCTCGAGCGGCGGGACCGTCACGGGCATGAACAGGCCCCGGTCGGCCGCCTGCCCCTGCAGCAGCGCCGCCGCGCAGGTCGGCCGCGCGGGACGCTCGCGGTTGGTGCTGTAGAAGAGGATCGGTTCGCTCGGTCATGCTCCGGCGGCGCTCCGCTGGGACGGGTCCGTGCCACGCCGGTCGGGGAATCGCCGTTCGCAAATCGCTTCTCCGCACGCGACTGGCCAGTGTATCTTACACGCGGTCTCGCGTCCACACCAAGATTCGTCCGCCGGAGGTCGCTCCATGGCCGGCCGCAGATGTCGAGATCACGCCCGGGATGCAGCGCTACATCGACAGGAACAACGAGTACCTCGCCCGGCGCGCCGCGTACATCCGCGACGTCGTCAAGAAGTGGAAGTTCGACACCATCGCGGTGCACGGCCTCTACTCGGTCCAGGACGCGATCGAGGACTACCAGGGCTCGATCATCGAGCCCATCTTCATGTCGCACCTCGCAGGCCTACCGCGACTCGGACGAGATGGCGGCGGCGCTGGCCTACCTGATCCCGACCTGGTGCTACTCGCGCATCGCCAACCCGTCCACCTACTACTACGAGTGGACGCTGGCGCTGCTCGAGGGCTACGGCTTCGACGGCGAGACCTCCTGCTGCTCGACCTCCTCGGGGATGGCGGCGATCATGACGGCCGTGCAGCCGTTCCTGATGCACACGCAGCACAACGTCTACGAGCCGCGCAACTTCCTCGCCACCGCGCAGTGCTACGGCGGCACCTTCCAGCAGTTCAACGTCCGCCTGCAGCAGGAGCGCGACATCGAGTGCCGCTGGATCGAGGACCCGACCAACCTCGACGAGTGGGCATCGCAAGATCGACAAGAACACGCGCTTCCTCTACGGCGAGCTGCCGAGCAACCCGCAGCAGGGCTTCTTCGACATCCAGGCGGTGGCCGACCTGGCGCACAGCCCACAACCTGCCGCTGATCGTGCGACAGCACGGTCGCCACGCCGGCGCTGCTGCGGCCGATCTGCCACGGCGCCGACATCGTCGTGCAGTCGGCGACCAAGACCCTGACCTCGAGCGGCTTCGGCGTCTGCGGCGCGGTCATCGCCCGCAAGGGCCTGGTCACGAACATCCCGATCGACGCGCTGAAGGAGGACTTCGCGCTCTACATCAAGTACCTGCCCAACCGCGACTACGGCCCCAACCTGCACCCGATGCAGGCGATCATGACGCTCAACGACATGCGCACGCTGCGCTCGAAGATGGACCTGATGAGCCGCAGCACGATGAAGGTGGCGGAGTGGCTGCGAGCGCCACCCGATGGTCGAGAGCGTCGCAGTACCTCGGGCCTGCCGAACCACCCGCTGCACGAGCTGGCCAGCAAGTACATGTGGCTGGTCGACGCCGAGCACGACGAGCAGTACGGCAAGCCGGTCAACCGCTACGGCCACCTGATGTCGTTCTGCGTCAAGGGCGGAGCGGAGACGGCGCGCAAGTTCTTCGACGGCCTGCAGCGCATCTGGCGCGCGACCGACCTCGGCCGCATCAAGAGCGTGGCCACGATCCCCGCCATCTCGACCCACCAGCAGCAGGGCGAGGAGGGCCGCAAGCTGGCCGGCATCCCGCCGAACCTGGTCCGCCTCTGCGTCGGCGGCGAGCACCCCGACGACATCATCGCCGACCTGGATCAGGCGCTGGCCGGGCTGCGGAAGAAATAGCGGCGGCGCGCTCAGCGCCGGAGGAACGTCGTCCATGAGCCGGTGGCCCTCCGCGGATCCAGTAACCGCCGCGGCGGCCGCCGCCTCCGTGAACGGCACCTTCTCCACGGCCGCGATCCCCGTGCCCGCGAAGGCGAACAGCGGCGGGCTCGGCCGAGTGCCCCCTGGTCGCGCACGAGGTCGGGTGGTCCACGGCCACGAGCATGCGCCACTCGCCGCCGGCCTGCAGCCTGCGCAGCAGCGGGCCGACGACCAGCTCGTCGATGCGCTCGAGCGCCTTCACCTTCTCGCCGGCGTCGCCCATGTGCGCCGACTCGTCGGCGGCCTCGACGTGGACGACGACCAGGTCGAACTCGTCGAGCGCCCGCACGGCCGCCTCGCCCTTGCCCGCGTAGTCGGTGTCGATGTAGCCGGTCGCGCCCGGCACCTCGATGATCTCCATGCCCATCAGCCGCGCGATGCCGCGCAGGATGTCCACGCCGGTGATGACCGCGCCCCGCAGCCCGAAGCGCGTCGGCGAAGGGCTCGAAACGGACCGGGCGGCCCTGGCCCCAGAGCCAGATGTCGGTGACCGGCGACCGTCCCTGCGCGCGCCGCGCGCGGTTCACCGCGTGGTCGGCGAGCAGGGCGCGCGCCCGCTCCATGATGCGCGCGATCCGCTCCGCCCCCGCCCCCTCGCGGCTGGTGCGCCGCCACCGGCTGGTCGATGATGTCGTGCGGCGGGGCGCAGCGAAGCTGCAGGTCGGCGGCATCGGCGAGCAGCATGAGGTTGCGGTAGGTGACGCCGGCGTGGAACTCGCAGCCCTCCGTCCGCCAGCGCGGCGTCGAGGTCGGCGATCAGCGCGTCGGCCTCGTCCTGCGGGATGTGGCCGGCGGTGTTGTCCTTCATGAGCCCGTCGAGGATGGTGACGAAGTTGCAGCGGAAGATCAGCTGGTCGGGCCGCGCGACGAGCCCCTTGGCCGCCGCCTCGATCGGCGCGCGCCCCGAGTAGTAGACGTGCGGGTCGTAGCCCAGCACCGAGAGCGTGCCCACGTCGGTGCCGGGCGTGAAGCCGTCGGGGATGGTGACGATGCGCCCGAGCGCGGCCGTGCTTCGGCGACCCAGTCCATGTGCGGGATGCGGGCGGCCTCCAGCGGCGTGCGGCCGGCCGAGCTCGGGCGAGTGCTTCGTCGGCCGCGCCGTCGGGCAGGACGATGACGTATTTCATCGGGTCTCGGGGCCTCCAGGTTGAAATCGCCGATCGGGGGCGCAGCCAGGCTTCACGGCCGCGGCACGCCCCCCTCGCCGGGCGCGGGACGCGGGAATTCGACCGGCGGCGGTTCGGGGGTGAAGTCCTCGCCGGGATTGATGAAGCGATTGCGCTCGAACCCGTACTGCTTGTCGTGGAGCTGGCGGTAGCGGCCGCCGCACGCCAGCAGCTCCGCGTGCGTGCCGCGCTCGACGATCTCGCCCTGCTCCAGCACGAGGATCTGGTCGGCGCTCCGGATCGTCGACAGCCGGTGCGCGATCACGAAGGTGGTGCGGCCCCGCCGCAGCGAGTGCAGCCCGTCCTGGATCAGCGCCTCGCTCTCGCTGTCGAGGCTCGACGTGGCCTCGTCCAGGATCAGGATACGCGGGTCGGCGAGGATGGCGCGCGCGATGGCGATGCGCTGTCGCTGTCCGCCCGACAGCTTGATGCCCCGCTCGCCGACCACCGTGTCGTAGCCGTCGGCGAACGCCTCCACGAACTCGGCGCAGTGCGCGATCCGGCTCACGGCGCGGATCTCGTCGGGTGTGGCGCCCGGCCGCGCGAAGCCGATGTTCTCGGCGATGGTGCCGTCGAAGAGGAAATTGTCCTGCAGCACGACGCCCAGATGCGCGCGGTAGTCGCGCAGGCGGATCGTGGCCAGGTCCCGCCCGTCCACCAGCACCCGCCCCTCCCCCGGCCGGTGGAAGGCCATCACCAGCCCGATGAGAGTGCTCTTGCCCGAGCCGCTCGAGCCGACGAGCGCCGTGGTCGAGCCGGCCGGCGCGCGGAACGACACCTGCTTCAGCACCGGCGTCCCCTCGACGTACGCGAAGCCGACGCCCGCGAACTCCACCTCGCCGCGCAAAAACGGCAGCGGCGCCCGATCGCCGTCCGCCGCGTCCTCCGTCGCCATGGCGCGGATCTCGCGGATGCGGTCGAGCCCGGCGAACGCCTCGCTGATCTGGGTGCCGATGGCGGCGATCTGGACCAGCGGCGTCGCCACCATCCCGGTGAAGAAGATGTACATGACGAAATCGCCGAGAGTCATGGTTCCGGCCAGGATCGCCCGGCCGCCGACCACGATCATCAGCACGCCGATGCAGCCGACAACCACGCTCGAGCAGGCCGTGATGAGCGAGAACCCGGTGATCGTCCGGGCGATGCTGCGGAACAGGCGGTGCACGCCCTGCGCGAAGACCAGGCGCTCGCGCCGCTCGGCCGTGTACGCCTTGACGATGCGCACGCCGCCCAGCGATTCGGCCAGCCGCCCCGTCACCTCGGCGTTGATCCGGCTGCGCTCGCGGAACAGCGGCCGCAGGCGCGTGAACGCCACCGACATGCCGACGCCGAACAGCGCGAGCACGGTCAGGGTGATGCTCGTGAGCCGCCAGTTGAGAGTGAACAGCACGACGAGCGCGAGAGACGCGGTCACGAGCCCGCCGGCCAGCTGCACCAGACCGGTGCCGACCAGGTTGCGCAGCCCCTCGGCGTCGCTCATGATGCGCGAGATCAGTTCGCCGGTCCGGGTGGAGTCGAAGAAGCTCACCGGCAGCCGCAGGACGTGCGCCTCGACGGTCCGGCGCATGTCGGTGATGGCCCGCTGCGCCGCCACGCCCAGCACCTGCGACAGGGTGAACGACGACGCGGCCTGCACGAGGGTGGCCCCGCCCGCCGCGAGCGCCAGGGTCCCGAGCAGATCGGCGCGGTGTTTGCCCACGACCTCGTCGACGAGATACTTCGAGGTGGCCGGCAGCACCATCCCGGCCAGCCGGTTGACGATCATGAGGCCGAACCCGATCGCGAGCCGCCGCCGGTGCGTCCAGATCAGCGCGCGCGATTCGCGCCAGACGACGGCGGCGCTGGGGCGCGGCCGCCTGGTGTCGGCTCCGCCCGCCCCCGCGCCGCCCCGTATCGTCCCGCGTGCCTGGTGGTGCCTGTCGAGTCGATTCCAGTGCACGCGCGGCTCCCTGGCCATCCTGGTAACGCATCAGTCGGAAGCTGACAGATTACCTCCTGTCCGGCCCCGGCGCACGCTCCAGTTCCGACCGAAGGAGAGAACAGCCGGCCCGCTACTTCGTCGACGCCGGCTCCCGGATCCGCGCCAGCGCGTCCTTGCCGCTCGGGCTCTCGGGGTTGAGCCGCAGCGACTTCTCGTACATCGCTGTCGCGGCGTCGGTGTCGCCCGCCTTCAGCAGCGCCTCGCCGAGGCTGTCGTAGACGTTCCACGATCCGGGGAAGAGCTCGACGTTGAGCCTGAACAGCGCGATGGCCTGCGGCAGCCTGTCCTCCTGGAAGAAGCGGTAGCCGGCGGCGTTGAGCTCGGCCTCCAGGAAGTAGTACTTCGCCGGCTTCGCGTCGCGCTCGGCGAGGACCTGCCGGATCGCGCTCTCGTCGGCCCCCTCGTCGATCAGGGCGTAGAGCCGGTCCGCGGCGGACTCCTGCCCGGTCACGGCGCTCCAGATCTCGAGGATGGTCGTGTAGTTGTCTGGTCCGGTTGAAGCCGGGGCTCGTGGCCAGCTCGGGGAACCGCGTGTCCAGGCGGTACTCGGTCTGCAGGTCCGCCAGGCTCTTCGCCCTCCGTCGACCCCCCGGTTGACGCCGTCCCACAGCGTCCTGACGTAGTTGACGCGCGCCTCGAAGCCGGCGTACGACAGCTCGCCGTTCCAGTGGCCCGGGACGAACTTCCGGATGGCGTCCTTCTTCGCCAGCAGGAGGTCCCAGTTCTCGAGCAGCAGCGGGAAGTCGTGGCGGACGCCGGGACGGGCCATGAAGGAGGCCAGGCAGCCCGGCGTGTCGGTCAGCCAGACGTCGGCCATCGTGTCGCCGGTCATCAGCAGGCCGTGCTTCGGCACGAAGACGGCGATGTCGCTGGCGGAGTGCATGCCGCCGATGTAGTACAGCTCGAAGGCGGTGTCGCCCAGCTTCAGCGTCATGCGGTCCGCGAACGTCTTCGTGGGGGGACAGAGCTTCACGTTCGCCTGCCTGGCCTCGAGGTTCAGGCGGCTCAGCGGCCAGCTCCTCCCGCAGCCGCGCGATCGCGGGCGAGTCGGCCGGCTCCTTCGCGAGGTCGCGCTGCAGCTCCGCGATGCGCGTCGGTGTTCCACTCCAGCGCTCGCGGCGGTTCCCGGCCTGGGCGGCCATGCCCGCGGCGACCAGCTCGTGCCCGACGATGGTGCAGTCGGCGTAGACCGCATTGCCGCCGGTGTGGTCGCCGTGCTCGTGCGTGTTGATGAGGAACTTGAAGTCGTCGCGCCCCAGCTCGCGGGCGATGATCCGGCGCAGTTCGCCGTCGACCTTGGGGTTGCCGGTCGTGTCGATGACGAGGATGCCCTTGTCCGTCGCGATGGCCACCGTGGCCGTCGAGGAGATGTAGTCGCCGACCCAGACCCGGACCGCCCCCGGATCGAGCTTCTGGATGTGCACCGGCAGGCCCGCCACCTCCTCGGCGACGGCGCCCGAGGCCAGCAGGATCAACGCCACCGCAGCTACCAGACCGAGTCCCGCCTTCATGATGAATGCCTCCCCCTGTGGGTATCCCCCCGCAAGCGGCCCCTGGCGCCGGCTTCGTCAGGACCGCAGAGTCGAATATCGACAAAGGAAATTTATACGGGCCGGGGGGCGGGAAAGTTGCCGTTGGCCGGCAAGACAGGGGCTTGAATCCCCTGGCGACATGATTTATAATCATAGGGACGATAGTTCAAATACGAGCCAACGGAGGCTCCTCGCACCCAACTCCGCTGGAAAGGATCGAGAGTATGGAAGAGAAGAAGCAGTACAAGGCCCCAGAGGTCCGGAGCGAGCAAATCGCGATCGGCGTTTTCGGTGACTACGGAACCACTGATGACGACGGGAGCAACCCCTGCAGCCCGCTGAATTTCTGGAACCCGCTGTTCCGCATCTGCTGCAGCTGACGGGCGGGGATCAGATCGCGGGCGCTCGGCCGCTGGATAACGGGCGGTCCTCACGGGCCGCCCGCTTCATGTCTCGCCCGGGAACGGCTGCGCGGACTTCGGGGCCACGGCGCGGGCCCGGCCGCGGGCCTCCGCGCAGGCACTCGGCGACGGCAGGAGTAGTTCGCCCGCTTCCAGGTACGCCACGCCGGGGCAACGGCGGCACTGCCGGCGCAGCGAGCAGCCGTGACAGGCGGCGGCGTCTTCCGGCCGCGTGGCGCGCAGCCGTTCGAGGAACGGGTGCGGTCGCTGCCTCCACAGTTCATCGAGACGCGCTTCGCGCACGTTGCCCACTCGCTCGGGCATCAGGATGCAGGGGTATACGTCGCCCCGCGGAGAGAAACCGGCAACGGTCGAGCCGGCGCGGCAGACGAGAATCGCTCCCGCGGTCGTGTCCTCGTCCGGAATCAGCCCGCCCTGCAGGAGTGCGGGGTCGAGCCGCGCCACTTCGTCCTCGCTCAACGCCGACTGCTGCGGGGCGCGGCCGCCGTCGGTGCGTGGCGCAACGATGGCGTTGGCCGAAAACTCCACGCCCAGGCGCGCCGCAAGCTCCGCCATCGCCGGCAACTCGTGCTGGTTTGGCCGCAGCACAGTGGTCTTGAAGCAGACGAGCAGCCCCACCCCGCGCACCAACTCGGCCGCGCGCACGGCGTGGGCGAACGCGCCGCGGCGGCGCATGATCGCGTCGTGCGTCTGCGCCGTCGCCCCCAACAGCGAGATCTCGACACTGCGCACCCCGTGTTCGCGCAGGAGAACGGCCTGTTCGGGGCCGATCAACAGGCCGGTCGTCAGCAGGGTGACGAAGAAGTGTTCGCGATGAGCGGCGGACAGGATCTCCCACAGGTCGGCGCGCACCATCGGTTCGCCGCCGGTGATCCCCAGGTTGACCGTCCCCATCTCGCGCAGCTGGCCCAGCAGATCGACAACCTCGGCCGTCGTCAGCTCGTCGCCGCGTGTGCGGCGGAGATAGCAATGGACACAGCGACACGGGCAGGCGTGCGTCAATTCGAGCATCGCCGACTGGATGCGATGCGCCCGCCGGAAGCGCTGGTCGATGGCGTCGCGCAGGGTGCTCATGCCGGCCAGGTCGCCGGGCGGCGGGCGTGGCAGGCGTCCGTGGCCGTGGCGAACTGCCCGCTCATGGCTGATCGGGACGGCAGGTCACGAGGCCCTTCGCCGTCATTTCCCCGACGAAACGCAGCAGATCGCCCTCCGCGACCTCGCGAGCGACAGCGAATTCGGCGCAGATCCGCTCCAGGATGTCGGCCAACGGGCGCCGGCCGTCGATCTCCTTCCAGACGAACGTGCCGACCTGGTCGAGCACGTGGATCAGATCGCCCGAATCGGCCAGGAAAATGGTCTCGCCGTCAATCTCGCGGACGCAGTAGTCCGGCGCCGGAATGAGTACGGTGTCGAGGCTGATCACTCGCTTCTCCTTGACGATGGGGCCGGGCCATCGCGATCGGGCGCGGGCTCGTGGCCGGGCTCGAACTCGCGCGCGATCTCCTGCCAGAAGCCGGCATCAGGAAGGAATTCCAGGCCCCTGGTCGGCGCGGCGGCGCAGAGACGATCGGCGCATTCGAGCAGGCGTGAACGGACGTGGCCGTCGATCGTGCGGTCGAGGCCGGCGGGGGGGACGATCTGGCCGGCCACGATGGCCGTGGCCATCGCCCGACCGACCGGCACGAGGCGGTGGCGCGGAGCCTGCGCCAGGAGCAATACGGCGCGCAGCGGCGCCTCACCCGGCGCCTTGTCTCGGAACAGACCGTTGAAGGGGGTGCTGGCGAGCCGCGGTCCGCCGGCGGGCGGGAAGCGCACGAGGCAGATCTCGTCGTTGAGCACGGCCAGGCCGCGCTCGCCGCTCAGACGCGCCACCGTCGACTTCCCGGCGCCCGGCGCGCCCACAAACAGGTACCCCGCGCCGCTCCTCACCACGCCCGAGGCATGGATGAGGAAGCTGTCGCTGGCGGCGACCTCGGCAGCCGAATAGAACGTCTGATAGAGGAGCTGCTCGAACACGCGCGTCATCTGGTTGTTCGTCAGCACACATTTGACGCGCAGCTCCCCTTCGCGAGTGAAGGGATCGTAACAACCGGTCACCAGACCGTCGGCGATGTCGAATTCGCGCGCGGCAGGGCCGCTGGCGGCCACGATGCCGGTCTCCGTTCCGGCCGGGAGCAGCCGCTTGGTCCTGAACAGTGAATCGGGAATCGTCGGCATGTCGTCGTGCGGGACGATCGTCAGGCGCAGGCGGATGTTCGGCTCCGCCGCGGTCTCGGTGCCGAAGTAGTCGGCGAGCGATGCGGCATAGGCTGGCGAAGGGCAGCTCAGGCCGATGACGACCTCGCCAACTCGCAACCGGAACTCAGACGTGCCCTCTTCGGTCATGGCATCCACCTCATCCGGACCCGTGGGCGCGTGACCGCATGGCGATCGGGGCTTTCGTCGATTCAATCATGACCCGTTGCGGACTGGCGTCCGGCTTATCGGCGGAAGAGCGTCTTCACGCCGCCCCAGGTCAGATTCTCGCTGTTTACCACGGCGGGAACGTACTCGTAACTCACCGTGACGGTCCAGCTGGCGTCGGTGTGCAGCCCCGAGCGGGTCGTGCCGCCGTAGGCGCTGTAGCTGGTCAGGATCGTGGTCGCCACGTCCATGGGCAGGGTGGCAGCGCCCTGGAAGCCGGCAAAGCCGGTGTCGGCGGGAAGGTAGGTTCCCGATGCCGAAGCCGTATCGCGGTAGGGCACCGTGGCGCCGGAGGTGCCGGCGTAGTCCTCGACGCCGTCGAAGGCCGTCCGCGCAACGAACGGCGTGCTCATCGTGCCCGTGTCGCCGACGAGGCTCACGCCCTGCAGCGCGGCGGCGAAGGTCCAGCTGTTCTCGAGAATCCGGTAGCCGCCCGTGCCGGTGCCCAGGTTCTCATAGTAGAAGTAGCCGTCCAGCGTGGCGGCGACCTGGATGCCCACATTCAGCAGTACGCCCTTTACCGGGTCGAACTGCGGGATGTCCAGGGTGGCGTGGAGATCCGTCAATCCGCTGGCCGCGACGGTATGGGTCTCGGTCTCCGCCAGCACCACTGAGGAAGCCGCCAGAATAGCGGCAAAAGCGAGAATCGGCAGCAAGCGACGCATGTTGAACCTCATTTTGTTGAAAAGGCGAGGAAATCAGGTAACATGACACGCTCATGCGTGGATAAGGCCGCTGATTATGCCACGTTCTCGACCATTGTCAATCCAGGATCCTCGCGGTATGTGTTTCCGGGTGACCCCGCGAGGTACGAATTCGTCTCGACACATCGCTTTGACTTCGACGGCGCGGAACAAACCCTTTCGGTATTCTACCGGCCAGACCCTTCGCCCCATCGCATGCCGCTCCGCGTGGATGGTCCCTGTCTGGATGCGCCGGCGCCATGAGAACGCTACCGAGCGACAATGATCCGGAACCGACCTGGGGCCCGCCACCGCGCTGGTCGATTCGGGGCGGGAGGCCTGCTTCCAGAGGCGAATGGGGGGGCCGGCAGGGACGCCCCGGCGCAAACCCCGGCGCACAGGAGTAGTTTCAGCATTGAGCGCCATGCTATGATCAGTCACCCGTAGTTGCCATTTCCTCCGGGCGGACGGAGTTTCCCGCAGGGACAGGACCATCGGTTCCGCCAGGGGACCGCTGAGCTTTGCAGAAAGCAGGGAGCCCTTGCTCGGCCTCTTCGTCCTGACCAGCTTTCTCTCCGCCGCACTGCTGTTCGCCGTCGAACCGATGCTGGGACGATTCGTTTTGCCGCTGCTGGGAGGCAGCCCCGCCGTCTGGAACACCTGCGTGGTGTTCTTCCAGATCGTCCTGCTCGCCGGCTATGGCTACACGCACCTGACCACCCGCCGGCTGCGGCCGCGCGCGCAGGCGCTCGTGCACGCGCTGGTTGTTTTGGCGGCCTTCGTCTCGCTGCCGCTCGCATTGCCGAATGGCGCCACTCCCCCCGTAACGGACATGCCGGCCGTCTGGCTGCTCGGCCTGCTCGCCGCGACCGCCGGTCTGCCCTTTTTCGCGGTCGCAACCACGGCTCCGCTCCTGCAGCACTGGTTCTCCCGCACTCGCCACCCGCGCGCCCGCGACCCCTACTTCCTCTATGCCGCGGGCAACCTCGGCAGCGTGATCGGTCTGCTCGCCTATCCGCTGCTGATCGAGCCGGCGCTGGCTCTGCGCGCCCAGGGGGTCGCCTGGGCCGTCGCCTTCGCGGGACTCGCGCTGGGTCTCGCCGGCTGCGCCGCCTTCATGTTGCGCGACGTGCGGGGCGGCGGCGGCGCGCCCGTCCCGTCAGGCACCGGCAAGCGCGGGAGTTCCGCCGTCGCCCCGTCGTGGAGCCGCCGCCTGCTGTGGCTCGTGCTGGCGGCCGTGCCGTCGAGTCTGACGCTCGGCGTGACCCAGTACATCTCGACCGACCTCACCGCGATCCCGCTGGCGTGGATCGTGCCCCTGCTCGTCTACCTGCTGACTTTCGTGGCCGCTTTCTCGACGCGTGTCCGACTGCCGCTGCGCGCTCTGGGCGTGGCCCTGCTGGTCGTCGCGCCCGGAGCGGGCGTCCTGCTCGCTCTCGCGGTGCATCAACCGGTGTTGCCGCTCATCCTGGCGCACCTGGTGGCGCTCGCCGTCGCCGCCCTCGTCTGCCACGGACGGCTGGCCGCCACGCGCCCGCACCCCGCGCACCTGACCGGCTTCTACCTCGCGATGGCGCTCGGAGGCGTGGTGGGCGGAGCTTTCAACGCCTTCGCGGCCCCGCTCCTGTTCGACTCGGTCCTGGAATACCCGATCGCCCTTCTGGCGGCCTGCCTCCTCGCTCCGGTCGGCGGCTGGCCGCAGCGTGGCAACGGCACAGCGCGCGCCGCCGCCCGCGGACTGCGCTGGTGGCGGCCGGTTGCCGTCCCCTTTCTCGCCGCGGGGTTCGCCCTCGTCGCGCAGCATGCCGTCAACGTGGATCCAGGCGTGCGGGTCCTGCTGCGCTCGCGCACCTTCTTCGGCGTGCACAAGGTCCTCGCGGATCGGAGCCAGTGGTACGACCTCATGAACGGCACGATCCTGCACGGAACGCAGTCACACCAGACGGATCCCCGCACGGGCTTCTCCTGGGGGCGGATGCCGACCGCGTACTACCACGAATCCGGCCCGATTGGCGATGTCTTCCGCGTCTTCGGCGGGCAGCCCAAATTGGCCCGCGTCGCCGTGATCGGGCTGGGGGCAGGCACCCTGGCGGCCTACGCTGTCCGGGGGCAGGAGTTCGACTTCTACGAAATCGACCCCGAGGTCGCCCGCATCGCCTCGGACCGGCGTTACTTCACCTTTTTGGCCGACGCGCGCGCGCGCGGCGCGGCGGTCGAGGTCATCCTGGGCGATGGACGCCTGACGCTCGCTCGCCGCGTCGGCTCCCCGTACGGTCTGGTCGTGCTCGACGCCTTCTCGGGCGACACCGTCCCCATTCACCTGCTCACCCGCGAGGGAATGCTCGTCTATCGCGACCACCTCGCGCCGGACGGCCTTCTCGCCATCCACATCTCGAGCCAGTTCTTCGATTTCCGCCCCGTCCTCGCGGCGATCGCCAGGAACCTCGGCATGGTGGCCTGGTTCCGCGACGACTCGGAGTTGACGGCTGCCGATCGGGACAGGGCGAAGCGCCCCTCCTGGTGGGTGCTGATCGCCCGCGCCGACGCTGACCTCGGCCCGCTCGCCCGGGACTCCAACTGGGTTCGGCTCACGCCGTCGCCGCGTGTCCCGGTGTGGACCGACGATCACGCCAACCTGCTCGACGTCTTCATGCCGTCCTTTTTGCCCGGTCGAGGAGACTGACTCTCGTCCGGCGGCACCATCTGGTTGTCGTCATCCCTCCGAATCAGGCGCTCCCGCCATTGAATCCGCCTCCATGTTGACCTGTCATCGAGTCATGCGGGCCCCGCGGCCTTCGCTCAGTCGGCAGGACCTGCCCGCAAAGGGACGGATGGGATTATTGTTATGCACAACGGGGCTTGAGGCTACCGTCCCCGACGGTTACTGTGGCGGCCATGTTCGATCACCTCACATTGTCCTGCGCCCCCACGATCGTCTGCCGCTGGCTGCTGCTGGCGGCGGCCGCGGTGTCCGCCCGGGCCGCGGCGTCCCCGTCTGCCGGACCGGCCGGATTCCACCACCGGTGTGACCATCGCCGCCACGGTCGGCGCCCCTGCCGAATCGCGCTGGCCGCAGTATCGCCCCCTGGCCGAGGCGCTTTCCCGCTGGCGGGCGCTCGACGGGAGCGCCTGGCGCGACTCCCTGCCACGCGTGCCGCGGGTCGATCCGGGCGACCGGTATTCCGGACTGGCGGACGTGGCGCGGCGTCTGCGCCTGCTGGGCGATCTTCCGGCGGAAGCCGACACCGCGACGGTGGACAGCGCTCTACGGCGAACCGCTGCTGTCGGCCGTGCGCCGCTTCCAGGCACGGCACGGTCTGGCTTCCGACGGGGTGATCGGCCGCGCCACCTTCGCCCAGCTCGACATTTCGCCGGCGGGCCGCGCCCGGCAGATCGAGTTGTCGCTGGCGCGCCTGGACCGGCTGCCGGAGCCGCCCGACGGTCCGGCGATCGTCGTCAACATCCCGGCGTTCCGGCTGTACGGCTTCGCCGCCGCCGCTCGCGACACCGCGCCCTCGCTCGAGATGGGGGTGATCGTCGGCAAGGTCGCCACGCCGACGCCGGTGTTCGCCGACACGATGCGCTACGTCATCCTGCGCCCGTTCTGGCACCCGCCGCGCAGCATCATCACCGACGAGATCCTGCCCGCCATCGAGCAGGATCCGGGCTATCTCGACGCCCACGACATGGAACTCTGCCCCTCGGCGAACGACCTCGTGCCGGCCCTGCCGTTCACGCCGGAGAATCTCGAGCGCCTGCGCGCCGGCACCGCGCGCGTGCGCCAGCGCCCCGGCCCGCGGCAACACGCTCGGCCTGGCGAAATTCCTGTTCCCCAACCGGCACACGCGTCTACCTGCACGGGACGTCGAAGTACGCGCTCTTCGCGCGGACGCGACGCGACTTCAGTCACGGCTGCGTGCGGGTGGAGGATCCGGCGGCGCTGGCGGAATTCGTGCTGGCGGGCGAGCCGGGCTGGACGCGGCAGGAGATCGCCGGGGCGATGGAGGGGGAAAGATCGACGCGCGTGGACCTCACCCACACGCTCCCGGTCATCATCACCTACCTGACCGCCTGGCCGCGCGGGGACGGTGAGGTCGTTTTCTGCGAGGATCTCTACGGCCTGGATGCGGCGGAGACGCTCACCGCACCGCCGGCGCCCGCGCCGACGCTGATCTCCGCGCCCTGATCCCACCGTTCCGTCAGAGGCACAGATCTCCCCGTGCGCGAGCAGCGTGCGGGTGGAGCCGTCCGCGTAGGTGGCGACGAGGGTCGGCAGGTGGAAGAGGAAATCGAGGTGGGTGCAGGAGACGTTGCGCCCGCCCGGCATGTCCTCGTTGTTGCCGAACGCCACGTGGGCGGTGTGCAGCGCCTTCTCGTCCTCCAGCATGCGGCCCACGATGCGCGCGCCGGGATTGATGCCGATCCCCAGCTCGCCGATCACCGCGGCCCACGGATCGAGCGACGTGAGCCGTGCCAGCTCCTGCTGCAGTTCGTCGTCTCCGCCCGCGATCCGCGCGATGCGCCCTCCCCGCACGTGGATCCGCACCGGACTGGGGCGGCGGTCCGAGCGCGCCGATCGAGCCGTCGGCGACCAGGATCCCCTCGGCGTCCGACTCCACCGGTGCCGCGTAGATTTCGCCGCACGGCAGATTGACCATGGTCTCGACGCCGCCGCGGCAGTCGTGCACGAAGGGGCGGCCGAACAGCCCCACGGACAGGTCGGTGCCGCCCGGCGCGGTGATGCGCGCCGAGATGGCGCCCTCGAACGCGGCGACCAGGCGTCCGGCCGTGTCGACCATGGCGCCGTAGTCGACCGCCAGCGGACCGTTCTCGAACATCTCCTCGGTGATGCCGGGACTGTGGCCGCAGCGGATGCGTCCGGTCGCCCCGATGCGCTGGAGCCACGCCACGCGGAACGGGATCTCGTCGTTGCGGGCCTGCAGCGCGTTGACGACGATCGTGACGTCATCCAGGAGCCCGACAAGTTCGGGTGGCGCCTCGCACAGCGGCCGTGCCGACTCCGGGAACGTGAAGAGACGCGCCGGGCAGCCGAGCCCCGCGGCCGCGGCGTGGAACGCCTCGCCGATGCGGCGGCGGCTCTCGTCCGTGACGACCAGGACCGTGTCGTCGGGGGCGAGGCCGAGAACGTGGATGAGGGCATTGCGGGCAACGGCGATCAGGATGCTGAGGTCTGCCATGTGCCGATACTCCGGGACGGACAAGTCGTGGGGCGTGATTCAGCTAATACGCGCGACCCGGCCCCGGGGTTCCGCGCCCGCCGCAAGACGGTTGCCGCCCTCCGCGCAGGAGGCTACACTCAGGGGGTCAGGCCACGGCCGCCCGCGCCGGCCACGCCGGAAACCGTCCGGCGCGCCACGGCGCAGGGACCGCCGCCACGGCGATCGGATCGCGCCGTGAACGTACTCCTCGTCTCCCCCCGCAATCCCGACACGTTCTGGAGCTTCAAGCACGCGCTGCCGTTCGTGGCGAAGCGCTCCTCGCTGCCGCCGCTCGGCCTGCTCACCGTGGCCGGCCTGCTGCCGCGCGGCGTGGCACCTGGAGCTCGTCGACCTCGACGTGAGCCGCCTGCGCGACGCGCAGATCCGCCGGGCGGACTGGGTGCTCGTGTCGGCGATGATCGTGCACGAACAGTCGGTGCGGGAGATCGCCCGCCGCTGCGCCGCACTCGGCCGCCCCGTGATCGGCGGCGGCCCCCTCTTCACGACCGGCCACGAACGTTTCCCGGAGATCGGCCACTTCGTCCTGGGCGAGGCGGAGGAACTGGCCGGCGAACTCGCCGCCGACATGACAGCGGGGCGGGTGCGCCAGGTTTACCGCGCGCCACGCTTCCCGGATCTGGCCCTTGCGCCGGTCCCGCGCTGGGATCTCATCAGGCCGCGCCACTACGCCACGCTCGCGGTGCAGTTCTCGCGCGGCTGTCCCTACGACTGCGAATTCTGCGACATCGTGGTGATGAACGGCCGCGTGCCACGCGTCAAGACGCCGGCGCGGATGATCGCCGAGCTGGAGGCGCTGCGCGCCCGCGGCTGGCGCGGCGCGGTCTTCGTCGTGGACGACAACTTCATCGGCAACAAGGCCGGCGTGAAGGATATTCTCCGCGAGATCGTCGTCTGGCGCCGCCGCACACATTCCCCCTTCACGTTCCTGACCGAAGCCTCGGTGAATCTGGCGGACGACGCGGAACTGCTGGGGCTGATGGTGGAGGCGGGCTTCAAGAAGGTCTTCCTCGGCCTCGAAACGCCGGTGGCGGACAGTCTCGTCGAATGCCGCAAGTCGCAGAATGCCGGGCGCGATCTCGTGGCGGCCGTGCGGGTGATCCAGGCCGCCGGACTCGAGGTGATGGGAGGCTTCATCATCGGCTTCGACAACGATCAGCCCGACATCTTCGAGCGCCAGTTCGAATTCATCCAGAAGGCCGGCGTGGCGACGGCGATGGTCGGCCTGCTGACGGCCCTGCCGCAGACCCGCCTCTGGAAACGCCTCGCCGGCGAAGGTCGCCTGCTGGGCGACAGCACGGGCGACAACACCAGCGCCGCCTTCAATTTCGTGCCGAAGCTGGACCACGAGTATCTCATGGATGGGTACCGTCGCCTCATGAAACGGCTTTACGAACCGCGGGCCTACTACCGGCGCGTGGAGGCGTTCCTGGAGAACTACCAGGCCCGAGGACCCCGGGCGCGCCTTTTGCCCGCGGAGCTGGGCGCCCTGTTCAAGTCGCTGCTGATGAACGGCCTGATCCACCGCGGCCGCCGCGCCTACTGGCGCTTCCTCGCCACCACGCTCGTGCGCCACCCCTCCAGTTTCGGCCTGGCGATCACTTCGGCCATCTACGGCCACCACTTCCGCACCGTGGCCCGGCGCCTGTAGCGGGCGGGCCGGCGCGTCGGCACGAACCGCAGGCAACCCTTTCGCTCCGGCGCGCGTCTAAGGGCCGTCTGTCGCTTCCGGACCCCGATCGCGGAGGATGCCATGCGTGCCCGATTCGTTTTCCTGGCGGCCGCGGCCGCCCTGCTGCTGTCTGCCGTCCCGTTCGACGCTCCGTGCGCCGCCGACGCCACCGCCAGCGCCTCCGACCACTCTCTCTTCCACCGCGGCCTGTTCGGCAGGGGCGAGAAGGGCAGCGGCACCCTGATCACCCGGACGTTCGACGTTGCCGGTTTCGACCGGATCGCGCTGGACGGAGGATTCGACGTGTACGTCACGGTCGGCGGCGAGACCGACGTCACCGTGACGGTCGACGACAACCTCGCGGAGCTCTTCACCGCGGAAGTCGAGGCGGGGGCCCTGCATCTCGACTGGAAGAAGGCGTGCCGTCCGGACCGCAAGTGCCGCGTCGACGTGACCCTGCCGGAGTTGAAGGGCTTCACGGTGAACGGCGCCGGCGACGTCGGGATCACCGGCGTCCGCGGGGCGCGGCTGGAGCTGCGCATCAACGGCGCCGGAGACATGGAGGTCTCCGGCAGCGTCGACAAGCTCGATCTGGTGGTATCCGGCGCAGGCGACGTGGAGGCCGGGGAGCTGGCGGCGCAGGATGTCGAGGTGCGAGTCAGCGGAGCCGGCGACGCGACGGTGCGCGCCGCGCGCAGTCTCGACGCGACCGTCTCCGGGGTGGGCGAGATCACCTATCTGGGCGACCCGGCCGAGAAGGAAACGCGCGTCAGCGGCGTGGGCGAGATCCATCCCGGGCACTGACCCGGACCGGCCCCGGTTTCCGGGCTGACGCGGGGGTGCCCAGGTGTTAGATTCGGGGCACCCCCCGACGTCAGGAGAGCCATGCGCCGGCAAGACGCGTCCGCGATCGTTGTGTCCGTCTGTTTCCTGCTGCTGGCCGCCGGCTGCGCCGGCCCGCGCCCGGCCGCCACGCCGGGGCTCCCAGCGTCACCGGAGGGGGGCATCCGCCCGCGCATCGGCCTGGCCCTCGGCGGCGGAGGTGCGCGGGGATTCGCGCACATCGGCGCCTTGCGCGTGCTCGAGCAGGAGAAGATCCCGATCGACCTCGTGGTCGGCACCTCGGTCGGCAGCCTCGTCGGCGCCCTCTACGCCGACCAGGGGCGGGTGCTCGACGCCGAGATGAGCGCGCTGTCCGTAGGCGAGGAGGAGCTGTTCGACCAGACGATGATCCCGCTCTTCTCGGGCGGCCTCGTCAAAGGGAAGAAGCTCGAGGAGTTCCTGCGCCGCAACCTGAAGCACCCCCTGATCGAGACCATGGTCGTGCCGTTCGCCGCCGTCGCGGTCGATCTCGAGTCCGGCGAGACGGTGGTCTTCCGCGCCGGCGACGTGGCCGCCGCCGTGCACGCCTCGTGTGCAATCCCCGGGGTGTTCGTGCCGGTGACCATCGGCGGGCGCACCTACGTGGACGGCGGTGTGACCAACCCGGTGCCGGCGAGCGTGGCCCGCGAGCTGGGCGCGGAAGTGGTCATCGCGATGTCGGTGCCGCCGCCAGCGCGCAAGCCGCCGTCACGCAACCAGTTCTCGGTGGCCTACCACGCCATTTCGATCATGGCGGCCGAAATCGGGCGCCTGCGCGCCGACGAAGCCGACGTGGTGATCGCCACGGAGGTCGGCAAGGTCGACTTCGACGACTTCTCGCAGAAGCGCCGCCTGATCGAGGCGGGCGAGGCGGCCGCGCGCGCGGCGCTGCCGGCGATCCGCGCGGCCATCGCGGCGAAGACCCGGTACTAGCCGGGCGCTCCGGCGCCCCGTCTCACGGCGCCCGGTGACAGCCGACCCGAATACCCGTATGCTGGCCCCTCGCGGAGCCGCCGGCTCCCGCGGCGGGACGGTCGCGATCCACCCGCCGGAACGCGCACGGGACGGGGAAGGAACGGAGCGGCATGTTCGTCACCGAACATCTGGCGCGCGCCAGCGGCACGCTGTTCAGCTACGAGATCATCCCGCCGCCCCGCGGCCGCAGCGCGCAGGAGATCCTCGCCATCGTCGAGCAGGTCCGGCCCTACGCCCCCCCGTTCATCGACGTGACCAGCCACTCCGCCGAGGCTTCGTACGAGGAGAGCGACGACGGCACGATCCGCCGGCGCGTGCGCAAGAAGCGCCCCGGCACGATCAGCATCTGCGGCATCATCCAGAACCGCTACGGGATCGACACCGTCCCCCACCTCCTCTGCCGCGGCTTCACGCGCGAGGAGACCGAGGACGCGATGATCGAGCTCGCCTTCCTCGGCATCAACAACGTGCTGGCCATCCGCGGCGACGAGACCAACTACCACAAGACGATCGGCGCGCACCGCACCGCGAACATCTGGGCCGGCGAACTGGTGGAACAGCTGGACGGCCTGCGCCACGGCCGCTACCTCGAGGACATCGCCAACAGCGATCCGATGCCGCTGTGCATCGGCGTGGGCGGCTATCCCGAGAAGCACGTGGAAGCGCCCAACCTGAAGACCGACGTCGGCCATCTCCGGAGCAAGATCGACGCGGGCGCCGACTACGTCGTCACCCAGATGTTCTTCGACAACGCCCACTTCCTCCGCTTCCGGGCCGCCTGCCGCGACGCGGACATCGGCGTGCCGCTCATCCCCGGCCTGAAGGTGCTGACGAAGCCGCGCCAGCTCACCACGCTCTCCCGCGACTTCCACGTCAACTTCCCCGAGGCGCTGGCCGACGAGGTGACGGCCAACCCGACGCACGCCGAGGAGATCGGGATCCGCTGGGCGACGGCGCAGGTGCAGGGGCTGATCGCCGCCGGCGCGCCGTGCATCCACTTCTACGTGATGAACGACGCGCGGGCCGTGATCGAGGTCATCCGGCGGCTGGGCTGACCGCTTCCCCGCCGCGAAATACCGGCGCCTCAGCCACAGCGACACGTTGACCAGCCCGATCAGCGCCGGCACCTCCACCAGCGGCCCGATCACCGCCGCGAACGCCGCCCCGCTGTCGATTCCGAACGTGGCGATGGCCACCGCGATCGCCAGCTCGAAGTTGTTCGACGCGGCCGTGAACGAGAGCGTGGCCGTCTGGCCGTAGGTCGCCCCCGCCCGCCGGCTCATGAAGAACGAGACGAAGAACATCACCACGAAGTAGATGAGCAGCGGAATCGCGATCCGCACCACGTCCAGCGGCAGCTGGACGATGTACTTCGCCCTTGAGCGAGAACATCACCACGATGGTGAACAGCAGCGCCACCAGCGTGAGCGGGCTGATCCTCGGGATGAACTTCCCGTCGTACCAGCGCCGCCCCTTCAGCCTGATCAGCGAGAACCGGGTGACGATGCCGGCCAGGAACGGAATGCCCAGATAGATGAACACGCTCTGGGCGATCTCGCCGATGGTGACGTTGACCGCCACTCCCCGCAGCCCGAACCAGGTCGGCAGCACCGTGATGAACACCCAGGCATAGACCGAGTAGAACAGCACCTGGAAGATCGAGTTGAAGGCGACCAGCCCCGCGCAGTACTCGCTGTCGCCCTTCGCCAGGTCGTTCCAGACGATCACCATGGCGATGCAGCGCGCCAGCCCGATCATGATCAGCCCGACCATGTACTCCGGCTGGTCGCGCAGGAACAGGATCGCCAGCGCGAACATCAGGATCGGCCCGACGATCCAGTTCTGCACCAGCGACAGCCCGAGCACCCGGAAGTCGCGGAAGACCGGCCCCAGTTCCTCGTAGCGCACCTTGGCCAGCGGCGGATACATCATGAGGATCAGGCCGACGGCGATCGGGATGGAGGTCGTGCCCGCATTGAACCGGTTCAGGAGCGGCACCACGCCGGGAAACAGCGACCCGCCCGCCACGCCGACGGCCATGGCGAGGAAGATCCAGAGCGTGAGGAAGCGGTCGAGAAATGACAGGCGGCGGGCGACGCCCTGCGTGGATCCCCTTGCAGAGTCAGCCATCGAACTGCTCACTGATTGCTCCCGGTCTGCACCTGCGGCGATCCGCGACACACTCAGACCGTCTTCGTGACCACCTGAAAACAGACCACACAGCAGCAAGACCCCAATCCACAACAGACCGGGGCCTCTGTCAACTTCTCTGTAAATGGTTCGGAGTCGCTTCCGCCATCCCGCCCGCCCACCCGGACGTCCCCCTCATCCGCCGTGAAGCGGCCCCGCGACTTCCTCGACACAATTTGGGCTCTCCGCACTCTGCTGCACCAGCGGCAGCCTGACGCGGAAGGTCGTGCCCGCGCCTTCCCGGGTCTCGAATGTGATGGATCCCTTGTGGTGGCCCACCACCGCGTGCGTCACGGCGAGACCCTGCCCGGATCCCCTGCCGACCGCCTTGGTGGTGAAGAATGGATCGAAAATGCGTTCGCGGACGGCGACGGGAATGCCCGTGCCGCTGTCTGTCACCAGGATCTCGGCCCAATCGCCCGCGTGCCGCGTGGCGACCGTGATTCTACCTTTTCCGTCGGCCCCGTCGCCCACAACATCAGCGACCGCGTGCGCAGCGTTGACGATCAGATTCAGGATCACCTGCTTGATTTCACCGATCTGACAGGGCACGGACGGCAGATCGGGAGCGAGTTCCAGGATCAGGTCGGCAACGTATTTCCATTCGCTGCGGCTGACCGTTACGGAACTCTCTATGGCCCTGTTGAGATCGGCGGGCGCCATCTCGGGCGATCCCGGGTGGGCGAATTCCTTCATCGCCCGCACGATGGCGGAAACGCGTTGCACCCCCTCTTCGGCCTGGGCGATCGCGGTTGGCGTCTCGTTGCGCAGGTACGGCAGGTCGGCGCGTGCGATCTCGTCGTCCACCTCGCCGATCAACTCGGGGGTCAGGCAATCTGCGCGCGCCGCCGCCAGGCCCCTTTCGGCCGCCGCCAGCGCCCGGTCGACATCGACGAACGCGCCGGCCAGGAAGCGGATGTTGTCCCCGATGTACTGCGTCGGCGTATTGATTTCATGCGCGATGCCTGCCGCGAGTTGACCGACAGCCTGCAGCTTCTCTGCCTGAACGAGCTGACCCTGCATCGTCGCCAGCTCGCAGATACGCAACTCGAGACTCTGCTTCGAGGCCGACAGTTCCGCCATGCTTCCGTTCAGCCGTCGATGACTCTCTTCCAGTTCGCTCGTGCGCGTGTGGACGAGGCGCTCCAGGAGGCGGCTCTGCGCCTCCTGCTCCCGCTGCCGACGGTCAGTTTCCGCGACTCTGCGCGCGCTCGCCCGCTGCAGGAACAACACCGCCGCGTATAGAGCGAACAGGGCCAGCGTCGCGAGGAAGGCGATATCGAGCTTGCGTGTCCTCCGATCGAGAGCGAGACTGGCGGCCTCATCCCGGTCGGCGCTGGCGGCATTGACCTCCAGGCTCTCGCTGCAATCGCGATCGATCTTCCTGAGTCCCTGCTTTACCTCGTGGCGGCTCTCCGATCCCTGCGAAGAGGCGAGACCGCGCTCGACGACCGTGCACCACGCAGCGATGTCTGCGGTGAGTTCCGCGCGCAGCCGCCTCTCGTCTGCGCCCAGGTCGATCTCCCGGTCGAAACCGCGCAGCGACTGGGCCAGCACGGCCTGCTGCGCAACGACGTCGGATCTGAGCCGTGGCCAATCCTCCGGTGGCGCCAACCACCGCTCGAGCAGCGCGACGTAGGTCTTGCGAGCATCGCGTCGAACATTCGTGACCGACTCTATGATCTGGAGTTCGACCGACAGCCGGCGCGCCAGCCGGATTTTCTGCGTCTTGGCCGAGAATTCGGACACCATGATCACTCCGAGGAGGAGCAAATTGATGACCAGCGGCAACATCGCAAGGCGTCGCGACCACCAGAGACGTCCCGCTGAACTGTTGGCGATCGGCGCGTTCATCCGGCCTCTCTCAGCTTTGAGACGAGTCTCGTCAGCATTAGGATCGGCTGCCCGCCCCCTCGCCTGAATGAACTCTGGCTCCGCCCCGGAAACGAAGCCATGGCGGACGGGCGGCAAAGGGCACGGCTTGACATGGGTTCGTCTATTGGCTATATTGCCAAGTCGCCAATTAAATCAAGCGACAGATCCGGAGAAGCGCCGAGCATGGACCAGCAGACCCTGTCCCGCTACGAAGCGAGGGCGCATGTGATCAAGGCCCTCGCCCACCCGACCCGGCTGTTCATCGTCGACGAGCTCTCCCGCGGCGAGCGCTGCGTCTGCGAACTGCGCGACCTGGTGGGGGCGGACCTGAGCACGGTCTCGAAGCATCTCGCCCTCCTCAAGGGGGCCGGCATCCTGACAGACAGCAAGCGCGGGGCGCAGGTCTTCTACAGTCTGCGCGTGCCGTGCGTGCTCAACTTCTTCGGCTGCGTGGAGGCCGTGCTCCAGGCGACCGCGGCGCAGGCAGTCGAAGTGACGAGGCAGCCATGACAGGGTCCCGGGAACCGATCCGGAAGTCCGCTGAGCCGCTCGCGGCCAACGCCAGGTCCCGGCGGCGGCAGGTCGTTTCGAGGGCGGCCCTCCTGCTCATCGGGGCTGCTGTCTGGTGGCTGGTGTACGGCAGGCCTCGATCCGTTCGCCAGGTGGTTCACCTACGACCTGCTCGGGATGGCCGCGGGCAGCCGCCTCTCGCTCGGCCGTCGAGTTCTTCGTCTTCGAGGCGCCCAAGGTCCTGATGCTGCTGACGCTGGTCGTCTTCGGCGTGGGGATCGTGCGCTCGTTCTTCACGCCGGAGCGGACGCGCCGCATCCTCGCCGGCAGGCGCGAGACGCTGGGCAACGTGCTGGCCGCCATGCTCGGCGTGGTGACGCCGTTCTGCTCCTGCTCCGCGGTGCCGCTGTTCATCGGCTTCGTCACGACCGGGGTGCCGCTCGGCGTGACGTTCTCGTTCCTCATCGCCGCGCCGATGATCAACGAGGTCGCGCTGGTGCTGCTGTTCGGTCTGTTCGGCTGGAAGGTCGCGGCGCTCTACGCGGGCACCGGCCTCGTCATCGCCATCGTCGCCGGGTGGGTCATCGGGCGGCTGCGTCTCGAGCGCTGGGTCGAGGGGTGGGTCTACGAGACGACCGACGGGCGCGGGGCAGGCCGGCGACGAAGCGCCGCTGACCTGGAGCGATCGGGTGCGCTTCGGCCGGGACGCCGTGAAGGACATCGTCGGCAAGGTGTGGCCCTACGTGCTGGCCGGCATCGCCGTCGGGGCCGGCATCCACGGCTACGTTCCGCAGGACTTCATGGCCTCCTTCATGGGCAAGGGGGCGTGGTGGTCCGTCCCTCTCGCCGTGCTGATCGGCATCCCGATGTACTCGAACGCGGCCGGCATCATCCCCATCGTGCAGGCCCTGCTCGACAAGGGCGCGGCGCTCGGCACGGTGCTCGCGTTCATGATGGCGGTCATCGGGCTGTCGCTGCCCGAGATGGTCATCCTGCGCAAGGTGCTGAAGGTTCCGCTCATCGTGACCTTCGCGGGCGTGGTGGGCCTCGGGATCCTGATCGTGGGCTACCTGTTCAACCTCGTCCTGTGACGGCGAGCGGCCGTGCATCGTCGAGGAGGTTTGCCGTGACGAATCTGCTGATCCTGGGCACCGGCTGCCCCAAGTGCAGGAAGCTGGCCGAGCACGCCGAAACCGCCGCGCGCGAGCTGGGGCTGGAATTCGAATCTGGTCAAGGTGACCGACATCCAGTCCATCCTGGGCTTTGGCGTCATGACGACCCCCGCGCTGGTGGTCGACGACGTGGTCAAGTGCTCGGGCAAGCTGCCGAGCGTGGAAGAGATCAAGAAGATGCTGGTCTGACGGACGGCCAGCGGCGTGGTGCGCGAGCAGGCAACTGATCAACGATTTCGACAAGGAGTCGCAGTCATGAAGAAGCGCGTCAGGCTTCACGATGCTCGGCCTGGTGGTTTTCTACGCGGGGATGCTGGCGCTGCTGGCGGCCACCCCCGCGGACAAACAGACGGACGCACCCCGCCAGCGACCCCGGGATGCCGGCAACCAGCCGGCCAACGACGAGGTCACGGCGCCCGACCGCGTGGTGGTCTACTACTTCCACACCACGCAGCGCTGCGCGACCTGCCGCCGGATCGAGGAGTGGTCCGACCTGGCGCTGCGCACGGCGTTCGGGGCGGAGCTGTCCGACAGCTCGCTGGTGTTCGTGCCGGTGAACACCGACGAGAAGGGCAACGAGCACTTCGTGAAGGACTACGAGCTCTACACCAAGTCGCTGATCGTGATCGACCTGAAGGACGGCGTCCGCCGGGACTGGGAGAACCTCCAGAAGGTCTGGGAGTACTCGGGCAGCCAGGAGAAGTTCTTCGCCTACGTCCAGGACGGGGTGCGCGGCCACCTGGCCGGCAAGCGGGTCAGCGAGCGTGACTAGCGAATTCTGGGGCGTGCCGGCCGCGCTCTGGCTCGGCATCCTGACCTCGATCAGCCCCTGCCCGCTGGCGGCGAACATCGCGGCGGTGAGCTTCATCGGGCGCCGGCTCGACAGCCCGCGGCGCGTCCTGCTGGCCGGCGCGCTGTACACGCTCGGCCGGGTCGTCGCCTACGCCGCGCTCGGCATGCTGATCGTGGCGAGCGCCCTGTCGATCCCGGCGGTGGCGCGCGCACTGCAGAGCAGCATGAACAAGGCGCTCGGTCCGCTGCTGATCGTGAGCGGCGTGCTGCTGCTCGAGTGGATCCGCCCCGTGTTCGGCGGCGGCGCCGGCGTTTCAGACGCCATCCGGAAACGGGCCGAGCGCGGCGGGCCGTGGGGCGCGGGGCTGCTCGGCTTCGTCTGCGCGCTGACCTTCTGCCCCGTGTCGGCCGCGCTGTTCTTCGGCAGCCTCATCCCGCTCGCGGTGCGGCACGGCTCGAGCTTCGGGCTGCCGGCGGCCTACGGCGTCGGCACCGGGCTGCCGGTCATCGGCTTCGCCATCCTGATCGCGCTGGGGGCGCGCTGGGTCGGCCGCGCCTTCGACCGGCTGACCGCCCTGGAGCGCTGGGCGCGACGCGCCACCGGCGTGGTGTTCATCGGGGTCGGCGTCTATCTTACCCTGGTGCACGTGTTCGGGGTGCTGTAGCGGACGCGGAGGACCCGGTTGCTGGACATCTACATCGACGCCGACGCCTGTCCCGTGAAGGACGAGGTCTACCGGGTGGCGGTCCGCTACGGGCTGAAGGTCATTCTGGTGGCGAACTCCCGGATGCGGACCCCCAACGCGCCGTGGCTCGAGTTCGTGCTGGTCGACAGCCGGGAACTGGACGCGGTGGACGACTGGATCGCGGAGCACATCGGCGCGGACGACATCCTGATCTCCGGTGACATCCCGCTCGCGTCGCGCTGTCTGGAGAAGGGGGCCCGCGCGATCGGCCTCACCGGACGCCCGTTCGACCGGGACAACATCGGCGACTCGCTCGCGACCCGGCAGCTCCTCTCCCAGTTGCGCGACCAGGGGATCATGATGGGCGGCCCGGCCCCGTTCGCGAAACGCGATCGCTCCCGCTTCCTTCAGGCCCTCGACGAGGCTGTCCAGGCCATCCGTCGGGGGAAATAGCCCAGGCGCGCTGAGCGGCCCCGCCGCCCGCTATTCGCGCTTCAGCGACCGGTACACCATCTCCGTGAACGCCTCCGGCGGGAACATGCGCTTTCCCCACACCTCGTCGAGCCGGGCCGTGGGCTTCTCCGCGATGATCGTGGCGAGGTCCCTGCCCGCCGCGATCTCGCGGGCGACGATGTCGCGGAACTCCTGCAGCATGACGCGGTGCGCGACGAGGTCGACCTTCGTGCCGACGGGGCCGTGACCCGGCACGATCCGCGTCGAATCGCCGGCGGCGGCGATGACGACATCGATCGCGGCGATCAGGCCGTCGATGTCGCCGCCGCTCGAAACGTCCACAAACGGATAACCACCGTGAAACCAGAGGTCGCCGGCGTGAATGACGTCGGCGCGGCGGAAGCGCACGACCGCGTCGCCGTCGGTATGCGCGCGGCGCGGGTGACGGATCTCGATTGTTTCTCCGTTGAGGTGCAGCGTCAGCGAATCAGTGAACGTGAGCCGGGGCAGCGCGACGGCCGGCGCGGGAGCGACTGTTTCGTCGATGACCGCGATGGTCTGCCCCTTTTCCATCCGCACGCGCAGATTCGGATGCGCGATGATCAGGGCGCCGTCGCGCGCGAACGCCGAATCACCGCCCACGTGGTCGAAATGCCAGTGGGTGTTCACGACGAATTTCACCGGCCCGGCGCCGAGTGCGGCAACGGCCCCCTTCAGCTTCTCCGTCATCTGCTTATAGTCGGTGTCCACGAGCAAAACTCCGTCCGGCCCGTGGCACGCCACCACGTTGCCGCCCGGGCCGCGCAGCCAGGTCAGCCCCTCAGCCAGCGGCCGTGCGGAGAATTCGTACTTCTCCCACTCCTGAGCCGCGGCCGGCGCGGCCAGCGCGGCCAGCCCGAATATGACGATCGCGAGCAGGCGTCGCATCGAAACCACTCCTTGCTTTGTCATCCGGAGCAACCTCGCAAGGACGCCCCGACCGCGACACGATCGGGGCGTCCGTCAGACAGCACCACCCGACCAGCTCAGCCGGTCATGATGATGAGCCGCTTGATGGTCCGGAACGCCCGCGGGTCGAGGATGTTCAGCTCCACCTGCCCGTCGACCTTCTGCAGTTCGTAGCTCGCCGGCGGCTGGGCGCTCAGGACCCGGGCCTTCTGCGCGGGAATGACGATCAGGGTCTCCTGATCGGTGTCCAGGGACAGGAACCTGGTCTCATCGATCTGGCCGGACGGCTTGAGGGTCTTGCCCAGACCCAGGAAGCCACCCGTGGCGACCACGACGCCGTCGGTGATCAGCTCCTTCTTCGACCCGATCGTGTAGTAGACCGTGGCCAATTCCCGGCGCTTGTTCTCAATCGCCGCGTTCTGGACCTCGATCGTCGCCACGTGGGCCTGGATCGTCTCCTGGCCCTGCTGGACCTCGGCCGACAGCCCTGTGACCTGTGTCTGGAGCTCGCCCACCCGCTGCGTGAGCTGGGCGATGATCGCCTCCTTCTCGGCCACCGTCGTCCGGAGGTTCCGGATCATCTTCTCGAGGCCGGCCACCTGGATGCCGCTCTTGCGAAGCTCGGCCTCAAGCTCCTTGATCCGGTTCTTGGCCCGCTGCACGCCGGCCTTGATCACGGCGATGCGCGCCACGGCTTCGTCGCCGCGATCCCGCGACAGACTCTTCTCGGACTCGAGCTGGGTGGCGAGCGCCTGTGCCCCGCCGTCGCCGAGCATGATGGCGTTGAGGCTGTCCTGGATGGCGGCGATCTCGTTGACGGCCTCTCCATAGCGGTCGCGTGCCGCCTGTTCATCGGCCTGCAGCGCGGCGTAGTCGGTCGACTTCTGCTGAAGCTTCTGGTAGAGCACCCCGGCGAGGCCGAGAAGCAGGAAAACGGCGATGGCCAGGGACACGAACAGCACCGGCTTGCGCATGGCAACCTCTCCCTCATTGCAATTCAGGCATCAATCTGGCGGATGCGGGGCGCCCCTGCCGGCGCCGGGCCCCGACCGAACTACATCAGTCCTCGCGCCCGCAGCAAAGGCTCCACCGCGGGTTCCCGTCCCCGAAAGCTCACGAACATCTCCATCGGATCGGCCACGCCGTCCCGCTCCAGGACGTTCCGGCGGAAGGAAGCGGCCGTCGCCTGGTCAAAGATGCCGTTCGCGCTGAAAAGATCAAAGGCGTCGTTGTCGAGCACCGCGGCCCAGATGTAGCTGTAGTACCCCGCGTCGTAGCTGCCCGTGATGTGCCCGAAATAGGTGCTGCGGTACCGCGAGACGATTTCGGGGATGAGGCCGTAGCGGGTGAACACATCCTGCTCGAACTTCGCCACATCGACCTTCTCGCCGGCGGGCAGGCTGTGGTAGGCCAGATCCAGCAGGGAGGCCGCGAGGTACTCCGTGGTGGCGAACCCCTGGTTGAACAGGGTGGCGTTCCTGATCCGGTCGATGAGATTCTGCGGGATCGCCTCACCCGTCCGGTAATGCCTGGCGTACAGCGTCAGGACCTCGGGGTGGAAGGCCCAGTGCTCCATGATCTGGCTGGGCAGCTCCACGAAGTCCATGGCCACATAGGAGGATGCATAGGGGACCTTGGAGAGCAGGCTCTCCAGGGCGTGGCCGAATTCGTGGAACAGGGTCTCGGTGTCGTCCATGCTCAGCAGGGCCGGAGTGTTCTCCGTGGGACGCGTGAGATTGCAAACCACCGTGGTGATCGGCGTGATTTCCCTGCCGTCGCGGAAGTGGTGCCCGCGGTATTCGAGACACCACGCGCCCCCCTCCTTGCTTTCGCGCGGAAAAAAGTCGAGGTACAGGACGCCGAGATGCGCGCCGTCGGCCTCCTTCACGGCGTAGGCCTGGGCATCGGGATGCGGTCGGGGCAGGTCGGGCAGCGGCGAGAAGGTCAGACCGTACAGCCGGTTCGCCACGGTGAACAGCCCCTCGCGCACCTGCTCAACCTGGAAATAGGGCCGGATCTCGTTCTCGTCGAGGTCGTACTTCGCCTTGTGGAGCTTCTCCGCGTAGTACATCCAGTCCCAGGAGGCCAGCTTGAAGCCCCCCGCCTCCTGGTCGATGATCGCCTGCAGTTCGGCAGCCTCGGTCTTCGCGACCCTGAGGGACTTCTCCCACAGCGAGTTCAGCAGCGCGAAAGCCCGTTCGGGTGTCCGCGCCATTTTGGTTTCGAGCCGGTAGGCGGCGTAGTTCGGGAAGCCGAGCAGTTGTCCCTTGTTCGCGCGCAATTCCACCATGCGCGCCAGGACCGCCTTGTTGTCCTGCGGATTGCCGTGGTTGCCCCGATTGGTGTAGGCGGCGTAGAGTTGCTGGCGAAGCTCGCGGTTGCGGGCGTACTGGAGGAACGGGATCATGCTGGGCTTGTGGGTGGTGAACAGCCACTTGCCCGGCAGGCTGTCGGCCGCGGCGGCTTCGGCGGCCGTGGCGATCACGGCGTCGGGCAGACCGGCCAGATCCGCCTGGTTGTCGATGACCAGCTTGAACGCATTGGTCTCGGCCAGCAGGTTGGTGTCGAACTGGACGGCCAGGGAAGCCAGTTCCCGGTTGATGTTGCGCAGCTCTTCCTGCTTCTCCGCCGGCAGCAGGGCGCCGTCGAGCACGAACGAACGATACAGCCGTTCGAGCAGGTAGCTCCGGGCAGGATCGAGATTCCACCGCTCCTTCTGTTCGTAGACCGTCTTGATCCGCGAGAACAGCCGCGGATTGAGCGTGATGGCGTCTTCGTGGCCCGAAAGCCGCGGCTTGATCTCCTCCGAGATCTTCTGGATGGCCGCGTTGGTGTTGGCGCTCGTGAGGTTGTCGAAGATGCTGGAGACCGAGTTCAGCAGGACATCGCTGTTGAACAGCGCCTCGACGGTGTTTTCCCAGGTGGGGTCGGCCGGATTGTTCACGATGCTCTCGATGGCCGCGTTCTGCTGCTTCATGCCCTCCGCGAAGGCCGGCAGGAAGTGCTCGGGCCTGATACGGTCGAATGGCGGCACGCCGAAAGGCGTGTCGAACGACGCGAGCAACGGATTGTCGGCGAGGTTCCCCTTCTCCATGGCTGGACACTCCCTGCAACTCAGACCAAGCGACAGCGCGCACAGGACAACGATGACGGACATCCTCTTCATGGCTTCTACCCCTGCGGATTTCGGGTGCCGGGCCGCGGACTCGGGCCGCCCGGGAGGCCGCGTGAAGGCGCTCGTCCCCCACGATACACCGTCGGACCGGGTTGCACTACCCCGGGGTGAGCTCCAGAACAGCGGCCGCGACCACCGCGATATTGTGCTATAATGGAGCAGTTCCGGAGATGATCGGCCTCGGCCACAACGGGGATTCCCACTTCGCCCAGGGGTATTTGTATGTGTATGTACGGCTTAAGTTTCAGGCGCCTGGCGCTCCCGCCGACCAGTTTCCGGTTGGCCCTCATATTCGTGGCTCTCGCCGCCCTGACGTTCGCCCCGGCCGGGACTGCGGCCGCTCCGCCGCCGGGATATTATGACACGGTGATCACCGACACCCCCCTGCTGCTGCGCACGACCCTGCACGAGGTGATCGACGACCACCTGCGGTTCCCCTACACCGCTTCGACCACGGACACCTGGAACATCCTCGAACTGGCCGACCAGAATCCGGCGAACGCCGCCTATATCCTCGATCTCTACCGGAACCGGAGCTACGTCAAGTTCGGCGGCGGGGAACGGCCCCTACAACCGCGAGCACAGCTGGCCCAACAGCTACGGCTTTCCGGACGACGGCACCACCAACTACCCGTACACCGACTGTCATCACCTGTTCCTCTGCGATGTCGGCTACAACAGCGATCGGGGCAACAAGCCGTTCGGCGCCTGCGCGCTCGGATCCACGGAGCGCGTCACCGACTTCAACGACGGCGAGGGCGGCGGTTCGGGGGTGTTTCCGGGCAATTCCAACTGGTTCAACGCCACCCTCTGGCAGACCTGGAACGGCCGGCAGGGCGACGTGGCGCGGGCCATGTTCTACATGGATGTCCGCTACGCGGGCGGCACGCACACCATCACGCACGTGGCGGAGCCGGACCTGATCCTCACGGACAACATCTCGCTGATCGTGACCACGGGCAGCAACGCGTCGGTCGCCTACATGGGGCTGCTGTCGGTCCTGCTGCAATGGAGCGCCGCTGATCCGGTCGACGACCGCGAGCGGGCCCGCAACGACGTGGTCTACAGCTTCCAGGGCAACCGCAACCCGTTCATCGACCATCCGGAATGGGTGAACGCCATCTTCCTGCCGAGCACCGGGCCGACGATCACTTCGATCCCCGACGTGCCGGCCGACCAGGGCGGCCAGCTGCAGGTCAACTGGCAGCGCAATTCCCTCGACGCCGCCGGCTCGCTGGTGCCGATCACCCAGTACGTGATCCAGCGGTTCGCGAGCACGTGGGTCGACGTCGCGGTCCAGCCGGCCACCACCTCCGCCACGTATTCCCTGGTCGATCCCCACGAGCGACATCGCCTCGCCGGCCACGCCGCAGCCCTGGTCGCAGTACCGCGTCGCGGCGGTCGAGACCGGCGGCCTCGTGCATCTTTCCGCCGGTGGTCAGCGCCTACTCGATCGACAACCTGGCCCCGCCGACGCCGGTGGCGTCGCTCGACCAGAGCGGCGTCCCCTGGGTGGTTTCGTGGGTCATCCCGGCGATTCCCGACTTCAACGCGGCGTGCGTGTACCGCGGGGACGTGACCGGCTTCGTGCCGACGACGCCGCTGCAGTGCGACGCCGGCACCTCCTGGCTCGAGTACGACACCACGACGCACTACTACGTGGTGCAGTTCTCCGACACCCACGGCAACCTGAGCGGTTTCAGCGCCGAAGTTTCGCCGGACGTGACGGACGTGCCGGACGCCGACGCGACGCGCACGGCGATCTCGAACGTCTATCCGAACCCGTTCAATCCGCAGACCCGCGTGGCGTTCTCGCTCGGCGAGCCGGGCCCTGTCCGCATCGACCTCTTTGCGGCCGACGGGCGTTTCGTGCGCACGCTGCTGGACGAGTCGCGCGGCGCCGGCGCGTTCGAGGTCGTCTGGGACGGCACGGACGGGCGGGGCGGCCGCGTTGGCGAGCGGCTCCTATTTCCTGCGGCTGCAGAGCGGCGGTCAGGTCGACACGCGGAAAATGCTGCTTTTGAAGTGACCAGGCCCGGCCCTGTTCGCGATTCAGGCTTCGTGGTAGGGTGATCGGCACGCGCTCAGGCCAGCCGCTCCCCGCCACGAAGGATCGTCATGAATCGCCAACTCCGACTGTTCGCCGGGCTCTTCGCGCTCCTGGCTCTGACCACCGCCGCCAACGCCGAGGTGCCGGCCGGCGCGGCGACCCCGCCGACGCCGGAGGCGCACTTCACGTTCCGTCCGGGCGCCGACGGGCAGCTCATCGACTACGAGCAGCTCATCGATTACCTGAAGATCCTCGACGCGGCCTCGCCGCGGCTGGAGCTGCGCGAGATCGGCGCTTCTCCGCTGGGCCGACCGATGTTCGTGGCGTTCATCTCGAGCGAACAGAACATCCGGCGCCTGGACGAACTGCGCGACATCAACCGTCGTCTCGCGCTCGACCCGGCGATCCCCGACCCGGAACGCGACGCGCTGGTCGCGCGCGGACGCGTGTTCCTCATGGCGACGCTCTCGATGCACGCCACGGAGCTCGCGCCGTGCCAGGCCCTGCCGCTCTACGCCCACGAACTGGTCACGAGCGTCGACCCCGCGATCACGCGCCAGCTCGACGACGTCGTCTGGATGGTGGTCCCCGCCCACAACCCCGACGGACTCGACCTGGTGGTGGAGAACTACCGCAAGTACCGGGGCACGGCGTGGGACGGGGCGTCGCTGCCGGCCGTGTACCATCGCTATGTCGGCCACGACAACAACCGCGATTTCGTCACGCTCACCCAGTCCGACACCCGCGCCGTGTCGCGCCTGTTCTCCACCGAGTGGTTCCCGCAGGTGCTGGTGGAAAAGCACGGCATGGGCGCCTCGGGCCCCCGCTTCTACTGTCCGCCCAGCAACGACCCGATCGCCGAGAACATCGAGGCCGGCATCTGGAACTGGGTCGCGGTCTTCGGCACCAACTGGCGCGCGACATGTCCCAGGACGGCCTGGCGGGCGTGGCGCAGCACTGGGCGTTCGACGAGTACTGGCCCGGCTCCACCGAGACCTCGCTTTGGAAGAACGTGGTTTCGCTGCTGACCGAGAACGCCGGCACCAACGGCGCCTCGCCGCTCTACGTGGAGCCGACGGAGCTGAACGCCGACGACAAGGGGCTGGCCGAGTACAAGAAGAGCGTCAACCTGCCGGATCCCTGGCCCGGCGGCTGGTGGCGACTCGGCGACGCGGTGACCTACGAACTGTCCTCCTTCCGCTCGCTGCTGCGCACCGCCGGCGCGAACCGCGCCGAACTGCTGCGACTGCGCAACGACCTCTGCCGGCGCGAGGTGGCGCGCGGCCGCAGCCAGGCGCCGTTCTATTTCGTGCTGCCGCCCGGGCAGCGCTCGCGCGGCGAATGGGTGAAGCTGATCGCCTTGCTCCAGGAGCACGGCGTGCAGCTGTTCACGCTGCCGCGGGAGGTAGAGTCCGGCGGACGATCGCTTCGCCGCCGGCTCGGTGATCGTGCCGCTCGCCCAGTCCTACCGCCCGTTCATCAAGGAGGTGCTGGAACGGCAGTGCTATCCCGTGCGGCACTACACGCCGGGCGGCGAGCTGATCCGGCCGTACGACATCACGAGCTGGTCGCTGCCGCTCCACCGCGGCGTGGCGGCGGAGCAGGTCGACACGCGGGCGCCGGAGCTGGAGGCGGCGTGGCAGCCGCTCGACGAGCGCCTTCGCCCTGCGCCGGCCCGGCCGGCGGCGTGTCCGCGACGAGCTGGGGCGTCGCCTTTTCGGCCGACGAGAACGAGGCGTTCCACGCCGGTTTCCTGGCCCTGAAGGCCGGCCTGCCGGTGCTGCGCACCACGGCGGCGACGACGGTCGACGGCACGAGCCTGCCCGCCGGCAGCTTCGTGATCCGCGCCGGCGCCGGTCCCGCCCTCGCCGCGCTGCTGGACGCCCTCGTCGTGCCGCCGCTGGTCGCTCGCCGCCGAGCCGGCGGTGGCGATGCGTCCGCTCGACGCGCCGCGCATCGCCCTCGTCGAGACCGCCTTCCACGACATGGACGCCGGCTGGACGCGCTTCCTCCTCGACTGCCTACGGCGTCCCGTTCACGGTCGTGCGTCCCGGCGAGATGCCGGACGCGCGATCTCGCCCGGAGCTTCGACGTGATCGTCTTGCCCGGACAACGACGAAGGAGGAGTTGCTGCACGGCCGCTACAAGTACGAGGACGACCGCCGTACGTGCCGACGACCTCCCGCCGGAGTTCCGCAGGGGGCTCGGCCCGAAGGGGATGGAGAAGCTGATGGCCTTCGCCGACCAGGGGGGCATCATCCTGGCGTGGGGCGCAGTCGTGCGAGCTGTTCCTGGGCGTGCAGGAGATCAGGCGCGGCAAGGACGAGGTGGAAGAGTTCCGACTGCCGGTGGAGGATGTCGGCGGCAAGCTGGCCAAGCAGGGGCTCTCGGTGCCCGGCGCCTGGCTGCGCGCCCGGGTGACGCAGGACAGCCCGCTGACCTGGGGCATGCCGGCGGACGCCGGCTTCTTCTCCCGCGGGAAGCCGGTCTTCCGCACCTCGCAGCCGGGACTCGACATCGACCGCCGCGTGCTGGTGATCCACCCCGAGCAGGACATCCTGATGTCGGGCTTCGCCGAGCACGAGAAGCTGCTCGGCAACACCGCCGCCGGCGTCTGGGCGCGCAAGGGGAAGGGACAGTTCGTCCTCTACGCCTTCTCTCCGCAGTTCCGCGGCTCGACGCCGGTGACCTACAAGCTGCTGTTCAACGCGCTGCTGCTGCCCCGGCTCACGCGGTAGAGCCGGTCGGGGCGGCAGGCCGCGACCGGCGGGAGCGGGCGGGTGCCGGTCTTACGACCGCGGATCGATGACCTCGTACATCGACGAGTAATCCTCTTCGCCGTGTCCCGTCTCGACTGGCCCGGGCCAGCGCCTCGCGCACCCCTTCGAGCGCGACCGGGTCGAGGCCGGCGGTGCGGGCGGCGTCGAGCATCAGGTCGATGTCCTTGAGCAGGGTGCTCGTGGTGAAGTGCGGAGCGGCGAAGCTGCGGCGCCGCAGGAGGTCCAGCTTGCGGTCGGCGACCGGGGCGTACAGGACAGTGCCACGCAGGATCTCCATGAACTGGTCGATGTCCAGGCCGCTGCGGCGCACCAGGCCGAGGGCAAGCGAAAACGCCGCCACGTGCGAAGCCATGAGTTGGTTGAAGGCGAGCTTGGCGAGCGCCGCCTGCCCGACCAGGCCGAGCCGTCGCGGCTGCGGGCCGAAAGTCCTGAGGAGCGGCTCCCAACGCGCGAACTGCTCCGCAGTCGCGCCGACCAGCACGGCCAACTGCCCCGACTCCACCTGCGGGATGCTGCCCAGGACCGGAGCCTCTAGATAATCGCCGCCGGCGGCGGTGACGCGCCGGTGCAGTTCAAGGCTCTCGCCCGGCGCGATCGTCCCCATCTGGATCACCGTGCGACCGCGGAAAGCGGGCGGTTCCGCGCCGCCGAACAGCGTGCTCTCGGTGGCCGGGCCGTCCCTGAGCATCAGGAGGGCGACGTCGGCGGCGGCCAGTGCCGCGGGGCCGGACGGGACGACGTTCGCGCCGCGCGCCCTTGAGCTCCTCCAGGCGAGCGGCGGTGCGGGTGAACGCGGTCACCGCGTGTCCGGCGTCGAGCAGTCGCGCGGCCATCGGCCGTCCCATCAGGCCGGCGCCGATCAGCGCGACCTTCATTTCGACACCTCCGCGAGGACCTTCGCCAGCGCGGCGTCGAACACGGCGGGCTTCTCGAGCTGCGGGAAGTGGCCGACCCCGGCGAGGATCACCGCGTCGAAGTCGGGCGCGTACTTGCGGTTCCCCTCGATATTGGTCGGGGTGCGGTCCGCGTTGATCTCGCGGATCGGCGCCTTCGCACCGGCGAAGCCGGCCTTGATATCGTAGGCGAAGATGGCCTGGAACACGGGGATCGCGATCGCGGGCGGCGCGGACGCCATCCGCCCGGCGGTGCGGGCGACGAGCGCGCTGTCGGAACCGGCCGGGAACATCTGCGCCACGAACTGCTTCGTGACGGCAGGAAAATCGGCCTTCATGCCGGCGATGAGCGGCGCGAGCATCTCCGGCGTGACCACCCGTTCGGCGTCCTGCATGGTGTCGACCCCGATCACCGCCGCCACCCGTCCCGGCAGAAGGTTGGCCGCGGCCACGGCGACGTAGCCGCCCATCGAGTGACCGATCAGGACCACGCGCGGGAGCCCGAGCTTTTCGACGACGGCCCGGACGTCCTGGCCGAAGGCCTCCATCGACCACTCCTTGCGATCGCGGCCGGACTTGCCGTGCCCGGCGAGGTCGACCGTCACGACGCGGTGCGTCGGCGCGAATGCCGCCACCTGGCCGTCCCAGTAGGTGCCGTCGCACGACCAGCCGTGGATGAACAGGAGCGCGGGCAGCCCGTCGCCGCTGACGGTGTAGTGGATCGGCACGCCGTCGGTCGAGGGCACGGTGCCTTCGCTCATGGCGGCGAAAGCGCCGGACGCGCCGACGCAGGCGAGCAGGAGTATGGCGCCGCGGAACAAACGTGACGAAATCCGCATGACAGTCCTCCCTTTGTGCGGGCCTAACCCCGCCGACGGTAATATAGCAGGCCGCCGACCACCGCGGCATGACTGGTGGACCTGTAGCGAAGCAACACGAAGCGCTCGTCCAGGGTCAGATCGCCTCCTCGCGCCGGAACAGGTCGTCGGTCGCGCAGCCGAAGATCGCCGCCAGCCGCAGCGCCAGCGGAAGACTCGGCACATAGCGCCCCCGCTCGATGGCGATGATGCTTTGCCGCGAGACGCCGGCCAGCGCGGCCAGCTCCTCCTGGGTCAGCCCGCGCGCCAGCCGCCGCTCCCGGACCCGGTTGATGATCGTGATCTTCATGGCGGGCGCGAACGTAAAGTCAGCTTTACTTCGAGACAAGCGAAAAGTTGCACGCAATCGGCAAGGCGCTGTTTTACAATCGCTTGCAATCAACGTGGGTCTGCCGCCGGAAAGGGGCGTCGTGCGCAGGATCGTGGGGTTGCCGCTGCTGCTGGTGGGGGGCCTGCTCGCGGGCGAGGGGGCGGTGCGCTACTTCCAGGCCGCCGTGCCGGCGCCGTTCGACACTCCTTACCTGCCGGACGCGGCGGCCGGTTACCGGCTGCGACCGAGCGGGCCGACGGGCGATCCGGCGGCGGACGACCACGTCAACGCGCTCGGCTTCCGCGACCACGAGCATCCCCCGGTCAAGCCGGCCGGGACGCGGCGGGTGCTGGGAGTCGGCGACTCGTTCGTATACGGCGCGGTGCCGCCGCGCGAGAACTTCCTGGAGGTCGCGGCGCGGGAGCTGTCGACCGCGCCGGACACGATGGCGCCGGTGGAGATGGTCCTGATGGGCTGTCCCGGCTGGAACACCGAGCAGGAGGTCGGCATCGTCCGCGCGCTCGGGCCGGCTCTGGCGCCCGACCTGATCGTGCTCTGCTTCTCGGTCGACACCGACGTGACCGGCATCCCGGTGCGCGGCCGGATCATCCAGGGCAACCTGCTCTACGTCGGCGCGCAGACCCCCGGCCTGAACGCGCTGCGGCGATCGCGGCTGTTCGTGCTCGGCGAGCAGGTCTACCTGAGACGGTTGACGGCGACGGCGCGCCGCGTCGCGCGGGCGCTGACCGGACAGCGGGCGCCGGCGGACGTGCCGGCCGTCGCCGGCGCCGCCGACACCGCCTTCGCGCCGCCGACCCGCCACTATCGCGACCGCCAACTGCGCCTGCTGCCACTGTTCGCGCCGGACCCCGATCCTCGCACCGCGGCACTCTGGCGCGAGGCGGAGCGGCAGCTCGACCGGTTCGCCGACGCCTGCCGCGCGGCGGGGGCCCCGTGGCTGCTGCTGGTGGCGCCGGCGGAGATCCAGGCCGACCCGCGGCTGCGCGACCTCGTGTTGGCGAGCTCGGATCGACCGGCCGGCGCCTTCGATTTCGACCTGCCGCAGCGCCGGCTCGCCGCCTGGGCCGGGGCGCGCGGCGTGCCGCTCGTCGACCCGCTGGCGGTGCTGCGCGCCACGCGCGGGGAGGGGCGTCTGTACGCGCCGAACAACAGCCACTGGAACGCGCGCGGCAACGCGGTGGCGGGCCGGCTGTTGGCGGCGGCGCTCGCATCGCGCCTCGCGGGGGAGCCGGAACCCGCGCCACCGTCCGCGTCGCCGCCTAGAACTGGAAGTAGATGAACGGCGGGTTGGCGTAGAGCCGGAAGGCGGCCGCGGCGATCGTCACGGCCACCAGCAGTTGCGCCAGGACCAGCCGCGGCCACGGGCGCAGGTCGGCCAGCCAGTCGGGACGGCCGGTCGCCGCCTGCGTGGCGTCGAGCGCCAGCGTCGCCGCGGCGCCGACCAGCACGTGCGAGCGGGAACGCGCCCCAGCCGGCCGCCGGGCGGACGATCCCCGCCAGCACCGCCTGCGCCGCGCCGAAGTCGGGCGCGCGGAACAGCACGAAGGCGGCCGCCACGCCGTGGAAGACGAGCAGCGCGCGGGCGATCTGCGGCAGGCGCGCCGGCCAGGCCGCCGGCCACAGCCGCGGCGCCCGCCCCCCGCCCAGCCGCCCGCCGCCAGGCCAGCCAGACGGCCGTGCAGCAGTCCCCACGCCACGAACGTCCAGCGGGCGCCGTGCCACAGCCCGCACAGCGCCATGGTCGGCACGATTGCCAGCAGGTACGCCAGCGCCAGTTCGCGCGACTCCGCGCCGAGTCGCAACCGCTCCGTGAGGCGGAGCGCGCGTCCCAGCAGCGGCGTGAAGAGGTAGTCGCGGAACCAGGTCGAGAGCGAGATGTGCCAGCGCCGCCAGAACTCGGCGACGGCGCGGCGCAGATACGGGGCAGCGCGAAATTGCTGCATCAGGCTCGAAACCGAAGCAGGCGCGCGGTCCCGATCGGGCGATGTCGGAGTAGCCGGCGAAGTCGCCGTAGATCTGGAGCGCGAAGAAGATCGCCGGCCGAGGCAGCGGTGCGCCCGAATGGCTCCGCCCGGTGCGACGAACGCGCGTTCGACGAGACCGGGCCAGCGTGTCGGCGATCGCGATCTTGCTGGAAGTAGCCCCGAGACGATCTGCGCGCAGCCGTCTCGACCTGACGACGCGTGACGAAATCGCCGCGGCGCAGCCAACTGCGGCAGCAGACCCGACGCCCGCTCGATCGGTCCGGCCACCAGCTGCGGGAAGAACGCCACGTAGAGGGCGAAGTCGAGGCAGGCTGCGGGCCGGCGCGAGCCGCCGGCGATAGACGTCGAGGGCGTAGCCGAGGGTCTGGAAGGTGTAGAAGCTGATGCCCGACCGGCAGGGCGACGCGCAGGGTCGGCAGGTCGGCCTGCGAGTCCGCAGCGGGCCAGCAGCGCGGCGGCCGAGCCGGCGAAGAAATCGAAATACTTGAAGAACGCCGAGCAGTCCGAGATTGCCGGTCAGAGCTGGCGGCCAGCAGGGCGCGGCGCCGGCCCGGCGCGTCGGTCGCGCCGAGGCCGCCGCCCCACGCCGTAGTCGAGCAGGGTGGACAACGCACAACAGCGCGAGGAAGCGCCAGTCCCACCAGCCGTAGAAGAGGTAGCTGGCGAGCAGCAGGAAGCGGTTCTGGTTCCGGTGCGACAGGCGGGGGCGCACCGCCAGCACCGCCGCCAGGAAGACGAGGAAGGGGAGTGAGTTGAACAACACTTCCGGCGACCGCCCCTGGGAAGATCAGCCCCGGAGCCGCTTCGTGTAGATGATCCGGTCGTCGCCGATGGCGTAGTAGTCGGCGATGCAGGCCGCCTCGTCGTAGCCGCAGCCGAGATAGAAACCGCGCGTGGAGGTGTAGCCGGAACTGCCGGACGTTTCGATCACCGACAGGTTGCCGCCGCGCGCGAGGATCAACGCCTCACAGTGGCGCACGAGCGCCTTGCCGATGCCGCGTCCCTGGCGGTCGGGCGCCACGCCGAGCCAGTAGATGTCCCAGGCGCCGAGGGTGCAGGGGGTGGAGCCGGCGCAGACCCAGCCCGCCACCCCCGCTTCGTCTTCGGCCACGAACGACTGGTAGTGCCCGCCGGGGCCGGCTTCGAGCGCGTCGTCGAGCACCTCGGCGGCCACGTCGAGCTCGTCGGGCCGGAAGAAGCCGGTGGCGGCCAGCAGATCGAGCACCGGCTGGCGGTCCGCGGGGACGCTGTGGCGGATCGTGGCGCGTCGCGGGGCGGCGGCGCCGCGCGGGGCGCGCGCCGGCGCGGGCGACGATGCAGCGGCGGGCGGAGCCGGGCGGCGCGCCGCGGCGTTGGCCACCAGGGCGCCGACGAAGGTGGCATAGCGCACCCCGCCCGCCTTCAGGGCGGCGGAGAAGCCGGCGTCGGGCGAAATGTCGGGGTCGACGTTCACCTCGAGAATGAACGGGGCGCCGCGGCGCGACAGGCGGAAGTCCACGCGCGCATAGTCGCGGCAGCCGCAGGCGTCCCAGGCGGCCCGGGCGAGCCGCGCCACCTGCGCGGCCAGCCGCGCCGGCAGTCGCGCCGGCAGCACGCGGCCCAGGCCGTGGTACTCCGGCGTGCCCGGCACCCATTTCGCGCGGTAGCCGACGAGATGCGGCAGCTCGCGTCCGTAGCCGCTGAAGTCGATCTCGGCGATCGGCAGGACGGTCACCTCGGACCCGCGCTGCCACAGCCCGACGTTCAGTTCGCGCCCGTCCACGAACTGCTCCACCAGCGCCGGCTGGCCGAACTTCACGTGGATTTCGGCCACCAGCCGCCGCAGGGCGGCGCCCGGACCGGGGCAGAGCGAGTGCGTGTCGATCCCCTCGCTGGCGTCGGCCGAGACCGGCTTGACGATCAGCGGTCCGCGCGGCAGGCCCCGCGCCGGCACCTTCTCCCCCACGCGCACCAGCAGGCCGGCCGGCACCGGCAGCCCCGCGCCCTGCAGCACGGTCCGGGTGCGCCACTTGTCGAGCGTGAGGGCGGCGCACGGCGTATCGCCTCCGGTGCACCCCTTGCCGTGCGCGGCGCAGAGCGCCGGCACCAGGAGTTCGGCGCCCGGAGCATCGCCGAGCGCCTCGACCAGGTTGAACACGACCGGCTCGGGCGCGTGCGCGACCGCCGAAGCGACCTCGGCGAGCGTGCGGACCGCCACGACCCGGTGCGCGTGACCGGCGCGCGCCAGCGCCGCGGCCACCGCCCCCGCCTGGGCGAGGACGCCCGCGTCGCTCTCGGCGCAGGTCGCGCCGGGGTGCAGACCGGCAGGCGGACGGCGCGTTGTGCAGCACGAGGACCGACGGCTTTTCACGCGCCATGCGGCGGCTCCAGACGTTCACACGCGGCGGCGATGATGCCGCCGATCAGGTCGCGGAAGGCCAGTTTCGGCGAAGCGCGCGATGATCGGCAGATCGGAGTGGTTGGCGTTGAGGCCCGGCAGCGGGTTGATCTCCATGAAGCTCGGCTCGCCGCCGGCATCGAGGCGGATGTCGGCGCGGGCGCCGTCGCGGCATTCGAGCGCGAGGTACGACGCCAGCGCCAGCGCCTCCACGCGTTCGCGCAGCGGTCCGGGCGCCAGTTCGTCGTACTCCACGACGTTCTCGTACTCGTGCTTGTTCTGGAACGAGTAGATGGCCCGCTCCACCGGGCGGCGGATCCGCACCTCCATGGTGCCGATCGCGCGGGCCCGCGGCCCGTTGCCGAGCAGGCCCACCGTGAACTCGCGTCCCGGCAGGTACTCCTCCACGAGCACCGGCTGGCGCAGCCGCGCCAGCAGGTCGCGGCAGACGCGCGCCAGGTCGTCCGGGCCGGCCGCGTACGACGCTTCGCCGATCCCCTTGCCGGTCCCCTCGGCGATCGGCTTGGCGAACAGCGGATAGCGCAGCCGCGCCAGGGCGGCGGCGCGCAGGTCGTCCTCGTCGCGCACGACGTGGAAGGCGGGCGTGGCCAGGCCGGCGTCGCGCACGAGGCGCTTCGTCACCGCCTTGTCGAGCGTGACGGCGCAGACCAGCGGATCGGAGAAGGTGTAGCCGATGCCGTACAGCTCCAGCAGGGCCGGCACCTGCGCCTCGCGGCTGCGCCCGTCCAGACCCTCGGCGATGTTGAAGACGAGATCCCAGCGTTCGCCCGCGACGAGGCGCGCGCACAGCGCGCGGGCGTGTCCGATGCGGACGGTGTCGTGCCCGAGCTCGCGGATCGCCTGCTCGAGCAGATCGATGGTTTCCTCGCTGTCGAACTCGGCCACCTCTTCGGCGGTGTGGCCGAGCGCGAGCCAGTCGGAGCAGAGGTCGTAGGTCAGCCCGATGCGCATGGCCCTCCGCCGCGCGCGCGCCGGCCCAGACGCACCGTGCCGGTCGGCGCGATCGCCGAGGCGCGGCCGCGCGCCAGATCCCACACGCCGACCGCCCTCCGGCGCCGTGCTCCGGCCCAACCGCCTCCAGGTGCGCGCCCGGCTCCGGGTAGCCCACCATCAGCCCCTCGAAGTTGCGCAGCACGGTGTGCGTCGGGCTGACCGAGACGACGTAGTTGGGCAGCAGCGGGATCTTGCCGCCGCCGTGCGGCACATCGACGCAGAACGTGGGGATGGCCAGGCCGCTCAGCCGGCCGCGCAGGTACTCCATGATCTCGATGCCGCGGGACAGCGGCGTGCGGAAATGCTCCACCCCGCGCACCAGGTCGCACTGGAACAGGTAGTACGGCCGCACGCGCAGCCGCACGAGGCCGCGGCAGAGCTGCTCGATGACGCGCGGGTGGTCGTTCACGCCGCGCAGCAGCACCGTCTGGTTGCCGAGCGGGATGCCGGCGTCGGCCAGCCGGGCGCAGGCCGCGGCGGACTCCGGCGTCAGCTCGCGCGGGTGGTTGAAGTGCGTGTTGATCCAGAGCGGGTGGTAGCGGCGCAGCATGCGCACGAGTTCCTCGGTGATGCGCATCGGCAGCGTCACCGGCGCGCGCGTGCCGATGCGGATGATCTCCACGCTCGGCACCTGCCGCACCGCCTGCACGATCCGCTCGAGGGCGGCCGTGGGCAGCGTGAGCGGGTCGCCGCCGGAGATGATCACGTCGACGATCTCCGGGTGCCGGACCAGGTAGGCCACCGCCTGCCGCAGATGCTCCTCGGAGATGACGCCTTCGCGGGCGCCGGCGATGCGCTTGCGCGTGCAGTGCCGGCAGTACATGGCGCACGTCGAGGTCGCCACCAGCAGCGCGCGGTCCGCGTAGCGGTGCACCAGCCCCGGCACCGGCATGTCGGCGTCTTCCTCGAGCGGGTCGTCGCGCAGGAACGGCGGGTCCCACAGCTCCCGGGCATGCGGCAGGCTCATCTGGAGGATCGGGTCGGCCGGATCGCCGGGCCGGATGAGCGACGCGTAGTAGGGCGTGATGGCGAAGGGGAACCGGGCCGCCGCTTCGAGCAGGCCGGGCGGCGCCTGCACGCCGGGAAGGAACTCGCACAACTGCTCCGGCGTGCGCAGGCGGTTGCGCATCTGCCAGCGCCAGTCGTCCCACTGGGGGACATCCTGCAGATCGGGCCGCCAGGCGACCGGCGCCACGTGCGTGAGGTCGGGCAAAACGAACGTCGCCTCGTGTGCGGCGCCGCTCTCGCGCGCCTCGCACACCGCCATGCTGCGAGGTTTCATGCTGTCCCGGCAACCTCCCCCGTCCACCCGGCGGCCGCGGCCGCCGCGCGTGTCAAGAGTGATTCTCGCCGCGCGCCGCCAACGCCGCCGGTGGGTCGCCCAGCGTTTGTCGTAGATCCGGAAACCGATCGGATTCGAATCTGCGACAATTTTTGACGACCAACCGCCCCGACTCCGGTCAGGCATCGCGCATCGCGATTATAATCTTGGGGTTCCATGAATCAAGCGAAACATGTCCCGTCCAGGAGGGATTGTGGACTTTTCTTGCTCTCGGAGCAGATTGTGGTGGAAATTTGACGTTCGGACAGGAGAGGAGTCGTCGCCGTGCCGGCCTGTTTTTTCGTCTCCGATCTGCACGGTCGCCGCGCCCGCTACGAGGCGCTCTTCGCCGCGATCGCGGCGGAGCGGCCGGCGGCCGTGTTCCTGGGCGGCGATCTGCTGCCGCATGGCCTGGCCGCACTGTCAGCAGCCGACGCGGCGCCCTCCGATTTCGTCGACTGACTATCTGGCCGCGCGGTTCCTGCATCTGCGCGACGACGCTCGGCAGCGACGCCCCACGCGTCTTCGTCATTCCCGGCAACGACGACGCGCGCGCCGAGGAGCCGACCATGCTCGCGGCGGCCGCGCGCGGCGCGTGGGAGTACGTGCACGACCGCGCGGTCGACTTCGGCCCCTGGCGCGTCTACGGCTACGCCTGCGTCCCCCCCACGCCGTTCCGTCTCAAGGACTGGGAGCGCTACGACGTGTCGCGCTTCACCGATCCCGGCTGCGTGCCGCCCGAGGCGGGGATACGCTCGGTGCCGGTACCGGAACACGAGATCATCCACGGCACGATCGCGGACGATCTCGCGCGGCTCGCCGGCGACGGCGACCTGTCGCGCGCGATCTTCCTCTTCCACACGCCGCCGTACGACACGCCGCTCGACCGTGCCGCGCTCGACGGCAGAATGATCGACCACGTGCCGCTCGACGTGCACATCGGCAGCATCGCCGTGCGGCGCTTCGTCGAGGAGCGACAGCCGCTGCTGACCCTGCACGGCCACGTGCACGAGTCGACGCGGCTGACCGGCGAGTGGCGCGAGCGGATCGGCCGCACCTGGCTGTTCCAGGGGGCTCACGACGGGCCGGAACTGGCGCTCGTGCGTTTCGATCCGGAGCGCCCCGACGAGGCGACGCGGGAACTGCTGGTGCCGCCGGCGACCGGCTGAGCGGCAGACCGTCCGTCAGCGGACCGTGCCCTCCGATCGGCAGCAGCCGCGCCGGATCGGTGGCGGCGCCGATCTTCACCGCGTAGCTCGTCTTCTTCGCGATGTCCTCGTCGGTGACGATGTGGACATCGAGCAGGCCGGCCGTGCGGTAGCCGGTGCGCTGGAAGTTCATCTCCGCCAGGCAGAGACTCCAGCCCTCCAGCCAGATCAGCAGGTCGCGACGCTGCTCCTCGGTGCCGTGGAAGTGGACCAGCACGTCGATGTCGCTGCCGGGACCGGCGGAGCCGCTCTTCGTGCTGCCGAAGACGTAGAAGGCCCGCACGCCGAAGCGCGCGGGGTCGAGCGAGGCGGCCACCCGCTCGGCCATGCTCAGGCGCCAGCGCCAGAACAGGTCGCCCTGCGGCGCCGGCGCGGCGGCCTTCGGCTCCCCGATCTCGGGGCCGGCGGTCGGGCGGCCGAGCAGGCCGACCGCCTCGTCGAGGTCGGCGTTCATCAGCACGTTCAGCACGAGAGCCGTCGGTGGCCGACGGCACGTCGATCACGCGCACGCACGTCCTCGAGGTGGGCGAATTCCGGGCAGCAGCTGCGCCGAGCATGTTGGGGGAGGTGCGCAGGAACCGCTCGTTGAAGACGATGCCCTGGTCGTCCGGGTAGAGCGGCAGGTAGCGGATCTGCGCCTCGACCAGGTCCTGGAAGAAGTGCGTGCCGAACGAGAGGTCCGGCACGTAGTTGCCCTGCTGGCGCGCGATCTCGATCAGCATGGCGGTGTTGTTGATGTCGGAGTAGGTGATGCTGACGCCCAGCTTGATGTCGCCGCGGCTGCCCCACCGTCCCGGACCCATGAGGATGAAGCGCCGTTTCGGCAGGATCTTGTTGAGGAGGCCCACGGCGCGACCCACGGCCAGCATCTCGTGCCGGTCCGGCAGTTCGCCGTACTTGACCGGATCGACGTAGACCACGTGCGTGATCGGCGGCACGAGGCCGTTCGAGATGTAGCGGTTGGCCGTGAAGACGAGGCGGTCCTCGGCGATGTCCTTGGGGATCGGCGCGGCCACGGCGCCGAGCGCGCTGCTCTGCTGCCGGCACTGCAGCAGGTAGAAGTTCTTGCCGTCCGACGCGAACTCGATGTCCACGGGATGGCCCAGCTTGCTCTCCAGGGTCTGCAGGATGAACTGCATCTGCCTGATGAACGGCGTGTTGCCGGTCAGCCCCTCGAACGTCACCACAAGATCGTCGCGCTCGGGATCGAGCTGTCCCTTCAGCGGGCGGCGCAGGCGGCCGCCGTCGAAGATCGACACGATCTGGGCCAGCGCCGGCAGCTCTTCGGCGTGCCGCTCAGGAACTCGCGCACCGGCACGGTCTCGAAGGTGTTGGTGACCAGGTTGATGACGTCGATCTTCTGCGGCGCGTAGCGGACCACCTCGTCGACGGAGACGTTGACCCGCAGGTTCGGCTGGCCCGGGGCGATCAGCACCGGGTAGTCGTCGCTGGTGCGATCCACGGCGCGCGTGCCGAGCCCCGCCACGAGGCGGATCAGACCGTCCTCGCGCCGGATGCGCGCCGACCAGCGGAATTCGTTGCGGCTGAACGCCACGCCGGCGAAGGAGGGCAGATAGTAGTCGCCGACCCGCGTGCCGACGACCTCCTGGATCATGATCCCCATCTCCTCGTGGAAGTCGAGGAGACCGCGCTCGGCGCGGTACTCGATGGGATCGGGGCCGAACACCGAGGCATAGACCTCGGCGATCGCGTCCATCAGCGCCGTGAGCCGCTCCTGCTTCGTGCCCTGGTTGGCCAGGAACAGGCTCTTGTACTTGCCGGAGAAGGCCGAGCCGATGCGGTCCTCGAGCAGCGACGAGCTGCGCACGATCAGCGGACTGTCGCCGAAATCGTCGAGCGCCACCGACAGACCCTTGACGATTTCGGGCGGGAACTGGCTGTTCTTGAACGTCTGCACGATGTGCGGGTACTCGAGGCGGACCTGGTTGATCTCCTTGTACTTCTGCTCCACGACCTCGTTGAGGTTGTTGTAGTGGATGAAGCCGAGCGTCACGTCGGAGGCGACGTACCAGGTCTTCGGGATGCGCAGATTGTCGAGCAGGCCCGAGTCGCCGGGATTCTTCTTCGGAGGACCTGCGCGGCCAGGAAGAGGCCGGCGCTCTTGCCGCCGAGCTTGCCGTGGCTGTCCGCGGTGTAGATGATGTTCTGCAGCAGCTCGTAGTAGTCCGCCACGTCGATGTAGTTCTTGGCGATGTTGATGAAGAGCAGCTGCTCGGTGAAGAACCGCCGGATCAGCGACACGCGCACGTTCTTGCTCGTGGCGGTGGGCAGCTCGGCGTCCTGGGGCGCGATGGCGTGGTAGCGGCGGATGGCGTCCACGACCTCCGGCAGCGGCGTGTTGCAGGCTGACCAGGGGGTTGACCAGGAAGTTGAGCTTGTCCTCCTGGATCCACATGCGCACGCGCGAGAGGATCTCCTCGTCGCCCAGATGCGCGGCCGCGATGCGGAAGATCTCCCTGCTCATCGCCTCGGTCACGCCGGTGGCGCGCCGCTCGTAGGGACGGTTGGTGTCGCCGTAGCGCTCGTCCTGCTCGGACATCTGGTCCGGCGTGGCGGACGCGAGCAGCCGTTCCGCCTCCTCGACGCCGGCCCAGCAGAGGTGGTTGAGCATCTTGTGGGAGAGGCTCAGGAAGAGGCTCTTGTCGGTCTGGCGCAGCATGTCGAGGACGACCTGCCACTCGCCGCGGTGCGTGCGCGTGAATTCCTCCGAGGCCGCCTGGTACTCCTCCACCAGCAGCTTCATCCGCTGGTGCATGATGAAGTGGCCGAGCCGGTCGGCGATGGAGTTGATCAGGCGGGCTCCTCCTTGAGGAACGGACCGCTCGTCGGCGAGCGGCTTCTCCTCGCTGTAGGCCACGGTCACGCGCCCGACGTACTCGTCGATCACGATGATGTCCGCGCTCATCGTCCACGGGGAATCCACCCAGTCGTTGTCCTTGAAGACGAGATTCTCGTAGGTGATGCGCGCCCGGCAGATCTCGGGGTACTGCCAGCCCTCGGGAATGGTGCGCACGATCCGCTCGAGCATCTCGCGCGTGGAGAGCTGCGACTGGTTGAGGATCTCCTCGATCCGGTAGAGGCAGTTCAGCTCCTTGGCCCGCTCGTGCAGGGAGTAGAGCAGCTTGCCCAGGTTCTCGTTCGGCTCCGTCATTTCAGGATCACACCCCGTCCGCTGCGGCCGTCCACCCGGACGCGCAGCGGGGAAGCGAGTCGCACGTGCCGCGCGTGCGGCGACTTCGCCCGTCGCGGGCTGCGTGTCCAGCCAGGCCCAGTCGATGCGATGCGTTCCCGCGTGGTGCACGGAGAAATAGAATACCTGGAAACTCGTGATGTTGTGGAAGAAATGCGAGCCCTGGCTGCGCTCGACGTTCATCTCCGGCAGGGTCGCCTCGACGATCGCCTTCGCCCCCGAGATCTGCGCCCACTCGACCGGGATCCCGAGCCACGGATCGCTGCTGCCCCAGCGCCCGAACCCGATCAGCAGGTAGGGACGTCCGGCCGCCGTGAGGGCGCGGTTGAACACCTCGATCTCGCCCGCCACGGCGCGGGTGGCCTGCGCGTCGAAGGTCTCCGGCTTGACGTAGACGATGTCGCGGATGTCGCGCGGTCTCGCCGTTGCCGAGCACGGTTTCCGAGGCCGCCAGCACGCCGGCGCCCAGCATCGCCGTCGGCTCGACCGCCACCTCCGCCTGCGAGACCACCATCGGGCGCACCTGCAGGAAGCCGAACCGCGCCGGCAGGCCGCCGTCGGGGCCGAGCGTCAGGGCGAATTCGATCTCCACCGCCTCGCCCACCGCCTCGCCGCACACGCGCAGCAGTTGCCGCAGCAGCTCGTTCAGCGGGATGTCGGGCAGGCCGAGGATCGGCGCGAAGGTGAGCACCCGCGCCCCGTCCGCCCCGGCTCCCATGATGAGGCGGTCGTTGGCGGCATCGTACGTGGAGACGAGGTGGTCGAGCACGCCGTCGTAGTCGGCCCGCACGAGATCGGCCCGCGCGAGGTACTCGGTCTCGCGCGTGGGATCGTAGGCCGGCGGCCGGCCCATGTTCACGGCCCAGAATTCCGTCTGGCTCTGGCGCACGAGCTCGCGCGCGGAGGCGATCGGCGGCATGCGCGTCGGGCCAGGCGGGCGAGTAGGTCCAGCAGCGGCCGCCGTCGACGATCTGCTTGCCGAGGCCGAGCGCCAGGTCCACGACCCCGTCCTCCGGGCGGGCGTGTCCGGTCGGGTAGAAGTTCCAGGAGCGCGCCACGCCGGAGATGTGGGGGTAGAACAGATCGCCGTGGCGCTCCCCCACGACCTCCTGCACGACGACGGCCATCTTCTCCTCGGCGTCCGGCTCCCGGGTGGCGCGCCGGTAGTCGCGCGCGCCGCGGAAGAAGGTCGAGGCGTACACGAACTTGATCGCCTCGGTCAGCTTGCGGAAGCGCGTGTCGGTGTCGGGCTGGTTGTTGGGGATCATCTTCGTGGCGTAGACGCCGGCGAACGGCTCGTACATGGCGTCCTCGAGCAGGCTCGAGGAGCGCAGGGCGAGCGGCAGGTGCGCCCGCTCCACCAGCGAGCGCAGATCGCCCAGGATCTCCGCGGGCAGGTCGGCGCGCAGGAAGGCGTTGGCGATGACGTCGTCCGCGTCGCCCGACAGCGCCCGGTCGCGCAGCCGGTTGCGCTCCATGAACAGATCGAAGATCTCCGGTGGTCAGCACCATCAGGTCGGGGATGGCCACTTCGATGCCGCGGAAAGCCGCGCGGATCGAGGCGGTCGCGCAGCACCTCGCGGATCGCCGCCAGGCCCGACGCCTTGCCGCCGAGCGCGCCATCGCCGAGGCGGGTGAAGGTCTGGGCGCCATCGCGGCGGTCGCGGACGAAGAGCGGCACGTCGGAAACGGGGGCGCGGGGACTCGAGCGGCTCATCACGGGCTCCCTCCTCGCGCAACGGGACCGATGGAGGGCGAACAGGAGCGCGACCGGGAACGGGCGGCGCGGGACACGAAGCCGTCCGTCCCCGCGCCGCGAAGCTGTCGGCACCGGGCCGCGCCGGGTCGTCCACGCTCGACCGCCGGCGCTCAGACCCAGCCGCGGTCCCGGCAGGCCTGCGCCACGCGGCCGATCGCGATCACGTAGGCCGCGTCGCGCATGTAGATCTTGCGCTTCTTCGCCAGCTCGCTCACCGCCAGGAAGGCCGAGGTCATCTTGAGGTCGAGCTTGCCCAGGACCTCGTCCTTCTCCCAGAAGTAGTTCATGTTGCTCTGGACCTGCTCGAAGTAGCTGCAGGTCACGCCGCCGGCGTTGGCCAGGAAATCGGGAATCAGGAAGATGCCGCGCTCCTCGATCACCTTGTCGGCGTCGAGCGTGGTCGGACCGTTGGCGCCCTCGCCGATGATCTTCACGCGCTTGGCGATCTTGTGCACGTTCTCGCCGGTGATCTGGTTCTCGAGCGCGCTCGGCAGCAGGATGTCCACGTCCTGCTCGATCCAGGCGTCGCCCGGCAGGATCTCGTAGCCGAGCCCCTTGGCCTTGACCTTGTCGATGCCGCCGAAGCGGTCGGTGATCGACAGCAGTTCGTCGAGGCTGATCCCCGACGGCCTTGCGGACCGCGTACGAGATCTGGTCGTTCTGGTCCCAGTAGGAGCAGCAGACGACCTTGCCGCCCAGCTGCGTGTAGAGCTGGATGGCGTACTGCGCGACGTTGCCGAAACCCTGCACCGAGGCGGTGGTGTCGGACGGGCGGATGCCCAGCTCCTTGAGCGCCTCGCGCACGGTGAAGATCACGCCGTAGCCGGTGGCCTCGGTGCGGCCGAGCGAGCCGCCCATGCCGACCGGCTTGCCGGTGATGAAACCGGGCAGCTTCGCGCCGTGGATCGCCTCGAATTCGTCGAGCATCCAGAGCATGTGCTGCGGGCTGGTCATGACGTCGGGAGCCGGCACGTCGCTGAGCGGACCGACGTTCTTCGCCAGCTGGCGGACCCAGCCGCGGCAGATCAGCTCCTGCTCGCGCATGCTCAGGTTGTGCGGGTCGCAGATGACGCCGCCCTTGCCGCCGCCGAGCGGGATGTCCACGACGGCGCACTTCCAGGTCATCCACATGGCCAGCGCGCGCACGGTGTCGACCGTCTCCTGCGGATGGAAGCGGATGCCGCCCTTGCAGGGGCCGCGCGCGTCGTTGTGCTGCACGCGGAAACCGCGGAACACCTTCACGCTGCCGTCGTCCATGCGCACCGGAATGCTGAAGGCGTACTCGCGCATCGGGTTGCGCAGCAGGTCGCGCGTGGCCGGCGTCGAGCTCGAGGAACTCGGCGACCTTGTCGAACTGCGCCTGCGCGGTGACGAACGGATTGTACGCACTCTTGGCCATGTCGATCATCCTCTCTCGGTCCTGGCTCGCGGGCGCGGGGCGCGCCCGGCAGGAGGCGGGAAGCCCGTCGCCGGCGTCCGCGAAACGTCTCGCTATCCGGGAAAGAAGTCTCCCGCCGCGCGTCCCGTCAAGCGCCGCCGGCTCCGGCGGGCGGACGCCGGCGGGCCCCACGGTGGATGGCGCCGCTGCCGAAGCGGTCCTGCAGCGTATCGAGGACATGGTCGACGATTTCGGTCTTCTCGCGCGGCCGGATCCGCGAACAGTTCCGGCGCGGCCGCGACGGCCGGCTCGAGGCCCGCAAGCGTCACGCCGACAAGGCGTAACGGACGTCCGCGCCGACCGAGACGGCGGGTCAGCAGGTCGCGGGCGGCGTCGCGCAGATCGGGGGTGCGGGCCGTGGCGGTCGGCAGGGTGACCGCGCGCGTGACGGTGGTGAAATCGGGATAGCGCGCCTTCAGCTGGACGGTGCGCGCACGCAGTCCCGCCGCGCGCAGTCGCCGCGCGACCCGCTCCACCAGTTCGTGGAGCTCCTCCCGGAGCGCCGGTTCGTCGGCGATGTCGCACGGCGAACGTCGTTTCCGCGCCGATCGACTTCGCCTCCACGTCGGGCACGACCGGGCGGTCGTCGATGCCGAGCGCCAGTTCGCGCAGTCCGCGCGCGTGGCGGCCGAGCAGGGCGGTGAGCGCGTCGGCGTCGCAGGCGAGCAGATCGCGCACACGGCGCACGCCGCGCGCGACCAGTTCCCGCTCCGTCACCTCTCCCACGCCCCACAGGCGACCCACCGGCAGGTCGGCCAGGCGGACCACGGCCTCCGCCTGCTCGATGACCACGAAGCCGTCGGGCTTCTCGAGCTCGCTGGCCAGCTTCGCCAGGAACTTGTTCGGCGCGATGCCGACCGAGGCGACCAGCCCCACGTCCGCGCGGATTCGCGCCTTGATGGCGCGGCCGATCACGGCGGCGGGGCCGAACAGCCGCTGGCAGCCGGTCACGTCGAGGAACGCCTCGTCGATCGAGAGCGGCTCGATCAGCGGCGTGAAGGCGGCGAAGACGGCGAAGACCTGCTCCGACACCTCCGCGTAGCGGGCCATCCGCGGCCGCAGGAACACCCCCTGCGGACAGAGTTGTCGCGCGCGCGCCGCGCTCAGGGCGCTGTGCACGCCGAAGCGGCGCGCCTCGTAGGACGCCGCCGCCACCACGCCGCGACCCTCCGGCGTTCCCCCCACGATGACCGGACGGCCGCGCAACGACGGATCGTCGAGCAGTTCCACGGAGGCATAGAACGCGTCCATGTCCACGTGGACGATGGCACGGGGCGCCTGCACGCCGTCGCGCAGGGAGGAGGCGGGGTCGGAACGGTCGGACATGGGTCCTTCCCGGTCAGCCGGCGTCGCCCGGCGCGGCGTGAGGCAGAGGCGGCAGGGGCAGCACGGTCAGCGGCGGCCCGTCCGGCGAGCAGACGGACGGAATCCCGGCGGCGATTTCCAGCAGATCCCAGGCGCCGCGACCGACCGGGCGCGCCCCGACCGCCAGCCGCGTCCAGACGTGCCGCAGCCGCACGGCGGGGGCGTGCAGCGCGAAGCGCGGCGGCGAACCGGGCAGGCGCAGCACGGTCAGCGCGCCGTCGTCCGGCCCGTCGGAGACGGCGTCGCCGGGACGGCGCGGCGCATCGCCCAACAACGCGCACAGCGCGGCCTCGGCGCCCGGTCCCGCCAGGCCCAGCCGCGCGGTCCGCCCCGAGACATCGGTGAACGTGACATCCGACCGGAAGAGATACCGACGCAGCCGCTCGCCCGTCTCGTCAAGCGTCGCCGCGGGCGCCTCGATCCGGATCTCCGCCCCGCGCCGCCACAGCCGCAGCACCGCCGCCACGCGCCCCTCCGCGTTGCAGAGCGCCGCGAGGGTCGTGTGGCTGGCGTCGAGCGCGGCCAGGTCGGCCGTCAACTGGCTCTGGAGAAAGCGTGCCGCGTCGGCGCCGGTGGCAGCGAGCAGCCCGAGGTGCGAAAGATCGGCCAGCACGTCGCCGGTCGTTGCCGCCGCAGCCTCGTCCCGGGCCGACGCCGCGCCGAAACGGACCACGGCGTTTTCCGCAAAGACGGCCCCACTGCCGGTCAGGAATTCCCGCCAGCGTTCGCGATCCATGCCGCCCCCCGCGGTCCGCGCCGTCGCCCCCCCTCAGAACGCGATGCCGAGCGGCGAGTTGGAGCGGACCGTAATGCCGCCGATCACGCGGCCGTTGTGGTCGATCGCACTGAAGAACCCGGGCGCCCACGACTTCACGCGGAGCAGGCCGGGGTACAGATTCAGGCGCCAGCGATAGCTCTGGGTCTGCGCGTAAGTAGGCCGACGCCATCAGCGAGTTGTTCCGGTCGTAGAAGATGCCGGCCGACGGCACCAGATCCACGGTCTTCACGCCGTCGCCCAGGTCGACCAGCCGCCCCGCCACCAGGCCCGCGCCGGCCGACCAGCAGTCGCCGTCGGGCCTGGTGTACGAAAAGCCGATCTCCCCGTGCGTGCCGTAGTGGTAGAACAGGCTCCAGCGTTCGCTGCGCGGCAGCCCGAGTTTCAGGACGTAGTTCTGTCCGCCGTTCTCGAGCGTGCCGCGCCACGGATCGAAGGCCAGCTGGTAGGACCAGTCCGCCATGTGCAGCGTCTCGCCGAAGAAGCGCGCCACCCGGTCGGAGTTGAACAGCAGCACCCCCGCCGGATCGAAGAGGTAGAGGTCGGCCACCGGATCGGTCGTCCACCCCACGTAGCTGTTGTTCTCGACGATCTCGTTCAGCATGTGGGACCCGAACATCGTGCCGACGGCGTACCAGCGGGGATGCGGCCAGTCGTGGGCGCGGAACCACTCGGCGATGAGCCGGTAACTCATGCCGCCACCGATGAGATGCTGGGTGTAGTTGGGCCAGTAGCGGGCGCCCTTCGCGTTGAAGCTGACCGGGATGACCTCGGCCTGCAGGAACTGCCACCAGCCCTCGTGCTGGATGGAGCCGAACGGATCGCGCAGGTTGCGCCAGAGATTGGTGGCGCCGGTATCGTAGTCGATCTTGAAGGGGCGCCGGTCGCGCGCGCCGACCTGGAAGATGCCGTAGCCACTGTTGATGATCAGGCGCAGCGGATGGACCAGCGAATCGCTGCCGTAATCGAGCCGGTGATAGAAATAATACGGCTCCGGGACAGCGGACGGGAGGGCCGGCGACACGGCCGCGGTGTCTCCGGGCGCCGGTGCCGCCACGCCGGCCGTCGCCCCGCGCGGCGGAACGAGTCCGCAGGCACAGATCGCCAGGACGAAAAGGTGACGCCGGAAAACGCTCATGATCGACAGTTTCAATTCTGCGCAGGTAAGCCAGGAGAAGCCTGACGGCAAAGATGCAGGGCTTCGGCGCGAAATGCCAGCGCCAAGGGCCCTGTCAATTCATCGCTTGCGAATTCGTGAAATTGAGACTCTGGACGAGACCTGCCACAGGTGCGCCGGAAATGAGCTTGTATCGATCTTATATGCCGCCGCCGCGGTCCGGGGCGTCCGCCGGTCAGGCCCGACGTTCGGGCAGGCGAGCCATCAGCTCCTCCATCAGTTCCATCTGGATCTGCTGGATCTCGACCAGGTGCACCCACTGGTGGCTGAGCAGCTGGTCCATCTTGGAGTTGAGATAGCGCACCTCGATTTCGGCCTTGAGATTCGTGCGATAGTCCTGCTCCGCGCGCAGCCGGTCGCGCGCCTCCTGGCGTTTCTGGCTCATCATGATCACCGGTGCCTGCAGCGCGGCGACGCACGACAGCACCAGATTGAGCAGAATGAAGGGGAAGTGGTCGAACGGCCTCCAGAGCAGCTGGACCGAGTTGACGATCATCCAGGCGACAAGCAGACCGAGGAAGACGATGATGAAGGTCCAGCTGCCGCCGACGGAGGCCAGCCGGTCCGCGATCCGCTCGCCGAAGGTGATCCGCTGCTCGAACTCGAGATTGATGTTCTGCGCCACCGTCTCCTGGTCGCGCAGGCTCTGCATGATCTCCTGATCGATTAAGGAAACGGCGCCGCGCTCGCTGGCGAGCGTGTCCTGCACGTACGCATAGCGGTAGCGGTTCAGATCGTTCAGGCAGATGAAGTGACCCGGCCCGAAATCGGGGTGGTCGCGGGCGATCAGCAGCTGCACGCTCGGCCGGATAACTTCGGCCGGCATGCCCTCGCCGGGCGAGTACGACTGGCCGCAGATCGCACACGTGAGCGGAACGCTCAGCCGACTGGGACGGGACATGGGCCGACCTCCGGGATGCGGGTGAACGGGGCCAGCATAGCCGCCCGGAAGGCCGGCGACAACGCTTGGGCCGTGGCGCAAGCCGTGCTAGACTGCCGCCTTCGCCCCGGACATCCCGGGTGCCTGGTCAGGTCACGCCCGGAGGAACCGCATGCGCGCCACCATCCGAGAAATCGACTACTGGTTCGTCACCGTGCCCGACCAGCCGGGAGAGGGGGCCCGCGTCCTCGGCATGCTTGCCGAGGCGGGGGTGTCGCTGCTGGCCTTCAGCGCCGCCCCGCACGGGCCCGGCGTGGAGCAGATCATCCTCGTCCCCGAGAATGACGAGGATCTCGCCCGCGCGCTCGACCGTGACGGTTACACGCTCACCGGTCCGCAGACCGCTTTCCTGATCCAGGGCGAGGACCATATCGGCGCCCTGCTCGACGTGCACCGCAAGCTGTTCGAGGCGCGGGTCAACATCCGGTCCAGCACCGGTGTCACCGACGGCCGCGGCGGCTTCGGCTACGTCCTCTACCTCCGCCCGGAGGACGTGCGCAGCGCCGCCGACGCACTCGGCGTCTGATCCACCGCCGGCTGCCGGGACAGGTGCCGTGGCGCGCGGGGCGCCCCGCGGGGCGCTCGCGGGGCGCCCTGCGCCTGTCCTCACTCCCCCCATCCGTGCTATGCTCGACCGGCACCCGGGAATTGCCTCTTTCGCCCGTCATGTCGCGCGCAAGGAGGACGCCATGAGCAACCTGCCCATCGAGCACCTGATCCAGCGTCAGATCCACCAATGGAACCGGTACCGCGAACTGCTCGGGCTCGCGGAGGCGCCGGAGCAGGTACGACCGCGGCCGATCGTCACCATCTCGCGACAGCTCGGCAGCGGCGGACGGGTGCTGGCGGAGGCGCTGGCGCGGCGGCTCGACCTGCAGATCCACGGCTACTCGCTCATCGACGAGATCGCCCGGCGCCACGATCTCGAGCGACGTTTCGTGGAGCAGCTCGACGAACGGACCCGCTCGGAAATCGAACTGTGGGTGCGCGGCGTGCTGGAGCGACGCAACTTCACCAGCGATCAGTATCTCGCTTCGCTGGTGCGGATCGTACGCACCCTCGCCGCGCACGGCGGCGTGCTATTCGTCGGCCGCGGCGCGCACCTGATCCTGGGAGGGTTGTGCGCGCTCCGCCTGCGCGTGACCGCCCCGGTCGAGGCGCGGGTGCGCGCGGTCATGCGCTACGAAAACCTCGACGACGCGGCCGCCCGCGCGCGCGTGGCCGCGTCCGACGAGGAGCGCGACCGTTTCCTGCGCAAGCTGTTCAAGGTGGAGCCGGACGATCCGCGGCAGTACGATCTCATTCTCAACACCGACAACCTGCCGCCGCACGAGCTCGTCGGCATCGCCATGACGGCGCTGGAAGCGCGGGGCGCGTTCCGCGAGTAAGGCGACGATCACTGTGGCGCCGCGCGCCAACCGCGCGATAATGACCACGGCCCCCGCCCCCGCGCCGCGCGCGGGAAATGCCGCCGCTTCGAAAGGCCGCCCATGTCCAGACTCAGCGTCCGCGCCGTGCGCCGGGGACTTTGGCTTCCGCTCGCCGTGATCGTCCTGCTCGCGATGTGGATCGGATGGGGCGCGGCGCGCGGGCCGCGCGTGCCGGTGGCGGCGGCGCGGCGGCAGCCGCTCGTGCAGCGGGTGATCGCCAACGGACGGGTGTGGGTTCCGGCGCGGGTGCAGCTAGGCACGCCTGCCGGCGGAGTCGTGGCCCGCCTCCTCGTGGACGAGGGGTCGCGGGTGGCGACCGGCGATACGCTGCTCGAGCTGGCCAACGACGAACAGCGCGCCACCGCCGCCGAGGCCGCGGCGCGCCTGCAGCGGGTGCGCGAACTGGAGCGCCGCGCGTCGGCCGAGGAACTGCGCCAGGCGGAGGTGACGCTCGCCCGGGCCGAACGGCTGCTGGCCCGCGCGCGGGAATTGCGGGCCGGCGGCGCCACGGCGCAGGAGGAACTCGACACGGCGCAGGAGGAACGCGATCTGGCGGACAGCCGGCACGCCTCCGCGGCCGCGCGGACCCGCGCCAACGCAACCGGCGGCGCCGAGGAACGCCTGGCCGAAGCGTCGCTCGCCGGCGCCCGGGCCCGTTTGGGGCTCACCCGCATCATCGCGCCGGCCGCCGGCACGATGATCGAACGGCGCGTCGCCGCGGGCGACGTCGTGCAGGGGGGACAGATCCTGCTTGTGCTGGCACCCACCGACTCCACCTGGCTGACCGTCGAGCCGGAGGAGAAAAGTCTCGCCTATCTGCGACCCGGGCAGGAGGCCACGGCATCCACGGACGCCTTCCCGCGCCTGACGTTCCGGGCCGTCGTGGCGCGCATCGCGCCGGCGGTGGACGCGCAGCGCGGCACCGTGGAGGTGCGGCTGCGCGTGCCGGAGCCGCCCGACTACCTCCGCCCCGACATGACGGTCTCCATCGATGTCGAGGCGGCGCGGCGCGACGACGCGCTGGCGGTGCCCGCCGAAACCGTGCGCGACGCCGACTCGCCCGCGCCGTGGGCGCTCGTTTTGCGCCACGGGCGCGTGGAGCGCCGCGCGCTCGTTATCGGCCTGCGCGGAGCGGGGATGGTGGAGGTCATCGACGGCCTGGCTCCCGGCGATCTGGTCGTGCCGTCCACCGCGACGGCGGTGCACGCCGGCCAGCGCGCGCGCGCCGGGGCCGGCCCCGCCGCCACGGGATCGGGGGGCTGAGCCGTGCCGTTCGCCTGGTTCGTGGCGCTGCGCTACCTGCGCGAGGGGCGCATGCAGACGCTCCTCATCCTCTCGGGCGTGGCGGTCGGCGTGGGTGTGATCATCTTCCTGGCGGCGCTGATCGACGGCCTGCAGGCCAGCCTCGTGCAGCAGACGCTCGGCACGCAGGCGCACGTGGTGGTGCGCCGTCCGGACGAGGCGCCGCGCCTGCTCACGGACGGCGACGGAGCGGGCCTGGTCGTCCGCGTGGAACAGCCGGCGCAGCGGCTGCGCGCCATCGATCAGTGGCGCCAGGTGATGGCGCAGCTGGAGACGACGCCGGGGGTGACCGCGGTCTCGCCGAGCGTGGCCGGCCCGGCCTTCGCCTCCCGCGGCGCCGCGGACCGCTCGGTGACCCTGCGCGGCGTCGAACCTGACCGGTTCAACCGCATCGTGGACGTGCGGGCGGCGATCCGCTCCGGCCGGTTCCTGCTCGCCGGCGCGAACGCGGTGATCGGCGTCGAACTGGCGCGCGACCTCGGCGTGAGCGCCGGGGACCAGATCCGTCTTTCCACCGCGGCGGGCCGCGCCGAAACTTTCACCGTGAGCGGCATCTTCGACCTCGACAACAAGGAGATCAACCAGCGCTGGGTGCTCGTGTCGCTGCGCGAGGGGCAGACCCTGCTCGACCTCGTCGGCGGCGTGTCGACGCTCGAGGCGAAGGTGGCCCGCATCTTCGACGCGGAGCAGATCGCCGCGCGCATCGCCGCGTCGACCGGCCTGACCGTCGAGAGCTGGATGACGCTCAACCGGCAGCTCCTCGTCGGCCTGCGCTCGCAGAACAGCTCGCGCTACATGATCCAGACCTTCGTCATTCTGGCGGTGACGCTCGGCATCGCCAGCGTGCTCGTGGTGTGGGTGGTGCAGAAGAACCGCGAGATCGGCATTCTGCGCGCGATGGGCACGACACGGCGCCAGGTCGCGCGCATCTTCCTGATCCAGGGGGGGCTGCTCGGTTTCGGCGGCTGGATCCTGGGCAGTCTCTTCGGCGCGCTGCTTTCGCTCGTCTTCGCGCGGATGGCGCGCAACCCGGACGGCTCCCCCACTTTCCCGGTGGCGCTCACGCCGGAGCTGTTCCTGGGCACCCTCGTGCTGGCGCTCGCGGTGGGCCACTTCTCGGCCGTGGGACCGGCGCGCCGGGCGGCGCTGCTCGATCCGGCGCAGGCGATCCATCATGGCTGAGCCGACCGTGCCGGTCGTGCGCCTCGAGGCGGTGCGCAAGGACTACGGCGAGTTCGTCGTGACCCACGCCGTGGACGGCGTCGACTTCACGCTGCGCGCGGGCGAGTTCACGGCGCTGATGGGCCCGTCCGGCTCGGGCAAGAGCACGCTGCTCAACCTGATCGGCCTGCTCGATCGCCCCACCGCCGGGCGCGTCGTGCTCGGCGGCGTCGACACCGCCGGCCTCGACGACACCGCGCTGACCCGCCGCCGCGCGCGGGATATCGGCTTCGTCTTCCAGTTCCACCACCTGTTGCCGGCCTTCACCGCGCTCGAGAACGTGATGTTGCCCGGCATGGCCGACCGCGGCCGCCAGGACCCGCGGCTGCGCGACCGAGCCACGGAACTGCTGCGCCGCGTCGGCCTGGCCGATCGTCTGCGCCACCGGTCGAACGCCCTCTCCGGCGGCCAGCAGCAGCGCGTCGCGATCGCGCGGGCGCTGGCCATGGATCCCCCGCTCGTCCTCGCCGACGAGCCGACCGGCAACCTCGACACCGGCTCCGCCGACGAGGTGTTCGCGCTCCTGCGCGAGATCAACCGTGAGCGCGGCACCGCCTTTCTCGTCGTCACCCACGACCGCCGCATGGCCGACCGCTGCGACCGCATCGTGGAGCTGGTGGACGGGAGAATCGTGGCGGACAGCGCCAACGCCTGAATGCAACGATACCCCCTCCGGCTCCCGCTTCCCCTCTCCCGGCTCGTGGTCTATGGTGGCCCGTGTCCGCCCCGCCCGGAGGGTGCGCGGGGCGGCGTGTCCCGCGGTGCGACCGGTCTCCCCCCCGACGGTCGGCGCCCCGTGCTTCCGAAGGAGAGATGAACATGATCGGTCGCGGCGTGAAGGCTGCCTGCCTGGTGGCGGGGCTCGCGATGGCGCTGGGTGTTTCGGAATTGGCGCGGGCGGACGAGGGGATGTGGCCGTACGACCACGCACCGCTGGAGCAGATCCGACAGACGTACGGGTTCGCGCCGTCGCAGGCGTGGCTCGACCACCTGCGGCTGGCGAGCGTCGATCCGGGGGCGAGCGCGGCGTTCGTGTCGCCGGACGGCCTGATCCTCACCAACCACCACGTGGCGCTGTCGTCGGTGCAGCGCGTGTCGACGCCGGAGCACAACTACGTGCAGAACGGCTTCTTCGCGGCCACGCGGGAAGAGGAGATCCCGCTGCCGGGCAACACGCTCAAAGTTTTGGTGTCGATCGAGGAGGTGTCGGTCCGGGTGACGGCCGGCGTGAAGCCGGGCATGAATCCGGCGCAGGCCAGGGCGGCGCGGGAAGCGGCGATCACGGTGATCGAGGCGGAGTGCCTGAAGCGGACCGGCCTCAAAGGCGAGGTCGTCGCCCTGTACGGGGGCGCCCATCACGATCTCTACCGTTACAAGGAGTACACGGACGTCCGCCTGGTGTTCGTGCCGGAGCTGCAGGCGGCGTTCTTCGGCGGCGACTGGGACAACTTCTGCTATCCGCGGTGGGACCTCGACATCGCCTTCCTGCGGGCTTACGAGAACGGCAGGCCGGCGCGCGTGGAGCACTGGCTGCAGGTCAACCCCGCCGGGACACGCGACGGCGACGTGATCTTCGTGTCGGGCAACCCGGGACACACGCAGCGCCTGAAGACGCTGGCCAGCCTGGAGTACAGCCGCGACCTCACCTATCCGGAGCGACTGGCGCGCACGCAGCACCAGCGCGAGGTCCTGCGCCGCTACATGGCCCTCGGCGAGGAGCAGGCGCGTCGCGGACGCACGGTCGACTACTTCTACGGCAACACCCTCAAGCGCCTGGAAGGCGAGCTGGGCGGTCTGCGCGAACCGCGGCTGATGGCGACCAAGCAGGCCGACGAGCAGGCGCTGCGCGCCGCGGTGGCGGCCGACGAGCGTCTGGAGGCGCGCTACGGCGGCGCCTGGGAGCGGGTGGCCGCGGCCTACGCCTGGGCGGCGGCGCACGATACCGACCGGCTCTACCGCAACGAAATGCCGGGCGGTCGCTTCTTCGGCACGGCGCTCGGCCTGGTCCGCCTCCAGGCCGAAACCGGCAAGACCGACGTGGATCGCCTGCCGGGCTACCACGAGAGCGAACTGCCCGACCTGCTGCGCCGGCTGGGCAGCCCGGCGCCGGTCTACAAGGACATGGAAGAGGTCATGGCGGCCGACGCCTTCCAGCGCCTGCGGGACGGCCTCGGCGCCGACGATCCGTTCGTGCAGGCGGTCCTGCAGGGACGCACGCCGGCGGAAGCGGCGGCGTTCTACCTCCAGGGCACGCGCCTCGACGACGTGGCCGTGCGCCGGGGGCTGGCGAAAGACAACGGGAAGGCGGTGACCGGCAGCGACGACGTGCTGCTGGCGCTCGCCCGTCGTCTCGATCCGCTGCTGCGCGAGGCGGAGAAGGCGTTCCGCGAGAACGTGCGCGCCGTGGAGGAGTCCGCGGAAACGGACATCGCGCAGGCCCGCTTCGCGGTGTACGGCGACAAGGCGTATCCGGACGCCACCGGCACGCTGCGCTTCGGCTTCGGCAGGGTGGCTGGCTACCCGTCAGCCACGACCCTGGTGCCGCCGTTCACGACCTGGTACGGCCTCTACGATCGGGCCCTCTCGTTCGGAGATCAGGGCGACTTCGCGCTCACCACGAACCAGCGGACGCGGCGTGATCGTCTCGACCTCGGCGGCGTGCTCGACCTGGCCTGCACGGCCGACATCACCGGCGGCAACTCCGGCAGTCCGATCGTCGACCGCGACGGCCGCCTGGTCGGCGTCGCATTCGACGGCAACCAGACCAGCCACGCCAACCAGTTCGTCTACGACGAGACGGAGGCGCGCTGCATCGGTGTCGACGTGCGCGGGATCCTGCAGGCTCTGGGCAAACTGTACGACGCGCAGCCGCTCGTGGACGAGCTGCTGGCGGGCGCGCGGTAACCCCCGTGCCGCGATCGCCGCGCTCCCCCTGGAGTTTCGTCCCCACCCTCTACTTCGCCGAGGGGGTGCCGTACGTGCTGGTCAACAGCGTGTCGGTCATCCTCTACAAGCGGCTCGGGGTGACCAACGCGGCGATCGCCTTCTGGACCAGTCTGCTCTATCTGCCGTGGGTCCTCAAGATGCTCTGGGGCCCGCTCGTGGACCGGCAGGGCACGAAGCGGGCCTGGATCCTCGCCACCCAGTTCGCGATGACCGTCTGCCTGGCGGCCCTGGCGACGGCGATCGGCCTGCCCGGCTTCTTCGCGGCGACGCTGGCCGTGTTCACGCTCGCGGCGCTCGTGTCGGCCACGCACGACATCGCCGCCGACGGCTTCTACCTCCTGGCGCTCGACGACCGCCGGCAGGCCCTGTTCGTCGGCGTGCGTACGCTGTTCTACCGCGCGGCGATGATCTTCGGCTCCGGCCTGCTGGTGACCCTGGCGGGCCGCCTCGAACGCGGAACAGGCGGCGTGCCGCGCGCCTGGACCACCGCCTTCGCCCTCGCCGCGGCGCTGTACGGCGGGCTGTGGCTCTACCACCGCGCGGCGCTGCCGCGTCCCGGGGCCGACCGGCCGGCGGGAGATCCACGCGCACGCGAGTCCGGCGCCGGTGCGCACTGGCGCACGGTCTTCGGCTCCTGGTTCGGGCAACCGCGCATCGCGGCGATCGTGGCGTTCATCCTGCTCTTCCGGCTCGGCGAGGCGATGCTGTTGAAGCTCGCCTCCCCCTTCCTGCTCGACAGCCGCGAGGCGGGCGGGCTCGGACTCACCACCGCGCAGGTGGGGGTGGCCTACGGCACCGTGGGGCTGGGCTGCCTGATCCTGGGCGGGATCACGGGCGGCTGGCTGATCGCGCGGTTCGGGCTGCGGCGGATGCTCTGGCCGCTCGCGCTCACGCTCAACCTCCCGCACGCCGCCTATCTCTACCTTGCCCACGCCCAGCCGGGGCCGGCGCTGGCCTACCCGCTCGTGGCCCTGGAGCAACTCGGCTACGGACTCGGCTCGACCGCCTTCATGGTGTACCTGATGCGGGTCTCGCGGGGCGAGCACCGCACGTCGCACTTCGCCATCGCCACCGGCCTGATGGCGCTGGGCATGATGCTGCCCGGCATGGTCAGCGGCGCGATCCAGGAGGCGATCGGCTACCGCGCCTTCTTCCTGCTCGTGCTGGCGCTCGGCCTGCCGGGCCTGGCCGTGCTGCCGTGGCTGCCGCGCCTCGCCGACGCCGGGAACGAGGATCCGGTTCCCCGCTGATCAGTCGCCCTGAAACCCTTTCGCGCGGGAGATGACCCGATGCCGAATCCGCTGTTCGCGCGCAAGCCGCTGGCGATGCTGGTCGAGGAGGCGCGCGGCGAGCAGCGCCTGCGCCGCGTGCTCGGCCCCTGGACGCTGACGGCGCTGGGCGTGGGCGCGATCGTCGGCACCGGCATCTTCGTACTGACCGGCGTGGCGGCGCACGACAAGACCGGCCCGGCGCTGATCCTGTCGTTCATGGTCGCCGGGCTGGCCTGCGTGCTGGCGGCGCTCTGCTACGCCGAGTTCGCCTCCATGGCGCCGGTGGCCGGTTCGGCCTACACCTACGCCTACGCCACCCTCGGCGAGCTGCTGGCCTGGATCATCGGCTGGGACCTGGTGCTCGAGTACACGGTGGCCGCGGCCGCCGTGGCGCACGGCTGGTCGGCGCACTTCCGCGATCTGCTGCACAGCTTCGGCGTGAACATCCCGGCCGCGCTCGGCAACGCACCGTTCGACTTCGATCCGGGCGGCGCCCGCTTCGTCGCCACGGGCGCCGTGCTCGACCTGCCGGCCATCGCGATCGTGGCGGCGCTCACCTGCGTGCTCGTGCGCGGGATCCGCGAGAGCGCCCGCTTCAACGCGGTCATGGTGGCCGTAAAGCTGGCGATCATCCTGTTCGTGATCGGGGTCGGCGCGTTCTACGTCGACCCGGCGAACTGGCGCCCGTTCGCGCCTTTCGGCTACTCCGGAATCGCCGTCTTCGGCAAAACGCTCTTCGGCCAGACCGGACCCGACGGCGCCCCGGTCGGCGTGCTCGCCGGCGCGGCGATCATGTTCTTCGCCTACCTCGGCTTCGATGCCGTCTCGACCCAGGCGGAGGAGACCCGCCGCCCGCAGCGCGACGTGCCGCTGGCCATCATCGCTTCGCTGCTGGTCTGTACCGTGCTCTACATCGCCGTCGCGGCCGTGCTGACCGGCATGGTGCCCAGCAGCCAGATCGACATCGACGCCCCCGTCGCCAGCGCCTTCGCGCAGCGCGGCCTGCCGTGGGCGCGCCGGCTGATCGACGTCGGCGCGCTGACCGGCATCACCTCGGTGCTGCTCGTGCAGCTGCTTGCCCAGCCCCGCATCCTGATGGCGATGGGGCGTGACGGCCTGATCCCGCCCCGCCTCTTCGCCGCCGTGCACGCGCGCTACGGCACCCCGTGGAAGGGCACGATCGTGACGGCGTGCGTGGTCGCCACCCTCGCCTCGCTGCTGCCTTTGCGCCTCCTCGCGGAACTGACCAACATCGGCACCCTGTTCGCCTTCGTGATCGTCTGTGGCGCGGTGCTCGTGATGCGCCGCATCGACCCGCACGCGCCGCGTCCGTTCCGGGTCCCCCTCGTGCCGTTCGTGCCGATCCTCGGCATTCTCATCTGCCTGCTGCTGATGCTCGCCCTGCCGGCCGAGAACTGGCTGCGGCTGATCATCTGGCTGGCGGTCGGGCTGGCGATCTATTTCGGCTACGGGCGGCAACGGAGCGTGCTGGCGAGAATGCGGGCGGAGGACACGGCCGGGCGCTGACGCCGCCGGCCGCTTTCAGCGCGGCCTTGTGCTGACCAGCGCCCGCAACGGCCGCACCCCGGCCACGGATCGCAGCGGCACCGTCTCCCGGATCGCGTCGTCGAGCTTGTACCGGCACCGGCGGCAGAATTCCAACTCCACCTTCCCGTTCGCCGGAAAGGCGCGCCGCAGTTCGCGCGCCCGCTCGCCCCGCCATACCGCGCGGAAGGATCCGGACTCGAACACGTTGCCCAGCGGATGCGCGAGGGCGTGGTCGCACTCGCACAGCAGCAGTGCGCCGTCGTGACGGAGCGTGGGCCAGGACCACGGTTTTAGGCAGTGGTTGGGGAGCGCGGCGTAACCGGCCGCTTCGCGCCCCCCCTGGTACTGGAACGAGCGCAGGTCGCGGGCCGCCGGCAGGGCCGCATGATCGGGATCGCCGCTGTCATACAGGCTGACGCTCTTGATCGAGAACAGGTCGACGCCGGCATCGCGGGCGAAGTCGCGCGCGGCGCCGATCTCCGGCTCGCTGGCGCGGGTGGCGATGATCCGCGCGTTGAGCAGGGGGCGATCCGCGCCGGTGCGAGCGTCGCGCCGACGCACCGCCTCCGCGATGAAACGACGCGTCGCGGCGGCGCTGCCCCCCTGGCGGAAATCGCGGTAGACCTCTTCCGTGACCCCGTCGAGCGCCACGATGAGCATGTCGAGGCCGGCGTCGCAAAGCTCCCCGAACCGCGCCTCGTCCGGATCGGTCTGCCCGTTGGTGGCCAGCAGGGTCAGGATGCCGTGGCGCTTCGCGAGCGCCACCATCTCGGGAAGCCGGGGATGGAGCAACGGCTCGCCCCACTGCCAGAACGCGATCGCGAGCAATCGGGGGCCGACCTCCGCGAGCAGCCGCGCGTAGGCCTCGAACGGCATGAGACCATCCCCAAGACTCCCGTTGACCCGCTCACGCGGGCAGAGGGGGCAACTCAACTGGCAACGTACGGTCGGTTCGAGCTGCAGCGCGATCGGGTACGACCAGGGCCGCAATACACGCTGCCGGGCCTCGAGGCGACTGAGCAGGAAGTTGGCCGTCTGGCGCGCGCCGAGGTTCGCGCGGGGGAACACGAGACGGTCGAAGGTGAAGTCGAGACGGCCCGCGGCCAGCAGCCGGGCCGCGCGGGCGACACGCGCAATCGTCATCCGGCGAGCAGCTCCTTCAGGCGCCGCAGATCGGCGCGCACCGATTCGGGATCGCGGTCGCGGTGGTCGGTTTCGAGAATCGACCGGCACGCGACAACAGGGTTTCGTGCCTGCCGGCGAGCGGCGTCCAGTCGATCCGGCCCGCGCCGAGCGGCCGGTGGGCGCGGCGGCCGTCGTGATCGTGCAGGTGCACCCACGCGAGCCGTTCGCCGACCTCGTCCAGCGCGCGCGCCCAGCCCCCGCGCGCCGGCCGGCAGCCGCGCGGGGCAGGCGAACGGCCGGGGGCTGAAGCGATCGTTGGCCACGAGCAGCTTGCGCCGCAGGCCGCGCGCCGGATAGAGGCGCTCGTGGAGATGTCCAACGTCGAGACAGACGCTGCGCGTCCACCGCCGCCGCGACCGCCCGCACCAGGGCGATCTCGCGCGCGTCGTCGGCGTTCTCGAGGCAGAGGGGAACGCCCAGCGCCCGGGCCCGCACGGCGAGCGGAGCGACCAGAGCCGTCCAGTCCGCCACCGGGTGCGGATCGCCGCGCAGATGCAGGATCGCCGCATCGGCGCCCGTGCGGGCGGCAAAAGCCAGGCCGGCAACCAGAGGCTCTGGAATCCCGCCGCCGAGCGCGCGCGAACGGCAGATGCACTCCCAGCCGCGCCACGGCCGGCCGCAGACGCCTCGCGATCTCGTCCCGACCCCGTCTCTCGCCGGACAGGCGGCGGCATAGTGGTCGGTCGCCAGGTGCAGTTCGCAGGCGCCCAGGTCGAATTCGCGCGCGAGCGCCTCGAACAGGTCCAGGCCGCCGCGCCAGTCCGCCGCCGGCAACAACGCCGTCTGCAGGCCGATCACGACCGCGCCTCAGCCGAGGAGTTCACGGTAGACTCCCGAGGGTGCGGTCGGCACAGCGCTCCCAGGTGAACTGCGCGGCGCGCGCGCGGCCGCGCTGCGCAACCAGCGCGCGCAGGGAGTCGTCTTCGACCAGCAGGCGCAGTCCGTGCGCGATCGCCTCGGGCGAGCGCGGGTCGGCAAAGAGCGCCGCGTCGTGCAGCGTCTCGCGCAGCGGCGGGATGTCGCTCGCCAGAACCGCCGTGCCGCAGGCGGCGGCCTGCAGCGGACAGAGTCCGAACCCCTCGTAGAGACTGGGATAGGCGAGCAGGGTGGCCGCGCGCATCAGCGGCGGCACGAGCGCGTGCGGCACGTAGCCGAGCGTGCGCACGGTGCCGCGCAGGCGCAGCCGCTGCAGCTCCTTCCAGAAATAGCGCTGCCGCCAGCCACGTCCGCCGGTGATGACGAGCGGAAATTCGCGCTGCAGTTTTTCGGGCAGCAGAGCGTGCGCACGCAGCAGACCCTGCAGGTTCTTGCGCGGCTCGAGGGTGCCGACGAACAGCAGGTAGCGCGGGGGCAGGCCGAGATCCTCGATGAGCCGGGCCGACGCGTCGGTCGCGCCATCGGCGGCGCCGGACGCGAGGAAGCGGGCGTCCACCCCCAGATGCGTCACGCGCACCCGCTCCGGCTCGATCTCCGGGAAGTTCTCCAGCAACTCTTCGCGCATGAAAACGCTGTCGACGACGATCCGTTTGGCGCCCCGCGTCGCGGCGCGCAGGTTCTCGCGCAGCCAGCCAATGCGGTCGCGCGGCAGGAACTCCGGGGTGCGCAGGTAGGACAGGTCGTGCACCGTGATGACCGTCGGACCGTTGAACGGCAGGGGGATGTAGTTGGGCTCGTGATAGAGGGACCAGTCGCCCCGGGCGGCGGCGCGGCGGAACGCAATCGCGCGGATCCGATTCCCGGCGCGCCGGAGCGGCGGCAGGAGCGCGCTCGCGAGCTGCCGCAGCGAAGAACTGCCGCGCAACTCGCCCCCCTCGTTCGCGGCCGCGGCGGCGAAGTCGACCCACGGCATGACGCCCCAGCCGGTGAACGCCCCGAGCTGCTCGACCTCCGGCCGGCGGCCGAGCTGGTCGAGCAGATTCCAGACATAGCAACCGACACCGGTGTAGGCCCCGTGCGCCGGCTTGGCGTTCAGGAGAATGCGCATCTCGCGGAATATAGACGACAGTCAGCCCCGGATCGAGCGTAAGAAAACGCGCGACAGCCGTTTCGACAGTAACAGCAGCAGGACCCCGGCGATCAGGGCGAACGGAATCAGCCAATATCCCAGTACCTCGCGCGCCCCGACGCGCGACGCGGGGTCGATGATGCCGAGGCGAGAACTCGCCGCCCGGCCCCAGGAACAGCCCGGTCTGCGACGGCACGATCGGCTTGGCGATGCCGACGACCAGCATCCCGAACGCGAACGCGTAGAAGATCAGCACGACCGTCCCGCCACAGAAGGCCCACGCGCTGGTGCCCAGCAGGCGCAGCACCTGGGACGCCAGCGCGACCGGCGAGCCGCTCGCCAGGGCGCTGGAAATGTGGTAGTTGGACACGAAACGGGCCGCGTAGGCCTCCGGCTCGCCCAGCTCGCCGAGCACCCCTTCCGGGGGCGGCCGCGGCGCCGTCCGCATCGAGGCGATCGAGCAGATGAGCCGCCGTCTCGCGCACGATCTCCTCGCGCTCGCTCTCCGGCAGCGGCGCCAGACCGGCCCGCAGCCGGCGCAGATAATCGAGCATCCCGGGCGGCAGCTTCGCGAAGAGATCGGGGCCGTTCATGTGCGCTCCCCCTCGATCAGGTCGGTGAGACTGCGACGGAAGGCGCTCCACTCGGACTTCATGTCCTGCAGCAGGGCGCGTCCGTCGCCGGTCAGCCGGTAGTACTTGCGCGGGTGGCTCGCGCCGGGATCCTCCACCCAGAGCGCGGAGATCTTGCCCTCCTTCTGGAGGCGGTTCAGGAGGGGATAGATCGTGCCGTCGGAAAGGCCGAGCCCCTCCCGTCCCCGCACCTCCTCCAGCAGCTGGAGGCCGTAGCTTTCGCGGCGCTCGAGCAGGGCGAGGATCGCCAGCTCGGCCGCCCCCTTCCAGAGCTGCGACTTCCAGCGCTCGACCTCCATCGTCACCGCCCCTTCGCGACCCGGGCGAGCACCCAGTCGCGGATGGCAGTCAGGCCCGCCTCGTTCATGGTCTCCTCGATCACGGCGTACTCCTCGGGATTGCCCGTCTTCGCGTGCTGCAGCAGATGGTTCAGTTCCGGCAGCCGCAGCAGTGTGACGTCGCGATTGCCCCCCTCTTGCAGCGCCTTCGCGATCTCCGGCAGGTTCTGCTCCGGATCGACCTGCAGGTCCAGGGTCCCGTTGAGCGCGAGCACGGGGCAGCGGACCCGCCGCAGCGCCACCCGCGGATCGAGGCCGACCGCATAGCGGAACCACGGGCTGAGCATGCCGTGCAGGGCGGCGTCCGCCAGCGCTTCGGGGCTTCCCGCCGCGGCCCGGACGCTGTCGGGCAGAGCCACGAGCTGGGCATGGACCTGCTCCAGCAGGGCCGCGCGGATCGCGAGACTGTCCGCGCCCGCCTTCACCAGATCCATGATCAGCTTCGTGCGCGCCACCTCCACCGCCACCGCGTCCGGCGTGGCGCCACCGGCGAGTTCGATCAGTTCGGTCTGGCGCAACACGACCTCGTCGAGCGGCACGCCGGTGCCGGCGATCATCACCACGAAGGCCACGTCGCCCGGCGCCCGCGCCGCCGCGAGCGGCCCCACGATCCCCCCTTCGCTGTGCCCGATCAGGCCGATCCGGGCCCGATCGATCTCGGACCGCGTCTGCAGATAGCGCAGGCCGGCCAGGGCGTCGTCGGCGAAATCGGACGTCGTGCTGTTGCGCCCCTTCCCGGTCGAACCGCCGACGCCGCGATCGTCCGCGCGCAGGACGGCGATGCCGGCCCGGGCGAGACAGTCCGCCAGGACCCGGAACGGCTTGTGCCCGAACAGGGCTTCGTCACGATCCTGCGGGCCGCTGCCGGTGATCAAAACGGCCGCCGGAAACGGGCCGGACCCTTCCGGCAGCGTCAGCGTGGCCGCGAGATGGATCGGTCCGTTGTCGTAGCCGACCTCCTCCTCGCGGTACGGGAACGGCCGCTTCGGCTCCTGGGGCCGACGCGGAGCCGCGAGTTTCTCGCGTCCGAGATGAAACGGGAACGTCTGGCCCCCCTGCGTGAACCTGCCGGTGATCCGGCTGTCCGCGCGGACGCCGCGGAACGTGGGCTCACCCGGCACGCCGGCCAGCGTGAAGCTGAGGGAATCGCCGACGGCGCGCACGCCGGCCAGCGCGATCCCCTTCGCCCCCTGCATCGGGATGTCGGCGGTTCCCGACCAGACACCGTCCTGCAACGACAGATCGATGAGCAGGCCAAGCTCCATCCCCGGCAACGTGACGGCGCCCTCCCAGTGCCCGGAGACATCGGCCGGCGCGGCGCCGGCGGGCGCGCCCGACAGCGAGACCAGCAGGACCGCGAACCCGCCCGTGACCAGGCGGCAACAGTGCGCGAACATGGTGAAATCCTTCCGGTTCTGGTGACCATGCGATGCTACTATATAGTGCATAACATGACAACATGCATTATAACGAGGCGCACCCGCGCAAAGTTGCGCGTGATTATTGGAATTGTGTATCTCCCTGTAAAATGGCACGATGCATGTTCCGTGATGTCGAATAGGAGAGCCGCGCATGCCCCCCTGGACCGTCTACATCCTGGCCTGCCGTGACGGATCGCTCTACACGGGGATCACGAATGACCTCGACCGCCGCCTGGCGGCCCACGCCGCCGGCACCGCCTCGCGGTACACCCGGTCGCGCCTGCCGGTCCGTCTGTCCTACCGCGAACCGGCCGTCGACCGCGCCACGGCCCTGCGGCGCGAGGCGGCGATCAAGCGGCTGACCCGGGCGGACAAGCTGGCGCTGATTGACAGGGTGGGAATCGTCAGCGGCCCCTGCGGCAGCACGCAGAGGGAAGCCGCGGGACCGCGCGCCGCAAGCAGACGCGCCACCGTCTCCCCGATCGACCGGCAGGGAATCAGGTGCGCGGCGCGGATCTCCGCCGCGGTCAGACCGTCGCTGAAGAGGTGCACCTCGGCCCGCTGCTGGATCCGGGCCTGGATCTGCGCCTGCCACTGGTCGAGGTGCGCGAAGCCGGGCGTCATGACGCGCGCCAGCAGGTCCCGCGGATCGCGCGCCTCGCGCAGCAACGTCGCGTAGCCGCTCTCGGCGGGCAGGCCGTCGTCGCACGCGGCGGCGACGACGATCGCCCCTCCCGGTTTCACCACGCGCGCCGCCGCCGACATCCCCTTCACGCACTGGTACAGGTTGCGGTCGAGCGGGAAGCCGCTGTTGGTGGTCAGCACGACATCGAACGGGCGCGGGCAGCGGCGCCAGCGCCGTCTCCCCCACGAAGCGCGTCGCCGGCGGCGTGCGCGCAGACGAGATCGCCCGCGAACACCCCGGTGATGCGTCGCCGGTGATCGAGCGCGACGTCCAGCAGGAAGGACGGCCCGGCCCGCAGCGCCACGTCGAGCATCTCCTCCCAGACCGGATTGCCGCGCGTCACGCCCCAGGTGGCGCACGGATCGGCGAGCAGCGGCGCGGCGTGGTTGGCGAGCACGGTGTCGAGTCCGGCCAGGCCCGGCATGATCGCCTTCGGGCCGCCGGTGAAGCCGGCGAAAAAGTGCGGCTCGATGAAGCCGGTGAGGATCTTCACGTCGGCGCGCAGGAACTCGGCGTTGATGAAGGCTTCGCGGCCCCCCGCGGCGCCGCCGCCCGGCGCGAGCCGGGCGAGTCGCGCGGTGTCGCGGCAGTCGTGCTGCACGACGCGACAGCGGCCGTGGACCGCGGGGCCGAGCATCTCCGCCAGCTCCGCGGCGCTGTTCGGCCGGTGGGTGCCGGTCGCGTTGAACAGGGTGATGCGCGCCGGAGGCACGCCGGACAGCGCCAGCTCGTCGAGCAGGACCGGCAGGATCCGGTCGCGCGGCTGAGCCCGCGTGAAGTCGCTGAAGACGATCGCCACCGTGTCGTCCGCCCGCACGCGCGCGCTCAGCGGCGGCGACCCCAGCGGCGACCGCAACGCGGCGCGGATCGCGGCCGGCTCGTCGGGCAGCGGCGGCGCGTGCCGCGGCGCGACCACCGTGACCCGGTCGTCGGGCAGTTCCACCTCGAGATCGTGGCGACCATAGGCGAGTTGAACGCGCATTCGACGAGTATGGACCAGGCGAAGATGTGCGTCCACGGGATCGCGTCCGGGGGATCGCGCTGTTCGCGGCCCGCCTGGCTGCGCTATGTTGCCGGCATGGAAGAACGCGACACGAAACAGCAGGCGCCGCGGACCGGGACGCGCGTGCGGCGGGCTCCTCCCGAGGCCGTCGTCTTCCTGCTCGTGACCGTCGTGCTGGTCCGCCAGCTCCTGCTCCCGCCCATCGTCGGTCTCGCCGACAACGGCGATTTCCGCGCGCGTCATGGACCCCCTCGGCCTGCAGCACCGCGCCACGGAGTGGAGCGAACGCTACTGGGGCTGGCTCGGGCGCGACTACGTGCCGGGGCCGACGGCGCCGGTGCAACTGCTCTCGTCGCAACTGCTGCTGAGCGGGGCCGCCGTCGGGCTGGATCGCCTGCTGCCGGGCGACGGCGGGTTCGACATCCGCGTGCAGGGAGCGCTGCACCTCGTCCTCTACCTGGCTCGGCCTCGCGCTGATCCTGCGGGCCGCGCGCACCTTCGCCGCGCCCGGCGCGGGCGGTGATCAACGGCGCGCTGCTGCTGGCCGCGACCGACGTGGCGTACGTGGCGCCGCTCAACTCGTTCTACGCGGAGGCCGCCACGCTCGTCTTCCTGGCCCTGCTGCTCGGCTGCGCGCTGCTCGCCCTGCGCGACGGCCGGGCGTCCGCGCCTGGCCGTCGCCGGGCTACCTGGCGGCCGCCGCGCTGTTCGTCGCGGCGAAGCCGCAGAACTACTTCCTGGCGTTCCCGCTGGCCGGCGCTGGCGCTCGTCATGCTGCCGCGCGCGCGCGCGCCGGCGGCCGCGCGGCGCCATCGTCGACCGGCGCGGTGACGCTGGTGGCGCTGGGCCTGTGTCCTGCACACGCGGCTGCCCTCGGTCGCTGCGGATGCGCAATCTGTGGAACAGCGTCTTCACCACCATCCTCGCCGACTCGCCCGACCCGCGCGCCGACCTGGCCGAGTTCGGGCTCGACCCGGCGCTGGCCCGCTTCGCCGGCGTGCCGGCCTTCGCCGACTCCATCCCGATCGAGGACGGCAACGGCGCGCTACGGCTTCGGCGACGTGCTGCGCTTCCACGCGCGCCACCCCGGCCGCTTCGTGCGGACGGCGGCGACGTGCGCGCGCAGACGCGTTCGTCTGGCGGGATCCGCGGCATGGGCAACTACCCGCGCGAGGCCGGCCGTCCCGGCCGGCACGCTGGCCACGACTTCGCCGGCTGGAGCCGGCTCGAGGCGGCGCTGCTGCCCCGCTCACTGCCCTGGCTGGTCGTCTTCCTCGGGGGCGTCATGGTGACCGGCCTGGTCGAGGCGGGCCGTCGCGGCGTCGCGCACGGCGGCCGGCGGCACGGCCTGGCCTGGTGGCGGCGCTGGCGCTGGCGGCGGGGATGGAGTTCGGGATCTGCGTGGTGGGCGACGGCTACTACGACATCGTCAAGCACCTGTACCTGTTCCAGCTGCTGTATCGACGCCTGCCTGTTCGCGGCCGCTCGCCTGGACGGCCGGGCGCGTCGCCGCGCTGCTGCCGCGGCTCTGACCCGCGGCAGGGACGGCTCACCACTCGCGGAAGATGCTCAGGGTCGCGCCGCGCACCGTGTAGAACGGCGTGTCGCCGTACTCGGCGCGCAGGTTCAGGCCCCAGTGCGCGTCGAACCACTGCGAGAAGCCGACGTTGAAGCCGGTGCTGCGGTAGTCGACCAGCGCATTGCCGGCCGCCACGAGCTGATACGACACGTCGCCGACGTCGTAGCCGACGCCCAACGAGGTCCGCCGCCAGACGACGTAGCTGAGGCCGACCCCGCCCGAGGTGGAGCGGGTGTCGCCCGGCTGCCCGAGGTCGATAGCGTCCCTGCGCGCTCAGGATCCAGTGCGGCAGGTAGCGGACCAGGCTCAGGCCGAGACCGTCGGACCGGTTGTCGCCCTTGCTCTGGATGCGGGTGTAGCCGAGCGTCGTGACGACGCCGGCGAGCGGGCGGCTGACCGACGCGTCGAGCCGGTAGCGGTTGCGCGATGAAGTCGCCCGTGCCGGACGAGACGCCCAGCGTGACGCTGGTCTGCCCGAACCAGCGCGCGTACGACGCGCCGCCGTCGAGGCTGCGGTCGCCGAAGCGCTGCGGAGCGCCCGGCCTCGAAGCCGCCACGCCCAGCGGTCGGGCCGCCACAGGCCGTAGCGCACGAACTGCGCCGTTGGCGTCGCCGTAGCCGTCCGTGTAGTGCCCCCAGGCGCCGCCGGCCTCCACGGAGCGCACGCAGCGGCGGCCGTCCGTCGCGGCGGCGGCGGCCGGCGCCGGCGACCACCCGGCCGGCCGAGCGCCACGACGCGCCCCGGCGAGAGCGAGACGCGGGAACAGGGCGCGCGCGGCGCGCGGCTTCAGGCGCCGTGCGTCTGGCGGATCGCATGACCGTTACCCCCGTTCTCCCACCGGGCGTCCGTCCTGGCGCAGCCCGTGCCGCCAGCTCATGCCCCAGCTGTAGAAGGCGATGAACACGAGCACGTTCAGCGGCAGGCCCACGACGAAGAACATCAGCGGCAGGAAGAGCAGCGACAGGTGATGGATGACCCAGGCATGCGCCACGTACTGCAGCGGCACGAGCAGGATCAGGTGCAGCATCGTCATCAGCGTGAGCGCCACCTTGCGGCCGAGGCTGAAATCGAGCCCGTAGTAGGTGAGCCCCAGCACGATCGGCACGAGCGCGATCAGCATCAGGTCGGCGATCAGCATCCCGTGGACGTAGCCGCCGCCCTCGTAGGGGAAGGCCCGCGGCCAGAACGCGAAGAAGACCTGCGCGCCGATCTGGAAGAAGGCGAGCAGCCGGAGCACGTAGCGCAGCGGCAGCCAGCCGGCGCGGCACCAGGAACGAGCCGACCACGAGCAGCGAGCGTGAACAGCGCGCCGCTCCACCACAGACCGCTGCCCGGCAGGCCGGAGCCGAAATGCAGGTAGGGCACCGAGAACCGCCACAGGCCGTAGAAGTCGTAGCTGCAGCCAGGAGACATGCCCGGCCAGCCCCACGTAGCGCGCGCGCCGAGGTCCGAGCAGCGCGCCCCAGAGACGGCTCACCGGCCCGAGCAGCAGCAGGTAGCCGGCGAAGAACACGAGGGCGAGCAGGGTGGCCGGCACGATCTCCCGCATCCGGACCGGGCGAGGTGCGCAGGGCGCGGTGCGGCGCGATGTCGCCGCCGCCCCAGCCCTGCCGGCGCAGCCGGTCGATCCGGCGCCGCAGCGCGGGGTCGTCCCACGGCGGCTTCGCCTCCAGCAGCAGATGTCGTGCGGCCGCCATCTCAGTCCACCTCCGCCGCGGCCGGACGGGGCAGCACCACCGCGCCGCCGTGCGCCCAGACCGTGCCGTGCGCCACGGCGCCCGCCTCGATCTCCAGTCGGCGCACGCTGAGCGTGGTGGGGCGCTCCGCGCTGCCGAGCCGCGTACCGGCGCCGATCCGCGCGTCGCGCTCGGCGACGACCGGACCGCGGATCCGGCAGCCGCGCCCGACGATCGAGGTCGCGGGCGCTCACCACGGAGCCGTCCACCTCCACGCCGTCGTCGAGCACGAGATCGCCGTGGCTCTTGAGTCCGCCGGTCACCCGGGCCCCCGCGCCCACGCGCAGGCTGCCGGTGGCGACCAGATCGGCGGTCACCTGCCGGCCGGCGGGAATCTCCAGGTCGCCGCGGACGAGCCAGCGCCCGGCCGCCGTCCTCGATCAGCCGCGGGATGTCCTGCGCGGCCAGCGGCTCGCGGACGGCGGGCGCGGGCAGCAGCGGCGCGGGCACGCCGAACGCCACGGTCGGTGCGTGCAGCCGCTCGAAACGGCACCCCTGCTCCAGCCGCATCGAGATGTTCGCCGAGGCGCGCCCGTGCAGCGCGCATCCCTCGCGCGCCAGCAGCGTGACCCGGGCATGCAGCCAGCGCAGCGACCAGCAGCCGCG
>CAVYVY010000012.1:0-26291 GCA_963772145.1 uncultured bacterium
GGGGCGACGGTGTCGTAACCGGGCGGCCTTCACGCGGAAACAAGAACTCGGACAGCCCGCTCGATGGATCGGTATGCCCGAAAACGCACACCGGGGCGCAGTTGACGCGTCACCGGCGGCCGAGCGGTCACGACAGAGGTCCGCCCGAGCGCTCAAACCGACTCGGGGAGCGAAAACGAAGCCACGGTGGACTCAAGAGTGCGCTTCATGAATAATGCGGGCTAACGACCCGGCGGCTCAACCGGAGTCGTCCATCGGCTTGCGCCGGCGCAATAGATTCCGCGACATCATTAGCTACTTGCTCTGCAGTAAGATAGTTAGGAGATGATCTTGGCCGTCGGGCACGCCGGAAAACACCATGAAAATAGTATCTTGATAATTTTCATGGGATAATCACCCATGAACATCGATCGCGACGGCGCGCGCTCCACCGTGGCCCGGCCCTGGGCCGCAGCGCCGTCGTGGTGCTCAGCGGCCCGCGCCAGAGCGGCAAGACCACGCTGGCCCGCGAGTTCCTGCTCGGCGGGGATCCTCAACTACTTCGACCTCGAGGATCCGGTCAGCCTCGCCCGTCTGGAGGAACCGATGACCGCCCTGGGACCGCTGCAGGGTCTGGTGGTCATCGACGAGATCCAGCGGCGGCCGGACCTTTTCCCGGTCCTGCGGGTGCTGGCGGATCGGGGGGCAGCCGGCGCGCTTCCTGATCCTGGGCAGCGCCTCGGGCGAGTTCCTCCGCCAGAGCTCGGAGAGCCTGGCCGGACGCCTGGAGCGGATCCCGATCGGCGGGTTCACGTTGCGCGAAGGCGGCGAGGCCGCGGCGGAGCTCTGGCGGCGTGGCGGTTTTCCCGTGTCCTTTCTCGCGCGGACCGAGGCGGACAGCCTGGCGTGGCGACGGCAGTTCATCCAGACGCTCCTCGAGCGCGACTTCCCGCAGTGGGGCGTGCGCGTCCCGGCGGCCGCACTGCTGCGCTTCTGGACGATGGTCGCGCACTATCACGGCCAGACCTGGAACGCCGCCGAGCCGGCGCGCGCGCTCGGCGTCAGCGAGTCCACCAGCCGTCGCTACCTCGACCTGCTGACCGACGCGCTGATGATCCGCCAGCTGCAGCCGTGGCATGCCAACCTGGGCAAGCGGCAGGTCAAGTCGCCGAAGGTCTATGTGCGCGACAGCGGCCTGCTGCACCAGCTGTTGGGGCTCGCGTCGGACAAGGACCTGCTCAGCCACCCCAAGGTCGGCGCATCCTGGGAAGGCTTCGTGATCGAGCAGGTCCTGATGACCGAGCCGCACGACGAGGCCTGCTTCTGGGCCACGCATCAGGGCGCCGAGATCGACCTGATCCTGCGCCGCGGCGACCGGCTGCTCGGTGTCGAGTGCAAACGCGCGGACGCGCCGCGCGTGACGCCGTCGATCCGCATCGCGCTGGATGACCTGCAACTCGAACGGGTGGTGGTGATCTATCCAGGCAGCAAGCGTTATCGCCTCGCGGACCGGATCGAGGTCGTGCCGCTGGCCGCGGTGGGCGAAGTCGGCGGCATCTGCGGGTAGTACACCAGGCGCGTGAACAGGTGAGGCGCGTTGTCGGGGGAGCCTCAGAGCTGACAAGCTAATTCAAGAGCCAGCGCGAGTGCGGCGCCTGCGGAGTCTTGAAGCGCCGGCTGGGGCCGAACTCCCTCGCATAGAGCGCCGCGCACTGGCGCCAGAATTCCTCGTTGACGCCCGCGCTGCGTGCCCGCTCCCAGCCAGTGGCGATCGCGTTCTCCAACTTAGCCTTGAGCCTCGCCGTCTGCTCTGGCGTACCGGCGCCGAAGCAATGTCGGCGAGCGCCCGTGGCCCAACCCAGGAACAGAGGGACCACGCCGCCGTTCTGGCAGTAGGCGTAAAGCGTCTCCAGATTGCTGCAGTAGTCCGAGGGCTCGTCGCAGATCGCCGCGCGCACGATGGCGAACCTGTCCGGGTCGGGCCCGCCCATGCCTCGAGAAGTACCTGGATGGGAGAGCGCTGAGCCAGACGGCATGGCCGCGCCCCGGGCCGGTCACGGTGACGACAACGTCGGCGTACACCGGAGGCATTCCAAGATCATATCGAAGCCACGCGCGTACGCCGTGGGAGCCGGGCTGGCCGAAAAGGGGGCCGTCCGCTCCGCCCATCAGGCAGAACGGGACCCGCAGCGTATCGCCCGGCGCGAGCAGGGATTCGCCCGGTGGCCCTCTATTGACGGCAATTCCCTGAGTTCTATAGGACAACTCAACCATGTAGCCATCGGGTCGAGTCACGAAGAAGGCAAGATTCTCGAAGTAAAGGTCGAAATGCGCGCGAACGGTGGTGGTATCAAGGCCTCCGTTGACAAGCTCGAGGCGGCCGGAGAAGGCCATCGCGCTGAGAAACTCGACGCTGTCGGGGACGAGTCGCAACTGAAGCGGCGAGGCCGCGATGGCATACGAGCAGCAGATCAGCAGCACTATCGCGGTGAGCGGGCCCGCCAACTTCATTGCCATTGGGACCATCCGATCTGGGCGAGCAATGAATCTAAGTATGTCGGTCTCTCCCGGTCAATCGGAAGGGGAGCGGCGGCGATGCGTCGGGCGAGAATCTGCAAACCTCGGCCGCAGGACCAGAAGCACCTCCGCTCGCCACGAAGCGCGAACGGCTGCGCGGCAAGTGAAAAGGGGGTCGCCGGCGACGGCGCCCCCTTCTCGTCTCCGTCCCGGTCGCGCAGCCTACGACCGCACCACGCGTCCCTCAACATCCACTGCCACCGGCTCGGGAATGCCGGCGGCCTTCAACTGTAGCAGCACGGTGGCGCGATCCCCCACCAGCACCAGCATCAGGGGATTGTCATTTCAACCGCACATTCCCCCCACCGCAGCCTCTCCTGACCACCTTGCGTTGTGCCACGCCGCCCGCGCTGCCGTCAGTCCGCCCCGCTGGTCGAGCCTACTCGGCCGGCAGGCTCAGTCGCGCGGGGCGGTCGGCCGGGATCCGGCCACGAAGATGATCGTACCGGGGATCGTCGAGTTCCTGCACGCGCCGGAGCATCTCCTCCGGCGGCACCGACGACCGCCAGAACCGGGCCAGCTTCGCCGCCCCGATGCCGCCGATAGAACAGGCCCGCCACCAGCGCGGCGAAGACCACCGGGCGCACGCGGCGAGGCCACGGACGCGGCGTCGCCAGATCGAGCGCGCCGGGCGCCGGGCAGACCGCCACGCAGTCGAGGCAACCGGTGCATTCGGGCGAACCGATCCGCCCGCTCGTCGCCACCGGGAGCAGGGCGGGACAGACGCGCGTGCAGAGGCCGCAATCGGTGCAGGCGCGCGACACGCGCGTCACCTTCAACGGCGAGAGCCAGGAGAGAGCGCCGAGCAGCGCGCCGTACGGACAGAGGTACCGGCACCAGAAGAACGGCACCGCGACGGAGAGGACGACGAGGCCGGCCAGCACCGATACGGTCAACGGCGCGGGACGCGTGAAGAAGTGCAGCATCTTCACGTCGGCGACCTTGTTGTAGGGGGAGTCGAGGAACTGGAACAGCGGCTCCGGCGCCATGACCGATGAACACCGCGTAGACGAAGAACGCGGCCAGCAGATACTTCACCCCGCGCAGCGGCACGTCGAGCCGGCGCGGCAGCCTCGCGCGCCGCCGCGCCAGGCGCAGGCCCAGATTGCCGAGCCACTCCGCGAGCGTGCCCACGGGGCAGATCCAGGCGCAGAACGCCTTCCGCAGCAGGAAACTCATGGCCAGGATCAGCACGAGCAGCACGAGCCCGGCCGCGTGCACCCGCGAGGGGGTGCCGCTCAGGATCCAGGCGCGCAGGCTCATCAGCGCCGAAATCGGCAGGAACCCCTCCACGCCGGGCGGGCGCTCGCCGATCAGGCGCCCCTGCTCCAGTCCCCGCACCCAGAGCGTGAAGCGGATCCCGATTGCGGCCACGACGCCCAGGGAGAGGAGCTGGATGCCGAGGCGCAGGTCGCGCACGCGCTGCCGCCGCCGCTGGTAGCTGGTGGCCATGCCCGGTCGCCTCCGCGATCGTCAGGAGATCGCGCCGGCCCGGTCGTCCGGCCACGGCAGCGCCTCGACCGCGCCATCGGCCAGCGCCGCCACGGTGTGACTCTCGAGCAGGCCCATCAGGCGGGTGAGGATCTGTTTCCAGCCGTGGTGCAGCGGGCAGGGCGACTCGTCGGCGCACTGGGGCAGACCGAAGACGCAGTTGCGACCGAAATTCGGCCCCTCGAAGAGGAGCACCAGCTCGATCAGCGGGATCTCCGCCGCCGCCCGCTTGAGAAGGTAGCCGCCGCCGGGACCGGGCCGCCCCTCGACCAGGCCGTGCTGGGCCAGCCGCTGCAGCACCTTCGCCAGGGCCGGCTCCGGCGCGCCGACCCGCCGGGCCAGCCGCGCCGTGGAGAGGAGCTCACGCTCCCGGGCCAGCACCGTCACCGCCCGCAGCGCATGCTGGGTGTCCGCCTTGAAGATCACCGCTGCCTCCCCCGTTTCGACCTGGCGTCGGAAATTGCGCAAAATCTGGATCTTTATGTCGCCATTACCCGGCCGGTTGTCAAGATCGACCCGGGTCGGCTGGGAATTGCCGTGTCTAATGAGGCCCTAGCGCGTGGGGGGCAGAGGCGTGTCCGTCGGCTTGGTCTTGTCGCGCAGGAACTCACGCAGGGCGGCTCAGCACGATACGCGACGAAGAAATCCACGTCGACAGTCGCGACAGGCTCGAGGCAGAAGGTCGCCGCTACCGCCCCACCGAGAGCGTAGCGCTCGATGACTCCATCAGCCTCCATCCGGTTGACGACTGCGAAAACGTCCTTGAGGGTCATGCGAATCCGGCTCTCCCTGGCGCGAGGGGGGATCTGGGTACCCGGTCACGGACACGGAAATCGTATCGTCTGGATTCTACAGCGTTTCAATCCGGCGCCCACGCGAATTCTCGTCGCCGCGGTCGGCCTCGCGGCGAACGACCTCAGCAACACCAGGCGCTGTGATGTCGGCGCACCCTGGTCGCTGACCACCCGTCAACGCCTCAGACCTTGATAATCAAGATTGTTTGCGTATGATTAGCCTGCCGCGGCGCACTGCCCACACCCCGGTCCCCCGCCGCGAGGAGGCCTCGCATGCAGGCACGCATCAAACTGGGGATCGGCATCGGCGCCATCCTCGTGACTCTGGTCTGGCTGGCCGTGAGCGGCTTTCAGGAAGGCAGGACCTACTACTATACAGTCGACGAAATCGCCGCCGGCGCCGGCGCGCGGGGCAACGCCCGTCTGAAGGTGTCGGGCGAAGTGGTTCCCGGGTCGATCAGTCGCCGCGCCGAAGGGCTCTTCTTCACGCTGGCGGAAAACGGGCACGAGATGCCGGTGCTCTATGCCGGGCTCGATCCTGTTCCGGACACCTTCAAAGACCGGGCGAAGGCGGTCGTGGAGGGCCATCTGCAGCCCGGGGGCGCGTTCCGGGCGGACAAGATCCAGGCGAAGTGCGCCAGCAAGTACGAGGCGATGTACGCCCAGGAACTGGCGCAGCCGGGGGCTGGTCCAACCGGTGCTTCGCCGACCGCCGCCGTCGATGCGCCCGCCGCCGGTCCGCCGTCGGCCCCTGCGTCAGGAGCCCTCCCGTGAGAGATATCGGCAGTTTCAGCCTGGTCGCGGCGCTCGCGCTGTCCGGCTGGGTGATCGCCGCGGCCTGGCGCGGCCTGCGCGCTCCCGCCGGCCCGTGGGCCGCTTCGGCGCGGCACGGCGTGGGCGCGGTGTTCGCGCTCGTCACCGTGGCCGTGGCCTGTCTCGAGACCCTCATCATGCGCGGCGACTTCTCGGTGGCGTATGTGGCGAGCTACAGCAACACCGCCCTGCCGTTCTTCTACAAGGCCGCCTCGCTCTGGGCGGGGCAGGCCGGCTCGCTGCTGTTCTGGACCTGGCTGCTGTGCGGGTTCAGCTTCGCGGCCGCCCAATCCCGCAGCGACGAGGCGAAGGCGCTCCTGCCGGCCGCCCTGATGGTGCTGGGCGGGACGACGCTCTTCTTCCTGGTGCTGAACGTCTTCGCGGCGAGCCCGTTCACGATGTTGATGACCCGGCGCGACCGACGGCACCCTGCGCCCCTTCCGTCCCGCCGACGGGCAGGGGCTCAACCCGCTGCTGCAGCACCCGGCGATGGTGATCCATCCGCCGCTGCTCTATCTCGGCTACGTCGGCTTCGTCGTGCCGTTCGCCTTCGCGATGGCGGCGCTGCACTACCGTCGCACCGGCTCGCTCTGGATGAAGATCATCCGGCGCTGGACCCTGACCGCCTGGTTCTTCCTCGGCACCGGCATCCTGCTCGGCGCGCGCTGGGCCTACTCCGAGCTGGGCTGGGGCGGCTACTGGGCGTGGGATCCGGTCGAGAACGCCAGCCTGATGCCGTGGCTGACCGGCACCGCGTTCATCCACAGCTCGATCGTGCAGCAGCGACGCGGCATGCTGAAGGGGTGGAACGCCGCGCTGATCGCCGCCACCTTCCTGCTGTGCGTCTTCGGCACCTTCATGACCCGCTCCGGCATCGTGCAGTCGGTGCACGCGTTCGCCTCGTCCACCATCGGCAGCTACTTCACGATCTTCCTCGGGCTGGCGGCCGTGCTGACGGCGGCGCTGCTCGTGGCGCGCCGCGCCGATCTGCGCCCCGACCACCAGATCGAGTCGGTGTTGTCGCGCGAGGCCGGCTACCTGTTCAACAACCTGCTGCTGCTCGTCATGATGGCAGCGGTCTTCATCGGCACGCTGTTCCCCTTCTTCAGCCAGCTCGTGCGCAAGACCCCAATCTCGGTGGGGATCCCGTTCTTCAACCGGGTCGAGGTGCCGCTCGGCCTGCTGCTGCTGTTCCTCATGGGCGTGGGCCCGCTGCTGGCGTATCGCCGCACCGGGGTGGCCAGCCTGCGCCGCACGCTCGTCCGCCCGTGGCTGATCGCGGTGGGGGTGGCGGTGGCGCTGGCGCTGCTCGGCGTGCGCAAGGCGTATGCGCTCGTCAGTCTGGGGCTGTGCGTCTTCGTCGCCGTGACGATCGTGGAGGAGTTCACGCGCTCGGTGCGGGCGCGGCGGCGCAGCACCGGCGAGGGGATTTTCGCCGCGTTCGCCGGCCTGTTCGGGCGCAACCGGTCGCGCTACGGCGGCTATGTGGTGCACTTCGGCATGATGCTGCTGTGCCTCGGCTTCACGGGGCAGGCATTCTCGCGTCAGGGCAAGCTGTCGCTGCAGGAGGGCGGCAGCGGCCAGTTTCGCCGGGTACGACTTCACGCTCGCCCGGGTCGAGGACGGACAGAACCCGAACTACGCCTGGACCAAAGGATGGCTCGAGGTGTCCGAGCGCGGCCATCGCCTCGGCACGCTCGATCCCGGAGAAGCGTCTCTACCTCGCCAGCGAACAGCCGTCGTCCGAAGTGGCCGTGCACAGCACGCTCGCGCGCGACCTTTACGTCGTGCTCGCCGGCTTCGAGGAGGACAACCGGACGCTCGTCTTCCAGATCTACCACAACCCGCTGGTGGCGTGGGTCTGGATCGGCGGGCTGGTGTTGATCGGCGGCACGATGATCTGTATCTTCCCGACCCGACGCGATGAAGCGACCGAGGCGACCGTGCGCGCCACGACCTGACCCGCGCGTGACCAGAGAGGGAACGCCATGCTGAACACGCTGGTGATCGTCGCGCTCCTGATGGGAGCGCTGGCCTGGACCGTGGCCCCCCTGCTGCGCCGGGCCGGCACGGCCGGCGCCGGCGCCGGACTGCGGCGGCTCGACCTCGCAGGCGAACGCCCGGAACCGGCTGATGGAATTGAAGGATCTCGAATTCGACCACGACATGGGCAAACTCGAGGAGGCCGATTACCAGTCGTTGCGCCAGGAACTGGTGCAGGAGACGGCCGGGCTGATGCGCGAACTGGACCAGGAGGAGGCGCGCGCCTCGCGCGAGCGGTCGGAGACACCGGCCCTGCACGCCGTGCGCGGCGGCCGCGGACCGCGCGGGGGCGTCGCGGGCGCGGTGGTGCTGGCGGCGTGGCTGGCCGCGGCCGCCGTCCCGGGCGCGCGTGCGCAGGGGATGGGCGGCGGCGGGCTGCCGGCAGGCCACCCGCCGGTGGCGGGGAACGCGGCAGGCGGGCTGACGGCGGCCGATACGACGGCCGTGAAGAGCGTCGTGAAGGTCACCCTGCGCAACGGCACGGCGGATGGTCCGGGCCGGGCGGACGAGGTCACGCTGCAGGCGGTCGGCAGCACCGGTCTGCTGCCGCTGGCGTCCGTGCGCGGGGCGCGCGGCGAAGTGGACCTGGGCCGAACAGGAGATCGTGCCGGCGGCCATCTACGTCGTGGAGGCGCGCGCGGGGCGCAACTATCCGAGCCGCCTGGTGCGGGGCCAGGATCTGCTGGCCGGCCCGGTCGAACTGATGGTCTACGACAGCACGGCCGAAACCGGCGGCCTGCAGGTGGCGAACCTCAATCTGGTGGTGCGTCGTCTGGGCGATCGACTCGAAGTCTCCTGGCTCATGACGCTCGAGAACGGATCGCAGCCGCCGCGCGCGATCGTGCCGGACAACGGGCCCGCGTTCGCGCTGCGCGTGCCGGGCGGTCCCGCCGCGGTGACGCGCATGCAGGCCAGCACCGGCATGATGCCGACCCCCGTGGCGCCGACCGCCGGCGCCGGGCCCGACTGGGTCGGCCTCGACCGGGCGCTGCAGCCCGGCTCCACCCGCCTCGATCTGTCCGCCTCCTCCCCTACACCGGAGCGGCCGTGCTGCCGCTCGAGGCGAGCGTCGATATCGCGCAGGTCACCATCTACGCCTTTCCGACCGACATCAGGCTGACCGGCACCGGGCTGACCGAGCACGGCGTGGAGCCGCAGACCGGTTTCCTCGTGCTGCGCGCGCCGGCGATTCCGCGCGGCGCCCCGCTGCGACTGTCGATCGCGGGGGGCGATCCCGAGGCGGCCACGCACTCGCCGCACGGCGGGATGAGCGGCGAGGCGCGGCGAAGCCGGCGAGACCGGCCCGACGGTCGTGGAGCAGGGACCGCGGATCGTCAACGCCGCCCTCTACATCGCCGCGGCGATCGTGGCGACGCTGGTGGTCGTGCTGGTCGTCCGCCGGCGGAGCGGCTCCGATGCCGGCTGAACCGGCGATCGAGGCGCGCGGGCTCGGCCATCACTATGGCCGGCAGCGGGCGCTGGCCGGCGTGGATATTACCGTGCCCGCCGGCGCCACCTGCGCCGTGATGGGACCCAACGGGGCCGGGAAGTCGACCCTGCTGCGCCTCGTGGCGGGGCTGCTCTCCCCCACCGGCGGCGAGCTGCGGCTGTTCGGACAGCCGGCGCGCGGCGATCGGCCCGACCTGCGCCGGCGCATCGGACTGCTCGGGCACGAGTCGTTCCTCTATGCCCGCCTCACGGCCGCCGAGAATCTCGTCTTCTACGCCACGCTCTACGGGCTCGACCGTCCGGCCGCACGGGCCGCGACCGCGCTGGCGGAGGTCGGGCTGGCGGACCACGGCGGGCGCGACCGCCGGCGGCTTCAGCCGCGGCATGCGGCAGCGCCTCGCGCTGGCGCGCGTTCTATTGCACGGGCCGGACCTGGTGCTGCTCGACGAGCCGTACACCGGCCTCGATCCCGCAGGTGAAGCGGTGCTGGACGGCTTCCTCGACCGGCTGCGCGCGGAGCGGCGCACGGTCCTCTTCGTGACCCACCGCGCCGACAAGGCGGCGCGCGCCGACACGGTCGTCTACCTCGCCCGCGGCCGACGGCGCGAACTGAATGACGCGCAGGGCCGGCCGCTGGCCGGCGCCGCGGCCGCCGACGCGGCCACCCGCCTGTTCCGGGAGCTGCCGTCGTGAGCGTCTTCCTGCGGCAGGCGTACGCGGTCTTCCGGAAGGACGTGCGCAGCGAGGCGCGCGGCTGGGACTCGCTGCTGATCATGACCGTGTTCGCCCTGCTCGTGCTCGTCGTCTTCAACTTCGCCTTCGAGCCGGCCGGCGACACGCGGGCCGCCGTGGCGCCGGGTGTCCTCTGGGCCGCCTTCGTGTTCGCCGGGATTCTGGGGCTGGAGCGGTCGTTCGCGCAGGAGCGGGAAGAGGGCTGCCTGCTGGGACTGCTGGTCTCGCCGCTCGACCGGGGGGCGCTCTTCCTCGGCAAGTGGGCCGCCTCGTTCCTGTTCATGTTCGCGATGGAGCTGCTCATCCTGCCGGTGTTCGTGGTCTTCTTCAACGCACCGGTGGGCGGCTGGCTGCTGGCGCTGATCGGCGTGGCGGCGCTCGGCACCGCCGGCTTCTGCGCCGCCGGCACCGTGCTGTCGGCGGTGGCCGGGCAGACCGTGGCCCGCCACCTGCTGCTGCCGATCGTGCTGCTGCCGCTGATCGTGCCGGTGCTGATCGCCGCGGTGGAAGCGACCGCGCTGCTGCTCGCCGCCGGCATGGGCACGGACGGCGGCGCGGCGGTCGGCCTGGGCAGCTGGCTGCGGCTGCTGACGGCGTTCGCGATCGTGTACCTCGTGCTCGGGCTGTTGCTGTTCGGCCGCGTCATCGGGGAGTAGGCCCGCCGGCGGCCGGTGGTCCGCCGGCGGAAAGGAGAACCGTCGTGTCCCGCAAACTCGCCCCCTGGCAGACCCTGGCCTCGCTGCTGGCGCTGGTGTCGGTGGCGGCGGCGCTGGTGCTGGCGCTGCGCTGGGCGCCGACCGAGCGCACGATGGGCGACGTGCAGCGCATCTTCTATTTCCACGTGCCCTCCGCCTGGGTGGCGTTCCTCTGCTTCTTCCTCGTCTTCGCCGGAAGCGTCGGCACGCTGGTGGGCGGGCGGCGCGGCTGGGACATCCTGGCGCTGTCGGCCGCCGAAGTGGGAGTGCTGTTCTGCACGATCGTGCTGGTGACCGGCCCGATCTGGGCCCGGCCGGCCTGGGGCATCTGGTGGACCTGGGACGCCCGGCTCACCTCGACGCTGATGCTCTGGCTGACCTACGTCTCCTACCTGCTGCTGCGCCACTACGCCGCCGACGCCCGGCGCCGCGCCACGCTGGCGGCGGTCGTGGGCATCCTCGGCTTCCTCGACGTGCCGATCGTCTACTTCAGCATCCGCTGGTGGCGGACGCAGCACCCGCAGCCGGTGATCATGGGGGGCAAGGGATCGGGGCTCGACCCCCGACATGGCGCTGACCTTCTTCGTCAGCCTGGCCGCCGTCACCCTGCTGGGCGCCGCGCTGCTGCTGCAGCGCGTCCGCCTGGAGTACCTGCGCGACGAGGCGTACGCCGCCGACCTCGCCACATCCGACCTGGAGGCCGATCAGGCATGAAAAGCGGAATGGGCTATCTGCTGGCCGCCTACCTGTTCATCTGGGTGGCGCTGGGCAGTTATCTGCTGTCGCTGGGCCTGCGCCAGCGTCGGGCGGAAACGCTGCTGCGCGAGGTGCAGGAGCGCCTCGCCCGGCTGAACGGCCGACCGCAGTCCTGAACTTTCGGCACCCCGACCCAACGCGGCAATGACTCATCCGGAACTGAGCAGGGGGAGCCCCGTGGCTCCCCCTCGCGTCGTGCCGCAATCAGCCGGCGCTAGCGGAAGATGGCGTCCATGGCCGCCGCCGCCGCGGGGTCCAGCCGCAAGGGACCGACGCCTGCAGACTTGCTCACGCCGTAGGTGGGATCCCAGGTCAGGGCCGCCGGGTCCACGTGCGCAATGCTGGTGCCGTCGAGGTCGTTGATCTCATCGATGAAGGCATTGGCCAGGATGCCGTAGCCGTGGCTGTTCGGATGGATGCCGTCGAGCGAGAAGATCGTGGTGGAGGCCGCCGCGGTCACGCTCATGCCCTGGCCCACGAGGAACAGGAAGTGCGTCTTCTCGGCGGCGCTGCGGGCGGCCAGCAGGGCGTTGGCGTCCATCAGGCCCACCTTGGCCACGCCGCTGGCGTTCACCGACGCCGCCACGCCCGCGATGATCGCGTTGTAGGTGCCCACGGCGGTCGCGACATCCACCGTCTCGGCATGGTCGAGCGTCAGGTTCGCCGGCAGCGGCACCCCGAAGCTGTCCGGCACGGCATGCGCGGCGAGCCACGACAGTGCCGGGAACCGGACGTAGTCCACCGTGCCCTCCACGTAGCCGCCCGGCCAGCTCTGCCCGAGCAGCGACTGGACGTAGGCGTCGAACACGGCCGCCGGGATGAAGTAGGGGGTGCTCGACACGCTCGGGATGTTCGCGACCACGATGGTGGCCGGGAAGCCGTTGCGCTGCGCCAACCCGCCGGCCAGCATCGCCAGCAGGGCCGTGTAGTCGGCCTGGAAGGCGGCGGCTCCGGCCGCGCCGAAGCCGGCCGGCGGCTCGCCGCTGGTGGCGGGGCCGAGCACGTCGTTGTTGCCGAGCCAGAGCGTCACCAGGGCGCCGCCCTTGGCGATCGCCTGGTAGAACTGCGACGCCGACTGGTAGGTCACCGGCACGATGCCGCCCACCCCGTTCGGATAGCCCGAAGCGATGGCCTTGTTGCCGAAGAACGCGGCGCGGTTGATGAAGTCGAAGAACGGGTTGGGGCTGCCGACCGCGGCGCCGGCGCTGGTGGCGGCGCTGTAGGCGTTCATGCCGTCGTGCAGGGTCGCCCCCGGCACGCCCAGGTTGTGGTACTGCGTGGGCTGGCTCACGGCCAGCAGCAGCGTGGACTGGACCGAGGCCAGCGGCGTCTCGCCCAGGATGGAGATGCCGGCGCCGTCGAAGTACAGCACGCCCGCCACGTTCGCGGGGGTGCTGGGGGTCGAGCTGCCGATGCCCGGCGCGGCGATCCAGGGCTGCGTGAACTGCGTGCTGCCCAGGCCGAGCTGCGCCGCGATCAGCTGGGGATAGCTGTTGGCCTGTCCGGCCATCATCAGGCCGCCGTCCATGAAGCCGGCGGTCAGGCTGTTGCCGACCGCGACGTAGCGCGCGCCCGCGTCCTCGAGCGTCGGCGGGTTGATCCCGGCCGACGGATCGTCGGGCGCATCCAGCGAACAGCCCGCCACCGCCATCAGCAGAAGGACGGGCAGCGAAATCAGCAGTCCGGTGAATTTCTTCATTTCCTGCACCTCCTTCTAGAAGTTGTACTGCATGCCAACGCCGAACAGGTTGGCGAGCGATTTGTAGGTTCCGAACGGGTAGTCGGTCGTGTTGCGCAGCGGTTCGCCGTCTTCGACGTTGGTGCGCGCGGTGCCGACGACCACCATGTAGCTGGCGTTGAGATCCCAGTCACCGCGGCGCAGGCGCACACCGAACGAGTAGTCGTTGCGGTCGCTGTCCGGCAGCAGCGGGCTGACGGCGCGCAGCGGCTGCGGCGTCTTGTCGTGCACGTAGCCGGCCATCAGGCTGACCGCGTCGCTCGCCTGCAACTCGGCGCCGAACCGCACCTGCCAGGAGTCCTCGTAGTTGAAGTGGATCACCTGGTCGAGGTTGTCGTTCGTGAAGTCCAGGTCGAGCTTCTCGAAGGTGCTCCAGCCGAAGCGCACGTAGTCGCCCTCGACGCGCAGCCGGGGCGAAACGTCCACGGCCATGCCGAGCGACATCATCGACGGCAGGTTCAGCTCGGAGGAGACGACCTGGTCGCTGCCGCCGAGGCCGGCCAGCAGCGTGGCGGCCCAGGTTTCGCCGGCCGCCTGAACGTTGTCCAGCGTGGCGTCCTGCTCCTCGAACTTCATGGTCTTCTTGAAGTGGTACATGGCGCCGAACGAGAGCGTGGGCGACGGCCGGTACATGACGCCGAGCGACGGCGTGACGTTCAGCTTGCTGGTGCCGGCGATCTCGGTCTCGATGGCGTTCGTGCCGAACGAAGGTTCGGGCGTGAACTTGATCAGATCCAGCTTCTGCCGGGCGACATCCACGCCGATCGCCAGGGCCAGACCGTCGGCGGCCATCCAGCTGACGGCCGGCGTCACGTAGATCGTCTCGATCGAGACGTCGTGGCTGATCCGGCGGCCCACCCAGTCGGCGCCGTCCTTCCAGACGACACCCAGACCGAACGGCGCGTAGACTCCCACGCCGTAAGCGAATTTGCCGCCCGGATTGGCGGTGTAGTACGCGCCAGGAACGAGGTACACCCTGCTCTCGGCCTCGCCGGTCTGCAGGGCGTCGCCCTGGGTGAGGTGTCCGGCGAACTTGAACTGGGGCGCGACGCCGATGAGATTCAGGCCGGCGCTTCTGCCGGACTGGAAGGAAAGTCCGGCGGCGTTGTAGAACAGAGCCGAACCGTCGTCCGCCGTCGCGGTGAAGGCACAGCCCAGAGCCGTGGCCCGCGAGCCGGCTTCGTAGATACTGAAGCCGGATGCGTGTGCCTGGCCGGCGCCCAGGAGCAGGAGCCCCATCACGGGCGCCAACTGGAGGAACCTCTTTCGCATGTCGCCCCCTTGTCCGGAGAAGCGGGGAATTGACCCGGAAGCTCCAGGAAAAGTCGCAGCGGAGCCGGAAGTCAATCCAAGTCGTCCCACGGGAATGTCGCGGAACCTAGCACGGCTCCCTGGTGGCGCAAAGGGCTTTTCAACTGGAGTGCCTGAGGCCGGCATGCGGCCGGTTGTCGCGGGCCCCTGCCCTTTTTGTGGCGGTTCCGGCCGCGTCCGCGGGGTCCGGACACCCGGATTCCGGCTGACGACCGGCCCGGCGCGTGCTAGGTTGTGGCCGGCGGCGCAGTTGCCGCGGGAGGAGCCGGCGTGGGCACTCGGTACGGGATGGGCGGAGGCCTGCTGCGCTTCGGACCGTCGGCCAGCCCGACGATCCGGGCCCTGCTGGCGACCAACATCACGGTCTACATTATCCAGTGGCTGCTCGGCCTGTCGCGGTCGTCGCTGGGTGACGCGTTCATCGGCTTCTTCGGCCTCGTGCCGGCCGACGCCCTCCCCCGGCTGCACCTGTGGCAGTTCGCCACCTACATGTTCCTGCACGGCGGCTTCTGGCACCTGTGCTTCAACATGTTCGCGCTCTGGATGTTCGGCTCGGAGATCGAGACGCTCTGGGGACGACGCGCCTTCCTGACCTACTACTTCGTGACCGGGCTCGGCGGCGGACTCACCTACACGCTCACCTCGTGGGGCTCGACGGCGCCGCTGGTGGGGGCGTCGGGCGCAATCTTCGGCCTGCTGCTCGCCTACGGGCTGCTTTTCCCGGACCGCGAGATCCTGCTCTACTTCCTGATCCCGATCAAGGCGCGCTACTTCGTCCTGCTGTTCGGCCTGCTCGAACTGCTCGCCGCCTGGCTCGGCTCCGGCGGCAACATCGGGCACTTCGCGCACCTGGGCGGCATGCTGTTCGGCTACATCTGGCTCAAGGCGGGGCTGCAGCGCGGCACCGGCGTCCCCTCCTGGCGCCAACGGCAGGCGCGCGCGCGCTTCCGGGTGGTCCGCACCGACCGCCCCGAACCGCGCGCGCACGGTCGCGAGCGGATCGATGCGATCCTCGAGAAGATCTCCCGCGAAGGGCTGCAGAGCCTCACTTCCGAAGAGCAGGAAATCCTGCGCGGCGCCAGCCGTCGGGAGCACTGACACGGCAGGCAGGCAGGATGCGCGTGGACCTCTCCATCGTCATCGTGAGTTGGAACACGCGCGAACTGCTGCGCGCCTGCCTCGCCTCGTTGCCCGGGGCGACGGCGGGGCTTGTCGCGGAAATGATCGTGGTCGACAACGCTTCGGGCGACGGCTCGGCCGCCATGGTGCGCGCCGACTTCCCCGCCTGCCGCCTGCTGGAGGGGGGCGGCAACCTCGGCTTCGCCCGCGGCAACAACCTCGCTTTTCCGCACTGCGCGGGGCGGGCGGTGCTGCTGCTCAACCCCGACACGGTCTGCCCGCCCGGTTCGCTGGCCGCGCTGTTCGGTTTCCTGATGGCGACGCCGGACGCGGCCGCCGCGGGGCCGACGCTGGTCGACGCCGAAGGGCGCCCCACGGTGACCTGGGGCGACTTCCCCGCCGCGCGCCTCCACCTGCTCGCGCTGCTCGACCCGCAGCGGCGCTGGCTGCCGGGTCGGCTGCGCCGGACGGGCCTCGGAGTGGTCCCCGCCCCGGACGATCGGGGCGGGCCGGTCGATTACGTCACCGGCGCCTGTCTGATGCTGCGCCGCGAGGCGCTGGCGCAGGTCGGCCCGCTGGACGAGCGCTTCTTCATGTACTTCGAGGAGACCGACTGGTGCCGGCGGGCGCGGGCGGCGGGCTGGCGGGTGTACCACTGCGCGGCGGCGCGGGTGATCCACCTGGAAGGGCGCGCCGCGGAACGGACCGGACGCTTCCGGCTGGAACAGTTCCAGCACAGCTACCGGCTGTTCGTGGCCAAGCACGCAGGGCCGCGCGCGGTGATCCGCTTCCGGGCGGCCCAGTTCGTGGAGTACGCGGCCAAGGCGCTCTGGCGCTGCGTGGCGCCCGGGCGAGCGCGCGCGCAACCGGTCGCTGGCCCGGCTCTGGTGGGCCACGGCGCGCCTGCAGTGGCGCGCCCGCCTCGCTCCACGACCGCCCGGCGGTGCCTAGGCCCGGGGCGCGCCGCGGCTGCCGCCGCGGGCCGGGCCCCGCCCCGCCGCCACGACCACCGCTGCGCAGGGGCGGACGTCCTGACGGTCGCCCGCCACCGCCACCGCCACCACCGCCGTCGCCACCCCCGCCGTCGCCGCTGCGGCTCCCCGCGGAGACGCCGACCGGCTTCTCCGCTTCGGCCGACAGATCCCGCCCGGTGTCGAGCGAGAGGAGGCGGAACTCCTCGCGGTGCAGCGCGGGATCGTCGAGCACGTCGATTTCGACCGCGTGGGCGCGCGCGAGCTCGCGGTACTGGTCGCCCCGCTCCTCCAGGATGAACAGCGCCAGCGTGGGGTTGGCCTGGATCTGCAGCCGCCGTTCCCGCGTGATGGTGACGGCGCGATGGATGAGCCGTTCGATGCGGTTGCTGAGCGTCTCGAGGCTCTGCACCTTGCCCATGCCGGTGCAGTAGGGACAGGCGTCGCTCAGGAACGCGATCAGCGACGGCCGCACCCGCTGGCGGCTCATCTCGACCAGCCCGAGATTGCTGACGCCGAAGGTCTTGGTGCGGGCGCGATCGTTCTTGAGATATGTCCGCAGCTCGTTGAGGACCCGCTTCTTGTTGGCCTCGTTGTCCATGTCGATGAAGTCGATGACGATGATGCCGCCGAGGTCGCGCAGCCGCACCTGCCGCGCCGCTTCGTGCGCGGCGATCAGGTTCGTCTGCAGGATCGTGTCCTCCTGGTTGCGCTTGCCGGTGAAGCGACCGGTGTTGACGTCGATGGAGACGAGCGCCTCGGTCTGCTCGATCACCAGGTAGCCGCCCTTCTTCATCCAGACGCGGCGGTCGAGGCTCTTGCGGATCTCGGCTTCGATGCCGTAGTGGTCGAAGACCGGCAGGCTGGCCGAGTACTCCCGCACCCGCGGCCGCAGCTCGGGCGCGAAGGTCAGGACGTACTTGACGAGCCGCTCGTAATCCTCGCGTTCGTCGATCACGAGAGCGTCGACATCCTCCTTGAAGATGTCGCGGATCAGGCCGACGACCATGCCCACGTCCTCGTGCACGAGGCCCGGGCCCTGCTGCGCGGCGTTGGCCCGCTTGACGTCCTGCCAGAGGTTGGTCAGGTAGTCGACGTCCTTGCGGAACTGCTCCTCGGTGATCGCCCTCGGCGGCCGTGCGGATGATGAAGGCGCCCTCGTCGGGACGCACCTGCTGCAGCAGCTGCTTGAGCCGCACGCGCTCGCGGCGGTCCTCGATCTTGCGCGACACCCCGACGCGGTGCCCCTTCGGCATCAGGACCAGGAAGCGGCCCGCCAGGCTCAGGTCCGCGGTGAGGCGCGGCCCCTTGGTGCCGATCTGCTCCTTGGTCACCTGCACGAGGATCTCGTCGCCCACCTTCAGGCGTCTTGCCGATGTCCGGAAACGCGCGGTCGCGCCATTCGGGCCGCCGGTCGGGCGCCGGCGCGGGGGCGTCGACCTCGTCATCCTCGGGATCCTCGTGCACGAGATCGGAGGCGTGCAGGAAGCCGGCCTTCTCGAGGCCGATGTCGATGAACGCGGCCTGCAGCCCCGGCTTCACCGAGGCGACGACCCCCTTGTAGATGTTCCCCACGATGCGGCGCGCGTCGGCGCGCTCCATCATCAGTTCGACCAGTTCGTCGTCCTCGAGGATGGCGATGCGGATCTCGTGGGGCGTGGAGTTGATGATGATTTCTTTCTTCATGATTTGTCGTTCCGTTTCACGGCTCACGCGCTCACGCGCTTCCTGAGCCATAGTCTGCGGTTGGCCTCCCCGGCCATGACCAGCGGCGATCCGCCAACGGCCCGCCGCGTCGCGGCCGAGCAGGGCGGTGCGCCGCACGCGGCACAGCCGCGGCTCGGGGAGGAGATCGCCCAGAAGGGCGGTCAGGAATTCGTGCGGCGGCAGACCGGGCGCGCCGGTTTGCCGCAGAATGGAAAACGTGAGAACAGTCGCGTCGTCCGGCGCCGCGCCGTCCGTCGCGGACAGGAGTCCGTCAACCGGCACGCAGGGACGGACGTCGAGCTCGACGTCGCCCTTCTCCCGGCGTCGGACATGCGGCCAGACTGTCGGCCGCCAGGAAACGGGCCACGCGCTCGCGCACGACCGCGGGATCGGGACCGCCGGTCGACCGCGGCGCCAGCGCGGCCGCGTAGTCGAACCGGCCGACACAGGTTTCGACCGATTCGGGCAGGATCGGTCCGACCGGCTCGGCGCCGCGCAGCCGCACCCCGTCCGGCAGGACCGCGTTGAGCACCGCGACCCAGTCGGGAGCGGGCCGCTCGAGCGCCACGTCACACACCTCGCGCTCCCCCTCCACGCCGACCGGCAACGGCGGCCCGAACTTGAGCAGGGGATGCGGATGGAAGCCCAGGCTGTAGGCCACCGGCACGCCCGCGCGGCGCAGCGCGAGCTGGAGCAGCCGCTGGAAGTCGAGGTGCCCCAGGAACCGGGCCGGGCCGAGCTTCGTGTACTCGACGCGGTGCCAGCAGCGGCCCGGCGCCTGGCCGCGCCACACCGTCCAGCGCCGACGCTCATGCGCGGGATCCTCGGGGCTGGCGTTGCGGGGATCGAAGGCCGGGAGCTGCGCCGCTCCGGACCTGGCGGCCGCCGGGGTCGTCGCCACGGGCGCGCGCCGCCACATGGCCGATCTCGCCGCAGCAGGCCCCGCACCCGCCGCAGCCCCCCTCGAGACGACAGTCGGCGGTGGTCTCGCCCCGCCGGGCCCGCGCCCACTCGGCGCGCAGGAACGCGCGGTCCACGATGTCGAGATCGTCCCACGGCAGGGGCGCCTCCGGATCGCGCGGCGCGAGCAGCGCCGCCGTGTCGACGCCGGCCGCCGCGAACGCCGCGGTCCACCGCGCCGCGTCGAACCACTCGCTCCAGCCGTCGAAGCGGGCGCCGGCGCGCCAGGCCGCCAGCACGGCCTCGCCGCAGCGGCCGTCGCCGAGGCCGAGCAGCGCCTCCAGCTCCGACACCTCGGCGTCGCGCAGGCTGACCTTCACCCGCAGTCGCGCCAGTTCCCGCTCCAGCAGACGGTTGCGACGCGTGATCTCCTCGCGCGGGATCTGTCCCGCCCACTGGAACGGTGTGTGCGGCTTCGGCGAGAACGGCGAGATCGAAACCGTGATCGCCCCGCCGCCGCGGGGGGAACAGCGGACGATGCGCCGCACCAGCTCCACGAGCGCGCGCAGATCCTCGTCGGTCTCGGTCGGCAGCCCGATCATGAAGTAGAGCTTGATCCCCTTCGCCCCCGCGGCGAAGGCGCGCTCGACGCTGGTCAGCACCTCCGCCTCGGTCACGTTCTTGTTGATGACGTCCCGCAGGCGCTGGCTGCCGGCCTCGGGCGCGAACGTGAACGAGCCCGGCTCCTCGCGCGAGATCTCGCCGTACAGTTCCGGATCGAGCGAATCCACGCGCAGGCTCGGCAGCACCAGGTTCGTGCGGGGATCGGCGGTCGCGCCGGATGCCGGCCACCGCCGCCGCCAGCCCGCCGTAGTCGGAGGTCGAGAGCGACAGCAGCGAAACCTCGTTCCAGCCGGTGGCGGCGACGCCCGCCGCGGCAGCCGCCGCCACCCGCGCCGGATCGCGCTCGCGCACCGGCCGGTGCAGCAGGCCGGCCTGGCAGAACCGGCAGCCGCGCGCGCAGCCGCGCATCACCTCGAGCGACAGCCGGTCGTGCACCGCCTCGGTGATCGGGACCGGCCCGACCGGCGGCGCGAAGCGGTTCAGATCGGCCAGCACGCGCGGACGGACCGGACCGGGCGCGTCGGGACGCCAGGCGCCCGGCAACCGCCCCAGTCGCGCCAGCCGGGCGGCGCGCCCCTCGCCCGCCGCCCTGGCCGCCCGCACGGTCGCGGCCAGATCGAGCACCGACTCCTCGCCGTCACCGGTCAGGAACAGGTCCACGAAGGGCGCCAGCACCGTCGGGTTCGTCGCGCAGGCGCCGCCGGCGACGACGAGCGGATCGCCGTCGCCCCGCGCCGGCGGCGCGCAGCGGCAGGCCGGCCAGGTCGATCATCGTCAGCACGTTGGTGTAGCTCAACTCGTAGCCGAGCGAGAAGGCCAGCACATCGAACTGGCGCGGCGCTGCGCCGCGACTGCAGGCCGAACAGCGGCATCCGCTCCGCGCGCAGCAGCGCCTCCAGGTCGGGCCAGGGGGCGAAGGCGAGATCGGCGAAGGCGGTGTCGTCGCGATTCAACAGGGCGTAGAGGATGCGCAGGCCGGTGTGCGACATCCCGATCTCGTAGGCGTCAGGAAAGGCGAGCAGCACGTTGGCGCGGGCGGGGTCCCAGGCGCGGCGATCGGCGCCCGTCTCCCCGCCGAGATAGCGGGTGGGACGCGCCACCAGCGGCAGCACGCGCTCCTCCAGGAGCGCGCCCAGCACGGCCGGGTCGTCGTAGCGATCATCGGGACGATAACGTTCGTCCCCGGTCCTGTGGTTCAACGGCTCACAATTCCGCAGTCCTGGCGATCACGATCGGCTCCGGTCCGGGGGATCGACGACAACCTCCCGGGCACCGGCCTCCTGATCGAAGATCTCCTTGTCCGTGATGTCGTCGAAGGGCAGCGGGTAATCCCCGGTGAAACAGGCGGTGCAGTACCGTGCGCCGGCGCCGGTGGCCTGCAGCAGCCCCGGCAGCGACAGGTAGCGCAGCGAATCGACGCGCAGGTAGGTCGCGATCTCCTCGACCTCGTGGCTGGAGGCGATCAGCTCCTTGCGCACGGGCGTGTCGATGCCGTAGTAGCACGGATGGGTGATCGGCGGCGAAGCGATCCGCAGATGCACCTCCGCAGCGCCGGCGGCGCGGATGATCTTCACCAGTTTGCGCATGGTGGTGCCGCGCACGATCGAGTCGTCGACGAGAACCACCCGCTTGCCCTCGATGATCTCCCTGACGGGATTGAACTTGATGCGCACCGACGTGTCGCGCAGCTTCTGCGCCGGCGAGATGAAGGTGCGACCGACGTAATGGTTGCGGATCAGGCCGAGCTCGAACGGCAGGCCGGTGACGGCGGCGTAGCCGAGAGCCGCGGTGTTGCTGGAGTCCGGCACGGAACAGACCAGGTCCGCCGCGGCCGGGCTCTCCCCCCCAGGATCTCGCCGCACCGCCGACGGATCCGATCCACGCTCTGCCCGAAGACCCGCGAGTCGGGCCGGGAAAAATAGATGTGCTCGAAGACGCAGCAGCGCTCCGTCTCCCGCGGCGCGAGACGGTGGCTCCGCAGTTCGCCATCCCCCACGATCAGCAGTTCGCCCGGCTCGACCTCGCGCAGGTAGGTGCCGCCGATGATGTCGAGGGCGCAGCTCTCCGAACAGATCACGAAGCTGTCGCCGCAGCGTCCGAGGCAGAGGGGGCGGAAACCGTGCGGATCGCGGGCGGCGATGAGGCGGTCCCGCGTCAGGATGACCAGGCTGAACGCGCCCCGCACCTGGCGCAGCGCGTCGGTCGTCGCTTCCTCGATGCTGTCGGCCCGGCTGCGGGCGATGAGGTGGAGGATGATCTCGGAGTCGCTCGTGGTGCTGAAGATCGAACCCTCCTGCTCCATCCGATGGCGCAGGGTCTGCGCGTTGACGAGATTGCCGTTGTGCGCGAGCGCCACCGACCCGCGGTGCGACGTCACCTGGATCGGCTGCGCGTTCAGCAGGTGCGAGGAGCCGGTGGTGGAGTAGCGGACGTGGCCGATGGCGCTCGTGCCGGAGAGGGAGCGCAGGGTCGCCTCGTCGAAGACATCGACCACCAGCCCCATCGCCTTGTGGGTGGCGAGCGTGTGGCCGTCGGCCACGGCGATGCCGGCGCTCTCCTGCCCGCGGTGCTGGAGCGCGTGCAGCGCCAGGCAGGCGAGCTGCGCCGACTCGCGGCTGCCCGCGATGCCGACCACCCCGCACTCTTCGCGCCAGTGTCGTCCTTCGGCGCCCATGCGTCCTCCCCGGCCCGCGGTCAGGTTCAGTTCCGGCCTCCGCGGCCGATCGCGCCAAGCGTGCCGATCAGCCACCCTTCCATGTGCGGATTGACCAGCAGCCCGTGGCGCGCCCCGCGCGTTACCGCGAGCAGCCTCCGCGACCACCAGCACGTCCGCCGCGCCCGGCCCGATCACCAGTCGCCACAGTACCCCCGAAAGCAGCGGCCCGGGGGCGTCCAGCGGAAAGGCGCAGACATCCACGCCGCCCGCGCCCGCCGGCGGCGACCCGGCGCCCAGCAGCCGCTCCAGCAATCCCGGGTCGGCGACGCCACAGTCGCTGGCGACCGGCGTTCCGGGCCAACCGTCGGGCAGCGCCGCGCCACGGCACCCGTCACCCCGTGCCGGCCCACGGACCGCCCGACCCGGCCAGCCGGAAGTGGGCGTAGTGGTGCTTGTTGGGGTTGAAGTAGCGGCCCGTACCGAGCAGGCGATCCACCGTCAGCCGTTCGGCGTCCGACCCGGCCAGACCGCTCCGTTTCGGGCCAGAAGGTATGGAATTCGGCCCGCGCCAGCGCCAGCAGCCGCTCGCCGCCGCCGGGCAGATCCCGCAGGACCCGCCGGGCGGTCGCGGCGTGCAGATCGACACCCTTGTGACTGGTCAACAAAGTAACCTGCTCGGCCATGTTCCGCCTTCACCCGCGGCCGGCGGCCGCGGCCGTTCAGCACAGTTCCACGAGCCGCCTCAGCAACCCGGCGCCCGGCCCCGGAGAGGCCAGGGCACGGGCATCGCCCGCCGCGGCCCGACGCCGCTCCCCCCAGGCATGGGGCAGATCCTCGGGAACCTGCCGCAGCAGCGCCGCCCGCTCCGGATGGGGCATGATCGCCAGGACGTTGCCCCGCGCGTTCGTGAGCGCCGCCGCGGCCAGCAGCGAACCGTTGGGGTTGCCGGGACCCCGGCCGTCCGACCCCGCTCCGGCGTAGCGCAGGGCCACGAAGCCGTCGCGCGCCAGGGCCGCGAACACCGCGGGATCCTCGTGCGTGAAGCGGCCCTGTGCGTGCGCCATCGGCACCGGCAGGCTCGCCGGCAGCCCCTCCAGGAACGGCGAACGGCACGCCGCCACCGGTTCGAGCACCACCCAGCGGCAGTGGTAGCCACGCCGGCCCGGCACCCGGTTGGGCGCCAGCGCCACCTCCACGGCCCCCGGCTCGCGCCCCGGCACGAGCCCCGCCTCCACCAGCACCTGGCAGCCGTTGCAGATGCCGAGCACCGGCCGCCCCGCCGCCGCCGCCCGCAGAATGACGTCGAGCAGCGGATCCTTCGCCGCCACCGCGCCGGCGCGCACGCGATCCTGGTAGGAGAAGCCGCCCGGCAGCAGGAAGCCGTCGAACGCGGCCAGCTCGGCGGCCGGTCGCGTCCAGCGGAAGATCTCCGCGTCGCCGCCCGCCGCCTCGACCGCGCGCGCCGACTCGTCCTCGCAGTTCATGCCGGGCAGCTGCAGCGACCGCCACGCGCGGGCGCGCGCCCGCGCGCGACCATCGGCGCCGCGCGCAGATCCCGCGTCCGTTCCCGCCACGTCATCGTCCGCGGCAACGACACGCGCCGGCAGCGTCGCGCCGGCCCAGGGCCGGGTCAGTCCCTCGCGCCAGGCGGCATCCAGCGCAGTCGAGCGCCACCCGCACCGCGGGCACGTCGGCCGGCTCGCCCGCCCGCGAGACCGTGATCGTGTCATCCGCCGTCACTTCGCCGAGCGGCCACCACCGCGCGCCCGTGCGCTCGAGCACCGCGGCCGCCTCCGCCGCGCGCGCGGCCGGCACCTCCACCACGAAACCGCCCTGCTCGCTGAACAGCGCTTCGCGCAGCGTCAGCTGCGCCAGGGCGGCCGGCAGCTCGACCCGCGCGCCCAGGCGGCGCTGCCCCTCGAGTCCGAGCGCCATCTCGGTCAGCGCCTGCGCCAGCCCCCCGTCGCTGATGTCGTGCGCCGCCACGGCGAGACCGTTCTGCACCAGCACGATCACCGCGGCGATCTCCGCGCGCGCCGCCGCGAAATCGGGCCGCGGCGCCACCGGACGCCCCACGGTCAGTCCCGCCTCGCGACAGACCGAGCCGAGCAGATCGGCCGTCGGCGCGCCGACCAGGTAGCAGACGGTCGCCGGCGTGCTTGAACCGCAGCGAGCGGCAGACGCTCGTGTCGCGCACGATCCCCACGCCCGCCACGATCGGCGACGGCGCCACGGAGCGTCCCGACCGGCTCTGGTTGTAGAAGCTGACGTTGCCCGACACGACCGGCAGCGGCTCGCCCGGCGCGTCGATCCGGCCCAGGCCGCGGCAGGCGTCGGCCAGGCCGCGCACCGCCTCCCGGAACTGCCAGAACACCTCCGGGTCCTCGGGGTTGCCGAAGTTGAGGCAGTCGGTGATCGCGGCCGGGATCGCCCCCACGCAGGCCAGGTTGCGGCACGCCTCGACGACCGCCAGCGCGCCGCCGGCGTACGGATCGGCCAGACCGAGCGCGGGGTTGCCGTCGACCGTGACCGCCACGCCGCGTGCGGCAGCCGGGCACCGGCGCGATCACGCCGGCGTCCGCCTCGCCGGGGCGCAGCACCGCCGCGCCGCGCACCTCGCTGTCGTAGTGCCGGTACAGGTACTCGCGCGAGGCGAGGTTGGGATGCCCGGCCAGCGCGATCCACTCGGCGGCGATCCCGCTCTCCGGACGCTCCGGGCCGCGCGCGTCGTCCGGCGGCGCCGCCGCGCTGCCGGCGCGCGCCACGGCCGGTCGTAGCGGATGCCGGCCGTGATGTTGCCCACCGGGGTGTCGCAGAGCATCCGCTCCCCGTGGCGCAGCCGGTAGAGCCCGTCCGCGGTGACCCGTCCGATGCGCCGCGCGCCCGCGCCGTCGTAGAGCGTCGGCAGGGCGAAGTCCTCGTTGTAGATGCGCAGGAACCGCTGCGGTCAGCCGCGCCGGCACGGCCAGTCCGTAGCGCTCCTGCGTCTCGCGAACAGGCCACGACCCGCGCCGGGATCGCCCCCGGCGCGACGTGCACCAGCGCCAGGTCCACGTCGCAGCCGAAGCCGCCGGCATCCGCCAGCTCGCTGGTCACGCAGCGATGCCGCCGGCGCCGAGGTCCTTGAAACCGATCGCCACCCCCTCGCGCCGCGCGAACGCCAGCGCCTCGCGATTGGCGATCGTCAGCACCCGCTTGAGGAACGGGTCGGGCACCTGCACGCTGCCCTTGTTGGCCGGTGGCCGCCGCGACGTCGAGCGTGGCCGAGGCGAACGCGGCGCCGCCCATGCCGCTCCAGTCGGTCGGCTTGCCGACGAGGATCAGGTCGTACGGCTCGTCCCCGCCTGCGACGGCACCGCGGCTGCGCACGATGTGGCCGACCGGCACGAGGCCGACCGCCACCACGTTCACCAGGCAGTTCTCGTCGAAGGACGGGTGGAAGACGACGTCGCCGCCGAGGTTCGGCACGCCGAGCGCGTTGCCGTATTCCCAGATCCCGGTGACGACCTCGCGCGCGATCTCGAGGCGCGCCTCCGCCCCCTCGCCGGCCGGCCCGCCGAAGCGCAGCGGGTCGAGCACGCCGATCACCTCGGCGCCCATGCAGTAGACGTCGCGCACGATGCCGCCGATGCCGGTGGCCGCCCCCTCGACCGGCAGCACCTGGCTGGGATGGTTGTGGCTCTCGTGCGCGATGACGACGCCGTAGCGGACGCCCGCCCACGCTCGCCGAAGTCGACGATGCCGGCGTCCTCGCCCGGCCCGAGGATGACGTTCGGCGCCTCCGTCGGCAGGAACTCCTTCAGCACGTGGCGGCTGCTCTTGTAGGAGCAGTGCTCGCTCCACATCGTGTCGAAGAGGGTCAGCTCGGTGAGGGTCGGATCGCGACCGAGGAGATCGGCCACGCGGCGCGCTTCGGCGGGCGACAGGGTGAGCCCC
>CAVYVY010000013.1:0-10184 GCA_963772145.1 uncultured bacterium
GATCCGCGCCGCGCGCGCTCCGGCCCGGACCTGACGCACCGGCGCGGGTGAGCTTCATGCCGGCGATCCAAGATCAGGGCGAGGCAGGAGCAGAGGACCACCTCCGTGAGCTCCAGCGTCGAGATCGCAGAAAATTTTCTTGACGACAGCGCTATTGTATTTTATAGTGCGCTATATGCGCAATAATATAAACTATTACGATCGATGCGCGACAGCACTTCAGCTACTCGCCGGCCGTCTGGCCCTTGCCAGCTCCCCACGTTACCGCCTCGTCATCTGCGGCGGGACGGCATTGATCGCCGCCGGTCTGCTCCAGCGCGCGACCCGTGACGTCGACATCGTGGCGCTCGCCAACAAGGACGGTGGGTTGGTCGACCCCGCGCCACTCCCGCCCCCCCTCGTGACCGCAGCCGCGGAGGTCGCTGCCGACCTCGGTCTTCCCGAAAACTGGCTCAACAACGGTCCCAGCAGCGGCGACGGCGGCCTGTTCCGTCTCGGGCTCCCGCATGGACTTGCCGATCGCCTGAGCTGGCAGTCATTCGGTGAGCATCTGAATGTTGCCTTCGTCAGCCGGTACGACCAGATCCACTTCAAGCTCTACGCCGCCGTCGATCAAGCGGGCAGCTACCACGCCACGGATCTGCAGGCCCTGCACCCGACGGACACGGAGTTGCTGACCGCAGCCGCCTGGACGCGAACCCACGACCCCTCCGCCGGGTATCGCGAATGCCTCCGGTCATTCCTGAAAGAGTTCGGCTATGCACACCTCGTCGGCCGGATTTAAGGTCGCGGTCCGCGACTCGATCCTCGATCTGCTTTGGCGTCAGTGGACCGCAATCGGCATCACCGGCTACAGCACCGCTGACGAGTCCAGGGTCGTCGACCCGGAGGCGCTGCTGCTCCTGACCCTGACCGTAGCCCGGCACGATGCGCGGCTGTTCGACGCCGCCCTGGACTGGCTGGATGCCAACGCAAGCAGCGTGAACGTGCAGCGCCTGCAGAATCTGGCCCACAAGGCGCCGGCGCCGGCCCGGGCTGCCCTGGGCGCGATCGCGGCAATGCTTGGCCAGAAGACGTCGCTGGCGCTCAAGTGGAATAAGCTGGAGTTGCTGGAACGCCTGGTCGAAGAAGAGACCCTCTTCTTCCAGGCCGATGGCCGCGCGATGCCGCCGCCAACACATTGTGACGACGTCTTTCGCCGACACGGACTCTTGCGACCTCCGGTCCGGAAGCGAGGCCGGGCGCTACCATTCCCGCGAGAAGGGATGCCGTCGTTGCTGCTGCGCTTGCGATCGTTGCTCGGTGTCAACATCCGTTGCGAGATCCTTTGCCTTCTCGGGGCGTTCGACGAGATCCACCCGTCCCTGGTCGCCCGTTTGGTCGGCCAGACTCCGCGCACGACGCAGAACGTGCTGGCCGAGATGGCCCGTTCCGGTGTGGTTCAGGTTCGGACCGCCGCCCGTCTGAAGAGTTATGCCCTGGTGCCGGGAACACTCGACGTGCTCTTGCGGCCGGGAGGCCGAACGCCGTGGATGAATTCCGTGCCGCTGTTCCGTGCACTTGAAGTCCTCTGGCTCGGACTATCAGACCCCCGGCAGGAACACCTCGATGAGCCGCTGCTGGCCTCCGAGTGGCGACGGCTGGCGCGCGAGATCAAGCCGCTGCTCGGCGACGCGGGATTGGGGCAGCCGTTGCGAGAAGATTCTTCGTACCCTGGGGATGGGTACTACGACATCTTTATCGAGGATATCGGCCGGATCCTTGGGCGATTGTAAGAATGCAGGGGGACCGCGCTGGAACCGCCGGTATTGCGACCCGGCACTCGCGGGAGCATGCCTTCAGCCCTCCACCCAAAACACCATTGGTATTTCTCAATCACAAACAAAGAAACACCCATGGTAATTCTTAAAGATGTGGTCGACGGCCCGTTTGCTGCGTCCTGTCTATGCCGCCTCGGCGGACGGGCTCCCCTTGAGTTGTATGGCGACTCCCCGCATCAAAACGATCCTGGGCGACATCGGGCTGATGCAATCTGTCTGCAACCGCACCGCCACCGATGAATGGGCGCAACAGGATCTGCTGGCCATCTATCGGGGAGCCCTGGCCGAACAGTTTGTCGGGCAGGAACTCGCCGCCTCCCTGCCGGGCCATGAACCCCACTGGTGGAAGCGCGAGTCCAAGAACAGCACCGCCGAGGTGGATTATCTCGTGGAACTGCACAACGGAATCCAGCCTGTCGAAGTGAAGAGCGGGAGTGCGGGCAGCCTGAAGAGCCTCCACCAGCTACTCAAAGACCATCCGGGCTGCCGGGACGGCATCGTCCTTTCCTGCGCCCCCTTCGCAGAGCTGCCTGAACAGCGGCTACGCTTCATCCCCCTCTATTTTGCCGGTTCCTTGAATCGGCAGGGATAACCGCAGACAGGCAGCCCGGTTCACGGCGCTGCCGTTGCTCTGGTTCGCCACCGCGGCGCACCGCGCGCGCACCAGCCCGGCCCTGACGCGCCTCCCCCTGTTCAGCCCAGCGTGACCATGACGATGCCGCCACAAGCCAGCAGGCAGGCGGCGATCTTCCGCCGGGTGAACGGTTCGTGCAGCAGAACGGCCGCGAGGATCAGCACGAAGATGGTGCTCGTCTGGTTGAGGATGGCCGCCGCGCCGGCGCGGGTGAACTTCATGCCGGCGATCCAGAGGATCAGGGCGAGGTAGGAGCTGAGAACCGCGGCCGGCAGCAGGTGGCGCCAGGCGCGGCTCGGACGCAGGGCGTTCAGGTGGATACGACGATTCCGCGAGATCACGGCCACCGGCGCCAACACGGCCAGCGCCCCGAACTGTCGCATGGCGGTGGCCCAGATGACCGGCACCCGCTCGAGGGTCGGCTTGGCGATGACGATGCCGATCGCCACCGTCAGCATGGCCAGCGCCCCGCAGACGAAGCCGATCACCAGCCGCCGGCGGGTGGCGCCGGGCGGCGGCGCGTGTCCCGAGGCGATCAGCAAACCCGCGATGACCAGGACCATGCCGACGAGTTGCCAGACGGTGAGCCGCTCATCGAGCCAGAGGAAGGCGAGCAGGACGACGAACGGTGAGTAGAGGCAGTCCACGATCGCCGTCAGCCCGGCCCCCATGTAGTCCAGCCCGACGTGGAACAGGGTGTCGGACAGGGCGATGCCGATGATGCCGCTCGCGACGAGGATCAGGCAGTCCCGTAGCGGAGCCACGCCCCACGGCGCCGTGCCCATGACCGCCAACGTCACGACGAACATCACCGACGACACGACCACGCGGTACAGGTTCAGCGCGAACGGTGAAACCGTATCGACCGCTTTCTTGAGCATGATCATCGCCAGCGCCCAGACGACCGCGGCGCCCAGCGCGAACAGTTCCCCCACCTGTCTGACCCCTTCCCTCCGCGGCCGGCAACGCGCCGGTGCGCGGGTCAAGGTAGCCCTCGCCGCCCGGCGATACCAGCGCGTCCTCCCGCCCGGGGCGCGCAAACGCTTCCCAGGCCTGCAGAAACGGCTCCGCAGATCAGCCGCGGGTCAGGGCAGGCTGAGGAGGGCGGCCTTCGCCAGACATTCGGCGTACTCGGCCTTCGCGGTGGAATCCCAGACAATGCCCCCCCCGACGCCGTACTCCGCGGCGCCGGTCGCCGCGGTCACGTGGACCGTGCGGATGGCCACGTTGAACTGCGCGCGTCGGCCCGGCAGCACGCAACCCACGGCTCCGGTGTAGACGCCGCGCGGCGTCGGCTCGAGGTTGGCGATGATGCCCATGGTGCTCGACTTCGGCGCCCCGGTGACGGAGGCGCAGGGAAAGAGCGCGGCGAAGAGGTCGGGCAGTGACGCGCCGGTGCGCGCCGCCACGGTGGAGGTCATCTGCAACACCGTCGGGTAGCGCTCCACCGCCAGGAGCCGCTCCACCACGACGCTGCCCAGCCGCGCGATCCGCCCCAGATCGTTGCGCATCATGTCGACGATCATGACGTTTTCCGCGCATTCCTTGGCAGAGGCGCGCAGGCGCGCGGCCAGCCGGCGATCGTGCGCCGCGTCGCGTCCGCGCGCGGAGGTGCCCTTCATCGGTCGCGTCACGATGCGCTCGCCGTCGAGCCGGAAGAAGAGCTCGGGCGACGCCGACACCACCACGTCCTCCCCCGTGTCGACGAACGCGCCGCAGCCGGACCGCTGCCGGCGCTGCAGGGCGAGGCAGAACGCCCACGGATCCCCCCGCAGACGCGACCGCAGACGGAAGGTCAGGTTGACCTGGTAGGTGTCGCCGGCGGCGATGTGCTCCTTCACGCGGGCCACCGCCGCCGCGTGCGCCCCGGCCGACAGGGTGGGGCGCCACGGCTCGGCGCTCCAGACGGCCGCACGGCGCGCGGCCGGCGGCCGGACGCGCAGTTGCGCGGCGTCATAGAAGCCGAACCAGGCGGCGGGCGGACCCGCCGGCGCGGCCGGAGCTCCGGCGGGCGGACCCGCACCGCGCGGCGTCCGGACCGTCAGCGCGGCATCGAACGCCGGGGCCGCCTCGTACGCCACGAATCCGGCCGCGACCTGCCCGCGGGCCGTCTGCGCCGCCACCTCCCGCAGCAGGTCAGGCACCTCGGCGGCCGTCCGCGCGACCACCGCGCCGCGCGGCGCGCGGCAGACGAGCCAGCCGCCCGGACCGCTGCGCGGATCGAGGCGCAGCACGCAGGTGCCGGGGGGCAGAGTGCGGATGAGCGGCGAAGCGCCAGACGCTCCCGTGGCACGAGGCTTCATGCCGGAAGATTACCCCATCGCCGGGCGCCAGCGACGTGCATTCTCTGGATGACGGACATCAGTGGCCCGGCCCTTCGGGCAGTTGTGCGCCATGCCAAACCGCCACAACCCAGACAGTCTTCCCGACAATTCGATAGAAGAAGCGGTACGGCCTAACGATCACTTCGCGATGAGGCAGCCCGGGGAACTCCGGTATTGAGCGGCCTGATTCCGGGAATTCCTGCAGCCTTCGCAACACCGTCTCGGCCTTTTCGCGAAATCGACGCGCAGCCGTGGGGCTGTCCTGTCGGATGTACTCCAATCCCTCGAGAAATTGTGCGCGAGCCGACGGTGTGAATTTCACCTTCACTATTCGCAGCCCTTGAGCAATTCGTCGGCTTCTTTCATCACGCTGGCCAGAGTGTGCCCATGGGCTCCGGCGATTTCCTTTTCGCCAACGGCCAGGAAGTGCAACAGCTCTCGCTCGTGCTCAGACTTCTCGTAGGCCTCGATACTTTGAATTACCGCAATAGCGCGGCCACGCTGCGTGACTACGAGGGGACCAGACGAACCCTGGAGCTTCTTAAGAATCGCGGCCGCGTCCTGCCGCAAATCGGTTACTGGAATGATGTCCGGAATCTTCATTTTAACGTACCTCCTACGGTACGCTCAATTGTACGCCCAGTTCAACGGCGCCGCAATAGCCAATTCGTCTGACGCCGCGCTGCGACACGTCAACCGCGAACTCGTGATGCTCGACGAAGGAAAGGACGAAGAAGCGGGCTCAACACAGCGATCATGACCCTGGGGAGCGGGGCAGGGTTTTTGAGGACCGGCGAACCGAAGAATGCTGTTCCTTCACCCCCGGCCAGCCTATCTATGAAGGATGTCCGCCCCGACGTCATCGTCAGCCCCGACCCTCCGCGAGACCTTCGCGGCGCTGCGCCACCGCGACTACCGGCTGTGGTTCGGGGGCCAGTTCGTGTCGCTCACCGGGATGTGGATGCAGAGCGCCGCGCAGGGCTTTCTCGTCTACCAGCTCACACATTCACTGACCTATCTCGGCTACGTCGGTTTCGCCGCGGGGTTGCCGGCCTGGCTGTTCACGCTCTATGGCGGGGTGATCGCCGACCGCGTGTCGCGGCGGCGTCTGATCATCGCCACGCAGGCGTCGATGATGCTGCTCGCCTGCGTGCTGGCCGCGCTGGTGTTCGCGGATGCCGTGCGGCCGTGGCACATTTTGGCGCTGGCCCTCTGCGGCGGCGTGGTGAACGCCTTCGACGCTCCGGCCCGGCAGGTGCTCGTGGTCGATCTCGTGGCGCGCGAGGACCTCACGAACGCGATCGCGCTCAATTCCACCATGTTCAACGCGGCCACCGTCGTCGGGCCGGCCATCGGCGGGGCCGTGTACGCCTGGCTCGGACCGGCGTGGTGTTTCACCATCAACGGCGTCTCCTATCTGGCGGTCATCGGCGGGCTGCTGCTGATGCGACTGCACGGCGCGCGGCCCGCCCCGCCGCGCGCGTCGGTGCTGGCCGATCTGCGGGAGGGCTTCGCGTACATGGGCGCCGACGCCACGGCGCGCGCGCTCGTGGCCACGGTCGGCGTCGTGAGCGTGATCGCGGTCGGGCTGGTCACGCTGATGCCGGCCTGGTCGGTCAACATCCTGCACGGCGGGGTCCGGCTGAACGGCGCCCTGCTGTCGGCGCGCGGCGCGGGCGCGCTGGTCGGCGCCCTCATGATCGCGGCGCTCGGCCGGCGTCGCTTCCGGGGCCGGCTGCTCACGCTCGGCACCATCCTGCTGCCGCTCACCCTGCTGCTGTTCGCGGTGCTGCGCTGGCTGCCGGCCGCTGCGGCGGCCCTGGTGGGCGTCGGCTGGAGTTTCATGGTGATCGTGAACACCACGCTGGCCCTCCTGCAGACGCGCCTGCCCGACGCCCTGCGCGGCCGCGTGATGAGCATCTACACCATGGTGTTCTTCGGCAGCATGCCGATCGGCGCCCTCGCCTCGGGCTTCGCCGCACACCGCTGGGGAGAACCCGCCGCCGTGGCGGGCGGCGCCGCGCTGCTGCTGCTGTTCGCCGGCTTCGCCTGGTGGCGCTGGCCGCTCCTGCGCCGCCTGCCGTGACCCGCCCGCGCGGCCTCCGTCCCTCCATCCGGAATGCAACTTCATCTGCCCGTTGTTCTTGCTGAAACCGGACCTCCCCCGGTTGCCTCCCGCACCCCGGCTGGGGTACACTCAATACGACAGAACCTCGCCGACATTGATCCAGACTGCCATGAACAGGGGACAGAAATGTCGGATGAGAAGAGACGCGACGCGCAGATCCGCGTCGAAGTCGCGGTCCTGAAGCGGTACGGCCTGCGCTGGGCCGTGCTGGCCGCCTGGGCGGACGAATTGCGCAACCGCGGCGCGACCCTGCCGGCCAGCCTGTCCGGCCAGCTCGATGCAGGGCGGGTCAAGATCTCCTCGGGCTGTTTCTCGAGTTGCGAGGTGGGGTGCGATCTCGGCGCCATCGAAGCGGCGCTCGTGCCGGCCGATGCCGCCTGCGCCACGAGCAACGTCAGCTTCTGGCTCGATCTCCTCGGCCGCGCCATGGAGGATGACGACGGCATGGAGCGTCTGCTCCGTCTGCCGGCGGTCCGCGTCCACTACGCCGGCTGCGGCTTCGGCCGCTGCGCCTGCGGGGGCGAAGCCTGAGCGGACCGGCTCCGGTCGGCGTGGCCGTCCGGGGCCGGTCGTGCTAGCATGCCGACGTGCGTATCGAGACCATCAATCCCGCCACGGGCGAGGCGACCGGCGCTTACGAGACCATGCCGCCGACGGAGGTCACGGGCGTCGCCACGTGCGTGCGCGAAGCGCAGCGCGCCTGGCGCGAGGTACCCCTGCCTGAACGGGCCGCTCTGCTCCTGCGCCTGGCCGGCGCCCTGCGCGCAAACCTTCCGGCACACGCCCGGCTGATCACGCTGGAGATGGGCAAGCCGATCACCGAGGCGCGCGCCGAGGTGGAGAAGTGCGCCTGGCTGTGCGAGGTCTGCGCCGCCAACGCGGCGACCTGGCTGCGCGAGGAAGAGGTCGCCGCAGACGGCCGGCAGCACCGCGTCGTCTGCGAGCCGCTTGGCGTCATCCTGGCGGTCATGCCGTGGAACTTCCCGTTCTGGCAGGCCTTCCGCTTCGCCGTGCCGGCGCTGCTGGCCGGCAATGCGGGCCTGCTCAAGCACGCGAGCAACGTGCCGGGCTGCGCCCTCGCGATCGAGGCGGCCTGCCGCGAGGCCGGCTTTCCGCGCGATGTCTTCCGCGCCGTCTTCGCGGACCACGCCACCGTGGCCGAGCTGGTCGCCGGCGACCTGATCGCCGGTGTCTCCCTCACCGGCAGCACCGGGGCCGGCGTGCGGATCGCCGCGGCGGCCGCACGGGCGCTGAAGAAGGTCGTGCTGGAACTGGGCGGTTCCGACCCGTTCATCGTCCTCGACGACGCCGACCTCGAATTCACCGCGCGCCAGGCGGTGCGGGGCCGCCTGCTGAACGCCGGCCAGAGCTGCATCGCGGCCAAGCGTTTCATCGTCGTCGCATCCCTGGCGGCGCCGTTCACGGCGCGCTTCGGCGAACTGGCGGCGCAACTCGTCGTGGGCGATCCGCTGGACGAGCGGACGCAGGTCGGCCCGCTGGTGAACGCGGCCGCCCGCGAGGAGATCGCCGCGCAGGTGGCCGACAGCCTCGCGGCGGGAGCCCGGCTCGTCACGGGCGGCCGCGCACTCGACCGACCCGGCTTCTTCTACGCCCCCACCGTCCTGGCCGGGGTGACGCCGGCCATGCGGGCGGCGCGCGAGGAGGTCTTCGGACCGGTGGCGCCGGTGCTCGTGGTGCGGGACGAGGCGGAGGCGATCGCCGTGGCCAACGACACCCCCTTCGGACTCGGCGCGAGCGTCTGGACCCGCGACCTCGCACGCGGCGAGCGCGTGGCGCGTCGCCTCGAGGCGGGAGCGGTCTTCGTCAACAGCATCGTCAAGTCCGACCCGCGCCTGCCGTTCGGCGGCATCAAGCAGAGTGGTTTCGGCCGCGAGCTGTCCCACCAGGGGCTGCGCGAGTTCGTCAACATCAAGGGACTGAGCGTGTACGATCATGGCTGAGGGCGGCTCGATTCTCCGGAAGCGGGCGCCCTTCACACGCCGTGGCTCGCGGAAACGGGCGGCGGCACGACAGGAGGTGCGGGATGAAGACAGCGACACGGAGACGGGGCCTGACGATCGTCTGCCTGCTGGCGATCGCCGCGCTCGGCACGGCCGTGGCCCGCGCCGCCGATGAGCGGGCCGCGGCGGCCCGCGCCGCCACGGACAATTTCCAGGCGGCGCTGAGGGCGGAGCTGGTCAAAGGTCTCAAGGAGGGGGGCCCGGCGGGCGCCATCGCTGTCTGCCGGGACAAGGCCCCCGAGATCGCGGCGCGCCTCGGCGCGGAAACCGGCTGGACAGGTCGGGCGCACCGGCCCGCGCGTGCGCAACGCCGCCAACGCCCCCGACGCCTGGGAGGCGCAGGGGCTAACCGAGTTCGCGGTGCGCCAGAAGGCCGGCGAAAGCCTGATCCGCATGGAGAAAGGCGAGGTCGTGACGCAGCCCGACGGGAAGCGCGCCTACCGCTATCTCAAGGCGATCCCGATGGGCGAGGCGTGCGTGAAATGCCACGGCGCGGCGATCGACACGCTGCTCATGGCGAAGATCCGTCAGCTCTACCCCGAGGACAGGGCGGTCGGCTTCGCCCCCGGCGAGTTGCGCGGCGCCTTCACCATCACCCAGCCGCTGCCGGACTGAAACGGCGTCGGCTTCGCGACCGGTTTATGGGAACCCCGGTCCGTCGGCCGGGGTTTCCCTTCCCGTCCAGCCGGACCCCCCGACGGTCGCCTACCCTTTGAGAGGAGTCCATCATGCGCAGGAGAATCATGACCGGCCCGTGGCCGGCCGTTCTGGCGATCGCGGGCCTGTTGACGCTCGCCATGGCCGGCGGAGCCGCCGCCGCGCCCCGCCGCCTCGCTCCCCCGGCCCCGCCGGAAGCCCCCGAACCGCCGGCAACCCCGACCCAGGCCTGGCTCGGCGTCGAACTGCAGGACGTCGACGCGGAGATGGCGAAAGCCCTCGACCTGCGCGACGGCGAGGGAGCACTCGTGAACCGGGTCGTCGACGACTCGCCGGCCGCCGCCGCCGGCCTGCAGGACGGCGACGTCATCGTCAGCTTCGACGGCCGGCGCGTGAGCGACGCCAGCGAATTGACCAGCGCCGTCCGCGACGCGAAGCCGGGCGACCGGGCGTCGGTCGTCGTCATGCGCGACGGCGGGAAGAAAACCATCAAGGTGGAGCTCGGCAGCCGCAAAACACCGGCCTCCGGCTTCGCCCCCGGTCTTGAAGCCCTGCACAAGGGTCTGGCCGACCGGATGATCCAAATGCACCGGGGAGAGG
>CAVYVY010000014.1:0-231139 GCA_963772145.1 uncultured bacterium
ACCACTGGCTCTCGGACTTCTGCGCCCGACGGTCGGAAACATCGTCGAAGCACATATACCCGGCGATGTGCTCCCGGGCGTTTTCCCGCGCGATGGCGCGGCCCCCACGGCCGATGACCACCGCGAGCTCCGGCTTCGGCGTCCACCTGGTCAAGCCCGGGGTCGAGTTCGATCGGACCGTACGGCCCCTGCAGGCACGACGGCGCCTTGGCGAACAGCAGCGGCGCCGCGGGCGCCGGCATGTGCTGCTCCTCGGCGTGGTCGCGGTAGTTCAGCCCGACCGCCACGATCTTCGACCGGCTCGGGAATCGGCGGCAGCAGCGTGACCCCGTCCAGCGCGAACAGCGCCGTGGCCGGCCGCAGCTCTCCCTGTTGGCGGGCGCGCTCGCCGAGCGCGCGCACCCGCGCCATCAGCGCGGGGTCGGGCAGGATCTCGTTCCAGCGCGGCGGCAGCGACGGATCGACGCCGAGCAGGTCGAGCCCGATGCCGTCATCGAGAGCGAGGCCCGGTCGCGCGGCGGATCCCTGGCGGAAGGTGATGAGTTTCATGCCGCCAATATAGAGGAAGGCCGGGAGAATTCAACAGCCGCATGCAGAGGCGAGACTCCGCAACATCAGGGCGACCTTTTTGTCGGGCTCTCAGCAGGGTAAGGGCCTTTCGCCAAACTGCGGCGGTGGCAGGCCTGGCTTTCCCGCGGTTGGCGCTGGTGCTGGAGTACGAGGAGATCGCGGCCGCGCGCTCATCCGGGCGCGCGGCGAAAGCGACCCCAAAGCGACCCCGGAGGCGTTTCCATATCGAGCTACATCCCCACCACACGAAGCGCCCCCCACAGACGTCAGCCCGCTCCGATTTGCGCCGGGGCGTCGGTGCAGGTGCCGGGGAGCAGGTGCCGGGGGCAAGTGCCGGCGCAATTGTCGCCGCAAGTGCCCCGCCGCCTTCATGCACGAACCGATGACACCGGCTGCACAACGTGATCAGGTTTTCCGCCCGGTTCGTTCCCCCCCGGCCGCGCGGCATCACATGATGGACCTCGAGAAAGTGCGCCGATCGACACCCCGGCGTCGCGCAACGATGCCGATCGCGCGCGAGCACGGCGGCGCGCACGGACGGCGGGATGGTCGCGCGGTTCGGCCTGCCCGGCCTTGCACGCGCGCGTCGCAGGTCAGCGCCTCCAGTTGCGCCGGAGCAAGTCGCTGCTCGCCGCGGCTGGTCGTGACCGCGGCGCGCTCGCAATCGGGACACTGCCGGACGACGATCTGGGCGGCGGGGCCGGCCGGCTGCGGGCGTTCGCCGCCCGCGGCCGACACCAGGGACTCCATCGCTGCCAGCACCAGATCGAGCCTGTCGGCGCCGGCCGGCACGAGGCCCAGCTTGTGCGCCTTCTCGACCAGCGCCTCGAATCGCGCCAGCCGGACGCCATCGGCCCGCAGGCTGATGGTGGTCGGCGGGTCGGCGACGGGTTGCGCGGGGGCGCCGAAGGCCGGTTGAGCGGGAGCGTCGAAGTCCAGCTGCGCCGCAGTGCCGAAGTCCGGCTGCGCGGCCGCGCCCAAGTCCAGCTGCGCCGCCGGCGCCGCGGGTCGGCGCTTCCGCGCCTGTCTCACCTGCAGTTCGAGCTCGCGCCGGCCGGTCGTGGCCGCCTTCGCGACCCACGCGGCCTGGGTCGCCGCGGTCGCCACGCGGGCGACCTGCAGGGCCTTGGTCCAGCCGATCTCGCCCGTCTCGACCGCCTCGCGCAGGACCGGCAAGCGGTCCAGGTCGGCGGCGAGTCGTTTGAACTGGTAGTAGCGGTTGTCGGTGAAGCCGAGCGCCTGGGTGGCGTACAGCTGGAGGCTGGCGTGGCCGAGCTGGCGGTACAGGCCGCGGCGCTGCACCTCGGCGAACCAGAGCACGGCGCACTTGTGGGCCCGGTCGCAGGCGCCCAGGGCCTGGCGCAACGCGGCATCGACCTGCGCGGCGGGCAGGCCGGCGGCGAAATCGGGCAGGGTGAAGCTGGCCATCAGAGCTCGCTTTTCCGGGAGGATGGCGGGGGAGAGGATGGATGGCGAAAACATAGCGAAAGTAATCAGCAAGCGCAAGTAAAATATAAATATATGACGATGGCGGTATGCCGGATTCAGCGCAGCTCCTGGAGGTCAGCCAGCCACGAATAGTCGGGCGCGGGTCCGGCGGATCCGTCGGCGTATGTCCTGGTGGTTGGCCAACCGCTCTTCGGGCACTTTGGCTTCCTTCGGTTCGTCGTGAGGAGATGATGATCCGTTCTGGGCGCCGCCGGAAATTCCGGAAACGGTGCAGTTGGAATTGGCGTGGTGAGATGTTGGACAGCAACGGGGGGCCTGGTTCGGCGGCTGGTCGGGGCCTGTCCGAATTTGCTATTCAAGAGCGGAATTCAGTAGAAATCTGGCGGGGGAAAAGGTTATTTTGGATAGCGGTGGGCATTTGGAGGGGCACCGATGAATGGGGGGGGCTATGCGAGCGAAATTTGCGTGCATGTTCGGGTTGTTGATTCTGGTGTTCGCGATCACGGTCGGCTGCGATGATGACAATGATAATCTCGTTGCACCGCAGGTCGGCGCAATCACGATCAACCCCGAACCGAACAGCATCAGCGCGCCGTGGCAGATCACGGGGCCGAACAACGTCACCCTGTCCGCCGAGGGCGACTCGACGCTTGCGGGGGTGGTGGCAGGCAGCTACACGCTGACCTGGGAGTCGGTGGAGGGGTGGACGACGCCAAGTCCGGCGGCGGAAACACAGACGCTGGCGGCGAACGGGACGCTGACGTTCACGGGAACGTACGTGGCCCAGACGGGCACGATCACGATCAACCCCGAGCCGAACAGCATCGGCGCGGCCTGGCAGATCGCGGGGCCGAACGGCTTCACCCTGTCCGCCGATGGCGACACGACGCTTGCGGACGTGGCGGCGGGCAGCTACACGCTGACCTGGGAGTCGGTGGAGGGGTGGACGACACCGAGTCCTGCGGCGGAAACGCAGGCGCTGACCCTTGACGGTGTCGTGACGTTTGCGGGGCAATACTGCCCGGGTTGCTTCGCATCGGTTCCCTCCGGCACCTTCATGATGGGCAGCCCGACGACCGAGCCGTTACGCTTCACCAATGAGACCGAGCATCAGGTGACGTTGACTCACAGCATCTACGTCCAGACCACCGAGGTGACGAACCTGCAGTACATGGAGCTGGCGCAGTGGGCGTACGATCAAGGTTATGCGACGGCCACGAGCAATAGCCTGGTCGACCATTTGGACGGTTCCACCCAGCACCTGAAGACTCTGGGCGAAGGAAACTACGAAATGGCCTTCAGCGCCGGAGTCTTCAGCTGCACCAACCCGACCCACCCGGTCAAGTACGTGTCCTGGCACGGGGCGGTGGCGTACTGCGACTGGCTCAGCCTGCAGCGGGGGCTGCCGCGGGCGTACAACCACAGCACCTGGCAGTGCAACAGCGGCAACCCTTATGCTGCCACGGGGTACCGCCTGCCGACAGAGGCGGAGTGGGAGTACGCGTGTCGGGCGGGGACTCAGACCCCATTCAGCACGGGGTCCTGCCTGGCCGGCGGCGTCGAGGCGAACTACGACGGAAGACTTCCTTACATTGGGTGCTCGGCCGGGTCGTTCGTCGGCTATTCGGTGCCCGTGGGAAGCTACACGGCAAACGTTTTCGGCCTGTACGATATGCACGGCAACGAGTGGGAGTGGAGCAACGACTGGTACGGCGACTATAGTGGAACCGTGACGGATCCGGTGGGTCCGGGGACGGGCTCCAACCGGGTGATCCGCGGTGGATACTGGTTCGCCGACGCGCGCGGCTGCCGCTCGGCCTACCGGGGCAACACCGACCCGGGCGGCGCACTTCTCACGGTCGGGTTCCGTCCCGTGAGGTCGGCCAACTGAGACGGCGCAGCCAGCCGACCCGCAGGACCGTGGCCCGGCGAGTGGTCCGGGTGTACCGATCCATGTGGTTGTCCGCTGCTGGCGCCGATGCTGGAGCACGAGGAGCTCGCGGGCGCACGATCGTCCGTGCGCGCGCGAGCGACCTCGTGGAGGCGTTTCCATATCGAGTTGCATCTCCCACGAAGCGCCCCCCACAACAGGATGTCAGCCCGCTCCGACTTGTGCCGGACGCAAGTCATTTTTCGCCGCGGCCGGTCGTGATGGCAGCGCGGCCACAATCGGGACATTCCAGGTTGTCATGAGGTGATCCGCGTCCAGCCGCAGGCTCCGCGGGTGGGCATGCCGAATGCCCGGTGCGGACCCGCGGGCCGGGCGGCGTGGGAGGGGGCGCCGAGGCAGGCTCGACGCCCCCATCCCGTTCCGGCCGCCGGCGGGAGGCGGCGGCAGCCGTCGGTGTTATTGGACTTCGATCTTGCGCGGCAGCATCTGCTCCGTCTTGCCGAGCGTCAGGTGCAGGATTCCCTGCTCGATGCGGGCCTCCACGCGCGCGGGATCGACGCCGCGCCCGAGGGTGAAGGTGCGGCGGAACTCGGCCTTGGCGGACCGTTCGCCGTGCAGGACCCTGAACCCTTCCGGCGGCGGGCTCTGGCGGCGCGCGGTGACCGTGAGGGTCTGGCCCTCGATCTCTATGGCGAGCTCCTCGCGGGACACGCCCGGCAACTCCATCACGATGCGGAATTCGCGCTCGCCCTCGAGGATGTCGGCCCGGGGGAGCAGTTGGGCGCAGCCGTCCCCGCAGCCGCGGGCGTCGGTGCGCGGGTCGAACATGCCATCGAAGAGGGAGTCGAGGCGACGGAAGGGCATCAGACCGGTCATCATGTTGCTGCCTCCTGGTTTCTTCACGTTTGGCGCTGGCTCCGCGGGGCGGGGCCGCGTTATCATCCTGGTTCTGGGATCGGGGCCGGAGCCGCACGGTCTGGTTGCCGGTTCCGTGTCCCACGGCGCGGGGAATATCAAGGGGCGTGCCGCTCGGGGCGTGATCGGAAACGGCAGTGTAATATCATGAAATCATTGTTCTTATGACACATGAAGTCACGAACAGGTCGCGGGGGCGGGGGCTGGAGAGATTCCGGGCTCCGCTCGTGTCATGTCATCGTGTCTGTATCGCTGCCGTCGTTGTCACGTTTCTGACAGGGCTGCCGTGGCTCGCCGCGGCCACGCCCCTGCGGATCGAACGGATCACGGTCGCCGTCGATGACATCTACGCGGCGTCGGAAGTGGCGGGGTCGCGCGGTCTGGTGCGGGTGGTGCGGCGGAGCCTGAACGCCCTGCACGTCGACACCCGGGAGCGGATCATCCGGCGCGAACTGCTGTTTGCTCCCGGCGACACGCTCGACGCCGCGCGGCTGGCCGAGACGGAGCGCAATCTGCGCGGCCTCGGCTATCTCACCGAGGTCAGCGTGGCGGTGGGCGACACGCTGGCCGGCGGGGGGGTGGAGGTCCGCGTGCGCGCGCGGGAGACCTGGTCGTTGCAGCCCCAGCTCGCCTACGCGCGCTCCTCGGACGGCGAGCAGCGCTGGAGCGTCGCTGCTGGAGGACGAGAACTTCCTCGGCTACGGCACCCAGCTCTCGGTCGGCGTGGGGCGCGACGAGGACCGGCGCTCCGCCTCGCTGGGGTGGCGCAGCCGCCGCGTGTTCGGCAGCCGGTGGCGCGTCGGGCTGGTCGCCGCCCACCTCAGCGACGGTCACGTCACGACGCTGGCGGTCGAACAGCCGTTCTACGAACTGGCGGACCCCTGGGCGCTGGAGGCGCGCGCGGCTCGACCAGGCCCGGCGCCGCGCTTCTTACCTGAGCCACGCCGGGCCGGCCGGCGTCGATCCGGCGCGCGACGGCCAGTCTCTGGGCGGCGATCCCGTACGCCGAGTCGTGGCTGCGGCTGACGCTCCTGCGGCGGGTGGCGGGGCGCCCGGGCGGGCCGGGTCTGGCGCGTGGGCGGCGGGTTCCTGGCGGACGACGTCGACTATGCGGCGACCGGCCCCGACCTGGCGCTCTCGGACGGACGCATCATCGACGTCGGGTTCCTGTTCGCGGACGGCACGCCGCTGCGGCTCGACGCCGAGCCGCGGCTGGGGCCGCTGGCGGTGGTGCAGAGCGTGGGGCGGCGCTGGACGAAGGCGCGTTACCTGCTCAAGTACGGCGCGGTGGAAGACGTGCCGCTCGACCCCGCCTTCCGTTTCCAGGTCGCCTGGGCCGGACGGGCGTTCGGTTCCGCGCGTGACGCGGCGCTGCTGGAATGGACGGCCAGCGACTGGTCGCGCGTGGCGGGCGGCTTCCTCACCGTGCAGGCGGAGGGGCGCGCCACGCTTGGCGGCGCGGCGGCGACCCGCGCGGCCCGGGTCGACGCGGTCGCCGGCTGGTTCGGGCAGGGGCCGGCCGGACTGACCCGCATCAGCGCGGAGGCGGCCTGGGGCGACCGACTCTGCGGCCGCGAGGCGTTCACTCTCGGCCTGACGCGCGGCCTGCGGACTCTCGCGCTACGACGGCATGGCGGGCGACCGCCTCGCCCGCTGGAATCTCGAGCAGGGGTGGCCGTTGTCGAACGAACTGCTCGGATTCTATCGGTCGGACTGGCGGCCTTCTACGCCGGCGGCGCCGCCTGGTGGCGCGGCGAGCCGCGCGGCCTCGGCGAGGCGCGTCACGAGGCGGGCGTCGGCCTGCGCCTCGGCGCCACCCGCGCCGCGCGCGCGGAAGTGGTGCGTCTGGACGCGGCGTGGTCCCTGGATGCCGGCGGCGGACCGGTGTTTACGGCCGTGACCGGCTGGCTCTTCTGAGTTAGCATCACCGCGTCCGCGCCGCCGGCCGCCTTCAGCGGACGCCGGAAAGACGTCTCCCGGCAGGAGCAACCGTGGCCTCCACCCGCACCGTCGCCAGGAACACCGTCTTCCTGACTGTCGGCCTGATGTCGGGCCGCCTGCTGTCGGTCTTCGTTTTCCGCAAGATGAGCGGGACGCTCGGCCCCGAGGGCGTGGGCGTGGCCAACCTCGCCATCGACGTCGCCTCCATCCTGCTGGTCGTCGCCAACTACGGACTCGGCAGCCTGATCACGCGGGAAATCGCGCGTGAACGGCGGATGACGCTGCCGATCATGTGGGCGGCGCTGCAGATCCGCCTCGTGCTCGGTCTGGTCTGCTACGTCCTGCTGCTCGGCTACGTCTGGGCCTCGGACTTCGGCGCGCTGCAGCGCGAGGCGCTGCTGATCATGGGCCTGGGCATCCTGCTCGAGGCGACGGCGATGTCGTGCGACGGCGTCCTGCAGGCGCACGACATGGCGGAGAGCCAGATGTGGGGCCAGATCGCCTCCGCCGTGGCCTACTTCGCGCTGGCCATCTGGTGGCTCGACGCCGGCTTCGGCGTGATGGGGGTCATCTGGGCCAACGTGGCGAGCAAGGTGGTGCGGCTGGTCGTCATGGTGCCGCTGATGCTGCTGCGCACCGGTCCCTGGGTGCGGCGGCCGGCGGGTCACGAGGGGTGCCGGCGGCGCACTGGCGCAGTCTGGCGGCGCTGTCGTGGCCGGTCTTCCTGTCCACCACCTTCGGCATCCTCTACGTCAAGATCGATACCCCGCTGCTGCGCGCGTTCCGGGACAGTTCCGCGGTCGGCGTCTACACCCTGGGCCACCGGGGCCTGGACGTGCTGGCCATGGTGCCGGCCCAGTTCGCCACCGCGCTCTTCCCCGCGATGGTGCGGGCGGCCGCGGTCGGGCGTCCGGAATTCGAGCGGATCAGCGAGCGTTCGCTCCGTTTCCTGCACCTGATCGTGCTGCCGCTGACGTTGTTGTGCGCGCTGGCCGCGGCGCCGTTGACGATGTGGCTCGCCAAGGGCGAGAGCGCTTTCGGCGATTCGGTCATCGTCTTCCGCATCGTCGTCTGGGGGCTGCCGTTCATGGCGGCGATGACGGTGCTCAACCGCATGCTGTTCACGGCGGGCCGCGAGCGGGACTTCATCGCGATCGCGCTGGTGTCGCTGGGCGTCAACCTGGGGCTGAACGTGATCCTGATCCCGCGCTTCGGCTACTTCGGCGCGAGCGTGGCGGTCGTGGCGAGCGTGGTCGACGAGCACCGTCATGCACTGGTGGTACGTGCGCCGCGCCGGGCTGCGCCTGCCGATCATGCGCTCGCTGGTGCACGCGAGTGCGGCGCTGGGCGCCGCCTGGCTGACCGCCGCCGGTCTGGCGCAGCTGTGCGCGCCCCGCTGGGGTACGACCTGGACCGCATTGCCGGTCGCGGCCGGCTGGGGCCCGCACGCTCGGGGTGATCGGCCTGACGACTCTGCTCTACCTGCCGGCGATGTGGTTCACGCGCGCGCTCACGCCGCAGGACCTGCCGGTGATCACCTCCATGTTCCGCCGCGGCGATTGAGCGCGGCGAAGGGAGCGGCATGGATCTCGGTCTGACCGGACGCACGATCGTCGTGACCGGGGCTTCGAGCGGGATCGGCCTCGCCTGCGCCGAACTGCTCGCCGCGGAGGGGTGCCGCCTGGTGCTGCAGGGACGCGGCGGCATGGGCCGCCTCGAGGACTGGATCGGTGCGCGAGGGCTCGAAGCGCGCGCGATCGCCGTCGCGGCGGACGTGACGGACGAGGCGGCCGTGGAAGCGCTGTTCGCCGCCGGTGCGGCGCGCTTCGGCGCGTTGCACGGCTGCGTGGCGAGCGCGGGCATCTGGCCGCCCGAGGCGCGGGCGCTGAGGGACGAGACGCCGGCGCGCATCCGCGAGGTGCTCGACGTGGATCTGCTCGGCGCGGTCTGGACGGCGCGCGCGTTCCAGCGGCAGGTCGCCGCGTGCGGGACGCGCGGCTCGAGCCTGGTGCTGATCGGCTCGACGGCCGGCCGCTTCGGCGAGGCGGGGCACGCCGCCTATGCCGTGGCCAAGGCGGGCCTGCGCGGCCTGATGCTCTCCTGCAAGAACGAGATCGTGCGGATCGATCCCGATGGACGGGTCAACCTGGTCGAGCCGGGCTGGACGCTCAGCCCCATGACCGAGGAGGCGCTGCAGGACGACGCCGCCGTTACCGGTGTCGTTCGTACCATGGCGCTGCGGCGCATCGCCGCCGCCCGCGACATCGCTGCCGCGTGCGCCTTCCTGCTCTCGCCGCTGGCCGCGGCCCATGCCTCCGGCCAGACCCTCACGCTGGCCGGGGGGATGGAGGGGCGGCTGCTGTGGCGGCGCGACGAGATTGACCCGGCGGCCATCCGGGCGCGCCTGGGCGGGGAGGGTGATCGGTCTTGAGCGGTCCTGGCTGCCTCGCGATCGTGGGGGGCTTCAACCACGCAACGGGAGGCCGCCGCGTCGCTGGGCGTGAGTCCGTCGGTCGTCTGCAGGCGCTGGCTTCGGCGCGTTACCGCGCGGTGCTCGCGGCGGAGGAGAGCGTGAAGCAGCTGTCCGAGGTGCTCGCCGAGGGGTGAGCGGTGGCGGCAGCGTTGGCGCCGTCGGAGCCGCCGAGGTCGCACGGGGCGTCGTCAGCCACTTCGAGCGTCACCTCGAACCAGAAGGTCGAACCGCGGCCCGGTTCGCTCTCCGCTCCCATGGTGCCGCCCAGCCAGGCGACCAGCTGGTGGCTGATCGCCAGCCCGAGTCCCGCCCCGCCGTACGGGCGGCTCAGGGAGTTGTCGACCTGGTTGAAGCGGTCGAACACCGTGGCCAGCCGGTCCGCCGAAATGCCGATGCCGGTGTCGGTCACGGCGAAATGGAAGCAGGCGTGCCGCGGGTTTACCGGTCGCGCGCGGACGGCCAGCGTGACGCCGCCGGCGGGGGTGAACTTTACCGCGTTGTCGAGCAGGCCGTGCAGGACCTGCGTGATGCGGTCGGCGTCGGCCACGACCCGTTGCGGCGTCTCCGGGGCATAATCGACGACGAGCCGCAGGCCCCGCGCCCGACACGGCGAGATCTGGCGATCGGCCGCCGCGCGCACGACCTGCGCGAGGTCGCAGGCGGCCACCGCGCGCGGCAGCTGGCCCGACTCGATCCGCACGTATTCGAGGATCGCGTCGATGATCTCGAGCAGGCAGCGGGCCGAGTCGTCCACGGAGGTGACATACTCCCGCTGCTCGTCGTCGAGCGTCGTCTGTTCGAGCAGCGAGGTCATGCCCATGACGCCGTTGAGCGGCGTGCGCAGTTCGTGGCTCATGTTGGCGAGGAACTGGCTCTTGGCCAGGCTGGCGGCGTCAGCCATCTTTCGGGCCACGGTCAGAGACGCCTCACGCTCTTCCACCCGCGCCAGCATGGCGTTGAAGGCGTCGACCAGCCTGCCGGTCTCGTCGCCGGTGACGCGAACCGCGCGGACGGCGTAGTCCTGTTCGTTCGTGACGCGGCGCGCCGTCCCGGCCAGCTCCAGGATCGGCTCCGAAATCAGCCGCTGCAGCCGCGTCGCCAGCAGGAAGGCGCACGTGGCGGCCGCGGCCATCAGCGCCAGCAACACGCCGATCCGGGCCATGATCCGCTGGCGCAGATCGGCGAGGCCTGAGCGCAGGAAGACCGTGCCGACCCGTTCCCCGTCCAGCATCACCGGCCGGAACATGATCAGCGACCCGTTCACGGAGCGCGCCAAACTGCCCTCCCTGGGCGGCCGTGGGGTCTCCTCGGGTATCTTGCCGCGGAACCAGGTGGCGAACAGGCGCCCCCGGGTGTCGTAAAGGTAGGCGTCTTCGAGATGCGGCGCGGCGCTCAGTCCGGCCAGGAGGCGCTTGGCATCCTCGACGTCGCCGAAGGCGAGGGCCGGCGCGCAGCTGGCGCCCATCAGCTCCGTGAGCATGGAAAGGTGGCGGTAACGATCCAGACGGGTATGGCGCACGTCCTGCAGGGCGGCGCCCGCGCCGACGATCAACAGCCCGGCGACCGTCGTGACGGTGATGATGCACATCAGCTTGATGCGGATCGGGAAGTCGCGGAAACGGATCATCGCGGCACCTCCCGGGGCTGATCGAGCACTTCGTCGGCGAGCTGCAGCAGGGAGGCGCCGACCCTCAGGCCGACGGCGCGCGCGGCGCCCGGACGGATCCGGAAGCGCAGCCGGTTGTCGCGCGTCAGCAACTCGATCATCCCACCGCGGTCCATGAAGTCCCGGCCTTCACCGACAGTCAGGACCGGATGTTCCGCGGGTGCACGCGAGCAGCGCGGTCAGCTGCGCCGAGGTGGCTTCGTTGCAGTAGAGCAGGTGGCAGTTCGAGGGATCGTCGGCGGGACCGAGCGGCACGATGTGCACGACATGCCCGCGCACCCGCCGGCCCTGAAGCGCGGCGAAGGGGGCGGGGACCTTGTCCGGCGCGAACACGCCGAGGCGCAGACTCGCGGTGTCGGGCAGCGCCTCGCGAGGCCACTCCACGAAGCGCGCGAAATTGAAGACGAAAGCGGCGCGGAGGTTCAGTTCGCGAGCCGAGTCGTCCTCGCCGGAGTCGGGGGGTGGCACGGCGCGGGCCGCTGCGGGCACGAGCAGGCAGCCGGCGAGCGCGAAGGCTGCCAGCCGCACGGCCAGAGCGTGGATACAGACGCGGTCGCCCACTGCGCTCCCTCGGCTCGGGGTGACGGAGTGGATATCGTCAAGAAACCGTGGAGCTTGAGCGATGGAGGGGGTCGGACTGGCGGGAGGATGTCGGCGCGCTTAGCATGCCACAGTCGGATAATGATTACCGTCATCAATGAGTCGCGGGGCCGTGGCCCGGCGACGGAGGGAGGGCGATCCCCATGTCGACGCGACGTGAATTCCTGGGCCGGACGCTCGCAACCGGAAGTCTTCTGGTGCTGCCGGGGCTGTTGCGTGCCGATCCCGTGTCGGCTCGCGCCCCCGCCGCTGGCGTCGCCCCGCCGGCGGGCGGCGTCGCGCCCGGCGAGCACCAGCTGCCGCCGCTCCCCTACGCCTACGACGCACTCGAGCCGCACCTCGACGCCCAGACCATGACCCTGCACCACGACAAGCACCACTTCGCCTACGTGAACGGCCTGAATGCCGCCGAGAAGGCGCTGGCCGAGGCTCGCGCCCAGGGCAGGTTCGACGACCTCGAGAAACTGATGCGCCAGGTCGCCTTCCACGGCAGCGGCCACTACAACCACGTCGTGTTCTGGAACAACATGCGGGCGGCCGGCCAGGCGAAGCCTCGCCCCGAGGGGGACCTGCTGCAGCGGATCGACCACGATTTCGGCAGCCTCGACGCCTGCAAGGCACAACTGACGGCGGCCGCCGTGAAGGTGGAGGGGAACGGCTGGGGCGTGCTGGCCTGGCATCCCGGCTTCGGCACCCTGGTCACCCTCGCCTTCATGAACCACCAGAACTCCATGCAGAGCGCCGCCCTGCCGCTCCTGGTTTGCGACGTCTGGGAGCACGCCTACTACCTGAAGTACCAGAACCGCCGCGCGGACTACGTGACCGCCTGGTGGAACGTCGTCGACTGGGCCGACGTCGAGCGGCGCTTCGCGGCGGTACGGGGGCTGGCGATCTGAGCGGGCGGCGGGCTGGCGCTGCGTGACGCGACGGTGAACTAATGCCCGGCAATGCGAGGGGTTTTCAAGCCAGCCGGTCCGCGTTAAGGTCTCCTCGCCGGCCGCGTGACGCGCTCCCGCGCCTGCCGCGCCGCCGACGAGGAGGTTCCGCATGCACTATCCGTGGTGGCACGTCCCGTTTCTCACCTCGCCGATGCTGATCGCGCTCATCTCCACGGTACACATCTATGTGTCGATGTATGCCGTGGGAGGTGGGCTGTTCCTGGCCGCCGAGACGCGGCACGCCCACGCCACGGGCAATCGTGCCTACCTCGACTACCTGCACGATCATGCGCGGTTCTTCATCCTGCTGACGGTGGTGTTCGGGGCGATCACCGGGGTGGGAATCTGGTGGACGATCGGGCTGGCGTCGCCGCTGGCGACCGAGACGCTGATCCACGCGTTCGTCTTCGGGTGGGCGATCGAGTATGTGTTCTTCGTGATCGAACTCGTGGCGGCGTTCGTCTTCTACTACTACTGGGACCGGCTCGAGCCGCGGACGCACGTGCGGATCGGCATGATCTACGCGGCGGCGGCCTGGATCAGCCTGGTGCTGATCACCGGCATCACCGCGTTCATGCTGAACCCCGGGCGCTGGCCGCAGACCCACGACTTCTGGGACGGCTTCCTGAATCCGCAGTTCCTGCCGCAGACCGTCTCGCGCACCGGCGGCGCGCTGCTCATGGCGAGCCTGTACGTCTTCCTGCACGCCGCTTTCCGCGCGAAGGATCCGCAGCTGCTGACGCTGATCGGGCGGCGGTCGGCGCGGCCGGGGCTGCTGGGCGCCGGCCTGGTGACGCTCGGCGGGCTGTGGTGGTACGCGGCGCTGCCGGCGTCGGCGCGGGCGGCGCTGGTGGCCGCGGCGCCGCTGAACATCCTGGTGCTGCTGCTGTTCGCGGTGACCATCGTCGTGTTCGTCATGCTCTACGTCGGGCCGTACCGCAAGCCGGGGTGGGTCTCGCCCGGATTCTCCGTTCTGCTGTTCACGTTCGGGCTGGCGGCGATCGGCGCCGGCGAGTTCGTGCGCGAGGCGGTGCGCAAGCCGTACATCTGTTACGACGTGGTGCTGAGCAACCAGATCCTCAAGGAGGAGCTGCCGTCGCTGCGGCGGAGCGGCTACCTCGAGGGGGGCACCTGGACGCGGGCCTGGGTGGCGCGGCAGTGGCCGAGCGCGGTCACCCCGGACGGGCGGGTGATCGAGGACTCGCTGCTCGCGCTGCCAGCGGCGGAAAGATCGAAGGTGGGCGAGGTCCTGTTCCAGTACCACTGCAACGATTGCCACGCCGCGCGCGCCGGCCTGAGCGCGGTGGCCCAGCTCACACGCGGCTGGACCGACGAGATGCTGCACGAGGTCGTGCAGCATCCGGAACGGTCGCACTTCTTCATGCCGCCCTGGGCCGGCACGCCGCAGGAGGCGCGTCTGCTGCAGGGCTACCTGGGGTCGATCGCCCTGCCGTTCCCGAAGGGACTGTCGCTTGGCGGCGAGACGGTTGCCGGCGGTGCGGGCGGGGCCGGGCGCTGAGTTTGCGAGTCGCGAGGAGGACGCACGGATGGAGACCAGTCTGATCGGTCCGGCCAGTCCGCTGGGCTTCCCCGCCCCGTACTGGTTCCTGGTCGGCTTCAAGGCGCTGGGGCTGGCGCTGCACCTGTTGCCGATGCACCTCTGGTTCGCCGGCACCCTGGTCATGCTGCTGCTGCGCCGCGGGACCGACCCGCAGGCCGGGCGCCTGAGCGACCGGATCATGAGTCAGATGCCGGTGATCGTGGCGGTCGGCGTGAACCTCGGCATCGTGCCGCTGCTGTTCACGCAGGTGGCGTACTACCGTGTCTTCTATCCGGCCGGCGTGCTCATGGCGTGGCCGTGGTTCATGGTGGTCCCGCTGCTGTGCCTCGCCTACTACGGCGTCTACGCCCATGCTTTCGGGGTGCGCGCGGGGCGGCTCGCGCCGTGGCGCGTGGCGGCAGGCTGGACGGCCTGCGCCTTCTTCATCGTGATCGGCTGGCTGTTCACCAACTTGTTCGCACTGATGGTCAACGTGCCGGCGTGGCGTCGGCTGTGGGCCGCCACCAGCCTGGCGGGGGCCCCGCTCGGCATCGCGCTCGACACCGCCGACCCGACGCTCTGGCCCCGCTGGCTGATGATGTTCGGTCTCGCGATCACCACGACGGCGGCCTGGGTGGCGTTCGACACCGGCGTGTTCGCCGGGGGCGAAGCGGTCGATTACCGGCGCTGGGCGCGCGGATTCGCGCTGCGTCTCCACACGGTGGGGATCGTCTGGTTCGCGGCGGCCGGCTCGTGGTATGTCTTCGGCGCGCTCAACCCCGGTATCCGCGCCGGGCTCACGAGCGGTCCGCTGCTGCCGCTCACCGCGTTGACCGCCCTGAGCCCCGGCCTGGTCTGGCTGTTGCTCCTGCTGACGGCGCGGCGCCGGGGCGATGACCACGCCCACGCCTGGGGCGATCGCGCTGCTGGGGGCGCAGTTCCTCGTGCTGGCCCTGAACGTCGTCAGCCGGCAGATCGTGCAGAACCGCGAACTGCGCCCGTTCCTCGACGTGACCGCAGAGCCGGTCCGCGCGCAGACCGGCCCGCTCCTGCTGTTCCTCGGGCTGTTCGTGGCGGGGGTGGGCGTCGTGATCTGGATGCTGCGGCAGGCGGTGCGCGCCGACCGGTCGGCGCGCGCGCCCCGCCGGGCCGCGCCGGTCGCCTAGCCCCCGGCGCTGTCCGGAGGATGCACCCTCGCCTCGGCGCGAAAGCCGCTGATCAGCGTGTCGAAGTACGTCTCCACCCGGCGGGCCGCCAACTCCGGATCGCGGTTCTGGCAGGCGTCGGCCAGGTCGCGCAGGCAGCGCTCGGCGAGGCGGCGGAGATTGTCGCTCATGTACAGATACACGCGGTAGCGGCGGCTCTGCATCTGCAGCGCCGCCAGCAGTTTCATCAGGCGCGGACGCTCGGGCGCATTGAACAGAAGCGCCTGGAATTCCGAAATGAGTACGCCCCAGCGGTGACCGTCCGGCTCGATCTCCATCGCCGCCAGCAGGTCGGTCAGACGCTGCAGGTCGGCATCCGAGAGGCAGGGCAGCGTCCGTCGCACCGCAAGCTGCAGCAGGGCGCTGCGCATCTCCGCGATTTCCACGCCGTCAGCGGCCGTGATCGAAGTGACGATCGCTCCGCGATACGGCTGGATCTCGACATACCCCTCGGCTTCGAGTTGTCGCAACGCCTCGCGCAGCGGGATGCGGCTGACCTCGAACTGTTTCGCCAGCTCCGTTTCCCGCAGCGCCAGACCCGGGGCGTAGACCTGGGTGATGATTTTCTCGCGGATGGTTTCAGCCAGGTGCGTCGCAAGCGTGCATTGGTCGGCCGGATGGTCGCGTGTGGACATGTCGCCCTCATGTCTGTTTGAAGGGGGGCAGCCTGCGGCGAGGGAGTTAATGGCGCCGGCGTCCCGTGTCCTGTACCGTCCGCTGGGCGATAGCGGGCGGGATCGCGGGAGCGCCGGCGCGCAGAGTCGCCCTGGGCGAGGAATTGGGCGACCCATCACCATACATTGTATACAATCTGCCATAACGGTACAAGACTTTATTTCCGGCTCGGGAGGCCTCGCCTGTTATAGGGGACAATAAATCTATTGTTTGTCCTTTCGCCAACGGACGCGAGGTGTCCGTCATCCTGGCCGGTTGAGCCCGCGACGGGAGAAGCGGTCCGCTCCGCGTTGCCCAATGCTGGTTCGCAACGCACCGTCGGGCTATGATCCCCCCATGACGATGACGCGCCGATACCTGGCCCTGGTCGCCTTCGCGGCGGCAACCGTCCTGCTGATTCCCGCGGCGCGCTTCGGCCCCGGCGCCGCGGTCGGGGGGGTGGCGCTGCTGCTGGCTCTGCGCGACCCCGAGCCGGCGTTCCGGCGGCGGATGGGGGTGTTGCTCGGCGTGGTCGCGCTGCTGGCCGCCGCACCGATCCACACCGCGCTCGACAATGCTCATTTCGCCGGGCTGGGGGCGTTCTTCCTCGCAGCGGTGGCGGTTCCGGCGCTGATCCTGCACCGCACCGATCCGGGGCTGCTCGAGTTCCGGCTGTGGCCGCGGCGGCTGCGGTGGCAGGACTTCGTCTATACGGCGCTCTCCGTGCCGCTCGCCTGGGCCGTGATCCGGTTGTACTTCCTCCACCTGACCCCGGAGATGCCGACCCACTGGTGGCTGCCGGCGCAGCCGGGTCATGACGGGATCTGGCGCCTGATCGTCGGCATCAACTGCGTCGGAATCTGGGACGAGCTGTTCTTCGTCAACACCGTCTATGCCGTGCTGCGCTCGCTCTTCCCGCGGCGCGTGGCCAACGCGGCGCAGGCGGTCGTCTACACGTCGGTGCTCTACGACATGGCTTTCACCGGCGCCGGACCGGTCATCGTGTACCTGTTCGCGTTGACGCAGGGGGCGATGTACGAAGGGTCGCGCTCGTTGTTGTGGGTGCTGCTCGTCCACCTGATCGTGGACTTCTTCCTGGTCGCGGCCATCCTGCACCATTACTACGGGCCGGCGGTGTCCCACCTGGTGTTCTGAGCGATGGAGCGGAGGCGCGGCCGCAAAGCGGCGCGGTCAGGGGCGCCGGAACGCGAAGACGCTGCCGCCCTCAGCATCCGGGCGGAACGGCGCGCCGGCGAAGTCCCCCCAGTGTCCCTGTTCGACGAAGCCGGCCGCCGCGTGCAGGCGGCGGACCTCGTCGGCGCGCACCGGGAAGAGATCGACTTCTCCATCGAACACGATGCGGTCGGGGAACGCCAGACGGGTGGCGAAACGGAGCCGCTGCGGAGTGAGGTCGAGATAGGCGCGGGAAAAAACGGCGCCGTCCGGCAGGGAGCGTTCGGGGAAGCGGAACTCCGTCCGGCCGAGCCCCAGGATGTGGTCCCAGTTGACGGTCTGCTGCACCCAGACGCCGCCCGGCGACAGGGCGGCGTGGATTTTCGCCAGCAGCTCCGGCAGGCGCGCCGGCGGCACGTGCGCGAGCACGTTGCCGATGCTGTACGCCAGATCGCACCGGCCGGCGACCTGGTCGAGGTCGAGCAGGTCGAGCGCGTGGAAGCGGGCCGCGGGGCAGGCGCGCGCGGCGGCTGCGATCATGGCGGGGTCGAGGTCGAGTCCGACCGCCGCGTGTCCGGCGGCGGCGAAGCGGCCGCAGTAGTGACCCGTGCCGCAGCCGAGGTCGAGCACGCGGCGCGCGCCGGGGGCGAGTCGGGCCGCCAGGAACGCGAAGACCGGCTCCCGGAACGGGAAGACCGCCTCGTAGTGCGCGGCGAAGTCGGAGTAGAAGGACATCGGAACGTCGGCCTCCCGGTGCTCGCGCACCCGCTCGCCCGGACCCCGCTTTGCGCCGGGAGATCTTGCCCCACGCGCAGGGCCGTTCATATTGTACAGTCGACCTGGCGGGAGCGCCGCGGCTCGCCCGGGAACACCGCCGACCGGAGGCCGCATGAAGCCCGATTTCTGGCCCGAACTGCCGCGCCCCTTCTTCTGCCTCGCCCCCATGGAGGACGTGACCGACACCGTCTTCCGCGAGATCGTGCTGCAGGAGTCGGCGCCCGGCTGCCTGCACGTCCTGTTCACGGAGTTCACCTCGACCGACGGGCTCTGTCATCCCAAAGCCCGCGCGCGGGTGGCGCTGCGCCTGCGGGTGAACGAGAGCGAGCGGCGCCTGCTGCGCGAGCGCGGCACGAAGATCGTGGCGCAGATCTGGGGGAACAACCCGGAGAAGTACCGCCAGGCCGTGCGCCTGATCCGCGACGAGATGGATTTCGACGGCATCGACGTGAACATGGGGTGCCCGGTGAAGGAGGTCGTCAGGCGGGGCAGCTGCGCCGCCCTGATCGGCGACCCCGAGCGCGCGAAGGAGATCGTGCTCGCCGCGAAGGAGGAGGCCGACGTCCCGGTGAGCGTGAAGACCCGCACCGGCCTGAACGAGCATGTCACCGAGAGTTGGATCAGCCACCTGCTCGACGTCGCGCCCGCCGCCATCATCCTGCACGGCCGCACGCAGAAGGCGCAGTCGAAGCTCCCCGCCGACTGGGACGAGATCGCCAAGGCGGTGCGTCTGCGCGACGCGCGCGGCTCGACCACGGTCATCGCCGGCAACGGCGACGTGACCTCGCTGGCCGACGCGCGGGTGAAGGCGGCAGCCTCAGGCGTGGCCGGGGTGATGGTGGGCCGGGGGATCTTCCGCGACCCGTGGTTCTTCCGCGACCAGCCCCCGGAGGCGACGCGCGCGGAGCGGCTGGACCTGCTGTGGCGCCACACCCGACTGTTCGCCGAAACGTGGGGCGACACCAAGCACTTTCCCATCCTCAAGAAGTTCTACCGGATCTACGCGTCCGGTTTCCCCGACGCCTCGGAGCTGCGCGTTCGTCTGATGGCGGCGTCGAACCCCGACGACGTACGCGCAGCCCTCGACGTCTGAGCCGGCCTCGGCAGGCCTAGAACCCGCCCGCCAGCACCACGCCGAACAGGATGTTGTCCGGCTCCGCCGCCGCGTCGCGCAGTTCCGTGGTCAGCAGGGACGTGTAGCCGAGCGTCGGCCGCACGGTCAGCAACGGCGTGACCGCGATGTCCATGGAGAGCGTCAGGCCGGCGTCTGCCGGACCGGCGGTTGGCGCGCCGTAGTTGTAGCCGTTGTGCTGCTCGTCGCCCCAGCCGAGCGATGCGGCCAGATCGAGCGCCGTGGTTCCGAGCGGCAGCGCGTGACCGACGCCGAACAGCACATAGGTGCCGTCGCTTTCGTCGATGTCGCGATAGATCCCGAGAGAGGGGGAGGCCCAAACGCCGACGCTTCCGCTGACGAACAGCTCGGTCGTCGCCGCGAAGTCGTCCTGCGGGAAGGCGTAGTGCAGGGCGCCGGCCGAGAGTTCCACCAGCGCCACGCCCACGGTATAGGCGGCCGTATAGTCGATCTCGCTGAGATTGTTCCGGTGGTCGTTCACGTCGTCGAGGTCCAGGTTGCCCCACGCGCTGACCTCGAACCCGCCCAGGCCGAGCGCGACACTCGGCTGGACCACCCAACCGTCGGTCATCACGCCGCCCCGCCACAGGTACTTGTTCAGCACCGCGGCCTCGGCCGAGACCTCGGGCGTCAGCTGGGCCGCCACGTTCGTCGCCAGGCCCAGGCAGATCGTCAGGCAGGCGAGGCCGCCCGTTGCCAGGCGGAGAGCGCGATTCCTGTTCATGATCCGATCCTCCCTGAATACCGTTCGCCGCAAGCCCCATCGCGCCCGCACCGACCGGTCCGGCCCGCTGGCGCGACAGCGCGCCGCACTGATTCCGGGTTATCGGTCGGGCGGGAAAAGGGTTGAGCCGGCGTTTCCGCCGGCTCAACGAACCAACGGCAACGCCGGCTCCGGCCCGGACAGGGCTGAACGACGGCCTACTGCCCGCCGCCCGGCTGCTCCGCCGGGGGTGATCCCTCCGCCGGGGGCGCGTCGGCGGGCGGCGCCATCATTTCCGGCGGCGGCGCCGCGGCGCGTGAACAGTCGGGAGAAAGCACGGCGTCAGCCATGGTGTACTTCCCGGCGCGGCCCTCGGTGTCGGTCAGCGTCAGGATCCCGTTCTCGATCAGGAAGACGGCCTTGCGCGCAGGTGCCTCCGCCAGCCGCAGTTCGACCGAGTCGGCGGTCACCGTGTAGGTGCCCTCGATCGTCTGCATCGGCAGGCGGAAATAGAAAGCGCCGGCCGGCGCGTACGCTTCGTAGGCCTGGGCGCCGGCCGGGTGACGATAGGTCCAGGTGCCGGCCACCGGGGTACCCCTGGCCCGCGTTCCGTTGCGGACCAGCGCCTGCTGTCGGCCCTGGCCGGTCGGGATGATCGTCAGGGTGTCGTCCTGGACGCGGAAGCCGGTCACGCGGGACTGCCCCGCGCTGTCGCCCACCGCGACCGTCAACTGATCGCCGGCGACGGTGTATTTGCCGTCCACCATGGCGCCGACCGTGTAATAGACCTTGTTGTCGGCGGTCAGCTCCATCGTGTTGCCGATCGCCCCCTGGGAGCGATCCATCGGATTCCCAGCGACCGACCAGCCCCTTGTTCTTGCCGCCGGCCTTGCCACCCTTGCCGCCGCACGACGACAGGCCGACCGCCAGCGACAACGTCAGCAGCGACAGCAGAAGCAGGCGAACGGGAACCGAGAGGGACCAGCGACAATGCGCCCCGGACATGGCGGCGACCTCCGGAAACGGGTGGCAGGCGTGGCGATATCGACCCCGCGCGCCACGTCTCCCAGGGGGGGGCGCGCGAGGAGCGCCAATAGTAGGTGGGGGAGCGAGGGGGCGCCACGGCTAACTGAGCGGGATCGGTGGCGGTGGCGGGGAGGAGCGTCGGCCGCACCCGTACTCCAGGTGGCGCGAGCGGTTCGCGCGCGGAGTAGGATCGGCCCGCTCGCGCGGCGTGTTCGCGACTTCGCCCCGCTATTCCCGCCCGGACCGGCCGCGTGCCGTCCCTGGAGGTGTCATGTTCCCGTCGCAGAAGCTCCGGAACCTGGGTCGTGGATGCGCGCGGGGCGCCGCACGGACCGTCCGGGTCGCTCGCGCCGCACGGGTCGGCGCGCCGGCAGGCGCGTCGTGCCGTTCGCTTTGGTCGTGTTCGCCGCACTCTCAGCGGGCGCCGCGCCGGTCGGGCCGGTCTCTCGGATCGTTCCGCTGCCCCGTGCCCCCCGGCGTCCCCGACTCCCTCGTCACCCGCTTCGAGCGTTCGGGCGGCACGGAGACCCCGCGCTACGACGAAGCGGTCGCGTGGTGCCGCACCCTCGATGCCGCCTCGCCCCGGGTCACGTACACGACCTTCGGCGCGAGTCCGCAGGGGCGGTCGCTGCCGCTCGTGATCGTCGATCGCGACGGCCTGGCCTCGCCGGGCGAGGCGCGCGCCGCCGGACGCGCGGTCGTCTGGGTGCAGGCCTGCATCCACGCCGGCGAGCCGGACGGCAAGGACGCCGGCTTCCTGCTGCTGCGCGACCTGGCCGTGACCCGTCGTCTCGACCGGCTGCTTGAAGGCGTGACCCTCGTGTTCCTCCCGATCTTCAACGTGGACGGCCACGAGCGCTTCGGTCCGTACAACCGCATCAACCAGGACGGCCCCCGCGAGATGGGATGGCGCACCACCGCCGCCGGCCTCAACCTCAACCGCGACCATCTGAAGGCCGACACGCCGGAGATGCGCGCGTGGCTGCGGCTGTTCGCCGCCTGGCTGCCCGACCTGCTGGTCGACTGCCACGTCACCGACGGCGCCGACTACCAGTACGTCCTCACCTACGCCCTCGAAACGTGCGGCAATCTCGACGCCGGACTGACCGCCTGGACCCGCGACGAATTCCTCGCGCCGCTGCAGCGTTCGCTCGCGGCGCGCGACCTGGAGATGGCCCCCTACGTGATGTTCCGCTCCTGGCACGACCCGCGCAGCGGCCTCAGCGCCGGCGCCGCCCCGCCGCGCTTCATGACCGGCTACGCCGCGCAGCAGAACCGCCCGGCGCTGTTGCTCGAGACCCACATGATGAAGGACTACCGCACCCGCGTGGCGGCGACCCGCGCCGTGCTCGAAGAGGCGCTCGGCGTGGTGTCGCGCGACCGCGTCCGGCTGCGGCGGCTCAACGCGGCGGCCGACAGCGCCGCGGCCGCCCCCGCCTTCCGCGCGACGCCATTCCCGCTCGAGTTCCGTGCCACGTCCGACAGCACGCTGATCGACTTCCGCGGCGTGGCGTTCGACATCGTCACCAGCGACCTGACCGGCGGTCCCTGGATCCGCTACGACCGGCGGCGCCCGCTCATCTGGCGCGTGCCGTACTTCGACGACGTGCGTCCGACCGTCCGCGTGCCGCTGCCGGCGGCCTACGTCATCCCGCCGGAGTGGGAGGAGCTCACGCAGCGCCTGCTGCTGCATGGCGTGACGGTGCGTCGCCTCACCCGCGACACCGCGCTGCCGGTGGCGGCCCAGCGCCTGCGCGACGCGAAGTGGCGCGAAAAACCGTACGAGGGGCGACACCCGCTGACCTGCACGGTGGAGGAATTCGCCGAGACGCGCCTCTTCCCGGCCGGCAGCGCCGTGATCGACCTCGGCCAGCGCACGGCGCGCGTCATCGCGCACGCGCTCGAGCCGGCCGCTCCCGACGCCTTCGTGCGCTGGGGCTTCTGCGACGCGATCTTCGAGCAGAAGGAGTACGCCGAAGCCTACGTGATGGAGGTCAAGGCGCGCGAGATGCTGGCCGCCGACGCCGGCGTTGCGGGCGGAGTTCGCGGCCGCGCAGGCGGCCGACCCGGAGTTCGCGAAGGATCAGGACGCGATGCTCAACTGGTTTTTCCAGCGCACCCCGTGGTGGGACCAGCGGATCGGTGTCTACCCGGTGGGGCGGGTCATGGATGGGGCGGACGTGCCGAAGTAAAGCCGGGCGGCGCTACTTGCCGACCGGCTCGAACTCCAGCGCCGCCGAATTGATGCAGAAGCGCTGCCCCGTGGGGGCGGGGCCGTCGTCGAAGACGTGGCCGAGGTGTGCATCGCAGCGGGCGCAGAGGGCCTCGATGCGGATCATGCCGAGGCTGCGGTCTTTGACCAGGGTGATCCGGTCGGGCGTGATCGGCGCGAAGTAGCTCGGCCAGCCGGTGCCGGAGTCGAACTTGGCGCGGGCGTCGAACAGCAGCAGCTTGCAGCAGACGCAGCGGTACAGCCCCGGGTCGTGCTTCTCGCACAACTGGCCGGTGAACGGCCGCTCCGTGGCCGCCTGGCGGGTGACCGCGTACTGCTCCTTCGTCAACAGTCGGCGCCATTCGGCATCGGTCTTGACGACCTTCTGACCCGGCACCCAGTCGTCGTTCATGTATTTCTCCCCGGATCCGGGTGCGCCGACGGCTTGGGCGGCAGCGCTGACGACAGCCGCGCCGGCGAGGCAGATCGCGAGCAGGGCGAAGGAAGAGCGTTTGGGCGGTTTCATGGGCACAGGAATACGCGGAAGTGGAGCGGCCCGCCACCTGGCCATCGTCAAGCCGTATTTGATCTTACGTGTGCAGCCGGCTGCACACAGAACATCAAATGCGCGGGGCCACGGTGCCTGCGGTGCAGACCGGAGGGCGGGGGACCGGTAATCTGACCGAACCTTCCCGCGGCCCCGTGCGTCCCGGGAAGCAGGAACGCGAAGCGGAAGCAGCCCGGCCGACCGGGGTGACGAGACCGGGAAGACCGAGGAGACCGATGGAGCTGCCCGAACTGCTCGCGCGCTGTCGCCATGGCGACGAGCTGGCCTGGGAGGAGCTGATCCGTCAGCACCAGGCCCGGGTCTACGGGATCGCTCTCGGGTACACCGGCAACGCGGAGGAGGCGAGGGACGTGGCGCAGGAGGTGTTCGTGCGGGTCTGGAAACGGCTCGACCGCTGCCCCGACCCGGCGCTCTTCCAGCCCTGGCTGATCCGCGTGGCGCGCAACGCCTGTGTGGATCACCTGCGCCGCCGCAAGGCGCGGCCGCCGGCGCAGGATGTCCCGGCTGGCGAGCTGCGGCATCTCGCCTCCGCCGCGCCGAACCCGGCCGAGGTCTACGACGCCGAATCGCGCCGCCGCCTGGTCTACCGGGCGCTGCAGGCGCTGAGCGAGATCAACCGCGAGATGATCCTGCTCAAGGATGTGCAGGGACTCGCGCTCGAAGAGATCGCGTCGATGCTGGACGTCCCCCTCGGGACGGTCAAGTCGCGCACGAATCGCGCCCGCATCGAGCTGGCGCGGGCGGTCATGGCGATCGAGGGCGGCTCCGCCGCCGGCGTCTGACCAGAGGGAAGAGGGCACGTCATGGACAGTCGGGATTGGGAAAAGCGCCGGGACGACCTCCTCGAGGGGTGTTCGGATGCCGCGATCCCCGCCGACGCTCCCGACCTGACGGCGGCGGTGCTCGCGCGCACGTCGGGTTCGGCCTGCGGGCGGGCCGGCGGCCTGCTCGCCGCGTTCGCCGACGGCGCTCCGGATCTCGGCGATGCGCAACTGCTGCACGCGCATCTCGAGCGTTGCCCCGACTGTCGCGCCCTGGCCGCGACGCTCGCCTGGCTGACGCCCGAGCTGAGGGGCATGGCCGAGGTCGCGCCCGATTCCGCCTTCCTCGCCGACGTGCTGACCGCCACCGCGCGCCTGCGGGCGTCATCGGCGGCGCGCGCGCGGCGGCAGGCCCGCTTCGCCGGTCGTGTGGAAAGCGTGGCCGGGGTGGCCGGCGCCTGGTGGCGGCGGCAGCTGGAGCGGCCCCGCTTCGCGCTCGAGTTCGCCTACGTGGCCACGATGATCCTGCTCGCGCTCTGCGCGACCCCCGTGTCGCCGCTGCGCACGGCGCCGCAGAAGGCGCTGGCGGTCGTGGAAGCGAGTCCGGCCGGCGTGGCGGCCGTCTCGTCCTGGGTCTGGAGGGCGCTGCCGGCGAGCGTGGCCGATGTCGGTCGCGCCGCCTGGGACGTCACCGGCGGCCGGGTCACCGACGCCGTCAGCGTCTCCGCCGACCGGCTCGCGGCGCGCGGCCGTCGCACGGCGCCGCTGCGCGCCGATCTGGCGCGGCATCTCGGCGACACCGGCCGCGCGCTGGTGCAGTTCGATTTCGTACAGGCGGCCGGCGACTGGAACCGGACCCGCGCCGACCTGACAGCTCTCTGGCGCGCGTGGCGCACAGGCGGGCGGATTCCCGCCGTCGGCGACGCGCGCGCCCGGGCGTGATCCCGCGCCCACCCGAGGTCAGCAACCGTTGATGAAGGCGATAGAAAGAAGGAGGCAGTCATGAACATCCTGCAGCATCTGCGTCGCGAAGAACGTCCCGGCGAAGCCGGCTCAGGCGCGGGCATGGGCATGGGCACGGATCCCGCCGTGGGCGCCGGCCCCGGCGCGCCGCCGCCTCCGCCCCCCGCCTGGACCGCCCCGTCCCGTCCGGCGGACGTGACCCTGAAGGCCCCGGTCCTGGCCGGCTTCCTGTCGGCGATCTTCCCCGGTCTCGGTCAGATCTACGTCGGCTACTACCAGCGCGGCGCGACCTTCACCCTCACGGTTGCCGCGATCATCACGACCCTGGCCGGCGGCCTGATGCACGGAATGGAGCCGCTGCTCGGCATCGCGATCGGCTTCACCTGGTTTCTCGGCATCATCGACGCCAATCGTCTGGCGAACCTCTACAACCAGGCGATGCAGGGACGTTCCGGCCTGAACCTGCCGGAAGGATTCCAACTGCCGCGCGAGCGCGGATCGTACGCCGGCGGCGCCGTGCTGGTCGTGCTGGGCCTGCTGCTGTTCCTGAACCGCAAATTTGACTTCTCGCTCGAGTGGCTCGAAGACTGGTGGCCGCTCGGCGTGATGGGCCTGGGCATCTGGCTGATCGTGAAGGCGCGCCGCGGACGCGCTTCGCGGGCGGACGCCTGACCACACTGATCCGGCGGAAGCCGACGGAGTCGCACGGATTCGGTGGCCCTGGACGCAAAGGCGGGGATCCCGTGAGGGTTCCCGCCTTCGTGGTGGTCGGGGGGCTGTCGTGGCGCGTGTTCTGGAGGTTGCTACGGGAGCCGTGAGTTTGCAGGCCGGGGAGTGTCGGCAGGGACCTCGTGGCGCGTGTTCCAGAGGTTGCTACGGGAGCAATGAGTTTGCAGGCTGTCGCGGCGGTGCGGGTCGCGCCTGGGCGCCGCACGCGCGTTCGCCCGCGCCGCGCACTTTTTGCTCCCGTAGCAACCTCTGGAACACGCACCGCGGAACCCCTGTCGACGCGTCTCGGTCCGCGCATTTTTCAGCCGACGCCGAGCTGTCGACACAATTCTTGCAGACCGGGTCGGGAAAGCGGCTAGAGTGGGCGCCGCCGCCCGCGCCGCGGCGCCATTTCCGCGCGAAAGGACCGCCCCCATGACCGAATTCGAGCTCGAGCAGCTCCGCCGCCTGCCGCAACGCGAGAGTGACACCTGGCAGGGGGGGTGGTGTCGGTACCCGTTCCGTCTTTCGATCGCCGGAGAGGACGGCGGCAATTTCCGGCTCGCGTTCTGGGCCAGCCTCGAGAGTGGTTTGGTCAACCGGGCGGCGGAGCCGTTCCGGGTGGGGGAGACCACGCCGGCGCGCCTGTTCAGCGCGCTGGTCCGCTACGCGATCGACCGCCGCGTGGCCGGCCATCGCCCCGGCCGCGTGCAGGTGGCCGACCGGGAGCTGGCCGACGCCCTCGGCCCGCCGCTCGGTCGAGCCGGCATCGTGGTGGAACTGGTGCCGGGTCCCGCCGAGCGGCTGCCGGCGCTGGCGCCGGTGCTGGCCGCCATGCGCGAGGAGTTCGCGGACCGTGGCACCGGCGCCGCCATGACCGATGTCCCCGGCGTGACGGTCGGGCGCATGCGCGCGTTCTCCGAGGCGGCGCGCGAATTCTACCTCGCGCGTCCGTGGGAGCGGCTCGACGGCGACACCGACCCCATCCGCATCGTGACCCCCGGGCCCGATCCGACGCGCGGCGTCGTGACGGTCATGGGAGCGGCCGGCGAAACGTTCGGGCTCGGCTTCTTCGCGTCGCTGGAGCAGTTCCAGCGGATGGTGACCGCCGCAGCGGCTGACGACGAAGACGAGAGCGAGGACCTTGCGACCTCGGCTGAGCGCTGGTCGGTCGCGTTCGGCGACTTCGAGGACCTGCCGTACGAGGACGGCGACACCTGGCGTCAGCACGACCTCCCGATCGCCGGCGACGAGGCCTGGCCGCTGCTGCTCCACTTACGCCCGCCGTACGAGTTTCTGGCGCCCGGTCCCGCCGATCTCGCGTTCATGGAGGCGATCCTGCGCGCCGTGGCGCGCGCCACGGAGGAGCAGCTCGACAGCGGCCGCTGGAATCTCACCGTGCCGACCTTCGACGGCCCGGTCGCCGTCGAACTGGAGCTGCCGGAGTTGCTCGCCCCCCCTAACCGTCGCGAGATGATCGCGCGGGGCTGGGAGCCGGACCACCGCGCCTTCGAGCGGCTCCAGCTGATCATCGACCGGGAGATGGCCGAGAGCCGGCCGCGGAACATCGAGGAGGCGAACGCCCTCCTGGCCCGCAAGCTCGGACATGGTCCGATCCCCGACCTCCCGTTCGAGCCGCGCGACGACTGGGAGCGCGCGCAGGAGCTGTGCTACCAGGCATTCGATGCGCAGGGCCGCCGCCGCGTCGCCCTCGCCCGCCGCGCGCTCGCCGTCTGCCCCGACAGCGCCGACGCGTACGTCCTCCTGGCCGAGAACGCCCTGACGTCCGCGCAGGCGCACGCCCTGTATGAAGCCGGCGCCGCGGCCGGTCCCCGCCACCTGAGCGCGGATTTCCTGGCCCACTTCGACGGCAATCTGTGGTCCAACCCCCGCGGCCGCCCCTGGTTGCGCGCGCTGAACGGCCAGGCCAGGACCCTGAGCGAACTCGGCCGCAAGGACGAGGCGATCGCCGTCGGCGATGAGCTCCTGCGCCTCGACCGCGAAGACCACCTGGGCCTTCGCGAACCGCAGCTGATCCTGCTGCTCGACGCCGGCCGCGACGCCGACGCCGCGTCCCTCCTCGCCCGCTTCGCCGACAATGTTACCGACCACGACGGCGGCTTCTGGTCCTGGGCCGACGCCCTGATCGCCTTCCGCCTGCGCGGCGATTCCCCCGAATCCGCCGCCGCCCTCGCCCGGGCCCGCGCCGCCAACCGCCACGTCCCCCGCTTCCTCAAGGAGCCCGAGCCGATCCGCCTGGACGAAGAGGAAAATCTGCGCCCCGGCCAGCTCGGCGCCGCCCAGATCGTGGCGGGAATGCTGCACCGGTTCTGGAGGCAGACGCCTGGCGCGCTCGAGTGGGCCGCTGGCCAAAAAAGCGAAGCCGGTCCGCCCGACCGGTGGGGGCGGGAAGGGAAGTCCGAAGGGACGGGGGAAGACGCGGGGGAGAGGATAGCGAGGGGGGCTGGCGGAAGCGTTCCCCGATGTCTTGACGCCCTCTTCTCACCCCCCTACCGTTGCCCGTTCTGAGATTTTCGTCTCATAATCACGGAGAGAACATGTCCTGCATGAAGATGAGCGCAGGGCCGCGGCGGACGGCGGCGGCGGTGGCTGTGGCGGTCGCTGTGGCGGTCGGCCTGGTCGGGGCGTCGATCGCGGGCGCGGTCGGGTCGACCGGCGCGCCCGCCGCAACCGTCATGCCGAAATTCGGCGGCGAGCTGCGGCTGCGCGGAGAGGCGTTCGACAACGTCCTCGATCTGTCCGACCGGGCGGATGACGCGTACCAGTACTGGCGGATGCGCTACCGCTTCTGGGCGGAAGCCAGTGCCGCGCGAGGGACTGCGGCTCTACTTCCGGTTCGGCAACGAGTACCGGATGGGGGTCAACTCCGGGGCGGCGAGTGTGCGGGATGCGGAGAGCCGGACCAGCCTGGACAACGGGTGGGCGGAGTTGAGCGACGCGAAGCGGGGGCTGGCGCTGCGGTTCGGGCGGATGGATCTCATGCTCGGCGAGGGGTTCCTCGTGTTCGACGGGACGCCGGCGGACGGGTCGAGCTCAATGTACTTCGACGCATCCGCGGCACCTGGAAGCGGGGCGATCTGTCGGTCGACCTGTTCACCGCGAAGCTGGCCGACGAGGGGTTCGGCACGCCGACGCGCGACGAGGATCTGAACGGGGTGTACGCGAAGCGGCGGGAGCTGGAGGCGTACGCCCTGTACCGGTTCAAGCGGGGGGCGACCGTGTTCCAGGACGGCAAGCCGTGGGAGGTGCCGTCGCCTCGGCAGCGGACCACCGCGCTCGGGGCGCGGTGGGCGCATCTGCCGGACGGCGGGTGGCGCGCGGCGGTGGAGGGGGCGTACCAACTGGGGCGCTTCGAGGACGACCTCGCCGCGGCGCGGGAGCGATGCGGTCAACGCGCGCCGCGGCTACGGCGGCTACGCGCGCGCCGGGTGGGCCGCCGACTGCTGCTGACCGCCAGGCGTTCGAGGTGGGCGGGCTCTACCTGTCGGGCGACGATCCCGGCACGGCGCGCTACGAGGGGTGGGACGACTTCTACGGCGAGTGGCCGAAGTGGTCGGAGCTGCTCATCTACACGTTCCTCGACGGCGCGACGCGCGTGGGGGGCGATCCGGCGCGTCCCGACGACGCCGGCGCCTGGAACAACCTGACGGCGTACTGGGCGGAGGTGCGGGCCGATCTGGCGCCGCAGCTGACGGTGACCGTGCGCGGGTCGGTGCTTGGCGCTCCCGAGGCGACCGGACCGGGCGGCGGTCACGATCGCGGCACGCTGCTGGCCGCGCGCGCCGACTGGACGCGGTGGCGCGGGGTGGCGCTGCAGGCGCTCGGCGAGTTCTTCAGCCCCGGCGACTATTACAGCGACCAGGGCGATTACGGCGACCACGCCTGGTACTCGCGGTTCCAGATCGTCACCACCTTCTGAGCGGGAGTCCCATGGAAGCCCTCAGCGTGCTGCTGGCTGTCAGTCCGGTCATCGTGATCTTCCTGCTGCTGCTGCTGCGGCGCACGCCGGCCGATCTGGCGGGGGCGATCGGCTGGGTGGTGACGGCGGCGGTGGCGCTGCTGTGGTTCCACACCGCACCGTCGGTGGTGGCGCGGGCGTCGCTGGCGGGGATCGTGGCGTCGTTCCCGATCAGCCTCATGGTCGGCGCGAGCCTGTTCCAGATGACGTTCATGCTCGAGACCGGGGCGGTGGAGCGGATCGTCATCGCGATGCGGTCGGTGTCGCCGCGCGACCGGATCGTGCAGATCCTGATGATCAACGTCGGGTTCGGCACCGTGGTGACGGCGCTGGGGGCGACGCCGGTGTCGATCCTGCCGCCGATCATGATCGCGCTCGGCTACTCGAGCTTCGTGGCGATCGCGCTGCCGGCGATCGGGTACGACAGCCTCTGCACCTACGCGCTGCTGGCGATCCCGGCGGTCGTTTTCACCGACGTCCTGGCGCCGCTGGCGCGAGAGGCGGGACTCACGCTGACGCTGCGCGACGCCGGCCTGCTGTTCGCCCGCTTCATCCCGCTGGTCACGACCTGCATCGCCCTGGGGATGTTCTGGATCGTGGGGCGGTGGCGGCTCGTGCTGCGCGGACTGCCGTGGGCGCTGCTCGTCGGCGTGACGGCGGGGCTGTGCTGCTGGGGGATGGCGCTCGCCGATCTCGTGCCGCTGACCGGGGTGGTGGCGGGGGCGGCGATCATCGCGGTGCTGGCGCTGGCGCTGCGGGCGCGGCGGCTGCCGGTGTACGACGAGGGGGAACTCACGCCGCGCGAGCGCGAGGTGAAGTCCGGCATGCGGCTCGTCCGGGCGGTGAGCCCGTGGCTGTTGCTGCTGCTGTTCGCCGTGCTGGTCAACCTGAAGGCGCTGCCGTTCTTCGACCTGCTGTTCCGCAAATTGCCGCTGGCCGTGCCGCTGGTGCCGGGGCGGCCCACGCCGACGCGCGCGCTGTGGCAGGCCTACACCTGGGTGCTGACGGCGACGCTCGTGTCGTCGATCTGGCTCCGCCCGACCGGCGCGCAGTGGCGCGCGATCCTGACCCGCACGCGCCGGCGCGCGCCGCGTCCGGTTCTCGCGGCGGCGCTCTTTTTCGCCATCGCCTACGTGATCGACCACTCGGGCAAGGTGGCGCAGGCCGGCGTCGCCGGCACGACCTGGGTGTTGCCCGCCCCTGATCGCAACATGGTGCGGGTGCTGGCCGCGGCGGCGGCGCAGGGGTTCGGCCCGTTCTACGGGCTGGTGGCGCCGTACCTCGGGCTGCTGGCCGGGTTCATCTCCGGTTCGGAAACGAGCGCCATCGCCATGCTCAGCCGCTTCCACATGGAGACGGCCGCCGCGCTCGGGCGGCCGGCGTCGCTCGGGCTGCTGCTCGCGGCGGCGAGCGCGGTGGGCGGCGGGCTGGCGTCGGTGATCTCGCCGGCGAAGCTGCAGAATGCCGCCGCGATCATCGACCGCATCGGCGAGGAGGGGAAGGTGCTGCGCACCACGACCGTGATCAGCCTCGCCATCACCCTGCTGACGGCGGTGGCGACGCTGCTCTGGGCGCGCTAGGGCGCGCGGCCGACCCGCTCCTACTGCAGGGGCGTCCGCATGATCAGGAAGTCGCGCCGCGGCTCGGCGGGCCGCAGGCGGCCGCCCTGACCGAAGCGGTTCAACTCGCTGTTGGCGACGAACAGGCAGGCGCCGCCGGCGAGCGTGGCGGTGGTCGGCTCGTCGAAGCCGGGCAGACGGGCGGCGAGCACCGTCATCCCCACGACCCGAAGTCCGGCGTCATCGAGATAGAGGCGCGCCACGCGGTCGAGGCCGCGGTCGTTCTGCACCACGATCAGGCTGCCCTGGTGCCAGAGCAGACCGTCCGCATAGCAGATGGCGATCTCCTCGGGATGCTGCAGCCGCGCGATGTCGCCGGTCGGCAGGTCGATCACCGCGATTCCGAGCGCGTACTCCGTGACATAGAGACGCCGGCCGTCGTCCGACAGCGCGATGCCGTTCGAGCCGACGAGCACTCCCGGCTCGACGACGGTTTCGAACCGGCCGGAGTCCGCGCGCAGGAGGTACACGCCGCCCTGCATGGTGTCGGTGACGTAGACGTCGCCGTCGCGGCTCAGGCAGCAGTCGTTGAAGAAGTGGGCGCGGGTCGTGTCGGGCAGCATGACGCGCGTCACGGTGCGGCCGCTCTCGAGGTCGAAGGCATAGAGGCCGGTGCGGGCGCTGTCGGCCGGCGTGCCGCCGCGCATCTGGACGCTCGCGCCGCTGCAGGCCCAGAGCAGGCGGCGGTCGGCGTCGACCTTGAGCCCGACCACGCTGTCGAGTCCGTCGCGCCCGGCCGGCACGAAGTCGGTCACGGCGGCGTTCGCCGACACCCGCACGATCTTCCGCAGGTGGATGCTGCCGACGAACAGGTCCCCGTTGATCGGATCGGCCGCGATCCCCTCCGGCATGAAGTCGGGCTCGTCGATGCGGGACGTCGTCTCCGCCACCCCTTTGGGCGCTGCGTGCAGGGCGATAAGCCCGGCGGCCGTGGTCCACGCCGGCGTGCCGCGCACCGCGGCGAGGTCGGGCTCGCCCGACAGGTCGATCCGCACGCCGGTCGCGGCGGTGCGCAGCAGCCAGTCGCCCGCCTGCAGCGTGTCGCCGTCGAGAGCGCAGGCGCGCGCCATGTGCAGCATCAGGATGCGGGTGGCCCGGCTCGAGTTCGAGCGCCCGGGCGACCCGTTCGCGGTAGACGCCGAAAACGCCGACCTTGCGCGCGGCCACGGCCCCGCGATAGGCGTCGAGCACGCGGGGGGAGAGAGGGCCGACCGCCACGGGCGCGGCCTCGACCGGCGGCGCCGCGGTATCCTGGGCGGCGAGCGGCGGGGCCGGCATCAGCGCGAGAGCGAGCGCGAGAACGGGGACGAACGACCTGGTCAGGAGCAGGGCCGAGCCCGGAATCCGGCGCATGTCATCACCTCCGGTGGCACGCGGCGCGCGCCGCGTCAGTCTGGCGAAGCGGGCGTTGCCGGCACCAGGAGCCCCTGGTGGCCGGCCGAGTCCCGCGCGTGCGTGAACAGCAGCGAGGCCGCGATCTCGCAGCCCGGAAACAGTTCGGCGACCGCGGCGCGATAGGCGGCGAGCTGTGGCGCGTAGTGCGCGGCGAGGCGCCCGATCTCCGCCGTGATCCGCGCGGCGTCCCCCTCCAGCCGGTTCGATTTGTAGTCGACAATGTCGACCCGGTTCCCGCGTCGGACCATCCGGTCGATCGCGCCGAAGACGCGCCGCGGAACGCCGCCTGCCGTTGCCGGCGGGCGCTCGTGGATCACGCCCGTCTCGCTCCAGCCGCGTCCACCCGTCGCTTCAGGATGGAAGATCCAGGCGAAGCCCGGATTCGCGGCGACGGCGCGGGCCTCGGCAAGCGGACCGGCGGCAGAGGTGACCGGAAGGGTGGCGTCGTCCGACGGCAGGCCGTCCGGCTCGGTCGCCATCCGCAGCCAGAGGTGGATGGCGGTGCCGCGGGCCGCGGCGGCGGCGGCAGCGGGCGTGACGCCGTTCCTGCCGGGGGGATCGAGCAGCGCGTCGAGGAGAGTGTCGGCGCGCGCGATCGGGCCCGCGTCGGGAGCCGTGTCCGTGTCCGGCGCGGCGAGCGCGGAGGGGTTCTGCAGTTCGATGCGCGCGACGAGCGGCGGCGGTGTCCAGGTCCGGATGTCGGTTGCGACCGCCGCCGTGGCGGCGTCCGACGTCCTCCCGACGGGGGGCGGTGCAGCGTCGAGCCAGTCGGGGCGCCCGAACCGCGCGGGCAACGGGTCGGCCTCCGCGCCGACCGCGTTCGCCGCCTGCTGCAGCCAGGAGAGGTAGTTGGGGCGGTCGCCGTCGTGCGCGCCGCGCGAGCCGAGCACGTAGAGCCGGTCGCGCGCGCGGGTCATGGCCACGTAGAGGATGTCCGCGTCCTCGTTCTCGGTCGCCCGTTCGGCCGCCTCGAGCGCGGCCTTGAGGGCGCCGGGGCGGATCGGCCGCTCGCCGGGCGGTAGTTCCGGGCCGTCGCGCAGCGGTTTCGTGAGGCCGTAGAGGAGCGGGCTGGCGGAGTCGCCGGGAGCGAGCGGGACCCGCGCCTCGCCGCGTCGCAGGGGCCTGGCCGCGTCCACGAACAGCACGGCCGGCGCCTCCAGTCCCTTCGCGGCGTGGACCGTCATGACGCGCACGCGCCCGTCCCCCTGTTCGGGGACGGTCGCCTCCTCCTCGCCGGACGTTTCGGCGGCGCGTGCGATCAGGTCGGCGAAGCGGCGCAGCGACGGGTGCGGACCGAGGTCGAGCGCCAGCGCGAGGTCGTGCAGGCGCAGCAGATTCCAGCGCGCCTGCTCGCCGAGCGCCGCGGCGAAGCGCTCGGGCGCGTCGACGTCGCGGTAGATGCGTCGCAGCAGGTCGTGGCAACCCTCCACGCCGGCGCGACGGCGCCACTCGGTGAGCGTGTCGCGCGCCTCCTCCAGTCCGCTGCGGTCAGCGCGCGTACGCAGGACGATCCAGAGCGAGCGCCGGGTGCGGCGGCCGCCGCGACGGCCGTGGCGCAGCGCGAGCGCCCGCTGCAGCTGCGCCTCGGAGACGCGAAAGAGCGGCGAGCGCAGGACCGAGGCGAGGGCGGGGTCGTCGTCGGGGAATGCCAGCCAGCGCAGCAGCAACAGGAGGTCCTGCACCTCGCGGCTGCGCGCGAGCGAGCCGCGGCCCGAGGGGACGATCGGCACGCCGACCCGGCGCAGCGCCTCCTCGTAGGCGCCGATGTGCGTCCGGGAGCGGCAGAGCACCAGGATGTCTCCCCAGGTCAGCGGCCGGGGCCGGCCGGTTTCCCTGTCCGTTGTCGTGGCCCCGGTGCGCAGGTGCAGGACGATGCGCGCCGCCGCCTGCGCCGCCTGGTCGACGGGGCCGGCGCCGTCGTCGTCGCCGTCGCCCTCGAACGGCGGAATGACGAACACCTCGTCCGCCGGACCCGCCGCGCGACTCGGATATTGCCTCACGTGCGCCGCCTCGTCGTCCGGGAGCCGGTCGACGAGCGGCGGCGCGGTGAAGAGGCGCCCCACGGTAGTCCACGATGGCCGGCACGCTGCGGAAATTGGTCGGCAGGCTCTCGATCCGCACGCCGGATTCCTCGCCGGTCGCTTTCATCCGCTCCGCGACCATGGCGAACAGGGCCGGCTCCGCGCCGCGGAAGCGGTAGATCGACTGTTTCACGTCGCCGACCACGAACACGGTGGGGGGCGTGTCGTGGGCCCCCTCGCCGGCGAGGAACTCTTCCGCGATGGGGCGCAGCACGTCCCACTGGTTGTGGTTCGTGTCCTGGAATTCGTCCACCAGCAGGTGCTCCGTCACCGCGTCGAGCCGGTACTGGATCCACTCCTTCTGTGCGCTGCGCGTGACGAGGTGGCGGGCGAGCCGCTCGAGGTCGTGGAAGTCGATGACGCGGTCGCGCTGCTTCAGTCGTTCGTAGATGTCGAGCGCGTCGAGCCCGAACCGGAGCAACCGGTCGTTGTGCCGGCAGAGAACGAGCAGGTCGCTGAGGGCCAGTGCCTCGAGGCAGGGGGCGCGCCGCGGACACATAGGCGGCGTCCCGCTCCTCCTTGCCGGCCTTGCCGCCCTTGAGGGCGCGCAGCTTGTCGCCCTGCGTCAGCAGGAGTCGCCGCAGGTCGGCCGCCGCCGCCGCGCGCGCTCCGTCGTCGTCGGCGGCGGCGGCGAAGGCGTGGGCGTGTACCGGAGCATTCGCGAAACCGTCGAGCTGCGTCCGCGCGGATGGCGTGACCGCCTTCGGCGCCAGCGTGGCGAGAGGGCCGCGCGCCATTTCCGCGAAACGCTCCGCCGCGGCGATCAGCGTCGGCGCGAGGTCCGCCGCGTGCGGGTCGGCGGATCCCTCGAGCGGCGTGCCCCGGAAGAGCGTCCGCTGCAGGTCCTCCACCATCGCGGCGTGGAACGTCAGGCGCTCGACGTCGAGCGCGGAGACATCCCGGTCATCGGCCAGGCGGCCGAGCCAGCGGTCGAGCGCGAGCCGGTCCGTGAAAAAGCCGGTCAGCGTTTGCCGCACCCCCGGCGGGGACACGGCGAGGCTCGCCAGTTCGGCGCGCTGCACGGGGTCGGACACGGTCTGTGCCTCGAGCCGATCGAGCGCCTCCTCCCAGAGATCCTCCGGTTTCTCGGACACCTCGAACGACGGGTCAAGGCCGAGATCGGCGGGGAAACGTCCGAGCAGGCGCTGGCACCAGGCGTGGATCGTACCGATCGGCAGGCCGGGCAGGTCCTCGAGGAAGCGGTCGTAGAGGGTTGCCGCCCGGTCCAGTTCGGCCGGTTCCGGCTCGCGCGCCAGCAGGGCGTGTAACGCTTCGCGCCGCGCCGGCTCAGCCATGACCGCGAAGACGCGCAGTTCCTTCAGGAGCCGCGCCTTGATTTCGACGGCCGCCTTCTTCGTGAACGTCACGGCGACGATCGATTTCGGATCGGCCCCCGCGAGGCAGAGGCGTACGATGCGGCTGACGAGCACGTGCGTCTTGCCGGAACCGGCGCCCGCGCGCACCGCGGCCGAGACCCGGGGGTCCGCAACTTCGCGCTGGATGCGGGTCGCCTCCGCGATCGGATCCTCCGGGGGGCGCCCGGGCGGCGCGGCGCTCATCGCGATCTCCCGGACTGCGCCAGGCGGGCCCGCAACGGCGCCGGCAGGTCGCGCTCATCGACGCGGCAGACGCCGCGAAAAGGGCAGAAAGGACAGGGCAGGTTGCCGCGCAGCGTGCCGTCGCGGAACTCCGGCAGCAGCGGGTACGGCCGCTCGCGGTCGGCGGCGCCGAGGGTGTCCTGCAGGATGCGGCGCGCGCCGGCCACGAGGGGGGCGCGCCCCTCCCCGGCGGCGGTGAGGTCGAGGCGCGGCGACAAGCCCGCTGCATCGCGGCCGAAGACGTAGTACCCGGCCTCGGTCACGGTGAGTCCGGCCGACTCCAGCCCCGTCACCGCACCGGTCTCCACGGCTACGGCATAGAGTGCCAGTTGCGGCTCATCGCCCGATCTGACCGCCTTGAGGTTCGGCGCGCGACCCGACTTGTAGTCGATGACCGCCGCGTGTCTGCCGTCCGCTTCGATGTCGACCCGGTCGATCCAGCCGGTCAGGCCGATCCGAGTCTGGGCCGGAGTGAGCGGCACGGGCAGTACGGGCCCAGCCTCGCCGCCCGCGGTCTCGAGTTCCGCGACCAGCCACGCACGCAGCTCGCCGAGCGTGAGACGGAACTCCTGCTCCAGCGCCCGCGGCTGCCAGGAGTTTTCACGTTCCAGCTCATGAGCCACGATCGCGGGCGCGGCGGTGAGGAAGGTTTCCTCCCACAGGCCGCGCTGCGGAGCCGCGCCGGCGCCGGGCGCGAACTGCGTCGCCGCGAGACGCCGCAGTTCGCGCAGGGCCCCGTCGCGGTCGCGAGCCGCGAGGCGCCGGCGTCCCGCGCTGTCGGGCTCCAGGAACAGCTGCAGGCATTCGTGCACGGTTTTCCCGTGGTCGAGCCGGCGGAACGACTCGAGCACCTCCTCCTGTTCGGCGAGCCCGTAGCCCTTCTCGAGCAGGAAGCGGTACGGGCACCGACGGTACTTCTCGAGGCCGCTGTGGCTGGTGTGCCGGAGCGGAATGCTGCGGGCCTCGACCCGCGGGCCCGCCAGCGGGTCATCGCCCGGTTCGTCGGCGAAGTCGTCCTGCGCACGTCGGATGCGCGCGAGGTCCGGTGCCCGGCGCCGATAGAGCGGTCCGGGCCGCGCGATTTGCGCAGTCCGGCCGAGACCGAGCGTGAGCCGCTCCACCAGGGGTGACGGCAGCGCCGGCTGCCCGCCCCGCTCGCGCGCCCAGGTGACGACGACGCGTTCGGCGCCGTGGAGCAGGCGCAGGAACAGTTCGCCCTGCAGGCCGAGGCGCTCCCGCCAGGTGGGCAGGCCGGTCGCGGTGCGCGCCGCGTCGCCGAGGAAGAGGGGGCGGCGCAAACGGCCGGGGAAGACCTCCTCGTTCGCGCCGGCGATCAGCAGCAGGTCGAAGCGCTCGAGACGCGCCTCGATCAGCCCCATCACCTGGACCGGCAGGAACGGCGAGCGATGCGGGCGCACCGACTCGGCCGCGAGCAGCCGGTCCAGCGTCGCCGCGAATTCCTCGAGCGTGACGGGGGGCAGGGCGTCGGGCGCCGCCGCCAGACGGTCGAGGCGGTCGATCAGATCGCCGAGGGCAACGAGGCTCGCGTCGCGGCCGTCGCGCCCCTCGTCGCTGCGCGTTGCGGGATCGGGACGCAGGGAGGCGCCGGCCGCGACACCTGCCCACGCGTCGCGCAGCGCGGTCAGGCGCTCGCACCATGGCGCCTCGCCCGGGGGCGCGTCGAGCAGGGGGGCGAGCGCGGCGCCGATGGCGTCGACGAACGCCACGAGACCGGTCGGCGCGCCGCCGTGGCTCTCGCGGCAGGCCTCGTCCTTCTCCTCCGCCCGCTCACGGTACCCGGCCAGTCCGGCGGGCGGACCCTCGCCGCGCAGCACCAGCTTCTCCAGCAGAAGCGTGCGGCGACTGTGCAGGCCGCGGCTGGCGAGCAGGTTCACCCAGGGGTGGGTGAGCACCTCGAGCAGGGGATCGTGCCGCAGGCCGGTCACGGCGCACTGCAACAGGAAGTGGCAGAGGCGGCCGGCGGACAGCGCGGCGAGCGGGAGTCCGCCGGTGTCGTCGACGTCCACGCCGGCGTCGCGCAGCTGGGCCACGACGCGCCGGGCGAGCGACCGGTCGGCGGTGGCGACGGCGATGCGGACGTTGCCGCCCGTCTTCAGCAGTTCCTCGACCACCAGGCCCGCGACAACGCGGCTCTCCTCTTCGGGATCGCCGCAGGAGAGGAGCTCCGGAACAGCCCGGGGCGCCGCATCGCCCGGCGAGGGCGGCGGCTCCGCCGCCCCCGGCGCGAGCAGGGCGCGCAGACGGCGCGATGGCGCCAGCGGATGGGTCGCCAGACCTGTCCCGCCGTAGGTCCGCAGCAGCGCTCCGCAGAGGTCGTCGTCGGCGGAGTCGAGGCAGACCTGCCCGTCGCCCGCGGACAGGGCCGCGCGCAGGATCCGCGCCGTCACCGCGTCGACTTCGGCGAAGCCGGCCACGATCACGCGTTCATAGGCCGGTCCGGGCCAGCCGCGGTCGAGGCGGGCCGCGACGTCGACAAGCACGTCGACGTCGTCCGCCGGCACGACGCGGCGATAGACGGCGAAGGCCGCGCGCAGGCGCCCCAGGTCGAGCGCGTGGAGTTCGGCGCGCCGTCCGGCGAGTCCCGCCGTCCCCGCTGTCGCCGCGGCGGACGCGTCCAGCAACCACCCCGCGTCGGCCCGTCGCGCTTCGTCGAACGTGCGCAGCAGCTCCTCCGCCAGCCCGGTCGCGCTCTCCCCGCGCTGCGCCACCCACGGCAGCGCGGCCAGGCGTCCCGCCAGCAGCAGCGGACGCAGCGCGGCGGGCGGGGTCGTCGCGGCGGCATCGTCCAGACCGAAACGCCCCGCGAGTTGCGCCACGAGTTGCGGCGGCGTGAGGATGTCGGGCAGCAGCAGCGCCGTGCGTCCGCTCCGCTCCAGCAGCGCGTGGCGCAGCGAGGCGCAGGCGCGCACGGACGGCAGTACGACGAGCGCGCCGGTAAGATCGCCGGCGGCGGTCCCCGCGGGCGATGCCGCGAGCAACCGGTCGGCCAGCCGTGCCGCGAACGGTTCGTGCAACGGAATGGTGTGCAGGGTCGGTGTTCTCATGTTCTCCCGGCGAAGGGCGCAGTCTAGCACGCTGATCGGTGGCGACGGAACCGCGCATGCCGCCGTGCGCGCCGTCCCCGCCAGACGGCCGGCCCCACCACCGCCAGCGAGACCGCCAGCCCCGGAAAGATCGCCTCCACGCCGAGGTACGGCTCCCCGCGTCCGAGCGCGAGCCAGCCGAGCGCGGTCGCGCCCGCCAGCAGCATGGCGCTCAGCGCCGCGCGGCCGGAGATGCGCAGCGACGTGTGGCTGAGCGCGAGCGGCGCCAGCAGGACCGGCGTGCCGATGCTGCCGAGATGGTGCCACAGCGAGATGACCGAACGCGACCACAGCGCCATGCCGATCGCCAGCAGTGACGAGGCGAGCAGGCTCCAGCGGATCAGCGGGATGGCGGCGGACTCGCCGCTTCTGACGCGAGAGGCCCCGCGCTGTCGGCCACGCCGCGGCGGATCCGAACGGCGCGCGCAGCCGCAGGATGATGTCGCGCCCCAGCGTCACGGCGCTGAGGAAGGCGTAGTCGTCGATGGTGGAGATGATGGTGGCCAGCAGCCCCACCATGAACAGCCCCTGCCAGAGCGGGGCGAGCGTGCGGGCGGCCAGTTCGGGGTACGCGGACACCGGGTCGGCGAGGTCGGGCAGCACGGCGCGCGCGTAGAGGCCGGCGGTGGTCGTCAGGAAGTCGAACAGGATCCAGAAGGCGATCGAGATCAGGACGCCGCGGCGGGCGGTGCGCTCGTCGCGGGCGGCGTAGCAGCGGAGGTAGAAGGTCGGCTCGACGAGGGTGGCCAGGGCGATGAAGTACCAGACGAGCACGGCCTGGGCGCCGCGTCCGCCGTCCCAGGTCAGGTGGCCGGCCGGCAGGTTGGCGCGCAGGAATTCCCAGCCGCCGTACTTCGCCGCGCAGGCCGGCACCATGATCAGGAACGCCAGGAACATCAGGCAGAAGTGGACGATGTCGGTGCCGACGATCGCGCGCATGCCGCCGCGGAAGACGTAGGCCACGGAGAAGAACGTGCCGAGCGCCACGCCCAGGGCGAGCGGCCAGCCGGTGGCGAGGTGGACGAGCGAGCCGAGCATCAGCACGTAGGCGGCCGGGGCGGTCATCACGAAGAGCATCGCGGCGCCGGCCAGCGCCGTGGGGCGGCCGTAACGTGCGGCGAGCTGGTCGGGAATGGTCAGGGCGCGGCTGCGGCGGGCGCGCGCGGCGAGGAAGAGCGCGAACACCACCGCGTTCAGGTAGTAGGGGAGGCCGAAGACGAGCCAGTTGCTGACGCCGTAGCGCCAGGCGTACTCGCCCACGCCGAGGATGCCGCCGTACCAGGTCGCCACCAGGGTCATCACGAACGCCGGCAGCGTCAGGCGGCGGCCGAGCACGATGTAGTCCGCCGCGGCCTCGCTCTGCCGCCAGAACAGGCGGGCGATGGCGTAGCAGAGGAACAGCACGTAGACGACGAGCAGGACCATGGGCTCTCCGCGGTAGTCCGGCGGCGCGCCGGAGGGGGACTTCACTCCAGCGCCGGCCACCCCTGGCGCTGCACGGTGACGAGCAGCGAGCCGCCCCGCACCGACAGCGCGAGCGACGGCTGCTGGACGCGGTTGGAAACGGTGGCGGGGCCGCCGGCGCGCACGACGGCATCGGTGAGCGGCCACTGCGCTCCGGTCAGCGTGACGCCGGTGGCGGGGCCCGCGAGCGGCAGCAGCGAGAACAGCGTGCCCGGTTCGAGTTGCCAGACGACCGCTTCGCCCGCCCCGACGCGCACCACGTCGTGCGCCGGATCGGCGAGGCAGACGCGCAGGCGGTCGGCGAAGCGCTCGAGCAGATGGCAGTTGTAGAGCGTGTGGTCCACCCGGCCGCCGGTCGCGCCGATCAGCACCGCCTCGGTCAGGCCGCGCTCGACCAGGTAGAGCAGCGCCTTCTCGGCGTCGGTGGTGTCCTGTTCGGGCGCGTGCAGGTAGAGCGGCCCGCCGCGCCCCGCGATGATCCGCCCCGACAAGGGAGTCGAAGTCGCCGATCACCACGTCCGGCGGGCGGGGCAGGTGCGTGTACGGATGTCCCGCGCCGTCCGCGCAGAGGAACAGGTCGGCGCCGTCGAGCCAGTAGTCCAGCAGCGGCTCGGGCGGCGGCTCGCCGTGGCAGAGCACGACGCCGCGCCGTCCGCGCCGCGGGAAGATGGGGCAGCGGACCCCGGAGGCCGCCTCGCGGTCAGAATTCACAGCGCACTCCCGCGAGGTAGTTCCGGCCGGCCGCGGGGAGGTAGTAGTTGCCCGCGCCCCAGCCGTCGTAGTATCCGCCCGTTTCGTAGCGCGCGTCCATGACGTTCCGGACCCGCAACTCCACCCGCGCGCCGCCGGCGGTCTCCCCGGCCGGCCGGCCGAGACGCGCGCCGAGCGCCAGGTCGAGCGTGGCGTACGGGTCGAGGGTCCGTTCGCGCAGCCCGCTGTTGTCGAGGTGCTGGCGCCCCACGGCCCGGACGCGCGCCGTCGTGTCGAACCGGCCCCACGCCGCGCGCCACGTCGCCGCGAGAAGACGATCGGGGAAGAGGGCGATCGGGTGGCCCGACAGGTCGCTGCGGGCGCCGTCCCAGTCGATGAACAGGAAGCGGTCGAAACGGTCCCAGCTGCGGGACGCGGCCACCGTGAGCAGGTGGCCGGGGCGCGGCCGCCAGGTCAGGCCCGCTTCCATGCCGCGGTGCAGCGTCCGCTCCGCGTTGCCCCGGATGCCGGCGCCGTCGTCGTCCACGCCGCCGTAGGCGACGATCTCGTCGCGGAAGTCCATCCAGTACCCGTTCAGCGTGAACGACAGCGCGCGGCCGCGCCAGGCCGCGCCCACCTCCCGGTCGACGACCCGCTCCGGCTTCACGCGCGGGCCGGACCATTCCAGGTACGCCACCGCTCCGTCCGGCGTCATCACGGGGCGGCTCGTGTCGAACAGCGGACGGGCGCCGAGATCGTAGGCGTCCTGGAAAGTGTCGAACAGCTCGGCGTCGGCCGGCTCGCGTCGCGCCACGCCCACGTGCGCGTAGAGCGCCGCTTCGCCGCCGCCCGGCCGTCCCGGCAGCGTCCAGTGCACGCCCCCCTTGGGGTTGAAGAAGTCGTAGGTCACGCGGTAGGCGTTGCGCAGGTCGCCGGTGAAGTTGCCGGTCTCGTTCTGCAGGAAGTCGACGACCTTGCGCTGGTACTGCAGGTCGAGCAGCAGGGTGAGGCCGGGGACGGCCTCCCACTTTTCGTTGACGTACGCCGACCAGGCGCTCCGGTCGCCCTCGTAATCGGCGTACTTGAGCGGGGGCGTGAGGTCGTCGGGCGTGAAGCCGGCCACCCCGATCACGTCGCCCCAGTGGTTGCTGTGGAAGGTGTACCAGTCGCCCCCCGCCACGAGGCGGCCGCCCGCGGTGCTCGACCATGACCTGCGGCACCCAGCCGAGCTGGTCCTTGCGCACCCACTTGCGCCGCACCAGGTCGACCGTCGCGTCGGACGGCAGGTCGAGGAACGCGTCGAGGCTGAAGTCGCGCGCGCTGCGTCCGGCCTTGAAGTTCTCGTAGAATCCTTCGCCGTGGATCGCGAAGAGGCTGTTGCGCAGCAGCACCCGGTCCGACACGTTCCACCGCCAGTGCAGTTCGTAGTGCGGCTGCCGGAAGTCGTCCACGGCGTTGGGGTAGGTTTCGGGATTCCAGGTGCGGTCGCGCGCGAGGGTCGCGGCGTCGATGCCGTCCCACGCGTGGTGGGACACCTCGCGGCCGGTGTAGACGTTCGCCTGCACCTGGTGGCCGCGGCGCCACGTACTGCCCGCTCCAGAAGACCGCCCACTGGTCGGAGCCGGCGCGCTGGCGATAGCCGTCGCTGGCCAGGTGGCTGATCCGCAGCGCGGTCGCGAAACGGCCGCCCCGCAGGCCGGACTGCCAGGCCAGGCTCTGCTGTGACGTGCCGTAGCTGCCGGCGCGCAGCGTGGCGCGTCCGGCCGGCTCGGGGCCGAGCACCTCGGTGATCAGGTTGACCGTGCCGCCGATGGCCGTCAGGCCGCCCATCGAGTTGGTGATGCCGCGCTGCACCTGGATGTCCTCGAGCGACTCCGCGAGGTCCGGCATATCGACCCAGTAGACCTGGTGGTCCTCGGGATCGTTGAGCGGGATGCCGTTGATCATCACGCCGACGCGCCGCTGGTCGAACCCGCGGATGTTCAGGTAGGTGTAGCCGACCCCGTTGCCGGCGTCGGAGCTGGCGTAGACGCCCGGCAGGTCCTCGAGCAGCACCGGGATGTCGCGCTCCGACCGGCCGCGTGCGATCTCTTCCCGCGTGAGGTTCGTCTGGCTCAGGTGGACGTCGTCGCCGTAGCGCGACGCGTCGATGACGATCTCCTCGCCGGCGTACACGGTCGGCTCGAGGGCGATCGCGAGCGTTCCCTCGCGCGATGCGTCGACCCGCGTCAGCGCCGGCGCGTAGCCGAGATAGGTGACGACGAGCGTGAACGGCCCCGCCGGCGCGCCGCGCAGCGCGAACAGGCCGTCGAGCGTGGAGATGGTGCCGGCCTGTCCGCCCTGCACGTAGACATTCGCGCTGGCGAGCGGCTCGCCGGTGCGCCCGTCGGTGACGCGGCCGAAGCAGATGCCGGGCGCGACGGTGGCGCTGTCGGCGGGGGCCGGGGCGACGGGTGGGGGATCGGCCGCCACGGCGAGCGCCGCCGGCAGCAGCCAGAAGAGGACCAGACAGCGGGACAAGCGCAGCGCCATGGCGGCACCTCCGGTGACGAACGGACGCACGCCGGAGCCGCTTCCCCGCAAACGCAAGGCCGGCTCCGGAAGGGGGCCGGCCGCATACGCGCCGCGTTGAGCGATCCCGTTTCCCTACGCCGGTATGACCCGGTTCAGGTTCGGAGGGTATCTCTCAGGCCCTCTCGGGCCACCCCTAACGGACCACGCGTTCACGATAGCGCGCGGGGCCGGGGAGTCAAGGGGCGACCGGAGGAGTTTCCCGCAGCAAAAACTCTTGCCCGAGGCATCATTGTCCGACTACGTTGCCAACCACCGACAATGCAGGAGGTTCCCGTGACACTGTTGCTTTCCCGCCAGGATGTCATCAGGGTGCTCGACATGAAGGACTGCATGGAGGTTGTCGAAAAGGCGTTCGCCGAGATGTCCAACGGCACGGCTGTGATGCCGCTGCGCATTCCGATCACTCCTCCCGACGGTCTCTCGCTGTATATGCCGGCCTATCTGAAGGAGCTTGGTGCGCTGGCCTGCAAGATCGTCGCGGTATATAAGAACAACCCGCAGAAACATGGTCTGCCGGTGACGGTCGGCAAGGTGCTGTTGCAGGATCCGGACACGGGAGATGTCATCTGCATCATGGACGGCGGCTACTTGACTGCGGTGCGCACTGGTGCGGCCAGCGGCGTGGCCACGAAGTATCTGGCCCGCGAAGCGGACGGACAGGTGGCCGGGATTTTCGGCGCCGGAGTCCAGGCCAAGGCGCAGCTCTGGGCGGTGGCGGAGGCTCGCAGACTGTCAAAAGCGCTGGTATACGATGTCTCGGACGAGGCCATCAGGACCTTTATTGCCGAAATGAGCCCCAGGCTCGGCATTGAGATTATCAAGGTCGCTTCGGTCGATGAAATCCTGCAACAGGCCGAGATCATTTGCGCCGCGACCTCGTCGGCAACACCGATATTCGACGGCGCCAGGGTGCGCGAGGGATGTCACATCAACGGGATCGGCTCGCACACGCCGAACGCCCGCGAACTCGACACCGCCATCATCAGGAGGTCCATGTTGGTGGCGGACTCGTACGAGGCCTGTCTCAAGGAAGCCGGCGACATCATGATTCCGATCAGCGAGGGGGCGATCGACAGATCGCACCTGAAGGCGGAGCTGGGCGAGATCATCACCGGCCGCAAGCCGGCCCGTTCGAACGACCGGGAAATCACCCTGTTCAAATCCAACGGTCTGGCGATTCAGGACGCCGCCACCGCGAAGCTGGTCTACGACAAGGCGGTCGCCGCCGGCATCGGCACCTCGGTGAATATCTGACCGCCAGAGGCCGTCCGCGCGGTCATTGCTGTCCATCCACCCAGTCAAGCAAAGCGGAGCGTCGTGCGGTATTCTCCGACAGGGCCCGGAGGGCGTGGCGCATCCCGAGCACCTGGCCCCCCCATCTGGCAATGAAATCACCAATGCGCCGCACGTAATACCACGGCAGCCACGGGGAATGCCGCGTGATGCCATATCGCAGGGCCAAAGCAGTGCGGGGCAGGAAGATCGCGGAGCATCCGGTACGCAATTTCTGTAACGATCTCCGACGCCCGGTCATGCGCACAAAACAATCCGGCAGCGCCACGGCCGAAAAGGTGCTGAGAATCACCTGACGTGCCTGCGCAGCATGATCCCCCGCCCCTTCGCCGGTAATCCAATCCACCATGTCGGCTGGCAGGGCAATGGCGAACCATTCGTACACGACGGTCAGTACGAGTGCGACGGGCCGCACGCACCGCCATTCGCGGCTGAGTGACCGCACCGCCGCCCAATCGAGCTGATCACCATGGACCCGCACGATCTCCCGTATGTCGATAATGCGGCGCAACCCAACCCTGAAGCCGTGATAGTACACATGCAGGCATAGATAGACAAGGTGGTCGACAGGACTGAGCACGCGCGCCGATACGCCGTGCATCATTGCGGGAAGCGCGCGCGTCCATACCGCTTCGCGGTCCAATGATGATGCCGGCACATCTGCCCGCCCCAGCGTCCAATGCACTTCGATCTGCGTTCCCCGTGGTCGCCGGAAATGCTCGTTGTGAATAAAATCGCCATGCTGCAAGCCGAACCGGGCATAGCCCAGGGCCGAAAGCGTTTCCCGGGCCCGCAAAGCGTTCTCTGGGTGGATCAACAGGTCAAGATCGCCCATTACCCGTTCAGCGGGGTCGGCGTAGGTGAGAAACGCCAGATGGGCGCCTTTCAACGGGATGACCGGCACGCCTGCGGCGTTCAGCGCGGTGAGGATGCCCCGCAATTCCTCGGCGACGCGAAGATTCCGCGCCGCGCCGTGCAGGTAGACGGCGTGCAGGCGCGCCATGAATTCCGGTTCGGGCTGCAGGCGGACCGGCAGTGTCGCCAGGCGACGATACAGCAGGGGGGCCACTTCATGCTCGTGCGCGCACCGGATTACCGCCGGCCAGTCGATGGCGGCGACCAACGCCTCCGTGACGGCGTCATCACGCAGGAGCGCAATCAGACACGCGACCGGATGGTCAGGGCAGTTCATGGTCTGCGCCCCGCTGCCGCGCGTCGCACGCGGGCATTGCCGGCAAGGAGAGCCCACCCCCGGCGCAGCACGCGCAGCAATAAGGGACGGCAGGGGGTGAGCCAGCGCCAGAAGCGCACCGTCAGTCGAATGAGCGGATGGGTCAGTGGCAACGGATGATCGCCATGCCAGGCGGCCATCACCACGCCGATGCATTGCTCACGCCGCAATGGCCCTTCGCGCAGAGTCTGGGCATCGCCGAGAAGGTAGATACTGCCATCACTGACCTGCACGACGCGATGCAGCACATAGCCGCCGGTATCGCGCCGCGCCAGCAACAGGTCATCCACTGCAATCGGTCGCTCACCCACCGCGGAGATCTCGACCACGTCCCCGTGGCGTATAATGGGCCACATGCTGCTGCCGGTCACCGTCAGGCGGGCCCGCGCCCCGCGGCACAGGGCGGCCTCGCTCAGCAGGGGGATCAGTTCGGCATTCGGCACGATCATCCCAGTGCGCTCCGCACCAGATCCACCACTGCCGCATCCGCCCGGTTGGCCAAACGGTAGAGTGGGACAAGATCCAGCAGACGCTGCAGCTGCGTGGTGGCGGTCGCCATGAGCCCCGCGTCCCAGTAGGGCAGGAAAGTGCGGGGCAGCAGCAGTGCGGCGGCCTCCGCGGGCAGCAGCGGGGACAGGGCATTCTCGAGCGCCTGCTCGATCACGATGATGGCGCGCAACGGCGCCTGATGCTGACGGGCAATCTCGGCGGTGCCGCCCCATGGCGTGCCAAAAATGATTGGGCCGCCGGGCAGCAGGCGCGCGGCCACGCGGTCATCGTTCATCGCCACGGCCCCCGCCGCCTCCCACAGACCGCACTGCGTGCTCTTGCCCGCACCGGAATGTCCGACGAGGAGGAGGCCCTGGCCACGGTCATCGAGGCCGGCGGCATGGAATACCAGTCCGTCATGCGAGAGCACCCGCCCGCGCAGCAGCAATTCGCCGGCCCCGCAGGTGAGCAGCGAGGGACCCGCCTGCAAGCGCTCGATCATCGTGACCGCAGACCAATCGGCGTCGGTGACCAGCGTCGCCCGCAAGGCAGTGTCGGGCGAGGGATACCCGATGCGTATCGTCCACCCCGCCGCCCCATCGGCGCGCCGGTAAACGCGCCAGATGCTGCCGGGGTCGAAGAGTAGTTCGCCCACCGGCACGGTGGCGGGGTCGCCCGCCTGCCAGGTCAGCGTCAGGCCAGGGCCGTCCATGGGAGCGACGACAAAGGGGCCGAAGCGGCCCTTGAGGCCCAGGGTCTCGATGGGGCAGTCGCAGTCAAGCCGAAAGGGAATGCCGGCGATGTTGCAGGTGAACACAGTGCTCTGGGCCTTTCCCGGGAAGGCGCCCGTCGGGACCCGATTGTTCGGTCAGGGGTCGGCGCCCGTTTCATGGCAAGAGAGCGACTATTGTAATTAGCTCACCCAGCCGATAAAGTTACAATTTTCTATATCAGACTTTCCGCACGCGAGCAGCTGCTCCTCCGGGCGCAGTTCCACCACGTTCAGGCACGGTGGCGAGTAAGGAGCGCGAGGCACGGCGGTATCAGGGCGCTTCGCGTTCCGGGATTGCTTGTCCATTATCTTCTCCTTTTTGGATTCAGGGTGCATGAATCTCCGGCGGAACCATCAGTTACAAATAGGAAGGCCCGATGGAGCTTCCTGCGCGGGATCAAGGAGTGCAAGAAGAAATATCGGGTACCGGTGGTGTAGCCCGAGCTGCCTCGAGTAGACGAACGCGCTGGTCGAAAAGCGGTGGGCTAGGATTGAGTTCGGCTCGGTGGGGAGGGTGTACCTCCGGCCAGTCTGGCTGCCCGCGCTCGGGCGATGGCGCAGGCGTAGATATCCACGCCGGTAAGGGTGCGCGTCTCCACATAGGCGCGCGCCGGGCAAGTGGGGCAGTACGCGCGCAGGTGACACGCGGCACACTCCGGCGTCGCGGGCACTGTGCGCACAAAATTGCGCACCGCCTCCCAGGCGGTCGGGAAGCCGACCTCCAACGGGAGGGCGGCGGGCAGCGGCAGGTCCACGCACGGGTTCATCGCGCCATGCGGATTGATGACAAAGGTCGCCTTGCCCGCCAGGCAATACATCGGCTCGGCGCAGGCAGCGGCTGCCTCCGCCGGGTCCAGCGTGGTCCACCGCTTACGCGCCTCCGCATCGGCGCCCTCCAGCGCGACCACCTCCTCGGGGGAAAGGCGGCACTGCGAGGCGTTGCCGGGCGCGCCATCCACGCGCGCGGTCAACAGCCACCCGGCCTTTACCGGCAGGCCGCGGACATGGGCGATCTCGCGAATGGCCGCGTAGTCATGCACGTTGTCGCGGGTGATGGTGAATTTCACCGCCACCGTCACTCCAGCCTCGCACAGCAGGTCAATGCCGCGCAGGGAGCGCGCGAAACCATCCGCGTGGCCGGTTACCGTCGCGTAGGTCTCCGGCGTTGCGCCGTACAGTGTAATCTCCAGGCGACTGGGAGGGCGAGTGCCCAGCGTGCGGGCAATTGCGGGCGTCACCAGAGTCCCGTTGCTGTAGAGGGTCAGGTTCAGCCCCATGCCGGTGAGCGGCAGGTAGATCTCCAGGAAGTCGGGCCGTAGAAATATCTCGCCGCCGGTGAGCAGCAGGAAGAGCAGACCCGCCGCGGTGCCCTCCTCGGCCAGAGCCAGCCATTGCCGTACGCTCAACTCCCCGGCGCGCGCGGCGGCATCGGCCGCATCGTGGCGAATGTAGCACATGCGGCAGGCGAGATTGCACCGGCTGGTCAGCTCAAACGTGCCACTCAGCGGAGTGCCGGCGACCGCCGCCCGCTGAAACAGGACAGTGGTCAGGTCCCTGTACTCAGAGGACGCGGGCGTGCTCATCACGAGCACTCGACAAGCAGATCTTTCGCGCGCAGGTCTTCCATGAAGGCGTGGACATCGCGCGCGGCGTCGCCTCGGGCGACCTCGAAGTCGCGAACGAGAGTGTCCACCAGTTCGTCCAACTCGCAGCCCGTGGTGAGCCGCTCCCAGAGTGCGCGACCGGTCTCGTTAAGGGTAATCAGGCCGTTAAAATCGACCACGCGCTCACCGAGGGGGACGACGATACACGCGCCACTCACGTCCCGCAGAAGGAAGCCATCACGTATTCGCATCAAAACTCCTTTGGGCCGGATTCCTCGTAATAATGCCGGGAGGGAAAAATAAACCGCCCGTTCCGCTCTTTTGGCGCCTGGAAGTTCGTAGGATTCTGGCACGCCCGGGCGCCAGTCGTCAATCCAGTACCCGACCAGCCGCCTTTCGATATTGGATCGTATCCTTGGATACTGACTCTGGAGCGGATGCCGCGGATGCAACAACTGCGCGGACCTTGCAGCATCGACAGGGGAGCCGGAACCAGTAGTCGCAGCGATTGCTACGGGAGCAAAAAGTGCGCGGGCCGGTCCGGATGGGCTCCGGTTCTCCCGACCCTGCGCACTCATTGCTTCCGTAGCAACCGCTGTACGGAAGGGGCGCGGAAGCCCCCCACGAGCCGGCCCGGACGACGTCCGTGCGCGGTCGCCGCTCCCCGATTGCAGTTCCGCGCACTTTCCGTCATCCTGCGTGCATGAGCACGCATCCCCCCCTGCGCCGCCGCACCGAACTCGACGATCTCGACCAGCCGGTCGGTCCGCCCACCGCCTGGTTCGCGTTCGCGCGCGATGCCCGGCTGTTCGCGCGGCGGGCGGTCGATCCGCACCGTCTCGAGGAAGGGCGTGAAACGGTCCCGTTGCTGCCGAACGAGCTCCATCGGCCGCCGGTGCCGGCCGACGTGGCGGTGCGCCTTGGCCGGATCCGCGTCAGCGAGTTCCTGCCGGACGGCCGCGAGATCACGCGGGCGGTGTTGCAGGCCGGAGCGCTGTTCAGGACGCGCCCCTGGCCGGTGCCCCCACAGATTTCGGCGCCCGGTTTCGATCTGGCCTATGTTGTCCTGATGGCCCTCGACGACGCGGAGCTCTGGGTGCTGCCGCCGGGGGCCCTGGATGGCGCGGATGCGTCGTCCACATAAATGACGGCGCGCGGCGCCGTCCTTTTAACGCCGGCGCCGTTGCGCCGTCGATCTGACTCTCGCGCCCCGGGAGATTCCGCATGCCCGACCAGCCGAAACCGCAGGTCGTCCTCTGTATCCTCGACGGCGTGGGCTGGCGCCCCGACTCCGATGTCGGCAATGCCGTCGCGCTGGCGAAGCCCGCCTGGTGGCCGACGCTCTTCACGCGCTATCCGCACACCACGCTCCACTGCTCGGGGCTGGACGTGGGGCTGCCGGTCGGCCAGATGGGCAACAGCGAGGTGGGGCACCTGACGATCGGCTCCGGCCGGATCATCGACCAGGAGATCAACCGCGTGTCGCGCGCGCTCGCCTCGGGCGAGTTCGGACGGCTGCCGGCCTGGACCGGGTTCCTGGCGCGCATCAAGGCGAGCGGCGGCGGCCTGCACCTGCTGGGGCTGGTGTCGCCGGGCGGGGTCCATTCGCATACCGACCACCTCTACGGCATCATCGAGGAGGCGGCCCGCGCGGACGTCGGCGAGATCTTCGTGCACGCCTTCCTCGACGGGCGCGACACCGACCCGCACGGCGGCCTCGGCTACATCCGGGAGCTGGAGGCGCAGCTCGCGCGCATCGGCGCCGGGCGGATCGCCAGCGTGAGCGGACGCTACTACGCCATGGATCGCGACCAGCGGTGGGACCGCGTGGAGAAGGCATGGCGGGCGCTGGTGCACGGCGAGGGGGTGGCCGCGTCCGACGCGGCGGCAGCCGTCGAGGCGTCGTACGCCGCGGGCGTGACCGACGAGTTCGTCGCTGCCGACCGTGATCTGCGGCGCCGACGGTCGTCCCCTGGCCACGGTCGACGACGGCGACGGCGTCTTCTTCTGGAATTTCCGCGCCGACCGCGCCCGCGAACTGACCTGGGCGTTCAACCAGGACGACTTCGCCGGCTTCGCGCGCCCGCTACGGCCCGCCGTCGCCTGGCTCTGTTTGACATGTCTACGACGAGTCGCTGTCGCTGCCGGTGTTGTTCGCGCCGCACCCGCCGCGCAACATCCTGGCCGACGTCTTCGCGGCGCACGGCGTGACCAATCTGCGCGTGGCCGAGACCGAGAAGTACGCGCACGTGACCTACTTCTTCAACGGCGGGCGCGAGGAGCCGTACCCGGGCGAGACGCGCATCATGGTGCCGTCGCCGAAGGTCGCCACCTACGACCTGCAGCCGGAGATGAGCGCGCCGCGGTGGCGCGCGCGGTGAGCGAGCAGGCGGCGTCGGGGCGGCACGACGTCATCGTGGTCAACTTCGCCAACGGCGACATGGTGGGGCACACCGGCGTGCTCGAGGCGGCCATCACCGCCTTCCGCACCCTCGACGGCCTGCTGGCGGAAATGGTTCCGCCGATCGTGGCGCGGGGAGGCACCGTCCTGATCACGGCCGACCACGGCAACTGCGAGGAGATGCTCGGCCCCGAGGGGCAGGTCCTGACGGCGCACTCGCTGAACGTGGTGCCGCTGGTGGCCGTTTCGGAGGCCCTGGAGGGGCGCCTCGACGCGATCCGGCCCGGCCGCCACGCCCTTTCCGATCTGGCGCCCACGATCCTGAAACTGCTCAATCTCCCGCAACCGGCTGAAATGACAGGCAGATCCGTGCTTTAGGCCGTTCGCCCGCTCATTCCATTCTAACGAAATGAAAAACGTTCCACACATGGACAAGCCCCCTCCGCAAATGCTATAATGGCCCCTCCTGCCAGGGCCCATTTCGGCCACGCGGTCACATTGCAACCGGGAGGTGGGCCTATCGGAGTTCCTGGCTCCTGACATCGTTATATTCTGAGGCCATATCGCAGACCGAGCTCATTGACTCGCCTTTCCGCTGCTTCGGGCGGTCCAGCACTTGACACTCGGTTTAGTGAGTCGCTGCGCACTCCCTCAGGCTCAAGCGAGGAGACCGGAAGCATGAAAAAGGTTCTCTTGGGCACCGCCATGTGCGCGTGCCTTCTGATGGCTGGCATGGCGTCAGCCCAGTTGACGGCCATTGATACGATCCAGACCTACAACCCCGTCACCGGCGCGGCCATCCCGTACCCCGCGGTGGGAACCGTCGTGACCGTCGCAGGGCACTCTTTACGTTGCTCAAGGGCAGTTTCAACACCGGCTCCCACTACATCCAGGCCGCCGACGCCGGCATCCAGGTTTACACCTCGACCGCGACCATGGGCGCGATCGGCGACCGGATCGAGGTCACCGGCCCTGTCGGTACCTACTCGGGCGAGATCGAGATCGACCAGCGTGACCAGCTACTCGTTGCTCTCGCAGCCGGGCGAGCCGGCCCCGATCGTCAAGACGATTCCCAGCTCGCGCACTGGACCGGCGCTCCGCCCAAGGTCTATGACTACGAGAGCGTCGGCAGCTTCGTCCGGGTGACCGGCACCGTCGCGACCGCCCCCACGAACAACGTCCCGACCCACGGACAAGCAGTTCAGCATCACGGCGGGCGGCGACACGCTCATCGTTTACGTCAGCAAGGACACCGACATCGATGTCGGCGCGGTCGCCGTCGGCGATCTCTACCAGATCGACGGGGCCTGCGTGAAGTACAACGCCCTGCGTCGAGTTGAAGCCGCGCTCCCAGACCGACCTGGTCGAGAACCCGGCCAACCCGGCCCCCGCCATCGAGAACGTGATCTCTTCGAACTACCATCCGCTGTCGACGACGCCGCTGACCATCAGCGCCGACATCACCAGCGGCGCCGGCACGATCGCCAGCGCCACCCTCTACTGGCGCAACAGCGCGGGCGACAGCCTCGGCGCCTACACCGCCACCCCCATGACCCTCGGCACGGCGCCCATGTACACCGGCATCATCCCGACGCCGCACTCCGGCATCCGGGTGGACTACTACGTCTCGGCGACCGACAACCTGGCGCAGACCACGCTGTCTCCGTCCGCGGCGCCGACGGCCCACAACGAGCTCGCGGTCGGCTTCACGACGATCCACGACATGCAGTACGTCGACCCGGACGCCGTGAGCCAGTCGTCGCCGTACCGCTACAAGGTCGTCAACCTCGAGGGCATCGTCACCTACGGCACCGGCGAGGCCGGCGCGGTCAGCAAGTTCATCATGGAGACGGCCACGGGCGGTCCGTTCAGCGGCGCCCTGGTCTACGACGGGACCGGCACCTATGGCTCGGTCTTCACGGGTGACAGGGTCCAGGTCGGCGGACGCATTGACGAGTACTCTCGGCTGCACCGAGTGCTGCCCTTCCGCAAGCCCGACGGCGTGGTCGCCGGTTCCGCCGGCGCCCCGGTCACCGTGCTTTCCTACAGCAACACGCTGCCGGCGGCGATGTACGTCCGCGACCAAGGTCCTGGGCGACCACGTCACGACCGACGGCAACGGCTACCTGGGCGAGGCCTACGAGACCTGCCGTGTCCGCACGCTGGCCTCGCTGGTGCTTCCCGACGCCGCCTCTGCCCTCCCGCGGTTTCGCGATTACCGACACCGGCGTCTCTGGCGGACTCGGTGCAGGTGATCCCGCTGATCGACCTCACGTATCCGCACACCGCGGGCGACTCACGTGGTGGTCGAGGGCTGGATGGACTACAACGGCAAGTACATGCTTCGCCCGGTCCGTGACGAGGACATCGTGTCCGGCATCACCGGCGTCGGCGACACCACGCCGCAGGTGCTGCCCGCGGGCGGTTTTGTCGGCGTGTCTCCGAACCCGTTCAATCCCCGCACGGAGATCGAGTTCGTCCTGACGCGGCCGAATCTGGCCCAGTTGAACGTCTACAACCTGCGCGGCCAGCTGGTGCGCTCGTTGGCCAACGGTCACCTGGAAGCCGGGACCTACACGCTGGTCTGGGACGGGACCGACGACGCCGGCAGCCGCATGGGCAGCGGGACCTACTTCGCCCGCCTGCGCATCGGCGCCGAGGTCATGCAGGTCCAGAAGCTTACGCTCGTGAAGTGATCTAGCGTTTCCGCGCACGGGAGAGCGCAGGGCGACCCCGGGGGCTTCGGCTCCCGGGGTCGCGTCTTTCCGGGAGGGGCGCGCGGAGCGGGTCAGACCTGCAGGGGAATATCGACGGTGAAGACGGTGCCCGCGGACTCGGCGGAGCGCACGCTGACCGGCCGGCCAGGCAGCGCTCGGTCAGCAGACGCGCGCTGTAGGTGCCGAGGCCGCGGCCGGGCGATTTCGTGGAGAAGGAGCGCTGGAACAGCTGGCGCAGATCGTCGGGGGCGATGACCGCGGAATTGTGGACGCTGATCAGACAGCGGTCGTGGTCGACGCTCGCCGTCAGAGTGACGGTTTCCCCTTTGGCGCTCGCTTCCAGGGCGTTCTTGAGCAGATTGCCGACGACCCGCGAGAGGATGCGCTCGTCGGTGACCAGGGGTGGATCGACGGGGGGGCGTCGAACGCGATGGTGCGCCCTTCGGCGACCGGGTGGTGAATGTAGAGCCCGACGAGATCGTTCATCCACCCGCGCAGCCCGACCGGATCCGGCACGGCCTGCAGATCGCCCTTCTCGGCCCACAGCAGGTCGCGGTGGCCGCCGATCATGTCGGTCAGTTGCATGCTCAGGCGGTCGAGCAGCGACAGACACTCGGCGCGGTCCGGCTCGCCCATCTCCGGGATCAGCTGCGCCAGGCCGCGGATGCCCCCGACCACGTTGAGCACATCGTGGAAGAAGAGACGCTGCAGCGCCTCCTTGCGGCGCTCCTCGCCGACGTCCCGCAGGCTGGCGACCCAGAGCGGCTCCGGAATGATGCCGGTCGAGCCGCCGCACGTGGACCTCGAACTCGCGCGTTTCAACGCAGTTGTTGAGCGACAGCGAGACCCGCCACTCGCCCCGCGCCTCGCCCTCGGCGAGGCCGAGCGCGAGGGTGCGGTTGGCGCCGCAGGCGGCGCAGCCCGGATCGCGGGTGCAGATGTCGGGGCCCTGCATCGCCCGCGTGCAGCCGAACGCTTCACCCGGCCGCAGTCCGATCAGGGTGGACGCCGTCGCGCCCCTGTCCAAGTTCGCGCGCGCCGGCGCTGGCCAGTACGATGCGCAGATTCCCGTCCAGCAGCAGCAGCGGCGACGGCACGGCCTCGAAGAGATCGCACAGGCCGGGGGCGTGCCGGCGCACGGCGTCGGCCAGCGAGCCGTCGTGGCTGCTTCCGGGCGCCGGAGGCGCGATCCGGTTTGCTGTTTCCGCCGTCATGGCAGGCTCCGAATTTCCGTCGCGGGCCGATCCCGGTGCGGCGCGCCCGGTATGGGCACGCGTGGTGCGATCAGGCTCCGGACTACGGGATCGGCCGGTTGCGCCGGGCCTTGAGCCCTGGTGCGAATGCGATTCCCAGGCGCGTCGCGGAGATCGCGGCGCAACAGTTGCATCTCCATGAAAATGTCCTACCATAGTGCGGCAGTTTGCAAAAGCAGCCCCGCGAGGGCCACGATTCTGGTCTCTGTCCGGGAAGGGTAACGTGAGCGAGCAAACCCTGGTCCGCGTCACCGCGGACGCGCAGACCGCCTTGGGCGGCATCGACTTCACCGCGGCCGGCGCCGGCGCGGTGCGGGTCTACTTCATGGGCTTTGGCTGAGGCGGACCATCCCTCGGGATGGCTCTGGATGAGCCGAAAAACGATGACCAGATTGTCGATCTGGGCGCCTGCAAGTTCGTCCTCGCTCCCGATGTCCTGGAGATGGTCCAGAAATCGGGCGGCGTGAATATCGACTTCGTAACGGACGACGCGCGCCGCGGCTACACCATCAAGCTCAGCAACAAGGACTGCGGCGGCGGTTGCGACTGCGGGTCCTGACCGGAAACCGCGGGTGGAAAACGCGCAGGAGGAGGCCGAAACCTCCTCCTGCGTTCGCTTGGGGTGCCGGCCGCGTCGGGTGGGGGCTAGTAGTTTCCCGCTTCCTTTTCTTCGTCGCCGTCAGACTCGTCGCTGTCGTCGTCGTCGTCGAAGTCATCGTCCAGCGTCGTCCTCGTCGAGCTCGGCGTCTTCGCCCGCCTCCGCGTCCTCTTCCCACTCGTCGCGGCAGTCGTCCGAGCAGAAGCTCAGCTTCTTGAAGCTGACGGCCTTCCCGGTGACTTCATCGCCGCACCAGGCGCACTCGCTCATGTCTGGAGCACCTCCGGAAAGCGGTTGATCATCTGGGCCGCCCGGCTCAGCGGCCCGCGACGACCGTGTCTGACCCGCTCGTGGGCTGCGGCGGGTCGCTGGTGATTGAAACCTCCGCACCGTCCGGGCGCGGGCGGTTTCGGCGCATAAATACACGGAAACTGCGGAAGCGCAAGGGGGAAACCGAGATTTTTCCGCCCCTCAGCCCCGCCGGTAGGCCATGACATAAGCCACCCAGGCCGGGGCGGCGTCTCCCATGGTTCCCGGCCGGAAGATCCCGCTCGGCTGGCCGGCTTGATCCGTGCCCTCCCAGTAGACGGTCGTTTCGGCAAACCCTGCCGCCTGAAGCAGTTCGCGCACCTCCGGCACCGACCAGAGGCGCCAGTCGTAGCTGAAGGCGCGGCGCAGCGAAGTGCCGTCGGGGAAAGCGAAATGGATGTGGCAGCGGTAGGCGTGCGTGATCGGATTGAAGGAGGCCTGGTCCCAGAAGTAGAAAAACCCCTCGCAGCGGCGCTCCTCCTGCTGCGTGACCTGGGCCTCGGGGCCGCCGTAGATGTCGAGCGCGAGCATGCCGTCGTCGCGCAGGGAGCGGTAGCAGTTGCGCAGGTAGGCCAGCAGATCGGCGTGCGTTTTGAAGGTCCACCAGGAGAAGTTGGTGGCCGCGAGGATGTCGGCGCGCGGACGCCGCACGTGGCGCACATCGTCCTGCACCAGGCGCACACGCAGCGAGGCGGCGCCCAGCGGGGACACGTTGTGACGTCGGCCCCAGGCGAGCGTGGGACCGTGCAGGTCGACGCCGAGCGCGACATGCCGCGCGTGGCTCTTCACCCAGGCGCAGCTCAGGGCCGCGGTGCCGCAGAAGTCCTCGCGCAGGAAGGTGGCCGGACGCTTGAACACGCGCCGGTAGGCGGTGTCGAGGAAGCCGGTCTCCCAGTCCACGTTCTGCACGCTGTTTTCGTAGAGCCAGTGGCGGTCGGCGGTGGCGGCGGTCAGGGGCTTCCTCGCGGGCATGGGCTCTTCCTTCCCGGAACGATGTCGATGATGGGGGATGGCGCGGCGGTCGAGGCCGTGGCCGGTCCCGGCGGCTCAGCGCAGGCTGTGCGCGGCGAGGCATCCTGTACGACCGCGAGGCTCAAGTCAAGCCCCTGAAGGGTGTTGCGCGGGAGTGAGCAGGCGTTGTGAACACCCCCGACAGCAAGGGAGAATTAGAGAATTGCTTATCGACATTTCTGTTTGTCCTGCCCATACTAGGACCTGATTCAATCTGGCGCCGGACGGCGCGGGACCCTGACCGAGGAGGTGCGCCGTGAAGCGCGAAGCGGGAATCGTGACGGTCGCCCTGGGGGTGCTGCTGAGCGTGGCGACAGCGGCGGCGGCAACGCAGCCGTGCGTCAAGTGCCACGAGGGGATCACTCCGGGCGTCGTGGCCGACTGGCAGCTGAGCAAGCACGCGCAGAACGGCATCGACTGCGAGACCTGCCACGGCGACGGGCACACCACCGCGACCGACGTCGCCAAGGTGAAGATGCCGACCGCCGAGACCTGCGGCCAGTGCCACGAGACGCAGCTCGGCCAGTTCAAGCAAGGGCAAGCACGCGCTCGCCTGGGCCGCGATGAACGCCATGCCGACCACCCACGCACCTGCCGATGGCGCTGCGCGAGGGGATGAAGGGCTGCGGCGGCTGCCACAAGATCGGCCTCAAGACCGCCGGCCGAGATCAAGGAGCTGGCGCAGACCGGGCGGCGGCTTCGGCGTCGCCTCGTGCGACGCCTGCCACACCCGCCACACGTTCTCGCGTGATCGAGGCGCGCCAGCCGCAGGCGTGCCAGACCTGCCACATGGGCTTCGACCACCCGCAGTGGGAGATGTACTCCGCGCTCCAAGCACGGCGTGCGCGCGCTGCTGAAGCAGACACGGCATCCTGCCGGACCACGGCCGCCGCCCCCACCTGCCAGACCTGCCACATGCAGGAGGGCAACCACGAGGTGCGCACGGCGTGGGGCTTCCTGGCCGTGCGCCTGCCGCTGCCGGACGACAAGCAGTGGGCGGCCGACCAGGTCGACGATCCTGCAGGCGCTCGGCGTGCTCGACCCGGCCGGGCAAGCCGACCGGCGCGGCTCGACGTCGTCAAGGCCGCCGACGTGGCGCGCCTCGACGCAGGAGGCGTTGGCAGCGCGAGCGCGACAAGATGCTCGCCGATCTGCAGCCAGTGCCACTCCGCGAACTTCGCGAAGGGCGAGCTGCAGAAGGGCGACGACATGATCCGCGACGCCGATCACCTCATGGCCGAGGCGATCCGCGACGATCGCCGGGCTCTACAAGGACGGCGTCCTGACGCAAGCCGGCCGAGCTACGCCGCGGCGTTCCCGGACCTGCTCACCTTCCACGACGCCCCGACCGCCGATCGAGCAGAAGCTCTTCGTCATGCACCTCGAGCACCGCATGCGCGCCTTCCAGGGCACGTTCCACGCCAATCCCGACTACGCCCTGTGGTACGGCTGGAGCGAGATGAAGCGGGATCTGCAGGAGATCAGGGAGCTTGCGACGCAGATGCGCGCCGAGCACGCGGCCGGTTCCAGGGCCGGAGGCTGAGCGCTGGCGGGCCCGTGCATCTTCTGTTACCGTGCAACGACGCGCGACCGCCCGGCCGCGCGTCGTTGCATGTGCGGGTCTGACAGGAGGAGAAGACGGCATGAGGAAGACGTTCCTGCTTATCGCGATGTCGGCCCTGCTGGCGGCCGGTTGCTCGGGAGACAAAGGCGCCGGCGCGGCGAAGGCCGGTGGCTCGCTCAAGGGGGCCGGGGGCGTGGCGCTCGATGGCAGGGAAGTCTCGATCGCCGGCGTGACCGTCAAGGCTCCCGGGGTCTGGAAGGACTTCGGCCCGAGCGGCATGCGCGCCGCCAGCTACGCTTTCGGTCCGGCCCGTGGCGATGCCGATTCGGCCACCGTGGCGGTCTTCTACTTCGGCAAGCAGGGCGGCGGCGCCATCGAGGATAATTTCGACCGCTGGCTCGGCCAGATGGCGATGCCTGACGGCGGCGATCCGCGCCAGGCCGCCAGGCGCGCCGACGGCACGGCCGACGGCATGCCGTTCCACCACATGGAAGTGGCCGGCGCCTACAACGGCGCCGCGATGGGCGGCGGCATGGGCGGCGGCGGCGGCGGCAGCGGCGCGCGCGCCGGCTATTTCATGTCGGCGGCCGTGCTCGAAGGGCCGGAGGGGAGCGTATTTTTCAAGCTTACCGGACCGGAGAAGACGGCTCGGGAGATGAACGACGCCTTCCTGGCGATGCTGCAGGCGGCGCGGAAGGCGCAGTAGCGTCGGTCTCCGGTCCGGATGTCCGCTGACGGACCCGTTTACCGGTTCTCGACGTCGAGCCAGTGTGTTCGCTTCTTGATGGTCCGCAGCACCAGCCAGATCACCAGGCCGCTGGCCAGCATGACGGTCCACAGGGGATCCGCTTCCAGCCGCCCGTACAGGAAGTAATCCTCGGTGAGTTCCAGGACGAACATCGTCACGATGATCGCGAAGAAACCGTGATACTCGCGCCGCACGGCGTTGCGGGCCGAAAACGGCAGCTCGAACGGGCGCCATCGCCGCAGGTCGGGGACGAAGGCGGGCACGCGGCTCGCCCACTCGTCGAAGTCGGAGCCGAACTTGCGCCGCAGGAAAGCTTCCTCCGCATACATGATCCGCTCGTAGTACAGCCAGAACGCGAGCACGCTGATGAGCGCCAGCCACCAGGTGTGCGCGAAAAGTCCCAGGGCGAGATAGATGAAGAAATTGCCGAGGTACAGCGGGTGTCGGACAACTGAGTACAGGCCGTCGGTGCTGAGGGAGTTGGCGATCTGCCGCTTCGTGTTCCGACCGGAGGTTCCCTGCGGGGCATGCCCTATCGCCACGATCCGGATCGCCAGGCCAACGAACGCCACGGCCAGACACATCATCTCCCACAGATGATCGCGGTTTTCGTTATGGTTCGACTGGTCCACGTTCCGGAATCCCCAAACGATCACGACCAGCAGAATCAGTGGCAGAAGGCTTCGCCGCCTGAACAACCAGTTACCGTTGCTCTCGAGTTCTTCGGGCAGCGCCACGGTCATTCTCCTTCGTTGTCCGGATCGTCGTCTCTCCCGGCTGATGAGCCGATTCTAGCGGTGCCGGATGCACGTCGTCAATCCGGCTCCTTTGTGACCAGACGTAAAGTCTCTTGCCTTCGGCCCCGGAATTCGTCTATGCTCGTTCCACCTCGCCAGAAGTAGGAGCGGAGGGTTCTTGAGTGCGTTGATGCCTGGCCAGCAACCGCCCATCAGCGGACGCCCACCGAGAATCCGCCGCGCGAAACCATTGGAAGGGGCTTGGCCATGTTCAGAGGAACCGGGCGTTGCAACGTTGTCGTGTGCGCATCGTTTCTGATTCTCGCGATGATGACGATGGTGGGGTGCGAAAGGGAAGCCGGACCGACCCAGCCGACGACCGTGGAGAAGGCCGCGACCTTCGAAAGCGTCGGCTACGATGGGCCGCGTCCTCGAGTATGTCGCCGGCGAAGTGATCGTGAAGTTCGCGGCCGGCGTCTCGGTCGCCAATCGCGGCGCCGCGCTGGCCGCGGTGCGGGGCACTGTCGGCTCCCGTATCGTGACCCAGGCCATGAAGAACAGCGGCGACTTCGAGGGCCTCACGGTCGTGCGTACGCCGATGGGGGTGCCCTCCGCGGTCAGCGCGCTGAGCGCGCGGGCCGGGGTCGAGTTCGCCGAGCCGAATTTCTACTGCTACCACGAAGCAGTCTCGAACGACACGTACTACACCAACGGATCGCTGTGGGGCATGTACGGCGACGCCACCACGCCGGCCAATCAGTACGGTTGCCAGGCGGGCGAAGCGTGGCTGGCGGGACATACCGGATCGACGACCGTCCTCGTGGGTGAAATCGATGAAGGCATCATGTTCACCCACCCCGATCTGGTCGGTCAGGTCTGGACGAATCCCTATGACCTGGTCGATGGCATCGACAACGACGGCAACGGCTACATCGATGACATCCACGGCTGGGACTTCGACGCCAACAACAACACGATCTATGACGGTCCGGCGGATGATCACGGGACCCACGTCGCCGGCACGATCGGCGCCAAGGGCGGCAACGCGCTGGGCGTGGTCGGGGTCTGCTGGAACGTCCAGATCATCTCCGGCAAGTTCCTGGGCAAGAACGGCGGCACCACGACCAACGCCATCCTCGCCCTCGATTACTTCACGGATCTCAAGAGCCGCCATGGGCTGAACATCGTGGCGACCAACAACTCCTGGGGCGGCGGCGCGATTTGCTGCAGTCCATGCAGGACGCGATCGAGCGCTCCAACCAGGCGAACATCGTGTTCTGCGCGGCGGCGGGCAACGCGACCACCAACACCGACGTCACCGCCAGCTACCCCTCCTGCTATCCCAACGCCAACGTTATCTCGATCGCGTCGATCACCTCCACCGGAACCCTGTCGAGCTTCTCCAACTACGGGCTGACCACCGTGGACTTCGGTGCGCCCGGCTCGGCGATCTATTCCACCATTCCGAGCAAGTCCGGCGCGGCCAGCTACGCTTCCTACAGCGGCACTTCGATGGCCTGCCCGCACGTGACGGGCGCGCGTGGCGCTGTACGCCGCCACGCATCCGGGCGCCTCGGTGGCCACGATCAAGGCCGCACTGATGGGCAGCGTTGTGCCCACGGCGTCATTGGCCGGCAAGTGCGTGACCGGCGGACGACTGAATGTGAGTGGCTTCTAGCGCGACCGGGTGATACGGGCCGGCCCGATTGGTATTGCGGACTCGTCGGGCCGGAGCCACCCGAATCGCTGACAAGGGAAGACCCCGCAGGCACGGCCTGCGGGGTCTTTCGCTGGTGGGCGGTGGATTCGGCGCCGGCGGTCAGGCGGACGGCCGGCGCGCCTGGCGCTGCGCCGGCGTGAACATCGCTTCGGCCGCCTCCATGAGGGTTTCGGACAGCGTCGGGTGGGGGTGGATGGTGAGGCGCAGGTCGTCGACGTTGGCGCCCATCTCCATGGCGAGCACCGCCTCGGCGATCAGTTCGCCGGCGCCGGGTCCGGCCAGGCCGACGCCGAGGATGCGCCCGGTGTCGGGGTGGGCCAGGACCTTGGTCAGGCCTTCGGGGCGGCCCAGGGTGGCGGCGCGTCCGGAGGCGCCCCAGGGGTACTTGGCGGCCTTGAACGGGCGCTTGTCGCGCCGCAGTTCGGTTTCGGTGGCGCCGCACCAGGCGATTTCGGGGTCGGTGAACACCACGGCGGGGATGGCGCGCGGGTCGAACGCGACCGGCTCGCCGGCGATCGCTTCGACGGCGACCCGTCCCTCGGCGGTCGCCTTGTGGGCGAGCATCGGCTCGCCGGCGACGTCGCCGATGGCGTAGAGGCCCGGCTCGGCGGTTTCGCGGCGGGGGTCGACCGTGACGAAGCCGCGCTCGTCCACGCGGGCGCGGGTCGTCTCGAGGCCGAGACCCTCGGAGTTCGGGCGACGGCCGACCGACACCAGCACCCGCTCGAAGAGGCGGGTCTCCTCCTTGTCGTCCCTGCCGCGCAGCGTCACCTTCACGCCGTTCTTCTGCGGCGCGAGGGCGGTGACGGTGGTGCGCAGGAGGATCGCGGCGAATTTCTTCTCCAGCCGGCGCGCCAGCATCGAGACCAGGTCGCGGTCGGCGCCGGGGAGCAGGCCGTCGGTCATCTCGACCACGGTCACCTCGCTGCCCAGGGCGGCGTAGACGGAGCCGAGCTCGAGGCCGATGTAGCCGCCGCCGACCACCAGCAGCGTGCGCGGCACGTCGGGCAGGGCGAGGGCGCCGGTGGAGTCGAGCACGCGCGGCGAGTCGACGCGCAGCGCGGCGGGGATGGCGGGGCGCGAGCCGGTGGCGACGATCGCGTGCGTGAAGGCCGAGGCGCTCCTCGCGACCGTCGGCGTCGCTGACGGCCAGTTCGCGCGGGCCGAGGAAGCGGGCGGTGCCGCGCCGGTGGGCCACGCCGAGCTTCTTCATCTGCGCGCCGAGGCCGCCGGTCAGCTCTGGCGACGATCTCGTCCTTCCAGGCCCGGGTGCGCGCGAGGTCGAGCGCCGGTGCGCCGAAGGTGACGCCGTAGCGCGGGGCCTCCTTCGCCTCCTCGAGCGTGTGCGCCACGTGCAGCAGCGCCTTCGACGGGATGCAGCCGCGGAACAGGCAGACGCCGCCCGGATTCGGGGCGGGGTCGATCAGCGTGACCTGCATGCCGAGCTGCGCGGCGAGGAAGGCCGCGGGGTAGCCGCCGGGGCCGCCGCCGATGATCGCCAGCCGGATCGCGCCGGGGTCGCCGTGCTTCGTGCCGTCCGCCATCGTCCGCTCCTTCCGGCGATCGCGCCGTCTAGTCGTTCTTCACCCTCGGCCTGGGCAGCGCCGCTTGCACGACTTCGGCAAGCTGTTTCGGCGTCGGCAGTTTGCCCTTGAGATCCGTCGGCAATTTCGACTGGAGTTGATATACGGCCACGCCGATGGGGTTCGTCTTCGTGCGCAGGGCACTCCTTCTGCCCCAGGGTCAGTCGGTGTTGGCGGCCAACGAAGCAGAAGCCGTAGCCGAGTTCGAGGAGGAACGCCTGCAGACGGGAAATCAGCCGGTCCTCGAGTTCGCGCTCCCTGACCGCGCGTTGGAGGCCGAGAAATTCCAGGCTGTAGGAACTTTTCATCACCTCTTCGGCCTGCTCGGCAAGATGCTCCGGCAGGGCGAGGGGGAAATTGTGCGACTTCTTCTCGATGACGGCGCGCTCGTATGACCCGGCCTTGATCTGATTCATGAGGACATTGCGGCTCCACCCGAAGCGGGTGGTCGCGCGGAGGTAGTACAGCCGGGCGACTGGATCACTCAACCTGTTTAGAATGATGAGGTTGTGGCCCCATGGAACCGCGGAAACAAGCTGACGCAGAGGTTCAATGACCGTTTCATCCGTCAATGTGGCTGCAGCTTGCGGCCAAATGTCCGCGACACCGGACTTGTCCGTTCTCGGCAATTTGGCTACGGTCTGCAGCCAGATTGCGGGATCGGAATAGGCCAGGTACAGCTGTTTCGCGCTGCGCAGGTTGCGCGCCGAAAAGCCGGTCGTGGCCGGGAAGGCCCGCCGCAGGTCCGTGGCGACCGATTCGACCACCGACTCACCCCAGCCGAGCACCAACTGCCTGTCCACAATCCCACGACCGATGTCCCAGTAGAGCAGGATCAGGTCGCGATTGACCGCTCGTGCCGCGGAGAGGCGGGCGGATGCCACGCGGTCCTTCAGATGCTCGATGAAGCGCCGGTATTCCGGCGATGCGATGGAGAATCGTCTCGGCCTCATCATCCCGCCAGTCCTTGCCCTCGACGTCGGTCGCCGGGGTCTGTCACGCCGGTGCGTCCATCACCATGGTCAGCGGCTGACGCAGCGCCTCGCAGATCCAGCGCAGGAAGCGGGCGCCGTCGGCGCCGTCGATGACGCGGTGGTCGTAGCTGAGCGCCAGCGGCAGCAGCAGGCGCGGCGCGAACGCGCCGTCGCGCCAGACCGGCGCGAGCGCGGCGCGCGACACGCCGAGGATCGCCACCTGCGGCGGGTAGACGATCGGGCTGAACGCGGTGCCGCCGATGCCGCCCAGGTTGGAGATCGTGAAACAGCCCCCCTCGAGGTCGGCCGGGTTGATGCGGCGGGTGCGCGCCTTCGCCGACAGGGCCGCCAGCTCCGCGGCGATCGGCACGATTCCCTTGCGGTCGGCGTCGCGCACGACCGGCACCAGCAGGCCGTGCTCGGTGTCGACGGCCACGCCGATGTGGGCGTAGTCCTTGCGGACGATCTCGCGCCGGGCGGCGTCGAGGCTGGTGTTGAAGCGGCGGGAAGGCGCGCAGCGCGGCGGCGCAGACCCGGACCAGGATCGCGGTCATCGTCAGGTGGGCGTCGGGGTGGCGCGCGGCGATACTCCTTGCGGAACGCCTCCAGCTCGGTGATGTCGGCCTGGTCGAACTGCGTCACCTGCGGGACCGTGGCCCAGGCGAACGACATCGTCTCGGCGGTCACCTCGCGCACGCGCGACAGCGGCTCGCGCGTGATCGGGCCCCACTGCGCGAAGTCGGGCAGCGGGCGGGCGGCGGCCAGCACCCAGCCGTCGGCGGGGCAGGGCGGTCCGGGGCAGGCGGCGGCGCCCCCCTCGAGCAGGCGGCGCGCGTGCGCCTTCACGTCGTCCTCGCTGATGCGGCCGGACGGGCCGCTGCCGGCGACGGCGTCGATCGCCACGCCGAGTTCGCGGGCGAGGCGGCGCACGGATGGCGAGGCGGGGGCGGGGGCGTCGTCGGACGGGGCGTCGTCGTCGCGGTCGGGCGCCGGCGCGGCGGCCCGCGCGGGGACGGACAGGGGCGGGGCGATCGGCTTCGCCGCGGGGGGTGCGGCTGCGACGGATGGTGCAGCCGCGACGGATTGTGCGACGAGTCGCTGCCGGGGCCGCGTCGACCGCCGCCGCGTCCGCGGTTTCGAGCCTTGCGATGACGGCGCCGATGGCGATCGTCTCGCCCGCCGTCACGCTGATCTCGGTGATCCGGCCCGCCAGCGGCGAGGGGATCTCCACCACCGCCTTGTCGGTCTCGAGCTCGATGAGCGCCTGCTCGGCCGCGACCGTGTCGCCGGGGGCGACGAGCACGCTCACCACCTTGCCCTGCTTGACGTTCTCCGACACCGACGGCACGCGCACTTCCGTGATCATCGTCCCTCTCCTTGCGGCCGCGGCGCTCAGGCCGTCAGCGGGTCGAGCTTGTCGGGGTCGATCTGCAGTTCCGTCACCGCGCGGGCGGCGACGGCAGGCGTCGAGCGACCCGGCGCGGACCAGGCCGCCGCAGGGCCGCCAGCGCGATGTACCGGGCGTCCACCTCGAAGAAGTCGCGCAGCTGCGCGCGGCCGTCGCTGCGGCCGAAGCCGTCGGTGCCGAGCGCCGTCAGCGGACCGGGCAGCCAGCGGGCCACCGTCAGCGGCAGCACGCGCAGGTAGTCGGAGGCCGCCACGAACAGGTCGCCCTCCGTTCCGGCCAGGGCTTCGGCCAGGTACGGCACGCGCGGCGCCTCGCCCGGATGGAGCAGGTTCCAGCGCTCCGTCGCGATCGCGTCGCGGTAGAGCTCCTTGTAGCTCGTGACGCTCCAGACGTCGGCCGCCACGCCGCACTTTTCGGCGAGCAGCGCCTGCGCCTTGACCGTCTCGTTCAGGATGGCGCCGCTGCCGAGCAGGTGCACGCGCGGCCCGGCGGGGCGCTTCGCCGTCCGCCGTGCCGCCTTCGCGGGCGCCGAGCGCCGAGTCCGGCGCGGGAGCAGGCGGTAGATCCCGCGCAGGATGCCCGCCTCGGCCCCCTCCGGCATGGCCGGCATCGCGTAGTTCTCGTTCATCACCGTGATGTAGTAGAAGACTGTCCTCCTGCTTCACGTACATCCGCCGGATGCCGTCGCGGACGATCACCGCCATCTCGTAGGCGTAGGCCGGGTCGTAGGCCCGCAGGTTCGGCACCGGCAGCGCGAGGAGGTGGCTGTTGCCGTCCTGGTGCTGCAGCCCCTCGCCGGCCAGCGTGGTGCGGCCGGCCGTGCCGCCGAGCAGGAAGCCCCGGCGCGCATGTCGCCGGCCGCCCAGATCAGGTCGCCGATCCGCTGGAAGCCGAACATCGAGTAGTAGATGAAGAACGGGATCATGCTGACGCCGTGCGTCGGCGTAGGCGGTGCCGGCGGCGATGAACGACGACATCGCGCCGGCCTCGGTGATGCCTTCCTCGAGGATCTGCCCGTCGCGTCGCCTCGCGGTAGTAGAGCACGGTGTCGCGGTCGACCGGCTCGTAGAGCTGGCCGACGTGCGAGTAGATGCCGAACTGGCGGAAGAGCGCCTCCATGCCGAAGGTGCGCGCCTCGTCGGGCACGATCGGCACGACCAGCCGGCCGAGCTCTTGTCGCGCAGCAGCTTCGCCAGCAGCCGCACGAAGGCCATCGTGGTCGAGACCTCGCGCCCCTCGCTGCCGGCGAAGAACTCGGCGAACAGCTCCCCGTTCGGCGGCTCGAGCGGCGCGCGACGCGCACGCCGCGCTGCGGCACGAAGCCGCCCAGCGCGCGCGCGGCGCTCGCGCAGGTACTGCATCTCCGGGCTGTCGTCGGGCGGCCGGTAGAACGGGGCGTCGGCCGACCTCGTCGTCGGAGATCGGGATGTCGAAGCGGCTGCGGAACTCGCGCAGCTCCTCCTCGTTGAGCTTCTTCTGCTGGTGCGTGATGTTGCGGCCTTCGCCCGCCTCGCCCAGGCCGTAGCCCTTGATGGTCTTGGCCAGGATGACCGTCGGCGCGCCCTGGTGCTCGACGGCCGCCTTGTAGGCGGCATAGACCTTCTCCGGGTCGTGCCCGCCGCGGCTGCATGCGGCGCAGCTGCTCGTCGGATCAGTTGCGCGACCAGCTCGAGCAGCCGCGGGATCGTCGCCGAAGAAGTGCTCGCGGATGTAGTGCGCCGGTCATCGACGGCGTACTTCTGATACTCGCCGTCGACGACCTCGCCCATGCGCCGCACGAGCAGGCCGTCGGCGTCGCGCGGCCAGGAGCGGGTCCCAGTCGCCGCCCCAGATGACCTTGATGACGTTCCAGCCGGCGCCGCGGAAGGCCGCCTCCAGCTCCTGGATGATCTTGCCGTTGCCGCGCACCGGGCCGTCGAGCCGCTGCAGGTTGCAGTTGACGACGAAGATCAGGTTGTCGAGCTTCTCGCGCGCGGCCAGCGTGATGGCGCCGAGCGTCTCCGGCTCGTCGCATCTCGCCGTCGCCCAGGAAGGCCCAGACCTTGCGGTCGCGTCGGTGCGGGCGAGGCCGCGATCGTCCAGGTAGTGGTTGAAGCGCGCCTGGTAGATCGCCATGATCGGCGCCCAGGCCCATCGAGACGGTGGGGAACTCCCAGAAGTCGGGCATCAGCCAGGGATGCGGATACGAGGAGAGGCCCGCCGTCCGGCCTGCAGCTCGCGGCGGAAGTTCTCCAGCTGCTCTTCCGTCAGCCGGCCCTCCAGGAACGCCCGCGCGTAGATGCCCGGCGCGCAGTGGCCCTGGAAGAAGACCAGGTCGCCGTCGTGGCCGTCGCCGTTGCCGCGGAAGAAGTGGTTGAAGCCGACTTCGTAGAGCGTGGCCGCCGAGGCGTAGGTCGAGATGTGCCCGCCGATGCCGCTCTCGCCCGGTTGGCCCGCACGACCATGGCCATCGCGTTCCAGCGGATGATGCTCTTGATGCGCCGCTCGATCTCGCGGTCGCCGGGGTAGGGCGGCTGCTCCTCGGGCGGGATCGTGTTGACGTACGGCGTGTTGGCCGAGAACGGGATGGTCACCCCGCGGCGGACCGCGCGGTTCTGGAGCCGGCGCAGCAGATCCCGCACGCGTGCCGGCCCCTGACTGTGCAGCACCCAGTCGAGCGACTCGATCCACTCGTGGGTCTCGCGGGCCTGAGCCTCGGCGGACGCCTCCGCGCCGACCGGCGCGGCGGACTCGTGTTCCCTGGATCCCGGCATGGCGGTGAGCTCCCTGGCGCAGGGCGGCTGGGGGGAGAATGAGACGCAAATCCCCTGATTGACACACTCTAGCGCCACGCGGCGGTCTGTCAATCGCCGCCCCCTTTTCGCTCAGTGCTGACATCCTGGAGCCGATATCAGTTCGGAGCGTCGTGAGACGGCGCTTTTCGCCTCGCCTACGCGTGCCTGGCCAGCCCGCGTTGCATCAGAAACGCCCTGACGCCGGAGTTTGTGCCGGAACATGGATCTTCTGCTCTTCGCACATGGGCTGACCCTCACCGTGTTCGCCGCGGTGGCGCACGCGCTCTGGCAGGCGGGCGAGCGGTGGCGGCCGTGGAGTCGTCTCGGCCTGTTTGCCCTCCTGCAGGCCCTGCAGGCGTGGGTCGCGATGTTCCAGTTCAGCGATCCCGGTTCCCCCGGCCGCATCGTCACGCACCTTGTCATCTGCGGCGGCGCGCTCGCCCTGCTGCGCGGGGTCCGCGACCTGCCGCGGTTCGTGTTGCCCGGCGCGGCGCTGCACGCGTTCGGGCTCGCCGCAATCGCCGGCGGCGCGGGCGGGGTCGAGGCGTACGCGTCGTGGTGGTCGCGCGGCGCCCCGTTCGTCATGGGGGTGCTCCCGGTCCTGGTCATTGCGGCCACGGTCGGGGCGTGGCGGGCGCTCGCGCGAATTCGGCGGGACGAAGAGAACGCCGCGCCGCGCCACGGTCTTTTCCCCGGCTGGGGCTCGCCGGCGCTGGCGGTGTCCGTGCTGCTGCTGATCCTCGCGACCGGCTGGCTGGCGGCGGACCGGGCCGGCCGGACCACCGATCAGGAACTGCGGCGTCACCTGCTCGACCGCGCCCGCATCGCGGCGTCCGGCGTCACCTCGGCGGATCTCGCCTGGTTCACCGGTCAGGAGTCCGACACCGCGGCTGTTGACTATCGGGCCCTGCGGGCGCGGCTGGTGGGGATGTGCGAGGCGCAGAGCGACATCCGGTTCATCTACATCATGGTGCGTGACGCCGACGGTGTCCGCTTCGTCATGGACTCGGAACCGGTGCGCTTCACCGATCCCGAAGAGCCGCTCTCCCTGCCGGGAGAGGCCTACGAGGAATCGACCCCGGAATTCCTTGCCTCCTTCGAGAATGGCAACCCCTTCGTCGAGGGTCCTGTGGGCGATCGGTGGGGAGTCTGGGTGTCGGCCCTGGTGCCACTACACGAGGCAAAAACCGGCGCGGTTACGGCTGTGTTCGGCATGGATGTGGCGGCGGATCTGTGGGGCCGCGAGGTGGCGCGGCAACGGCTGGCGCCGCTGGCCTTGTGCCTGTTCCCGGCTCTGCTGGCGGTGGCGTTCCTGATCTCTCTGCCGGAGATGCGGCGCCAGGCCGGGCGGGTGCGCAAGATGGAGCGGCTCTACCGGACGCTGGTCGAGGGGGCGCCGGTCTGCGTGGCGCTGTTCGATAGCGAGGGGCGCTACCAGGCGATCAACGAGAACGGCCTGCGGGCGATGGGGCTGGTGCGGGAAGAGGTCGTGGGCCGGACGCTCAACGAACTGTGGCCCGAGGGGGCGCGCGCGGCGCTCGCCGAGGCGCTCGCGCTGGCGCGTGCCGGAACGTCGAGCCGCCACGAGGTCGGGTTCCGCCGCCCCGAGGGGCGCCTGCTCACCTGGGAGGGGACCTTCAATCCCGCCGAGAACGAGGGGGAAGAGGCGGGCGGCATCGTCGGTGTGTTCGTCGATGTGAGTGACCGCCGCCGCGCCGAGCTGGTCGTGCGGGCCCAGTGCGATCTTGCCGCGCGGCTCAATGCCACCACCGTGGTGGAGGAAGCGCTGCCCTATTGTCTCGGCGCGGCGCTGGAAATGGCCGATCTCTCCTGCGGCACGGTCATGTTGCGGAAGTCGGACGGAACGCTGACGGCCCGGGGGCACCGCGGCTGGTCGCCCGGCTTTGCCGCCACACTGGACCGCCTCGCCACCGACACGCCGGTGGGAGTCCTGGTGGCACGCGGATCGCCGCACTACACGACCCAAACGGAACTGTGGGGGGCGGCCGACGCGGCCAGCCTGCGCGAAGGCGTGCGCGGGGTGTCGATTGTCCCGTTCGCGCACGAAGGGGAGGTGCTCGGCTGTCTGTTCTGTGCCTCCAGGCTGCGCCTGGACCTGCCCGATCCCGCGCGTGACGCGCTCGAGGCCGTGGCCGGCCTGATGGGGCAGGCCGTGGCGAGTCTCCACTCGCGCGCGGCGCTGCAGCGGTCCAAGGAGCGGGCCGAAATCGCGAATCAGGAATTGTCTCGGGCCATCGCCGTCGCCGAGGAGGCTGCGGAGGCGGCGGCGGTGGCCAATTCTGCCAAGGGCGAGTTCCTGGCCAACATGAGCCACGAGATCCGCACTCCCCTGAACGGCATCCTCGGCCTGACCGGCCATGTCCTCGAGGGGGAACTGGATCCCGGGCAACGGGAGAACCTCGTCATCGTGCGTGACTGCGCCGATCTTCTGCTCGCGCTGCTGAACGACATTCTCGACCTGTCACGCATGGAGGCGGGCAAACTGGAGCTGGAACGCGCGCCTTTCGCGCTCGGCACGGTTCTCGCCGGCGTGACCGATGTGCTGGGGGTCGTCGCGCGGCAGAAGGGGCTGGCGCTCGACTGCCTTCTCGACCCGGAAGCGCCGGCGGCCGTCGTGGGCGACGCCCTGCGCCTGCGCCAGGTCCTCTTCAATCTTCTCGGCAACGCCATCAAGTTCACGCCGTCGGGGCGCGTGGCGCTGGAAGTGGACCGGGAGGGGATCCGAAACGGGCGGGTGCGCCTCCGCTTCACCGTGACCGACAGCGGGATCGGCATTGCGTCGCGGAAGATTGCCGACATCTTCACCGCCTTCACCCAGGCGGACGGCTCGACGGCGCGCCGCTTCGGCGGCAGCGGCCTCGGCCTGACCATCGCGCAGCGGCTGGTCGCGCTGATGGGGGGACGCCTCGAGGTGGAGAGCGAAGTCGGTCGCGGCAGCACCTTCCGGTTCACGGTGGACTTCGATCCGGCGCCCGTGGTCCGGGCCGGAGCGTCCTGCCGCGTCGCCGCACCGGATGCGCCGCCGTCCGTGCGGCGCCCCCGGCGGATTCTCTGCGCGGAGGACAACCCGGTGAACCGCCGCCTGATCAAGCTGCTGCTCGCCAAACTGGGGCACGAGGTGGTCACGGTGGAGGACGGCGTGGAGGCGCTGGAGGCGCTCGACGCGGGTGGCTTCGACCTCGTGCTGATGGACGTCCAGATGCCGCGCCTCGACGGTCATGCCGCGGTGGCGGAGATCCGACGCCGGGAACTCCACGGCGGCAGGGCCCGGCTGCCGGTCATCGCCCTGACCGCCCACGCCATGAAGGGCGACCGCGAGGCGTGCCTGGCGGCGGGGATGGACGCCTACCTCACCAAGCCGATCCGGAAGTCCGAACTGGTGGCGCTGCTGGACCGGTTCCTGCCGGCGACCGGCGTGCCGGACGCCGCGCGGGAAGAGCGGCTCTCACCGGTCTGAACGGCGATGACCGCGGCTCGTCCCGGCCGCCGTTTCCGATGGTTGAGGCCGGATGATTGACGTTGGCCCACGACCGCGAGAGGGGCTATCATCCTCCCGCCACCCCCGCCGCGGCAATTTTCCCGCGGCGGCCACGCTCGCCTCGCGCGGGGAGGAACCGATGGTCCGCGTCTCGCTTCGTCGACTGGTTCTGCTGGTGATCCTGCTGGTGGTCGTGGCGATCCAGTTCTTTCCGACCAGCCTCGACCGCGCGCCGGCCGATCCTTTCCAGGCGCTCGAGGCGAGCCTGCAGCCCGGACCCGAGGTGGCCGGCATGCTGCGCCGCGCCTGCAACGACTGTCACGGGATCGCGCGCGAGTGGCCGTGGTACGCCAGCGTGGCGCCCGCCTCGTGGCTGGTCGCCCATGACGTGAGCGAGGCGAAGGAGCGGGTGGATTTCGCGCACTGGGCCCAGTATCCCCCGCACACCCAGGCCAGGCTGCTCGAGGCGATGTGCGAGGAGGTGCACCAGGGGGAGATGCCGCTGAAGCAGTACCTCTGGATGCACCGCGACGCGCGGCTCTCGCCGGCCGAGGTGCAGCTCTTCTGCGCCTGGACCGATCGCGAGCGGGCGAAGCTGGACGGCGGGCGCTAGCGGATCGCGCGCGTCCGCTCCCGGCGCTCAGCGCGGCGCCTCCCGCAGGATCTCCGCCAGCAGAGCGCGGCCCGTGGCCGTGTCGGGAATCAGGCCCGGCTTGACGAGACGCCGGGTCAGTTCCGCCCAGTTGCGATCCGCCGCGAACACCTCCCGGAAGATCGGCAGCGCGCGCTCCGCGTGGCCGTTGACGGCCAGCGTGACCGCGTGCCAGTAGCGAACCTCGAGGTTGCCGGGCAGCAGCGAGTCGGCCGCGGCGTAGTGCGCAAGGGCCGCCGCGAGATCGCCCTGCTCGACGGCCGCGTCGCCGGCGTTCATGCGGCCATAGGCCCGCCACACGCCGACCAGCCGCCGCAGCTCCGGCAGCGGCGCCGCGCTGTCCTCCACCCGCAGTTCGAGCAGGCGGTCGTCGGACGGGCGTCCGGTGGCCGCGCCGGCCACGACCAGGATCGCGGCCGACTGCACGCCGCGGATGTCGCCCCCGCCCCCTGGGCCGCTTCGAGCGCGCGCAGCAGACGCTCCGGCAGGTCGGCGCCCGCGGTCGTCGCCGCTTCGCAGGCCGCGGCCATCGCCGGCACCACGCCATCTCCCAGCATCATGTTGGCCTGCACGCTCCAGCCGCGCCCGACGTGATGCCCGGCCGTCTCGATGCACTTCGCTCCGGTGTGCGCGGCGACGCGGCCGCGCGCGTCCACGAACGCCACCTGCCGCACCTCCTGCGCCGGGTCGGCCGCGATCAGCGCGCGCAGGGCGGACGGCGCGTCGAGCCCCGAGTTCATCAGCGCCAGTCCGCGCGGTCCGTAGGCCGGCTCGGCGAACGACTGGGTCGCGACCGCCCCGACCCCCGCCTCGGCCCAGGTCACCACCGACCCCACGCTGAACCAGTGCGACTGCACCGCCACGCCGAGCTGTCCGGTGATCGAATCGCGCGCCACGATGGAGAAGGTGTGGACCGGGCGCTCCGCCGCGGCGGGGGAGGCGCCGAGCGCGAGCGCACAAACGAACGCGAGGTTGAACGGATGGATGACCAGGCGGGGGACGGTGCGGACGGCGGTCATGGCGGCTCCTCGCGGTGGGGGGATGCCACCGTGATAGAGCCGCAACGGTCCCGGTGTCAATGGGTGGTGATCTGAAGCTCCGCGGCGGGCTCTTCGCGGCCGGGGTGGCCGCCCGCGATTGCCTTGTCCAGGGCTCGCACGAGCGTCTCGGGCTGGATCGGCTTGCTGACGTAGCCGTCCATGCCGGCCGCCAGGCAGCGCTCGCGGTCCGCGGCCATGGCGTGGGCCGTCAGGGCGATGATCGGCACGTGGCCGCCGCGCGCGGCCTCCTCGTGGCGGATGGCGCGCGTCGCCTCGAGACCGTCCATGACCGGCATCTGCACGTCCATCAGGACCGTCTGGAAATCGCCGGCGCGCCAGGCGACGAGGGCCTGCGCGCCATCCTCCGCCAGCGTCACCTGGTGTCCGAGGCGTTGCAGGAGGGTGGCGATGTACTTGCGGTTGACCGCGTTGTCCTCCGCCACCAGCAGGCGCAGCCGTGCCGTCGCCCGCCGGTGCTGCCGGGACGGGGTCGGCGGTCGGGCTGGCCGTCTCCGCGCGGGAGGCCAGCCACGCCGAACCGGGCGGTGAAGTGGAAGACGCTGCCGCCATCCGGGCCTGCCGTCCATCCAGATTCGTCCACCCATCATGTCCACGAGGCGGGCGCTGATCGTCAGCCCCAGCCCGGTGCCGCCGAACTGGCGCGTCGTCGTGCCGTCGGCCTGGGTGAACGCCTGGAAGATCGCCTCACGCCGGTCCGGCGCGACGCCGATCCCGGTGTCGCTCACCTCCACGTGAAGGACGCATGTTCGCGGCGTCGCCGCGCCTCGCGACGGACCCGCAGCGCGATCTCGCCCTGGGGCGTGAACTTGATGGCGTTGCCGATGAGGTTCACCACGACCTGCCGCAGAGCGGGTCGGATCGCCGACCACCACTTCCGGCACGTCGGCGTCGAAGCGGCAATGGACAGCCAGGTCGCGTCCGCGCACGGCATGCGCGAGCAGCCGCACGGTCGGTTCCAGCAGCTCCCGCGGCGCGAACGGTTCCGGGCTGCAGTTCCAGCCTGCCCGCCTCGATTTTGGAGAAGTCGAGCACGTCCTCGATGATCGCCAGCAGCGATCGGCCCGACTGCTTCGCCAGCTCGAGGTACTCCTGCTGCTCCGGCGGAGAGGTGGGTGGCCAGCGTCAGGTCGACCATGCCCAGGACGCCGTTCAGCGGCGTGCGGATCTCGTGGCTCATGTTCGCCAGGAACTCGCTCTTGGCCAGGCTGGCGCGTTCGGCGGCCGCACGCGCCGGCTCGAGCTCGGTCGAGCGGATGCGCAGCAGCTCGCGCGACAGGATCAGGGTCCGGTACTGCTCGTTGAGGACCGCGGCCAGCCGCGACAGGTACAGTAGATTGATGAACAGGAGGAAGGCCAGCATGAGCGCCGCTGCGCCCGCCGGTCAGCAGGCGCGGCCATCGCGGGGGGTACCAGCACGATCGCGGCGAACAGGCGGGTCAGGCCGAGGTTCGCGCTGAGCGAGGAGACGCCGCCGGCGACGATGTACCGCGGTCAGCACGACGGCGTAGAGCGCCAGGCCGGTGCTGCCGAATTCGATGACATGCCGGGAGACGAAATCGCTCCAGAGCGCCGCCATGGCCAGGGCCAGGCGCAGAACGCGCAGGAACCAGGCGCGCGGCGCGGCCGGGTAGACGCGATCGAAGGCGTGGGCCAGCCAGAAGCGTCCGGCCGCCAGCGCGATCAGCGGCGAGGCCGGAGGTGATCGTCCGGGCGACGTGCTCGTGGAAGCACCCGCCCACGACTCGCCATGATCGCGACGGACAGCGGGATACCAGATCAGACCGGGCACGCTGGACCGCGCCAGGTGCCTGTGCGCCACGCGCAGCAGTGCGGGGGAGGAATACGGCGATTCGACCTGAGCCAAGACCGGCGCCTCCCGACCGGAGATTTACTCCGGCCTCCTGCAGGCTATCGGCAAGGGCGCGTATGAGCTTAAGGTTATTTTGACTGCCGCATTCAATGGCCTGCCGGCGACGCTGCCGGACGCGTCAGCCGGTCATCCGCTTCGCCACCACGTCCCAGTCGACGAGATTCCAGAACGCCTCCACGTACTTCGGCCGGGCGTTGCGGTAGTCGATGTAGTAGGCGTGTTCCCAGACGTCGCAGGTCAGCAGGGGGCGGTTGGCGGTCGTGAGCGGCGTGGCGGCGTTGCTGGTGCTGGCCAGCTCGAGTCTGCCGGCCGGCGTCAGGACGAGCCAGGCCCAGCCCGAACCGAACGTGCCGACCGCGGTCTTCGTGAACTGCTCCCTGAACGCGGCGAACGAGCCGAAGGCGCTCGCGATCGCGTCGGCCAGGGCGACCCTGCGGCTCGCCGCCGCCGCGCGGGGCGAGGCTCTGCCAGTAGAAGGTGTGGTTCCAGACCTGGGCCGCGTTGTTGAAGAGCGGGCCGGAGGCGCGGCGCACGATCTCCTCGAGCGACAGGTGCTCGAATTCCGTGCCCGGAATCAGGTTGTTGAGATTGGTCACGTAGGTGGCGTGGTGCTTGCCGTGGTGGAACTCCGAGCGTCTCGGCGGAAAGATGCGGGGCGAGTGCTCCCGACGTCGTAGGGCAGCGGCGGCAGCTGGTGCGTCATGATATTCCTCCTGCTATGGTCCGGACGTTGATGCGGTCAGGATAGGCCGCGCGGCGGCGCTCTGACAACAGGCATTCAGCGGGCCGGGGTCGTCGCGCGAAGGGAAATGGCAACCGAAACGTCCGGCGGGGCGTAGCACAGGATTCCGGATCGGCGAAAGGATTGTCATGAAGCGTCATCTCGCCACGTTTGCCCTGCTCGGGCTGTTCTGCGTCCACGGGCGCCGCCGCGGGGGCCACGGCACCGGCGGTCGCTGCGCCAGCCGCCACGCTGCGTCTCGAGAAGCCGCGCACCGGGGAGTTGCTGGCCACCGCGTTCGTGGTCGGTGCGCCGGTGGAGGTGGCCATCGAGGCGGTCGGCTGCGTGCCGAAGCTGAGCGATGAGTACCTCGCCACGGCCTGGATTCTCGACGCCGGCACGCGCCGCGCGGTCTGGTCGCTCGACGCCCGCGAGCGCGACCTCGCCCCCGACGATCGCTATCTGCGCGTGGCGAGCGAACGCCTGCGCCTGGCGCCGGGGCGCTATGTGCTCTACCTGTTCGGCGGGACGCAGTGGCGCCACGAAGCGCCGTTCCGCAGCTTCGGCAACGTCCTCAACGATATTGCCGACCTTATCAACCGCGACAATCCGGGCCAGGATCCGCAGCTATATCTCGACCGTTGTTTCGTCGCCGTGTCGCCCGCGCCCGGGGCTCCGGCGGGCGCGCTCGCTCCGTTGCCCGCGACCGTCGGTGCGACGGCGCCGGGCGACCCCTCGGCCGGCGCCCTGCTCGATCTTACCCGCGCCCCCGGCGACACGGTGCTGGCGCGCGCCTTCCGGCTCGCTCGCCCGACGGCGCTGCGCCTGCGCGTCTACGCCGAGGCGGCCCGCGACTCGACGCGCCTGCACGACTGGGCCTGGATCGAAGACGCGGCCACCGGCGCGCCGGCCTGGCTGCTGGACGGCTCGGTCACGCGTCGGGCCGGCGGCGCCCGCAAGAACCGCCTCTTCGAGGGGGAGGTGCGCCTGCCGGCCGGCGACTACGTGGCGCGCTTCGTCACCGACGACACCCACGCCTGGGGCGCCTGGAACGCCGCCCCGCCCGTCGATCCCGACGCCTGGGGTCTGGCCCTCTTCCCCGGCGCCGGCTGTGCTCCCGGCGACCTGCAGCCGCTCGCGCTCGACGCGGTGCGCCGCGGTCCCGGCCGGCTCGCCGTGCTCACCATGGCCCGCGACGACGAAGACCGTCGCCAGGAGTTCACGCTGGCCCAGCCGGCCCGGGTCCGCATCGAGGCGCTGCTGGAGGGCTCTGGCGACCGCATGTCCGACCGGGCCTGGATCGCCGAATCCGCCACCGGCCGCAAGGTCTGGACGCTCGACTACGACGCCACCAAACCGGCCGGCGGCGCCGACAAGAACCGCAGCTTCACCGGCGAGATCGACCTGCCCGCCGGGCGCTTCACCGCGCACGTGCGCTGCGACGACAGCCACGCCTTCGGCGCCTGGAACGCCGATCCTCCGCCCGAGCCGTGGCGCTGGGGCCTGATGGTGACGCGGGTGGGTCGGTAGACATTGGCAGCCCGACAGACGCGGCGGCCGCCTCCGGATGGAGGCGGCCGCCGGCGGTTCCAGGCGTACAGGGCGGTGTCGTCTACGGCATCGCCGTCAACTCCAGCGTCAGCTGGCCGCCGCCCATCGAGGCCGGCAGTTTGTACTCGCCGGACACGACGTGGTGGGGGGCGGATTGCAGGAGGCGCACCGTGCCGGAGCCGGCCGGGTCGCCGTCGAGGAAGGCCAGGTCGAGCAAGAAGGTGGGAAAGGCTCCCGCGGTCGCGGTCGTGGTCTCGCGACCCTTCACCGTGATTCGCAGGGGGCGCACCCTCTGCTGGGCGGAGTCGAACACCTGCAGGGTCGCCGTGTAGCCGTCGGTCAGCGGCAGGCAGGACAGGAAGGCGTCGAGGGCCGCGCCGTCGGTGATGGCCGGGGCCGTGAGCGGCACGTTGATGTCCAGCATCTGGCCGCCGCCGCCCACCTTGCCGGTGATCGCCGACTCGCCGTAGGTCAGGGCCATGGTGCCCATGCCGCCCGCGCTGCGGCGGACAGGCCGCAGAGTGGCGCGATCGACCCAGGTGGTGTCGGCCATCGTGCCCATGGCCATCTTCATCGCCTCGATCACGCGCCAGAGCGACCGGCCCCCTTCGACGGCCGGGTCGATGGCGCGGTTCAGGTCGAGGTCGATCTTCTGGGGGCCCATGGCGAAGGCGCCCTTGTACCGGAGCGCGAGCGGTTTGAGGAGCGCCCCGTTCGCGCTCGGCAGCGGGGCGTTCGCGGCCGCGGCGGCCGCGCTGTCGTCAGGCATCTTCACGCTCTTCACGTCGACCGTGATCTCGGCCAGGCGCTTCGCCACCTTGTCGGTCATCGTCTCCTGGCAGCGGCCGCCGAGATGCTTCGCGAGGAACTTCTCCATCGACGCGGCAAGGGCGAGACGATTCTCCGGGGAACGGAAGCCGTGCCCCTCGTCGGGGGCCACGAGGTACTCCACCGCCGCCCCCTTGTCGCGCAGCGCGACGACGATCCGGTCCGACTCCGCCTGCTTGACGCGCGGGTCGTTGGCGCCGTGCACGACGAGCAGCGGCACCCGGATCGCGGTCCACCTTGAACAGCGGCGAACGGGCGATCAGGTCGGCGCGGTCCTTCTCGTTCGCCGGGTCGCCGACCCGCTTGTACCACGAGCCTTCGAGGAACGGACGCCAGTAGGCGGGGAACGACTCCATCAGCGTGATGAGGTTCGACGGCGCCACGTACGGGACGCCGCAGGCGTACAGGTCGGGCGTGAAGGCCACGCCGGCGAGGGTGGCGTAGCCGCCGTACGAGCCGCCGAAGATCGCCACGCGCTTCGGGTCGGCGATGCCCTCCCTGATCAGCCACTGCACGGCGTCGGTGAGGTCGTGCTGCATCGCGCCGGTGCCCCACTCGTGGTTGCCGGCGTTGAGGAACTTCTTGCCGTAGCCGTCGGAGCTGCGGAAGTTCGGCTGCAGGACGGCGTAGCCGCGGTTGGCCAGGAACTGCGGGAACGGGCTGTAGCCCCAGTAGTCGCGCGCCCACGGGCCGCCGTGCGGGTGGATGATGACCGGCAGGTTCTTCGCCGGCACGCCGCGCGGCAGGGTCAGGTAGGCGGGGATTTCGAGGCCGTCGCGCGCCTTGTAGCGGACCGGCTTCATGAACGCGAGCTGCTCGCTCGGCAGTTCGGGCCGCGAGCGGTACTGCAGGGTCAGCTGCTTGCTGGCGCGATCGTACAGCCAGACCGAGCCGGGATCGACGTCGCTGTGCGACGCCGACCAGCATGCAGCCGCATGTCGCGGGTGACCGAGGCGATGCCCAGGTCGCCGTCGGGGAAGCGCTTGCGCAGGAAATCATACGCCTTCCTGAAGCGTTTCTCGCGCGGGTAGATGCGCGTGCGGTCGCCCACGTAGGTGGTCGCGATCAGCTCGTCGGTGTCGGGCGCGAAGACGGCGCCGCCGAAGTCCACCTGCCGCTCGGGGTCGCGACTCGACGAGCTTTTCCGCGCCGGTGGCGGGGTCGAGCAGGACGAGGCGCGACAGGTCGACGTCGGCGCCCTGGCTGGTCGTCATGTAGACGCCCTTGTTGTCCGGCGTGAAGCCGACGGGCGATACATCCTCCTCGTAGGTCCAGGTCTGCAGCTGCGTCAGCTGGTCGCCGTCCACGCGGAGCAGCTCGCCGCCGCCGCCCGGGGTCGGCCGGATCGCGAGGCGCACCTGACCGTCCAGGTCGAAGACGTAGCCGCCGATCTTCTCCGTGTTCTTGATCAGCAGCGTGCGCTCGCCGGTGGTCAGGTTGATGCGGTAGACGTCGTGGTACTCCGCATCGCGGTCGTTCAGCCCGACGAGGATCTCGTTCGGGCGTGCCCTTGGGCACCGCGTAGATGGCCGCGCGCACGTTCTCGAGCGGCGTCAGGTCGCGCGCCGGCGGCACGCCGGTGTCGGTCTCGGCGGTCGCGGACGGATCGACCGCGTAGACGTGGAAGTTCTCGTTGCCGCCCTTGTCCTGCACGTAGAGCAGGCGCTGTCCGTCGCGGCTCCAGAAGTAGCCGGGGATGGGGCGTTTGTCGGCGGTGACGGGGCGCGCCTGGTCGAACGGCGCGTCGAGCGTCTTGACCCAGATGTTGCGCACCTCCCTGTACTGCTTGATGAACGAGACGTACTTCCCGTCCGGGGAGAGCTGCGCGCCGGAGACCAGCGGGTCGCCGAAGAACAGCTCGCGGTCGATCAGCGGCGGCGCGCCGCCGGCGTCCGTCTTCGGGGCGGCCAGCGCGCCGGCCCACGGCAGGGCCAGCGCGAGGAGGACGAAAGAGCAGAGCAGTCTCTTCATGGTTCGATGCACCTCATGATTCGGGGGAGGGACGGACGAACGGGATCATGATCCGCCCGCGGGCCCGCCGGGCGAAACCCTATTTACGCGTTTGAGGGGGCGTGGGTTGCGGAGATAGGGTCCGCGGGGCGGGAGAGGGGCGCCCCGCGGTGTCGGTCAGGCAGCCGCGGAAACCGGCAATTCGGTCGGGATATTCTCGGACGGGCGCTCCGGCGTCGGCTCCGGCGCGGGGGCCGGGACCGGCTCCGGCGTCGCCGTCTCCTCGCCGATCAGTGCGCCGAGCCGGTCGGCCAGCGTTGCCAGCGCCTGCTGCACGCCGTCCATCAGCGTCGCCGGATCGAAATCTTTGCCCCGGCCCGCCTCGTGGAAGGCGGTCCTGAGGTCGTCGCGGAACGCCTTGGCCGTGTCGCGCAATTCCTCGCGCACGGCGGGGTCGAGGTCGGGGTTGTTCCGGATGATCGCCTGCAGTTCGTGCCGCACCTCCCGGCTGAGCTGGCGCAGCAACTGCGAAACGTGCGGCCGGCCGAAGCGCTCGCCCTCGGACCGACCGACCTCCTGGTCCGGCGCGCCGACCGTGGCGGGGGTGGTGGCGCTGCCGCTGTTCAGGACCAGGCTCACCTGGAGCGAAGCCGACCATTCCCAGGTTCCGGTGAAGGAGAAGGTGGCGCCGCTCGAACCGGCCGCGGGGGCGGTCGGCGTGGTGGCGTCAGGCAGGGCGGGGGCCGGGGTGGCGGCCGCAGTTTTGGCGGGCCCCGGCGCCCGGAGGGACGTGGAGGGCTGGCTGTTGACGTGATCGAGACGCATGTCGATCTCCCGGTCGGTAATGAAGCGCGGTTTCAGAGGACACGCCGCGCGGGCATCGTGCACGTCTGGTTTCGGCCGACGCGGCGGCGGCTTGAGGCCGTGTTGGCGCCTCGCCGCGTCCCGGCACCGGCGAGGAAAGGCATTGCCCGGGCAGGCGGGGCACGATACAGATGGTGCCGTCCTGATCGATGTACTTCATGGCGACGCACATCCTGGGCGGACAACGCGACCTCGTCCTCTTCTTCAAGGAGGAGAAGCATGCGCCCGATCTCCGTCCTGCTGCTCACGGCCCTGCTTTGCACCCTGGCGCCCGCGCCGGCCGCGGCCGTTCCCAGCCTGTGGACCGAGAACTTCTCGTCCAGCGCCAGGCGCGATACACCGGCCACGACGGCCGCCTGGGACACGGTCAGCGGCCGTCTCCACCTCTGGCCGCTTCCCATTGATCAGCTCGGCGTCTTCGACACCCCGGGCGCCGCCCACGACGTGGCGCTGGCGGGCGAACTGGCCTACATCGCCGACTACGACCAGGGGCTGCGCATCGTCAGCCTGGCCGATCCCACCGCTCCGGTCGAGGTGGGCGCCTACGACTCGCCTGGCTACACCACGGACATCTGGCTGCATCTGCCCTACGCGTTTCTCTCGGACGGCGCCGGCAGCAACGGCGGCGTGCGGATCGTCGACGTGAGCAATCCGGCCGCGCCGACCTCGCCCGGCGTGTTCCTCTCGGCCGGCTACGTGAACGAGGTCGCCGTGCAGGGGGATGTGGCCGCCGTGGCGATCGGCGCGCTCGGCGTGCAGTTCCTCAACATCACCAACCCGGCGGCGCCGGTGGACCTCGGCATCATCGACACTCCCGGCTATGCCTACGGGCTGGCGTACGTCGGCCGGTACGTCTACGTGGCCGACGGCGTTTCCGGCCTGCTCGTGATCGACGCGCTCAACCCCGCGGCGCCGGTGCAGGTGGGGGCCTACGACACCGACGATTCGGCCCATGCCGTGCTCGTGGCCGGTCGACGGGCCTACGTGGCGGATTACAGCGGCGGCGTGGTCATCCTCGATCTGTCGACCCCGACGACGCCGGTCCTGCTCGGCATCCACTACACCCCCGGAGAGGCGCGGGGCTTCGCGCTCGACGGCACCTTCCTGCAGATCGCCGCCGGCTCGGGCGGCATCGAAGTGCTGGATGTCGCCAATCCGGCCGACCCGGTCCTGGTGCAGACCTGGGAAACTTCCGGTACGGCGTACGACGTGGCGATCGGCGCCGAACTGACGCTGGTGGCCGACGGGCCCAGCGGCCTGCAGGTGCTGCGACACCGGCGGCTGACCGATCAGCCGTATGTGCACCTGCAGGGGGTCGAATCGTCCTACCAGATGATGAATGACCTGGTGCTGGACGGCCATCTGGCCTACCTGACCGGTTACGGCGGGACGTTCATTCAGGACGTGAGCGACCCGGAGGTCCCCGAGCCGATCGGCTCCTGTCCCGTCGGCGGCCAGGCGCTCGACGTCGCGGGGACGCTGGCCTGCGTCCTGACCTCTGAGGAAGGGCTGTTCGTCCTGGATATCGGCGATCCGGCACAGCCGGCGGAGCTCGCGAATCTCGCTCTGCCGGGCGTGCCGCAGGATGTGGTGATCCGCGGGCACTACGCCTACGTCGCCTGCGGCCTCGCCGGCGTGCAGGTGGTGGATCTGGCGGTGCCGACCGCGCCGGCGCTGGTCGGCGCACTCGTCTTCACCGGCAACTGCATGAGTCTCGAGATGGTCGGCGACCGGGCCTACGTGGCGGCGCAGCACGGCGGCCTGCGGGTGATCGACCTGACCGATCCGCCGCACCCGGCGCTGCTGGGCACCTACCCGGCGGGCGGAAACGTTGTGGATGTCGCCGTCGCGGGCGACTACGCCTATGTGGTCGAGTTCTACGGCGACATCGTGCGCAAGCTGGACGTGAGCGATCCGGCGGACATCGTCGAGGTCGGTTCCGTTCCGATGTCGCGGCCGCGACGAATCGCCGTGTCGGGGCACCTGGCAGCGGTCGTGACCGGCAACACGGAGCTGAATCTGATCGAGGTGGGCGACAACCCCGGCTTCGGCTCCCTCCTGGAGCAGCAGTCCGGCCTCTCGCCGTCCTGGGTGGTGTTCTGCGGCGACTACCTGCTGACCGGCGACGAGGAATGGTCCCCGTACGCGCCGTACGAATTCGTCCAGCGCTGGCGTGATCCGGGGCGCAACGTCGGACAGGGTTTCCTCGGCGAGACGGGTGCGGGCTATGCCATCAAGGCGCGCCTCACGACCACGCAGTGGAACGGCTACATGTTCAGCTCGGGTTACGACCGCGTGTTCGACTGGTATCTGGTGAACAACGCCGGCACGGTCGAGCAGGCCTTCCCCCGCGATGGCAGCTGGGTCACGCTGGACCAGCCGGCGTGGAGTCTCGGCTGGCGGGCCGCATGCGCCTACACCCTCGGGCGCGAGGGGCCGTACGTCGACAGCCTCACGCTCGAGATCCTGCGCGATCTGCCGGTCATCACGGCGGTGGCCGACGTACCGGACGACCAGGGGGGGCTGGTGCGGCTGCGCTGGACGCGCTCCGCGTACGACGAGCCCGAAAGCGACTACCCGATCAGCGAGTACTCCGTCTACCGGCTGATCGGCGATCCTCTGCCGCCGGATGAGGGGGAGGGGAAGATCGGCGCGATCGTTACGCCCGATCCGCAGGGGACGTCCGACAAGGCCTGGCCGCCCGGCGAATGGGACTACCTGCTGACGGTGCCGGCGGACGGCGAGGACAGCTACAGCGTGGTCGTGCCGACGCTGAGCGACTCCACGTCCGGCGACGCCAACCGCTACACCTATTTCGTGCGGGCCCGCACCCTGGAGCCGGGCGTGCTGTTCGATGCCCCGCCTGACAGCGGCTGCTCGGTGGATAATCTCGCGCCGACGGCACCGCGCGGCCTGATGGTCTCCTACACGGTTGGTGGCAATCTCCTGGCCTGGGGTGCGCCCGGGGCGATCGACGTGGCCGGTTATCGCGTCTACCGGGGAGACAACTCCGCTTTCCTGCCGGCCCCGGAGAGTCTGATCGCCGAGACGACCATCACCGCCTGGATCGACCGGCCGGCCTTCCCCTGGGGCTGGTACTACAAGGTGGCGGCGGTCGACCTGGCCGGGAACGAGGGGCCGGCCGCGGCGCCGATCGTGGTGACCGGCGCCTCCGATCCGGAGGCCGGCGGCGCCCCCGCCCGCTTCGCCCTGCGCGGCGCCACGCCCAACCCGTTCAATCCGAGCACGACGATCAGCTTCGACGTGCCGGCGGTCCGGCGGCGACGTGCGGCTCGAGTCTGTATGACGCGCGCGGTCGCCTCGTCCGCACGCTCGTCAGCGGCCGCCGGGATCCGGGACGGCAGGAGGCGGTCTGGAACGGACGCGACGCCGCCGGTCGCCGCGTACCGTCGGGTGTCTATTTCGCGCGTCTGCGCGCGGCCGGCTGTGATGCGGTGGTGAAGGTGACCCTGGCCGGCTGACGAAACCGGCCGTTGCACGGGGGCGGGCCGGCGCCGCGGCGTCCGGCCCGCCCCCGAACCCGTTGCGCCCCGCCCGGCCGCGTGCCACAATCCGCGCATGCGAATCCGGCGCCGGTTGGCCCTCCTCGGTCTGGTCTGCTGCGCGTGGTCCGCGCACTCTTCCGTCGCCTCCGCCCAGGACTGTCTCGAGTACGGCGCGTACCTGCACTGGCTCGGTGACGCCGCGACGCCGGGTCTGGCCCGCGGCGTGGCCGTGGCGGATGGCTATGCCTACGTGGCGTGCGGCGAGGCGGGGCTGCAGATCGTCAGCCTGGCCGATCCGACGGCGCCCGTGGTCGTGGGGAGCGTCGATACGCCGGGCGAGGCGTACGGCGTGGCGGTGGCGGGCGGCTACGCGTACGTGGCCGACTACACCGCCGGTCTGCAGGTGATCGACGTGTCCGATCCGACATTGCCGGCGATCGTCGGCGCGTGCGACACGAGCGACCACGCGCACGGGGTGGCGCTGTCGGCGGGCGGCACGCTGGCCTACGTGGCCGACGGGTCCGACGGCCTGATCGTGCTCAACATTGCCTCGCCGACCGACCCGCGCATCGTGGGCAGCGAGAGCACCGAAGGTTACGCGCTCGGCGTGGCGGTGCTCGGAACCTGCGCCTATGTCGCCGCCAGCGGCAGCGGCCTGCAGGTGGTCGACGTGGCGAACGCCACCCAGCCGGTGCTGCGCGGGGGCGTGCGCACCGTTGACTTCGCGCGCGGGGTGGCGGCGGCCGCGGGGCGCGCGTACGTCGCCGCGAGCAATGCCGGTCTGGTCAGTTTCGACCTGTCCGATCCGATCAATCCTGCGCCGCTCGACACACTCGAAACCCCGGGCTACGCGCTGGGCGTGGCGGTGGCGGGCGGCCGGGTCTACGTCGCCGACAGCGGCGCGGGGCTGCAACTGGTCGACGCGGCGGATCCCGCGCATCTGTGGCTGTTGGCGTCGGTTGACACCCAGCAGAGCTCGTATGCCGTGGCGCTGGCCGGCGAGATCGCCTGCGTGGCGAATGGATTGACCGGATTGATGCTGATCGACGTGTCCGCCGCCGCCGCCGTGCCGACCGCCGGCACCATCGACACGCCGGGCAATGCCCTCGACGTGGCCGTGACGTCGGCCGGGTGGGCCTTCGTGGCGGATGGCGCGCCGGGCCTGCAGGTGGTCGACGCGCGGGACGTGCTGGCGCCGCAGGTCGTCGACGTCTTCGACACGGCCGGGAGTGCCCGGGGCGTTGCGCTGCTTGGGGATCATCTCCTTGTGGCGGACGGTCCGGGCGGCTTGCTGGTGTTCGATGTCAGCGTGCCGGGTGCGCCTCTGCCGCTCGGCTCCATCGATACGCCGGGCGCCGGCGCCGACGTGGCGGCCGGCATCGCGCCGCGCGCCGACGGCGGCGCCGACACGCTCGCGGTGGTGGCGGACGGGACCTATGGCGTTCGCGTGTACGATCTACGGGACCCGGAGCACCCAGCCTGGCACGAGGGGTACTACAACACGCCCGGCTGGGCCGGCGCCGTGGCGCTGGCCGGAACCTTCACGCGCGGTTCTCCGCTCGACCGCCCGTACGTCTGCGTCGCCGACAGTGGCGGCGGACTGGCCGTGGTCGACCTCACCGATCCCGCGGCGCCGGTGTTGGCCGGCGCCGTGGCCACGCCGGGGCCGGCGCTCGGTCTGGCGCTGGCGAGCGGCTACGCCTTCGTGGCGTGCGGCGCCGCCGGCCTGGTGACCGTCGATCTGACCGACCCCGCGGATCCGCGCATCGTGGCGCGCGTCGATACCCCCGGCATCGCCATCGGCGTGGCCCTCGGGGGCGGGGAAGGGTCGACGCACGCCTACGTGGCCGACGGCACGCCCGGCCTGATCGTCGTGGACGTGACCGACCCGCGCGCTCCGCGCGTGATCGGCGGTGTCGACACGCCCGGCGTGGCCGTCGCCGTGGCGCTGAACTGGGCGTTCGCGTTCGTGGCCGACGGCGCCGGCGGGCTGCGCATCGTGTCGCGCCAGTGCGAGGCCGGTCTCGGTATCGACCCGCCCGGTCCGCCGCCGCCGCCGGACGGCACGGCCGCGCCACCGCCGGCGCGCGCCCGGCTCGCGGCCCCCTATCCGAACCCGTTCAACCCGCGCGTGACCGTGCCGTTCACGCTGGCGCGCGCGGCGGTGGTCCGCCTGGCCGTGTTCGACGCCGCCGGTCGCCTCGTGGCGCCGTTGCTCGACGGTGAACGTCCCGCCGGCGCGGCCCGGGTCGTCTGGGACGGCTGCGATGCCGCGGGCCGGCCGGTCGCCTCCGGCCCGTATTTCGTGAGACTGCTGACGGAGGGGACGGTCGAGAGCCGATCCCTGCTGCTGGCCCGCTAGAAGGACCGGTCGCCGTGCTGCGGAAGCTGCTCTGGCTGGCGGGGGCGGGAACGCTCGGTACGTTCAGCCGTTATGCGTTGTCAGGCCTGGTCCAGCGCTGGACCGGCGCCGCGTTCCCCTGGGGGACGTTGGCGGTGAACGTGGTGGGCTGTTTCGCGGCGGGGCTGCTCTGGATGCTGGCCGAAACCCGGCTGGCCCTTTCGGCGACGGTCCGGACCGCCGTGCTCGTCGGTTTCCTCGGCGCCTTCACCACCTTCTCGGCCTTCATGCTCGAGACGGGGCAACTCATGCGGGATGCGCAGTGGCTGCGCGCGGGGCTGAACATCCTGATGCAGAACGGAATCGGCCTGGTCGCGCTGCTGGCCGGGTTCGCGGTGGCGCGTCGGATCTGAGCCGCCGGAGGTACGGTCATGAAACTGCCGGGCGAGGGGGTACGGTCGTGAAACTGCCGGGCGAGGCGTGGCTGCTGCGGATCTTCATCGGCGAGAGCGATCGCCACGAGGGGCGGCCGCTGTACGAGCAGATCACCGAGCTGGCGCGCCGCAGGGGGCTGGCCGGCGCGACCGTGCTGCGTGGCGTGACCGGATTCGGAGCCAACAGCCGCATCCACACCGCGAAGATCCTGCGGCTGTCTGAGGATCTGCCGATGGTCGTGGAGATCGTCGACGCGCCGGAGCGCATCGAGGCGTTCCTGCCCGAACTCGACGCCATGATCACGGAGGGGCTGGTCACCCTGGAGAAAGTGCGCGTGTTCGCGTACCGGCACAGCGGCGGACGGGCGTTGCCGCCGGACACAGCCTGAATCGTCGCCGGTCCCGTCAGGGCCGGAACAGCTGTTTGCGATTAGATTGTCAAATCGCGGTGGAGCGCCGGGCGCGTGCCGCGGAAAGGCAGGGATTATGGCGATCGAGGTGGGCAAGGCCGCCCCGGCCTTCACGCTGACCGACATCGGCGGGAAGAGGGTGGCGCTGGGGGACTTCCGGGGCCGCGACATCATTGTCTACTTTTACCCGAAGGACGACACGCCCGGCTGCACGAAGGAAGCGTGCGGCTTCCGCGACGCCTGGGGGAACCTGCAGAAGGCCGGCGTGATGGTGATGGGCGTGTCGGCCGACAGCGAGGCATCGCACGCGAAATTCGCGGCGAAGCACAAGCTGCCGTTCATCCTCCTCTCCGACCCCGACCGCAAGGTGATGACGAAGTACGACGCCTACGGCGAGAAGACGATGTACGGCAAGACGGTCACCGGCGTGATCCGCTCCACCGTCTGGGTCGGCCCGGACGGCCGGGTGCGCCGGCACTGGACGAAAGTGACGAAGGCCGAGACGCATGCGGGGCAGGTGCTGGCGGCGCTGCGCGCCGGCGCTCCGGGCGTGGTGACAGGCCGATCCGCGACCGGCCGCGAAGGGGCGGGTCGCTGAAGCGGGAGCCGCCGATGGTGCTCCTGGACGTGCAGTCCTGACCGTTCACGCGATGTTCATGTTGATGGCCAGGAAATGAAAAGGGTGTCAATCATGTATGGGGACCTCCGTGTTCCCGCCGGTCTCCTGCTCGTGGCGATCGCTTTGCCGGCTGCGGCGCAGATTGCGCCGGCGCAACTGCCGGTCTCCCCGCCGCCGCCCCTGGCTGCGGCCCCCTCGCCCTACTTCAGCTCCGCGCTGGACTCCTGACCGTGCTGGTGCCCTACCGGGAGCGCGGCCAGAAGGACGTGGCCGCCCGCGAGACCGGAGTCGCAAAGATGCGCCTGCAGGTGTTCGAGTCGCAGAACAGGCTGGCGAAGGGGACCTGACGGCGAAACCGCCCGACGAGGCGGTCCTGCAGGGCCCGTGCAGAGTGTCCCCGGAGCGTTGCATCCGAGCGAATGGCGCCCTCGGCTTGGACGTTCCGCAGGCGATGACGCCGGGGAATGTGTGCGAGTGGGTTATGTCCGGCGTGCCGGATGGCCCGGGTCGGAACCGCCGGCCAGCCGGCACCCCAGGGCGATCGAAAGGAATTTCGACTCCTCGTCGTCGGCGCGGCTGGTCAGCACGCAGGGGGCCGTGGTGCCGATCACGATGCCCGCCAGGCGGCCGCCGGCGAGCAGTGTGGCGCACTTGTAGAAGACGTTGCCCGCGGTGATTTCGGGGAAGATGAGGATGTCCGCGGCGCCGCCCACCGGGCTCGATCAGTTCCTTGATGGCGCAGGCCTCGGGCGAGAGCGCCACGTCGAGCGCCAGCGGGCCGTCCACGATCGCGTCGCCGAGCTGGCCGCGGTCGGCCATCTTGGCGAGGATCGCGGCGTCGAGCGTCTCGGGCATCTTCTCGCTGACCTTCTCGTTCGCGGCGATCAGCGCGGCGCGCGGCCGCTCGATGCCGAAACTGCGCGCGGCCTGGATGCAGTACTGCAGGATCTGCGCCTTCGCGGCCAGGTCTGGCCGCGGGATGATGGCGACGTCGGACACGAACAGCAGCTTGCCGTGCGTCTGCTGGTAGGCGGGGATGTCGAGCACCGCCAGGTGCGTCAGCACGTTGCCCGGGCGGCAGCAGCCCCTGGTCCTTGTCGAGGATCAACTTCATGTACTTGTCGGTGCCGAGGAGCCCCTTCATCAGGACGTCCGCCTGCCGTTCGCGCACGAGGTCGCGCGCGCGGACGCCGGCCGCGGCCAGGTCGGGTTCGTCGATGATCGTGAAGAGGCCGGCGTCGAGGCCGCGCTGCCGGCACAGGTCGAGGATCTTCGCCTGGTCGCCGACGAGGATCATCTCGGCGATGCCCTCCGCCGCGGCGCGCGCCGCGGCCTGGATGGTGTTGGGGTCGTGCCCCGCCGCCACCGCCACGCGCCGGGGTCGGATCGGCGCGGCGGCGGCGCGGCTGGCGGCCTGCAGCGATGCCACGAGCTGGTCGAGGGTCCGGATCGGGTTCATCGCGCCTCCTCCGGCGCGTAGACGCGCGCCGTCTCCTTGCCCTGCAGGACGCGCAGGGCGCCCCTTGACCAGGGCGACCATCTCGTTCTCGCCCGGATAGACCGTCACGCCGCAGCCCAGCGCGGCGACCGAGCGCTCGATCAGGTCCACCAGCAGCTGCGAGCGCGCCAGCCGCCGGTCAGCAGGATGCGGTCGACCGGCTCGCCGTCGAAGGCCGGCAGCAGCGCCGCGATGTTCTTGGCGATCTGGTAGGCCATCGCCTCGCACGACCGCGCGTCGCCTCCGGCGTCGCCGGCGTCAGCACGCGCTGCTCCACCTCGCGGAAGTCGGCGGTGCCGAGCAGGTCGATCAGGCCGCCGCGCCCCTTGTTGAGCTGCTTGCAGCTCCGCCTGGGTGTAGCGCCCGGAGAAGCAGAGATCGATGAGCTGGCCGGGCGGCAGCGAGCCGGAACGCTGCGGCGTGAACGGCCCCTCGCCGTCGAGGCCGTTGTTGACGTCGATGTAGCGGCCCGTGCTTGTGCGCGCCGACCGTGATGCCGCCGCCCATGTGGCAGACGATCAGGTTCAGGCTCTCGTAGAAGGTCTCGTGCTCCTCGGCGTAGCGCCGCGCGGTGGCGATCTGGTTCAGCGCGTGGCTGATGACCACGCGCCGGAGCGCCTTCAGGCCGGTGATCTTGACCCGCTCCGGCACCTCGTCCACGACGACCGGATCGACGATGAACGCCGGCTTGCCGGTGCCCGCCACCAGCTCGCGCGCGATCAGGGCGCCGAGGTTCGAGGCGTGGTCGCCGCCGACGCCGCCCAGCAGGTCGTCCCGCATGCGGTCGTTCACGGCGTAGGTGCCGTGCGGGATCGGCCGCAGCACGCCGCCGCGTCCCGACACCGCGTCGAGATCGGCCACGCCGAGCTCGTGCGCGGCGAGGGCGTCGCAGGATGACCTCCTTGCGGAAGCCGTACTGCGCCATGATGCGCCTGTCCCTCGAACGGCGCCAGTTCGGCGGCCGGTGTGCTGCGAGCTCGGTCGTGAAGACCTCCTGGTCCCCCTCGTAGACGCCGATCTTGGTGGAGGTCGAGCCGGGGTTGACCGCCAGGATGCGGTAGCGGCGGAAGAACGTGTCGAGCGGCGTGCGGCTCCAGTGCCCGAAGCGGTGCAGGCGCAGCACGCTGGCCTTGACCGCCAGGCGGGCGTCCTCGGTGGTGCAGTCCAGCGGCAGGTCCACGCCGCGGAAGCGCAGGCCGAACATCACCGGGAACTTCTTCGCCTCGGGGAAGCGCGACGCGTACAGGTGGTAGAGCAGGTTCCCCATGTCGAGGTTCGGGCAGATGAGGACGTTCGTGCCGCCGGCCAGCTCGGCATCCTCGGCGTGGTAGTAGGTGGCGGAGCGGCGCGAGAGCGCCACGCTCACCTTCACCGCGCCCGTGGATGCGGATCGACGCGTAGCGCGCGCCGACGGCCACGCGTTCGGCCAGGATCCCGGGCACGAGCGCCATGGCGTCGCGCACCAGGTCGGCCGCCGGCCCCTCGTCCGCGCCGCGGTGCGAGTACGAAACGATGGCGCCCTTGATGACCGGCAGCACGTCCTCGGGGATCAGGTCGCGCGCCACGGCGCAGGTGCCGACCGCGCAGTGCGCGAGGATCTCGGGCGTCATGGTGCCGTTCACGCCCACGTCGCCGAACACGACGATGTTGTGGGGAAAGACGTCGCCCGGAAAATCGTCCGGCAGCACGAACACGCCGGCCTCGCACTGGATGCGCTGCATGTGCAGCAGGCGCAGCATCGGCCGGAAGTAGTCGCGTGGCTCGTGATCGGCGCCGCCGACGACCATGTCGGCGTGGCCGAGGCGCACGCACATGATGCCGAACTTCGCCGGGTTGCGCACCAGCGCCCGCGCCTCGTCGAGGGTGTGCGCCCGCGCCACCTCGGGCGGCAGCTCCAGGCAGGCGCGCGCGAACTGTTCGCGCAGATCCGCGCGCGCCTCGATGTCGATGAACGCGCTCTCCGCCAGCGTGAAGCGTACCCGGGTGGGGTCGAGGTGGCCCAGGTCGCGCGCGATCACCTCGCGCACGGCCGCCTCGGACGCGAGGAACACCGGACGCACGAAGCGGGTGAGGTGGCAGGCGGCCTCGATGATCCGCGGATCGAGCGGCTCGATGAAGACCACCGTGGGGCGGTTCTTCATGTGGGCCAGGATCTGGGTGTCGAGACTGGTCTCGAGGTCGTACATCGGTCCCTCCCGCGGCGAGGGGGCGGCGGTCCGGCGACGGCGGTGCTGCCTGACCGCAATAGTCATCCACGGGACACGGTTTATCAACTTCAGCGACTCGCCAACGGTCGGCGCTCCGCGCATTATTGAATGTGGAAAGGCGCGGCCGGGGCCGTGGCACGATCGGGGAGCGCCGGCGGGTCTGTCGCCGGTGTCCGGGGAGGCTGCGATCAGGAATTCCGGGATGGATACATTTGCCGCGCAGGGAACACGGGGGCGCCGGGGGCAGCAGGGGATACGACGCCCTGGTGGCCGCGGGCGAACGGCGCCTGGCCGGCGTGCTGGGCGCCGTGCCCGAGCGCTGGCTGCTCGTGAGCACGCATCACCAGCGGCTGCTGCTGATCCGCAGCGGCGCCGTGGCGCGGGAGTACCGCGTGTCGACCGGCGCGGCCGGCGTGGACGGCCGCGAGGGCTCGGGCGGCACGCCGCCCGGCGTGCACACCATCGCGGCCCGGATCGGCGCCGGCGCACCGGTCGGCGCGGTTTTCCGCGACCGCGTGGCCACGGGCGAAGTGCGGCCGTCGCGGGGCGGCGGGCGGCGGCGTCCGGCCCGGCTGCCGATCTCATCCTGACCCGCATCCTCACCCTCGAGGGGTGGGAGCCGGGGGTGAACCGCGGCCCCGGCTGCGACAGCCTCGCCCGCTACATCTACATCCACGGCACCGACGACGAGGCGCGGCTCGGGCAGGCGGTGTCGCACGGCTGCGTCCGCATGGCCGAGCGACGACATGTCGCCCTGTTCGACGACGAGGTGCAGGCGGGGGATCCGGTCGTCATCCTGCCGGATCGTCCGCTGCGCTACCACTTCGCCGGCGTCGCCGGCAGCGGCATGAGCGCCCTGGCGCAGTACCACGTCCTCGGCGGGGGGGTCGCCAGCGGCAGCGACCGGGCGTTCGACGCCGGCGAGAGGGGCGAGATCCGCGAGCGGCTCGAGGCGCTCGGCGTGGTGATCGCGCCGCAGGACGGCAGCGCGCTCGCTCCCGTCGCCGGCCGGATGCCGCCGGCGGCCGGCGCCGCGTTCCCGGCGTGCGACGGCCTCATCGTTTCGAGCGCCGTCGAGGAGAGCGTGCCCGACGTGGCCGCGGCGCGCCGGCTCGGCGTGCCGGTGCTGCACCGCTCCGAGCTGCTGGCCCGCTTCGTCGACGAGCGGCGGACCGTCGCCGTGGCCGGCACGAGCGGCAAGTCCACGGTCGTGGCGATGATCTTCGAGATCCTGCGCGGCTGCCGGCGCGACCCCTCGGTCATCACCGGCGGCGAGCTGCGGCTGCTGCAGGGCGAGGGGCTGCTCGGCAACGCCTGGGCCGGTCGCGGCAAGGTGCTGGTCATCGAGGCGGACGAGAGCGACGGCAGCGTGACCCGCTATGCGCCGTGGGCCGGCGTGCTGCTGAACATGCAGCGCGACCACAAGGAGCTGGCCGAGCTGGCGGCGATTTTCGCGGCGTTCCGGCGCAACGTCCGCGGCCCGTTCCTGGTCGGCGAGGACGAGAATCTCGCGCCGTTCGCCGGCGAACGCCACCCGCTTCGGCCTCTGCGAGGCCTGCACCGTCCGCGCCCAGGACGTCCTGCTCACCCCCGACGGCGCGCGCTTCTCGATCGCGGGGGTGCGCTTCACGCTGCCCGTGCCGGGCATGCACAACGTGCGCAACGCCGTCGCCGCGCTCGCCGCCTGCCAGGCGCTCGGCCTGCGCTTCTCGCAGATGGCCGCGCCGCTGGCGCGGTTCCAGGGGGTGGCGCGGCGTTTCCAGACCGTGGGGCGGGCGCGCGGCGTGGAGGTCGTGGACGACTTCGCGCACAACCCCGACAAGATCGCGGCCGCGCTCTCCACCGCCCGCGCCCGCGGGCGGCGCATCCTCGCCGTCTTCCAGCCGCACGGATTCGGCCCGACCCGGTTCCTGCGCGACGATCTGATCGCGGCGTTCACGCGCGGCCTGCGGCCGACCGATCGGCTGTACCTGCCGGAGATCTACTTCGCCGGCGGCACCGTCACGCGCGACATCTCGTCGCGCGACATCGCCGCGGCGGTGGCGGCGCGCGGCGTGCCGGCGCTCTTCACCGAGCGGCGCGACGACATCGTGCCGTCGATCGCCGGCGAGGCGCGCGAGGGGGATGTGATCCTGGTCATGGGCGCGCGCGATCCTTCGCTCACCGACTTCTGCCGGCGGATCCTGGCGCGCCTCGAGGCGCGCGGCAGCGACGAACGGCGTTAACGCACCAGCGCACCGGCCGCCAGCTCACGCCCCGCCCCGGTCAGCGTCAGCGCGCCGGCCTGCTCGCTCACCAGCTCGCGATGCACGGCGGCGCGCACCACGCGCGCCGCGAACTCCGGCGCCCAGCGCAGGTGGTCGTGGAGGTGGTCCACGCGGCTCTCGACCGCCTCTTCGGGCGTGCCGGCGTGCTGGGCGAGGTGGATGGCGAGCATGGCGAGGGCGAACTCGAGGCGCTGCCGCGCCCGGCGGCGGGCCTGCACGAGGAGGCCGCGCTCCGGGGCGAGCGCCAGCGCCAATGCGAAGACGACGCCGGTCATCGTGGCCATCGAACCGGCGATCGAGGCGTCGAGCAGGTGCGCCATCCAGTAGCCGCCCAGGGCGGCCGCCACGCCGAGCAGCACGCTCAACCCGATCATGGCCGGCAGCCGGTCGGTCAGCAGGTAGGCGGCGGACGGCGGTCCGATCATCAGCGCCACGACCAGGATGAGGCCGACCGCGTCGAACGCCCCGACCGCCGTGACCGACACCGCGCCCATCATGCCGTAGTGGATCAGCGCCGGCGCGAAGCCGAGCGCCGCGGTCAGGCCCGGGTCGAACGACGCCAGCTTCAGCTCCTTGTAGAAGACCAGCATCAGGACGCCGTTCAGGGCGAGGATGCCGCCCATCATCCACAGGGCGCGCGGGCCGAGGTCGACGCCGGCCGCGCGCAGGCGCTCGAAAGGCGCGAACGCCAGCTCGCCCAGCAGGACGGCGTCGATGTCGAGGTGCACGTTGCCGGCGTAGCGCGAGATGAGGATGACGCCGAGGCTGAACAGCGCCGGGAAGACGAGGCCGATGGCGGCGTCTTCGCGGACGCGTCCGGTGCGCTGCAGCAGCTCCACCAGCGCGACCGTCAGCACGCCGGTGGCCGCGGCGCCCAGGACGAGCCACGGCGAGGCAAGATCGCCGGTGGCGAAGAAGGCGACCACGATGCCGACCAGGATCGAGTGGCTGATCGCGTCGCTGAGCATGGCCATCCGGCGCAGCACGAGGAAGACCCCCGGCAGCGCGCAGGCCGCGGCGGTCACCGCGGCGATGGCCTGGATCTCGAACTGCGGCTGGGTCACGTCGCGACCTCCCCGTCCGGCGTTTCGTCGTGACCGGCGTGGTCGCCGTCGACCAGCGCCCGCGCCGCCGCCACTCCCGTCGGGGTGAGCGCCCAGGCGTCGTCGCCGACCGGGCGCACCAGGCCGCGGCCCTGCAGCGCCGCGAGGGCGCGCCGCGCGCCGGGGCCGGCGCCCATCGCGCGCAGCACGGCGCGCGCGTGCGGGGCCTCCTCGGGGCGTTCATGCTGGGCGGCGAGGTGGTAAAGGTTCGCCAGGACGGTGTCCGCGTGCAGGCGGCGCCGTGATCGCTGGTTGCGTGCCGCCTGCCACAGCAGGCCGCGGTTCGGCGCGCAGACGAGCGAGAACACCACGATCGCCGTCGCGCACAGGACGATCACCGGGCCGGTCGGCAGGCGCGCCGTGAGGCTGCTGATGATCGCTCCGCCCACGCCCGCCGCCGCGCCGAAGAGCGCCGAGAGGACGATCATCCGGCCAAGGCGGTCGGTCCACTGCCGAGCGGCCGCGGCCGGCGCCACGATCATCGCGCTCATCAGGACGACGCCCACCGTCTGCAGGCCGCTCACGATCGCCACGACGAGCAGCGTGGTCAGCAGCACGTCGAGCCGGCGGGCCGGGAAGCCGAGGCTCGCCGCGAAGTCGGGATCGAAGGCCAGGAGCTTGAATTCCTTCCAGAGGACGAGCACCACCACGAGCGCGGCGGCGCCGAGCACCGCCATGCTGATGACGTCGCGCGCGAGCAGCGTCGCCGCCTGTCCGAACAGGAACTTGTCGAGGCCGGCCTGCGTGGCGTCGGGCCGTCGCTGGATGAAGGTGAGCAGGACCATGCCGAAGCCGAAGAATACCGACAGCGTCAGGCCGAGCGCGCTGTCGGCCTTCACGCGCGACGACCGCAGGATCCCGCCCACGGCCAGGGTGGCGATCCAGCCGGCCGCCGCCGCGCCGAGCACGCAGCACCAGCGGCGCTTTGCTGCCGGTCAGGAGGAACGCGAGGGCGATGCCGGGCAGCGCGGCGTGCGAGATGGCGTCGCCGAGCAGGCTCTGGCGGCGCAGCACGGCGAAGGCGCCGAGCGCCCCGCTGGCCAGTCCGAGCACGCCGGAGCCGAGCGCCACGGTGCGCAGCGTGTAGTCGAACAGGAGGTCGTGCAGCAGCCTGCTCATCAGGTCCTCGCACCCGCCCGCGCCCGCCGGTCGGCGTGGCCGAGTCGCCGCCACCGCCCGCCGCGGCCGGGCCGTCGGGGGCCAGGAAGCCGACCCGCCCGCCGTACGCCAGACGCAGGTTCTCGTTCCGTGAACGACCGCGGCCACCGGGCCGCTCGCGATGCGGCGCACGTTGAGCAGCGTGACCCAGTCGAAGTACTCCGGCACCGTCTGCAGGTCGTGGTGCACCACGACGACCGTCTTCCCCTCCGCGCGCAGGTCCTGCAGCAGCCCGATGATGGCCCGCTCCGTGCGCGCGTCGACCCCCTGGAACGGCTCGTCCATGAAGTAGACCTGTGCCTCCTGCACGAGCGCGCGCGCCAGGAAGACCCGCTGCTGCTGCCCGCCCGACAGCTGGCTGATCTGACGGCCGCGGAAGTCGGCCATGCCGACCTTGGCCAGCGCCTCGAGGGCGAGGTCGCGCTCGCGGCGTCCCGGCCGGCGCAGCCAGCCGAGCGCGCCGTAGCGTCCCATCATCACGACGTCGAGCACGGTCGTGGGGAAGTCCCAGTCGACGCTGCCGCGCTGCGGCACGTAGCCGACGATACCGCGTTGCTGCGCGTACGGCCGGCCGTGGATCAGCACCTGCCCGGCCGCCGGCCTGACGAGGCCGAGGATCGCCTTCATGAGCGTGGTCTTGCCGGCGCCGTTGGGCCCGACGATCGCCATCAGGATGCCGGGCGGCACGGCGAGGTCGACATCCCACAGGACCGGGCGTTCGCGGTAGGCGACGGTGAGGTCGGCCACCTCGATCGCGAAGACGGCGGTGGTGGCGGTGGTGGCGGCGCTGGCGTGGGCGTTCATGGCGTCTCCGGAGGGGTGAGGAGCCCCGCTACGATCGTGTCGATGTTGTGGCGCACCATGCCGGCGTACGTTCCCGCGGGGGTGCCGCGGGCGCCCATGGCGTCCGAGTAGAGCGAGCCGCCGATGCGCACCGCGAAGCCGCGCGCCCGCACCGCGGCCCGCACCGCCTCGATCGCGCGCGGCGAGACCGAGGTCTCCACGAACAGCGCCGGGATCCGGCGCGCCGCGATCAGCGCCGCCAGCTGCTGCACGTCCGCCGTGCCGGCCTCGGCGGCGGTGCTGATCCCCTGCAGTCCGCGCACCTCGAATCCGTAGGCGCGGCCGAAGTAGTTGAAGGCGTCGTGCGCCGTGATCAGCACCCGTTGCGGCTGCGGCACCCGCGCCGCCTGGGCGCGTACGTAGGCGTCGAGCGAGTCGAGCGTCGCCAGATAGCGGTCGGCGTCGGCGCGATAGTCCGCCTCACGGGCGCGGTCGGCCACGATCAGCGCGTCGCGCACCCGCGCCGCCGCCTCCCGCCACAGCGTCACGTCGAACCAGATGTGCGGGTCGTGCGCCCCCTTGAAGGCGGCCGGCGCCAGCAGCCGCGCTTCCGGGATCCGCTCCGCCACCGCCACCGTGCGGATGCGTCCCTGCATCCGCTCGAACACCCGCGCCAGGCGCGCCTCGAGGTGAAGCCCGTTGTAGAAGACGAGGTCGGCCTCCTGCAGCCGCTGCACGTCCCCCTCGCTCGCCTTGTAGAGGTGGGGATCGACGCCGGGTCCCATCAGCGCCCGCACCCGCACGCGGTCACCGCCGATGTTCAGCGCGATGTCGGCGATCATGCCGGTCGTGGTGACGACATTGAGGCGGCGCGGGCCGCCGGGGGTCTCATCGCCGCCGCCCCGCGCACAACCCGCGGCGGCCGCCGCGGACAGGGCGAGGGCGATGGTCAGGCGCACGATCGGTACACGTCCCGCCCTCACGCCGCCTCCTCCCGCCGCACGAACACGCTGGCCGCCACCGTTGCGCCGATGGCCTGCTCCATCCCGCCCGCCCGCACCGTCTAGGGCCCCGCGGCGGCGCCGCCGACGCCGGGGCCGGGCAGGTAGCCGGCGCGGTCCCGGTCGTAAAACCCCAGGTTCAGCTTCAGGATGACCAGCAGACGGTGCAAGTCGGTCAGGTCGCCGCGCGTGGCGGTCCGCACCGCGTCATAATAGCGCGCCAGATGGGGATCGGCGATCTGGTTGCGGTTCGTTTCAAGGGAGGCTTCGTAGCCCTCGGGCACCGTGCGCTCCAGGTGTCCCAGGCGCCACTCCGGATCGCGGCGACCGGGCAGGCGCGCCAGCAACGGGTCCGCCAGCCCGAACAGGTCGATGATGTGCACCGTCGGCCCCGCGTAGTAGCCGAAGAACCCGATGGTGCGCTTCTGGACGACCGGGGTTCCGGCGAGCCGCGCGCGCAGGCCGTTGTTCGCCCAGGGCATATCGACGGGCGCGGAGCGGCCGGTGGCGCCGAGCAGGGAGGTGTGGGGGAAGTAGACAGCGCGCTCGTCCGCCACGCCGCCGGCGCCGCGGGCGTCCGCGCGTCCTGCTCCGAAGTGCGGGCCGCTGAGCCAGGTCGGGTCGGGGGCGGCCAGGCCCAGTCCCAGCACGACCACCGCGGTCACGGCGGTCGCGCGCCGATCGTCCAGGCGGGGCCGGCGCGCGAGCAACACGGCCGCGGCCAGGAACGGCGCGGCCAGGAAGCGTCCCATCATGAAGTCGCCGCCGATGCGCACCGTGTACAGCAGTTGCAGCACGATGCCCAGGGCGATCGGGAAGCTTCGCTCGTCGCGTCGCCGGGCGGCCAGGGCGATTGCGGCCAGGATCAGCAGGGGCGTCAGCGGGTCGCCCTGGAAAGTGGCGACCAGATACGTCCCCCCCGCCCCAGCAGCTCGTCCAGCGGCACCCCTGCCCCCAGCTTGGCGTAGGCGCTGTTGGGGAAGGGCGCACCATAATACCAGCACGAGAAGATCTCCCAGACGAGCAGTGGCGCGAAGCCCAGCGCCAGGGCTCGCAGACCGGGGCGGCGGCCGACGGTGCGGAACCCCGCCACCAGCGCCGGCAGGAACAGCAGCAGGGTGTCCATCCGGTTCAGCGCGGCCAGGCCTGCCAGCAGGGCGAGTCCGCCGTACGCGCGCGCGTCGATCCCGTCCCGCAGCCAGCGTCGGAGGAAGAGCGCGAGCAGCAGGTAGGTCAGGGGGGTTTCCAGACCGGAACTGGAGAAGTCGGTGAAGGCACGCGACCCGGCCAGGGCCAGGAGGAGCACCAGCTGGGGGCCGGGACGCCGCCCCACCGCCGCGGCCGCGACCACCGCCGCGGCCGCGCTCAGCAGCAGGGACAGCAGCAGGCTGGTGTAGAACACCTCGCCGCTGAGCGCGGTCAGGGGGCTGAGCAGCAACAGCCACAGGGGGTGCGTCGAGGGGAGCACGCGTTCGGCGACGTTCCAGACCAGTCCGCGACCGTGCACGAAGTTGTCGACCACGCGGAAGGTGATGTAGGCGTCGTCGCAGAGCCAGGCGGTCCGCACCAGCACCGCCGACAGCAGGAGCCAGCCGGCGGCGGGCAGGAGGCGGGCGGCGGACAGGTTTCTTCCGGTCATCGTGTTCACCGACGCCCGATCGAAGCTCACGACGAGGTCCCGGCGGGGATCGTCGGGCCGGCGATCCCAGGGTCCGTCACGCGGCTCAGTAGGTGATGAAGTAGAGGTCGGCCGCCACGGGACGGTCATCGACCAGTGCCGTTCCTTCCGGATAGGTGTCGCCGCGCGGATCGGCGGGATCGTGAGCATGGCAGCCCAGGGCCACCGCCTGTGGGGGTGCGGCCAGGAGTTCGAGGGTCCAGAGGATCTCCTGCCCCGCCGTTCCCGCCACCGGGTCGAAGGTCCAACTCACCTTTTCCAGATTTTCCGTGACCACGATCGTTCGGGTCGACTCGCCGAGCGGTCGCGTAAAGCCTCCCGCGCCGCGCCCCTGGATCCGCAGCCGGAGCAGCAGTTCCACCGGTCCATGCTCGATGGCGCAACGGACCTGCAGACCGGTCAGTCCGGCGGGCCCGATGCGGACCGTCTGACCGAGCCGGTGCCCCGGGCCCTGCAGCGGCAGCGCGTCGTCCAGGATGCGCTGCTCGACGTCCGGCAGCCGCTCCACGAGGGGCCGGGTCTGAATCGCGGCCCGACCGCCGGGGGCCTGCGCCAGGATGTAATATTCGTCGAAGCCCCGCCGCAGGGGCATCACCACCTTGTAGCGATCGCGAAGCCAGTCCCAAAGAGACGGGGAGAGATCGCGGACGCTGAACCTCCCCGCGACCAGGCCCCGGGCCTTGCCGATCACGGCCACCGCCGGGGGCCGGGCGTTCAGCCCCGCGATCACGGCCGCCGGATTGCGGACTTCGCCGACCAGCAGCGTTGCCTGGGGCGTGGCCAACGGCCGACCCATGATCACGTGCAGTCCCGGCTGGGCGGGCCAGATCAGAACGGGCGCCCGCGGCGACGCCGACAGGGAGTCCACGAGCGTGGTGAGGCGCGCGACGACCTCCTGTCGCTCCGCGCCGACAAGCACGCCCGCGCCGGGTGGAGACCAGCGCACCAGCCCCGGCCGTTCAGCGTGCGAGGCGAGCCAGACGCCCTCCGCGAGGAAGACGCCCCAGCCCAGCGCGCACCCGACGAGCGCCACCGCGGCTCCGGCCGCGCGCGCGTGGCGCAGGGGCGGATGCCAGGTTCCCAGGAGCGCCGGCAGCAGCACGAGGCTGCCCAGCCAGGCCAGCTTCAGGTGGGTGACGTCGCCGCGGCTGCTCATGGTCAGCCAGCCGCAGAGCGCGACGGCGGTGGCGGCCATCCACGCCGGCCCTGCTCCGCGCAGACAGCGCCGGAGGCCGAGCAGTGGAATGAGGCCGAGGCCGAAAATGAGCGTCCGAATGCCGAGGGTGATTCCCGCCGCGTGTCCCGGCCAGGCGGCCGGCAGGATTTCGGCCGTGTCGAGGGAGGCGCAGGCGAACGGCTGGCCGAATTCCGGAGCCGCCCGGAACGTCTCCCACCAGGAGATGCCCATCGCCGCGCGGAAGCCCGTCAGGGGATAGACCACCGCGTCCCACCACGCGGCATCGGCCGCCCCCGTGACCAGCAGCACGAGCCAGGCGCCACCCAGGACGGTGATGCCGCCCACGGCGATTCCGGCGGCCTCGACCAGCCGCGGCAACGGCGCCGCCGCGACCCGGCGGGTCATCGCGGCGATGGCGGGCGGTCCCAGGAGCGCGCCGACGACGACCACCGTGGCGTAGACCAGGCCGTCGACCCCGAAGAGGGCGACGGCGCCCCACGCCGCACCCACACCGCACCCCCAAAACAGCGCGGTGCGGGCTCCCGGACGCGGTTCCGGGCCGGCCGCGGCGCCTGCGTCGGCAAGGCGATCCGCTCGGTGCGCCAGCAGGAACGCCAGGGCCACGACCGCCACGAAACGCGGATCGAAGGGACCGAGCGCCGCCACGCCGATCGGCACCAGCCAGCCCCATCTCCCGGCCCCGAGCCGGCGGCTCAGGGCGAAACCGACGGCGGCCGCGGCACCGGTGGTCAGGGCTTTCAGGATCGCGAGACTGAGCGCGCTCGGACCGAACAGCCACGAGATCGGCAGGAGCAGGAGATAGCGCGCCGGACCGTAGATCGAGAACAGGTCGCGGTAGAGCTGCCCACCCTCGGCGAGGACCCTGGCGCCGAGCACCCAGAGCCCGTCGTCCAGCAGGTTGAAGCCCTGTCGGTAGACCGCCAGACCCAGGGCCAGCGGGCCGGCGCCCGCCGCCAGCGTCTGCAGGCATTCGCGGCGTTGCGGTGTCAACTGGCGGACCTCAGGGGAGTCGAGCCCGGGCGGATGACCTGTTCTGCTGCCGGACAGGATCCGCATCCTAGCAAGGCTGGAGATGCCTGTCTCTACAGGAAACTCCGTTGCGCGCTGTTCCGGGTCCGCCGGGCCGACAGACGCAGCAGATCCCTGGCCGGCTCCGCTTGGCGCTCGGCGACGGCCCTTCGATAATCCGCGCATGCGTCCGGTTCCGCGACCGCACTCCCCGCGCCGGCTGGTCCTGGCCGTCTGGCCGGTGCTGCTGGCCCTGCTGGTCACCGTTGTCGTGTTTCGCGACGTGGGCCGGTACGGATTTGTCAATTTCGACGATGATGTCTACGTGTACGAGAACCCACGCGTCACGGACGGTCTCTCGCCGGGCGCGATCAGCTGGGCGTTCTCCACCGGGCATGCCGGAGTCTGGATTCCCGCGACCTGGCTCTCGTTGCAGCTCGATGCTTCGCTGTCCGGCGCCGGGCCGGCCGGCTTCCACCGGACGAATCTTCTGCTCCATCTGCTCAACGTGCTGCTGGTGTTCCTGGTCGTCCGGGGGCTGACCGGCACCCCGGTCGGGGCCGCTTTGGCGGCCGCGCTGTTCGGGGTCCATCCGGTCAACGTCGAGGCGGTCGCCTGGGTGACCGCCCGGAAGGACCTGCTGATGACGTCCTTCCTGCTCGGCGCCGTACTGGCCGGGCTTTCGACTGACGGTTGGGGCCGTCGGATCGCGGCCGGCGCCCTCGCCGTGCTGGCCATGGCCGCCAAGCCGGCGGCGGTCATGGCGCCGCTGCTGCTGCTGCTGGTCGCGCGCTGGCGTTTCTGGCGGCCGGAAGGGCCGCGGCGCCGCTGGTCGGCGGACCTCGCCTGGACCGGCGGCCTGCTCGTTGTCGCGGCGGGCGTGACGCTCGCGGCCTGCCGGCTCGCGCCCGGGGAGGAGCTCAGCGAACGGTTCAGGAAGCCCCTCCTCATGCGCGTCGGCGAGGCGGCGGTCGGGGTCTTCCGCTATCTGCGGCGGCTGGCCTGGCCCGAGGATCTGGCCGTGCGCTACTCCGATGCCGTGTTGCGCACTTCCGTGGGGACCGCTCTGCTGGCGGGAGTGGTCCTGGTCGTCCTGACCGTTGCGGCCGTGCGCTGGCGCCGCCGCGCGGCGTTGCCGGCGCTCGGATGGGGCTGGTTTTTGGTCTGCCTGCTGCCTTCGCTCGGCATCGTGCAGGGAGGACAACTGCCGCTGGCCGACCGCTACGTGTACTGTGCCGGCGTTGGCCTGTGGGCGGCGCTGGTCGGCCTGGCCTGGCGGGCGTCCGTGTCGAGGCGCGGCCTGCGCGCGGTGGCCCTGGTGGTCGGGCTGGCTCTCGTGCTCGTCGCCGCCGTCGGCGCGCGCCGTCAGGTCGCCGTCTGGCGCGATTCCGAACAGTTCTGGCGCCATGAACTGGCCGTGAACACCAACAGCGAATTGGCTCACCGGAACCTCGGGGTGCTGCTCGATGCCCGGGGCCGGCCGGAGGAGGCGCGGTCGCATCTCGACGCCGCGCTGGCGATCCGGCCGCGCGCCGAAACCCACTACAATGCCGGCAACGTGTGCGCCAGGCTCGGGCGCATCGACGAGGCGGAACAACACTTCCGCAACGCCCTGCGGCTCGCCCCGGCCCTCACTGAGGCGGCGCTCAATCTCGGGGCGCTGCTGGCCCGCCAGAACCGGTTGCCGGAGGCGCGCGCCGTCCTGCTGGCCGCCGAGGCCCGCCAGCCGGACCTGGCGCCGGTGCAGTACAATCCGGCGGTCTTCGCCTGGCTGCAGGGTGACCTGGCCGGCGCTCAGGCGCGCTGCCGCCGCGCGCTCGAACTGGACCCGGCCCACGCCGGCGCGCGCGATCTGCTGGCGAAGATCGCCGCCGGGGCGGCGCCGGGCGGCGGTTCCTGAGCCGGTTGGCGTGTCGGGACAGGCCGGCCGGCAGCGGTCGAAAAGACACAGTTACGACGCCCTGCGCGTCAGCCATCTCGTGAGGAACGGATCGCAGAGGCGGTATTCCGTTGCGTCCTTACGGACAAGGCCCTTCTCCAGGAGACTGTTCATCGCTTTGGCTACCGAAGGCTGCAGCGAGATCCCGGTGCTCTCCAGGAACGATTTGGACAGATTGGACCGGCCTCCGTAACGCGCGAGCGCGTGAAGTGTCTGTGCCTGCTGCACGCTCAAATTACGGAGAATTACGTCGTACTCCTGCGCATGCATGGCGAATACCATGTCCCAGGCGGCGACCAGATCCGTGTCGTTGATTGTCTGCCGATACGATGTCACCTGCCAGAGCGCGGTACAGAATCGTTGGACGTCTCCGGGATTGTCCTGGCAGACGTCGAGAATGGCGTCAAGCAACCCAGGCGCCATTTTCCTGCGGCCGCTATCGAACTTCCGCTCGATGAAGGCGCGGAACGCGGGGCGCTCCAAAGGTCCGATGAAGAGTCGCATCGCCGCCTTGAAGAAGGGCGAGTCGTCCTTCGTGAAGATGTCCTCCATTCTGTGTCGCAGGCTGCCGCAAAACACGAAACTGACGCGTTCCTGACGTTGGATCAGCCCGCGCAACCGAGCGATGACCGCGTCCTCGCCAGGGAGATTCAGGACATCCTGGAACTCGTCGAAAACCACGATGACCTGTCGCCACGGCTCCAGGAGAGCGAAAATCGCGTCGAGGGTCTCGGGTTGGCTGCCACTGCCCGGGGCGAAACTCACGGTTGGTGCGTTCGTCAGCGGATCGACGCCAATCGTCGGGCGCAACTGGGCCAGTCCCCTGACCAGAGACAGCAACCCGCTTTGTTTGGGCTCCGCCTTGATCACCGCTGCGGCGAGACGGTGGGTCAGGTCGGCGACCGTCTTGATCGCGAGCAGGTCAGCGTCGACGACGTGAACGCCACGCAGGGTTCGCAGCGCCTCGAAAACCAGCGAAGTCTTCCCGATCCGCCGCTCGCCAACGACGTAGACGCGCCCGCTGCTGCGCAGGTATTCGCGCAGCTCGGCCAACTCCCGGCGGCGGCCGCAGAACTCTTCTCCGGTCACACGCATTCCCAGGCGAAAAGGCAGCATGGCCAAACCTCGTGGAGACAGTAAAACCACCGAGTTATAAACTATTTAGTTTATAACTCCGGAGTTTTCCGGTGTCAATCGTCTACCCGGACGCGCGCGGAACCGGAGTTGTCAGGTGGCCGTCCCGTCATGGACCCTCGGTTGATGCCGTACGCCTCGCTGGGCCGCCGGCTCCCGGTGCCAACGAGCCGATGTTCGGCAGGAGAATCCTCGCTTGAAGCGTGCGTGTCTCGCCGAGCGCGAACCGATCGGGCTCAGCTCCGATTCCCATGCCCGTCGGGATAGTTCCCTTCGCGAATACTGACCCCGCATGTGCCCCGTCGATGGCCTGAACACTGTAGCTCCACCACTCCGTGGCTCCAGGAGAACTGACTGGCGCTCGTTCCCACGCGAACGTTGTAGGAATCGCGGAGTTTTTCAACGGGCTGCTAATTCTTTGACAGCGTCAGGGATCGCTTCACATGCTCCCCTTTGGCGAAGGTCAGCCGGTCAGGCGCGGTGGGTGAATAGCCGTCCTTGCTGCATTCCAGCCGCCAGTCACCCGGCAGGATGAGGGTCCGGATGAAGATGCCCTCACGGTTGGTATAGCAAGTGTCCGGCCCTGCGTCCGTCCGCTCTGACGGTATCAGGATCAGCCGGGCGCCACCGACGGGGATTCCTGACTGGTCCGCCACCTTTCCGGTGAAGATGCCGCGCTCGGGGAACTCGGCGCGGTCGCTGCCGCGGATGAGGGTCCGGAAGGGGACCGTCGTGGCCCAACCTTCGGCAAGGCCCTGGATGCGCCACGGCTTCATCGCCTCGATGAGCGCCAGGCCGAAGGCCGGATTGCCGGTGTCGTTGCTGTCGACGGAGGCAGAGGCCAGCGCTCCCTCCCGCCAGACCATGCTGATGCAGGCCAGGCCCTTCAGGCCGGGGTCCTCATGATGGAATCTCATGATCACGTCATGGATGTCGTCCCAGTTCGCCCGGAGATGGCGCATGAATAATCCGGGACTGGGATCTTCCGGCGGGGCATTGCCGGTCTGTGCCGCACCCGGCAGGCTGAGCGATGCGCAGAGCAGGACGCCGAGCAGCGCAGAACTCGCCCAACCCCGTGGATTCCTCATTGCAGGCTCGCTTTCATTGGGTTGATGCCTGGCGCTCCGGCCCTCGTCGATCCAGCCGGTGACCAGGTTCCGCACTGCGGCGTGCCCCGGATATGCGGCGTGGATGAGGGGCGTATCGTTGCGGACGCTTCGCGCGTCATCGCCCGGCGGCCCCGGCCGGCAGCCCGGCAAGCCGCGTGGAGCGCATGAGTCTACGTCTCCCGGCCCGGATCGGACAATCCCACCCGGCGGATTAATGGCCGATTCAATCTTGATCGCAGTCACTCTCATCGTTCAACAGGGCGAGCGGTTTGGTAGAATGGAAAGCGTCGCCGCGGGGGCGATCGGTGGGGCACGCACGAACGTCAGGAGGGAAAGGGCCAGGCGAACCCTGGTAATGCTCGGCGTGATGGCCGCGCTTGCGGGCTGGGCCGGCGGCGCGTTTGCCTGGGAAGTCCGGCTGGACCTCGACACCGACAACGACCCGGCGACGATCAACGAGATCACGAGTGCAACGTCCGCCGTGGTCAGGATCGTTCTGGCGCCGACCTCGCCGTACGAGACGATCACGGAGGTGACCTTCGGTCTCGGCGGGTCGTGCCACGAGTGCGAGATGGTGCAGCACTACGGCGTGGAGTTCGACCTCATCAGCGGCGCGGAGCCCGACTGGCTCGACAATCCGCTCTTCACCGGGACGTGGAGCGGGATGCTGCTGCTGGGCTGTCCCGGTGATCCTGGCTACCACTTTTCGTTCACGGCCGTTCCCGTGGCCGGCTCCCTCGTGCTCGAGGGGCCGGTGTTCCTGGCCGCGTTCAACGCCTGGGTCGCGTCGCCGCCGCCATTTCCGTGCTCCCGTGCCCTCGCCAACCTTGCGGCGATGTTCCGCCAGGGGGTGGGTGGATACTGGAACTACGTGCAGATCGGGGGGGCGGCCGTGCCGGCCGACACGCAGTCCTGGGGCGTTCTGAAGAGCGCCTACAATTGAGGTCCGCCACCGGGCTAATTTCCCGACGACCTTTCCGCGACTTCGCCAGGTTACGCAGGTGATGGTGGCAGGAGCAGGCCTGTTCCCGCCACCGGCCGGCAGACGAAGCAGACCCCCGCCCGGCCGCTCCGCTCGCGGTAGCTCGCCTGCACGTCGGCGGCGAAAGCCGGCAGCGTGCTCCGCCTCCACCAGCGCGATGGCGCTGCCTCCGAAGCCCGCGCCGGTGAGCCGCGCGCCGTGGCAGGCGGGGTGGCCGCGGGCCAGGTCGGTGATCAGATCGAGTTCCGGGCAGGAGACTTCGAACAGGTCGCGCAGGCTGGCGTGGGAGGCGTCCAGCAGGCGGCCGGCCGCCGCGAAGTCGCGCGCGGTCAGGGCGGCGGCCAGGGCTGCCGGCCGGGCCATCTCCTCCACGACGTGACGGGCGCGGCGCAGGAGCGTGTCGCCGGGGCTGCGCAGCAGGTCCTGACCGGCGGCGAGGAGGGCCGGGGTGACGTCGCGCAGGGCGGTGATCGCAGGATCGAGCGCGCGCAGGCGGCGCACCGCTTCGGCGCAGGCGGCGCGGCGTTCGTTGTAGGCGCTGACGGCGAGGCGGCGCGGCACGGCGGTGTCCATGACGACGATGGCCACCTCGTCCGGGCAGCGGCACCGGGGTGCAGTCGAGCGAGCGGCAGTCGAGCAGCAGCGCCGCGCCCTCGCGGCCGCAGGCCGAGGCGTACTGGTCCATCAGGCCGCAGGCCACGCCGACGTAGCGGTTCTCGGCGCGCTGGCAGAGGCGGGCCATGGCGATGGGATCCCAGGGGAGATCGGCGGCGGCGCAGAGGGCGCGGGCCACGGCCAGTTCGAGGGCGGCGGAGGAGGCGAGGCCGGCGCCCTGGGGGACGCTGCCGGCGATGGCGAGATCGGCCCCGACGATCGGCAGGCCTGCCTCGCGCAGCGCCCACGCCGTGCCGGCCACGTAGGCGAACCAGTCGCCGCGGCGGGAGGCGCCGGGTGGCGGGGGGGCGAGGTCGCAGAGGCGGATCTCGCGCGTCTCGGCGGCGGCGGCGGCGTGGGCGCGCAGGACGCCGTCGGCGCGGGGGGCGAACGCCACGGCGACGTGGCGGTCGATCGCCATGGGGAGCACCCAGCCGTCCTGGTGGTCGACGTGCTCGCCGATCAGGTTGACGCGGGCGGGGGAGAGGGCGACGGCCGGGGGCCCCGCGGCGGGGCCGCAGGCGGTGGCGAAGGCGCGGCGGACCGCCGAAACGAGCGACTGGGGCCGGGACATGGGCAACCTCCCGCGGTGGACGCGCCGGCGGGGGGGATGATGGGGCCGGGCCGCGGGCGTTGTCCAGCCCGGCCGGCGGCACTTTCCTTGACACCCCCCCGTCAGCCCCTTTCTTTGTCCCCCCCTCTGGTCCCATACTGTCCGCGAGGAGTCGCCTTGCTCTGGACCCTGCCGACCAGCTACTGGCCCACCTCGGGCGCGGCCGAGGGGATCACGCCGCTGAACGCGTTCGACAACGCGCTTCTGCGGGCTGGCATCGGCAACCTGAATCTGATTAAACTGAGCAGCGTGCTGCCGGCGGGGGCCGTGCGTCTGGCGGAGGCGCCGGTCATCGCGGCCGGCTCGCTGGTGCCGACCGTCTACACGACGAAGACCGGAACGAAGCCGGGGGAGGTCGTGGCGGCGGCGGTCGGGATCGGGCGGCAGCGCGAGGGGCACGGCATGATCTACGAGTGCACCGGCGATTCGCGGGCGGCCGTGGAGAGCCAGGTGCGCCGCATGGTGGAGGAGAGCTTCGCGCAGCGCGGGTACGAGCTGCACGACTTCCTCGTGGCGTCGGCGGAGCACCGGGTCGAGAGCGTCGGTTGCGCTCTGGCCGCGGTCGTTCTGTGGTGGGGGTGAGAATTGGAAAGCATCGGTCGTCATCTCATTCTCGAGCTGTGGGGTTGTGACTTCGACCTCCTCAACTCCGTCCCCGGCATCGAGCGCGCGATGCGCGATACCATCGACGCGAGCGGTTCGCGATGCATCGACCTGAAGGTCGTCCCGTTCACGCCGCAGGGCATCACGGGCATCGCCGTCCTGGCCGAATCCCACCTGGTCATCCACACCTGGCCGGAGCACGGCTACGCCGGCGCCGAGCTGTTCGTCTGCAGTCCCCACGTCGATCTCGACAAGGCGACCGAGGTGCTGCAGCGCCACTTCCAGCCGGCGCACATCGGGGTCATGCAGCTCAACCGCGGCGTGATGCCGATCGGCGGCGCGGCCGCCCTGCAAGGAGTCGCCGCATGCGCGAGTTCGCCGAGCCCTTCCGACACGGCTGGCGGCAAGCGGTAGAGGTCCGGGCGACCCTCGTCGACATCCAGAGCCCCTTCCAGCGGATCCAGGTCCTGGACACGGTTCCGTTCGGCCGGATGCTGGTGCTCGACGACGCCGCGCAGACCGCCGAGACCGAGGAGTACGTGTACCACGAGATGCTGGTGCACGTGCCGCTGCTGGCCCATCCCGATCCGCGGCGCGTCCTGATCATCGGCGGCGGCGACGGCGGCGCGCTGCGCCGCGTGCTCGAATACCCGGTGACGCTGGCGCGGCAGGTCGAGATCGACGGCGAGGTCGTGCGGGTGAGCCGCGAGCTGCTGCCGTCCATCTCGGCCGGCGCCTACGACGACCCGCGCGCCGACGCGCATCATCGGCGACGGCGTGGCGCACCTGCGCGACACGGCCGGAGCGCTACGACGTCCTGCTCATCGACAGCACCGATCCGGTCGGTCCGGCCGTGGAGCTGTTCGGCGATGCGTTCTATCGCGACGCGCGGCGGGCGCTGGGCGGCACCGGGCTGCTGGTCACGCAGAGCGGCTCGCCGCTGGTCATGCTCGACGAGCTGAAGGCGGCGCGCGCGCTGCTGGCGCGCCACTTCCCGATCGTGCGGACCTACGTGTGCAGCATTCCGGCCTATCCGGGCGTGCTGTGGAGCTTCACCGCCGCGTCGGAGGCGATCGATCCGGCGCGGATCGACCAGGCCGCCGCGCGGAGCCGGCTGCGCGCGCTCGGCGTGCCGACCGGCTACTACACGCCCGCGGTGCACGCGGCGGCGTTCGCGCTGCCCAACTTCCTGCGCGCAGCCCTGGAGATGGACGATGACGGTGATCCTCCCGCCCTCGCCCCGCCCGTTTCTGGCTAGCCGGCCCGGTGCGCGGGGGCGCGTCACGCTGCTCGGCGCGCCGCTCGACCGCACCGGCTCGTTCCGGCCCGGCGCCGCGGGTGGTCCGGCCGGCATCCGCTGGGCGTCCGACAACCTCGAAACGTACAGCCCCGACCTCGATCGCGACCTGGCGGAGCTCGACTTCGCCGACGCCGGCGATCTCGACCTCGGCGCTCTCGACCAGCCGGCGGCGCTGGCGGCGATCGCCGCGGCGACCGGCGAGCTGCTCGACGGCGGCGCGCTGCCGGTGGTGCTGGGGGGCGAACACACGGTGGCGCTCGGCGTGGCGCGCGCGGTGCTGCGACGGCACCCGGACGCGGTGGTCGTCCACCTCGACGCGCACGCCGACCTGCGCGACGACTATCTCGGCGAGCGGCTGTCGCACGCGACCTGGGCCCGCCGGCTGCGGGGAGGAGGCCGGCTTCGACCGGCTGCTGCAGTTCGGCATCCGTTCGGGGCTGCGGGAGGAGTTCGCGCTGGCGCGGGCGCGCTGCGGGCACTTCGACCGCGAGGTCGTCTTGACCGCGGCGGCGCGCGAGCTGCTGGCGGATCGGCCGGTCCACCTGACGCTCGACGTGGACGTGCTCGACCCCGCCTTCCTCGCGGGGACCGGCACGCCCGAAGCGGGGGGGTGCACCTGGCGTGAACTGACGGCGTTCCTGGCCGCGCTGGGCGGGACGCGCATCGTGGCGATCGACATTTGCGAGCTGGCGCCCGCGCTCGATCCCAGCGGCGCCAGCAGCGCCGTCGTGGCGAAACTCGTTCGCGAACTGGCGCTGCGGTTCGGCTGAGCGGCGCGTCCGCGGCCCGCCGCGCTATTTTTTCGCCACGAGCAGGTTCGGCATCTCGCCCGGCGTTGTTGCTCGGCGCTCGGCTCGGCGGTCTTGCGCGTGATCTCGGCGTCGGCGGTCTTGTCGGCCCGCTCGGTAACCGCCGGATCGTGCGGTTTGTCCTGGTCGCGCAGGCTCTCTTCGAGCAGGGCCTGGCCCGCCGCCGAGATCTCAAGGGAATCGTTGCCCCGGGCGAGCCGCATTTCCGCTGTTTTCAGATAGTTCTGCACGTGCTTTTCCTGCTGGCGGGCCGCGAGCGGGTTCGACGGCTCGGCCTGTTTCTTCTCTTCCGGGGCGGCGGGGCCGGACGGGGGTCGGGTCAGAGGGGTCAGTGCGGCGTCGATCTTCATGATGTCTGCCTCCCTGCTGCCCGGGTCAGCCCCGGGCAAGGTTTTCCGGTATGCCTCCTATTTATCGGCAGGGTAAGCAAAAACCTTTAGCGCCATAAATCATTTAAAGCAATTCAGAGGCAAATCAAGCCGCTTAAAGTCAAAATTCCACGGGTCATCCTTGCGATCCGGAGCGATCCGCGCGTGGGAAACAACGTGGCGAAGCGGGTAGAGACGGCCCAACCGCGCCAGCAGGGCGTTCAGGCCGGCGTACTGCGCCCGCGTCAGGCTGTCGGTCCTTCGTGGTCATCATTTCGATGCCGAGGGAGAACCCGTTGACCCCGGTGCGTCCGTCGGACATCCGGCTGCGGCCGGCGTGCCAGGCGACGTCGCGGTCGCGCACCGTCCGCCAGACCGTGCCGGCGCGATCGATGACGTAATGCGGGGCCACCCCGTACTGGCGGTACTCCGCGAGCAGGCCGTCGAGGTCGTACGGATCGGGACCGAGCGCGTCGTAGGACGAATGGATGACCACGGTGTCGATCGCGCGCGGCGCGGCGTGCGGCGCGTGGCCGAAGTCGACCAGGCGGTCGCGGATGACAAGGGAGTCGGGGGGGGCGGTGGCGGCGTCCGGCGGCGCCGGGGCGGCGGGCACGAGGGTCGCCAGTAAACCGAGGGCCGCGGCGACCAGCCCGAAGATCGCGCGGAGAGACCGGGGGCAGGATGGCATGACCGACTCCCCCTGTCTGAGCCCCTTGTTCACGCGGCGAAAGACGCGGACCAGGTTCCGCTGGCGGGCGACCTGGGTCACCCCGGATCGTCCTCCCCCAATAGCCCCGCAATCCGCGTCCTGATCTTCTCCACGTGCGTCCCCGGCCAGTACAGGTGGTCGCAGTCGGAGCAGAGGAAGTAGCTTGTCGCACCAGGAGCGGGTGCGCAGGGGGACGCGCACGGCGATCGCGGACTTCGGCACCGGGCGCAGTTCGCCGTTGCAGAGGTTGCAGCGGGTGAAGGGGCGCTCGCGCCCGATCAGGTCGAAGCGCTCGATCACTTCGCACGCCTGCGCATCGACCGCGCGGGCGCGCACCAGGCGGCCGACCTCGATCGCGCGGCGCTTGAGCAGGGCGCGGCTGCAGGTCAGGACGGCGCGGTGGTCGCGCGTGGCGTGGCGCGCGATCTCCGTCTCGCCCCAGTCGTTGCCGTAGAGGGTGTCGAAGCCGAGCAGCCGCAGCAGGCGCGCGAGGCGGCCGAGGTGCTGGTCGCAGATGAAACGATCGCGGGCGAGGGGCCGCGGCTGCAGGCGCGCCTCGGGCCAGGGTGGCGCAACGGCCGGTGCGCGGCCGGCGCGCGGGACGGGATGCACTTCGAAACGGTCGGCGTCGCGCACGCGGTGGCCGAAACCGACCGGCAGGCCGCCGAGCAGCAGGAGATCGACCTCGGTGTGGGGGATGCCGAGATTCTCGATCGCGTCCTTCACGGTGGTCGGCTCCGGCAGGCCCACCACATGGTGGCGCAGGCCGGGCACGCCGGTCAGCGAGGCAAGATCGCCCTGGAGGCAGAAGGAGATCGCGAGCATGGCGGTCTCCGTGGTTGGCGTTCAACCGCACGCGTGACAGCCGGCGAGGGGGCCGTCCGGCCGACCGAGCCAGCATACCGCCGATCGCCCCCGGCCACAATGGCGGTGTGGGTTGACAGACCGGACTCGGGAAGGCTACTTTCCCACACCACGCGTGCCGCAAGGTCGCGCGTGGCCGGTCGTGTCCCAGGCACCCCGACCGCCTCGCGCCCCCCGGCCGCCGGCATCCCTGTGGAGGGCCAGGTGTCTCTCCCCCTCTGGATGTGCGCGGCGCCCCTGCGCTGTCGTCGCGGTGTTGCTCGCGCTGGGCCTTGCGGCCCCGGCGGCTGACGGCGCGCCGCGCAAGGACATCGTCACGAACGCCGGCCTGGTCGGGCTCACGATCACGAACCTGGGCTACGTCGGCAACGGTTTCACCAATCAGTTCCAGCCGTCGTGCGAGTATCCGCTGAACAGCCACGTGGAGCACGTCTTCCTCGGCGGTATCTGGGTCGGCGCGGTGGCGACCGACGGCACGATCCACGTCTCGACCGGTGCGCAGGACGCCAGCAATCTGGTCGCCGGCGACGAAGTGCGCGAGTTCGTGGATTCGCCCGACGCGCCGGTGAACATCTGGTCCAACAGCCAGAACAGCGACTCTCTTACGATCCCCGCGCGCTCGCCACCCAGCACGTCGAAGTCACGTTCGACGACTACGCGACCATCGAGTCCGGCAGCCACACGCCACTGGGGCTGCAGGTCGTCCTGCGGGCGCTGGCGTACGGCAGTCCCTATGCGGACGATTTCGTCATCCTCGACTACTCCATCATCAACATCTCCGGCGGCGAGTTGCGCGATGTCTATGTCGCCTACTGGACCGACACCACGGTGGGCAACACGACGCTCACCGTTCCCTCCGATACGATCCCCTGGCGCCGGTGAAGTGGAATTACTACGACGACGTCAACGGCGGCTGGGGCCCGCCCCGCTGGGCCCCGCCCGAGCACGTTGTCGAGAACGATCCCGGCATCTGGATGATGTACGAGCACGACGACGACGGCGACGATGGACCTCGCCACCTCCTGGGTCGGCGGCCGCCTGCTCGGGACGTCGCCGCTCGTGGCCGCCCGCCTGTCCGCCGTCGGCGATACGCTGCCGCCGGTGAGCTACAACAGCTGGCGCTTCCGGGGCGTGCCGGCCCAGGACGACGTCTACCTGGTCGACACGGGCTGCCGACCGAGCAGGAGCGGGCCGGCAAGTACCAGGTGATGTCCAACGGCGATTTCGACGCGGGCGTGACGCAGAGCGGGGACTTCACCGTCGCGTCCGACTGGATGGGACTGCTCTCCACCGGGCCGTGGCCCTACATGGCGCCGGGCGACACGATCCACGTCACGTATGCGATCGTCTGCGGGGCGGACTCGCTCTCGCTGCTGGCGAACAGCAAGGTGGCGCAGGTGGCCTACGACGCCGGGTTCAGCATCCCGGCCGGGCCCCCGTCGCCGCGGCTCGCCGTCGCCACCGACAACGACCGCGTCATCCTGACCTGGAGCCCGGGCGATTCCACCGCCGTCGACGCGGCCGGGCAGTCGCCCGAATTCCATCGTCAGCTCGATCACCAACAAGCCCGACTTCCAGGGCTACCGGATCTACCGCTTCCAGGGCGAGACGATCACCGAGGATCCCTACCGTCTGGCGACCCTGGTGGCCGAGTACGACAGGATCGACGGCGTCGGCTTCGACACCGGCCTGCCGCCGCTCGACCTCGACGGCCGGCGGCGCTTCGTGGACGAGCACCTGCTCGACGGCTTCCCCTACTGGTATTCGATCGTGTCGTTCTCGGCGCCCGATCTGGAGGCCGGCCTGCCGGAGTTCCAGAGCGGTTTCAACGAGAACGCGCAGCTGGTGTTTCCCGGCTCGGCGCCGTCCACCCCGACCGACCGGCGCACCGTGGGCGTCTTCCCGAATCCCTATCGCGCCGGGTCGCTCTACGACTCGCCGCGCGGCGAGGTGGAGCTGGGCCGCAAGATCTGGTTCACCGGGCTGCCGCCCCGCTCCGCGATCCAGGTGTTCAACCTGGCGGGCGACCTGATCAGGACGCTGCAGCACGACGATCCCGACTCGGGCCAGGAGCCGTGGGATCTGCTCACCGAGCCGGTGCGGGCCCTGGCGAGCGGTCTCTACGTCTACGTGGTGACGGATCTCGCCAGCGGCGAGGTCCAGCGCGGGAAGCTGGTGATCATCAAGTGAGGCTGCGTCGTCTCGCCGCGCCCGTCGGCCCGTAGTGTCGCGCTGATCGCCGCGCTGGCGACGGTGCTGGCGCTGGTGCTGGGCGGTGGCTGCACGAACGATCCGTTCGATCCCGACTCCCTCCCGAACGCGCGGCCGGTGGCGCGCATCTTCGTCACCTCCGGCCCCGGCGACACGCTCAACGCCACCAGCTACTACCACCGCACCTTCCGCTGGAGCGGCAGCGACGCCGACGGCCGGGTGGTGGAATTCTACGTCTCGATCGAGACGCAGCACGGGACGCCGGCGCCGTGGGACACGACCACGCGCACCGACACCACGATGACCTTCACGACCGACGACCTGGGCCACGCCGAGGCCACGCGTGCGCGTGGCCTGCCGCGACGATCGCGGCGCGCTCAGCGACACCGTGACGCAGTACATCCCGCTGCGGAATTTCCCGCCCGTGATCAATTTCCAGGCCGATTTCGACACCGTGCGCTGGAGCTACGGCGCCGCCAATTTCCGCCTGTTCGCGCTCGATCTCGACGGGAACGAGACGCTCGACGACTCGCTGCTCTACCGGCTGGACACGGCCGACACGACCATCGTGCGCGCCATCGGATCCCCCGGCGCCGATCCGGCCCTCTGCTGGGTGAAGAAGGCGTTCGACGATCCGCTGGGACGGACCTTCAGCATCGCGCTCAAGGGGACGCCCCCGGCCGCGGCGCGAACGCTCACGGTCTCGGTGCGGGACGAGGCACGCTCCGACGCGCGGCTCCACTGGACCTGGAAGGTCCTGGAGGCGCGCGGGCCGGTGCTGCTGGTGGCCGACGCCGGCCCGAGCAGCCTTCACCGCTTTCTATCAGCCCGGTCATGGACGCGCTGTTCGGCGCGGGGCAGTGGTCGCTCTACAACGTCGGCAGCCCGCTCGTCGATCGGTCGCTCTCCGGCGTGTCTCCCGAGCTGTACTACGTGGGGCTGCCGGACAGGTCGTGGGTGCTGCTCGAATCGATGCGGCAGTTCCCGGTCGTGCTGTGGTACACCGGCGGGGGCTCGTCGCTCAATCTGAAGAGTTCCGTGGATCCGCTCACGCGCTACCTGACGCCGCCGCCGGATCCCGCCACGGGTCTGCCGGAAGCGGCCGGCCGGCCGGCTGATGCTCGTGAGCAAGGCCATCGTCGGGGTCTACTCGAATCTGCCGGCCGATTTCGTCAAGAGCGTGCTCGGCGTGAGCACGGTCGCCGCGCCGCCGGCCGATTTCGTGGTGCCGATCGGCAAGCAGGCGCTCGGCCAGCGGGTGACGCTGCCCTCCTTCACCGCGATTTCGTCGACCAACCGGCAGGCGATCGGGGTGCAAGCTGCTCACCGGCACGGAGGCGCTCTACAAGCTCGAATACTTACCAGTACAGCCCCGATGGACGGCCGCCGTACGACCCGATCGTGGTCACGCGGAAGCCGACGGCCGCGCAGGCGCCGCTGGCGAGCGCGCTCGTGATGTCGCTGCAGCTCGAGTACTTCGACCAGGCGCAGGTGACCGCTGGCGCTGCGGGCGCTGCTGCGGAACGAGCTGGGGGTGACGCTGCCTTGAACCTCCGCCCCCTTCGCCCGCGCCGGGTCCGTGTCGATGGTGGTCCTGGTCCTCGCGCTCGCGCTGGCGGCGGTCGCGCCGGTCCGGGCGCAGGCGCCGTCCGCCGCCGGTCCGCCTGATGTACGACGGCGCCGGGGCCGGCGCCGGGCGGCGTCGCGCCGACGCGCCAGCTGGCGCCCGGCGGACCGGGCGGCGCGCCCAACCTTGCGCAATCCCCTCCCGCGGCCATCAAGGGGTTCGTCCGCGAGGCCGAGACGGGCGGATTCGCTGCCCTACACGAACGTGTTCCTGGCCGGCACGAACATCGGCACCATGGCCTTCAACGACGGCTACTACATCATCCGGGGGTTGCGGCCCGGCACCTACACCGTCAGGGCGTCGTACATCTCCTACGCCCTCGGCAGCCGCACGGTGACGGTGGGGCCGGGCGAGATCGCCCAGGTGGATTTCTCGCTGGAGGTCGAGGCGATCCTCATGGACGCCTTCGACGTGTCGGCCGAACGCCGCCTCATCGAGATCGAGCGCACCGGCAGCGTGCATCGGCTTTCGGCCTCCGAGATGGCCGCCATGCCGGTGGACAACGTCGTCGACATGCTGCAGCACCAGGCCGGCGTGTCGGTGCACGACAACGAGATCCACATCCGGGGCGGGCGCGCCGACGACACCCAGTTCGTCGTGGACGGCATGTCGGTGAACGATCCGCTCGCCGGCGGCGGTTACGGCTACCAGATCGATCCCTCGCTCATCAACGAGATCGAGGTTCTGACCGGCGGCTTCAACGCCGAATACGGGCAGGCGGTGTCGGGCGTGGTCAACGTCTCGACCAAGGAGGGCACCGACCGCGTTTCCGGGTCGGCGAGCTGGAAGCGCGACTACCTGACCGCCGTCAACAAGCACGACTACGTCGGGTGGCGGGACTACGACGATTTCAGCGAGCCGCAGAACATCGACGTGGTCAAGGCGTCGTTGTCCGGGCCGGACCCGCTGGCGGCCGCGCTGCGCCGCGCGGGGCTCGACCTGCCCGGCCGCCAGTACCTGCTCGCTGAGCGGATCGGCCGACCTGCGCGACGGCTATCTGCCGATCTACTCGCGCACGCGGGACCTGCGCTCGCCGATGTACGCCAGCTGGCTGTCGCCGCGGCAGGAGGCCGAGTGGAACGGCATGGCGAAGTGGTCGTGGCACATCACGCCGCGCCACAAGTTCAACCTGACCTCGAGCCGCCAGGTCGGCATCGGCCAGGGTTTCGACCTGCCGGGGGAGGGTTTCCCGCGGCCGTTCCTCGACGGCCTCGACCGCTATCTCGTCTTCACGAGCGAGAACATCCTCACGCAGCTCTACTACCGGCAGGTGCTCGGCGAGAACGACTTCATGGAGTTCCAGCTCGGGCGCAATTTCAACCGCCTGCACGCGAACATCAACGGCGACGACGACTTCACCGATTACGAGCTGATCGACGCGCCCCCGTCGCCGGCGGGCCAGGCCCACGGCGGCGCGGACCGCTGGCACGACCACTATTCCGAGTCCTGGACCGCGAAGGGCGCCTATTCCTTCATGAAGAGCCGGGCCAACCAGTTCAAGACCGGCTTCGAGTTCTCGTTCACCGAACTGCAGCTCGTGGACCTGCAGTCGTCGCTCGGCTCGCCGCCGCCCGGCAAGCTCGCCATCCAGGACGACATCTTCAAGGTGCACCCGATCGTCGGCTCGGCCTACCTGCAGGACACGATCACGTATCGCGGCATGGTCCTGAACGCCGGCCTGCGCGGCGATGTCTGGGCGCCGGGGCGCGAAGTCGAGAGCGTGATGCGCAACGCCGACGACTACCTGTTCATCTTCCCCGAGATGGTGACCGACTTCGAGAACAGCACGGTCGGAGCTCTCGGGCGGCGCTGGAAGACGCGGCTGTCGCCGCGGCTCGGCATGAATTTCCCGGTGACCGAGCGCGACAAGTTCTTCTTCAACTACGGGCATTTCTCGCAGTGGCCGCGGTTCGCGTACGTCTACCCGCAGCTCGAAGCGCGCTCGACGACCAAGATCCAGCTCCTGGGCAATCCGAACCTCAATCCCAAGGTGACGGTCGAGTACGAGACCGGCGTGCAGCACGAGTTCGGCGGGCTGTGGAGCCTGGGCGTGACTTTCTACAACCGGGACATCTACGGCTACGCCAAGTCGGTCACGCTGGCCCCGGTGGACATCGGCGCCGACGAGACTCCCGATCCCAACGATACCGGCACGGTGACCGTGCAGCCGGTGCGCTATTTCAACGGCGACTCCGCGCGCAGCCTCGGCATGGAGATCAGCGTCACCAAGCGCACCACGCGGTGGCTCTCCGGATCGGGGAACCTGGAGCTTTCGCGCAGCACCGGCACCAACAGCAGCGCGGAGGAGGCCTACCTCCAGGCGGTGTACGACGAGGCCTACACGCCGACCGCCTCGATCGGCGGTCTCAAGCGCACGCCGCTGTTGTGGGACCGGCCGTGGTCGCTCTCGTTCAACCTCGACTTCTCGGTCGACGACAGGGACCGGCCCACGCTGGTCGGCTGGCGGATGCCGCCGAACTGGAGCGCCAACCTGCTGTTCAACGCGGAGTCCGGCCAGCGCTACACGCCGCGCACCTATGTCGGGCAGGGCCAGTACACGTCGGGCGACTACAATTCGGGGCGCGGACCGTACCGCAGCAACCTGAACCTGCGCCTGAACAAGTACTGGACCCATGGGCGGCGGCAGAAGCTGACGGTCTTCTTCGAGGGGCGCAATATCCTCAATCACCGGAACTACCGGCGCATCAACCCCTGGACCGGCAGCGGCTACCGGATCGGCGACTTCAACCCCACCTGGGTGAACCGCTGGTTCCCGGACGAGGACCCGGAAACGACCACGGAGACCAATTCCGAGGCGTACGCCCAGGGTGTCGTGGATCCGAGCTACGTGGAGGATCCGCGCACGCTGCTTGTGGGGGTGACGTGGTCGTGGTAAAGACGCGTCTCACGGCGGCCTGCGCGGCGGCTCTGCTCCTGTCTCTCGGCCTGGCCGGGACGGCGGCGGCGCAGCGCGACATTCTCAGCCTGTACGGCGGCGAAAACCGCGGCTCCGCCGGCGCGCAGTTCCTGCGCCTCCCGGTCGGCGCACGCGGCATCGCGCTCGGGCAGGCCTACACCGCCTCGGCCACCGACGGTTCGGCGCTGTTCTGGAACCCGGCCGGTGTCATGCGCACGCCGGCGCGGCGCAATTTCTTCCTGTCGCACACCGAGTACGCCGCGGGCATCGATCTCGATCACGTTTCCGCGCACTGGCGCGGCCAGAGTTTCGGCTTCGGGGTGCTGGCCGGGATGCTCCGCTCCGGCGAGATCCCGCGCACGACGGAACTGCATCAGGAGGGGACCGGCCAGACCTTCCGCGCCGACCAGTACTTCCTCGGCCTGACGCTCGCGCGCGCGATGACCGACCGCTTTTCGATCGGCGGCACCGTGAAGTACTACCAGGAGAATCTCGACGACTTCGAGGCGCGCGCGCTGCTGATGGACCTGGGCATCCTCTACTTCGTCGGTTACGGCGATCTGCGGGTCGGTTTCGCCGTGCGCAATTTCGGCCCCGACCTCGCGCCGGGCGGCACGCCGCCGGCGCTGCCGGCCGGCTACCAGCAGACCAGCGGATTCCAGAGCTTCCCCGCCCCGACCTCCGGCTCCTTCGGTGTGGCGCACACCCTGGCCCTGGCCAATAGCATCGGCCTGCTGATCGCCGCCGATTTCAACCATCCGTCCGACTACTCGGAGAGTTTCCGTCTCGGCGGCGAACTGGGGCTCGACGAGCGTCTCTTCCTGCGGGGCGGTTTCGAAACGAATCGCGACGAAGGGGGCTTCGCCGCCGGATTCGGCGTGAAGACCGGCATGGACGGCTTCGACCTGCGGCTCGACTACGCCCTCCGGGACATGGGCAGCTTTGGCACCATGCACCACGTGTCGATCGACATTTCGCCGCTGTTCGGGAGGAAGCCGCGATGAAGGGCAGCGGTCGCGCGATCGGGATGTGGATCGCCTGCGCCGGCGCGCTGGCGGCGGTGGCCGCCGGTTGCGGCGAAAAGATCACCGTGCCGCGCCCCGAAGGCCTCTTCTCGGTGAGCGCGTACTATCTGGACGACACCTTCGTCGACGACCAGCCGCTGCAGGTCGTCGTGGCCAACAACAACCTGTTCGTGCTTTCGGCGAACGGATCGCTCACCAAGCGCACGCTCGCCTATGACGAGATCATCCGGGCAGGCGGGCTCGACCAGCCGACCGCTTTCTGCCGGGGCGATTACTCCGAGCTGATCTTCGTCTGGGAGCAGGGATCCCGGCGCGTGAAGGTGCTCAGCTCCACCGATCTGGCGCCGCTCGACTCGAGCCTCGCTCTGCCTGAGGTTCTGGGCGTCAACCACCTGGCGACCTGCCAGACCGGCGTGGAGGCGGTGGCGGGCGCCCGCACGTTCGTCTACCTGGCCGATTCCACCGCGGCGGTCATCCACCGCTACGCGTACACGGAGGGGGGCAGCTTCGTCTCGTGGGGTCTCCTGTCGCGCGGCGACGGCACCGGGGCGCGCTCTGTCCATCAGCCGTCGGGGCTGGCCGTCGATGCGGCGGGCGGGCTGCTCGTCTGCGAAGCCGACACGGCGCGCAACTGGGTCATCCGTTTCGATCCGACCCCCGATCCGACCGACCTCACGCCGCTCTGGAACGGCCTGCCGCCGCTGCGCGGTCTCGCCGTCCCGTTCGGCACGCCGACGTGCGAGCCGGCCTCGCTGGCCGACGTCACGCTCGGCTACGCCGCGGAGTGCGGCCAGACCGACTGGGTCGGGCGGCGCGGCTCGGCGGAGGGTGAGTTCGATGTCCCGCTGGGGATCGTGGTGGACGGCGCCGGCCGCATCTACGTCTCCGACAGCGGCAACGACCGGGTGCAGATCTTCACGGCCGACGGTGTCTATGACATGCGCTTCGGCACGGCCGAGCGCACCCCGGCGCCGGCTTCGCTGGCGCTGGTGGACTGGCGCATCAGTTCGGACCGCGTCAACTACGGGGCCTATCTGTTCCTGGTCGACACCGCCGGCGGTCAGGTCCGCAAGTTCATCTCCGCCGAGCAGTACATCTACGTGAATCAGGAACCGCCGCCGCCGAATTAGGCGACGCGTCAGAAGCCCCCGTACAGATCCTCCAGCCGGGTGTTCACCACGTTGTTGACGGCGGCGCCGAAGGTGTAGGTCAGCCCGACCTGGCCGGAGTAGCGCCAGGCGGTGGCGAGTTCCCGCCGGCGCGCGAGGATCTCCTCGTCGCTGGCGTCGCCGCGCGGCAGCGCAAGCTGGTCGTGGATGCGCGACCAGGAGCCGGTCAGGGAGAGCGACAGGCCGCGGCACAGGCGCAACTGGGCGTTGGCGAGCGCGGTAACGCTGTACTTGTCGCCGTCGTGCAGGTACTGCGTGGCCCACACCGAGAACGCGGTCGAGCCCCAGGGCTGCCGCAGGGCGAGCTCGGTCACCGCCCGGTGGTAGAAGAGGGTCTCCCGCGACTTCCCGTAGATCGTCTCCTGGGCGTAGTCGGCCTGATAGGCCCGGCCCTCCCAGGCCAGGATCCAGCTGCGGCGCGCGGACTCCGCGTACGGGAAGATGTTGAATTCGATGGTCGGACCGGCGCCGTAAGTGAAGTCGAGATTGCCGTACGTCGCCTGGGACACGCTCCCGCGCGCCCCCGCCGACCAGCGCGGCGCCAGACTCCGCACGCCCCGCGCGCCGACCGACCAGGAGCGGTTGATCGATGTGAACCGGCTGCCGTCCGCCAGGGTGTAGCGCCCCTCGCTGTAGCTGTGCGCGGCGTTCAGGCCGAGCTTCAGCGTTTCGGTGACCCGGCTCGCCGCCACCGAACTGCCGAGATAGTGGTTGCGGTAGCTCTTCTCGCCGTCGAGAGAACCGCTCACGCTCGTACTCACCACCCAGGCGCGCCAGGGATCCGCCGTCGGGGCGGCGGCCGGACGCGCGTCGGCGTCCGGGCCAGGGGCGGCGGCCATCACCCGGATCTCGAGCCGTTCCCCGGCCGGCGTGCCGACCAGATCGCGCGCCAGCCCGGCCGCCAGCGCGCGGGCGAGCGCGCGACGCGTGTTGTCCGGCGTGCCGTCGCGCGGCAGGAAGAAACGGAGCGTGTCGGCCGCGGGGCCCCGGCCGGGGCGGCGCAGGAAGCAGAGTTGCGCCGCGTAGCCGCCGTCGCCGGTGAAATTCCCCGTGACCAGCACGTGCACGTCGGCGTCCTCGCGGTCCCGGGCCCAGTCCACGAAAGTCAGCTCGCGCCTGAGGAAGGCGAAGTCGCAGTCGTCGCCCTCGCAGTCGAGGAAAAGGCGGAGGCGCGGCGTGCCGGGGGGGGCGGTGTCCGGGGCAGGGGCGGCGGCGGCGATCGGCGCGCCGCGCGCGTCCGGCGGCGGCGCGACCGCGATCGCCAGCAGCAGCAGCAGGAGATTGGCGCGTGCCGGTGTTGCCATCGTCACTCCGGATCGGGCTCCGGGACAGCGACGCGGCAGAAGGCGAATTTTCGGCGAATCTCGGCGGGGGTCATGTCCCTCCCTGTCCGGGCGGGGGTGGTCAGGGAGGGCATGGTAGGCGCGGGCCGGACCGCTGTCAACGACGCCCCCGCCTGCCGCGGAGCCCACGATTATCACCCGATCCGGGCCGCAGACACTCGACGCGGTCCCCCGGGTGTATTACTATCCGCCGTCAGGCTGACGCGCCCTTGCCGGGCGCGCCCTGTGGAGGAATAAATTGGCCGCCGAAGCGCCTCCGCCCCCCGATTCCCCGGAAATGGACGAGCGATCCCTGAAGGAACTCGCGGAACGGACGCGCGCGCTGCTGGCGCGGCAGTTCGGCGCCGCGGCGCCGCCGACTCCGCCCCGCCCCGCCGCGCCGGACGCGGTGGCCGGCCCGCCGCGCGTCTGCGCCGCCGCTGCGTCGTCGTCGCCTCCGTTGTCGCCGCGACCCGCGCCGGTTTCGGCGTCGGCCCCGACCGCCCCGCGCCTGGCGCCCGGAGCCGACCGCCGGATCGCCATCGGCGCCGACCATGGCGGCTTCGCGCTGAAGCAGCAGCTGGTCGAGCTGCTGCGGGAGCTGGCGTGGGAGCCGGTCGATGTCGGCACGCACGACGTCGGCGCCGTGGACTACCCGGACTTCGCGGTCAGGGTGGCGCGGACCGTGGCGCGGGGCGAGGCGTGGCGCGGCATCATGATCGACGGCGCCGGCATCGGCTCGGCGATGGCGGCCAACAAGATCGCCGGGGTGCGCGCCGCGACCGTCCACAACGAGGCCACGGCGGTCAATTCCCGGGAGCACAACGACGCGAACGTGCTCGTGCTCGGCAGCGGGCAGGTCAACCGCGGTCTGGCGCGACGGCTCGTGCGCCTCTGGCTCGCCACCGACTTCGCCGGCGGACGCCATCAGAAGCGCGTGGACAAGATCATCGCGCTCGACCGGGAGAAGGCATGACCGACACCCCCTCGCGACCGCTGCCGGCCACGCCGTTCTACCTCGCCATCGCCGGCAACATCGGCGTCGGCAAGTCGATGGTGACCGCATTGATCGGGCAGACGTACGGCTGGCGGACCTTCTACGAGCCGGTCATCGACAATCCGTACCTCGACGACTACTACGCCGACATGCGGCGCTGGGCGTTCCAGCTGCAGATCTACTTCCTGAGCAAGCGGTTCGAGGTGCAGAAGGCGATCCTCGACGACGGCGGCCCGGCCGTGCAGGACCGCACCATCTACGAGGACGTCGAGATCTTCGCGCCGACCCTGCACCGACGCGGCTGCATCGACGACCGCGACTACGCCAGCTACCGCGAGATCTTCGCCAACATGACCGCCTTCCTGCGCGCGCCGGATCTGATCCTCTACCTGCGCGCCACGCCCGACACGACCATCGAGCGGATCCGGCAACGCGGGCGGACCTGCGAGCAGGGGGTCCCGCGCGACTTCATCGTGGCGCTGCACGAGGCTTACGAGGCGTGGCTCGGACGCGCGACGGCGCTCTGTCCGGTCGAGACCATCGACACCGAAACCGTCAACCTGCGCGACGACGAGTCCGCGCGCCGCGGTCTCTTCGCCCTGATCGATCGTCACCAGGCGGCGCGTCGGGCGCGTGGCCAGGCCGCGGGAGAGAGCCGATGACCCGACGGAGCGATGCGCGACGCAGCGACCTGCTGCGGGGGGACGCCATCCCGACCGACGTGCTGGCCGAGCTGCCCAAGACCGATCTGCACTGCCACCTCGACGGTTCCCTGCGCTGGGAGACGTTCGCGGAGCTGGCCCGCGCGGAGGGGATGGACCTGCCCGACGACCGGGACGAGGCGCGCCGTCTCTATCTTCCGCCGCCGCACGTGAGCGGGCAGGCGGAGTTCCTGGGGCACTTCGAGCATCCGCTGGCTGTTTTGCAGACCCCGGAAGCGTTGCGGCGCGCGGCGTGCGAGCTCGCCCTCGATGCCGCCGCCGAGACGTGCTGGTACCTCGAGGTGCGGTTCTGCCCGCTGCTGCACCAGAAGCGCGGCATGGATCCGGAGGCGGCCGTGGCCGCCGTCGTGGCGGGGTTGCGGGAGGCCGAGGCGCAGGCGCGCATCACGACCGGAGTGATCGTGACCGGGCTGCGCACGATCGACCCCGCGAAGTCGCGCGCGCTCGCCGAACTGGCGGTGCGCTGGAAAGGTCGGGGCGTGGTGGCCTTCGATCTCGCGGGGGCCGAGAAGGACTATCCCGCCAAGGACCACCGCGAGGCTTTCTACCACGTCATGAAGCACAACCTGAACACCACGATCCATGCCGGCGAGGGATTCGGGCCGACGTCGATCCATCAGGCGCTGCATTATTGCGGCGCCAATCGCATCGGGCACGGCACCCGCCTGCACGAGGACGCCGACCTGCTCGCCTACGTGAACGATCACCGCATCCCGCTGGAGATGTGCATCAGCAGCAACGTGCAGATGGGGGTCGTGCCGGCCGTGGCGGACCATCCGCTGCGCCGGTATCTCGACCTGGGCCTGCGGGTCACCATCAACACCGACAACCGGCTGTTCGCCCGCACCTCCCTGCTCAACGAGTTGCAACTGGCGGTGCGCACGTTCGATCTGACCCTGCTCGACGCGGAGAACCTGCTGCTCAACGGCTTCAAGAGCGCGTTCCTGCCGGCCGGCCCCCGCGCCGCGCTGCTGGGCGAGGCGCTCGAGACGATGGACGCCCTGCGGGACAAGTTCGGTCTCGACGACCTGGAGTTGTCGTGAACGACGGCGTCGCCCGGATCGCCGCGCTCGGCGACGTCTGGCGCGACGACGTCGCCGCGGCGGCCGACTGGCTGCGCGCGCGCGGTTTCGCCGGGCGCGTCGGCCTGATCCTCGGCAGCGGACTGGGCGCGTTCGCCGAGACACTGCCCGACGCGCGGGCCGTGCCCTACGCACAGATCCCCGGCTTCCGCACCACCTCGGTGGCGGAGCACAAGGGGCGCCTGGTGGCGGGCGAGGCGGCCGGGGTGCCGGTCATCGTCATGCAGGGACGGCTCCACCCCTACGAGGGGCTGCCGGGGGCGGTGTCGCTGCTGCCGACGGCGGTGCTGGCCGGACTGGGGGTCGACTCGGCCGTGGTGACCAACGCGGCCGGGGGGCTGAACCGGCTCTACCTGCCGGGCGATCTGATGGTGATCCGCGAGCAGCTCGACCTGCACCTGCGCGATCCGCTGCGCGGGCTGCTGCGCGAAGACCCCGGGCACGGGCCGGACGGGCGCCGTCCTCCCGGCGCCGGCGGTCCGTACGACGTTCGTCTGGCGCGCCTGCTCGTCGAGACCGGCGCGGAAATCGGCGTTCCCCTGCACATCGGCACTTACGCCAGCATGTCGGGCCCGGCCTACGAGACCCGTGCGGAGATCGGCATGCTGCGGCGGATCGGCGGCGACGCGGTCGGCATGTCCACCGCCGCCGAAACGGTGCTCCTGGCGCGGCTCGGCGTGGCGGTCGTGGGATTGTCGTGCATCACGAACCCGGCGCGGGAGGTCGGACAGCCGGAATTGTCGCACCAGGATGTCGTGGAGGTCGGCAACCGGGTGCGGGCGCGTCTGGAGCGGCTGTTGCTGGCGTACCTGCCCCGGCTTGCGGATATTGGGGCCGGACTCGTAAGCGGCCCGGAGGAGGTCTGTTCCATGTTTTTCGACCCCACTTTCATGATGCTCATCCCGGTGATGATTTTCGCGATCTACGCGCAGGCGAAGGTCAAAAGCACCTATCAGAAGTACCTGAAGGTGCCGGCCGCGCGCGGGCTGACCGGCGCCGAATCGGCGCGCCGTCTGCTCGACGCCGCGGGCCTGTCGGCGGTCGCGATCCAGACGACCCCCGGTCGCCTGACCGACCACTACGATCCCCGCAAGCGGGCGCTGTTCCTCAGCGAGGACAACTACAACGGACGCAGCGTGGCGTCGCTCGGCGTGGCGTGCCACGAGGCGGGGCACGCCATCCAGCACGCGCAGGCGTTCGCGCCGCTGGCGATGCGGCAGGCGATCTGGCCGGTGGCCGGTTTCGGCAGCTGGCTCGCCTGGCCCATCTTCTTCGTCGGACTGCTCATGCGCACGCCGTTCCTGATGGACGTGGGGATCATCGTGTTCCTCGTGGCGGCTTTCTTCACGATCATCACGCTGCCGGTGGAATTCGACGCCAGCAACCGCGCCATCAAGCTGCTCGCGCAGCACGGTCTCGTCTCGCGCGAGGAGCAGGGCGGGGCCCGGGCCGTGCTGAACGCCGCCGCGCTGACCTACGTCGCTGCCGCGCTGATGTCGGTGGTGCAGCTCGCGCGGATGCTGATCCTGCGCAACGGTCGGAATTAGCGCCCGGCCTCCGGCCGGCAGGAAGCGAGGGGAGCGATGCGGAGCCACCTGGTCGCCGGGAACTGGAAACTGAATCTGGGGCCCGCCGCCGCGCAGAAACTCGCGCGCGAGGTGCGCGACGGCCTGCGAGGCGTCGACACGCGCGCCGAGGTCCTGATCTGCCCTCCGTTCGTTTCGCTGGCCGCGGCGCACGAGATGATCGCCGGCTCGCCGGTGCGTCTCGGGGCGCAGAACTGCGCCGCCTCGGACGCGGGCGCCTACACCGGCGAGGTGTCGGCCGCGATGCTCGCCGAGGCGGGCTGCAGCCACGTCATCGTGGCGCACTCCGAGCGGCGGGCGCTGTTCGGCGAGCGGGACGAGGTGTTCATCGCCAAGATCGACCGCGCCCACGCCGCCGGTCTGGTCCCCATCTTCTGTTTCGGCGAAGTGCTCGAGGAGCGCCGCGGCGGCCGCGCCGAGGCGGTCGTGCAGGCGCAGCTCGAGGGGGTTCTGCCGCACCTGAAGAGCTGTACGCCGGCCGACACCGTGCTGGCCTACGAGCCGGTCTGGGCCATCGGCACCGGCGAAACCGCCACCCCCGACATGGCGCAGGCCACGCACGCCTTCGCGCGCGGGGTCGTGGCGAGACTGCTCGGCCCGGCCACCGCCGCCGGCCTGCGCATCCTCTACGGCGGCAGCGTGAAGTCAGCCAACGCCGCGGAGCTGTTCGCGCAGCCCGATATCGACGGCGGTCTCGTGGGCGGCGCGAGTCTGCAGGCGGCGGAGTTCATCGGCATCGTCAGGGGTGCGCCGGCCGGTCGCTGAGACCGGCGGCGCGGCATCACGGCACGGAGGTTCACGGTGACGATCGCGAGGCCGTCCAGGCCGCGGCGGACAGGGAGCGCGCTCGGCTTCGTAACCGTCGCGGTCGCGTTGTTCCTGATGACGGGCGCCCTGGCTCCGGTCGCGGCGCCGGGCGCGCGGGCGCAGACGGGCGTCGGCGCGTCGCCCCCGGCCGGCGCGCAGAGTCCGGCCTGGACCGGCACCGATCAGGCGAACGCACGCCTCGATCCGGTCTTCCCCGCCCTGCCTGACGGCGCGGAGATCCTGCGGCTGGAGAACGGCCTGCGGGTCATCCTGCTGCGCAACCCGGCGCAGCCGATGGTCGGCATCTACACCCAGGTCCGGGTCGGCTCGGCGTACGAGGATTTTCGCACGAGCGGCATGTCGCACATGCTCGAGCACCTGCTGTTCAACGGCACCACGCTGTACACCCAGGAGCAGCTCTACGACCTGGCCGATCTCAACGGGGCCTACAACAACGCCACCACCGCCACCTTCTTCACGAACTTCATGACCGTGTTGCCGGCGGGGGCGCTCGATACCGGCCTGAAGATCCAGTCGCAGATGCTCTTCCACTCGACGCTGCCGGTCGACAAGTTCGCCAAGGAGCAGGGCATCGTGCTGGGCGAACTGGTGCAGAACCGCGACCGCGATTCCGACTTCGCCGGCGAGACGCTCCAGGAGGTGCTGTACGAGGGGAGCAGCCAGGCTCTGCCCACGCTCGGCACCCGCAGTACGATCGAGCACCTGAAGCGGGAGGACGTGCTCGACGTTCTACCGCAACTTCTACGTGCCGAACAACATGATCACCACCATCGCCGGCAATTTCGACCGCGCCCGCGTGCTGGAGCTGCTGGAGAAGCACTACGGCGCCGCGGCTCCCGGCACGGTCATGGCGCCGCCGATCATGCCGCCGGTCTTCGTGGACCGTACGCGCGCCGTGGTGCGTCGCGGCGGCGATCACCCGGTGGTCATGCTCGCCTTCGACGCCCCCACCTACGGCTCGGCCGACTACTTCTCGTTCCTGGTGCTGACGCGCCTGCTCGAGGCGCCCGGCACCGGCATTCTCACGCGGGCCGTGGCCCAGCTCCCGGCCGCACGCCGTCCCGAGTTGTCGCTGCAGTGGGATCGGGCCGACGTCTACGGCCGTCTCGTCGTGCGCTTCGACCTCAAGCCGGGCGACGACCCGGCGCGCTACTACCGGCTCGTGCAGGAGGCGTGCGCCTCGGCGCTCGAGTGGGGGATCACCGACGAAGAGGTCATCGAGATCGTCCGCGCCGAGGAGACGCAGACCCTGATCGACCGCGAGCAGTTGCGGCAGCTCTCGATCACCGCCGCCGAGCCGATCGTGCTCGGCGGCCCCGACTTCTGGGTGACCTACTCTCGACCGCCTGCGCGAGGCGAACGCGATCCAGGTGGTCGACGCGCTCACGAACTACTTGTCCGAGACGGCGTGCCTGGCCGTGGCCTGCGTCCCGGCCGCGGCGCCCGAGGCGGGCGAGGGCAAAGCCGACGAGGGCGGCCCGTCGTCAAGCGCTCGGTCCTCAAAAGCGGCGCTGTGCTGGTGTCGCAGGAGACGCCCGGCTCGCCGCTCTTCGCCGTCCACCTGACGGTGCGCAACCGCGTCCTGCTCGACGGCGAGCGGCCCGGCGCCGTAAACTTGGTGCACCGGTTGCTGACCAGCGGCGTCGGCGGCTGCGATGCGCCCTGCCTGCAGCGCAAGCTCAACCGTCTCGGCGCAGTGATCAAGCTGACGCGACGATCCCCGCATCCCGATGGACAACTACTACACGAACGGTCGTTTTTCCTTTATCCGTCTCGAGACCGCGGCCGCCGCCGGACCTGACGCTCTGGCCCTGCTGACCGACCTGACCCGCAACGCCGGGTTCACCGCCGCGGACTTCGAGCGCGAGCGGTCCGCGCAGCTCGCGCAGCTCGGACGTCAGCAGGCCAGCGCCGGCACCACCGCCAGCCGACGGCTCGAGGAGACGCTCTTCGGCAACCATCCGCTCGGCCGGCCGGTCGAGGGCGACGCCGCGTCGCTCAAGGCGCTCACCTATGACGAGGCGCGGCGCGTCTACGGCGAGGCCTTCGCGCCGGAAAACCTGATCGTGGCGGTGGCTTCGCCCTTCTCCCACGAGCAGCTCGCCGAGACGCTCAACGGCCTGCTGCCGGGCCGCGGCCGTCCGGTCGGCGGCCTGCCCGGATTGCCGGTCACGACCCAGCCGACGCGCGTGGTCGCCTCTCTCGGCGGCCAGATGGCGGCGATCCGGGTCGGTTCGCTCATGCGCCTGCTGCCGGAAGACCGCCGCCCGCTCGAACTGCTGACCGCGATCGTGTCGAACCGTCTCGCCATGGACCTGCGCGAACAGAAGGGGCTCTCCTACAGCGTCGGCGCGAGCTGGGAAACGATCGGCAACGAAGGGGAGTTCTCGGCCTGGCTCAATCCGCCGCGCGAGCGGATGGAGGAGGGCGAGCGCACGCTGAAGGAGTTCCTGGCGGCGTTCGATCCCGCCACGATCACGGCCGACGAACTGGCCCGCACCCGCAGCGCCGTGGCGGGCCGTCTGATGATGCGCCGCCTCGCGAGCATCAGCCAGGCCTACTACCTGGCGATGGCCGAGCTCGAGGGCGATCTTACACAGTACGAGAAGTCGCTGCGGGCCTATGAGTCCGTGACTTTGGCCGATCTGCGGGGGGCCTGGACGAAGTACCTGAAGATCGCGCCGCTGGTGACGGTGATCGTGGACTGATCTCCCGGCCCGGGAGCCGCGTGAATCGTTTTACGGTTGGAGAGCCCGACATGAAGCTGCAAGCCGGAACACGGCGCCTGAGCGGCGTCCTGTCGATCCTGATTGCGGTCCTGTGCGCGGCGCACGCGGTGGCGCAGCCGCTCGTTGTCCGCCATCGCGCCCATCTGACGCTGGATCCCGTCCGCAACGGGCTGGTTGTGATCGATACGGTGTCGTTCGAGGGCGTCGGCGCCCGACTCGTTCTCCCTGAACCGGCGGCTTTCCCTCGCCACGGATCCGCGCGACGCCGCGTCGGGCCGGTCCGACTCCACCGTGACAACCTGGCCGCTGCGAGCGCTGTGCGCGTCGGGCGGCAACGATCCGGCCGCACCTTGCATCGCCCGGGCCTCCGGCGTCTTCCTCGAGTCCACGCAGGACGTCGTCTTCACGCGCGAGAATGTCGGACGCGAGATCCAGGCCACGGTCGGCGAGGAGGGGATCTACCTCGCGGGCGAGGCGTGCTGGCTGCCGACCTTCAAAGACGCGCTCGTCACGTCCCGCCTGACGATCGACACGCCGGTCGGGATCGAGCCGATGACGAACGGGGTGCGCACGGGCCGCGAGGTGCGGGGCGGGCGGCTGATCACCGTCTGGGAGGAGAAGAGCCCGGTCGACGGCATCGCGCTGATCGCCGGGAAGTACACGGTGACGGAGGAGTAGGCGGGACCGGTGGCCATCTCCGTCTGGCTGCTGCGGGACGAGCCGAAGCTGGCCGCGCTCTACCTCGAGCGGACCCGCGCCTACCTGGCCATGTACGAGCGGATGATCGGGCCGTATCCGTTCGGCAAGTTCGCCACGGTGGAGAACTGGTTCCCCACCGGCTACGGCATGCCGTCGTGGACGCTGCTCGGCGGCACGGTCCTGCGTCTGCCGTTCATCCCGTACACGTCGTTCGGGCACGAGGTGGCGCACAACTGGTGGGGCAACTCGGTGTTCGTGGCCGACGAGGGGGGCAACTGGTGCGAGGGGCTCACCTCGTACTGCGCCGACTACCACTACAAGGAGCTGGAGTCGCCGGCGGCCGCGCGCGAGTACCGGCGCAACCTGCTCAAGGACTACGCCGCCTACGTGCGCGACCCCGCGCAGGACCTGCCGCTGACGCAGTTCCGCGAGCGGCACAGCGGCGCCACGCGCGCGATCGGCTACGGCAAGTCGATGATGGTCTTCCACATGGTCGACCGCGCGGTCGGGCGCGGAGCGCTTCGAGCAGGCGCTGCGCGACGTCTACGCCGCGAAACGTTCCAGAAGGCGTCGTGGGACGACTTCCTCGCCGCCTTCGCGCAGGCGGCGGACCGCGACCTGTCGGGCTTCGCGCAGCAGTGGCTCACGCGCACCGGCGCGCCGGTCCTCACGCTCGACAAGGCGGTGCGTCAAGGGCGACAGGGTCCGCTTCACGCTGAGCCAGGGGGCGCCGCCGTACGACCTCGAGGTGCCGGTCGTGGTGACGACGGACCAGGGGATCGTCGACACTTCGGTGCGGCTCGACCGGATGAGCGGCGACTTCGAAATTGTCGCGCCGGGTGCGGTGTCGCTGGCGATCGATCCCGACTGCCACCTGTTCCGGCGGCTCGACCCGCGCGAGATCGAGCCGACCATCAGCCAGGTGCTGGGCGAGCAGACGCCGCTGATCGTTTTGCCGGACGCCACGGGGCCGGAGCTGGCGGCGGCGGCGGCGTTCGCGCGGGCGTACACCGAGAGCGACACGCCGATGACGGTGCGCGGCGGCCTCCCGCCCGCCGACGTCATGCCGGGCACCGGAGTGATGAAGGTGCTCGTCAACCCGCGCCCCGAGGTGCTGGCCGAGCGGTGCGCCGGAGCGCTCAAGGGGCTGCTCACGGTCGCCGGCGACCTGGTTTTCCTGGCGGGGCAGCGCCACGATCTGAAGCAGAACGACGTCATGTTCGCGGTGTACGATCCGCGCGACCCCTCCGTGACCGATCTGGTCGTGCTCTGCCGCTCGCCCGAGCGGCTGCCGGGTCTCGCGGGGCGGATCGGGCACTACGGGAAGTACTCCTATCTGGTCTTCCCGGCCGCGCGGGGCGAAGCGATCAGGGGGAACTGGCCGACGGCCGGCGGCCCGCTCACGGCGCCCCTGACGCCGGCGCCCTGGACGCCCTGATCGTCGCCGTCAGGCATCAGGCGCCGACGGCGCCCGGTGGTTGTATCTTGTATGATCGGGCGGTCGGAAGTCCGGCCCGATCGGGGTTCATTTTCCTGGGAGGATCTTGTCATGCGCAGACTGATTCCGTTCCTGGCCGTTCTCTGCCTCGTCGCCCTGCTCGCCGGTTGTGCTTCGTGGAGCAAGACCGGCCAGGGAGCCGCCATCGGCGGCGCCGCCGGCGCGGTGCTCGGCACGGCCGTCAGCAAGGACAACACGAAGGGCGCCATCCTGGGCGGCGCGGCCGGCGCGGTGGTCGGCGGCATCATCGGCAACTACCTCGACAAGCAGGCGAAGGAGCTGGACGAGGTGAAGGGGGCGCAGGTCGCGCGCGAGGGCGACGAATTGAAGATCACCTTCGCGGAGAAGATCCTGTTCGACGTCGATTCGTCCACGCTCAAGGGCGCCTCGCAGTCGCAGCTCGACCAGGTGGCCGGCGTGCTCGTGAAGTACCCCGACACCGACATCCTGGTCCTGGGTCACACCGACGCCACCGGCACCGACGAGTACAACCTGAAGCTGTCCGAGCGCCGCGCGACCGCGGTGACGAACTACATCGAGGGGCGTGGCGTCGCCACGCCGCGCCTCCGCGCCAAAGGTTTCGGCGAGACCTCCCCGGTGGCCGACAACGCCACCGAGGCGGGGCGAGCCCAAAACCGCCGGGTCGAGTTTTCGATTCACGTCAACGAGGCTTTCAAGGCCGACGCGGCCCGGCAGCAGGGCTAGGCGCGTCGCGTCGTCCGCAGATTGACTTCAGCCGGGCCGCGGCTTAAGAGTTGTGGCCCCCGATTCCGACCGGCAACCGCCAAGCTCCCTTTAGGAGGGATCATGAGTCAGTACGATCAGCTCGAACCGCAAGCCGTCTGGCAGATCTTCGGCGCCATGTCCGCCATTCCCCGCGGCTCGGGCAACGAGACCGCGGTCATGAAGATGCTCGCCGCCTGGGCGAAGGAGCGCGGCCTCGGCGTGAAGCAGGACCAGGTCGGCAACCTGCTGATCTCCATCCCGGCCACGCCGGGACACGAGAAGGCGGCGCCGATCCTCATCCAGGGGCACGCCGACATGGTGTGCGTGAAGGACGAGGGGTCGAAGCACGATTTCCTGAAGGACCCGATCCGCATGATCATTGACGGGGACTTCGTCCGGGCCGACGGCACGACCCTCGGCGCGGACAACGGCATCGGCGTCGCCCTGGGCCTCGCCGTCGCGGTCGATCCCTCCGTCGTGCACGGCCCGGTCGAGGTGCTGGTGACGGTGGACGAGGAGCGCGGCCTCACCGGCGCGGCCGGCGTCAAACCAGGTTTCTTCACCGCCCGCAGGATGATCAACCTCGACTCCGAAGAGGACCACGCGATCTGCATCGGCTGCGCCGGCGGACGCGACACCGTTTTCAACGTCCTGCCCACGCAGGCGCGCGCGTCGAAGGACAGCACCGCCCGCAAGGTGACGGTGACCGGCCTGCTCGGCGGTCACTCCGGCGTCGAAATCCACCGCAACCGCGGCAATGCCCTCAAGATCCTCGCCCGCCTGCTGCACGCCGCGCTCGAGGAGATGGACGTGCGGGTGGTCGCTGTCGAAGGCGGCAGCGTGCGCAACGCCATCCCGTGCGAGGCCGTGGCCACGGTCGTCATTCCCGCCGCGAAGGGGCGCATCTTCAAGCAGCGCGTGGACGCTCTCGCGGCGAAGATCAAGGCGGAGCTCGAGGGGATCGACGACGGCTTCCTCGTGAAGATGTCGACTGTGAAGGCCGCCCGCTGCTTCAGCCGCGACGCCTCGCGCAACCTGCTCAACCTGATGGCCGCCATCCCCAACGGCGTGCTCGGCATGTCGCCCACCGTGGACAAGCTCGTCGAGACGAGCAGCAACCTCGGCGTGGCGAAGACCGACGGCGCGAAGGTGCAGCTGGTCAGCTGCAGCCGCTCCTCCGTGATGTCGACCCTCGACGCTCTCGTCCTCCAGCACCGCGCCCTGGGCGAACTGGCCGGCGTCGACGTCGTCCAGCCCGAAGGTTACCCCGGCTGGAAACCGAACCTGTCGTCCGAGTTGCTCGGCGTCGTCCGCCGCAAGTACGTCGCCACCTTCGCCAAGGAGCCCGAACTCCTCGCCATGCACGCCGGCCTCGAGTGCGGCCTCCTGACGGAAAAGTACCCGGGCCTCGACATGGTTTCCTTCGGCCCGAATCTGTTCGATGTCCATTCTCCCAAGGAAAAGGTGAGCATCTCCTCCCTCCAGAGGATCTGGAAGCTGCTCAAGGGCGTGCTGGAAGACCTGTCGTAGACAGGATTGCGGGCCGTGCCCGCCGATATCAGGGCAAAGCGGGGCCGTTCCTGCGGGGGCGGCCCCGGTTTCTTGGGTTATCAGGGGCAGGTTTTCCGCATGAACGTGTCGGGCGTGCAGGAGGGGCGGCATTCACATTGACAGTTTCCGGCGTGTCCGGTTACACCCTGCAGGATCCGTCTGTTCCTGCTCTGTCATGCATGATCCCAATGCCGTTGGGGGTTGTCGTGAAAACTTCATCGCTTGTCCTGGGGGCCGCGGCGACGCTGTTTCTCGTTTCATCATTGGCCATTGCCGCAGATGTCCCAACATGGCCGGCGCAGTTTCTTGGCAAAGAGCTGCTTCTGCGCCCAGCGGTAAACGAAAGCCCATTCCTCTACCTGCATACCACCGATGCCGTCTGGATCGCCCAGCTCGAAGGACGATGTTTCCCGATCATGGCCGGGGAATCGGCGCGGATCGCAGGGGTGGAGGCGGTGCCGGGGCAGGTCACGTTGCGACTCCAGACCGCCCACCTGGGTCCGGCTACCGTGACGATCCGGCCGGAAGACAGCGCCAGCGAACCCGCGACCGGGCAGGAGGCCGTGGTGGCCCTGTTGGATCTGCTCGACGCGAAGTCCGGCAGTGACGTGTACAGGGCGGACCCCGCATCCCGCATGCTTCACTTCGTCGGCTCCAACCATGCTCCTGCCGCCGCGATGGCGTCGTCGTTTCCCGGTCCGGATGAGGCGAAGACGGCCGGGATGCGCCTCTGCCCCGTTTGCTTTCGAAGCATACGCACGATTCAGGACTACGAAGAGGAGGTGGCGCTCGGCCGGATGATTTCAGCAAACATCCGGTCCACATACCAGTTGATCGACGGCGGGAGCCCCGGTGAGCGGCTTGAATCCACGGGCCGTCAGGTGCTTGCGCGCTGGCCGATTCCCCTGCGAGGCTATTCCTACAGATTCAGCGTCATCGATTGTGATGACTTCAACGCCGTTGCCTGCCCCGGGGGCTGGATCTTCGTCTCGAACAGTCTCATCGAGGCGTGCGAGTCGGACTCTGAGCTGGAGGCGGTCCTCGCGCACGAGATATCACACATTGAGATGCGACATGGCATCAGGCAGTACAGGAGTGCGCAGCATGCCGCGACCATTGCGGGCATCTTCGTCGGCGTAGTAGGCGCGGCCGCGTCGAATGGAGACAACACGGCACTGATGGCGGGCGCCGTGACAGGAGTCATGATCTCGCTTGCCCTGGAGTTGTCCTATGCGGGCTACAGTCGGTCGTTCGAGGATGAGGCGGACTCCTATGCTCTCTTGTATGTCGTTCAGAATCACGGCGACGCGGCCCGCGCCCATCTTGCGAGTGTTCTCAGGAAGTTGAAGTACAACGCGGAGATTGTCACCGGCAGGCGGGAAAGCGGCAGCGCCTTCGCCGGTCATCCGAGCCTCGGGGCGCGCCTGTCCTATGTCGAAAGGGCGCAGGTGACTCAATTCCCTTCGCCACTGGCAGCGTCTTTCCAGGACGCGTCCGGCGGCGAGATGCTGGCGGTGCGGGTAAATTGCATCATCTTCGACAAGGAATTGGTCGGGATGGCTGTCCCGAAAATCGACAGGACACGCGCCGGGGTCCAGGACAGTACCCCCGAGGACCATTTCTTGACGGAAATTCGCATGTTGGCCGAAGTCGTGGCGAGCAATGCCCTGGGGGGGGCATTCGAACTCAAGAACGTCGAGGTCAGGCTGGGCGAGCGGTGGGTGAAGGTCGACAACAAGGAGGACACGGTCATCGGACCGTCACAGGCCACGGGCGTTTCGCTGATACGACAGACGGATTCGAGAAAGGGGTTCGAAGAGTACGCCTCTCTCGTGCCATCGGGGCTGCGCGTGGTCGCGGGCGGCAAGACATATGAATGGTCGCGCTAGGCTCGCGACCCTCAGGGCGGCCGGGAAATTAGAGACCATGATTCCGCCGGCGCGGCACCGCGCTCGCGCGCGAGCCGGGCTGCTTCAGCGATCGATTCGCGAGCGAGTCGGCAAGACAGGTCGCGTGGAGCGAGTTTTTCCGCCGGGCGCGCCTGGCCGAAGCGTGCGGGGGGCTGGACGAGATCGCAGAATTGTTGCATTTCTTCCTCGGCCCGGTGGCCCGCGCGCTGGCGGAAGGGCGCGCGCACGGCCCGCACTGGTCGGAGAGGCCGACTGCCCGAAGGCGCCGGGCCGGAAGCCGCGACAGGATTCCGGGCGAGCCGGCAACAGGCCGCCTCACGCGCCGGAGCGGCCCCGAATGAGTATCTCCCTTGACGGCAGGACACTCCCCGCTGATATTACTGTCTCACGGACTGGCGGCGTTTCCGTAATATTCGCCCCGTCGCCCGCGGTGCCGTTTTTCTTTCTGGAGGTAGAGTATGCCCAGGACAAAATCCGTACTCGCATCGGACATGAGCCTCGCCGATATCAAGCATCTGCTTGCGGCCAAGGAGAAGATGATCGTACTCGAGGAGAAGAAGACGAAACTCGAAGAGGGGCTGGCTGCGGTGAACGCGCAGCTCGAAAAGCTGACCGCCTCGATCAGGCCGGGTGCGCCCAGGGCTGGCCGCAAGCCGGGCCGCAAGCCGGGTCGTCCGGCGGCGAAGAAGGCCGGGCGGCGCGTGGCGAAGAAAACGAAGACGAAGACGAAGGCGAAGGCGCCGGTGGGCCGGAAAGTGAAGCGCGCGCCGGCTCGCAAGGGCGGCACGCTGCAGGAGGTCGTGGCGACTCTGATTCGCGAGAATGGCAAGCCGATGGCCTTCCAGGACATTCTGGCGGCCATAGCGAAGCGCAAGCTGGTCAGGACCCGCAGCAAGAACTTCGCGAACGTTCTGCGGCGCACGATATCCGGGAGCAAGGCCTTCAATAACGTGGCTCGCGGCGTCTACGGTCTCAAGGGCTGATCTACAGCCGGCTTGCATGGTCCTCGCGTTCAGCCAGCAGCTGGACTTCGGGATTCCCTCGACCCTCGAGGGACTCGGTTCGACACGCTGTCGAACCGGTTTGGCGCACGGGGAATCGCCCGGAATCATCCGGCGGCGCTCCGCGCCTGCGATTGCCGGAGCCGCCGGCACCAGAGGTGAAGTTCGAATGAAGAAGATCTACGTTGGGAACCTGCCGTCCACCGCGACCAGTGACTCCGTAACCCAGCTGTTCGCTCAGCACGGTGCGGTGCACTCCGTGGCCCTGATCAACGACCGCGAGACCGGTCGCCCCCGCGGCTTCGGCTTCGTGGAGATGGACGACAGCGCGGCCGCCGCCGCCATCAAGGCCCTCGACGGCCACGCGATGGACGGACGCAACCTCAGCGTGAACGAGGCCAAGGAACGGCCGGCGCGGTAGAGCGGATTGTAAGTACAGGTGGCCGGTTCGCCCACGGTGATCGTGGATGATGCGTCAGGACCCGTCGGCCTCTCATCGTATGCGGCCGGCCACAATATATCGACTGCGCCGCGTGTCGGGCTTCCCGCGGTTCGTTCTGGCGCAATCAAGATCCGACACGCGCACTTGCTCCGGCGCAAATCCCACGAGCTTGTGACTTGAAAGGCCGCAACACGTCTCGGCCCCGCCCGCCTCACGCCGCCTGCCTGCACTCTGCGCCGCGCGGAAAGGCCCCCTCCGCTCATGGCGCTCTGGAATCCCCTCCTGGCTTGCAGTACTCTGGAGCCGGCCGTTTCGCCCACGTTGCCCGCAACTGTTATCGAGATCTGGAGGTCCGCTCGTGGCCGGTCAACCGCCCGCCGATGCTGGCGGCCCGCAGCCGTCGGCCCATCTCCCCCTCGAGGACGAGGTCCGTCGCCTCCGGGGCGCCGTCTCCGAGCTCCAGATCCTGAACGACCTCGCCCACTCCATCGGGAGCGCCCGCAGTTCCCGGGATGTCATCCGCAAGATCGTCGGCCGGGCGCGTCGCGCGGTGGGCGCGGAGGAGGCGGACGTCAAGCTCGTCACGCCGGAAGACCTGCAGCCGGTCGATCCCTGGCAGACGATCGCCCGCGACCAGAGCGCGGGGACGGCGGATGTCCGCTCCGCCTTCGACCGGCGGCTGCTGACCGGTCTGATGCTCGCTCGCCGCCAGCCGGTGCTCTCGAACGATCCCTGCCACGATCCCGCGCTGCGCGGCCTGTGCCTCGACGGCACCGTGCGCTCGGTCCTGCTGGTGCCGCTCATGGTGAAGGGGCAGCTGACCGGCGTGCTCATCGCCTGCAACAAGCAGGGCCCCGCCGGTTTCACGGAGGACGATCAACGGCTGCTGGCGATCATGGCCTCGCAATCGGCGCAGGTGCTGGAGGTGGCGCGGCTGGACGAGCAGGAGCGGCAGTTCGGGTTGATGCGCGAACAGCTGCGCCTGGCGCGCCAGATCCAGCTCGGCCTGCTGCCGCGGTCCGCTCCGGACGTTCAGGGCTATCAGGTGGCGGGCGTGAGCATCCCGGCGGAGGAGGTCGGCGGGGATTATTACGACTTCATCCCCCTGGCTGCCGGATGGCTGGGCCTTTGTTTGGGCGATGTCTCGGGCAAAGGACTGCCGGCGTCCCTGCTCATGGCGAACCTGCAGGCGACGCTGCGGGGGCAGGCGCAGGTCAACACGCGGCCCGAGGATTGTGTCACCTGGTCCAACCGTCTGCTCTACCAATGCACCGACCCCGAGAAATTCGCCACGCTGTTCTACGGCATCCTGGACCCGCAGGCGCACGAGATCCGCTACTGCAACGCCGGCCACGAACGGCCGCTCCTGCTGCGGGCGGGCGCTTCGGATCCCGAGTCGTTGAGCGAAGGCGGGATCGTGCTGGGCGTGCTCGACGACTTTCCCTATCGCGCCGGCGCCGCCCACCTCGATTTGGGCGATCTGCTGGTCGTCTACTCCGACGGCGTGACGGACGCGGTGAACGGGGCGGAACAGCCGTTCGAGATCGCGCGACTGGTGGCCGCGATGCGCAAGTCACGCGACCGTTCCGCCGCGGACATCGTCACCGCCCTCGTCGACGCCGTCCAGGCGCACGCCGGGGTGACGCCGCAGGCGGACGACCTCACGCTGGTGGTCGTGCGCCGGGTGGAGTGACGACGAAAGCGCATGTCCCTGCCTATATAAGTGACATTATTGAAGTTGCTTGCGAAGGTGTCCTTTCCTTGAGTATCGATTGAAGTAAATCAATCCTTTACATGAGGATACCTTCTGGTCGATACTGGGGTCATAATGTTGCACCCGATTCTGGAAGAAAAACTGACCGAAGCCCTGCTTCCCGAATCCCGGCGCCGGACCACGCTTCGTGATGCCCGTCTCCCGGCCATTTCCGGGAAGGTGCATGCGGTCATCGGAATGCGCCGTGCAGGCAAGACCACCTTCCTGAAGCAGTTGCTGGCTGATCGCCGGACCGATCTGCCGCCTGGACGCTCCGTCTATCTGAGCTTCGATGACGAACGGCTGGACGGCATCCAGGTCGATCAGTTGGGATTCCTGTTCGAAGAGTATTATCGGCGGCACGCTGAATACCGCGGTCGCGAGGTCGTCCACTGGTTCCTCGACGAGATCCAGTTCGTGCCGGACTGGGATCGTTTTGTGAGGCGGGTGTTGGACTCCGAGCTGGTCGAGATCGTCGTGTCCGGATCCTCGGCGCGGATGCTGTCGCGCGAAATCCACACCTCCCTGCGCGGCCGCGGCCTGCCGACCGTCATCCGACCCTTCAGTTTTCGCGAATTTCTGCGCCATCGCGGCGAGGAGCCGGGCGCCGACCCGCGTCGCCTGTCCGCCGCCGAACGGTCCCTCGTCGAACAACGCCTGCGGGAGTTCCTGGTGGTCGGCGGCTTTCCCGAAGCCCAGGGACTGGCTGCGTCGCTGCGCATCGAACTGCTGCAGGGATATGTCGACAGCGTGGTGTTCCGCGACGTGGTGCAACGCCACGGCCTGACCCAGGTCTCCGCCCTGCGCTGGATTGTGCGGCAGTGCCTGCGCAACCCCGCCGGCGGATTCAGCGCGCATCGCCTTCATCTGGATCTGCGCGGCCAGGGGCTTGGCGTCGCGAAAGACGCCGTGCACGCGATGCTGGAACACCTGTCGGACGCTTTCCTGATCAGCGCCGCGTTTCTGGCCACCGATTCGGAACGTCGCCGGCACTCGAACCCGCGGAAGATCTACCCTGCAGATCCCGGGTTGATCGCGGCTTTCGACACCAGCGGCCGCGCCAACCTGGGGCACGCCCTGGAGACGGTCGTCTTCAACGAACTGGAACGTCGGGGAGCGGAAATCGGCTACGTCAAGACGGCTGATGGGCGGGAAGTGGATTTCCTGGTCCGCCATCGCGCCGGCGGCGAGGAATTGATCCAGGTGTGCGCGAACCTGTCGGAAACAGCGGTGCGGGAGCGCGAGTTGAGTGCCCTCGCGTCCGCGGCGGCGGAATTTCCGCGGGCAGGGCGGCGCCTGCTCGTGCTCGAACAGGGGATGCTCGTCAGCGCGGAGACCAGAGAGGTCACGGTTCAACCGGTCCACGAATGGCTGTTGGAATCGCCGGCTCAATAGTGACCGCCAGGCGGAGTCCCGATTGCGACCACGACGGTGGCAGGGCATATTCGGCGCGCGGGCCCATGGCCCGCGGAAGGGCGGCGCGCGGCATGGTCACGGAAGAAACCCGCGAATTGCCGGTTACGGGGGCGACGGCGGGACTGCGCCTCGACCGGTTCCTGGCGACGGAGCTGTCGGTCTCGCGGGAGCAGGCGCGTCGTCTGCTCGAAGACGGACGGGTGCAGCTCAACGATCGCCCGGTCGGCGCGGCGCACAAGGGGGAGGCGCTGGCGGCCGGCGAGGTGGTCACGGTGCGCGGGTTCCGTCCGCCGGGTGAGGCGCGCGCGGTGGCGCAGCCTGAGCGATCGCTGCGCGTGCTGGCCGAGGGGGCGGGCTGGGTCGCCGTGGACAAGCCGGCCGGCATGGCCGTGCATCCGCTGCGCGAGGACGAGCGCGACACCGCGCTCAACGCGGTCGCGGCGCTCTATCCGGCGATCCACGGCATCGGCGAGGGGGGGCTGCGCAGCGGCGTGGCGCACCGGCTCGACGTGGAGACCTCGGGCGTGCTGCTGTTCGCCACGGAGCAGGCGACCTGGGAGCGGCTGCGGGCGCTGTTCGCCCGGCACAAGATGGCCAAGACCTACCGCGCCATCGTGCTGGGGGAACTCACGCGCTCCGGGTCGATCGAACTGGCGCTGCGGGTGGCGCGGTCGGCGCGACCGGCGCGGGTCGAGGTGGTCGGCGAAGGCCCGGCCTCCGGCACGCGCGCCTGCGGCCTGAGCTGGCGGCCGGTGGCCCCGTTGCGCGGCGCCACGCTGGTGGAAGCGCGCCCCGTGACCGGCTTCCTGCACCAGGTGCGGGTCACGTTCGCGCACCTCGGTCACCCGCTGGCCGGCGACCGGGTCTACGGCCCGGGGCCCGGCGAGGATCCCACGGGCGCGGCGCGCCACATGCTGCACGCCGCGCGCCTGGCGTGGGGCGATGTGGTGGTGGAGAGTCCGGATCCCGCGGATTTCGCGGCGCTGCTGGCGCGGCTGGCGCCGGAAGCGGGCGGCGGCTGAGCCAGGTCCGTGTCGTGGCTGAGCGAGTGGTTGCGGCTAAGTTCGGCTGGCGGGTCGTCAGTGACCCGCCGTAGCGCCGGTCGTTTCGGTTTGTGCCATGAGGAGAACGCATTGAGCGCGCCCGCCGGCATGACGCCCGAACAGAAGGCCCGCGAGGCCATCGACGCCGCCCTTGCCGCGGCGGGCTGGATCGTCCAGAACCGTGAGGACCTGAACCTGTCCGCCGGCCGAGGCGTGGCCGTCCGCGAATTCCCCCTGACCCGGGGAAATGGCTTCGCAGACTACCTGCTCTTCGTCGACGGCAGGGCCGTGGGGGTGCTGGAGGCCAAGCCTGCCGGCCACACGCTCACGGGTGTCGAGCCGCAGGCTGCACGGTACGCCACCGGCCTGCCTGCCGGGCTCCACCCGCCCGTCATGCCTCTGCCCTTCCTCTACCTGAGCACCGGCGAGCGAGACCCGGTTCACCAACCTGCTCGACCCCGACCCGCGCAGCCGCGAGATCTTCCGCATCCACCGCCCGGACACCCTGGCGGAGTGGCTCGACGGCCGACACCCTCGACGCCTGGGTCAAGCGCCTGCACGTGGACGGCGAGGGCTTCTACACCGCCGCCGACGACACCTGGCCCTCGACGCTCCGCTCTCGGCTGCGGACCATGCCGCCGCTCGATCCCGGGCTCTCTGTACCCGAACCAGATCCGAGGCCATCACGAACCTGGAGCAGTCGCTCCGGCGCAACCGCCCCCGCGCCCTGATCCAGATGGCCACCGGGCTCGGGCAAGACGCTCATGGCGATCACCGCCGTCTACCGGCTGATCAAGTTCGGCGGCGCGCGGCGCGTGCTCTTCCTCGTGGACCGCACGCAACCTGGGCGAGCAGGCCGAGAAGGAGTTCCAGGGCTACCGCACGCCGGACGATCAACCGGAAGTTCACCGAGCTCTACAACGTCCAGCGCCTCACCTCGAACACGATCGGCGCCTCGAGCCAAGGTCGTCATCACGACCATCCAGCGGCTCTACTCGATGCTCAAGGGCGAGCCCGAGCTCGACCCGGAGCTGGAGGAGGGCTCCCAGTTCGAGCCGAGCGGCGGCGGCGCTCCAAGCGAGCCGCTGCCGGTCGTCTACAACGCCGGCGTACCCGCCCGAGTACTTCGACGTCATCTTCGATCGACGAGTGCCACCGCTCGCATCTACACGCTCTGGCGGCAGGTGCTGGAGTACTTCGACGCCTTCCTCGTCGGCCTCACCGCCACGCCCGGCCAAGCACACCTTCGGCTTCTTCAACCAGAACCTCGTCATGGAGTACGCCCACGAGGACGCGCCGTGGCCGACGGGGTCAACGTGGACTTCGAGGTCTACAAGATCCGCACGCAGATCACCGAGCAGGGCTCGACGATCGAGGCCGGGCCGGACACGATGCTCGGCTACCGCGACCGGCAGACGCGCACGACTGCGCTGGGAGACGCCCGACGAGGACATCACCTACGACCGACAGCGACCTCGACCGCAGCGTCGTGGCCAAGGACCAGATCCGCACGCTCGTGCGCACGTTCCGCGACCGGCTGTTCACGGAGATCTTCCCCGGCCGCAAGGAGGTCCCCAAGACGCTGATCTTCGCCAAGGACGACAGCCACGCCGAGGACATCGTCGAGATCGTCCGCGAGGAGTTCGGCCGCGGCAACGACTTCTGCCAGAAGATCACCTACAAGACGACCGGCGCGAAGCCCACGCGACCTGATCCAGGAGTTCCGCAACCAGCTACGACCCGCGCATCGCCGTCACGGTGGACATGATCGCCACCGGCACCGACATCAAGCCGATCGAGATCGTGATGTTCATGCGGGCGGTGAAGAGCCGCGTGCTGTTCGAACATCGGCTGGGATAGCAAGCGGAAGAGGACTGATGAAGGGAGTCGCGCGGCGATAGTGAACGGAGACTATGTCGTGATCATCCGGCTAACGGGGACGGGAAGGGCTTTCTTCGTGACGGCGTTTCTGGCCAGCAACAAGACGATTGCGTTGATTCGTCTCGGGTCGCCCTGGGCAAAGAAAAACCGCTGATTCGCCAGGCGGGCTCAGCGGTAAGCCTTGATAGATTCCGCTGCCACTGGCAGGGAATTCCTCCACATGATACGAGGTTCTATCGGCGCGGTCAACAGAATCTTGAGATCAGTTGTGGCTTCACCGCCCGTCCTTCATGAGATCCCGTTCGAACTCGGACCGGCCGGCGGCCATGTCAAGAGAGCCCAGTAGCGCGGTCCCGGGGGAATTGTCCTGCAAGCCGTGGGGTATTCTCGCTGTCGCCCAATTCGTAGTCAACTTGCGCAGAGGAAGGAAATTGGTTCGACGAAAGCCTGTTTGCGTCGGAAATGTTGCGTGCGATCGGTGTGCCGGTCCTCCAATTTCATTGCGCGCACGCCCCGACTGCGCTGTAAGTCAGTGAATCCGACATCAACCTGGGAGGTTCCCCGATGTCGCTCGTGACCCTATTGCCGCGCGCCTCGATCCGGCCGCGCCTGCGCCTGCCGGCGCTTGTTCTGCTGGTTCTGGCCGCGCTCACGGCGCTGCTGGCGGCCCTTGCCGTGTCCGTCCCGGCGCTGGCCGTCGCGCCGGGCGGCAAGGCCGACGTCGGGCAGGCCGTGGCAGCTGCGCCGCGCGAAGTGACGGCGAGGGATCTGGCCACGCCCGCCTGGCGGGGGATCGGGCCGGCCGTGATGAGCGGGCGGGTGTCGGCGATCGCGCTGGTGCCGGGCAGCCGGACCGACTTCTACGTCGGGTATGCCACGGGCGGGGTGTTCAAGACGACGAATCTCGGCACGACGTTCAGCGAGGTGTTCCGCAACGAGGCCACGTCGTGCATCGGCGCCATTGTGGCGGCTGACGCGCCGGAGGGCTGGCCCGGCTGGGCGGCCGAGGAGGCGGCGGCCGATTCGTCCGCGCTGAAGAAGCCGCGGGCGGAGCGGGGGCGCGGAAAAATCGTCTGGATCGGCACGGGGGAGGGGAACGGTCGCAACAGTTCGTCGTGGGGCAACGGTGTCTACCGGTCGACGGACGGCGGCGCGAAGTTCACCCACGTCGGGCTGGCGCAGACGCACGACATCCCGGCGCTGGCGGTCGATCCACGCAATCCCGACGTGGCCTACGTGGCGGCGCTCGGTCACCTGTGGGGGGCGAATCCGGAGCGCGGTCTGTTTCGCACCGGCGACGGGGGGCGCTCCTGGCAGCATGTCCTGAAGGTGGACGGTGACGTCGGCGCGTGTGACGTGGTCATCGATCCGGTCCATCCCGACCGGGTCTGGGCGGCGTTGTACGCGCGGCGGCGCACCCCGTGGAGCTTCAGCGGGGTGTCGGACCAGGGGGGGATCTTCCGCTCCGACGATGCCGGCGCGACCTGGCGCCGGCTCACGGCCGGGCTGCCGGCGCGCACCGGGCGAATCGGGCTGGCGGTGTTCGCGGGGAATCCGGACGTGCTGTACGCGGTGGTCGAGAGCGACCAGGGGGGCACCGGCCGCACTCCGTTCGACGACTTCTCGCCGGCCGGTGGTCTGTTCCGCACCGCCGACGGGGGCGAGACCTGGGTGCGGGTGAACGAGCTGAGCTTCCGGCCGTTCTACTTCTCGCGCCTGGCCATCGACCCCGGCGACGATCAGCGGCTCTACCTGCCGGGCTGGGACCTCTCGCTGTCCGACGACGGCGGCCGCACGCTGCGGCGCACCGGTTCGCCGAACGTCCACGTGGATCACCACGCGATCGCCGTCGATCCGGCCGACCCGCGGCGCATCCTGCTCGGCACCGACGGCGGGCTGTACGTATCGCACGATCGCGCCGCAAGCTGGGACCTGCTCAACCAGCTCGACGTCGGACAGTTCTACCACGTGAACGTCGATCTGTCCGACCCGTACCGCGTGGGGGGCGGCCTGCAGGACAACGGCTCGTGGATCGGGCCTTCGGCCACCGCGCTCGCGGCGAACGAAGAGGGCAAGCCGGGCATCCTCAACGAGGACTGGCGTTTCGTGCACGGGGGCGACGGCTTCCGCGTGCTGTTCGATCCGACCGACCCGAACGTTGTCTACGCCACCAGCCAGGGGGGCAACCTCGGGCGGGTCCATCTGGACACGCACATGATCCAGCCGCTCCGGGCGGCGCCTGACGAAGGGCAGGAGCGCCCGCGCTTCAACTGGGACGCGCCGTTCCTCGTTTCGCGGCACGACCCGACCGTGCTCTACCAGGCCGGCAACCGCGTCTACAAGTTGACGGAGAAGGGGAACTTCTGGTACGCGATCAGCGGCGACCTGACGCGGCGGCAGACCGACCGCATCCTGACCGAAGGCTCGGACGCGGAGACGCACGGCACGGTGACGACACTGGCCGAGTCGCCGCTGCGCAAGGGTCTGCTGTGGGCCGGCACCGATGACGGCCGGATCCACGTCACGCTCGACGACGGCGCGACCTGGACCGACGTCACGCCGAAGGCCGTGGGCGGGCTCTACGTGAGCGGCCTCGAAGCCTCCGCGCACGACGCGCGCACCGCCTGGGCCGCGATCGACGGCCATCGCAGCGATGTCTTCCGGCCGCTGATCCTGCTGACCGAAGACGGCGGACGGTCGTGGCGCGAGATCCAGGGCGACCTGCCGGAGGACTCGCCGGTGCGGGTCGTGCGCGAGGACCCCGTCAACCGCGACGTCCTCTACTGCGGCACGGAGACCGGCGCGTGGGTCGTCGCTCGACCGCGGGAGGCACTGGCTGCGGCCGGGCGGCAGGAGCCTGCCGACGGCGCCGGTGTACGACCTGGCGATCCACCCGCGCGAGCACGACCTGATCGCGGCCACGCACGGTCGCAGTCTCTGGATCCTCGACGATGCCGCCTGCTTCGCCGGGCTCACCCCCGCGGCGGCGGCGGCGGCGCTGACGCTGTTCCCCGTGCGGCCGGTCACGCCGCGCCTCGTCGGCGATCGCGGCTACGGCGGCGGCGCGCGCGTTTTCGCCGGGGCCAATCCGCCCGTCGGCGCTGTGATCACCTACTGGCTGCGCGACCTGCCGGCCGAAGAGGTGTCGGTCAGGGTCGAGGACGCCGGCGGCGCGACCGTGCGCACGCTCGGCGCCCCCGCCCGGCCCGGCCTCAACCGCACCTCCTGGGACCTGCAGCCCGACCCCAAAAATCGCTACGGCGCACCCAACGGTCAGACGGAATTCGCTCCCCCCGGCGAATACACCGTGGTGGTGAGCGTCGGCGAGAGCACGCAGCGGCAGAAGTTCACGGTGGCCCGCGCCGCGAACCGGGTGGCCCCGGAGGAGAAGGGGAAACTGCCGGCGGCGAAGCCGTAGGCAGGCTGAACGCCGCGACCGGCTCCGGAAAGGTGAATCTCTCGCCCGGCGGGCCGATAAGTCGGCCCTTCGGCGTTGACAACCGCGGACACCAACGAACATCATGGGCTCAATTGTCCTGAAGCTGGCCCCTGTCGTCCTGAACGGGATCGCGCATGAAGCTGACGGTCGACGATGTCACCCGGCTGTTCAATGTCTCCGAGAAGACGGTCTACCGCTGGATCAAGAGCAGCGAGTTGCCGGCGTACCGGGTCAACAACCAGTACCGTTTCAACCGGGTCGATCTGCTGGAGTGGGCGGCGGCGCACCGGGTGAATGTCTCGACCGGGCTGGTCGACGAGGCGCCCGATCCGGAAGGCGCCGAGCTGCCCGGCCTGGCCGAGGCGCTGGCCACCGGGGGGATCCACTATCGCGTCGGCGGGCACGACAAGGAATCGGTCCTGCGGGAGATCGTCGGTCTGCTGCAGCTGCCGGAGCGGATCGAGCGGGAGAGCCTGTTCCAGATCCTGCTGGCGCGCGAGGAGATGGGGTCGACCGGGATCGGCGACGGCATCGCGATTCCGCACGCGCGCAATCCGATCGTCATGAACATCACCCGCCCGAGCGTCACGCTCTGCTTCCTGGAGACAGCCGGTCGACTTCGGGGCGCTGGACGGCCGGCTCGTGCAGGTGCTGTTCACCCTGATCACGCCGACGATCCGCGTGCACCTCCATCTGCTGTCGCGGCTCGGCCTTCGCGCTGCGGGCGGAGCGGTTCCGGGCGGCGATCGTCGGGCACGCCTCGCGCGAGACGATCCTCGCGGAGGCGCGCGGGGCCGACACCGCGATCGGGGTCGAGACGGACGCGCGGCGACGCCGGACTAGATCGGACGCGCATGCGGTTGCTCGTCATCTCGCTGGGTCTGTTGTCCGCCGGAGCGGCTGGCGCCGCTGCTGTGGCCGCGCCGGTCGCGGGCGGGTGGCCGGTGCGGCGTGGCGTGCGCCGTGGCGGCGGCGCTCGTCGGCCTGGCCGGCGCGCTGCGCGATCCTGCTGCGGCCCGGCATCGATCGAGCAGGTGCATCTGCCCTGGACGGTGCCGTACGGCTCGTTCTTCCTCGAGGCCGATCCGCTCTCGGCCTTCTTCCTGGTGCCGATCTTCCTGCTGACCGGCCTCGCGGCGGTGTACGGAACGGGCTACCTGAAGGCGCACGAAGGCGGGCGGCCGACCGGCGCCGCCTGGGCCAGCTACAACGCGCTCACCGCGTCCATGGTGCTGGTGGTGCTGGCGCGCAACGCCGTGCTGTTCCTGATGGCGTGGGAAGTGATGGCGGTGACGTCGTTCCTGCTGGTCGCCCGCGACAACGAGCGCGCCGAGGTGCGGCGCGCCGGCGTTGTCTATCTGGTGGCCGGGCATCTGGGCACGACCGCCCTGTTCCTGTTCTTCCTGCTGCTCGGCCGGGAGGCGGGGTCGCTGGACTTCGACCGGCTGGCCGCGGTCGGGGCGGGCGGCGCGCCGCAGGCCGCGCTGCTGTTCGCGCTGGCGCTGATCGGCTTCGGCACCAAGGCGGGACTCGTGCCGCTGCACGTCTGGTTGCCGGAGGCGCATCCGGCGGCGCCCAGCCATGTCTCGGCGGTGATGTCGGGCGTGATGATCAAGACCGGCGTGTACGGCATCGTGCGCGACGCTGACCTGGCTCGGCCCGCCGCCCGCCTGGCGTGGGCCTGGACTCTGATCGGCGTCGGCCTGCTCACCGGGGTGCTCGGCGCGCTGCTGGCGCTGGCGCAGCGCGACCTCAAGCGGGTGCTGGCCTACAGCAGCATCGAGAACAGCGGCATCATCCTGACCGGCTCGGCCTGGGGGTGCTCGGGCAGGCGACTGGGGAGGTGCCTGCTGATCGTCCTCGGCTACGGCGGCGCGCTGCTGCACGTGCTCAATCACGCGCTCTTCAAGGGACTGCTGTTTCTCGGGGCCGGCAGCGTGCAGTGCGGCGCGCACACCCTCGATCTGGAGCAGCTCGGCGGATTGCAGCGCCGGATGCCGTGGACCGGCGCGGCGTTCCTGGTCGGCGCGGCGGCCATCTGCGGGCTGCCGCCGCTCAACGGCTTCGTGAGCGAGTTCACGGTGCTGCTCGGCGCGCTCCACGGCGTCCGGCTGGCCGGACCGGGCGCGGCGGCGCCGGCGTTCGCCGTGATCTGCGGGCTCGGTGCTGATCGGCGGGCTGGCCGCCGCCGTCTTCACCCGGGCCTTCGGCATCGCCTTCCTGGGCCAGCCGCGCAGCGCGGCGGCCGCGCAGGCGCGCGAGTCGGCGCCCGCGCATGCTCTGGCCGATGGGCATCCTGGCGGCGCTCTGCCTCGGCGCCGGGCTGGGTGCGCCGTGGCTGCTGGCCCTGCTCGGGCCGGTGCTGGCCCGCTGGACGGTCTGCCGCCGGGAGCTGCCGCGCGGATCTGGCGCAACTGGCCGCCACGCTGAGAATCGTCGCGCTGGCGGGAGCGTTGCTCGGCGTTCGTGGCGCTGGCGCTGGCGGCGTGGCGGCGGCGCGTCGCTGGCGCGGCGCGAGGTGCGCGCCGGCTCCGACCTGGGACTGCGGCTACGCGCGCACCCGGCGCCGCGCATGCAGTACACCGCCTCGTCGTTCGCGCAGCCGCTCGTGGAGTTCTTTTCGATCCTGCGCCAGCGGCGGGTGATTCGAGCGTGCCCGAGGGGGATTTTCCCGACCGGCGCCGCGCTGGCCACGGAGACGCCCGACGTCATCGCCGGCGCATGGCTGGCGGCCGGTCTTCACCGGCGTGGAGCGGGCTGCTGCTCAAGCTGCATCGCCTGCAGACCGGCAGCGTCCATCTCTACATCCTCTACATCGCGCGTCACCCTGATCGGGCTGCTGATCTGGAGGCTGAGGTAGGATGACGGCCACGCCTGCTGCCGCTCCTGCACCCGCTCATGGCGCTGCTGGTCGGCGCCGTTGCTGCCGGGCGTGATCAACCGGGTCAAGGCGTTCCACGCGGGACGGCGCGGGCCGCCGCTGCTGCAGCTCTATTACGATCTGGCCAAGCTGGCGCGCAAGGGCGCGGTCTACAGCGGGACCACCACCTGGCTGTTCCGGGCGGGCCGCGTGCTCGGCTGCGCCGGCGTCGTGCGTGGCGCTGCTGATGGTGCCGTGCGGCGGCCTGCCGGCGCCGCTCCAGTTCGCCGGCGACCTGCTGCTGTTCGCCTGGCTGCTCGGTCTGGGGCGCTTCTTCACCGTGCTCGCCGCGCTCGACACCGGCTCGAGCTTCGAGGGGATGGGCGCGAGCCGCGAGGTGTTCTTCGCCGCGCTGACCGAGCCGGTGCTGCTGGCCGGTCTGGCCGTGCTGGTCCGGCTGACCGGCGCGACCTCGCTGACCGGACTCTACGCCCGCGTGACGCCCCCGCTCTGGGCCGCCTCCGCGGCGGTGATCGTGCTGGTGGCGGTGACCTTCCTGGTGGTGCTGCTGACCGAGAACGCGCGGCTGCCGGTCGACGATCCCGAACACGCACCTCGAACTGACCATGATCCACGAGGTGATGGTGCTGGATCACAGCGGGCCGGATCTGGCCTTCATCCACTACGGCGCGGCGCTGAAGCTGTGGGTGCTCGGCGCGCTGCTGGTCGGGCTGTGCGTGCCGGTGCGCACCGGCCGGCCGCTGGTCGACGCCGCCGCGTTCCTGGCCGGCATGGTGGTGCTGGCGGCGCTCGTCGGCCTGATCGAGTCCACCATGGCGCGCCTGCGCCTGCCGCGGGTGCCGCAGCTGCTGGTCGGCGCCGGCGCGATCTCCACCCTGGCCGTCATCCTGTCGCTGAGGTGAACCGGTGACGCACGTGGAGGATCTGATTCTCGCCCTGCTCGTGCTCTCGGGCTTCGTGTTCCTGGGCTCGAGCCGGTTGCGCTTCTGCATCCGGACCCTGGCCCTGCAGGGGATGCATGCTCGGCCTGCTGCCGCTCTGGAGCGGGCCGCGCACGCTGCCGGCGCGCGCCCTGGCGCTGGCGGCGCTGAGCATCGCCATCAAGGGGGTCGCTGCTGCCGCGGCTGCTCGAGCGGGCCCTGCAGCGGGCGAACGTGCGGCGCGAGGTGGAGCCGTTCGTCGGCTACAACGCCTCGCTGTTCGTGGGCATCGTCTGTCTCGGGATCTCGTTCTGGATCGCCTCGCGCCTGCCGCTGCCCGACGCGGCCGGGTCGTCGCTGGCGGTCATGGCGGCCTTCTTCACGATGTTCAGCGGCCTGTTCGTCATCATCAGCCGGCGCCAGGCCCTGACCCAGGTGCTCGGCTATCTCGTGATGGAGAACGGGATCTACGTCTTCGGCGTGGCGCTGGCCCTCGACACGCCGGCGCTGGTGGAATTCGGCGTGCTGCTGGACGTGTTCGTGGCGGTGTTCGTGATGGGGATCATGATCTTCCAGATCAGCCGGACGTTCGAGCACATCGACACCGACAAGCTGTCGGCGCTCAAGGAATGAGCTGACGTGACAACTGCGATCCTGGTGATCCCGGCCCTGGTGCTGGTGCCGCTGCTCGGCGGCATCGTGCGCCCTCATGATCCGGCGCGACCGGCCGCGGCGGGCGCTGCTCGCGGGGACGGCCGCCGTCCATCTGCTGCTGACGGCGGTGTCGGGGCGGCGCCGCGCCGGTGCTCGGGCAACTGGCTGGCGCTCGACGCCCTGGGCCGTCTGTTCCTCGGCATCACCAGCACGCTGTTCCTGGCCGCGGCGCTCTACGCCGTCGGCTATCTGGCGCGCGAAACCGGCAGCGGCGACGACCGGCGCCGCGACCTCGAGGAGGACGCGCTGTTCGTCAACGCTCCGGAGGCGGTGTTCACCGGCTGCCTGCTGTTCTTCCTGGCCACGATGACGCTCGTCTGCGTGAGCAACCATCTCGGCCTGCTGTGGGTCGCCGTGGAGGCGACGACGCTGGCCAGCGCGCCGCTGATCTACTTCCACCGGCACCACCGCTCGCTGGAGGCCGCCTGGAAGTACCTGCTCATCTGCTCGGTCGGCATCGCGCTGGCGCTGCTCGGCAACTTCCTGCTCGCCGTGGCGACGCAAGAGCTCGCCGGCGCGGCGAAATCCCGCTGCGCCTGCGACCTGCTGCTGCACGCCGCGGCCTCGTTCCAGCCGCTGTGGCTCAAGGCCGCCTTCATCTTCCTGCTGGTCGGCTACGGCACGAAGATGGGCCTGGCGCCGCTGCACACCTGGCTGCCCGACGCGCACAGCGAGGCGCCCTCGCTCGTGTCGGCGCTGCTCTCGGGCGCGCTGCTGAACTGCGCGTTCCTGGGCGATCCTGCGCGCGCATGCAGGTGCTGCGCGGCCGCCGGGCTGGCGCGCGTTCGGGCAGCGAGCTGCTCGTCGGCTTCGGCCTGTTCTCGATGGGCGTCGCCGCGGCGTTCATCCTCGGCCAGCCCGACTACAAGCGGATGCTCGCCTACTCCAGCGTCGAGCACATGGGGATCCTCGCGCTCGGCGTCGGGCTGGGCGGCGGCGGCCGTGTTCGGCGCGCTGCTCCACGCGGTCAACCACTCGCTGATCAAGGGCGATGCTGTTCCTCGTGGCCGGCAACATCCTCAGCCGCCTACCGCACGAAGACGATCGCGCGAGGTGCGCGGGCTGTCGCGCGTCGCTGCCGGTCTCCGGCGCGCTCTGGCTGGCGGGCTTCTTCGCCATCACCGGCTCGCCGCCGTTCGGCACCTTCCTGAGCGAGTTCACGATCCTGCAAGGCCGCGCATCGACGGCGGGCGCACCGGCGTGGCCATCGCCTATCCTGATCGCGCTCGCGGTCGGTCTTCATCGGCATGGCGGCGATCGTGCTGCGGATGGTGCAGGGACGCCCGGCGGCGGCCGCGGCGGAGATCGCGGCCGCGAGCCGTGGCTGGCGCTGGCGCCGCCGGCCGCTGCTCGGCGTGCTCGGTGCTGGCGCTGGGCCTGTACCTGCCGCCGTTGCCTCGAGCAGCTGCTGCGCGATGCCGCGCGTGCTTCTGGGAGGACTGTCGTGAGCCGCGGCGACTATCTGGTCCTGCGCAACGGCGAGGCTGCGCGCCGCGCCGACATGCCGGTCGTGCCGCTTCGCCGACTTTCGCGCGGCAGGTCTGCGAGATGATGGCGCACGGCGCGCGCCTGGCGGCGCTGTTCGTGGCGCCGACCGCGGGCGGGACGCGGCGCCTGCACGCCGTGCTGGCCCAGGCGTCGGTCGGGGAGATCCGGCTGCTCGTGCCGCGGACCCGGGCGACACGTTCGCGTCGCTGACCCCGGACTGTCCGCAGGCGCAGGGGTTCGAGCGGGAGATCGCGGAGCAGTGGGGGCTGCGTCCTGCCGGTCATCCGTGGCTGAAGCCGCTGCGCGTCGCATCGCCGGCCGACGCGCCTGGCGTCCGGACGGCGACTTCTTCCGGGTCGAGGGGGCGGAGGTCCACGAGGTGGCGGTCGGGCCGGTGCACGCCGGGATCATCGAGCCGGGCCACTTCCGGTTCCAGTGCCACGGCGAGGAGGTGCTGCACCTCGAGATCTCGCTCGGCTACCAGCACCGCGGCATCGAGCGCGCGCTGGTCGGCGGCCCGATCCCGCGCACGCTGCACTACATGGAGACCGCTCGCCGGCGACACGCACGATCGGCGCACGCCATCGCCTACTGCCAGGCGGTGGAGGCGCTGGCGGACGCGCGGCGTGCCGGCGCGCGCCGAGGCGCTGCGCGCGATCGGCGCTCGAACTGGAGCGGCTGGCCAACCACACCGGCGATCTGGGCGCGCTGGCCGGCGACGTCGGCTACCTGCCGACCGCGTCGTACTGCGGGCGGCTGCGCGGCGATCTCCTGAACCTGACGGCGCTGCTCTGCGGCAACCGGTTCGGGCGCGGGCTGGTCCGGCCCGGGCGGCGTCGGCTTCGATCTCGAAGCGCCGCGCGGCCGCGGCGGTGCTGGAGCGGCTCGAGCACGTGCGCCGGGATCTGCACGGCGGCGGTCGACCTGCTCTGGGAGACGCCGTCGGTCATGGCGCGCTTCGAGGACACGGGGACCGTGTCGCGCGGACGACGCGCGGCGACTCGGGCTGGTCGGCCTGGCGGCGCGGGCCTGCGGCGTGGAGCGCGACGTGCGCACCGATTTCCCGGCCGGGCATCTACCGCTTCGCCAGCCTCCCGCCCGCCACCTGGCGACACGGGCGACGTGTTCGCGCGCGCCTTCGTGCGCTGGCTGGAGATCCGCGCTCGGTCGCCTTCGTTCGCGAGCAGCTCCGGGGACTGCCGGGCGGGCCGCTGCGGGCGCCGGTCGGGGCGCCGGCGCCGGAGCGGATCGTGGTCTCGCTCGTCGGAGGGCTGGCGCGGCGAGATCTGCCACGTGGCGCTGACCGACGCCGACGGCCGTTTCGCGGCGTACAAGATCGTCGATCCGTCGTTCCACAACTGGATCGGCCTGGCCCTGGCGATGCGCGGCCAGCAGATTTCCGATTTTCCGCTCTGCAACAAGAGCTTCAACCTGTCCTACTGCGGCCATGATCTGTGAGGCGCGACCGATGCTGAAGATCCTGCGCACCCGCCTGCGGCCAGGGGCACCGCACGCTGGCCTGGCCGGCCCGGGAGCCCGAGCTGCCGGATCGCTTCCGCGGCCGGCCGGTGATCGACGCCGCCGCCTGCGCGCCGGACTGCGATCGCTGCGTGGCGGCCTGCCCGACCGGGGCCATCACGGCTTCAAGCGGCCGCGCGGCGAGCGTCGACCTCGGGCGCTGCCTGTTCTGCGCCGACTGCGTGGACGCCTGCCCCGCCGGGGCGATCCGCCACGCCGCGGACTACCGCCTCGCCGCCTCGCGGCGCGAGGATCTGCGTGGTCGGCGCGGCCGGCCCGGCTGCGCCGCCGCCGGTCGCGCTCGACGCGGAGTGCCGCCGCCTGTTCGGCCGCTCGCTGCGGCTGCGCCAGGTGAGCGCCGGCGGCTGCAACGCCTGCGAGGCGGACACGAACGTCCTGTCCACCATCGCCTACGACCTGGGCCGCTTCGGCATCCAGTTCGTGGCCTCGCCGCGCCATGCCGACGGCCTGCTGATCACCGGCCCGGTCACCACGAACATGCGCGCGCGCCCTGCTGAAGACCTGGGAGGCGGTGCCGTCGCCGCGGCTCGTGATCGCCGTCGGCGCCTGCGCGATCGCGGGCGGTCCGTTCGCCGGCCATGCCGAGGTGCACGACGGCGCGGGCGAGCTGCCTGCCGGTCGATCTGTACGTGCCGGGCTGCCCGCCGCACCCGCTGACGATCCTCGACGGACTGCTGCGGCTGCTCGGGCGGCTGCCGGCGCCGGTGGCAGCAAGGCCCGGCGACGGCCGCTGACGGTTCCTTCGCGGCGCAATCGCTCCCGACCCCTCATCAGCCAGGGCTCGCGCGCCCCACATATTCGTAGATCGCCCAGAAGTGACAGCAGGTGCCCGCGAGCACGAACAGGTGCCAGACCGCGTGGTGGTACTTCATGCCGCGCCAGAGGTAAAACGCGGTGCCGCCCGAGTAGAAGAGCCCCCCGGCAAGCAGCCAGAGCAGGCCGGGGCCGGGAACGCTGTGGAGCAGCGGCTTCGTGGCCACGGCGCAGAGCCAGCCCATCCCGAGGTAGATAAGGGTCGAGACGAGCTTGAACCGCCCCGCGAACCAGACCTTGAACACGATCGCCGCCGACGGCCAGTCCCCACACCACCCCGAACATGCTCCAGCCCCACGGTCCGCGCAGGCTGACCAGCAGGAATGGTGTGTAGCTGCCGGCGATCAGCAGGTAGATCGCGCCGTGGTCCAGGATCTTAAAGACCCGTCGCGCGCGCGGCGGCTTCAGGGCGTGGTAGAGCGTGGAGGAGGTATAGAGTACGACCATCGTCGCGCCGAAGACGGCGAAGCTGACGATCTGCCACGGATCGTTCGCGCGGACGGCCCGCACCACCAGAAGCACCAGCCCCACGACGCTGAGCACGACGCCCAGGCCGTGCGTGATGCTGTGCGCGATCTCTTCGCCCAGCGAATAGTGCGCGCTTCGATGCTCCGCCATCGTCATCCTCCATTTGGCGGCCGGCCGCCGTCCGTGCCTAGCGCAGGCCCAGCAGTCGGTCCAGATAACGCGACCGCACCTGCTCGCGCGCCAGCGTGCGCTTGACGGGCGGCAGGTTGAGGATCGCGCCGAACACCGCCGCGAGGGCCCGGTGGCTCCAGAGGGCGCGGTTGTCCCAGATGAAATGCTGCAGTTTGCCGCGCTCGACCGCCATCGCCACGTAGCGGTGGGCGGAGGTGGCGGGGGTGATCACCCGCGCGGCGCGCCGCTTCAGCTGCAGGCTGCCCGGCGCGCAGTGCCGCACGCACACTCCGCAGCCGAGGCAGATCTGCTCGTCGACGACCGCCCGTCGGCGCTTCGGACGGGCGGGATCGCCCGCGTCAGCCAGGCTCAACGCCGCCACCGGACAGACGCCGACACACTTTCCGCAGCCCGTGCAGAGGTCGGCCGTCACGGAGGGCAGGTAGTTGGTCGTATGCACCGGCTGCAGGATGGCGAAGCGTTTCGCGGCGAGCATCGCCTCGCAGCAGCAGCCGCAGCAGTTGCAGATGAAGCTCACGTGCCGCTGCACGTTCTCGCCGAACTGCACGAGGTCGCTTTCGCGGGCCTGTTGCAGCAGGTCGCGTCCCTCGGCCGGCCCGACGCGGCGTGCGTGACCGTGCCGGATCAGCGAGTCGGCCGTGGCGCCGAAGGTCATGCAGATGTCCTGGGGCGCGTCGCAGGCGCGTCCGAGGTGCTGCATCTTGTGGCGGCAGTAGCAGAGCCCGACGCCCATGTGGCGCGCCGTGGCGACGACCTCGCTGGCGCGTTCGTAGTCCAGCACGTGCAGGGCATTGTCGTCCGTGAGCGCGGTTTCGTGCACGAAAATGCGCCCGAGCTGCGTGGTGCCGTCGGTGAAGAGCGCGCGGATGAAGGTATCGTCCCGCGTGACGTACTCGTAGAACAGTTCGCTGAGCAGCTTCTGGTCGAGATCCCCCCGCGTGCGCATCAGGGAAAATTCGAAGAAGCCGGCCATGGGCGGCGGCAGAACGTAGAGCGTAGCCTTGCCGCGGCCCTCCATGTCGACGAGCATGGCCCGGTCGGCGAGCGCGTCGAGGGTCTTCTGCGTTTCCGCCACGGGGAGATTCCAGCGATGCGCCGCCTGGGCGGTCGTGAACGGCTTCAGCGGCAGAAGAGAGAGCAGCCCCGCCTCCCGTTCGTCCACCAGCAGGCGGAGGATCCTGAACAGCAACTCTGACGGCGGAGCGCCCTGTGGGAAGCGGTTGAGCCGATCGCTCAGGGCTTCGTAGCCCGACTTTAGTGTGTGGTGGGCCATGGCTGCCTTGCCTTGGGTTCGTCAGGGTACAGGCGATATTCTAGCGCGCCGCGGCAGGGATGGCGAAGGTTTGATGACGCCTGCGGCAGGGCGGCCGGGAGGCCCGCGGCCGCGTACTGCCGGCGGCGGCGCGGTGAATCGCCCCGCGCGGGTTGCGCCGGAGGCCTTCAACGCATTGATTATAAGACTCTCACCACCATCATCAGATTCCCGGCAAAGGCAGGCTCATGGAGATCCGCAACGTCGCCATCATCGCCCATGTGGACCACGGCAAGACCACTCTGGTGGACCAGATTCTCCAGCAGTGCCACGTCTTCCGCCAGGGTCAGCAGGTGCGCGAGCGGTATCTCGACTCCAACGATCTCGAGCGCGAGCGCGGCATCACGATCACGGCCAAGAACTTCGCCGTCACCTACAACGGCGTCCGCATCAACCTGATCGACACCCCCGGGCACTCGGACTTCGGCGGCGAGGTGGAGCGGGTCCTGATGATGGCCGACGGCGTGCTGCTGCTGGTGGACGCCTTCGAGGGGCCCATGCCGCAGACCCGCTTCGTGCTGCAGAAGGCGTTGGAGTTGAATCTCAAGCCGGTGGTCGTCATCAACAAGGTGGATCGCAAGGATTCGCGTCCGCACGAGGTGCTCGACGAGGTGTTCAACCTTTTCTGCGAGCTCAAGGCGACCGACGAGCAGCTCGACTTCCGCGGCGTCTACGCCGCCGGACGCGACGGCTGGGCCGTGGGCGAGCTGGACGACGAGCGGCGCGACCTCGCGCCCCTGCTCGACATGATCATCGCCCACGTGCCGCCGCCCCGGGTGCAGGAGGGGCCGCTGCAGATGCTCGTGGCCGCCATGGACCACAGCGACTACGTGGGGCGCATCGGCGTGGGGCGCATCGTGCGCGGGCGTCTGCGGGCGCGCGACATGGTCGCCCTGCTCAAGCGCGACGGCAGCCAGGCCAATGCGATCGCGAAGCAGCTCTACGTGTTCGACAATCTCGGCCGCCGCGAGGTGACGGAGGTGGAGTGCGGCGACATCTGCGCCGTGGTCGGCCTCGACAACGTGGACATCGGCGACACCCTGGCCGATCCCCTGCACCCCGAGCCGCTGCCGATGATCGCCGTGGACGAGCCGACGCTCAGCATGAGCTTCATGGTCAACGACGGCCCGTTCTTCGGGCAGGACGGCAAGTACGTCACGAGCCGCCAGCTGCGGGACCGTCTGCTGCGGGAGTCGGAGCGCGACGTCGCCCTGCGCGTGGAGGACACCGCCACCTCCGACACGTTCCGCGTGAGCGGGCGCGGCATCCTGCACCTGTCGATCCTGATGGAGACCATGCGGCGCGAAGGCTACGAGTTCATGGTCGGACAGCCGCGCGTCATCTACCGCGAGATCGGCGGGCGCAAGGCCGAGCCGGTGGAGATCCTGACCGTGGACGTGACCCGCGAGCACGCCGGCACCGTCATCGAGTTCGCGGCGCAGCGCAAGGGCGAGCTGGTGAAGATGGAGCAGGGCGAGACGCGCAGCCGCCTCGAGTTCCGCGTGCCCAGCCGCGGCCTCATCGGGTTCCGCAGCCGGATGCTGCGCGCCACGGGCGGCGAGATCGTCATGCACCACCGCTTCTTCCAGTACGAGTACTTCAAGGGCAGTCTGCCGCAGCGCCAGACCGGCAGCATCGTCAGCATGGACCAGGGCACGGCCGTCGCGTTCGCGATCGACGGGCTGCAGGACCGGGGGCGCTTCTTCAGCGAGCCGGGCGACATGCTCTACGGCGGACAGGTCATCGGCGAGGCGAACAAGGAGGGCGACATCCTGGTCAACGCCCAGCAGGCGAAGCAGCTCACCAACCTGCGCGCCGCCGGCTCCGACCGCAAGATGCGCATCGCCCCCGCCATCAAGATGAGTCTCGAGGAGTGCCTCGAGTACCTCAACGCCGACGAGTACCTCGAGGTGACCCCGAATCACCTGCGGCTGCGCAAGTCGCTGCTCGACGAGCACGCGCGCAAGAAGGCGTGGAAGCAGTCACGGGTGGCCGAAGAGGAAGAGAGCCTCTGAGTCGCCGCACGGTCGTCCGCACCGCCTGTTCGAGTTCCCGGCCCCGATCCTCCAGGTCGTCATGTTGCGACGCCACGGCATCCTTCGCGGCCGGCGGGGGCCGCCGGTCTGGCCAGGAGGGAGCGCTGGTGTGGAGCGTGGCGCGTGAAAGAGGTTATCAGTAGGAATACAGTCCAGAATCGTGCCGGAACGGGTTAAAGAGATCTTGGCCCCGGACGAAGTCCTATTCCAGTATCGGATTGTGGACTGAAAGGTCGCCAGGGGGGCCCATGGCATCAAAATGGCAGCCAGACAAGCGCCACCGTCGCCCGTGGGCAGGGTGCGCAGCTGTCGCCATCCTGACCGTCACGGTATTCGCTGGCGGGCGCGCGTCGGCCTGCCTCCCTACACCCGCCCCCGCCGACGGTGCGAATTTCCTCGACCTTTCGCTGGCCGAACTCCTGAACGTCGAAATCACCACCCCCTCTCGTCGCTCCGAGAGCGTCGAGGCCGCGCCCGGCATCGTCACGGTGATCACGCGCCAGGAGATCGAGGGCTACGACGCGCGCAACCTGGGCGAGCTACTCAACCGCGTCACCAGCGCGATCTTCATCTCCGCGAACGTGATGACCGACAACCAGCTCGTCATGCGCCGGCAGTCGCTCACGCCGTACGACACGCACATCCTGATCCTGTTCGACGGGCGCCCGTTGCGCGATCCGATCGCCGGCGGACTGAACAACTCCGTGTACGCGGTCTTTCCGGTCGACGCCATCGAGTACATCGAGGTCGTGCGGGGGCCGGGCTCGGTGTTGTACGGCTCGAACGCCTACGCCGGCGTGATCAATCTTCACATGCGCCGCCATGCCTTCGACGGCGGCGAGAGCGACGTCGCGGTCACCGCCGGCGCCTGGGGCGGATTCGGCCAGTCCGCCGTCGTCGCCACGCGCCGGGGCGACGCGCACGTGCTGATCGCCGGCGGGCGCTACCGGGACGACGGCCCGCGTTACCGCTTCACGGACTACGCGGGGGTCGACTCGAGCGCACGCTGGGGCCGGGAGACGACCTCCCTGCTGGCCAACGTCTCGTTCGGCCACTGGAGCGGCAAGGTCTACATCGGCGATTTCGACCCGTACTCGCTGAACACGGCCACCAACAGCTGGCTGACCAAATCGGTCAATGCCGCCAACCGCTCCGCCGCGCTCTTCACCGACCTGGGCTGGGAGGGACGACTGCCGTCCGGGGTCCGGACGACACGCCAATGTCACCTACAACAATCACCGGTGGTACTCCGTCAATGACCTGCGCGAGGCGGACACGGTAATCGAAGCGAGCGATCTGCTCGGCGAGGTGAGCGCGTCGCGCGCTCTGGGTGAAAGCGCGGAGGTTCTCGCCGGCGGCACCGTCCAGCGCAGCAACTACCGCAGCGAAATGCTGATCGACGGGACCGAGATCGCGTGGAGCCTTTACGGGCAGTGCGATTGGCAACTCGAACGCCGGCTGAAGCTCGTCGGCGGCGCGCAGTACAACAAGCCCGAGCGCACCGCCGGCATCGTGTCGCCCCGGCTCGGCCTGATCGTGTCGCCGGGGCGCGGGTTCGGCGGCAAGCTGCTCTACAGCCAGGCCTTCCGCAGCGGATCGCGTCTCGAGACCGCCTTCGAGCATCCGGTCTTTCGCGGCAACGAGCGGCTCGATCCGGAGATCGTCGACACCGGCGAGGCGCAGGTCTCCTGGCGCGGCGGACCGGCGCAGTTCGCGGCGACCGGCTACTTCAGCCGGATGTCCGACATCATCCAGAGGCTCTGGATCGACGACCCCGCGGTGCCGGTCTACGGCGGCTACCTGATCCACGAGAACGGCGGCCGGCACGACTTCAGCGGCGTGGAGCTGGAGTGGAAGATCGGCCTGCGCGACGACCTGCTGTTTGAGGGTTCGCTCTCGCACATGCGCGACGAAACCGAAGACGGCCGCGAGAACTGGACACTACATCCCGAATTGATGATCAAGAGTGGTCTGCTGTGGACGCAGCCGTGGGGCTCGCTCGGTGTCTGGCACAGCCGCTTCGCCGGTCTCGGACGCGTGCAGGACTTCGCCCCCTTCGTGGACGCTCCCAATCCCGACGCGGAGTCGTTCAGCCTGGTCTCGGCCAAGCTTGTTCTCGACGCGGGCCGCTGGCTCGGTCTGGCGGCCGGCGAACGTCTCCGTCTGGCCGTGTGGGGCGAAAACCTGCTGGACGAAGACGTGCGCTACCCGGAGTTCACCACCCGCGGCATCAATACGCTCACCCCGCTGCGCGGCGGCCGGGCGTTCTACGGCTCGCTGCGGTACGGGTTCTGAGTCGGGCAAATCGTCACAGCTCTTGCCGTCAGGTCCGCGTCGGGCAACAATCCCCTTCCCTGATCCGTTATCAACTGTTTCGGCGCGCCGTTGTCGGCTCGTCACGTCCACCCCCTGCCCCGGAGGAGATCCCCGTGCTGCGATTCGCCTGTGCCGTCGCCATCGTTCATCGGGCTGGCCGCCCCGGCCTTCGCCGCCGACCCGGCCGATCCCTACCTGTGGCTTGAGGATGTGCAGGGCCGGAAGGCCCTCGACTGGGTGAAGAGCCAGAACCGCCTGTCCACGCAGGAGATCGAGGCGGTCCCGGAATACCGGCCGATCCTCAAGCGCTGCCTCGAGATCTACGATTCGCGCGACCGCATCCCGATGCCGGCACAGGAGGGGGCCTGGCTCTACAACTTCTGGCAGGACCCGGCGCACGAGCGGGGGATCCTGCGCCGGACGACGCCCGCCTCGTACCGGACCGCCAGCCCCGAGTGGGAGACCGTGCTCGACATCGACGCCCTCAGCCAAGGCCGACGGCCAGCAGTGGGTCTACAAGGGGCGGACCTCCCTGCCGCCCGCGAACCGCCACTGCATGGTCGCGCTCTCCGCGGGCGGCAGCGACGCCGCCATCATGCGCGAGTTCGACACGCGTGACGAAGACCTTCGTGGCCGGACGGCTTCACGCTGCCGGAGGCCAAGAGCCGCCTGCTCTGGAAGGACGAGAACACGCTCTGGGTCGCCACCGACTTCGGCGCCGGCTCGCTGACGACGTCCGGCTACCCGCGCATCGTCAAGGAGTGGAAGCGCGGCACGCCGCTCGCCGACGGCACGCGTGATCTTCGAGGGGCGCGCCGACGACGTGAGCGTGTACCTCACCACGATCGAAGCGGCCGAGCGGCAACTACAACCTGATCACGCGCACGTCCGGCGTTCTTCCAGGGCGAGAACTTCCTCGGCGTGGGCGATCGCCTGGTGCGTCTGCCGATCCCGCTCGACGCCGAATTCCAGACGATCTTCCAGGACCAGGCTGCTCTTCTCGCTGCGCACCGACTGGACCGTCGGCGGAACGACCTACCCGCAGGGCTCGCTGCTGGCCATCGACCTCGACGATCTCCTGCAGGGTCGCACCGGATTCACCACCCTGTTCGAGCCGTCCGAGCGGGTGTCGCTCGGCGCCGTGACGACGACCAGCGACCGCGTGCTGATCACCACGCTCGACAACGTCCGCTCCCGTCTCTGGCGGCTCGCGCCGTCCGGCGACCAGTGGACGCGCGAGGAGATCGCCCTGCCCGGCATCGGCACCGTCGACATCGCCAGCACCGCCGCGGACGCCGCGGAGTTCTACATCACCTACGAGGACTTCCTGACGCCGGCCTCGCTCTACCTCGTGGCGGGCGGGCCGCCCGAGAAGCTCAAGTCGATGCCGGCCTTCTTCGACGCGACCGGCATGAACGTCGTCCAGCAGGAGGCGGTGTCGAAGGACGGCACGAAGATCCCGTACTTCCTCGTCACGCCGGCCGGCTACCGGGCCGACGGCGCCCGCCCGACGCTGCTCTACGGCTACGGCGGCTTCGAGATCTCGCAGCAGCCGGGCTACTCCGCCACGATCGGCGCGAACTGGCTGGCGCGCGGCGGCGTCTACGTCCTGGCCAACATCCGCGGCGGCGGCGAGTTCGGGCCGCGCTGGCACCAGGCGGCGCAGCAGGAGAACCGCATCAAGTCGTTCGAGGACTTCATCGCCGTCGGCCGAGGACCTGGTCGCGCGCGCGATCACCTCGCCGGCGCACCTCGGCATCATGGGCGGCTCCCAGGGCGGCCTGCTGGTGGGCGGCGCCTTCACGCTGCGGCCCGACCTGTTCGGCGCGGTGGTCTGCCAGGTGCCGCTGCTGGACATGCAGCGCTTCAACAAGCTGCTGGCCGGCGCCAGCTGGATGGCCGAGTACGGCAATCCCGACGTGCCGGAGGACTGGGCGTACATCCAGACCTGGTCGCCGTACCAGCTCGTGCAGAAGGGCGTGAAGTACCCGAAGGTGTTCTTCTGGACCACCACGCGCGACGACCGCGTGCACCCCGGCCACGCCCGCAAGATGGTCGCGCGGATGCGCGAGCATGGGGCACCCGGTCTACTACTACGAGAACATCGAGGGCGGCCACGGGTCGGGCTCGACGAATGCCCAGCGCGCCCGGATCCGCGCGCTCGAGTTCAGCTACCTGTGGAAGATGGTGCGCTGACCGCGCGTGGGCGCGGCGTCCGGCGCGGCGGGTGATCGGTCAGCCGGTCCCGTGGCGCCGCTCGGGCGGCGACAGCGGCGCCGCGATCGACGTCGGCGCATCGAGCACCTCGGGCAGGAGTCGCTCCAGCTCCTCGCGGAGCGACTCCAGCCCCGCGAGGAATTCCTCCCGCCGCTCCGCGACGATTTCCGCCGCCACCTCGCGGTAGTGACGGATCCCCTCGAGCAGGTTCTGCTTCGTCTCGGTCGCCGAGCGGCCGGCCGCGCAGATCAGCTCCTGCCGACGGTTACCGGCGGCGGCGCGCGCCCGCTCCACGTGCAGCGACAGCTCCTTGAGGAACATGTGCGGGCGGCCGGGGGCCAGCGGCAGCGCGGCCCGGCCGTAGATGTGGTCGACCATGTCGCGCAGGCTCGCCACGCGGCTGAAGTAGACCGTATTCGGACCGCAGCAGACGGCGGCGCGGGCGTGGGGATCGATGCCGGTGGTGACCGTGGCGCCGCCGCGCCAGATCGTGGCAGATGCACGACTTCGTCACGACCGACTCCCACTGCGCGGCCTTCTCGGCGTCGGGCTGGGCGGAGGCGGCGATCTCACCGAGCTTGCGGCGCTGGTAGACGCGGCTGGCGGTGCAGATCGGCGTCTTCGTGAACTCGGTGTTGCTGACGAGATAGCCCTTGGGGCACGGGCTGCCGGGGTTGCCCTCGTCGATGCGCGCGCGCCGCGTGACCTCGCTGGCCGACGTGCGCAGGTTCCAGAACGGCACGCCGAGCGGGGAGTTGTCGCTCAGGACCACGTCCTCCTCGCGCGCTTCGCTCACCTTCTTCAGATGCTCGTCGTCGATGCTGACCACCTCGGGGCAGAGCAGGAACGGGCTCGCCCAGCCGGTGCCGTCCACCGCGTAGTGCGAACGCAGCATGGCGTCCTCGTCCGCGGTGCCGATGCCCCCCTGCACGGTGATGCGGCACGTGGCGGCGTCGGCCGGCGCGCGACCCAGTTTGGCGAGCGCGCGCTCGCGGATCTCCCCGAGCTCCTCGGTGAGCCGGAGCCGCTCCCGCCGGAACTCCGCCAGCACCGGCCCGAGCAGCTGCCCCTTGCCGGCGAAGGCGTGGCCGCCGCAGTTCAGGCCCGATTCGACGCGGTACTCGGACACCCACAGCCCCAGTCGCGCCAGCAGGTTGCCCTGCAGGTGCGCCGAGCGGAAGTCGTTCACCTTCAGGATGATGCGCTTGCGGATCTCGCCGGCGCCGTCGGGAAGAAATCGTCGAACTCGCCCACATACGAGAACAGGCGCCGATTCAGGCCGGCCGACAGCACCACCGACGACCGCAGCCCGCTGCGGGCGTACCCGCGCAGGGCGCTCAGCGCGTCGGAGCCCTGGGGGACCAGCTTCCCGCCGTGGCGGAAACGGTCCTGGTCGAGCTTGGTCATGATGTTCACGTCGATGGCGCCGGGCGCGACCTCCTGCCGCAGCGTCGCCTGCAGCCCGTCGCGTTCCCCGCCGTCGTCGGTGCGCCGCATGCGTTCGTAGAGCGCCCGGAGCGGCGAGGCCGGCAGCAGTTCGAAGTAGCGGGTGATCTCGCTGCCCGTCTCGAACACCGAGGCCCGCAACCGCGCCACCTGCCGCGTCACCTGGCGGTCAAGCAGATCGAGATAGGCGGTGATGCGGCGGGCCCGCGCGTCGTCCTCGCGCGCGTCGATCGGTGTGAAATCCTCGCCCGCCTCCTCACTGATCCGTTGGCGCATCTGTTCGATGAGCGCATCGTCCACCAGCGAGATCACCGAGGAGATCCCGTAGCGCGCCACCTTCAGCGGCGTGCCGATGGTGAAACCGGTGCCCATGACCGGGATATGGAAGGTGTGGACAGGGTGAGCAAGCGGATGACTCATGACGGCTCCCCGGAGGCGCGGACGAAACGCCGGCGCGCGGCAGCGCGACCAGGCAGTATCCGGCAGGCGCGGCGGCGCGGAGAATCGCAACAAGATAACCGCGAAAAGCCGCCGGCACAATGGGGGAAGGGGCCCGGCCGTTTCCCGCCGCGTCGGGCGCGAAAAGAGGGCGCCGCCGCTCCATGCGACGACGCCCCCGGAAGGTTCAGCTTCGGTGGCGCTGGGTTTCCCCGCTCGGGGTAATCCCGTGCAGCCACAGGCTGGAGAGGCCCCTCAACGCGGGGTCGCCACCTCCACTGAGCCGCGACTGTCCAAACTCACTGGATCACCTCCTCAGCGGGCGGACCCTCTTCGGCGAGACCCACCTCGCACGGCCCCCCGGCCGCCCTGGCCGTCGGAGCCGCCGCACCGCGGGGTGCGCGGCGAATGACCTCAACAGCCTACGGAAAAACGGGTGCGTCCCGCAAGCGGAAAATCGTCCCGGCACGGCGCGCGCGGCCCCGGCGTTGTCACCCGCCCATTTCCGGGTTATGCTGTGGCACGAAGATTGCCCAACCGCCCTCGTCCCGTTCCTGACCACGCGCAACCGGAAGGATGAGGCATGATGAGCCATCGTCATCGCAATGCCCTCGCCCTGATCGTCGGAATGCTCTGTCTTGGCTGCACGATCGGCGGCACGGCCCGGGCCGGCGTCGACATCGATCTGCGGGCGAGCGTTCCCATCGGGGACGATTCCCAGCTGTTCTTCGGGATCAACTCCCAGTACTACGACCGCGATCGCGCGGACGTGGAGCAGTGGGGCGGACAGTGCCGCAACCCCGACGACCTCGCGGTCATGCTGTTCCTCGCGCAGCACTCCGGCCGCCCCCCGGCGCAATTGATCGCCATGCGCCACGACGGTCTCACGTGGTGGCAGATCGGCCTGCGCCTGAACGTGCCGATGGACGTCTGGTTCGTGTCGATGTCCCGCGATCCGGGCCCCCCCTACGGCAACGCCTACGGTCACTGGCGCAAACACCAGCGCGACCGCCGCCACACCTTCGTGCTCTCGGACCGCGAAGCGCGCGACTTCGTCGCCGTCCGCATGCTCCACGAGTACTATCGCGTCGACGTCCCCACCGCCATGAAGTGGCGCGCCTCCGGCCGCGACCTGCGTACCCTGGCGAACAGTGAGTACCGCCAGCGCCACGACGGCGGGAAGTCGAGCGGCCGCTCCGAGCGCGGCCGGAAGGACGACAAGCGCAGCCGCAGCGACGACGACCACGGCCGCGGTCGCGACAAGTCCCATCGGTAGCAGCCGTCCGTCAGACCCGCGAACCGCATCGAGATCCCCGGCAAAGGCAGGGGCGGACCGACGTCACCGGAGGATGCTGTTATTTCTAGCGTTCCCGGCCGTTTCGGTGCGCCCCTCCAGAGCCGGAGACCCCGGCGGTGCGTCCCCTTCGACCCCGCCCGCCCGGACCCCACCGGCGGTCGCCGGCAGCCCCGCAGCATCAACCGCAGGCTCGATGTCGATCAAGGTACCCGATCCGTGCGAGCAGCCGATTAAGGGCGCGCGAGAAGTTCGTAGCCCCTCCCGAGGGGGCCAGCCCCCCCGAATACATTCAGCCTCCCCGGCAGTTCAATGGTAAAGCCCCCGGCTGTTAACCGATGGCGTACCGGTTCGAGTCCAGCCCGGGGAGCCAACAACTTCAAGCGTAGCAACGACTTGCAGAGAAGTTGACGGGGGCCCCGGTCTGGGTTGGATCGGGGCTTCTGGTTGTGGCGTGGTGGCAGCAGGTTACGAGGGCGGGTTTTGGGGTGCGGGTCTCGGCGTGGAAGTGCCGCCCGGAGAGAGGTCGAGGTCGCGCTCGACGGGAGCCGAAACCGTCTCTGAGTCTCGTGCGCCAGGAAAGCCTGGGAAGGGAGGAAGCACACGCGGAAACTTTTCAATGGAACCCAGTGGGTCGATAATCCCACCCGGCAAAGCTGGCCAGCAGCCGGAACCGAGTGTTGCGTGGGCCGGGGCAACCCAGCCCGCGAAGCGTACACAGGGAGTGCGCAGGCCGTGTGATGGAGCCTCGAAAGGAGACTGATCGTGGGAGCCGACGCCGTGAGATTCGGCGGAAGGCAGCATCGACGCGCCGCGAGTGGCCTGGCGCGGAGGTCCCACCGGGGTCGGAGAGCAGGGCATGCGCACATGGGGTTCCCCAGGAACCTGGGAGGCCCTGTCGCTTCCATCAGACGTTCCCGGAACGGGGAGCCGGGTGACCAACTCCAGGCCCCGGGTCGACCGGCGGACCTGCGGGAGCGAACGCGAGCGCAGACGGTACGCGCGCGAAGGCAACGAAGCGCGGCGGGAGGCAGAGGGAGTCGGAGCGCCTGCATAGTACCGAGGAAGCCGGGGAACCGACCCGAGGGACCCGGTGGAGGGAAGGGGGCGCCGGATCACGGAACCGTTGGAGGGAAAGATGACGGGAACACCGAGCCCCGAGAACGTCTCAACGAGACTCCAACGGATAGCGGAGCTGGCGAGGCAGGCACCGGAGATGGCGCTGACCACGCTGGCCCACCACATCGACCTGGAGTGGCTGCGCGAGGCCTACCGGCGCACGCGCAAGGACGGGGCGCGTGGGCGTGGACGGCCAGACGGCGGCGGAGTACGCGAGCGACCTGGAGGACAATCTCCAGTCGCTGCTCGACCGCTTCAAGTCCGGCACGTACAAGGCGCCGCCCGTGCGGCGGGTGCACATTCCGAAGGGCGACGGTCGCAAGACCCGGCCCATCGGGATCCCGACCTTCGAGGACAAGGTTCTTCAGCGGGCGGTGGCGATGGTGCTGGAGGCGGTCTACGAGCAGGACTTTCTGGACTGCTCGTACGGCTTCCGGCCGGGCCGCTCGGCGCATCAGGCGCTGGAGGCGCTGTGGCAGGAGCTGATGGGGATGGGCGGCGGCTGGGTGCTGGAGGTGGACATCCAGAAGTTCTTCGACACCCTGGATCACGGCCATCTGCGGAGCTTCCTCGACCAGCGGGTGCGTGACGGCGTGCTGCGTCGCGCGATCGACAAGTGGCTGAAGGCGGGGGTGCTGGAGGACGGGTGGCGTGCTCCACCCGGAGTCCGGCACGCCGCAGGGCGGCGTGATCTCGCCGCTGCTGGCGAACATCTACCTGCACGAGGTGCTGGACCATGGTTCGTCGAGACGGTGCAGCCACGGCTGTCCGGCTCGGCCTTCCTGGTCCGCTACGCTGACGACTTGGTGATGCTGTTCGCCACGGAGGAGGATGCCCGCCGGGTGCTGGCCGTGCTTCCCAAGCGATTGGGCAAGTACGGCCTCACGCTGCACCCGGAGAAGACGCGGCTGGTGGACTTCCGTCGGCCCAGCGGTCTTGTGAGAAAAGGACCGCACCGGCCGGATGAGCCACCGACGACGTTCGACCTGCTGGGATTTACCCACTTCTGGGGCAGATCTCGGCGCGGGAACTGGGTAGTCCAAGCGTCAGTACAGCCCGTGACCGGTTCAGTCGCGCACTACGGGCCGTCAGCCTAGTGGTGTCAAGCTCCACCGGCACGATGCGATCGACTGGCAGCATGCGCAACTGACGCGCAAGCTCCGGGGCCACTGCGCGTACTACGGGATCACCGGGAACGGGCAGCGACTCTGGGCTTATCGTATGCAGATCGCTGTGCATCTGGCGGAAATGGCTCATCGCGGCGGTCGCAACGGGGAAAGGTGCTCTGGGAGGTGTTCAGACGCCTGCAGGAGCGATACCCGCTGCCGTCCGCTGTAGGTGGTCCACTCCGTCTACCGTCACGCAGCGAACCCGTGATCTGAAGAGCCGGATGCGTTAGTCGCGCACGTCCGGATCTGTGGGGGGCCGGGTCGAGCAATCGCCCGGCCTACCCGACCAATCGCCGCTATTTTCATTCTCGTTGACGATTCGCGGACTGATTCTGTCTCGTTGCTGGGAATCCGCAGTCGCTCGCCTCAGCGATCTGATAGTATTGAAGCCTCGCCCATTGGTGATCGCTCGCTGGCTGGATCCTGGCCGCGCGAAAGCACCTACGGGAGGCTCCCAATGCGCACTCCGGTTGTTATCTCGTCTGTAATGTTACTCATCGCAGCCACAGTGTTGCCGACGCGAACGCAGGCCGATGTCACGGTGGAGGTGCCGGGCGCTCTCGGCTCCTATGTTTATGGAGTCGGGCGAGGCGTGACCGTGGACTTTGGACAGCCGCTCAATTCTGTTCTTGGATTGCGTATCCACTGGCGGGGGAGCATTACCGCGGGTCTTGCCTCGTGCGATGGGCAAACACCTGGACAGTGGTCCGGCGTTTTCCATTGTGAGATCGAGAAGGACGGCATCGGTCGCTGCCTGGCCATGAGTCCAATGACAGATGGTGAGGCGTTCGACTGGGAATCGTCCTTCGTGTGTCCTGCCGGCTGCGACTTCCTCAGCGACGGCGTCATGTCGGTCGAAATCTTCATCGGCAGCGACTCCGTGGACTGCTGGGACTCTTTTGAGGTGCTCGTCCCGCCCCAGGGCACGCTCGACCAGGTCACGATCACCGCGGTCATGGTTGTGCCAGCTACCACCACGGCTTGGGGCGCGATCAAGAGTCTCTACGGGCACTGACGTGGTTGCTGTCTGCCCTTCCGCCCCCCGCCCCGAATCGAATAGCGCGGGGGGGGATCTGTCCCGGGATTTCCCCGCTACATGACTCGGGCTGCCGAGGCTCGCTGCAGGCGCCGGACGCGAGGTCACTTATGGAAGAGATCCTCGGGCTGCCCGGCCGCAGAGATCGTCTGCCCATAGCCCAGCCCGCGCGGAGTCGACCACTCCCGGGTCAAGAACTACCGACCTCTCGGGATTCACCCTGCGTGCGGAACTCGCCCTCATGGTATCCGGTGATACTGAACCAGAAGGTGTACTCGTTGACCCTGCCTTGGTCCTCGATGGTCAGGAGCAGGCAAATGCGCTTGCCGATGTAGTCCTTCATCGGAGTGTGGGGATCGGTCAGGATCAGTGGCAGGGTCGTCCACTTGCTGAACGCTGTGTTCCAAGTGACCCGATCGACGGGCAGCACAACGTCTTCCAGTGAACTCTTAGCGGGAACCACAGACGGCGGCTTGGGCGCGTCGCTTGTTAAGTAGCGGACGTTGGCGTGCATCACACGCGCCGACACTCCGTCGATGCCGACGAAGGCGCTGGCGTCCCACAGAATCTTGATTGTCCGGGCGGTCTTGTTGCGAAGGCTGATCGCGACGCGGTCTTCGGTCGGTTCCATGCGAGCCCAGATCAGGCTGTCCTCGAAGGAGAGACGGCCACTCGCGGGATCGCACGCAAGCGACGCGGCACCATAGCGCTGGACGGCATCGGGGGGTCTGTCCACGTCCGACAGCGACATGTAGAAGTAGCCCGGGGCACAACCGCAGCAGGAACACACCAGCATCGCCAACACCAGCATTCGATTCATAGGATTCCCGCCTCTTCGATTCGAGCCCGGCCACGATGCTGCCTGTTTGTGATTCTAACGTGTATGTAGATATTCTGGAAGGGGACTTCGAGTGCCCTATTGAACTCGGACCGCCCCTGCTCCCGGCGCGTTTGCGTTCGCCGGTCCAATAGTGAGACAGCCGCCGCTCGAAAACCGCGGCACCCCGCCCCTCTACGGATGGATTTTCGGGCGGCCGCCGGAGTCAAATAGGCGGAGCGAACTCTTACCGGACTGTTTCGCTACCGCTTTGTGTAAACTTCTTTGCGCCAAGCCCGAAATCGAGAGTTCGAGAGGTCGCGGCGGTCATTTAGCGGGTCCGGAACGTCTCCCCGCGTCTCTCTTTTTCGTCGAGCGCAGCGCCCCGAAAACCGCCCATCGGGTGCCAGGGTCATTGCGATTGCAGGGCGGCCGCAAGGATCGTCGCGCGCGAAGATACGTCCGTCTTTCGGCGTGTCGATGGTGAGGATTGTCGGCATGTTACGCGTGATTTAAACAGGATTCATGACGGCTGGTCGCAGCCACGACATGAGCGTGGCTATGGTGCCGGCCTTCGATTCCTGAATTGGGGGGCGCATATACGAAGCATGCAGTATTTGGTAAAAAGCGTATTTCACATCCGGCGCCATTCCGGGATTCTCGCGAAATATCCTATCCACCGAACTCTCCAGGGTCACTTCATCTCCCTGTCCCAGATATGCCATGCACAGGAACATTCCCGCGGATACGGAATTCCCCGTGCTCAGCAACTCTTCATGGCCATGCTTTCGGTACCCATCAATCGCACTTTCCAAAATTGGTATGGCGTCAGCCGGCATTCCTCTGGCAATCAGAAGCTTGCCCAACTCGAAGGCAGCAGAGGGCGAATCAGGCGCAGCCTCAAAAGCCACGGTCGTAAATGCCTCCGCCGCAGCCCGGTTCCCACTATAGGAAGCCCACTGCGCTTTCAGCACGGACGCCAAAGCCGCAGCGAAACTATCGAATAATGCTCGTCTGGGCAGACGATGGCCAAGGATCTGCTTATGACGGACGGACCCCATCGCATCCACTCGGTCCGTAAGCAAGGAAAGGATAGCGGCCCGCGTCAGCATCGCAAAAAGATGAACCTTAAGCGAATGCCCCGTTATCGTGGGTCCCTGGTTGCGCTCACCTTCGACAGCCTGCATTTCTTCGTACAGTTCCCGGGCCGCAGCGCCCAGCGCGGCGGGCAATCTGCCGTAACGCAGTACGCCGTATACGAGCCGCGAGAGTTCGTCGCCTTCATCGACTTCGGACAAAGTCCACAAGTCGCCGGCGATGCGCGCTCGTTCCGTATCCGGCATCTGCCACGGCACGGAACAGTAGTGAAAGGCTGAGAAAATGTCGTCGATTCTTACCGGACGCGCCCTGGGGAAGTCGACAAATATCCGGAGCAGATAGCCGGTAAGGGATTGGAGCGAGGACGGTCTGCAGACGAGTCGCAGGGCCCGCACGTCAAAAGTGACCACGGGCGCGGTAAAGAATTCCAGGGTCGGGCTGGCGAACCTTGTGGCCATGTCATCCGTCGTACCGAACAACTGATCGGCCTCACGGACGCCGCCCAGAAGGAATGGCGTATCATCGGTCAGGGGTTGGTCCGCATGCGCCAGCAGGGCTCCGGAGGATGGCCGGGAACAGGTGGTTGCCAGCATAAGGCGGTTCGTCGCCACCAATGGCAATACACACTCGATGGCCCTGCCTGCGCCCTCACCGTCAACGCGAACATATGTGGTGCGCAATCCGGCTGACGTGGCAAGCTGCGCCGCCTGCTCATTCCCGGGGACTAAAAACTCGACACCATCGGGAACATGCTTTGCGGCCTCGGCGTAGCAGGCCATCACGTCGGGAAGATCCAGCACATTTCCGGAGGCGATCAGGGCCACCGACAGCCGGCTTTGGCTGCGGGAAAAACTGCGTTTGGCAGCCACGCCGTTGGGTTTGGCCAGACTGTCGGCAAATACAATCGATGAATTCCGGAAAGATGTGTTCAGGAAGAAGCCATCGCCGGTGCTGGAGGTGTCTTCCGGATTGCCGGCGCGATGTTTGTCGAATGTCCGCAAATTGATGGCCGCGCACCGCGCGTCGAGTTCCTGGGGCAGCCATTGGCCGATGTCTTTCCGGAACGCATGAGCGCGCAGGCGAAAGGCGGGCCATGATTCGCCTTTGATCAGCCTGGACATCTCAGGCATCAGCACGCCGGCTTCAGGCATCTCATCAAGAGCGTCGAACAGCGCTCGCACACCAAACGCGTGGGGGAGGATCCACGAACTGATGAAAAGAAGGCTGTCCGCAGCGCTGACGCGAATGGCTTCCTGCAGTGCGTCACGCGGCTGGGGGCCGCCGCTCACCAGGTACCTGATGTAGTGCTCCTCGCACCACGGAACGAGCAGGTTCGCGTGACGCGGCGGAATGACCAGGAAATAGGCCGTGTGCGGCGGCATGCAGCCGAGAAACGTCCCGAGTCGTTCGGCCAGGTGCTCCGTATCCTGGGCAAAGAGCGCCAGCTCGCGCAGGCCTCGGATGCGAACGGGGAAGGTCCACGGTTCACGACGAAGATCGAAGTGGTTGTGGCGCATGGATCTGCGCGCCGAAGGCAGCCCTTCGATGATGCCTTGCCACTGCCTGCGCGTCGCCTCGAAGCCCCATTGTTGGTTCGCGTGGTGTCGCCCGTTCAGTGAAAGCTGCTGCCACAGGGCGGCATCGTTGAGCAGGCGAATGATGGCGGCCGCGAAGTCCGGCGCCGTGTCGGCAATGAGGGCATGCCGACCGTCCACAAGGTCCATGCCCTCGGCGCCAATGGTCGTGGTGACAACCGGGAGACCGTAGGCCAGCGCCTCGCCTACCTTGCCCTTCATGCCGGCCCCGTAGCGGAGCGGCGCCACGGAGATTAGGGCCGTGTCTAGGTAGGGTCTGGTGTGCGGCACCCATCCCGTGACGGTCACGTGGTCGCCGGCCAGGGAGTGGACCTCGTCGTTCGGCGCCGATCCGGCGAGGGTCACGTGGAGGGCGGGATGCTCCGCCCAGACGAGCGGCATGACCTCACGCACGAGCCAGGCCACGGCATCGACGTTGGGGCGATGACTGTAGCCCCCGAAGAAGAGGAGCCCCGCCCTGCCATCCCTGACCGGACTCGCGTCCTCGACCGGATGGACGTTGGTGATCACGCCGACGTTCGCGTCCGGGACGTGGGCCAACAGGGCGGCTTTGTCCTGCTCGGTCACCGCCACGGCGGTGTCCGCGTTGCGATAGGTGGCAATTTCAAGGCGACGGAACCGGTCGAAACCGGAGGCGACCGCAAGGTCTCCTTTGAGTTCGATCTCCCGCCATTCACGCAGAAATACGATATCCACCGAATCGACGACGAAAGGCACATCCGGTCGAAGCTTCCGGACGATGGGCAGGTAGACCGAGCCTACGTCGGGAAAGTAGGCATATACGAAGGCGAATTCGTTGTGCGTGAGGATCGCGCCCAGATCCGCGGATTTCGTATTCCTCGAAATGTGGTGGCCGATACCGAACGACGGCCAGCGGTCGATGTCGTTCTGGAAGACGGTCATGCCGGCTTCCTCCATGGCGCCGACGTATCGATTGTGCCCAATGGCATCGATCGCCAGAATGACGATCTGGTGGGTCTCGCCAAGCACCTGCAGCGCCCGCCAGAGGCGCAACTCGCCGGAGGCGATGTCGGGCATCACCGGGAACTTGGCAATGACCAGCACCTTGGGTTTGCCGTTGGTCATTACATCGAAGTATCCGCGTCGGTGCCCGGTCCGCAGCACCTCGCCCCACTTCTCCAGGAACTTCGACCGGTTGACGGCCTGCCACTTCTTGGCGCCTTTGGTAATGTCGACGCCGGCGGTTGCGCCCTCACGGTGAAACACCACTGACCGCGGCTCATAAACAACCCGATAGCCGGCCTGCCTGACCGAAAAGGCGAGATCCGTGTCCTCGTAATAGGCCGGCGCGAATCGCTCGTCGAGCCGTCCGCCCACGGAGTCGAGAGCGTCCCTGCGGATGTATATACTGGCCCCCGAGCAGTAGTCGACGTCCCGGCGCACGTTGTACTGCGGCAGAGTGGGGTCCTCGCCCTTGCCGATATTGGTGCCCGAGGCGTCCTGGTACAGGACGGAGCCGGCCTCCTGCAGCACCCCGTTCGGATAGATCAGCTTCGAGCCGACAATGCCGACATTCGGGGCCGAGTAAGCCGTATCGGCCAGTGCGTCCAGCCAGCCATCGGTAACGATGGTGTCGTCGTTGAGCAACAGCACATCATGATCGGGATAGCGCCTGAAGACCTCGTTGTTGCCGAGCACGAAGCCGATGTTCTCGGAGTGATGTACGACGTCTATCCGGCTCTTCAGTGTATCGAGATATTCCCCGGTGCCGTCATGGCAGGCCTGATCAAAAACGCAGATGCGGTAGTTCGGGTATTGGCAGTGGGCGAAGATGGATTGCAGGCAGTCCGTAATCAGCTGTCGCTGATTCCAGGTAAGAATGGATACGACCACGGGTCGTCTGTTCTGCGACTCTTCCATCGACCGATCCTCCGGATGCGCGGTCGTAAATGATTCGCTACGGCGCTGGTCGTGACGGACCCCGGGCCCATCCGGGTCCAACCGCCTGGCCGGCATCACTTTCAATCCTGGCAGATGCAGAGTCAACCGCACATCCGCCGCCGCGTATCGCGTTGGAATCAGGGGTTTCCCGGGTTGTCGTCGTAAGCGGGTGGCGCAGCAGCCTGACGAAGCCAGCGCGGCAGGAAGGTCGTGGTTGGGCGGTTCCTTCCGGTCAGACCGTGGTTTGCGGTTGAGCCGCCAGCGTTCGGGCGAGGGCCGCGTACAGGTCCTCGGCTTTCACGGGCTTGGAGACGTAGTCGTCCATCCCGGCCGCCAGGCAGCGCTCGCGGTCCCCCTTCATCGCATGGGCCGTCATGGCGATGATCGGCAGGTGGCCGCCGGTACCCTTCTCCCGCCGCCGGATCTCCTCGCTGGCACTCAGGCCGTCGAGGCCTGGCATCTGGACATCCATGAGCACGATGTCGTAGCGCCCACGCTCGATCGCCGCCAGCGCCTCGAGGCCGTCGGCCACCGCGTCCGCCGCCACTCCCGCTTTCGCGAGCATCAGGAGGGCCACCTTCTGATTGACCGGATTGTCTTCGGCGAGCAGCACGCGGCAGGGCGGAAGCGTGGCGGGCCCGGCTGACCTGGTCGGGCCGGGATTCGCCGGGGCAACGTCCGAGATCGCGCGCGGAAGCCTCAGCGTCACCGTGAACACGCTCCCGCGACCGATCTCGCTCTCGAGTTCCAGGTGCCCCGACATCAGCTGGACCAGCCGCCGGCTGATACTCAGGCCGAGTCCGGTGCCACCGAAACGACGTGTGATCCCCTCGTCGGCCTGGGCGAACGGATCGAAGATCGCGGCCCGTCGCTCCGGCCGGATGCCGATGCCTGTGTCGCGAATCTCGATCCGGATCCCCACGTGCTCCGCGCCCGCCTCGGAGCAGCGCGCCGCGATCGTCACGCCCCCGCGCTCGGTGAACTTGATCGCGTTGCCCGCGAGGTTCACGAGCACCTGTCGCAGGCGGCCCGGGTCTCCGCGCACCCCGCGTGGCAGGTCGTCCGGGGCATCGATGTCGAGCGCGAGGTCCTTGGCGTCCGCCTGAAAGGAGAGCAGGCTCACCACGTCCGCGAGGACCTCGCGGAGGTCGAAGTCGATCGCTTCGAGCTCGATCCGGCCGGCCTCGATCTTCGAGAAGTCGAGGATGTCGTTGATGATCGAGAGCAGGGCCTCCGCGCTGCCGCGGATGGTCTGGGCGCAGTCGCTCTGGTCCGCCGTGAGCGGCGTGTCGAGCAGAAGCTCGGTCATGCCGAGCACGCCGTTCATCGGCGTGCGGATCTCGTGACTCATGTTCGCGAGGAACTCCGACTTGGCGCGGTTCGCCGCCTCGGCTTCGCGGTGCGCGGTCTCGAGCTCGCTCGCGCGTCGCTCGAGCAGCGCCGCGTTGTGAAGTCCCCGCCAGTATTCGCGCTCGAGCCTGCCGATCACGAGGATGCAGTAGAAGGCATAGATCGAGATCATCACCGCGAGGGTGTACAGTCGTGAATCCGGCACGATGACCGTAGCCGGGATGAGCGGCAGGAGCAGGAGAGCGAATACCCCGCGGGCAAGCCGGAGATCGGGAACGAGAGCGGGCATGATGCCGGCGCACATGCCGGCGGTCGCGAACAGCACCAGCAGGGAATCCTCGGAAAAGCCATTCAGATAGACGATGATCGCGGTTGTTCCGCCCCACGTGCCCGAGAGTATGAAGCTCACGGCCATGAACGCAGTCCGATAGCGTTCGGGATGCGTGTCATAGAGGCGCTCGAATCGGCGCGACAGCACGAAACGGCCGAATCCGAACACGGCCATGATCCCGGCGAAAAGGCGCAACACGACCATTCCCCGCAGGTCATTGCTGACGCCGAACAGAAGCGTGATCGAGACCAACACGTAGACGAGCGCCCCGGGGATTGTGCGACGGGCGAGATCGCCGTAGGCGATGCGCCATTTCTCCGGGGTGCGTTCGCACTCCGCGATCGCGTCCGGCAATTGTCGGGACGTGGGGGTCTCTGACGTCACATGGGCCTCCTCTGCGGACCGCGCAGACCGCCTTCGGGGAGAGCGTGGACAAGATTTCCCGCTGACGAGCGGCCACGCCCTAAGCGGGGCCTCCGCAAGTCCTTATCGCATAAAGTCATCGGCATCCACGTGCGCGTAGTTGAGCCTGAAGTGCCGGGTTCCGTCAGGGTTACTCGCGCGATCCTCCCTCGATTCGTTTTACCGCACCCGGATCCCCGCCTCGCGCAGGAACTGGCTGGGCCGGCGCGCGCTGCAGACGATCTCGAGCCGGGAGCGGGCCCGGGTCATCGCCACGTAGAAGAGGCGGCGTTCGTCTTCGAGGCCCCCCTCGCCGGCCGGATCGCGGCGCAGGGTGCGGGCGAGCGGGAACTGCCCCTGGTCGGCGCCGAAGAGGATGACGCGGTCCCACTCGCGTCCCTTGGCGCCGTGGACGGTGGTCAGCTCCACGGCCCCGATGCGCCCCTCGCTGCCTCCGGCCCGTACCCGCAGGCCGTGGCCACCGCGCGCAGGAGATTGCCGGTGCGCGCCAGCACGGCGACCTCGCCGGGCGCCGCGCCCCGCAGCAGCCCGGCCACGCAGGCGGCGCCGCACGACGGGTCCGCCTGCGGCCAGACGGCGATCTGCCCCGGCTGCCGCACGCCCGCGTGCAGCGGCTTGCGGAAGCGGCAGCGGTTGTGCCGGATGAGCCGCCGCGACGCGTGGGTGATCGTCCGGCCGCAGCGGTAGTTGCGCACCAGCGGGAACCGCTCGAGGCCCGGGTAGGTCTGGTCCAGTTCGATCACCCGCTGCACCGAGGCCCGACGCCAGGCGTAGATGCACTGGTCCTCGTCGCCCACGCAGAACAACGAGTCGTGCGGTGCGGCCAGCAATCCGATCAGCAGCGCCTGCGCCGGCTCGATGTCCTGATATTCGTCGACCAGCACCCGCTCGAACCGGGCCTGCCAGCGCTCGCGGGCGCGGGCATCGTCCTGCAGCAGCGCGATGGACTCGGCGATCAGGTCGTCGAAGTCGTACATCCGCTCGCGCTGCAGGTGCTGCTGGTACAGCGCGAAGACCCGGGCCGCCGCGCGCGGGCGAGCTCCCAGGGTCGCCGCGCGATCCAGGGCGACGTCGGGCCGGATCATCAGGGCCAGCTTGAACAGGCTGACGGCATCCTGCGCCGCGGCGGCATCGAAGCGGCCACAGTCCGGCTCGGCGGCGGCGGCCAGCGCCGCCAGTTCCTGCCACTGTGCCGGGCCGAGGGTGCCGATCCGCTCCCGCAGACGCCCCTCCTGCCTCAGGATGTGCAGGCCCAGCCCGTGAAAGCTGCGCACGCAGATGCCGTCGATGCCGCCGCCGGCCAGCCGGGCGGCGATTTCGCGGCAGGCGTCGCGGTTGAACGTCGAGCAGAGGATGCGGTCGGCCGGCGTGCCGCGGCGCCGCAGCTCGCGCACCCGCTCGATGAGCACGGTGGTCTTGCCGCTGCCGGCCGGCGCGATGACCTGGACGACGCCGTCACCGGCGCACACGGCCGCGTTCTGCTCCGGATCCAGACGGGCCGCCGGCCGCGGCCGACTGTCGCCGCGTCGCGACAGCCGCCCGGCCAGGCTGTACCACCGGGGAGCCGGAACCGGACCGGGCACTGACCGCGGGATCGTGTAGCGCGACACCAGATGGCGCAACCGATCGAGCGTCCACGGGCAGTTCCAGTCGGGGTCGATGAACTCGTGCGACGGCAGGTCGTCCAACTCGCGCTCGGCGTGGACCAGCAGGGTACAGCCCAGCCGGAAGGCCGGTTCGAGGAGGTAACCGTGGATCAGTCGCAGGTCGTCGACCGTGTGGCACGGCACCTCCAGCACGGCCACCCGGGGGTGCTTTGCGTAGAGCGCCAGCAGGCGGGCCGCGGGATTCTTCAGCGACGAGCGCGCGCCGCCCCGCGGGCGCGCGGCCGCGACCGCGGCGGCCAGGCGCCGGAAGCGGATGACGTGGTACCCCTCGCGTCGCAGCTCGCGCCGGAGTGGCGGCACAGTCACCCACCGCAGCACGCGGATTCTGTCGTGGCATTCCCTCCGACCGTGCATCCTGGCGCCCGCTCCTCCGATCGTGCCCGCCGGATTTGTGCACGGATCGTACCGCTCCCGCTGCCGGTCGCCGCGGGCGCGGGCCGAGCGGTGTCGACAGGGGGCTCTGGGGCGCGTCTTCGCGGAGGTTGCTACGGGAGCAATAAGTGTGCGGCTCGGTCCGGTTCGGAGCGGGTCCGAAAAACGGTTGCTGCCGTAGCAGTCTCTGTGAGGAAGGACTCCCCACGCCCCTGCCACCCGCGCAGAATGGTTGCTGCCGTAGCAGTCTCCGGCCGGAAACAAGAAGCCCGGCCTGCGTGGCCGGGCTTCCCGTTCTTCCGCGCGGCGCACCGCCGCACGATCAACAGCAGGCCGTGTCAGAGTTTGACGATGTCGATCAGGTAGTCACCGCCCAGAACGACGCGGTGCCACTCGCCGATCGTTTCGCCCGGGATCAGCAGGGGCCAGCCCGGGGGGCAGCTGGCGATCAGTTCGGCCGCGGTCCGGCCCTGGGCCGCCGCCACCTCGACGCGCTCGCGCGGGGCGAGGTGGGCGTCGCGGGGCTTCATCGCCATGACGGGGGCGTTCATGCCGTGGCCCGCCCGCGGCAGGAAGCCGGGGGAGGCGATCAGCTGCGGCTTCACCTGGCGGCACGCCCGCTCGAACCGCTTCAGGTCGGCCAGCGTGTTCAGGAACGAGAAGATGAACAGCACGCCGTTGGCGTCGTGGAACTCGTGGTCCACGCCCGCCTCGTAGAACCAGCGCGCGAGCTGGTCGGGAGCGGCGTACTCGGTCGTCAGGAAGAACTTCAGCGGGTCCTGCACCGGCACGCCCTCGGGCACGTGGTAGCGGATCAGGCCGTCGCCGTTGTGCTGGCGGCGCTTCACGCCGGCCAGCTCGTCGACGAGACGGGCGATCTGCACCGCGGTGTCGGGGGCGAACAGCCGGTCGATCGCCTTCTCGACGCTCAGCATCAGCAGGTTGCTGACCGTGGTCGTCTCGATCAGGTCGAGGCCCTGGCTCATCTCGCGCGCCGTCAGTCGCGAGGCGACCGGCAGGTGCACGAGCGCCGTCTGCACGAGCGCGCCGGCGTACTTGTGCAGGCTGTGCAGGACGATGTCGACGTCGAAGTTGAGCGCCGACACCGGCAGCACCGGGCTGGCCACCCAGTGGGTGCCGTGGCTCTCGTCGACGACGATCTCCAGGTCGTGGCGCCGGCAGACCTCGACGCAGGCCGGCAGGTCGACGCTCCACCCCTCGAAGGTCGGGTTGGTGAAGATGATCGCCGTGGGACGGTCGGGCGCCGGCGGCCGCCAGACGCGCTTCGAGCTCCTCCGGCGTGACGACGGCGCCCGCCGGCCGGATGAAGTCCACGCCCAGGCCGCTCAGGATCAGACCGTTGACCATCGACTTGTGGCAGTTGCGCACGATGTAGACGCTCTTGTGCCGACGCGCGAGCGCCAGCACCGAGGCGAGACAGCCGGACGTGGTGCCGCTGGTCAGGCAGATGGTCTGCTTGGTGCCGTAGAGCGCCGCGATCCGCGCCTCGAACGCCTGTCAGGTCGCGCCGCGTGAAGTACTTCACGTCGCGCGCCACGAGCGTTGCGGGCAGGAGCCGCTTCTCCACACTGCGTCCCTGGTGGGCCGGCGTGTGCAGGTGCAGGCTCACGACGGGCCGCTGGTCGATCATCTCCGCGAAGGAGGCGTGGAGCTTAGCCATAGTACTTCGCCTCCAGGGGTGCGATCGGGCGCGCGATCTGATCGAGGGCGATCCCCGCGCGCATCGCCAGCAGGACCCCGGCCGCCTCGGGATAGCTCTTCACCCGGATGATGCCGGGGTGATCGGCCAGGCCGAGGTCAGCAGGGGAGGTCCCGAAGGCGGTCCGGTTGTTCTCGATGAGGATCACCGGCACGCCCCGCTCCAGGCAGAGGAAGAACGGCAGCCCCCCGACCGCGGTGGCCGGCAGCACCATGGCCGCGAGGTCCTCGGTCGAGATGACGCCGGGGTCGCACGACGGCCCGCCGGAGCGCGGCTGCGGGCGCGGCGAGCGGTGCAGCCCCTTGAGCACCGACCCGATGTAGGTGGACGAGATCAGCTCCGACGTGTCCCGCGGATCGCCGAGGGTGCCGAGCATCGCGTTGGCGACGTCGCCCAGCAGCGGCCCGTGCGTGATCGGCAGCGGGAAGAAGGTCGTCATGGTGTGCGTCAGGATCGCCTCGGCGCCGCCCCACGGATTCGGGATGTCCTGCTGTTTGTAGTAGCGCTGACGCAGGGCGTCGTCCATGAGCAGCTCGCTGGCGATGCAGATCGCCCTCCGCCGTCTCGGCCAGCTGCTCGATGCCCGTGAAGCAGGACTCGATGTCTCCGAACTCACCGGTGGCCTGGCCATACTCCGAGAAGACGCAGGTGATTTCGAACGGCTTGCGCGCGACGAGCACCTGCGAGATCGGCAGACCCGCGACCGTCCGCATCGCCTCGATGCAGTTGATCGTGTTGTTCGAGGAACTTCTCCTCGGCCGGCGTGCCGACCAGCACCGCGATCTCCCGCGGCGGCACGTCCTGCAGGTCGAGATGGCCCAACAGGAAGTGGCAGAACAGGTTGCCCTCGAGGCAGCGCACCTTCGGACCGGCGTGATACAGGTCGGCGGCGGTGATGGCGTTCGGGTTCGTGAGCACCAGGTCGGCCGCCTCGGCCAGCAGGTTCGTCACGGGCACGCCGTCGCCGCAGAAGCCGCCGAACTCCGCCCGCACGCCCGTGGGCACGATGTGCCCCACGACGAAGCGCGCGCGGCGTCGTCCGACGGACGTATTCGGTTTCAGCAGGGAGCCCCAGACCTGTCGGCGATGAGTGGCGACGGAACTGGCCTCGAACCAGAGCCTGTCACCGTCGGCCTTGACCACGATGACCCGGACCGGCACATGGCCCTCGGGGATCGACTTCGAAAGTTCCTCACCAATGCGGGTCCAGGACCGTTCCTTGGGAGGGAGCTTGACCACGCTTACGTGGCTGGAGACAGTGGCCATCGGACTCCTTTGATCGGGTTGTGCGTTGACCTCATCATCCCGCCCTGCGGGCGGACGAATGGCGCCATACAATATGCAGACTATCCGGCACCGCCCAATATTATTTTCATCGCCCGGGAATTTTCTTCCCTGAGCGGAAAGTTGCGGCCGTGGCGGATCGGTGGGCGGTCGCGACCGACCCTGCCGCCGCCCCCGCCGGAGTCACCGCGGCGCGCCGGCACGGCTCGACACGACGCCGCGCCGGCGCTACCCTGCCCTGTGCGGAGGTGGGTCGCCGCCCGCCGGGACCTGGAGTCTGAAGCCGCAGTTCATCCCCGATCGCGAGGAGAGACGAGCCATGGCCGAGATCACGCTCAAAGGAAACAAAATCCACACCGCCGGCGCGCTGCCGGCCCGAGGCGCCGCCGCGCCCGATTTCAAGCTGACCCGCGGCGACCTGAGCGACGTGTCGCTGCAGGACTTCGCCGGGAAGAAGCTGGTGCTGAACATCGTGCCGAGCCTCGACACCGGGGTCTGCGCGGCGTCGGCGCGCCGCTTCAACCAGGAGGCGACGGCGCTGGCCGGCGCGCTCGTCCTGACGATCAGCAACGACCTGCCGTTCGCCCAGGGACGCTTCTGCGAGGCCGAGGGGATCAAAGACGTCGTCATGCTGTCGCAGCTGCGGGACCGCGCCTTCGGCCGGGCTTACGGCGTGGAGATCGTGGACGGCCCGCTGGCGGGGCTGCTGTCGCGCGCCGTGGTGGTGCTCGACGCGGCGCACAAGGTCGTCTACACCGAGCAGGTGCCGGAAATCGCCCAGGAGCCCGACTATGCGCGGGCGTTGGCGGCGGTGAAGGCGCTGGCGTGACAACGGCGTGCAACCGATTGCGGATCCGCCGCGTATGACGGCGGTTCGCAGCGGTCCTCCCGACGGCCCGATCGCCACCCGGGGGTCGGGCCGTTTCCCCGCCCGAACCGCGGACCACCACTCCAATGTGAGGAGGAGCAAGCATGCAGCGCTTCCCGGTCGTGTGCGTCCTGCTGGTCGCCCTGTTCGCCCTGTCGGTCGCGGCACCCGTGCCCGCGCCCGCGGCGCCGGCGCCCGCCGCCGACCCGCAGCCCGGCTACCTGAGGTACCCCGACATCCACGGCGCCACGGTGGTCTTCGGCGCCGAGTCGGACCTCTGGCTGACCTCGGACCGCGGCGGCCCGAGCCGCCGTCTGACCAGCCATGACGGGCAGGAAATCCTGCCGAGCTTCTCGCCGGACGGCCGGTGGATCGCCTTCAGCGGGGAGTACGACGGCAACCGCGACGTCTACGTCGTGCCGGTCGCCGGGGGCGAGCCGCGCCGCCTCACCTGGCATCCCGACGCCGACGACGTGGTCGGCTGGACCCCCGACGGCGCCCGGGTGATCTTCCGCAGCGGACGGGAGCTGCCGGTCGGCCGCTGGGAGCTGTTCACGGTGCCGGCGGCGGGCGGGCAGGAGGAGAAGCTGCCGCTCGGCTGGGCGGCGCGCGTCGACATGGATCCGGTTTCGGGCCTGTGGGCGTTCAATCGCAACAGCAACGAGGGGCGCACCTGGAAGCGCTACCGCGGCGGCACGGTGCAGGACATCTGGGTCGGCGACCCGGCCCGGGCCGACTGGCATCGACTCACCACCGAGAACGTGCTCGAGGCCTGCCCGATGTGGCACGGCGGCCGGATCTGGTTCCTGTGCGACCAGGGCGGCACGACCAACATCTGGTCGATGAAGCCCGACGGCTCCGACCGGAAGCGCCACACCAGCCTCTCGCCCTGGGACGCCCGGCTGCCCGGCATGGGCCCGGACGGGCGAATCGTCTACATGCTGGGCGGCGACATCCACCTCTTCGACCCGACCGACGGTTCCGAACGGCGGCTGCCGATCGAACTGCCGGGCGACCGCGTGCTGACGCGCGTCCGCTACCCGGACCCGGCGCAGTACATGACCGGCCTCGATCTGTCGCCGGACGGCTCGCGTCTCGCCGTGGTCACGCGCGGGGAGATCTTCTCGGTGCCGGTGAAGGAGGGGGTCACGCTGCCGGTGACGCGCGGCAGCGGCGCCCGCGAAAACTGGGCCGGCTTCGACCCCAAAGGCGAGCGCCTGGTCTATGTGACCGACCCGACGGGCGAGGAGGAGATCCGCACGATCGACGCCTGGGGCCGTGGCGAGCCGGTCACGGTGAAGCCGGCCGGCGCGACCGGCTGGCACTTCCCGCCCCGCTGGTCGCCCGACGGCAAGTGGATCGCCTTCGCCGACCAGACGCAGACGCTTTACGTCATGCCGGCCGCGGGCGGCGCGCCCAAAGTGGTCGATCACAGCGACCAGGCGGAGATCCGCGAATACGCCTGGAGCCCCGACGGGCGCTGGCTCGCCTACACGAAGCTGCTGCCCACCGAGTACGGCTCGATCCTCATCTACGACACGAGCGAGGGGAAGAACACCGCGGTCAGCGGGCCGTTCACGAGCGACTCCTCGCCCGCCTGGGACCCCGACGGCCGCTACCTCTTCTTCCTGAGCGACCGCACCACCAACCCGGTGCTCGACACCCGCGACTGGAACAACATCGAGGTGCGCACGAGCAAGCCGTACGCGGTGCTGCTGCGGCCCGACGTGCCGAATCCTCTGGCGAAGCTCGAGGGGCTGCCGCCGCTGCCGGGCGCCGCGAAGGCGGCCGACAAGGCGAAAGAGGAGAAGCAGGCGAAGAAGGACAAGCAGAAGGACGACGCCGGGACCGGCGAGGAGATCAAGCCGGTCGAGATCGAACTCGCCGGCCTGGCCGCGCGCGTGGTGGAGCTGCCGGCGCCGCCGGCCCGCTACAGCGAGCTCGCCGCGACCGCGAAGAAGGTGTTCTGGGTCTCGTCGCCCATCAAGGGGATGGCCGAGCAGCCGGGCCATGTTCGACGAGGCCGGTCCCGAGAACACGCTGATGGCGTTCGACCTGGAGAAGAAGAAGACCGAGCCGTTCGCCGAGGGGATCACCTCGTACCTGCTCCAGCCGAAGGCCGGCAAGATCGTGCTGCTGAAGGGTCCGGGCGAGGTGTATCGTCGTCGGCGCCGACGCGGCGCCGGGCGCGGATCTGGCGGAGTCGAAGGTCGCGCTCGACGGCATCGTGCTCGAGCTCGACCCGCGCCAGGAGTGGCGCCAGATGTACTTCGAGGCGTGGCGCACCGAGCGGGACTTCTACTGGGACGCCGGCATGGCGGGTCTCGACTGGCCGGCGATCCGCGACCAGTACGCCGCCCTGCTGCCGCGGCTGTCGAGCCGCGCGGACCTGACCGACCTGATCGGCGAGCTGCTCGGCGAGCTGAACACGTCGCACACCTACGTCTGGGGCGGCGATCCCGGCGTGCATCCGGCCCGCGTGGGGACCGGCATGCTCGGCGCCGATCTCGTGCTCGACCAGGGGGCCTGGAAGGTGGCGCGCATCCTGCGCGGCGATCCGGCGGACAACGTCGTCTCGCCGCTGCTCGTGCCGGGCGTCGGCGTGAAGGAAGGGGAGTGGATTCTGGCGGTCAACCACCAGCCGCTGCCGACCGACCGGCCGTGGCACGCCGCCTTCGCCGACCTGGCCGGCAAGACCGTCGTGCTGACCGTAAACGGCAAGCCGACGGCCGCGGGGGCGCGCGAGGTCGCCGTGACACCGCAGCCGAGCGACCACAAGCTGCGCTACGTCGACTGGGTGCGTGGCAACCGCGAGTACGTCGCGCAGAAGACCGGCGGCCGGATCGGCTACGTGCACGTGCCCGACATGTGGACCGACGGCCTGGTCGCCTTCAACACCTGGTTCTACCCGCAGCTCGACAAGGAGGGGATGGTGGTCGATGCGCGCTGGAACGGCGGCGGCGCGGTCTCGTCGATGCTTGTGGAGCGGCTGGGCCGGCGCGTGCTGATGTACGACCGTCAGCGCGGCGGGGCGGTCTCCAGCTACCCCTACCGCACGCTGAAGGGGCCGTTCGTCGTCCTGACCAACGAGTTCGCCGGCTCCGACGGCGACATCTTCCCCGCCGCCGTGCAGTACGCGAAGCTCGCCCCGGTGATCGGCATGCGCTCGTGGGGCGGCGTGAACGGCATCCGCGGCGACAAGCAGACGGTCGACGGCGGTCTGGTCACGCAGCCGGAATTCGCGCTCTGGGATCCGGTGGCGGGCTGGGGCATCGAGAATCGCGGCGTCGTGCCCGACATCGAGGTGCAGAATCGGCCGCAGGAACTGGCGAAGGGGATCGACGCGCAGCTCGACCGCGGCATCGCCGAGGTGTTGAAGCTGCACGCCGCCCATCCGCCGTTCAAGCCGGTGTTCGGCCCGGTGCCGGACAAGAGCCGCAAGGCGTACGAGCGGACCGAGAAGTAGCGCGCGGGCCCCACGGCTCGGCACGGACGGCGCCGGCGAACCCGGCGCCGTCCGTGTGTCGTCAGGCGGCGGTTGTGGCGGCCGGCCGCGTCCCCTTATGATGCCGGCGGAGGTTCGCCGTGATCGTGACCCCGGCCGTTGGCCGCCCCCCGCGCGCGGCCCGCGCATGACCCGCCGCGCCGTCAACGCCTGGTGCCTCTACGACTGGGCGAACTCCGCCTTCGCCACCACGGTGATGGCGGCGTTCTTCCCCCCGTTCTACCGCGCGCTCGCCCTGCGCGCCGGCCTCGCCGACGCTGACGCCACCGCGGCCTGGGGTTACACCACCGCGGCGGCGCTCCTGGGCGCCGCGCTGCTGGGACCGCTGCTCGGCGCGGTGGCCGACCACACCGGCGGCCGCAAGCGCTGGACGGCCGGCTTCGCCGCGCTCGGCATCCTCGCCACCGCCAGCTTCGCGCTCCTGCAGCCGGGACAGTGGCGCCTGGCGTCCGCACTGTTCATCCTGGCCAACATCGGCTTCTCCGGCTCGATCGTCTTCTACGAGTCGCTGCTGCCGTACGTGGCGTCGCGCGAAGAGATGGACCGGGTCTCGGCCCGCGGCTACGCGCTCGGCTACGTGGGGGGCGGACTGCTGCTGGCGCTCAACGTCGTCTGGCTGGCGAAGCCGGGCCTGTTCGGTTTCGCCGACCAGGCCGGGGCGGTGCGCGCGGCGTTCGTGAGCGTGGCGGTCTGGTGGGCCCTCTTCACGATCCCGTTCCTGCGCGGCGTGCCTGAGCCGCCTGCCGTTCGCCTGCCGGGCGAGCCGTCCGGGGCGCTGCGCGCCGGCCTGACGCGCCTCGCCGCCACGGCGCGCGAACTGCGGCGCTACCGGCAGCTGAGCCTGTTCCTGGTCGCCTTCTGGATCTACAACGACGGCATCGGCACCATCATCAAGATGGCCACCGCCTACGGCGACGAAATCGGCATCGGCCTCGCCGACATGTCGGGCGCCCTGCTCCTGACGCAGTTCGTGGGGGTGCCGTGCTCGCTGCTGTTCGGACGGCTGGCCGGCCGCATCGGCGCGAAGACGTCGATCCTGATCGCCCTCGGCGTGTACGTCATCATCGCGACCGGAGGCTGGTTCATGCGCACCCCGGCGCACTTCTACGCGCTCGCCATCCTGGTCGGCACCGTCCAGGGGGGCAGCCAGGCGCTCAGCCGCTCGCTGTTCGGCGCCATGACCCCGCGCCACCGCGCCGCCGAATTCTTCGGCTTCTTCAGCACCAGCTCGAAGCTGGCCGGCATCGCCGGCCCCGTCGTCTTCGGCGCCGTGGCCCAGTCCACCGGCGGCAGCCGCCTGGCGATCGTCTCGCTGGTGGTGTTCTTCGTCGTCGGCGGCGCGCTGCTGACGCGGGTCGACCCGGCGGAGGGGGCGCGGGTGGCGCGGGAGGCGGAGGGGGCGGGGCAGGGGCGGGGTGCGGTCGCGGATGAAGGCGGGGCTGAATCTCGGGGGGACTGTCCCCCACGGAATTGACATTCCGGCGATGTCGTGCCGATAATCCGGAGGTCATATCGGGAGCGAACCGGGCGGTTGTGGGAATGGAAGTGAAGCCATGCAGATCATCATGCAGCAAGTGAGACTGGACGAGCTCGAGCGCATTGCCGCCGCGATGTTCGGCACTATGGTGAAAGCCGTGGTCGATATCGAACGAGAGCTTCTCGCGGTTGATGGAGAGCTCCATTCGGATCTGGAAGCACTGCTGATCGAGAACGGATCGAAGCAGCAGAACCTGTGGGGAATCAATCTGTATCCTGAAATGACGGGCGATGATTTCGTCGAGTTCGATTCCATGATCAATATGCGGCCGTCGCAGGGGAATAGAAGCCGCGGCGTCGAGAGCGCACAATTGCGAAAGACGATTATCGAAATTGTCTCCAGGAAAGTAGTGCGATGAACCATCAGCATGCGGGGCTCGCGGCGGGACGCTGGAAGAAAATGCCCCTCATCGAGCGGATGGCGAACATCGGGAGCGAAGTGGAGCGCGCTCTTAAGTGGAGAGAAAAGAACAATGTCGACTACAGCCGGAAAGCGTTCGAGCGGGCGCTCGAGCTCGTCGATCTTACGCTTGAAGCTCCCGACAAGCGCTCTCATTTGAAAGAGTTGGCCCGCCTGAGGGAAGCCCTTGTGGATTATTTCTGCGGGGCGAATGAGTTCAGATCCACCGATTCGTCATGGCGAAAATACTTTTCACATTTCACGTATGCCGCGCGCAGGGATTCGTAGGGACTTCGCCGGGGCTCCATTTTCTGCATGATCCGATACGGACGCCGCAGTCTATCAAGGTTCGTAACCGCAACGCAGGCAACGGGAACGGATTTACTGGCAGGGACAGCTTGACGCGCTAAGTTTTTAAGTGCATAATGAACCATCATGAAGGGCATACAGCACACAAATAGTGATTGGTCGAAAACCCTCGGCCGGCAGGCTGCGCTGCTCGTGGTGATGTTGCATGAGTGTGGCAGGCCTTTGTTCAATCATGCCGACGTCGAAGCCGCCACCGGTTTGCAGGCCAAGTCTGTGCGCAATCTCGTGGCGGGAATGGTCCGTCGCGGCGTGGTCGCCCGGCTGAAGCCTGGGCTGTTCATCCTGGTGCCGTTCGAACTCGGCCGCCAAAACGAATACCTTGGCAATCCCTATGTCGTCGCCCGCGAGCTCGTCGATACCCCGGACTACTATGTGTCGCATGCTTCCGCCATGGACATCCACCAGATGGTCACCCAACCGCGACTCAGGGTCTACGTGACATCGCCGAAGGCGGTGAGGGGGCGCACCGTGCTGGGTACGGAGTTCCGGTTCGTGCGTTGCAAGCCCAATGACATGTTCGGCATTGCCCGGCATTGGGCGACCAGGAACACGCAGGTTCGCGTCAGCGATCCTGAGCGCACCGTCATCGATGGGCTCAAGCAGCCGGAGTACTGCGGGGGTTTCACCGAGGTCGCCAAAGGGTTCTGGATGCGGCGCGACTCCATCGAACCGGGCAAACTCGTCGATTATGCATTGCGTCTCGGCGTCGGCGCCGTCGTTCGTCGTCTCGGGTTCCTGCTGGAGACCTTCGACGTACCCGCCGCGAACGACCTCGGGCGTTTGCGCGCGCACCTTACGCCGAGCTACACCCTCCTCGATCCCCTGATGCCCGCCGAAGGCGCGTACCACGCGGGCTGGCGGCTGCGCGTCAACGTCGAGCCGGATGAACTTCACGCGATCGTGGGTACTTGAGGCATGATCCCGCAACGGAACTTGTCATTGCTCTCGAATCGCCTGGCTCGCGGCGGCGGTAAGCGCATTTTCGAGGGAGTGCTGGAGCGCGACTACTGTCTCGCGTGGTTCCTCGTGGGTCTGTCGCGCTCGCCTTTGCGCGAGGCGCTTGTTTTCAAGGGCGGGACAGCGATCAAGCGATGCTACTTCGGGGACTACCGCTTTTCCGAAGACCTCGACTTCACCCTGGCTGAACCGCGGGAGTTCGCCACCATCCTCAGCGGCCTGGAAGCGGTTTACGCCGAGGTCCAGCGCCTGTCAGGCATCGTCTTTCGCTTCGCTCGGGTCGATCGCAGGAGCCACCAGAACAGTCACACGTTTTATATCAACCATGACGGTCCGCTTGCGGCCACATCGCTGCGGGAGGTAAAGGTTGATGTCACGATCCGCGAACGGATGGTGCGGCCGGTAGAGGATCGTCCCGTGTTGCGTGGTTACGCGGAGTATGCGGATCTGCCCGAGGACGCACCAGTTCGCGTCTACGCTCTCGAAGAGATCGCGGTCGAGAAACTGGTAGCGATTTCCGACCGGGCCCGCAACGAGCCGCGGGATCTCTACGACATCTGGTATCTCGTGACCGAGGGGCGCATCGATCTTGCTTTGCTCATCCCCGAACTCGAGAGCAAATTCGCGTTTCGCGGGCGAACGCGCGACGTGATGGCCGAGGCTCTGGCGCTCAAGGAACCACGGTACAGGAAGCTCTGGACCATCCGCCTCGGACAACAGATGGCCACGCTTCCGCCATTCGAAAGTGTCTATCGGATCGTACGCCGTCATCTGCGCGACGCCGGGCTTGGTTGAAGAGGTCGGTCCCCTGCGCGACACACGCCGCCGCGCGCTACGAGCTGGTCCTGATGGATGTGCAGATGCCCGAGATGAACGGCTACGAAGCCACCGCCGTCATCCGCGACCCTTCTTCCTCGGTCCTCGATCACCGGGTGCCGATCATCGCGATGACTGCCAACGCGATGAGGGGCGACCGGGAGCGGCGCCACGAAGCCGGCATGGACGACTATCTCGCCAGGCCGGTGCAGATCGACGCGTTGGCGGCGATCCTGGCCCGTCGGGGGGCGCGCGGTCGTGTGGTGGTTGCCATCGTGCCGGAATCCGTTCCGGCCCCCGAGCCGGTAATATTTTCATAAAGCCCCGTCGCGCAGCTGCGGGGGTCTGCCCCTACCCACCAGGAAAGAAACCGGAGATCAGCGACAAAGTCGAAACAAAGGCGACCTATTTCTGGGCGACACATCAATATGGCGATCCAGTCGCGCATGGTCATCGGCCACTTGCCGTGAGTCTGCAATTCGGCAAAGTCGAGGTAGAGGGAGACGATGAGATTCAAATCGATCGCCTGCTCTGAGGAACGGGGATTTCCTCGCGCGCCCGCGAGCTTCAGGCCAGGACCAGAATGCGCCGCCGCGGTTTGCGCCGGCGCAACGGCACGGCCGCCGGGGCTGGAGCGCATGGCGCGCTGCTGCGCACGTCCGCCATTCAGTCAGCGGCCAGGCACGGCCTGGCCGCCCGAACGCCGCGTCAGTCGGAGGCGTTTACGGCTTCTCGGCCGTGATGGCCGCCGAAACGATCCACGTCTCGGCGTCGGTGCCGGGGGCCCAGTCGCGGATGAAGGTGCGGCTCTCCTCGCGCGGCTCGACGCGGACGTTGACGAAGCCGGCGGCGGCGAGCTGCTGCCCGATTTCGGCGATTGTGGCGGCGCCGCCGATGCAGGCGCAGTGGAGGGCGGGGTCGTCGCGCAGGGCGGGGGGGAGCGGGGCGCTGGTGACGATGTCGGCAATGGCGATCCGGCCGCCGGGGCGCAGCACGCGCAGCGCCTCGCGCCAGACGGCCGGCTTGTCGGGGGAGAGGTTGACCACGCAGTTGGAGATCACCACGTCCACGCCGGCGTCGGCCAGCGGCAGGTGCTCGATCTCGCCGAGGCGGAACTCCACGTTGTCGGCGCCGGCGGCGCGGGCGTTGGCGCGCGCCCGGGCGATCATGTCGGGGGTCATGTCGACGCCGATGACCCGGCCGGTCGGGCCGACCTGACGGGCGGCGAGGAAGCTGTCGAGGCCGGCGCCGCTGCCGAGGTCGAGCACCGTCTCGCCCGGCCGGAGCGCGGCGATCGCCTGCGGATTGCCGCAGCCGAGACCGAGGTCGGCGGCGGCCGGCGCGGCGGCGAGCTCCTCGCCGGAGTAGCCGAGGCGCGTCGACGCGACCGACACGATTCCGTCCGGGGCGCCGCAGCAGGCGCCGGCGGTTGCGGGGGTGCAGCCGCAACCGGTGGCGCCGTCGCGCGCGATGGCGCCATAGCGATCGCGCACTTCGGCGCGGATGTCGTCGGGCTGACGTTCGGTCATGGTCGGTTCTCCTTTGTTCGTCGTCGGGTCGCCCGCGGCCGTTCCGGCCGGCAGGAAAACGCCGGCGAGGGCCGACACGGCGTCCGGATCGATCCAGCAGTCGATGTGCCGGCCACGGCGCGCGGTGCGGACCAGGCCGGCCAGTTGCAGCTCCCGCAGATGGTGTGACACGGTGGAGGGGGCGAGGGTCAGCCCGTCGCCCAGTTCGCCGGCGCAGGCGCAGGCCGCCGGCTCCGCCGTGAAGACGGTGCCGGGGGCGCAGCAGGCGACGAGGCGCTGGAACATCCGCAGCCGATGAGGGTGTGCGAGCGCCTTGAAACCGGCGGCAATCCGCTGAGCGTCTATTGTTCTATTATTCGACATACTTCGAATTATAATCCCTTTCCTCTTATGAGCGCAACCGGGGGCTTGACGTTTCTCCGAAATTGTGTTTAACTAAACGTTCAATTAATAAGCGGCCCAGATCGGGAGACCCATGACGACCCTGCCCCAGGCGCCCCGCCGTCACGACACCGTCGCCACCCGCGCGGCGCTTGTGCGCGCCGCCCTGCCGCTGTTCGCGGAGCGGGGGTTCGCCGGCACGACGGTGGAGGCCATCGCCGGCGCGGCGGGCGTGAACAAGGCGCTGATCAACTACCACTTCGGGGGGAAGCAGGGGCTGTTCACGGCGATCCTGGGCGACATTCTGAGCGTGGCCGAGTCGCGCATGAATCCCCTGGCCGCCGGCGATCGACCGGCCGACCAGCGCCTGCGGGACTTCGTGCGGATCTGGGCGGAGACCGCCGCCGAGACCCCGGAGTTTCCGGCCATGCTGATGCGCGAGTTGATCGCGGGCGGGCAGCATCTCGAGGCGGGGTTCTTCGCGCGCATCGTGGCCATCTTCGGCACGGTCCGCGACATCATCGCCGACGGCGTGCGCGACGGGCAGTTCCGCCCCGTCGATCCGCTGCTGACCCACCTCACCCTGGTCGGCAGTCTGATGTTCTTCTTCGCCACCGAGCCGGCCCGCGAACGGTTGTTCGAACTGGGACAACCACCGGCGGCACGTCCCACGCGCGAGGGGTTCGTGCGTCACATCGAGGAACTGATCACCGTGGGGCTGGCCCCGTCCGCGGGTGACCGGCCGAGCGGCGCCGCCGTCTGACGACGGCCCGGCGCAAGGAGTGACATGAAGCGCTTGCGATTCAGCGGTCCGCCGCCGCGCGCGATGATCGCGTGGCTGTCCCTGCCGGTCCTGCTCGCGGTCGCCGGTTGCGGCGCGCGTCGCGACGCGAACCTGATCGTGGCCGCGGGGCACGTCGAGGCGACGGAGGTGCGGGTCGCCACGAAAGTCGGCGGTACGGTCGCCGCGCTCGAGGCGCAGGAGGGGGACCGGGTCGCGGCCGGGGCACGCATCGCCCGCATCGACACGGTCGATCTGGCGCTGGCCCGCCGCGCCGCCCGGGCCGAGCGCGATCTGGCCGACGCCAACCTGCGCCTGCGTCTGGCCGGCTCGCGCCGCGAGGACGTGGCCGAGGCGGCGGCCGCCCTGGCGAAGGCCGAATCGGACTTCGCCACCGCCGAGAAGGACCTGACCCGCTTCCAGGGGCTGCAGGATGCCGGCAGCGGCACGGAGCGCTCGCTGGACGACGCCCGCAACCGCCGCGAGTCGGCCACCGCCGCGCTCGAGGTGGCCCGGCAGCGGCTGCGCCGGCTGCGGGCCGGCTTCCGCGTGGAGGAGATCGACGCGGCGCGCGCCCAGGCGGCCGCGGCGGCGGCGCGCGTGGCGCAGCTCGACCAGCAGATCGCAGACGCCGTCATCGTCAGCCCGGTCGCCGGCACGCTCACTGCGCGCCCGGTGGAGCAGGGGGAACTGCTCGGCCCCGGCGCCGTCGTGGCGGTCGTGACCGACCTGGATCATGCCTGGCTCACCGCCTGGGTGCCGGAGCCCGATCTGGGGCGGCTGCAGCTGGGTCAGGAGGCCGACGTGGTCACGGACGGCGGCGAGCGCCGCACCGGCCGGGTCACCTTCCTGGCCTCGCAGGCGGAGTTCACGCCCAGGAACGTCCAGACCCGCGACGAGCGGGTGAAGCTGGTCTACAAGGTGAAGATCGCGCTCGACAACGGCGACGGCCTGTTCAAGCCCGGCATGCCGGCCGAGGCGCGGCTGCACACGGCGGCCGCCCGGGGGAAGTCGTGACCAACGGCAACGAACGGCCCCTCGTCGTGGACGGCCTGGTCCGACGCTACGGCGCCACGGTCGCGGTGGACGACCTGTCGTTCGACGTGCGGCGCGGCGAGATGTTCGGGCTGATCGGCCCGGACGGCGCCGGCAAGACCACCACGCTGCGCGTGGCGCTGGGCATCATCACGGCGCACGGCGGCAGCGTCCGCACCTGCGGGCTCGATCCCGCGCGGCAGGGGCGCGAGCTGGCCGGTCGCGTCGGCTACCTGTCGCAGCGCTTCAGCCTGTACGGCGATCTTACCGTGGACGAGAACGTGGCCTTCTTCGCCGAGGTGCACGGCGTGCGCGACTGGCGTCCGCGCCGCGAGGAGCTGCTCGACCTGGTGCGGATGACCCCCTTCCGCGCGCGGCTGGCGGACCGGCTGTCGGGCGGCATGAAGCAGAAGCTGGCGCTGGTCTGCACGCTGATCCACACGCCGGAGCTGCTCGTGCTCGACGAACCGACGACCGGCGTCGATCCGGTCTCGCGTCGGGACTTCTGGAAACTGCTCGCGCGCCTGCAGCGCGACGGGCTGACGATCGTGATGACGACGCCCTACCTGGACGAGGCGGAGCGGTGCCAGCGGGTGGCGCTCATGGACCGCGGGCGGCTGCTGGCCCTCGATGCGCCCGACGTCCTGCGCGCCGCGCAGGGCGCCGCCGCCGGGGCGTCGCTGGAAGACGTGTATGTGGCGCGTGTGCTCGCGGCCGAGGCTGCGCGCGAGGTTGCCGGGGAGGTTGCCTGATGTGCCGTTCGTATTTCCGCACGCGGGGCCCGCGCGTGGTGCTGCTTCTGCTCGGCGCGCTGGCGGCGGGGGCGCCCGGCGCCACGCCGTCGCGCGCCGACGAGGCGCCCGCCGTGGCCGCGCCCGAGACCCTGCGCCTGACGCTCGATGACGCGGTCGCCCGCGCGCGGGCCGCGGCGCCGCGCCTGCGCGAACTGCAGGCTCTGGCCGGCGCCGCCGCCGCCGACGCCCGCGCCGCGCGCGCGGCGCGTCTGCCCACGCTCGACCTGCGGGGCGGCTACAGCCGCTGGTCGGACGTGCCGGAACTGACCCTCACGTTGCCGGGCCAGCCGCCCCGCACGCTGTTCCCGAACCTGCCCGACAACTGGACCGGCCGCGCCTCGCTGGCGCTGCCGCTCTGGACCGGCGGGCGCCTGGCGGGGGTGGCGCGGGCCACGGCGCGCCAGGAGGAGGCGGCCGCGCGCGACGCCGACACCGGCGAGGCGGCGCTCGTTTTGGAGACGGTGGCGGCCTACTGGGATCTCGCCGTGGCGCGCCAGCGCGAGAACGTCCTCGGCGCGGCCATCGTGGCCTATTCGGCTCACGCCGTTGACGCGGGCAACCGGCAGAAGTTCGGCATGGCCGCGAGCCACGAACTGCTGGCGGTCGAGGTCGAGCGCGATCGCGCGGAACTGGCGCGACTGCGCGCGAACGGCGACGCGGAAATCGCGCAGGCCGATCTGGTCCGCCTGCTCGACCTGCCGGCGGAACAGTCGCTGCTGGCGGTCGATCCGCTGCCGGCGCCGGGCGGCGATGCCGCGGCTGAAGAACTCGCGCCGCTCGTGGCGGGGGCTCTCGCCACGCGTCCGGAGCGCGCGGCGCTGGCGGCCCGCGCCGCGGCGGCGCAGGCGCTGGTCGGCGTGGCGCGCGCCGGGCGGCTGCCGCAGGTCGCACTCACGGCCGGCTATGATTACAGCAATCCCAATCGGCGCATCCTGCCGCCCGCTGGGGAGTTCGCCGACACCTGGGACGTGGGGGTGAGCCTCGCGCTGAACGTGTTCGACGGCGGCCGGGTCGCGGCCGAGGCATCCGCCGCCCGTGCTCGCGCCACGGCGGCCGCAGCGCGCCTGGACGACCTCGACCGGCGAATCCGGCTGGAGGTCACCACGCGCCGTCTCGATCTGCGCACCGCCCGGGCCGCCGCGGTGGTGGCGGCGCGGGCGCTGGCGTCGGCCACCGAGAGCCGCCGCGTGGCGGCCGACCGCTATCGCGAGGGGCTGATCCCCTCCTCGGAACTGCTCGACGCCGAGACCGCCCATCTGCGGGCCGGACTCGAGCACGCGGAGGCGCTGGCGTTCGTGCGGCTGGCCGTGGCCGCGCTCGACCGCGCGGCGGGCCGCACGGGGGGGCGATAGCTTCGTGACCGCCGCCGTCGAAATCCGCGGACTGACGAAGCAGTTCGGGAGCTTCACCGCCCTCGCCGACCTCACGCTGACCGTGGCGCGGGGCGAGGTGTTCGGGTTCCTCGGCAGCAACGGCGCCGGCAAGACGACCACCATCCGCGTGATGTGCGGCCTGCTGCGCCCCACGTCGGGCGAGGCCCGGGTGCTCGACGTGGATGTCGTGGCCGATCCCGAGGCGGTGAAGCGGCGCATCGGCTACATGAGCCAGCGCTTCAGCCTCTACGAGGATCTGAGCGTCATCCAGAACCTGCGCTTCTACGGCGGCGTGTACGGCCTGCGCGGCGCGGCGCGGCGCGAGCGCGAGGCGTGGGCCCTGGAGATGGCCGACCTGCGCGGCAAGGAGGACCTCGTCACGGGGTCGCTGCCGGGCGGCTGGAAGCAGCGCCTCGCCCTGGCCTGCGCGGTCCTGCACCGGCCGGAGGTGCTGTTCCTCGACGAGCCGACGAGCGGCGTCGACCCGCTGTCGCGCCGCCGCTTCTGGCGGCTCATCAAGGAGATGGCGGCGGAGGGGGTGACGGTCTTCGTCACCACCCACTATCTCGACGAGGCGGAGCAGTGCGACCGTCTCGCCCTGATGCACGCGGGCCGTCTGGTGGCGCTCGGCACGGTGGCCGAACTGAAGACGGTGTTCGCCGGCGCCACGATGCTGGAGGTGTCGTGCCCCCGCACCGTGGAGGCGCTGGAGGCGCTGGGCGGCCAGCCGTGGGCGCTCGAGACGGCGGTGTTCGGCAACCGCGTGCACGTCCTCGTGGACGAGGGGGAAGAGGGGCGACGGCGGGTGCGGATCCTGCTCGAGGGGGCCGGCAACGGACCGGTCACGGTCGAGCCGATCGTGCCGTCGCTCGAGGACGTCTTCATCCACCACGTCGAGCGGGCGGATCGCCTCGCGGCGACGGCGGAGCGGGGAGGCGCGGCGTGAGGCAACTGCGCGCGATCGCCCTGAAGGAGCTGAAGCAGGTGCTGCGCGACCCGCTGTCGCTGACCATGCTGCTCGGCCTGCCGGCCTTCATGCTCGTCCTGTACGGCTACGCGATCAGCTTCGACGTCGAGCACGTGCCGCTCGCCGTGCAGGACCGCTCGCCGGGGGCGGCCGGTCGCGCCGTGGTCGACGCGCTGGTCACCTCCCGCCAGTTCGACGTGGTGGCGGTTCTGCCGGTCGACGCCGATCTGACGCAGGTGTTCACGCGGCGCCGGGCGCGGGCGGTGCTGGTCGTCCCGGAGGCGTTCGGACGCGACCTCGCGGCGGGTCGCGAGGCGCGGGTGCAGCTGCTGGTCGACGGCACCGACGCCAACACCGCCTCCGCCCTGCTGGCGAACCTGAACGCCACGCTGGAGCAGCTCAACGCGACCGTACGGGCCGAGGCGCTCGGCCTGCCGGACGGCGGCGAGGCGGGCCTCGCGTTCGCGCCGCGCGTCTGGTACAACCCCGAGCTGCGCTCCAGCCATTTCCTCGTGCCGGGCCTGATCGGCTTCATCCTGATGCTGACGGCGGTGCTGTCGACCGCGCTGTCGGTCGTGCGCGAGAAGGAGCGCGGCACCATGGAGCAGCTGCGCGTGGCGCCGCTGCGCACGGCGCAGCTGATCGTCGGCAAGACGCTGCCCTATCTCGGCATCTCGCTGCTGGCGACCGTCATCATCCTGGCTGGCCGCGCGGCTGCTGTTCGGGGTGGTGGTGCGCGGCTCGTACTTCGACCTGCTCGTCGCCACGCTCATCTACCTGTTCGGCGCGCTCGGGTGGGGACTGCTGGTCTCGACCCTGGCCGACTCGCAGGCGGTCGCCTTCCAGATCGGCATCATCACCTCGATGCTGCCGGCGATGTTCCTGTCGGGCTTCATCTTCCCGATCCGCAACATGCCGCCCGCGCTCGAGTTCGTGACGCACGTGGTGCCGGCGCGCTACTACCTGGTCGTGCTGCGCGGCATCATCCTCAAGGGGGCGGGACTCGGTCCGTACTGGCAGCAGATGGTCGGCCTGTGCGTCTACGCGGTGGTCGTGCTGGGGCTCGCCTCGGCGCGGCTGTCCCGCCGGGAGGCGTGACCGTGCAGGTCCTGTGGCGGATCATCGTCAAGGAGTTCCAGCAGATCCGGCGCGACCGCCGGATGATGCCGATGATCCTGGTGGCGCCGCTGGTGCAGCTGATCGCGCTCGGCTTCGCCGCCAACCGCGACGTGCACGACGTGCCGCTGCTGCTCGTGGACCAGGATCGCACCGCCGAGAGCCGCGATCTGGTCGACCGCTTCACCGCCTCCGGGCACTTCGTGCTGGTGGGGACGGAGCCGGCCGCCGCCGGGATCGAGCGCTGGCTGGAGGCGGGACGGGCCGACGTGGCGCTGGTCATCGGCGCCGGCTTCGGCGACGACGTGGCGGCCGGACGCGCGCCGCGGTGCAGGCGATCGCCGACGGCAGCGACGCCGCCTCGGCCACGGTCGGGCTCGGCTACGCGGCCGCCATCGTGGCGGCGCGGGGGGCCGAACTGGCGCGGGAGCGCCTGGCGACGCTGGCGCGCGAGGCGGCGGCGCGCGGGCGCCCGCTCCTGGCCGCGCCCCGGCCGCCGGGGCGGATCACGGTGGAGCCGCGCGTCTGGTACAACCCCGACCTGAAGAGCCGCTGGTTCTACGTCCCGGCCGTGCTCGCCATGGTGCTGATGGTCATGACGATGATCCTCTCCTCGATGGCCGTGGCGCGCGAGAAGGAGATCGGCACGATGGAGCAGATCATCGTCACGCCGATCCGGCCGTGGCAGTTCATCGTCGGCAAGCTGCTGCCGTTCTACGCCATCGGCTTCATCGACACCCTGCTGGTCTGCGGCGTGATGACGCTCGGGTTCGGCGTGCCGATGCGCGGCTCGTTCCCGCTGCTCGTGCTGCTGACCATGGTGTTCCTGCTCACGACGCTCGGCCTCGGCCTGATGGTCTCGACGTTCGCGCGCACGCAGCAGCAGGCGATGATGAGCGCGTCGTTCATGCTGATGGTGCCGATGATCTACCTGTCGGGGCTGATCTTCCCGATCGAGAACATGCCGCGGCTCATCCAGCTCGTCACCTACGCGGTGCCGCTGCGCTACTACGCCATCATCATGCGCGGCATCTTCCTGCAGGGGGCCGGTCTGGCGGACCTGTGGCGGGAGTCGCTCATCCTGCTGCTGTTCGGCGTCGGCGTGCTCGGCATCGCCTCGGCGCGCTTCCGCAAGCGGCTGGACTGACGCCGACGCCGGGAACGGGAGCGGGGCGGGCCGGGTGGAGAAAATTGCTTCACTCCGGACTTCGTAACGGCGATACTCCGGGGGGTTTACAGTGGCGGTCGTGTCTCCGGACGGAGCAGGAGCCCATGAAAGCCGAATATATCAATCCGTTCCTCGAGAGCGTCGAGTTGCTGTTCACCAACATGCTCGGCTGCGCGGCGACGCGCGGTCAGCTCGGCACGTCGCGCGGCTCGGCCAACCAGCATGAGGTGACGGCGATCATCGGCATGAGCGGTCCGGCGCGCGGTACGGTCTCGATCTCCTTCCCGGCCGCCACCGCCGCCGCGATGGTGGGGCGGCTGATGGGCTCCGGCGCCGTGGAAAACGACGAGACGCTGATCGACGGGGTGTCGGAGCTGGTCAACATCGTGGCCGGCGGCGCGAAGTCGAAACTGTCCGCCGGCGCCGGCACCGTCATCGACCTGAGCCTGCCGACCGTGATCCGGGGCAAGGACTTCCAGTGCCAGGGCCCTTCGCAGGCGATCTGGCTCGACATTCCGTTCACCTCGGAACTGGGCGAGTTCTGCGTGCGGGTGACGTTCGCCCAGTGACGCCGCGCGCGCCCCGCGACGGTCAGTCGCGCCAGGGCAGCTTCCCAAGTTCGACGTTGCCGCCCGACAGGATGATGCCGACGCGCCGGCCGGCCACGTCGATGTCCCCCTCCAGCAGCGCCGCCAGCGCCACCGCGGACGACGGTTCCACCACGAGCTTCATCCGCTCCCAGATCAGTCGCATCGCCGCGGCGATGCCCGGCTCGCTGACGGTGACGATCCGCTCGACGCGCCGTCGGATGACGGCGAAGGTCAGCTCGCCAAGCGAGGTGAGCAGGCCGTCGGCCATGGTGCGCGGGATCGACCGACGGCACGATCCGCCCCTCCCGCAGCGAACGGCAGGCGTCGTCGGCGCCGGCCGGTTCGGCGCCGACGATCCGCGCGCCCGGCGCCGCCCCCTCGGCCGCCAGCGCCGTCCCGCTCAGCAGTCCGCCGCCACCCACCGGCGCCACGAGGGTGTCGAGAGCGGGCACCTCGGCGAGCAGTTCCAGCGCGGCGGTGCCCTGGCCGGCGATGACCCGCGGATCGTTGTAGGGATGGACGACGTCGCGCCCGTTTCGCTCACGACCTGCGCCAGCGTCGCCTCGCGCGCGGCGAGCGTGGGGGCGCAGAGGCGGATGAGGCCGCCGTAGCCCGCCACCGCCTCGCGCTTCACGCGCGGCGCGTTGTCGGGCATCACGATGTGCGCCGCCAGGCCCCGCAGGCGGGCCGCCAGCGCCAGGGCCGCGGCGTGATTGCCCGACGAATGGGTGGCCACGCCGGCGCGCGCGTCGGCCTCCGGTGGCAGCGACATCACGGCGTTGCAGGCGCCGCGGAACTTGAACGCGCCCACCTTCTGCAGATTCTCGCACTTGAAGAAGAGCTGCGCGCCGATCAGACGGTCGAGCGTGGCGCAGGTGAGCACCGGCGTGCGGTGGGCGAACGGGCGGATCCGCGCGGCGGCCTCGAGCACGTCGGCGTGGGTGGGCGGGGCGGGCATCGGAGGCGCCTCCGGGAAAGAGGGGGGCAGCGGGGCTCACGGATGCTAGGATAACCGCCGCGAGGGCGCCCGTCATGCCCAAGGGTGCGTCGCCGGAGGAACGATGCCGAAACTGCCATTCCTCAGGGATCTCGTCGCCGTACTGGCGGTCTCGCTGGTCGTCATCTTCGCGCTGCGGCGGGTGCGGGTGCCGACGGTCGCGGCCCTGCTGCTGGCCGGCGTGCTGCTGGGGCCCGGAGGACTCGGGCTGGTGCGCGATCGCCAGAGTCTGGAGACGGTGGCCGAGGTCGGCGTGGCGATGCTGCTGTTCACCATCGGCCTGAAGCTCTCCCTGCGCGATCTGCTCTCCCTGCGCGGTCTGGTGTTCGGCGCGGGCGGGCTGCAGGTCGCCCTGAGCGTGGCCGCCGGCGCGGTCGCGGCGGCGCTGGGCGGTTTTCCCGCCGGACAGGCCCTCTTCTTCGGCTGCCTGCTCGCCATGAGCTCCACCGCCATCGTGCTGCGCCTGCTGGACGAACGGGGCGAAAACGACGCGCCGCACGGGCGCTTCGGCCTGAGCGTGCTCGTCTTCCAGGATCTCGCGGTGGTGCCGATGATGCTGGCCCTGCCGCTGCTGGGTGGGGCGCAGGGCGCGACCTGGCAGCGCGCCGCGCTGACGGTTCTCGGCTCGCTGGCGATGGTGGCCGGCATCGTGGTGTGCGCGCGCTTCCTGTTCCCGCGTTTCCTCGGCCTGGTCGTCCGGGCGCGCAGCCGGGAACTGTTCACGCTGGCCACGCTGCTGGTCGTGCTCGGCACGGCGTGGCTCGGCAGCCGGGCGGGCATTTCGCTGGCGCTGGGCGCGTTCCTGGCCGGTCTGGTCGTGGCCGACTCCGACTACGCCCAGCAGATGCTGGCGGAGATGGTGCCGTTGCGCGACGCGTTCGGCAGCCTGTTCTTCGTCTCCGTCGGCATGCTGCTCGATCCCTCGCTCTGGTGGCGCGAGCCGCTGGCCACGGCGGGGCTGGGGGCCGCCGTCGTGCTGGGCAAGGCGGCGATCGTCGGGCTGGCGGCGCTGGCGTTCGGGCTCGGGCCGCGCGTGGCGGTGCTGGCCGGTCTCGGTCTGGCGCAGATCGGCGAGTTCTCGTTCATCCTGGCGCGCGCCGGCGCGGGCCACGGCCTGATCGGGGGCGAGGTCTATCAGCGCTTCCTCGCCGTCACCGTGCTGACGATGGTGCTGACGCCGTTCGCGGCGCTGCTCGCCGCCCGGCTCGCGCCGTGCACCGACCGGGTCGGCTGGCTGCGCGCGCTGGCCGCTCGCGGCGACCGGTCGGCCCGTCTCGGCGGCGGCCGGTCCGGGGAGGCGGTCGCGGCGGCGACGGATCACGTCGTGGTGGTCGGGTATGGGCTGAACGGCCGCAACGTGGCGCGTGTGCTGCGTCGGCTGGAAGTGCCGTGCGTGGTGCTGGAATTGAACCCGGTCGGTGTGCGCACGGCTCGCGCCGCCGGCGAGACGGCCCTCTACGGCGACGCCACCAGCCGCGAGGTGCTCGCGCGCGCCGGCCTTGCGCGCGCCCGCGTGCTCGTCGTGGCGATCGCCGACGCCCCTTCCGCCCGGCAGGTGGTGGCGGTGGCGCGGGCGGCGGCGCCGCGCCTGAAGATCCTGGTCCGGACCCGTTATCTCGGCGAGGTCGAGCCGCTCTACCGGCTCGGCGCCGACGAGGTCGTGCCGGAGGAGTTCGAAACCTCGCTCGAGCTGGCCGGCGCCGCGATGGCCGCCTACGGCGCCCCCACGCGGGTCATCGAGCGGGAGAAGGCGCGGATCCGCGGGGAACGCTACGACCTGCTCTCCGCCGGCGGCCGGGCTTTCCGCCCGCAGGCGCCGCTCGCTTCGCTGCTCGGCGCGGCCGATCTGTCGGAGGTGGCGGTGGCGGCCGGAAGCCCCGCCGACGGCGTGACGCTGCGCGCGCTCGACCTGCGCGGGCGGGCCGGCGCGTCCGTGGTGGCGGTCGAGCGGGAGGGGGCGATCATGGGCAATCCGGGGCCGGACCAGCGGCTCGAAGCCGGCGACGTGATCTACCTCTGGGGACAGCCGGAACAGATCGCGGCGGCGCGGGCGCTACTCGCGCCGTCGTGAGGTGTACAGCGAGGCGACGATGCCGGCGGCGATCAGCGCCGTGATGACGATCAGCGACACGTGGTTCGGAATCGGCCAGTAGTGGGAAACCAGCATCTTCACGCCGATGTAGGCCAGCATCGCCACGAGCGCGTGCCGCAGGTAGTGGAAGCGGTCGTGCAGGCTCGCGAGCACGAAGTACAGCGTGCGCAGGCCGAGGATCGCGAACACGTTCGATGTGAAGACGATGAAAGGGTCGCGCGTCACCGCGAAAATGGCCGGGATCGAGTCCACCGCGAACACCACGTCGGAGCTCTCCACGATCATCAGCGCCACGAACATCGGCGTCAGCGCGCGGCGGCCGCGCCACACGGTGAAGAAATTGTGACCGTCGAGCTCGGAAGTCACCGGATAGAATCGTCGCGCCAGCCGCACGAACGGGTTGCGGTCGGGGTGGATCTCTTCGTGATCCGTCAGCATCATCTTCACGGCCGTCGCGAGCAGGATGCCGCCGAAGACGTAGGTCACCCACTCGAAGCGCGCGATCAGCGCGGCGCCGAGCCCGATCATCACGCCACGCAGCACGAGCGCGCCGAGGATGCCCCAGAACAGCACCCGGTGCTGGTACTTCAGCGGAATGCCGAAATAGGCGAACACGAGCGCGATCACGAAGACGTTGTCGAGCGAGAGCGACTTCTCGATCAGGTAGCCGGTGATGAACTGCAGCGCCGCCTCCTGCCCCGTGGCGCGCAGGTGCGCCCCGGCGCCGAAGCCGAGCCAGTGGTGCTCGTAGAGGAAGTAGACGAAGACACTGAAGGCAAAGGCCGCGGCAATGTACCCGGCCGACCAGAGGAGCGATTCGCGGAACCCGATCACCCGGTCCCGGCGGTGGAAGATGCCGAGGTCCAGGGCCAGGATACCGACCACGAGCAGCAGGAAGCCGATCCAGACGAGTGTCGCCACGCGGTCCTTTCCGCGGCCGGGGCGGCCGAGCGACTCCTAAGATAGGACATTCCATGGGGGTTGCAACGCGCGCATCGTCGGCGGGGGCGGGCCGGTTATGCTTGCAAAGTCAGGGGCCCCGGCGGTACAATCAACAATTGGGGTTTTGGAGGCGGCGGTCTTGCCCTGCGCGGGAGGCCGCCGTTTTTTTTGTGCCGGGCGCGGCCCGGGGGCGGTATGGGCAGACGTGCCGTCGCGTGCTACGCTCCGCCCGCAGGACGTGGCGGTCACTCACGCAATCCTCATCGGATGCTCACATCCCCGCCACGCCTCCGGAATATCGTTACCGGACCGCCGGTCCCCGGCGGGAACGGAGCGTGACGCGCATGAATCGCGAGACCATCCTGGTGATCGAGGACGAGGGCGACATCCTCGACCTGATCACCGTCAGCCTGACCCGCGAGGGTTTTCGCGTGCTTGGCTGTGCGTCCGGCGAGGATGGACTCGCCCTGGCGCGCGAGGAGGCGCCCGACCTGATCGTGCTCGACCTCATGCTGCCCGGCATGGATGGCCTTCAGGTCTGCCGGACGCTGCGCGCCGATCCCCGCACGCGCGCACTGCCGGTGCTGATCCTCACGGCCCGGGGCGAGGAGGCCGATGTCGTGGCCGGCCTCGAAACCGGCGCCGACGACTACGTGACCAAGCCGTTCAGCCCGAAGGTGCTCGTGGCGCGCGTGCGCTCGGTGCTGCGGCGGCGCGCCGAAGCCCCCGGGGTCGAGGGCGACGTCCTGCGCGTGCGCGACCTGGTCATCCACCCCGGGCGCCACGCCGTGCTGGCCGGCGAGCGGCCGATCGACCTCACGGCCACCGAGTTCCGTCTGCTGCACTTCCTGGCCCGCCGTCCCGGCTGGGTCTTCACGCGCAACCAGATCGTGCAGGCGGTGCGGGGCGACGGCTACCCGGTGACCGAGCGCTCCGTCGATGTCCAGATCTACGGTCTGCGCCGCAAGCTGGGTGAGGCTGACGACTACGTGGAGACCGTGCGCGGCGTTGGCTACCGGTTCAAGGACAATTGATGCGCCGGCGAACCCTCTTCTGGCACCTCTTCCCCGCCTGCCTCGCCCTCTCGCTCGCGGCGTTGGTTGCCTGTGGCGCGGTCGCTTCGTGGCACTACCGTCGCGCGGCCCTGTCGGCCGCCGCGGCCGGGCTCGAGACGGAGGCGCGCCGGCTCGAGTCGCTGCTGGCGGGACGCCTGGCTCCGGAACACGCGGCAGTCGTGGACAGCCTCTGCAAGGCGCTCGGACGCGGCACGTCGATGCGTCTGACCGTGATCCTGCCCGACGGCGTGGTACTGGGCGATTCAGAGGAAGACCCGCGAGTCATGGGCGGGCACGGCGACCGTCCGGAGATCGGCGCGGCGCTGGCCGGCCGGGTCGGTGTCGCCACCCGGGCGAGCCCGTCCCAGAGTCGCGGCCTGCTCTATGTGGCGGTGCCGTCGCCGGCCCGGTCGGGGAACGACCGCGTGGCGGGGGCGGTGCGCGCGGCGCTGCCGCTGAACGCCGTGGACGCACCGGTGCGCGCGTTCGCGCGGCGGGTGGCGCCGTTGTGGTTGATCTTCGCGGCGCTGGCGGGGCTGACGGCGGGCTGGCTGGCGCGCGGGCTGGCACGTCCGCTGATGGTGTTGCGGGCGGAGGTCGACCGCCTGGCGGCGGGGGATCCGGGCGCCCGGGCGGTGCGCGCCGGCCCCGACGAGATCGCGGATCTGGCCGGGGCCCTGAACGGGATGGCCGCCGCTCTCGATGACCGGCTCACCACGACCGGCCGCCAGCGCGGCGAACGCGAAGCCGTGCTGGCCAGCATGATGGAGGGGGTGCTCGCGGTCGACGAGCAGGAGCGGGTGATCGAGCTGAACCTGGCCGCCGCCCGCCTGCTGCGGGTCGAGATCCCGCGGGCGCTCGGCCGCCCGCTGGCGGAGGTGGCCCGCGACGCGGACCTGCGCCGCTTCGTGGGCGGGGTGCTGGCGGCGCGCGCGCCGCAGGAGGGGGAGTTCCGCCTCGATGACCCGGGGCGGACCGGCGGTGAGCGCGTCATGCAGGCGCACGGAACCGTGCTGCGCGACGAAGCCGGACACGGCATCGGCGCGCTGGTCGTCCTCAACGATGTCACGCGGCTGCGCCGTCTGGAGACCGTGCGGCGTGAGTTCGTGGCGAATGTTTCGCACGAGCTGAAGACCCCCATCACCGCGATCAAGGGCTTCGTGGAGACTCTGCTGGAGGGGGGGGCACAGGATCGCGGGGAGACGCAGCGCTACCTTGAAATCGTGGCGCGACAGGCCGACCGGCTCAACGCCATCATCGAGGATCTTCTGACGCTCTCGCGACTCGAGCAGGAAGAGGCGGAGGCCCGCGCCGAACTGGCGGACACCGTGGTGTGCGGTCCGCTGCAGGCCGCTCTGCAGGCGTGCGAACCGCTCGCGCGCGGGCGGGGGATCCCGGTCACGCTCGACTGCGCGTCGGACTTGACGGCGCGCCTCAATGCCGCCCTGTTCGAACAGGCAGTCATCAATCTCGTGGACAACGCGCTCAAGTACAGCGAGGCGGGCCGTCCCGTGCTGGTGTCGGCGGCGCGGTCGGCGGCCGGCCTGGAGATCCGCGTGAAAGACGGCGGCTGCGGTATCGCGCGCGAACATCTGCCGCGTCTGTTCGAGCGTTTCTACCGCGTGGACCGCGGGCGCAGCCGCCAGCAGGGGGGCACCGGCCTGGGGCTCGCCATCGTGAAGCACATCGTGAAGGTCCACGGCGGATCTGTCGGGGTGGAGAGCGCACCGGGGGAAGGCAGCACGTTTACCGTCGTCATTCCATAAGAGCTTGTTCTGCCGTTACTTACTCTTCTTAACGAAATCCTCACACCAGCCTAATCTGTAATGAAACTTCCCGTTCTACCGTGTCAACGTCTGTTCGCGTCAGCGGCGGAGCCCGGATCGGACCGGTCGACGCTGCCCCGGTCGGGGGTGGAGCGCGGGGAGACGCACCGAAACCAGGCAGGAGGATCCCGATGAATCGGACGACTGTGCGGCTGAGGATCGCGGTGACGGTGTCTGTCCTGATGCTCGCGCTGGTCAATGGTGGCGCGCGCGCGGCCAATGAGAATCCGCTGGAGGATCTGCTGAAGCTGAGCGGCGAAGCGTACATCGACTGGAGCCGCTACGACATCCAGGACGTGACCGCGAACGAATTCTCGCTCAAGCGCGGCTACGTGACGATCACGAAGAAGGCGAATCCCTGGCTGAGCTTCCGGTACACGCTCGACGTCAAACAGGCGTCCACGAGCACGACCGTGACCCAGGAGGAGGGCGACGAGCCGATCACCGTCAAGCCGGCCAACGCGCTCGACGGCAACTACGTCTTCCGCACCAAATACCTGTTCGCGGAGATGCTGCTCGGCGACGCCGGCTTCCTGACGGACGTGCGGGCCCGCCTGGGCATGCAGCACGTCGGGCCGGACGACTTCGAGCAGAGCATGAACCCGTACCGCGCGCAGGACCGCAACTGGCTCGAGCGCTCCGGTCTGTACGGCACGGCCGATCTTGGCGTCGGCCTCAACGGCGCTTTCGGCGGCAAGCTCGACGACGCGAAGGGGAGGACCGGCAGCGCCAAGTACGACGGCCGGCTCGGTTCTTTCCAGATCGCCCTGACCAACGGCAGTGGCTACGACAAGGCCGAGAAGAACGAGAACAAGCTGGCGAGCGGGCGGATCAGCGTGCGGCCCGCCGCCGCGGCCGTGCCCGGCCTGCAGCTCACCGCGGCCGGCGTCTTCGGCAAGGACAACACGCTCGACGGCCCGGACGCGGCCGGCGTCGACTTCAACTTCCTGATGGGGATGGTCAGCTGGCAGTCGCCGCAGGTCACCGTCTACGGCCAGTACTTCACGTCGGAGAACAGCCAGGCGGGCGTTTTCGGCACCGGCAGCGGCGCCGACCGCACGGGGCTGCGCGGGCAGTCCTGGTCGGCCTTCGCCTCCGTCAGGCTCCCCGACGCCGGCAGCCGCTGGGCCCTGTTCGGACGCGCCAGCTTCACGGATCCGGACGCCGACGACGACGTGACGACGTCCGACCAGGAGACCGGCGTGTCCGTCATGACCGGCGGTGTTTCCTACGATCTGGCGAAGGGCAACATGTTCATCGCCGCGTTCGAGAACACGAGCTACGACCCGTACGCCAACGAGCTCGGCAAGGCGCCGACCGCGACCCGGCGCGACCTGGAAGGACGACCAGCGTCTCCAGCTGGTCTACAAGCTGGAATTCTAGGATCTGCCGCAGTCCGCTGCGGAGAGAGGTGGCGTCGATGCTGCGCAAGCTCCCTGTCATCCTGCTGCTGACGATCACCATCGCGGCCGCGGCGCTCGCGACGCCGGCGACGGCCCAGGTCGGTGTCGACGCGAAGCTCCCCGCCTACAAGCCGGTGGAGGGGGTGTCCGGCAGCCTGAAGAGCATCGGGTCGGACACCATGAACAACCTGATGACCCTCTGGGCCGAAGGCTTCCGCTCGGTCTATCCGAACGTCCAGATCGAGATCGAGGGGAAGGGATCGTCCACGGCGCCGCCGGCCCTGATCGCCGGCACGGCCGCCTTCGGCCCGATGAGCCGCCCGATGAAGGCGGCGGAGATCGACGAGTTCGAGCGGAAGTTCGGCTACAAGCCGACCGCCCTCGGCACGAGCATCGACATGCTGGCGGTGTACGTCCACAAGGACAATCCGCTGCCGGGTCTCACGCTGGCGCAGGTCGACGCCATCTTCTCCCAGACGCGGCGCGCGGGGCATCCCGCCGAAATCCGCACCTGGGGCGAAGCCGGGTTGACCGGCGCCTGGGCCGCGCTGCCGATCAGCCTCTACGGGCGCAACTCGGCCTCGGGCACCTACGGCTTCTTCAAGGAGCACGTGCTTGCCAAGGGCGACTACAAGGCATCGGTGAAGGAGCAGCCCGGCAGCTCGGCCGTGGTCAACGGCGTGGCCAACGACAAGTCCGGCATCGGGTACAGCGGCATCGGCTACAGGACCGCGGACGTGCGGGCGATTCCGCTGGCCCTCGACGCCGACTCGCCGCTGGTGCCGGCGGAGCCGGCGCACGCCTACACGGGAGACTATCCCCTGTCGCGCTTCCTCTATGTCTATGTGAACCTGAAGCCGGGCGCGGCGCTCGATCCGCTGCGCCGCGAGTTCGCCCGCTATGTCTTCAGCCGCCAGGGGCAGGAGGTCGTCGTGAAGGACGGCTACTATCCCGTGACGGCGGAGATGGCGCGGGGCGCGCTGCGCGCCGTCGGCATCGAGCCCGGTTTCTAGACCCGCGCGGATCGTTTCCCCGGCGGGCGGCGGCGGGTTGCCGTCGCCCGCCTTCCCGCTCCGGAGGAGCCGTGGCCGCGACCGGCAGATTCACGGGACGCACCCGGCGGCGGACCACGACCCGCGGCGTGAAGCTGGCCGACCGCGTGGCGCGCGGCCTGATCACCGTCGGCGGCATCGCGACCATCGCGCAGGTGCTGACCGTGATGGTCTTCCTGCTCTGGGTCGCGCTGCCGCTGCTGCGCGGCGCCCGGCTCGACCGCGCGCGGGATCTGCCGGCCGCGCCCGCCGGCTCCGCGCCGCTGCACTTCCTCCTGGACGAGGAGGTGCGGATCGGCCGCACGGTGACGCCGGACGGCCGCCTGCACACTTTCGGGCTCGACGACGGCGTTGCCCGTGCCGGGCGGGAGCTGTTTCCCGGTCAGGAGCTGACGGCGTCAGCCTTCCCCGTCCAGGGCGGGGTGGCCGCCTGCGGTTTCGCCGACGGCAGCGTGTGGCTGGCCACCCTCGACGCCGGAGGGGAGGCCGGCGTGGCGCCGCGAGAGGCGCTCCTGCCGCCGGGCGGTCCCGCCGTGCGACGGCTCGGCATCGCGGCCACCCAGGGCGGTCCGGTGCTCGCCGTGCTGACCGCCGACGGTCGTCTCGCGCGCCTCGCCGTGCGCGAACGGCGCAACCTCCTGACCGGCGACGTCACCTTCCAGCCCACCGCCGCGGATCTGCCGTACGTGGCGGGACCGGACGGCGAGCCGGACCGGCTGCTCGTCACCGGCGACGGCCGCAGCGTGCTGGCCGTCTGGCGCGACGGCACGCTGCAACGCTTCGCCGCGGGGCCGGGCGGCGCGCCGGCGCTCGCCGAGACGGTCGATCTGACACCCGACGGCGCGGCCCTGACCGCGCTGGCCTTCATGAACGGCGGCGTCACGCTGATCGTCGGCGACGCGCGCGGCCTGATCCGGGCCTGGTTCCTGGTGAAGCCCGACCAGGCGGTCACGCCCGACGGCGCGGTGCTGACGCTGGCGCGCGAACTGCACGGACCGCGCGCCGCGGTCACCGCGCTCGGCGTCTCCTCGCGCGGCCGGCTGTTCGCCGCCGGCTTCGCCGATGGTTCCGTGCAGGCCTTCCACGTGACGAGCGGGCGCCGCGTCGCCGTTGCGCGCACCGCCGCCGGCGGCGCGGTCACCGCGATCGCGCTGGCGCCCAAGGACGACGCGCTGCTGGCCGCGGACGCGGCCGGCCTCACGTTGTGGCATCTGGAGGCGCGGCATCCCGAGGCCTCGCTCGCGGCCTTCTTCGCGCCGGTCTGGTACGAGGGTTACGCCCGGCCGGCGCACGTCTGGCAGTCGTCGAGCGCCACCGACGAGTCGGAGCTGAAGTTCGGCCTGTGGCCGCTGGTCTTCGGCACGCTCAAGGCGACCCTCTTCTCGCTGCTGTTCGGCGTGCCGCTGGCGCTGCTGGCGGCGATCTTCACGAGCGAGTTCCTGTCGCCCGCCGTGAAGGCGGGGGTCAAGCCGACGATCGAGCTGATGGCGAGCCTGCCGAGCGTGGTGCTCGGCTTTTTGGCGGCGATCGTGATCGCCCCCTTCGCGGAGCGGTTCGTGCCGGCGATCGTGTGCGGCTTCGTGACGGTGCCGGCGGCCTTCCTGACGGGCGCCCTGCTCTGGCAACTGCTGCCGCCACGGCGCCGCCATCCGCCTCGGCTCGCTGGCGTTTCCTGCCGCTGGCGCTGGCGCTGCCGGCCGGCCTGGCGGCCGCGGCGCTGCTGGGTCCCGCCGTGGAGCGCCTGCTGTTCGCGGGGGACCTGAAGCGCTGGCTCGACGGGCAGATCGGCGGTCGCGACCGGCGGCTGGATCCCGCTGCTGCTGCCGGCGGCGGCCGTGGCGACCGCGCTGGCGTTGCCGCGTCTGGCCGCTCCGTGGCGACGCCGTTACCGGCGCTGGAGCCGCTCCCGCGCCGGGCTCGCGGAGCTGCTGCTCGCCCTGCTCGGCGGCCTCGCCGGCGCTGGCGCTGGCGGTCGGCACGGCGCTTCCTGCTGGGCGGGCTCGGGCTCGATCCGCGCGGGCACCTCATGGGCACCTACGTGCAGCGCAACGCGCTGGTCGTCGGCTTCGTGATGGGTTTCGCCATCATCCCGATCATCTACACGATCGCCGAGGACGCGCTGTCGAGCGTGCCGGAACATCTGCGCGCCGCCTCGCTCGGAGCCGGCGCCACGCCGTGGCAGACCGCGGTGCGCATCGTGGTGCCCACGGCGATGAGCGGCCTGTTCTCGGCCGTGATGATCGGCCTCGGACGCGCCGTCGGCGAGACGATGATCGTGCTGATGGCCGCCGGCAACACGCCGATCCTGGAGTGGAACATCTTCAACGGCTTCCGCACCCTGTCGGCGAACATCGCCGTGGAGATGCCCGAGGCGGTGCGCGACAGCACGCACTACCGGATCCTCTTCCTGTCGGCGCTGGTGCTGTTCGTCATGACCTTCGTGCTCAACACCGTGGCCGAGATCGTGCGCCAGCGCTTCCGCCGGCGGGCGTTCGAACTGTGAGGAGAGGGACGTGAACGGCGAGCAGCCCGCCAGCCGCGGTCGCGGGACCGGTTGTCGTCGACGCCGCACCGGGGGCGCCGTCGCCGCGGCGCGCCCGGCGCGATCGCTCGGGCGACGCGCGACGTGGCGGCACGCTGCTGGCGCGCGGCGAGCCGCTGGTGTGGCTCACCGGCGGCGCCCTGGTGATCTGTCTCGCCATGATCCTCGGGCTGCTGGCGCTGGTCGTGGCGCAGGGCCTGGACAGTTTCCGACCGCGACCGGTCGTGCGTCTGGAGACGACGGCGGGCGCGGTGATGGGCGAGGTGACCCGGGTGGAGCGCCATACGCCGGCCGGCGGCGGGACCGGAGGACGACGGCGCGCCGTCGGCTGCGTGCGCCTGGGCAATTTCGAACTGACCGGCGAGCACTTCCGCTGGGTGGACGACGGGGCCGTCACCGCGGAGACCCGGCCGGAGTGGGCGCTGGTGGTGGAGCGGCTCGCGTGGGGCCGCTTCTACGGCGAACTGCGCGGTCTCGCCGTCGACGGGGAGCCGACCGTGACCGACCCGGCCGCCGCCTGGCGCCGACTGCCGGCGCGGCTGGCCGAGGTCGATCGGCGGCGCGACGCGCGCAGACGGCTGGAAACCCGCGACATCGGCGCGGTGAACCGGCGTCTCGAGGGGGCCCGGTTGCGGGCCCGGTCGGCCGAACTGCGCCGGGGCGCGGGGTCGCCGGCGCATCGCGAGGCGCAGGCCGCCCTGGCGCGGGCGGAGGCGGTCGGCGCGGCCGATTTCGCGCGCCTGCGCGCCCGGATCGCGGCGCTCGACGCGGAGAACGCCCGCTTCTCGCTCCTGCTCGGCGACCGCCGACGGCGTCGAACGGCGCCTGCCGCTGGCGGACATCGTGCGGGTCTATCCGGCCAACCGGCTCGGCGCGGCCGGCCGGCTGCGGGTGTACCTGTCGCGCTGGGGCGAGTTCCTGACCGCCGGTCCGCGCGAGGCGAACAGCGAGGGGGGCGTGTTCCCCGCGATCTTCGGCACCGTGGTGATGACCCTGCTGATGTCGCTGGCCGTGCTGCCGCTGGGCGTTCTGGCCGCGCTCTACCTGCGCGAGTACGCCACGGGGGGGCGCGATCGTGAGCGCGGTGCGCATCGCCGTCAACAACCTGGCCGGCGTGCCGAGCATCGTCTTCGGCGTGTTCGGCCTCGGCTTCTTCTGCTACATCGTGGGCGGCGGCATGGATCGCCTGTTCTTCGCGGCCAAGCTCCCCACGCCGACGTTCGGCACGGGCGGCGTCCTCTGGGCCTCGCTCACGCTGGCGCTGCTGACGCTGCCGGTCGTGATCGTGGCCACGGAGGAGGCGCTGGCCGCCGTTCCCGGCTCGATGCGCGAGGGGTCTTACGCCTGCGGCGCGAGCAAGTGGCAGACGATCCGACGCATCGTCCTGCCGCGCGCCATGCCCGGCATCATGACCGGCATGATCCTCGCGATGGCGCGCGGCGCCGGCGAGGTCGCGCCGCTGATGCTGGTGGGCGCGGTCAAGCTGGCGCCGGAACTGCCGCTCGACGCCGTGTGGCCGTTCGTCCACGCGCAGCGCAGTTTCATGCACCTCGGCTTCCACGTCTACGACCTCGGATTCCAGAGCCAGAACAGCGAGGCGGCCAGGCCGATGGTGTTCACCACCACGCTGCTGCTGATCGCGCTCATCGCCGCGCTCAACGTGGGAGCCGTCCTGTTGCGCCGCCGCCTGCGCCGGCGCTATCTGGTCAGTCAGTTCTAGCTGGAGGAGACGCCATGTCGGGCAGCCGGCTCGAAGCCGCGGCGCGCGGGGAGAACGTGACCGCGGTCGTCCACGAGAGCGTCGCCCGCGAGACGGCGGTGCTCGAGGTGGAGCACTTCTGCCTCTGGTACGGCGCCAAGCAGGCCCTCTTCGACGTCTCCTTCGCCGTGCCGCGCGGCCAGGTGACCGCCCTGATCGGCCCGTCGGGCTGCGGCAAGTCGACCCTGCTGCGCTCCGTCAACCGCCTCAACGACCTGATGCCCGGCGTCCGCGTGACCGGCGACATGCGGCTGAGCGGCGATTCCATCTACGACTCCGCCGTCGACGTGATCGAGCTGCGCAAGCGCATGGGGATGGTGTTCCAGAAATCGAATCCCTTTCCGATGAGCATCTACGAGAACGTCGTCTATCCGCTGCGGATCGACGGCGAGCGCGACCGGCGCGTCCTCGACGAGGTGTGCGAGCGCAGCCTGCGGGGCGCCGCGCTGTGGGACGAGGTGAAGGATCGCCTGCACGAGAGCGGACTCGGCCTGTCCGGCGGCCAGCAGCAGCGGCTGTGCATCGCCCGCGCGATCGCGGCCGAGCCCGAGGTGCTGCTGATGGACGAGCCGTGCTCCGCGCTCGATCCCCTGGCGACGGCCCGGATCGAGGAGCTGATCGCCGAACTGAAGGGCGACTACACGATCCTCATCGTGACGCACAACATGCAGCAGGCGTCGCGCGCCAGCGATTTCACCGCCTTCATGTACCTCGGCCGCCTGATCGAGTACGGTCGCACGGCCGACCTGTTCACGAACCCGCGCCTGCGCGAGACCGAGGATTACATCAGCGGCCGCTTCGGCTAGGCCGCGTCCGCGGCCGCGCCGGCGGAGGGAGGAGCCGTCGTCCATGCCCAGACACCTGCAGATCGAGACCGACCATCTGAAGCAGCGCGTGCTCGACATCGGCGGCATCGTGGAGGAGGCGTTCCGGCTGGCCGTGCGCGCGGTGACGGAGCGCGACGCGGCCCTGGCCCGGCGCGTCCTCGACGCGCACGACGTGGTGGACCGCCTCGAGGTCGAACTGGAGGAGGAGTGCCTGAAGGTGCTCGCCCTCTACCAGCCGGTGGCGAGCGATCTGCGGTTCATCGTGGCGGTGCTCAAGATCAACAACGACCTCGAGCGGATCGGCGACCTGGCCGAGAACGTGGCGGACGCGGGCGCTCGCCGTGGCGCACGCGGCCGAGCTGGAGATCCCCTACGACTTCTCCGGCATGGCCGACAGCGCGCGGCAGATGCTGCACGACAGTCTCGATGCGCTGTGCGAACTCGACGCCGCGGCCGCCCGCCGGGTCTGCGCCGACGACGACCGCGTGGACACGATCAACCGCGACATGTACCGCCGCATCAAGGACGCCATCCAGGCCCGCCCCGACCGCATCGACGCCCTCCTGCACCTGCTGTCGGCCTCGCGCTACGTCGAGCGCATCGCCGACCACGCGACCAACATCGCCGAGGACGTCATCTACATGCTCGAGGGGGGGATCGTGCGGCACGGGCTGCAGGAGAAGCGGGGTGGCGCGCCCGGCCCGGCGCCGGGCTAGGGCCCGGGCGGACGCGCCGCAACGGGCGGACTAGCGTTCCACGCAGGAAGACGTCGCCGCTGAAGGTCGTGACGTCCACGCGGGCTCCGGCGTCGCCGAGCGTGAACTCCAGTTCGCGCCCCGGGGCGTAGCTGGCTGGTGCGCTTGCCGCGGGGCCCGAAGGCGTTGTCGATCTCGCCGCTGAAGGTGGTGATCGAGAAGTCGCCCGCCGGCCTGTCGCCCAGGGCGAGCGTGACGTCGCCGCTGTGGCTCTCGGCCTTGAGCGTGGCCTTGCGCGCGAGCACTCCGGTGAAATTCAGCTCGCCCGACACGGAGTCTGAAGCGCAGGCGCTCGATCTCGCCGGAGGCCTTCAGCGAGACGTCACCGCTGACGGTGGAAATCTCGAGGTCGCCGCGGACGCCTTCGACCGTGATGTCGCCGCTGACCGATTCGGCCGCGATCCTGGCGCTCGTCGCCTCGATCGACGATCATCCCGCTGACCGTCTGGGCGGTGACTTCGCGGGCGGCGCCGCGCGCGATGATGTCGCCGCTGATGGCCTGCAGATCGAGCGCGCCCGTGACAGTCGGTCACTTCGACCGTGGCGCTCACCGCTTCGACCTCGACCCGGCTCCCCTTCGGCACGCGGATCAGCAGCTCGGAACCTTCGACGTGGCGCGCGTGGCGCGGCAGGACCACTTCCACGATGGTGCGCCGTCCCTCGCCGGTGACGTCGAGTCGCTCCGTGCCGTCGCCGAGCGTGCCGGTGACGGAGACCTTCGCCTCTGCCCACCCTTCCACGGTGATGCTGCCGGCGAGGTTCTTGATCGTGACGGTGCCGTCGGGCGCGGCCGGCAGGCTGCGGTCGATGTTCTCCTGCGCCTGGGCGCAGGCGGCGACCGCGGTCACGACGACCAGGGCGGCGGCGGTCAGGGCCAGGCGGTGTTGCGTTCCGCGGGTCATGGTTCGCTCCCTTCGCTCGGGCCGGCACGGGCGCTGCCCGGCCCCGTTGACTCAGGCCAGGGCGCGCGTCGTCTGCAGCGTCGCGCGGCGCAAGAGCTCGATCCGTCCGGCGTACCCGCTCGCCAGCAGGCGCGTCAGCAGCGGGTTGCCCGGTTCGCTCTCCAGGGCGGCGCGCGTTTCGGCGAGCGCCGCATCGATGGTCCGCAGGCCGCGCAGGATCCCCGCGTCGTCGGCCGCCGGGTCGACGGCGTCCGACTCCACGCCGCGCAGCGCCGCCAGATACTCGTCCTGGGCCTGGCGGCTGCCGGATTCCAGGTCGCGCAGGGTGGCGGCCAGGAGCGGATCGTCGCGCCACGGGCGTGGTTGGCGCCACGGCGTCCGGACGGGTCGCGCCGGGGACGCGCCCGCGGTCCGGCCCCCGCGTCAGCAGTACGAGCGCGAGACAGGCCGCGGCGGCCAGCCAGCCGGACCAGGTCCAGCCGGGACGGAGGCCGCGATGTCCGGCCGCACGGCGCGGCAGGCTTCGCGTCGGCCGTAACCGGCGTGGTGCGACTCCGGGCTGCGCGTCCGGTTCCTCGACCCGGAGCCGGTCCGCGATGCCGTCCCACAGGTTGCGCGCCGGTTCGAGCGTCGGCGGCAGCGCCGCCGCGTCGCGCAGCAGCGCGCGCAGCGCGTCCGCATCGCGACGGCAGTCGGCGCACTGCTCCAGATGTTGCGCCACCTCGGCGGCGTGCGCGGGGGCGAGGAGACCGTCGATCCAGTCGTCCAGCCGGGCCCGCAGGTTCTCGTTCTGGCAACTCATGCCAACTCCTCCCGCAGCAGCCGCCGGGCGCGGTGCAGCTGCGCCTTGCTCGTTCCGACCGCCAGCCCGGTCAGGGCGGCGATCTCCTCGTGCCGGTAGCCCTGCACGTCGTACAGCACGAACACCAGCCGCGCGCCGGCCGGCAGCGCGGCGATGGCCCGTTCGAGGTCGAGCGCCGTGCCGGGAGGGGCCTCCCGACCGGGGGCCTCCACCAGACTGAGGTCCTCCATCATCACCACGCGGCCGTTGCGCCGCGCCTCCGCGCGCATCTCCTCCACCACGACGTTCACCGCCAGCCGGTGCAGCCAGGTGGAAAAGGCGCTGCGCCCCGCGAAGGAGGCCAGCTTGCGCCAGGCCCGCACGAACACATCCTGGGTGAGGGTTTCCGCGCGCGGCACGTCGCCGGCCAGTCGCAGACAGAGCGCGTACACCCGGCCGACGTGCAGACGGTAGAGCTGCTCGAACGCCGCCGCGTCGCCCGCCTGCGCGGCGCGCACCAGCGCCACGATCGCGAGCGGTTCCGCGCCGCCGGCCGACCCCGGAGTCGGCGGCGGCGTCGTTGCGCGCGGGCGGCTCGGGCTGTTGTTGCGCGGCGTTCACGGGGATTCTGCACCTTCGCCGGGGTTCTGCGCCAGAACCAGGTGTCGGTATGACGGTCGCGGCGGCCGACAAAGGTTTGACAGGGCGCGGCCGCTCACCGAGCGCCAGGTCCCGGACACGACCTCGCCCGCGGCGGGGTAAAGAGCAGCTAATTCATTTCGCATGCAGCTACTTGGGCCCGCCGTCGTCGCTCGCGGGCTCCCGCTTCCGGGGCGAGCCGTCGCCGCGCCTCCCAGCCAGCCCCGCCGCCGGAACCAGATCAACAATCCGATCGCCGTGCCGACCATGACGGTGAGCGCGAGCGGATAGCCGTAGCGCCAGCGGAGCTCCGGCATGTTCCAGGGCGAGGAGTCGGGCGCGAAATTCATGCCCCAGATCCCGGCCGCGAAGGTGAGGGGGATGAAGATCGTGGAGATGATCGTCAGCACCTTCATGATCTCGTTCATGCGATTGCTGACGCTCGACAGGTAGACTTCGAGCAGACTGGCGGCGATCTCGCGATACGTCTCGAGCAGGTCGATGATCTGCACGGCGTGGTCGTAGCAGTCGCGCAGGTAGAGGCGGGTCTCGTCGCCCACGAGCGGGTCGGCATCGCGGCTGAGCGCGCCGAGCATCTCGCGCATCGGCCAGATGCCGCGCCGCACGTTGAGCAGGCTGCGGCGGATGGCGTGCAGCGCGATCACGGCCCCGCGCCCCGGCCGCTCCACGATCTCGAGCTCCATGTCCTCGAGCCGCTCGCCCAGCGCCTCGATGACCGGAAAGTTGCTGTCCACCCCGGCATCGATCAGCGCGTAGGCCAGGTAGTCGGGCCCGGCCGCGCGCAGGCGCCCCTTGCCGCCGCGGATCCGCTCGCGCACCGGCGCGAAGGCGTCGCCCGGCCGCTCCTGGAACGTGAGCACGAAATTGCGGCCGAGAAACAGGCTGATCTGCTCCGACTCGAGCCCCTCGGCGCCCGGATCGGGCAGCCGCAGCACGATGTAGATGTGGTCCGCGTAGTGCTCGACCTTGGGCCGCTGATGGATGTGCACCACATCCTCCAGCGCCAGCCGATGCAGCCCGAACAGCGCCCCGAACCGCCCCACCAGCTCCGCATCCCCCAGCCCGTCCACATTCACCCAGACCACCGGCCAGCGCGCCAGCGCTCGCCGCACCGCCTCCGCATCCGCGTCGGCAATCTCCAGATGATCGTCGGGCCCGTACGCGAACAAACTGACGACGGACGCAGCGCGTCGGGCGGCGGCGTGAGCTGCCCCGGCGAGGTGCCGGGCACGGCCCGTCGCGGCGGTTGACGACGTCGGCGCGTGCGGCTGGTCCTGGCGCTCATACTCAACCTCCGGAAGCGGCCCTGGTCCGCCCTCTATCTGTCCGTGAAAACGTCTAGCGGCGCCGCGCTGGTCAAGCGCTGACGCCCGAGTCTACGGCACCGCAGACGAGCTGAACACACCCGCGAGCACTCCTGCCGCAGATTTTCGGGTCGGTGCGCGATCCGGTCACACGGGCGTCAATGAGGCGGGAGTCGGGGGTCGTCGTTAAGAGAGAGGGGCGAAGGAGTGGGCCGGGGCAGGCGAGCGAAAGCATACGGCACGCCGCCAACCTGCCCCGGCCAGAAGCGGACAACTGAGCGAGGTGGAAAAGCCACGAGCGCAGTGCTCGCTCCGACAGTCCGCAGCGCGCGGCCCGGGTTGATCGAGAGGACAAGGCCCGCGCTGCATTGAGTGTAACAGGGCGGCGGGGCGAGAAACAAGCCCCCGACCGAAGAAACGTCGATGACGGCGGCAAAGACAAAGGGCCGGGGCAGGTCAGGTGGGAAACACGAGCAAGGTGGTGACCAACCCCGGCCACAGGGGGCGGGGGCAGGGAAGGAGGGTCAGGGCTGTCAGGTCAATGCACTCATTACAATTGAGTTCTCACTCTTGGGTGATTGAAGCCAGCCCCGACCGCAGCGGCAGCCGCCCGAAGTAAGAACTGTAGGGTTCGCAGCCGCGCTGGCGGGAGTCATTTCTGGAATGTCGGGGTGCGAGCGAGCAGGAGATTGAGCGTCGCCTGGTCCGGCGTGTCGTCCTCGTTGAAATCGTATTCGACGGAGGCGCCGCTGAGCCCCAGGCTGTCGCCGGAAAACGCGACGTCGAATTGCCACGAGAACAGCATCCCCTGTGGCGTCAGGCTCAGTATGTCACTGCTCAGGGTCCACGTCCCCTCCGTCGTGCGCTGTGCTTCGGCGAAAGGCGCGACGACGAGCCGAAATGTGTCGTTGTCGTTGAGGGTGAGCGTGCCGGTTCCTCCGAGCGCGACAAGATCGACGGCGGTGCCCGCGGGAATGCTCACATACTCGACCCTGGTGGCGTTCCAGACGCCCGTGATCTGCTCCGGCTGCGGACCGGTGGATTTGTCCTCGCTGCATCCGACCATCACGCAGAGCAGTATTGCCGCTGTCGCGATTCGCCAGCTCGTTCGCATGTTGGCCCCCATGCTCAGGAATTGCTTCCAGGTGGTCTGGCCGCCCCCCGAGTCTGCTCCACCCGCCCCGAATCGACCAGCGCGGCGGTTCGCATTCGAGCGACGGTCGCCCTGGCTCACGCGGCTCAGCGATAGAGGGTCTTTACCGCGCTCCAGCTGACCGCATCGACGGGCACCAGCGTGTCGTTGACCGTGAAAACCGGCGAGTTCGGGCCGGCGGGCAGCGGTCGCAGGCCGAGCACCCCGTCACAGGGGCTGACGACGAACCGGCTGTCGAAGTAGTACATGCAATGTCGGCAGCCCGTCGTCCGTCCCGCCGTCGGCTCCGACACTCAAGCCGATCGCAGCGGGATCATTGTCCAGCGCCATGAGGCCAACGCGCATCAGGCAGCGGTCGATCAGGCAGGTGGTGGATGACGGCCAGAGCATCACGTTATACATGTAGGACGCATCGATGTCAGGATTCGTGTTCTGAAAAAATACGCCGCACAGTCCGCCCAGCGATGTATCGAAATTGATGATCCAGAGATTTGCGGGAATCTCGATATGGCACCGCAGCTGCAGCGAGTAGTACATGAGAAGCATCGGATGTCCGACCGCCGCGGGCAGGTCCGAGACCGGGCGATCAAGGACCAGATACAGCCAGAACGGCTCATAGGGCGCGATTGTGAGCCGACTTGCGTTTCCGTCCTCGTCTGCGTAGAGCCCGACGGAGATTTCGCTCACTTGCGCCAGGCCTGGAGCCGAGGCGCTCGCGACCGCAAATGCCAGCATCGCCGCACAAAGCCACCTGAACTTCATGGCGCCTCCCGCCGCAATCGTCGCCCCACGTGCAGACCTAAGCGTCACCCTGAGTGTAGGGGGTTGGCTCTCAGGCGGCAAGTACTCGGCCGCGCACCGGAGGGTTCATGCCGTCGCCGGCCGTATCCTGATGATGCGCGGCAGCTTCAGAACTCCCGAGGCCTTTTCCTTGTCCTTGATGCACGGGCTCGGTAAGCTGTGACGGCCCCGGACGACGCACGAATTCTCGTGAGGAGCCGGACAGGAATCCGTTCCCCCCCCCTTGCAGGAGGATTCGCTCATGCGCCCGAGCTCTTCGCCTCGCCCTCGTCGGGCAGCGCAAATCTTGGTTATTACCCTGGTCCTGACGTCGGCTGTCCTGGCCACGCCCCTTCTGGTGGCCGCGGCGGAGCCGGTGGAGACGAAGATCTGGGGCCGCAGCTCGCTGTTGATCGCCTACGACACGGCGGATCTGCGCGCCGGGCTCGATTTTGGCAGCTATGTAACCGCGGACGGTCAGGATCGCGTCAATTTCAATCCGCGCGACACCCGCCTGGGTCTGTCGGCCACCCAGACGAAGGGGGCCTGGACCTACAAGAGCGTCTTCGAGATGGACTTCTACGGCGACAACGCGACCAACAATCTGCTGCCGCGCCTGCGGCTCGGGTTCGTCGACGTCTCCCACAGCAGCGGCTTCGCCCTGCGCGCCGGACAGGACTGGATCCCGATCGCCCAGCAGAACCCCGGCACGCTCGACTTCGGGGTGCTGGCCTGGGGCGGCAACCTCTGGTGGCGCGTGCCGCAGGTGACCGTGCGCCAGAAGACCGGCGAGCTCGAGTTCCTCGCCGGGATGATGAAGCACCGCAACTCGAACACCCAGGAAGCGGAAGAGCAGATGCCGTGGTTCCTGGGCCGGCTGGCGTGGAGCGGCCTGCGCGACGGCAAGGGTCTGCTGGCGATCGGCGTCGGCGGGCGCAGCAACTCCCTGACGGACACGGTCGACGACGCACCGTTCAACACCGACTACAACGCCTGGCTCGTGTGCGGTGAATGGAAGCTGCCCCTCGGCCCGCGCCTCACGCTCAACGGCGAGGCCTGGACCGGCAAGGGGATCGGCCGGGAATTCGTCCGCTACGATCTGGACTACAACCGGCAGGTCCGCCGTTCGATCAACGCGCAAGGCGGCTTCGTCAGCGCGGCCGTGGATCTCGGCCGCGGTCTGCAGGCCAACCTCGGCGGCGGCATCGACGATCCCGAGGACGACGACCTGGCCGGCGCCGCCACGGTCATCTTCACGCAGAACACCGTGCTGTTCGGGAATCTGAAGTGGCAGGCCACGGAGCACTTCGGCGCCGGCTTCGAGGTCATGAACTTCACGACCGAGACCGGTCCCGACGACGAACTCGACGGCCAGCGCTTCACCCTGGGGACCTGGTTCGTGTTCTAGGCGCGGAAACGGACGGGGCGCGCCGGTCTGACGCCGGCGCGCCGCACGATTGGCCGTGGAGGCAGCCGGTGATCGGCCCGTTTTCGGCGGAGCGCCGCCTGAGGCGCGAAGTGACAACCGTGCAGGCGATGATCGGCCTGTATTGCCGCGCGCACCATGGCGGCGGGGCCGGGCCTTGCGCGGAGTGCCGTGAGTTGTTGCAGTACGCCGGGCAGCGCATCGAGCGCTGCCCGTTCGGCGCCGGCAAGCCGACCTGCGTCAACTGCCCGGTGCACTGCTACGCTCCCGCGATGCGGGAGCGGGTCCGCGTGGTCATGCGCTACGCCGGACCGCGCATGGTGTGGCGCCATCCGATCCTCGCGCTGTTCCATCTCCTCGACGGCCGCCGGTCGGCGCCGCCGCTCAAACGCCGATCGTGAGGCCGCGCGTCCGCCCGCCCGCGCGGACAGGCGGCGCCGGTCCTACCACGGTCCGAGCCACGGCTCCGGCAGGCCGTCCGGCGGGGTGAGCAGCAGCGGGCGGCCCGGCTGAGCCGTGATCCCCTGGAGGTACAGATCGGCGGGGCCCGGCAGGATCGCCGCGGCCGCTGCGTTGGCGGCGACCGCGTCGGGCGCGCCGCCGCCGCCCAGAACCCGCGCCAGACAGGCCACTCCTGTCGACAGACCGGGCAGCGACGGTCCCAGCTTCGGCAGCTCCACGAGGCGCCGCGCCGGGAATTCGCTCAGGACCACCTCGTCGCCGGGACGGATGCCGGCCAGGTCGCGCGCCAGGGCGATGGCGTCGGAGAGACCGCCCTGCGCGTCGCAGAGACCGCGTGCGATGGCGTCGTCACCCATCCAGACCCGGCCGCCGCCCAGCTCGCGCACCCGCGCTTCGGGCAGGCCGCGCGCGGCGGCCACCTTGCCGACGAACTGGTCGTACATGCCGAGGATGTACCCCTTCACGAGGGCCAGCTCGCTGTCGTCGAGCGGGCGGGTGGGGATCGACAGGCCGAGCAGCGGCGGGCGCAGGCCCGCGAACAGGTCGGCGTGGACGCCGCGCTGCACGCCGTCGGCGCGCATGCCGAGCTTGTCGCCGAGGCCGTCGTCCCAGAACCAGCCCGAGATGACGCCGATCGAGCCGGTCACCGTGAACGGGGTCGTCAACAGACGACTGCCGCCCAGGCTGATCCAGTAGCCGCCCGAGGCCGCCACGTCGCCCTGGCTGATGACGACCGGTTTGCCGGCCGCGACCAGCTTGGCCACCGCCTCGGCGATCAGGTCGCTCGGCTGTGGATCGCCGCCGGGCGAATCGGCGCGCAACACGACGGCCTTCACGCGGCGGTCGTGCACGAGGCGGCGCAGGTGGGCGGAGGTGGCGCGGCCGCGGATGCCGGAATCCATGGCGCATTCGCCCACGGCGAAGACCACGGCGACCTCGTCCGGGCGGCCCCAGCGTTCGTCGGGCAGCTGCTCGGGCGGCGGGGCGGACGGCGTTGTCCAGCGCCCGTGCCGTTCCTGTTTCACCCACGTCTCGACGTCGGACCAGCGGCCGAGCCCGTCGGCGAGGCCGGCGTCGCGCGCGGCGACGGGGCTGAGCATCACGCGCGTGTCGACCAGGCTGTCGAAGGCGGCCGGCGCGAGGCGGCGCGAGGCGCAGACCCCGTCGCGCACGGTCTCGTAGGCGACATCGATCAGGCGTTGGCGCTGCTCGCGCTCGCATTCGCTCATCTCGTCGCGCGCGAACACCTCGACGGCGCTCTTGCACGGCATGAAGCGCAGTTCCTGGAAACCGACGCCGAGTTTGGCGAGCGAACCTCGCACGTAGGTGCGGCGGGCGGCGAAGCCGGGCAGGGTGACGCTGCCCTGCGGATCGAGGGTGAGACGGTCGCCGGCGGTGGCGAGCCAGGTGTCGAGCATGCCGAGGTTGTCGGCATGGACGACGACCTCCTTGCCGGCGGCGCGCAGTTCGCCCAGCTTGCGGCGCAGCTCCCAGGCGAGCGAAGGGCGGGGGCGCAGGCCGGCCAGGTTGAACGCGACGCCGTCGATGTCGGGTGCGTCGCGCAGGCGGTCGAGGCGGCGCGCGAGGTCGAGCCAGGCCACGCGCGAGTCGTCGAACCAGCGGTACTTCTGGTAGGTGAGGATCCGGTGTTCGAGGTTGATCGCGGCCCAGCGCGGGCGGCGATCGGGACGCAGGGCGTCCGGCACGACCAGGCTGCGGTGGGGGGCGGCGGCGCGCACGAGGAAGGCGGTGCCGGTGGCGTGGCCCCCGCGATCGTACGCGGGCAGGGCGTGGTAGGCGGTGCCGCCGAGCGTCATGCCGGCCACGAGCGTGAAGCGGAAGTCGTCGGTGTCGTCGGTTTCGCGCACGCGGGCGCCCAGATGCAGGCCGGGCAGGGGACGGAATTCCATCCCGATGCCCCAGCGGCCGTCGGCCGGATCCTCCCCGTGGCGCAGCGTGTAGTCGCCGAACAGGGTCAGCGCGGGGGTGCCGAACGGACGCACGCCCAGGTCGGCCGTGGCCTGGCGCGCGGCCGACTCCAGCGAGGCGGCGCCGGCCAGGCCCCAGGAGACGGCGCGGCCCGGCCGGCCGATCAGACCGAGGGCGAGCGCCTGGTCGTGTCGCAGCCCGTCGTCGTCGCCGCTCGACCAGCGGTAGGCGAGGCCGGCGTGCGCGCGCCGGTCGCCCCGGGCAACGCCGACCTGCCAGTCGGTGAGGCGGGTCGTGCCGCCCGGCACCGGCAGGACGCGGCTGTCCAGCGCGAAGCCGACGTGGCGGCCGAACGACAGGCCCCAGTTGTCGAGCCCGGTACGGCGCAGGTGGCGATCGTTCCACCAGAGGGCGAACTCGGCGCGGCCGGCCGCGGCCCAGGCGGCCGGGTTGGCGAAGGCCGCCGGCGCGCCCGCCGTCACGCTGGGGCTCTGCGGGAGCCACTCCATGCCGTCGGCGTAGTCGGGGAGCCGGTCCGCGGTCTGGGCCGCGGCCGGACCGACGGCCAGAGTGAGCGTAAGCGCGGCGAGCAGGGCGGCAAGGGGCGCGTGGCGCATGGATGACCTCCGGATACGGGGGATGCACGACGTCGCGATGTTACCGTATCATGGCCGGGCTGCCAACCGGCGCGAGCGTGACGGCGTTCCTGGAGGAGTGGAGCCGATGACGACCCCGTTCACGCCGTCCGGCACGTCCAGCACGCCCGGCCGGTGCCGCCGACGGTTCGACTACGGCATGCATGTCATCGATCGGGAGGCCGCAGGCGACGCCGGGCGCCCCGCGCTGGTCTTCATCCATGGGCTCGGCGAATCGGGTCTCTGCTTCGAACACCTCTGCGCGCGTCCCGATCTGGCGCCGTGGCGATTGCTGGTGCCGGATCTGCCCGGTTACGGACGCAGTCCCTGGACCGAACATCCGTGGTCCCTGGCGGAGCAGGCCGATCACCTCGCGGCGTGGCTGCGGTCCGGGGACACGGGGCCGGTCGTCGTGGTGGGGCACTCGCAGGGGGGCGTGACCGGTCTGCTGCTGGCGGAGCGTCATCCCGAACTTGTGGCCGGCCTCGTCGATGTCGATGGCAACAAGTCGCGCGGCGACTGTGTATTCAGCGGCGCCGCGGCGCGGCAGACCGCGGCGGCATTCGCCGCCGGCGGCTTCGACCGGCTCCGTCTGCTGGTCTACCGGGCCGGCGCCGGCGACCCGGCGCAGCGTGGCTACTTCGCCGGCCTGCGACTGTGCGACCCCGCCCTCTTCCACGCCAACAGCCTCGAACTCGTGGCGCTCTCGATCGCCGAGACGCTGGCCGACCGTCTGGCGGCGCTGTCGTGCCCGAAGCTCTACGTGGCGGGTCAGCCTGGCGGCGCCTGTGCCCGCTCGCGCGAGCTGCTCGCCGCGGCGGGGGTGCCGACCCTCGCGCTGGAGCCGTCCGGGCACTGGCCGTTCAGCGATCGGGTCGATGAGTTCGCGGACGCGCTGGGGCGGTTTGTCGAGGTGTTACCGGGGCGTTGACAGGCGAGGGGCGCTCGGGCGGGCGCCCCCTTCCTGTCCGCGCACCGCGACGTCAGCGGTACGTACGCTTGACCTCACCCCACGACGCACCGTCGATCGGCGTCGGATCGCTGTCGGTCACGACCCAGGCGCCGGGGTTCCAGGTTGCGACGCCCATCTGCGTGCCGAACGCGGTGATCATACTGCGGGATGGATCGATGTTGGCCTCGATGAGCAGGCCGTCGGGCTCAGTCGACTGCGCGTAGAAGCCGATCCAGCGCGGCTGGCCCCCGCCGAGGTCGAACTGGGCGGCGCCGAGGATCTCGACCAGCGGCACGTCGCCCACGGAGAGGCGGCCCACCAGCGCCCGGACCTCGTCCGC